>NZ_JAPNLH010000010.1 GCF_026627425.1 Arthrobacter endolithicus
CGGTAGAGGAATCAAGATCTAGATAATCTGATTCTCTCCCAAGGCCCTCACCTCAACCGAAACAACCTCCAGCCGCGGACTCCTCACGCGGCAGCCCCGACTACACTCTCAATTCTGAAGAGCCATTAAAAGCTCCGAACGGCCAGCCGGAGCCGATAATTGAGCCGATGGCGGCAAAGAGCAAACCGATCGGACCGAGATGGCGTTTGAGTTTCACTTCCGGACGGCTGGTGGTGGTTGCCGTGTTGTCCTGCATCTTCGGCTCCTGCCTCGGTGAACCCCGATCCCGGCACTCTCACGCGGGATCCGTTTGGCAAGAGCATTGTCGGCGGAAGCCGCTGAGACAAAGAAGCGCTATCGCTAGAACGCGGAATACGAGGAGGCGCCTACTGGTTGAAGCTAGCAAGACCAACATGGGGAAGGACCAATGAGCACCTTACTTTTAGCGGCCCCGCCCACCGTCGGCCTGTGGCAGGGACCAATTCGGCAGACAACCGCACAGCCGGTACCAGTAGACTTGGCCCTGATGAATAGCACCGAGCATGCCGACACGCTGGCCACCGGAGACGATGCGGAAACGGCTCCCGAGCTGACTCCTGCGCAGCTGGCCGAGGGGTCCGTCGATGTCGCCACGGAGACGGCGGCCGCGCGCCGCATCCGGTTCGAACGCGACGCCATGCAGTACGTGGATCAGTTGTATTCAGCGGCCATGCGGATGGCCCGAAACCCCTCGGACGCCGAGGACCTGGTGCAGGAGGCCTACACCAAAGCGTTTTCCGCGTTCCACCAATACCGCCCCGGGACCAATCTCAAGGCGTGGTTGTACCGTATCCTCACCAACACTTACATCAACCTTTACCGCAAACGCCAGCGGGAGCCATTGCAGTCCAATTCGGACCAGGTGGAGGACTGGCAGCTGGCAAGGGCCGAGTCACATACTTCCCGCGGGCTGCGCTCGGCCGAGGCTGAGGCGATGGACCATCTGCCGGACAATGATGTGAAACGTGCGCTGCAGTCCATCCCGGAGGAGTTCAGACTGGCAGTCTATTTTGCAGACGTTGAGGGTTTTGCGTACAAAGAGATCTCGGAAATCATGAACACGCCGATCGGCACCGTTATGTCCCGGCTGCACCGCGGGCGCAAACTGCTGCGGGACATGCTTGCCGATTATGCGCAGGAGCGCGGCTTCCGTGCAAATGGTCCCGATTCGGCAGGTAAAACTGCGACCGCGGACGCCCAGAGCGCAAATACCGTTGCGGCCTCACCCGCCGTTGCGCCGGTGAACACCGTCAGCGGTACGGGAAGTAATGATCAGGAGAAAAGTAAATGAGCGACTGCCGGAGTTTAGGTGATTGCGACGACTCGCGCATGGTGCGGATCTATGAATATCTGGACGGTGCGCTGTCCTGTGACGACTTGGCCGAAATCAAGCAGCACCTGGACGGCTGCCCGGACTGTGCTCAGGATTATGACTTGGAGTGTGTGATCCGTACCGTGGTCAGGCGCTCCTGTAAGGAAGCGGCGCCGGAAAACCTCAAGGCCGCCATCCTGGAAAGAATCCACGGCAGCCGGGCCGCCCAAGTCTAGCGGGCACTGTCCGGCTCGCCGCTGGAGCCGGAATCTTTGGGACGGGGCTTAGGGGCAGCCGCGGGCTGGAAGGCCGCGGGTTTGATCGAGCCGATGGTCGTGAAATCGCTGGGACTTTTTCCGCGGACTCTGCGGTGGATGGAACCGGCTATCCTGGCTGCTTGGAGTTTTGCCAACTCTGCTTTTTCGCCGGCATAGAGATCGTCCACTGTGCCGGTCCAGAGCTCAAGCCAGCGATCGAAGTGTCCTGCCGTAAGTTCCACCTTGGCATTGAGATCCAGGTGGATCGCCAGCGCGTTCCGTCGGTAGAGGCCGGCCCGGAACAGGACCGTTTCCCAGAAGTCAGCCATAATTGGCAGGTGCTGCTCCAGTTCCATCCGCGCGACATCCACAAAGACTGGTCCCAGCAGCTGATCCGCGAAGGCCCGCTGGTAAAAGGTCCTGACGAGCAGGATGACGTCCGAGCGGTCGTACAGATCAGCCTTCACGGTTGGCTCCTGTCCGGGGCTTGGTGAAAAGCCCGGTAGCTCAATTGCGGCCGTCCGCGGCGGTGCGGGGCATTCTGGACGACTTCGCTGAGGGCGGCCCGGATCAATTCCTTGAGGTGGAACCGGATAGTGCTCAACTGCAGGTCCAGCCGGTCGGCAAGTTCGACCGCTGTCGCTGCTGTTCGGGAGGCTTCGGGTTGGGGCACGCGGTCAGTCTACGACTAGAAATGATGGTTCTCGATTCAATTCGGCAAATGGACTCCTCAGCGGCTTCGCGGGAAAAAGGAAACCTCCCAAACCAAATGGTTCAGGAGGTCTCTTTCAGCCTTGAGCACAAGGGTTAAGCGTTGGGACGCTTACCGTGGTTTGCGCCGCCACGCTTCCGGTCACGACGCTTGCGTGCACGTTTGGACATAGCTGCCTCCCATCTTCTAAAACGATTTGGAAAAGATCCGCCCTCTAGTCTCCCACATGCCGTACGCGCTGACCTAACCGGTGTCCGCCGCCGTCGACCGTCCCGCACGGGGTGAATCGATAAGATCGAGGTACGTCCAGCCAAAGGAGTCCTGTTATGCGTGCTGTGTTTGCCACCGCTATTTCCGCCGACGATCCCCTGTCCGGATTGGAGGTTGGCGAGCTCGACGACGTGGTCGGTCCGGCCGGCTGGGTCAAGGTCAGGTTAAAGACGTCAGCGCTGAACCATCACGATCTGTTTTCACTCCGAGGGATGGGACTGAGCGCCGATAAGCTGCCGATGGTTTTGGGATGCGACGGAGCCGGCGTCGACGATGAAGGATACGAGGTAATGGTGCATTCCGTGATCCCTACCGACGGTTGGCGCGGGGACGAGACGCTGGACCCCAAGCGCAGTCTGCTGTCCGAGCTGCATCCGGGGACGTTTGCCGATTATGTCTGGGTCCCTGCCGCAAATGTGCTGCCCAAACCGGCCGAATTGAGCTGGGAACAAGCAGGGTGCTTATCAACTGCGTGGCTGACCGCCTTCAAGATGCTCTTTTCGGTCTCGCCGGCCGGTCCTGGTTCCACCGTTCTGGTTCAAGGCTCCGGGGGCGGCGTGGCAACGGCCCTGATCGCGATGGCTGCGAAAGCGGGCTTCCGGGTCTGGGTGACCGGACGGACCGAGGCCAAACGGGCCGCAGCCCTGAGCCTGGGCGCGTCGGAAGCCTTCGAGTCCGGAGCGCGATTGCCCGAGCGCGTCGACGTGGTCTTTGACTCCGTAGGCCAGGCAACTTGGAATCATTCGCTGAAGAGCCTCAAGCCGGGAGGCGCCATTGTTACCTGCGGTGCGACCAGCGGCTCCAATCCGCCGGCGGAGCTGAGCAGGGTCTTTTTCACGCAGCTGAGGATTTTGGGATCCACCATGGGCAGCCGGTCAGAATTCCAGCGGCTGGCACAGTTCCTGGTCAGCTCCGGGGCCCGGCCAATGATTGATTCCGTGCTGCCGCTGGAGCGGGCCAGGGAAGGATTTGACCGGATGCTCAGCGGAGAGGTCCACGGAAAGATTGTGTTCCAACACTGAGAGCGCACGCGCTGGGCGGTTGTCTGCGCCGAGAAGAGCTGGACGGTTGTTTCCCCAGCGAAGAAGTGCAAGGCTCTGGGTATGAGCACGGATGCCAGCACGGACGTTTCCATGGACCGCCGGGACGACCGGAAGCACTATGAGGCGCTCGTCGGCGCAGAGCCTGCGGTGACCATCAGCTACTTGGAGCGCCCGGAAAGCGTCGACTTTGTGTACACGGAAACCGTGGAGAAGTTCCAAGGTCAGGGGCTGGCGACGAAGCTTGCGCTTTTTGCCCTGCAGGATGCCGTCAGCCGGGGAAAGCGGATCATCCCGCACTGTGCTTTTGTTGCCGATATTGTCAGCAGCCGCGAGGAATATGAAGGCAAGGTCGATTGGCCAGGGACAGGCGCCTAGTTCGCATATTCACCGGGTGCAGGCGAAGCTACGCAGCAGGACCAGTAAGTACCGAAGGTAGTAAAGGCAGGAGAAACCGTGAAAACGCTTCCGCTGTTGAACGCCGTTGACCGTCTGGAGAACCTGAAAGCGCTGGACCCGGTGGCCGGAGCCGTCCGGGATCTGGTGAACCGGGCTGTCCGGCCGCGGTGGTTGCGGGATGTATTGCACGGAGTCCCACTGGGCCACCCGTTACATCCATTGCTGGTGCAGGTACCCATGGGCGCGTGGATCAGCGCGGCCGTGCTCGACTGCCTGCCCGGTGGTGCTCCTGCTGCTACCTCGTTGGTAGCAGTCGGGCTCAGCACAGCGGGGCCATCAGCGCTGGCAGGTTATGTGGACTTCTCCACGCTCCATGAACAGCAGCAGCGTGTCGGCGTGCTGCACTCCGCTGCCAATCTGTCCGCCGTCGGCCTCTACACGGGATCCTTGCTGCAACGCCTCCGCGGCAGATCGCGAAGCGGGAAGGTGCTCGGGTTTGCCGGTCTTGCCGTCGTGATGGCCGGCGGCTGGCTGGGTGGGCATTTGGCTTTCCGGCAGGCCGCCGGCGCTAACCACGCCGAGGATGTTCCGCACCTGGTCCGCCCCGGTTGGCAGCCACTGGTGCGTCTGGACGAACTCACCGAGGGCAAAATGGAGCGCCGGATGCTCAGCACTGTTCCGTTACTGGTCCTGCGGACAGGGCAGGACGGGGTGCATGTTCTGTCGGACACCTGCAGCCACCTCTCCGGACCGCTAAGCGAAGGGAAGCTGCAAAACGCTGACGGGGCGGCCTGCGTCGTGTGTCCGTGGCACACGAGCGTTTTTTCCCTTGTTACCGGTGAGGTCGTGCACGGCCCGGCTACCTCACCGCAACCTGTCTTCCAAACGCGCGTCATTGACGGCACAGTGGAAGTCTGCCTGCCGGAAGCAGGCTAGAGGGCTTCGGGGATGTTAAGCCACTGATACCAGCCGCGGTGCAGGACCAGCCACGCCATCAGACCGTAGCCGGCCTGCCCTGGCATGCCGCCATTCGCGGCCAGATCGGTGCGCCACTGCTCGTGATTCTGCAGCGGGGAGAACGTATCCACGTACCGGTGCTTGCGGCGGGTGGTGACGTCTGCAAAGGCCGTGTTGAGCTCCGCCAGTTTCTTGTTCAGGGCCGGGTCAAGGCTGGGCGGGGGGCCGACGACGAAGGCCGGGATGCTCAGTTGGGCGGCGCCATCGAGAATGTTTGCCAGGTTTAGCCGGCTGCGGGCCGTGGACAGACCAAAGTCAATGTCGCGGCCGGAGAGTCCGATGACCAGCCGGTTTTCGTGAAAGTCGTCAAAGCGCCGATCGCACTCCTGCCGCCAGCGCGCGGCCAGCGCCTCGGTGCCTTCCTGCGGGCTCGCCAGCGGATACGCCTCTAGGGAGATCCCCTCCTGCGGGGTGCGGGCCAGCACACGGCCGAGCCAGCCCAGCGCACGGGGATCGCCCACGCCCGCAATGAGCTCATCTCCGACCGCGGCAATCCGCAGTTTCCTGTCCTCCACTATTGACCTTTCATGTGCTGCGTTAGGAACTGCCGTGACGGTAGATGCCCCGGTGCTGGATGTTACTGCCATAGCGGATGTCCGGTCTGCAGTGCAGGCCGGACATCCGCGGTTGGTACTACTGGCGTTCGAACGCTTTCTTCAGCAGGAGAGCCTGCTCGACGGCATGTCGCTTTGCTGACCCGGTGGCCGTTGAGGCCGAGGCAGGCCGGGATACCAGACGCAGCTTGCGGTCCAGTTTCGGCGCCAGGTTCAGACCCATGAACGGCCATGGTCCCTGGTTGGCGGGCTCATCCTGCGCCCAGACAATGTCGGCGTTCGGGTACTTGGCGAGCTCGGCACGAATCTCTGCCAACGGCAACGGATACAGCTGCTCCACCCGGATAATCGCAGATTTGCTGTCCTGCGCTTTCTGCCGGGCCGACAGCAGATCGTAGTACAGCCGCCCGGAGACGAGGACCACGCGTTCGACGGCGTTGCCATCCTGCACTGCCTCGTCACCGATGATCGGGCGGAAGCTGCCCGCAGTGAAGTCCTCCACGGCCGATGCGGCTGCCTTCAGGCGCAGCAGCTGCTTGGGGGTAAAGACAATCAGAGGTTTGCGCGGCTTGCTGTATGCCTGGCGGCGCAACAGATGGAAATGCGAGGCGGGAGTCGTCGGGTTGGCGACGATCATGTTTTCCTCCGCGCACATCTGCAGGTAGCGCTCGATCCTGGCTGACGAGTGGTCCGGACCCTGACCTTCGTAGCCGTGCGGCAACAGCAGCACCAGGGAGGAACGCTGGCCCCACTTCTGCTCGGCCGAGGAAATGAATTCGTCCACGACCGTCTGGGCGCCGTTGGCGAAGTCGCCGAACTGGGCCTCCCAGATGACGAGGGCGTCCGGGCGCTCCACCGAGTAGCCGTATTCAAAGGCCATGGCGGCGTATTCGGACAATAACGAATCGTAGATCCACAGTTTCGCCTGTGAATCGCTCAGTTCGGTCAGCGGCGTCCATTCACTGCCGTTGGCGCGGTCGTGGAAGACAGCATGGCGCTGGACGAACGTGCCGCGGCGGGTGTCCTGACCTGCCATCCTGACAGGAACGCCCTCCATCAGCAGCGAGCCAAGGGCAGCGAGCTCGCCAAAGCCCCAGTCGATGTTGCCTTCCCGGGACATCTGATCGCGCTTTTCCAGCAGCGCCTTGAGCTTCGGGTGGACTGTGAAGCCCTCCGGTACGCTCACGTGCGCGTGGCCGATCTGCGCCAGTACCTCCGTGGTGATGGCCGTGGACTTCGGCGTGTTCACGCCGCCGTCGGCCTGCTGCGCGGAGGGCCGCTCCAGATCCGAGATTGCCTGCGAATCGTCGGTGATGATCGGGATGGGGGACGTCTGCGCGGCGTGGGTTTCCGCGAAGACGCGTTCCAGCCGCTCCTGGTAATCCCGCAGTAACTGCTCGGCCTCTTCCTCGGAAATGTCACCGCGGCCGATCAGGGCTTCGGTGTACAACCGGCGGACCGACCGCTTGGCCTCGATCAGGTTGTACATCAGGGGCTGCGTCATGGAGGGGTCGTCGCCCTCGTTGTGCCCACGACGCCGGTAGCAGACCATGTCGATGACGACGTCCTTGCGGAATTTCTGCTGGAACTGATAGGCCAGCTGAGCCACCCGCACGACTGCCTCTGGGTCATCGCCGTTGACGTGGAAAACCGGCGCCTGGATCATTTTCGCCACGTCGGTGGAGTACACCGACGAGCGCGACGACGACGGCGCGGTGGTGAATCCAACCTGGTTGTTCACCACGATGTGAATGGTTCCGCCGGTGCGGTAACCGCGCAGCTGGGACAAGTTCAGCGTTTCCGCGACAACGCCCTGCCCGGCGAAGGCGGCGTCTCCGTGCACCATGACCGGCAGCACGGGGAAGGCCTCGCCCCGATCGAGTCGGTCCTGCTTGGCGCGGACGATGCCTTCTATGACGCCGTCTGCGGCTTCCAAGTGGGACGGGTTCGCGGCCAGGTAGACCTTGGTGGTATTGCCGCTGTCCGAGGTGAAGGTGCCTTCAGTACCCAAATGGTACTTCACGTCCCCGGAGCCCTGCACACTGCGCGGATCCTGGGTTCCCTCAAATTCACGGAACACCTGCGCGTAGGTTTTGCCCGCAATGTTGGTGAGCACGTTCAGGCGGCCGCGGTGTGCCATTGCGATCGCCACCTCGTCCAGACCGTCGTCGGCAGCGTCGGAGATGATGCTGTCCAGCAGCGGAATCAGCGATTCGCCACCCTCCAAGGAGAAACGCTTCTGGCCGACGAACTTGGTCTGCAAAAAGGTCTCAAACGCCTCCGCCGCGTTGAGCTTGGAGACAATCCTCAGCTGTTCTTCGCGGCTGGGCTTGGAATACGGGTGCTCCAGCTGGTCCTGGAACCAGTGGCGCTGGGCGGGATCCTGGATGTGCATGTATTCGATGCCCGTGGTGCGGCAGTAGGCATCGCGGAGCACGCCGAGGATGTCGCGGAATTTCAGCATCGGCTTGCCGCCAAAGCCGCCGGTGGGCCATTCGCGGTCCAGGTCCCACAGGGTCAGTCCGTAGGTCAGCACGTCCAGATCCGGGTGCTTGCGCTGGACATATTCCAGCGGATCTGTGTCCGCCATGAGGTGTCCGCGGACCCGGTAGGAGTGAATCAGCTGTTGGATCCGGGCCACCTTGTTGATCTGGTCGGCGGGATCGACCTGCAGGTCGTGGCTCCAGCGGACCGGCTCGTAGGGGATCCGCAGGGATTCGAAGATTTCGTCGTAGAAGTTCTGCTCACCCAGGAGCAGCTGCTGGACCAGCCGCAGGAACTCCCCGCTGCCGGCCCCCTGTATTACCCGGTGGTCATAGGTGGAGGTCAGCGTGAGGACTTTGCTGATGGCGTTCTGCGCCAGGATCTTGGCGCTGGTGCCCTGGAACTCGGCGGGGTAGTCAAGGGCGCCGACGCCGATAATGGCGGCCTGTCCCTTGGATAAGCGCGGCACCGAATGCACCGTGCCGATCCCCCCGGGGTTGGTTAGCGAGACCGTGGTGCCCGAGTAGTCATCGGCGGTCAGCTTACCGGTACGCGCACGCTTAATCAGGGCCTCGTAGGTATGCCAGAATTCGGAGAAGTTGAGCGTCTCCGCCTTCTTGATATTGGGTACAACCAACAGCCGGGAACCATCTGGCTTGGGCATGTCGATGGCGATGCCGAAGTTGACATGCGCGGGCTGGACCGCAACCGGCTTGCCGTCGGCCTCGTCGTAGTGGACGTTCATGGAAGGGAACTGGGCCAGTGCCCGGACCACGGCGTAGCCGATCAGGTGGGTGAATGAGACCTTCCCGCCCCTGGCCCGGCCGAGATTAGAGTTCAGCACCACGCGGTTGTCGATCAGCAGCTTGGCAGGGATGGCGCGCACGCTGGTGGCAGTGGGCACCTCCAGGCTGGTAATCATGTTCGTGGCGATGGCCTTCGCCGGTCCACGCAGAACGGTTTTCGTGTCCTCTTCGGGAACCGAGTTGTCCTTGGCGGTACGGGGGAGTTGGGCAGGTATCGGTGCGGAACCGTTCCGGGCCGCGTCCTTGGCCGGACCCGGCTGGGGTGCTGGCGTGGGAGCTGCGGCACCGGTGCGGGCAGCGGCGGCGTCATTAGCGGGAGCTGCGGAAGGGGCAGCGGGGGTAGGGGTGGCACTGGGCGCGTTGGCAGCGGGTGCGGTTGCCGCTGGAGCGGCTGCGGGAGTGCCAACCGCAGCGGCTGGTTTTGCTGCTGCCGGCGCGTTCGAAGGCTCGGCTGGGGCGGCTGACGCGACCGGTTTCGCGGGAGCCGACGTTGCACCAGCTGCTGCCGGCACGACGGGAAGTTCCCTGGTTATCGGGTTCGCCGTCCCTTCAGTGGACGAGCGGCTTCCATTACCCGTGGTTCCGCCGTCTGAATCGAAGGATTCAAAGAGCGGCCACCACTTGGTGTCGACAGACTTTTTGTTCTGTTGATACCGCTCATAGAGCTCGTCAACGAGCCACTCGTTTCCGCCAAAGTCCTCGGGTAGACGGTGGATAGGTTGATCTGGCACGTGAAATACGCCTCTTCCGTGAGTTCTAGTAGCCCGCTGACAGACCCCGACGCACGCGGGAGCTGCTCCTGCGTTCTGACCGCGCGGTTTCTGCCGATACTCTGCCTTGTCCGGACCGGGTCTTCAAACCTTCGCCCCATGACAGTCTAGTGAGAAGTACAAGGCGCAGGCCAATCTGGCTCCGGCCTGCGCGGAGTTTTTGGCTAGACTCGTCACGTTGGCACGAACGGGCCGAAAAGGCCCGTCGGCGACATGAATTTAGTAGTGACAGTAATTTTGTAGTGACGGAGTTTTGGTAGCGACGGGATTATTGCCGCGGTCATTGTAGCGACAGAATTTTCCCGGCACGTTCCGTCCTCTTTTTTCGTCCAATCGAAGGTTGTGCCCATGCGGTTCCTGAACACTCCCAGCACAGATCTGACGTATTCTGACGTTTTTCTCGTCCCGTCGCGTTCGGACGTGGCCTCCCGTCTGGACGTGGACCTGTCCAGCAGTGATGGAACCGGAACCACTATTCCATTGGTGGTGGCCAATATGACCGCCGTGACGGGTAAGCGCATGATGGAGACCGTTGCCCGGCGGGGCGGTCTGGCGGTTTTGCCGCAGGACATTCCGCTGCCGGTAGTCAGCAACGTGACGAGTTGGGTCAAACAGCGGGACCTGTTGTTCGAAACTCCACTGACGTTAACGCCGCAGGACACGGTGATTGACGCGCTGCACCTGATGAGCAAGCGGCCGCATAATGCCGTGCTGATCATTGCAGGACCGGAGGGGGACGACGGCGGCGCGGGCACCTTTGTGGGACTGGTCCGGGCAGCCGATTGCGCGGACGTGGACCGTTTTTCCTCGCTCCGGTCCGTTATGCACAGCAACGTGGTGACAATTGATGCCGCTCCTTTTGATCACGTTGATCACGCGGCTCCTTTTGACAGCTCTGCCGTGGCCGGTCTGCATGATGGCGCCCTTCGCGATGCCTTTGAACTGCTCGACGCCGCCGGCTCCGATTTTGCCCCGGTGCTCCGGGATGGCAAGGTGATTGGCGCTCTGACCCGCACGGGGGCCCTGCGGTCGACGATTTACCGGCCCGCGGTGGACAATACCGGCGCGCTTCGGGTGGCGGCCGCCGTCGGCATTAACGGTGATGTGCAGGCGAAGGCCATTGCACTGCTCGAAGCGGGTGTCGATACGTTGGTGGTGGATACGGCCCATGGGCACCAGCGGAAGATGATCGAGGCGGTACAGGCTGTGCGCAGGGTGGCCGATGATGCCCGGATCGTGGCGGGCAATGTGGTCAGCGCCGACGGCGTCCGCGATCTGGTGGCGGCAGGAGCCGACATTATTAAGGTCGGGGTGGGGCCCGGTGCCATGTGCACTACCCGGATGCAGACCGCCGTCGGCCGCCCGCAGTTCTCCGCCGTCCACGAGTGTGCCGCCGCCGCCGGGGAGCTGGGCGCCGCGGTATGGGCAGACGGCGGGGTGCGGTATCCACGCGATGTTGCGTTGGCGCTTGCCGCGGGAGCCAGTCAGGTCATGATCGGCTCCTGGTTTGCCGGCACGTACGAGAGCCCGGGCGACCTGAACACGGACAGCGAAGGACGCCGCTATAAGGAAAGCTTCGGGATGGCCTCGGCGCGGGCAGTCCAGCACCGCACGCAGGGCGACGGCGCCTTTGACCGGGCCCGCAAGGGCTTGTTTGAGGAAGGGATTTCGTCCTCCCGGATGTACCTGGACCCGGCCCGCCCCGGGGTGGAGGATCTGCTGGACCTGATCACCGCCGGACTGCGCAGTTCGATGACTTACGCGGGCGCCCGCAATCTGGCCGAATTCCACCGCAACGCCGTTGTGGGCGTGCAATCTGCTGCCGGGTACGACGAAGGCCGCCCGCTGCGAACCAGTTGGTAGCCGGCTGGCGTCGGGGCCTGTGCGCGGGGCCGATGCTAGCGGTGACGGCGGGAACCCTGAGCGCTTTCGATGGGTCAGCGTGCGGGAGCAGGACCGGTGGCGAGAAGGCCATAATGTAGACTGAGAGTCTCATGGACAGCAATTCTAGGGGCCGGCACCCGGGTCTGGACTGTGGAACCAACCACAGATCCTTGGACCACGCACCTGCCGGCAGACCCCGTACTCGTGCCCATCGTACTTCCGCTGACTCAACCGCCACAGGCTCTACGGCCGGCTGCGCAACAGGCGCATCCGACCGGCCTCCGCCTGCCGCGTCCGACAGGCGTGCGGAACCCTGGGGCAGGGGGAACGGCTGATGGAATGGCTGCTCTTACTCGTCGGACTCCTGCTGATCCTGGGCACCGGGTTCTTCGTCGCCGTTGAATTTTCCCTGCTGGCTCTTGACCAATCGACGGTGCAACGGGCCATCGACGGAGGGGATGGCGCTGCGGTCCCGCTGCTGCACTGCCTGAAATCACTGTCCACCCAGCTCTCCAGCTGCCAGTTGGGCATTACCCTGACCACGCTCTTGACGGGGTTCGTTATGGAGCCGTCGGTAGGCGTTTTGCTGGCCCGTCCGTTGACTGGTGTTGGGTTGGATCCGTCCGTGGTGCAGCCCGTCGCGCTAACGGCTGCTATGATCCTGGCCACCTTGCTGTCAATGCTGATCGGCGAATTGGTGCCCAAAAACATGGCAATCGCCCGCGCTTTTGAGATCGGCCGGGCCTTGGCACGCCCCCAATTGGTCTTCACTGCCATCTTCAAGCCGGCCATCCTGGCGCTCAATGGCTTTTCCAATCGCGTGCTCCACCTCTTTGGCCTGGAGGCGAAAGAGGAAATTTCCGGAGCCCGCTCGCCGGCCGAGCTTGCCTCGCTGGTTCGGCGTTCTGCTGACATGGGCACACTGGACGCACGGACCGCCAGTTTTGTGGCCCGAACGCTGAAGTTCGCGGACCGGACGGCCGCGGATGTGATGACGCCGCGGATTCGGTTGGTCAGTATCGAAGCGGATCAGTCCGTGGCGGATATTGTCGAGGCCGTGCGCCGGACGGGGCATTCGAGGTTCCCGGTGATTGGCGACTCGCCCGACGATGTCCGGGGTGTGGTGCATGTGAAAAAGGCCATCGCCGTCCCGTCCGGCAAACGGGCGCAGCTGCAGGCCGGTGCCATCATGACGGACGTCCTGCGTGTTCCGGAGACCATCCATCTGGATGCGCTGCTGACCGAACTCCGGGAGGGGAACCTGCAACTGGCCGTGGTGCTGGACGAGTATGGCGGCACGGCCGGAGTCACCACCTTGGAGGACCTGGTGGAGGAAATTGTCGGCGAGGTCTCCGACGAACACGACCGGACCAAGCCGGGTGTACTGCAAAGTGCCGCCGGAGAATGGTTCTTCCCGGGTCTGATGCGTCCGGACGAGGTCTCCGAGCAGGTGCCCGGACTGAGTGTGCCGGACGAATCGAGCTATGAAACCGTGGGCGGCTTTGTGATGGCGGCCCTGGGCAGGATCCCTCTCGTGGGCGACCTTGTCGACGTGGGCGGAGGACAGCTGGAGGTGGAACGGATGGACCGGCGAAGGATTGACCGGATCCGCTTCATCCCCGCTGCGGTGATCGAAGATTATCCGGAATCCGCCGGCGGTGCGCAGATGCCCAGTCGCGATGTGCCCAGTCGCGATGTGCCCAGTCGAGGTGGGGTCGGATGAGCGACTGGTCCGGCATCCTCTGGCTGGTGCTGCTGCTGGCAGGTAATGCTTTTTTTGTGGGTGCTGAATTCGCCATCATGTCAGCACGCCGCAGCCAGATTGAGCCGCGGGCGGACGCGGGATCCGTCCGTGCCAAGACCACTCTGGCGGCGATGGAGAACGTTTCCTTGATGCTGGCCTGCTCACAGCTGGGGATCACGGTCTGCTCGCTGCTGATTCTCAACGTTTCGGAGCCGGCGATTCACCACTTACTGGCCGGCCCGTTGTCCGCAGTGGGTATCTCCGATGACATTGCAGCGCCGGCAACCTTTGTGCTGGCCCTGCTGATGGTCACCTTTCTGCACGTGACGTTTGGCGAGATGATCCCGAAGAACATTTCCGTTTCGACGGCGGACAAGGCGGCCTTGCTGCTGGCGCCGCCGCTGGTCTTCGTCGGAAGGCTGGTGAAACCGGTGATCTATTCACTGAACTGGCTGGCAAACCACATTGTGCGGCTGTTCCGGATCGAGCCCAAAGATGAGGTCACCTCAAGCTTTACCCTGGAGGAAGTCCAGTCGATTGTGCAGGAGTCCACGCGCAGCGGTCTGGTGGATGACCAGACCGGGCTGATCAACGGTGCGCTGGAGTTCTCGGCCCAAACGGCGGGCAGAATCATGGTCCCGCACGATGCTTTGGTCACCCTGCAGACGACGGCGACGCCGGTGGACTTTGAGCGTGCGGTCCGCCGCACCGGGTTCTCCCGTTTTGTGCTGGCGGACGATTCGGGGAATCTGACCGGTTATATGCACGTCAAGGACGTTATTTCCATTCCGCAGGAAAGCTATCAGCTGCCCTTTGCGGAGAGCCGGGTGCGCTCACTGGTCAACATCGGAGTCGACGATGAGATCGAAGATGCGCTGGCAACGATGCAACGCACCGGGTCGCATCTGGCCCGCGTCATTTCCTCCGACGGCGGCACTGGTGGCGTCCTGTTCCTCGAGGACGTGATCGAAGAACTGGTCGGCGAAATCCGCGACGCCACCCAGGCCACCGGGTGGCGGCGGTTGGGCGGCCGGGGTAACGGCGAGGACTGACGGCACACTCCTGGGCGCGGCGCCTTCTGCGGCGTCGCCCCGCGCCGTCCTTGATGCGAATGGTTCCTATTTGCGCTATGCTGAGACAGAGCTTATTCGTAACTATTCTCATCTAGCTGGAAGTGAAGGGCAACCATAGTGCGTCGTCTTTTGGGTATCTGCGCGGCAGGGGCTGCGGCAGCACTGTTGCTGGCTGGCTGCGGGAACGGGGCAGTA
Source organism: Arthrobacter endolithicus (assembly GCF_026627425.1). GTDB lineage: Bacteria > Actinomycetota > Actinomycetes > Actinomycetales > Micrococcaceae > Arthrobacter_M. The sequence continues at coordinate 14,557 of NZ_JAPNLH010000010.1, forward strand.
ACGCCTGGAGCGCAACCGCCGACGGCGGCGGCCGGCAAGATCCGCGTGGTCACTTCCACCGATGTTTACGCCAGCATGGTGGAAAGCATTGGGGGCGACCACGTGCAGGTCAGCTCCCTGATCAACAGGCCCAGCCAGGACCCGCATTCCTACGAGGCCACGGCGCAGGACAAACTTGCCATATCCAAAGCCCAGCTTGGCGTGGAAAACGGCGGGGGCTACGACGGATTCTTCGACCAGCTTGCCGGCGGGGGAACGCTGGCAGCGGAGAAGATCCTTAATGCCACGGACATCTCCGGGCTGCGGACCGAAGCGAACAAGGATAGTTTTAATGAGCATCTTTGGTACAGCCTGCCCACCGCCGGCAGGGTTGCCGACGCCGTGGCCGCACGCCTTGCTGAGCTGGATCCGGCGGCAGGCGGCATTTTCAAGGACAACGCCGCAGCCTTTAAGGATTCCGTGGCGAAGATAAGCGCAATGCTCGCCGGCCTTAAGGCCGAGCACGCCGGGCAGGAAATAGCGGTCACCGAACCAGTCCCGCTGTACCTGATCGAGGCGGCGGGCCTGGTGAACAAAACGCCGGCGGCCTACAGCCATGCCATTGAAGAAGGGCAGGATGTCCCACCGGCGGTGTTGCGCGAAACCACTGACTTGGTTGGTAAGCACACCATCCGGTTCCTGGCGTACAACGACCAGACGGAAGGCCCGCAGACGCTCATGCTGAAGAAAGCCGCCGACGCCGCCGGAGTCCCGGTACTCAATTTCAGCGAAACGTTACCCGCAGGCCAGGACTACCTGACGTGGATGGCCGCCAATGCCGAGAGTATTAAGAAGGCGCTCGGCTAGTGAGCTCAGTTTCTTCGCCGCGGTCCGCTGCACCAGCCGTCTCGACCCTGTTGGCCGTCCCCACCGCCTCGGCGCCGGTAGTGAGCCTCGCCGAGGCCAGCTTGAGCTTTGCTGAACGCGTCCTGTGGGATGGACTGGACCTGCAGATCAAGGCGGGGGAGTTCTTCGCCGTGCTGGGACCCAACGGCAGCGGAAAGACCAGTTTCCTGAAAGTGCTGCTGGGACTGCAGACCCTCACCGGCGGAAGCGTTCGGTTAGGCGGCGAGGCGCCGCGCCGGGGAAGCAAGCACATTGGCTACATTCCTCAGCAAAAGGGCTTCGCCGCGGATACTCCGCTGCGCGCCCGTGATCTTGTCGGTCTCGGGGTGGATGGACACCGCTGGGGAGTGCGGTTGGGCCTGCGCCGGCATCGACGTCGTGTCGATGAACTGCTGGACCGGGTTGGCGCAGCCGATTACGCCAACGTGCCCGTCGGGCTGCTGTCCGGCGGCGAGCAGCAGCGCCTTCGGGTAGCCCAGGCCCTGGCCACGGATCCGGAGGTCTTACTCTGCGACGAGGCCCTGCTCTCCTTGGATCTGCATCATCAGCAAGCTGTCAGCAAGCTGATCAGTGATCAGTCCCGGGACCACGGCAGCGCGGTGGTTTTCGTCACCCACGAGATCAATCCGATCATTGAGTATGTGGACCGCGTGCTCTATCTGGCCGACGGAAAATTCCGCATCGGTGCACCGGACGTGGTGATGACCACCGAGGTGCTTTCGGACCTGTACGGCACCCATGTTGAGGTGCTGCACGCCAACGGGCGCATCGTCGTCGTCGGACTGCCGGATGCCACGACCCACGGGCACGCAACGGGAGGGCACTGATGACCTTCCAGGACTTCATGGATGCGGTTTTCAACTTCCAGAACTACGGAGAACTCCTGCCGCTGTTTCGTGACTCCATTCTGGCCGGAGCCATCTTGGGACTCGTCGGCGGGCTGATCGGCACCTTTGTGATGATGCGCGATCTGGCGTTCGCCGTGCACGGTATTGCTGAACTGTCCTTTGCCGGTGCCGCCTTTGCCTTGTTGGTGGGTGCGGACGTCATTCTGGGGTCTCTGGTCGGTTCGGTGCTGGCCGCGCTGGTGCTCGGAGTGATGGGCGTGCGGGCGCGGGACAAGAACTCCGTCATCGGTGTGATCATGCCGTTTGGCCTGGGTCTGGGAATTCTATTCCTGGCGCTGTACCAGGGCCGGGCGGCGAACAAATTCGGGCTCTTGACGGGTCAGATAGTGGCGGTAGATTCAACGGCGCTGTCCATGCTGGCCGGCGCCGCAGTCGTCGTCATTGCCGGCCTGCTCATCCTCTGGCGCCCGCTCACCTTCGCCAGCGCAGATCCGGAAATCGCCTCCGCCCGCGGGGTACCGGTCCGCATGCTGTCCTTGGTGTTCATGTTCCTGCTGGGCATCTCCGTGGCGCTGTCCATCCAGGTGGTCGGGGCGCTGCTGGTGCTGGCGCTGCTCATCACCCCCGCAGCGGCGGCGCTGCAGGTGACGTCCTCGCCCAAGCTCGTGGTGCTGCTGAGCATCGGATTCGCCATGCTGTCCACAGTGGGCGGGATCTTGCTGGCGTTGGGCGGCCGGATCCCGGTCAGCCCCTATGTCACCACGCTGTCATTTTTGGTTTACGTCAGCTGCCGCGGAATCGGCGCCTTCAGGCGCAAGCGCGGCCGCAACGGGCGGATTGTGCGCCAGGAGTTGGCCGGGCGCATCGCCGTCAGTGAACTTCCCGTTCCGTAGCAGCCAGCTGTGCTCCCGGATCACGTCCGCGTGGCCCGAGCCGAGCATTCGGGGCAGAGGCCGACAATCTCCACGGTGTGCTGGACCTCGGTGAAACCATGCGCAGCGGCCGTTGTGGCCGCCCAACTCTCCACCTCGGGCGCCTCGATCTCCACGGCTTTTCCGCAACTGCGGCACAGCAGGTGATGGTGATGCGCCGCGACCGAACAGCGGCGGTAAACCGCCTCACCGTCGGCATTGCGCAGGACATCAACCAGACCGTCCTCCGCCATGGACTGCAGGATCCGGTACACCGTGGCCAGCGCCACTGATGACCCATCCCCTTGCAGGCTCCGGTGTAGCTCTTGGGTACTGACGAAGTCGTCCAGCTGATCCAACGCCGAACTGACCGCCACACGTTGCTTCGTGACGCGCTGCTCCCTGCCGGGACGCGACTGCTCACCGCCGGCATCGGCCACCGGCGTGCCCTCGGCGGCCGATGCCGCTTCAGGGGTCGCTGCCTCGGACGTTCTTACCTCGGACATTGCTGCTGCTCACTTCCTTGCGGGGTTATCCGCTCCGCCCCTCCAGATTATCAGTGCACGATTAAGCAGCTGACGGCCCTTCGCCCGTGGTGTGCAGCTCTTGCAGCATCCCTTGGTGCACGCGCACCCCGGACGTAGGCTGAGGGCATGAAGCTGACGAAGTACACGCATGCCTGTGTCCGGTTGGAAAAAGACGGCCACGTCCTGGTGATCGATCCCGGAATCTTCTCCGAAACAGAAACGGCGCTGTCCGGGGCCGGGGCAATTCTCATCACGCATGAGCACGCGGATCACCTCGACTCCGACGCGGTCGCGGCGGCGCTGAGGGCAAACTCCGACTTGGTGCTCCATACCCTCGCGGGTATCGCAGAGGAGCTGCGAAAGAAAGTGCCCGAAGCGGCAGCCCGGGTGCACGAGGTTGCACCCGGTGCGGACTTTTCTGCGGCGGGCTTCGCGATTCGCACCTTTGGCAGTCAGCACGCGCTGATCCACCAACTGGTTCCCATCGTTGCCAACATTGGTTTTTTGGTGGACGGGGATGTCTACCACCCGGGGGATTCCTTCACAGTGCCCGACGGCGTCCAAGTACAGACCCTGCTGGTCCCCATCCACGCGCCGTGGTCCAAGACGGCGGAGGTCATTGACTTCGTCATCTCCGTACGGGCCCCGAAAGCGTTCCAGATTCACGACGCACTGCTGAACGAGCAGGGGTTGAGCTTTTCCGAAGGACATGTGGCCAAAGTCGGAGCCAACTACGGCACTGAATTCCGTCACCTCGCATCCGGCGAAAGCGTCCAGCTCTGAGAAACTGAGTCATAAAGCGGGGTAGTGAGACTTTGGCGGCTATGAACCGTCTGACCAGGTGGTTTCGCTCACGGCGAGGGATGCAGGGTGACCTTGGCCCAGGTCAGGCACGAGTAGACAGTGGTCGGGGCAGGGGTCGTGCCTTCGATGGGGACAATGCACAACGAGTCAGCTCGCTGGCGGTGGCGCCGCTCGTGACTGACCTGGCCGGCGCCGCAGGCCCCACCAGTGCAGCGGCCACTGGGCAGGGGGACGTCTGGGCGCCTGACCACGCGCGCGGAGGCAAGACAGTGCGCGGACGGCCGGAACCATTGGCAGAGATCCGCCAACTGAATGCTATGTGGAGCTCTTCTCCACGAACAGGCACTCCGCGGGCCGGTGGTTGCCGGACGACTGGCTGGCAACTTGCCTGCCGTCGATCGTGACGGTGCAGGAGATCTCGCCGGTGGCGCCGGAGGCATATTTGCCCAGCACCAGGACCTTCGTGAAGGAGGCGTCGGCGGGCAGCGTGAGTTCTTGGTCGAAAGGCAGCTTCACATCCTGCATGTCTCCGCCGTTTTCTTTGCCGTCGCCTGTCACTACGAGGGTCTTCACGAGTGCATTGGCATGGGCGCCCTCAACATGAAGGCTCACCAGGCGTCCCACCGGTACCGTCGACGGCGTGGGGTCCGTGCTTGGGGTGGTCGTGACGTCAGTGGTGGCCTCCGCGGATAACGGCTTTTGGACCGGCGAAACGGCGCTGGGTGATTCGGCGGGGGCAGCGGTTTCAGTCGTGGAGCACCCGGCCAGCGACAATCCCAGCGCTGCCATGGTGATGCCGGAAAAGGCACTCACGGCGGACTTTCTGAGGGGTGTTATCGTACTGTTCATACAGCCATACTTGCCCACGGGCCGATGGAACGAAAATTGGACGTTGGCGCGCACTGTCTGTACCGGCAGCCAACGCCGACCCGGGCGGCGATGTCAGGGGAGTTCCGTACGGCGCAAAGGCAGGCGGTGGCCAGAATAGCTGCTCCGGCGTCGCACGTCACCGCGATGCCTGCAGTGAAGTCGCTGCAACTACCGTAGGTATTCGCATCCGTCGTCGCCCCCACGGGCGCGGGTCTGACTTTTGCTGGATCGATACGGCCGGCTCGTCCGCTGGCTCGAAGTGCGTTCCGAATAGGCTGAACCTTCCGTGTGCTGTACGGCAATGCGAGGTGGGCCAGCCGACCATGACAACGGTGGCTGAAGTGATGGCTGATCTCGAAACGACTAGCGGAACCATCCACTATTCTGCGGAGCATCAACTGGCGGACGCCGTCGTGCGGCGTATCGTCCAGGCCCGGCGAGCTGAGATTGACGCAGAAGCCCGTTAGGCAAGTTTTGCTTTGCTCTCGGGTCCGCACCTGTTGCTACCTCCGCGGCCCTTGATAGCCGATCAGGTTGAGCTCTGTTCACCACGGAGCCAGCTTGCGTTTCGCGTACTACGGGCCACGTCCAGCTAGCCAAACCATAAACGCCGCCATTCACTGGATGGACCCAGCCTGTCGGGGTCATTCGTCGATCTTTAGCCCGCGCGGGTGCCGACGATCTGGGCGAGAAGTGATCGGCGATTGTGCGTCTGCGACTTTGCGAAGATGGACTTGAGGTGATCCTGCACGGTTAGTTCGGACAGGAACATTCGCTGGGCAATCAGTTTCGTGTCGCTCCCGTCTGCCAGCATGGCCAGAAGTTCTGCCTCGCGCGCGCTCATACCGTGTGCCAGGGCGAAGACCTCAAGACGTTCCTCGGGCGAGCTCGCCTCAAGCGACACTGCGATCTGCGAACCCATTCTCGCTGCACGAACGGTGATCCACGTGCCGTCGGTGAGATGCACACGAGCGCGGGCCTCATGTGAATCGACCTTTTGTTCGACCGCAAGTAGCTGAGCTGCCGCGTTATAAACGCTCGCCGGCACCGGCGGGAAATCACTGGCAGCCGGCAAGAGCGTGCGAAGCCATTCTTCCGCCGCACCGGTCTGGCTGACCACCTCGAGGTTCTCACTCAGGACAAGTACGACGGGTCCGCTGTCGCGGCGACGGGCCGACGGTACTGTCGAAAAGGTGACCGACTGACGCACACGAAGCCCACGCGTCAGCACCGGCGCGAGCTGCCGAAGAAACGTAAGCTCATCGTCATCGAACGCGTTCGGGGCGCCCCTGCGCCATAGGTCGAGAAACCCCCAGCAACCGTAACGATCGGCCATGACTATCGATGCGACGTCCTTCACCCCGTAGTCGTGGAGAACTTCCCTCCAGAGAAGGCTCCTCGCCAGATCTGCGCCCGTAGCCTCGACAAGGGAGGCAACCTGCACCCTGCGCGCAATCAAATCACTCCATCGATTAACCGCAGTCAGGTACTTGAACTTAATTAGGGAAGGCAGCTGACCGAACGCCGGAACATCCGCATGCGGGTCGGAACCGACAGTCGTCACCGGATCAGTGAGCAGCCACACGTGCGCGTCAAAGCCAACCGCACGATGCAGTTCGCGTAGTACGTCGGTGCGAAACTTCCTGGCATCCGAAGCCGCCCCACTGAGGGACTCGATCCGCTCAAGAACGTTGGCGCGTGTAAGCTCTCTGGCCATGTCTCGACAGTACGCCCAACAAAACCCCGGCTCGCGCGTTGAGATTGCGGCCGCTCACCGTTGAAAACATCCCAGAGGGCTGGGATGTTTTCTGTCCGCGACCACACTTACGCTCAGAGAACACCCACTGGAGAAAGTAAGGATCATGCCTATTCTTCGGATTGAACATCCCACTGAAGATTTCGCCACATGGAAGGCCGCGTTTGACCGGGACCCGGCAGGCCGAGGCACAGCAGGAGTACAGCAATACTCCATCTACCAGCCCGTCGACAACCCGCGTTATGTGTTGATCGATCTGGAATTCGAGACGGTCACCCAAGCAGAACGGCTCCTAGCCTCAATGAAACAGGTCTGGAGCTCCGGTGCCGCCGGACCCGCGCTCGGCGGTGAGCCGCGAACGCAGATTCTTGCGACCAAGGAAGTCACACAAATCCTGGAGTGACGTCCGACAACCGTATGGCGCGGGACTTCTTCATCGTGGCCCGACGGCGTCAAAGTACAGATGAGCGCCGCGCACCCGCGACATCTTTGAATGGAAGCGGTTCGTCTTTGAGCTCCGCTCACAGTCAGGCCGGGCGCCGGGGCTGATCGGCCCGAGCCCGCACTTGCCTGCACGACACGGGCTTTGTCAGCCAGGACGGGCAGCACTTCCGTAGACTCGATGGGGATTCTGGATGTCTCCTTTAGGGAGACATGCCCGCCACAGGAAGAGCCATCTATGAAGATTGTCGTCCTTGTAAAAGTGGTCCCCGACACGTACGGGGACCGAAAGCTGAACCTCGAAACAGGCCTCGCCGATCGAGAAGCCAGCGAGGCAGTCGTTGATGAAATTGGTGAGCGAGCTTTGGAGCTGGCACTCACGTACGCCGACGCAAACGAGGGTACCGAGGTCGCAATTCTCACCTTGGCCCCAGAGAGTGCAACGCCAACGATACGCAAGGGGCTTGCGATGGGCGCGGGGTGCGCTATCCACGTCTCGGACCAGGGGCTTAGGGGAGCGGACCTTGGGCTGACGGCTGGAACCCTCGCCGCAGCGATTCGCCGCCACGACTTTGACCTTGTGATCACCGGCAACGTCTCCACCGATGGATCCGGCGGCATGATTCCCGCGATGCTTGCGGAATTGCTCGACGTACCGCATGCTACCGGTCTCAGCTCGGTAGAAATCAGCGACGGCGTGGTTTCTGGCTCCAGGCCGGTTGAATCCGGCGTGCAGCAGGTATCAGCGAACCTGCCCGCAGTGATCTCCATAACCGAGGCGCTTCCCAGCGGGCGCTTCCCGAACTTCAAGGGAATCATGGCCGCAAAGAAGAAGCCCCTTGAGGTGCTTACCCTCTCAGACCTAGGGATCATCGCCGACGATCCGGAGGCGGCGAGTTCGATCATGCTCACGGTTGCAGAGAAGCCCCCGCGTGCGGCGGGCGTGAAGATCATTGACGAGGGTGATGCTGGCGAAAAGCTCGCTGACTTCCTGGTAGAGAACCGACTGGCGTAAGGGGCAACGACATGACTGAATTCCCTCGTGATGCAATCCTGGTTGTCGTAGAAGTCCAAGGCTCCGGTGGGCTCGAGAAGGCTGCGGCCGGACTCCTCGGTGCTGCCGCTGCAGTTGGCACGCCGGTTGCCCTGGTACTAGCCCCACCCGGCGCCGGAACCGCCGCCGCCGCGAAGGTCGCTGTCCTTGGTGCTGCGCGCGTACTTATCGCCGAGACTGCCGATCCTTCAGTCCTCGGCGTGCCGAGCGTTGATGCGCTTACCGCCGCTGTGGAGCGGGTCCGGCCAGACGCGATCCTGATTTCACATTCTTTGGACGGGCGCGACCTTGCTGGCCGTTACGCTGCTCGGTCACGTGCAGCGATTTGTGCCGATGCGATCGGGCTGGCGCGTGATGAAGAGGGCGTCGTGGCACACCACTCCGTCTACGGCGGTGCCTACAACGTCACGTCGACATCCACGTTTGGGGCGCCGGTGATAACCGTTCGCTAGGGCTCCATCGATGCCCGTGCCACGGCTCAGCCCGAGGAATCAGAGACCCTGGCAGTGACGCCCTCCGAGAAGCCGGCTGCACGGATCGACTCCTTCGAGGAGGAAGTCGGAGCCTCCTCGCGGCCGGAACTGCGTGGTGCCGCGAAGGTTGTCGCAGGTGGCCGAGGCTTCGGGTCGGAGGAACAGTTCGCACTCGTTGGACAGCTCGCCGATACACTCGGCGCTGCCGTTGGCGCCTCGCGTGCCGCGGTGGATGCGGGCTACGTCCCGCAGTCGCATCAGGTCGGCCAGACCGGGGTTTCCGTATCATCACAGTTGTATGTCGCGCTGGGCATCTCCGGTGCGATCCAGCATCGGGCCGGCATGCAGACCTCGAAGATGATCGTCGCCGTCAACAAGGATGCCGACGCACCGATCTTTGAGATCGCCGACTTTGGTGTGGTCGGCGATCTCTTCAAGGTGGTACCCCAGCTGATCAGCGCACTCGAGGCTCGGAAGAAGCAGTGATGGTACCTCTATCTCCATCGGTTCGGCGGGGCCTGCCGCGCGTCGAGGGCGGTGCCCCCTGGCCTGCAGCAGGCCAGGCGCCCGCACGCATTGTCGCGGAAGAGGCGGGAAACCCGTCGGCGGCTGATTCCAGGGTGGTACCGGTAGCTGACGGGCCACCCTCTGCCCCCGCTGCGCCAACCGCTGCTGCTGCTTCCGCCCCGGTTGCTGCTGCTACCGCCACCGTTGAGCCCGCCCCTGCTGCCAGTCAGGAGACGGTACCCGCCGCGGCGGTGTCCGCGCCGACGGTGAACGAAAGCGTCAGGCTGACGCTGCAGCTTCGCCGGGGCCTGCCCCGCGTGCCGGGCGGAGAGCCTTGGCCGCCAGCGGGTGAGGTGTCGGTATTACTGACTCTGCCGGAATCGCCGGCCTCAGCAGCAACGCCAACCCCAAATCCAGGTGTTCCTGCGCAATCCGGGTCTGCAACGACGGCACTTGCGGCGGCTCCAACCACCGCATCCGTGTCTGCAACGACGGCACCTGCGGCGGCTCCAATGACGCCACCCACCACACAGACAATGGGAAGCGTCCCGCTTCGCCGCGGGCTTCCCCGTACCGCCGGTGGCGGACCGTGGCCGCCGGAAGGATTCACGCCCGCGGTTATGCCAGCGTCTCTTGCCCAGGCAGCCACTGAAGCTGTTGCTGCAGCGCCTTCTGCGGTGATGTCCGAAGCCGCGGTGCCAGCTTTTGCCGCTCCCGAAGCACCGGCTGTGGTGAGTGAGGCACCCGCACTGCGTGCCGCCGTCGTGCCTCCAGCACTGGCTCCTGCCAAAGCGGTTGTCACAGACATGCCAGCGAAGGCCACAGCCGAGGCGAAGCTCTACCGTTCGCGGACCGTGACCCAGTGGATCAAGTTGGTCGCGCTGCTCGCGGTCGGCGCTGTCGCTGCAGCAGGGATTCTTGTGCTCGCCGCGCGGGGTGTGACGACACTGCCGGGCGTGCCAGAGTTCCTCCAGCGGTACCCAGGGTCGTATCAGCTGCCCGATACGACCCAGTCCGGCTTCCCATGGTGGGCGCAGTGGGCACATTTCATGAACATCTTTCTGATCGTGCTTATAATCCGCTCCGGCTATCAGGTGCGCAGTCAGCAGAAGCCGCCAGCGTTCTGGACGCCGAAGCGCGGTGGCAAGAAAATCAGCATCAACCTGTGGCTGCATCAGTCGCTGGACATTCTGTGGTTGGTCACCGGATTCATCTTTGTGCTGCTGTTGTTCGCATCCGGTCACTGGATACGAATCGTACCGACCAGTTGGGAGGCGGTTCCGAACGCGCTCTCCGCGCTCCTGCAATACATGACGCTGGACTGGCCCGTGGAGAGCGGCTGGGTGAACTACAACAGCCTGCAGCAGATTATGTACTTCATCGTGGTCTTCATTGCGGCCCCGCTCGCGGCGATCACGGGTGTGCGCATGAGCGAGTTCTGGCCGAAGAACGCGAAGACGGTGAATAAGATCTACCCGGTGGAGGTCGCGCGCGCGATTCATTTTCCGACAATGTTGTTTTTCGTGCTGTTCATCCTCATCCACGTGTTCCTGGTCTTTGCCACGGGTGCACTGCGCAACTTGAACCACATGTTCGGCGGCACCGACCTGGTGAACTGGGTGGGGTTCTGGCTCTTCGCGGCCGCAATCGCTATCACTGCGGCTGGGTGGTATGCCGCCCGCCCGCTCCTGCTCGCGCCAATCGCGAAGCAGTTCGGGCAGGTGAGCAGCCGCTAGGCTTGGCGACTGCACGGGGGAGGGCCTGGCCACGCGCAGCCAGGCGGTCTGGGACGCGAAAGTCATGGCGTGGTTTCGTACCCGTAGGCTCAGGCGCGCGGGTACATCGAGGTGGCAGGTTGTGCTTCGGGCGGAAGTGGACCCACGACCAAGAGAAACTCAGGACTCTCATGCCAACAGTCTTCGTTGTCCGTAAAAAACCGTGTACTTTCGGGGGGATTCCAGGACGACGGGGTCCCTTTGGCATGCCAACAATTGGCGTTGGTTTTCGTTCAAAAACGTGAGTAAAACGTGACGAGGCTCTTCAGCGTAGCGCCGGAGCTGCCGTTTGATGGCGTTTGCAGGTTCGTCGACATCGTGGACGGCATGCCACCGGGTGTGAAATGACGGATGTCGTGTGTCAATGCACTTCGTTGTTCGGGGGGTGATTTTGGTCCGGCCGGCAAACGGCCAGCTGCGGTTGTGAAACTTGCAAATGGGTGACCTTTTGTTAGGCGATTGGAGCATTACCTACCTTAAATTGGTGGCTATTTGCGCTAACTATCCATCTCTCCGGGCCTGAATATGGATGATTTTCCTGAGCCAAACTGCGAACCTTTGAATGACTGCGGGACACGAGAAAGTGCGAGCGTTTGGTTTGCTAGGGGTCCAACAAGTCGAGGAGGGCACCGGCTTGTTACAACCCTTGAGTTATATGCCTTAGGTGTTGGCGCGGGCCGCAGCTTGGCCGACCTTTGGTGGACACGGTGGTGCGGTCGCGACACAAGAACATGAAGGAACTACGGCCAGGGTCCAGTGGCCGGTCGGAGCTGCGGGTGTTGTTTGCCTTTGATCCGCAGCGCCAGGCGATCTTGCTCGTGGCCGGGGACAAGGCCGGGAACTGGTCAAAGTGGTACATGAAAAACATTCCGATCGCTGATGACCTATTCGACGGCCACTTGAATACTTTGAAGGGAGAACCGTGATGGCAATGTCCATGGAGGAGATGCTGGCGAAGCGTCCCGTTGACCGGGTGGTCGTGGAGGAACATAAGAAGCGCATGCTCGATGAAGTCCGCGCCTACCGCCTGCGTGAACTGCGCGAGGCATTCGAGCTGACGCAGGTCCAGCTCGCCGGTCGTCTGCAGGTCACGCAGAACCGGGTGTCCCGGATTGAGCACGGTGACGTCGACGGTGCCCAGGTCGACACGCTGCGCAAATATGTTGAAGCCATCGGTGGCACGTTGCGCATCGAAGTCGAGCTCGGCGACGAACGCATCCAAATCGGCTAAATTTTCGATTGTCAGGTGCGGGTGAGCCCCAGAGCTGCCGGTGCAACCGGAGCCCGAGCAGTTTCGTCTGGGACCGTACTCGCTGACAGGGATCGATCCTACCGTGCCCAACGACTGAAACCGTGGCAAGATCCGTCCCATATAGGGTCCGCGGGATTCTATCGATCGAAGCAACACCTATTTTAAGGTGATTCGATATGCATTTGAGTTCTTCTTCTCCAACATGCATCAGGTTTTTGGCTTCATTTAAGCATGGACATGGTCTCAAGCCTTAATGCAATGGCGTTCCGGCAGAACTTATTTATATTTTCGAGATCCAGCGACCCGTGCCCGTGCCGATGAAATATCGAGGTTAGTCAGTGTCGGAAGAGTGGGTGCTTATTGTCCGCCAACTCTCCTGCTCCCGAATCGCGTGTTGGATCCGAAGACTGATATCGCGCAGCTGACCCCGTTGGGCGGTCGTGAGAGGCTCTAAGACTAATTTCGTGACGGTCCGAGAATGCACGGGAGTGGCCTTTTCGACCATCGCAAGCCCGGCCTCGGTCAGGGAGGCCAAGGTCGACCGCCCATCCAATGGGTCACGACTGCGCTGCACCCAACCGCGACCCTCAATCCGCGATACTGCTCGAGAGAGCCTAGAAAGCGAGCTATTGGCATAGCCGGCCAGGACAGTCATCCCCAGCGTCTGGTTCGGCGCGTCAGCCAAGGCGAAGAGGATTCCGTACTCGAAGTGCGTGAGGTCGAAATCACGAACCAAAGGCGCATCGAGTGCGGCAGGCAGCCATTCCAATACCGTCGCAAGAGCTGCCCACGACGTGAGGTTATCTCCCTTGAGGAGGTTTGGGACGCTGGAATAAGTCATGTATACAGGTTACCTGTTTACTTGACTGGGCAAACAACTTTGACTATTCTTACTTGACTGAGCAAGTAATAATGAGAGGTTAAAACGACCATGGACATGCAGCTGTCAACCAAACGCGCCTTTATAAGCGGGTCAACGCAAGGGATTGGGTACTCGATCGCAAAGGCGCTCCTCCAAGAAGGGGCCGAGGTGGTAATCAACGGCCGCGACGCCAGCCGCCTACAGCAATCGGTGAAGAACCTTCAAGCCGAAGTATCTGGCGGAGTAGTTACCGGCATTGCGGCGGACTTCACAGACGCCTCAGCGGTGCAGAGCCTGCTCAGCACGCTCGGGGCCGTCGACATCCTTGTCAATAACGTCGGTCTCTTCGGGCTAAAGCCCTTCACTGAAATATCTGACGATGACTGGTCTCGTTATTTCGCGGTAAACGTGATGAGCGGAGTCCGGCTCTCCAGAGAGCTACTACCCGGGATGATCGATGCTGGCTGGGGTCGGATCATTTTCGTAGGCAGCGAATCAGGCGTAAACGTACCCGCTGACATGACGCACTACGGCGTGACGAAAGCAGGGATGCTCGCCTTGAGCAACGGTCTCGCCAAACTCACCCGTGGAACCGATGTGACGGTCAACACGATCCTCGGCGGCCCGACCTACTCCGACGGCGTTGCCGGTACCATCCATGACATTGCGGAGTCGCAGCGAATGTCAGCGGATGAGATGAAAGCAATGATCATTGGTGGCAATCAGACATCTCTCCTTGAGCGCTTCATCGAGCCCGCCGAAATCGCGAACCTCGCCGTGTATCTCTCAAGCCCCCTCTCCTCCGCGACAAACGGAACTGCCGTGCGCGCTGACGGCGGAGTACTGACCGCAATACTCTGACCGGCGCACTAGAGTTCCACCCTCTCAAGCTTTCACCCACACTCACCGGTCCGTATCCGCCTTGCAGCCCGGTAGAGGTTCCCTTGTGGAACACCACCGATGCGAGACTTCAGCACACCAGATTAGTTTCAGTGTCCCATCCAGTGTTGGCCATAGGGGTGAAGAGGAAGTCGGTGGATGGACGAGCCATTTCCTGAAGCGCAGAATTAAATCGCGCACCAGTTGATACGTGAAAGGTGAGATCTATGAGCGAGACGATCGTTGTTGCGGGTGCCACCGGCTACGTCGGACGACATGTCGTCGAGGCGCTGGACTTGCGAGGTTATCGGGTGCGTGCGCTGGTCCGTTCGAGGGATCGGGCGGAAGCCAAGGGTGCGTTCGGTGCGCCGTCGTTGCGTGGCCATGTTGCCGAGTGGAGAATCGTTGACTACACGGATTCCTCGACGCTCATGGATGCCTGCCAGGGCGCCGACCGCGTCGTCTCCGCTCTGGGAGTCACCCGGCAGAACGCGAGTCCGTGGGATATCGACTTCCTCGGCAACCTGCGTTTACTCGAGGACGCAGAGCGCCACGGGGCAGCATCCTTCCTCTACGTCAACGTCTTGCACTGCGAGAGCGGCACGTCCCTGACCATGCGTTCCAAGCACGCATTCTCGGAAACGCTGTGCCGCAGCCGTGTAGCAGCTCAGATCGTCAACCCCTCCGGTTACTTCTCGGATGTTACCGATTTCCTGCTTATGGCGAGGCGAGGGTTCGGATTCACCCTCGGCGACGGCACCGCGAAAATCAACCCCATCCATGGCGCTGATCTCGCCGAATTCATCGTCGAACATCTTGGCGAACCGTCGATGAGCTGGGACGTCGGCGGCCCCGACATCCTCAGCTACCGCGAACTTGCAGAACTTGCGTTCAGGGTCGCAGGTCGCCGTCAGCGCATTCTGCGCCTCCGGCCGGCGATCGTGCGACCACTCCAATGGGCGGCCGATCGAAGTTCTTTGCGCCTGAGCAATCTCACAAGGTTCTTCCTCGAATCACTGAAAGTCGATGCCGTCGGCACCCCGACGGGAGAGCGGCGGATCGAACCATTCCTGAAAGCGATTCACTAACGCCCCGCTGAACTCTCCTTACCCCCGGGCTGCTGCCCTGGGCATGGCGACGCGGTTCGTTGGGCTGGTGTGAGGAATAACTGTCGAATGACGTGAGGTGGGGCCAACGCTTCCGCGGAGGTTCTTCCTGCAGTATTGCAAACAGAATTCCGGCTCACTCAAGGTTCTCAGTGCCGCGAGCTAGGACGATCGGAGGGCCAATAGTTGACAGCCACGGCCCCCAAACAGTTCGGTCCCGGGAAAACGGCGGATTACCGCGGATTTCCTGCCCACCAGTTGAAAATCGTGACCCCAACCGGCCTTTTAATTGGCCCTGCACAGGGCAAAAACGTGACCAACTTTTCGTTCAAAAACGTGAGTAAAACGTGATTTGGCTACTTACGCGTCACTGGTGGAAACAGTAAAACCGAAGGTCAGCGGCATGTTGGGTGCCCCGGGCCGGACTCGAACCGGCGGCCAAGAGAATGTCAGGACCCTCATTCCAACAGTCTCTGTTGACTGCCAAAAAACCACTAGTTTCCGGGGGAGTGCGGGACAGGATGCGCGAAGTGGAGAACCGAGGAACGACACGGGGTGACAGGGAGTCCGTCAGTCATCCCAACGGCCGGTTTTGAAGAAGCGTTCGATGGTGGCGGTGTGGGCGCCGGGTTCAAGACCTTTCTCTGCCAGCCACTCGGGATTGTTGTAGCTGCCTGCATACCGTTCGCCGCCGTCGCACATCAGGGACACGACGCTGCCGCGCTCGCCGTTGGCGATCATCTGGGCGATCAGCTGCCAGACGCCCCAGAGATTGGTCCCGGTCGAGGGACCGGCGAATAGACCGGTGAGCTTGCGCAGGTGCACCATGGCGGCGACCGATGCGGCGTCCGGGACCTGGATCATGTGGTCGATCACTGAGGGGACAAAGCTCGGTTCCATCCGGGACCTGCCGATGCCTTCAATGCGGGAGGGCATCCCGGTGGTGTGCTGGGCGTCGCCGGTCTTCCACGCGGGGTAGAACGCGGAGTTCTCCGGATCAACGACTGCCAGCGATGTTGCGTGGCGGCTGTAGCGCAGGTAGCGCCCGACGGTGGCGCTGGTGCCCCCGGTGCCGGCGCCGACAACGATCCAGCGCGGGACCGGATGCTCCTCCAGGGCAAGCTGGCCGAAGATGGATTCCGCGATGTTATTGTTGCCGCGCCAGTCGGTGGCCCGTTCCGCGTAGGTGAATTGGTCCATGTAGTGGCCACCACACTCGGCGGCCAGTCCGGCAGCGACGCTGTAGACCTGGTCGGCACGCTCCACGAAGTGGCAGCGGCCTCCGGATTGCTCGATCAGGGCGGTCTTCTCCGGGCTGGTGGTGCTCGCCATGACGGCGATAAAGGGCAGGCCCAGCATCCGCGCGAAATAGGCCTCGGAGACGGCGGTGCTGCCGGAACTTGCCTCCACGATGGTGGTTCCCTCTTGGATCCAGCCGTTGACCAGGCCAAACAGGAACAGGGAGCGGGCCAGGCGGTGCTTGAGGCTGCCGGAATGATGCGTTGACTCATCTTTGAGGTAGAGCTGAACGCCCCAAGACTCCGGCAAGGGTACCGCGTAAAGGTGTGTATCGGCGGAGCGGTTGTTTTCGGCCATAATGCGGCGGAGGGCGTCATCCGCCCAGGCGCGCGCGGAAGTATCGCTGACGGTATACATACTGGCCAGCTTATTGCACACTTTTTCCTGCACGGCCTTCGAGCCAGACTTCAAGGCACGGGCGTGTTTAGCGGCCGGTATTGAGGCCCGGGCGGGGCACGGGCGGGGCACAGGCTAGGCACGGGCTGGGCACGGGCATGGTACGGGCGGGGCAGCCGAGCGGCAGCCGGCAACCCACTGTGGGCTGCTGAATGCTGGCTAGAGTAAGGCAATGCTACGAATCAGGGTGTACCGCAACGGCCGGGTTACGAATGAAAAGGTTAAGGTGGATCAGCTTGGCTGGCTTGCAAAGGACCAGAACGCGACGATCTGGGTTGATCTGGATTCCCCAGATCCGGAGACGATCGAGGCGCTGCGGGATCAGTTGGGCTTCCACAAACTGGCCGTTGAGGACGTGCTGGGGGCGCGGCAGCGGCCCAAATTGGAGACGTACGGGGACCGGTTCTTCCTTAACGCGTACGCCACCGAGGTTCGCGCGGTCCGGGAGGACGGGGAGCCCCGCGAGGCCTGCGAGGACGGGGAATCCCGCAAAAATGCAGGCGCAGCGTCGCCTTCGGCGCTGGGACGTGGTCCGGATGAGGACGCGGGGGAGGACCCGGATGGTGACCCCGGCCAGGCCGCCGACCTGCGGCTGCGAACCACCGAAGTTTCCGCTTTCATTACCGACAATATGGTGGTGGTGGTGCCCGGCGGCGGTGGGTTTGACGCCGAAGAGGTTTTAACCCGCGCGGACCAAAATGCCGATATTTGCCACAGAGGATCAGGATTTTTGGTGTACAGCCTGCTGGACTACCTGGTGGACCGGCAGCTTGAGGCGGCAGAGGCCCTTGACGGCTCTGCCGATGATCTGGGCTCGCTGCTTTTTGCCCGCCGCCCACAGGACATCCAATTGCGCAGCTTTCGGCTGCACAAGGAGCTGACTGTTCTGCGCCGGGTGCTGGTACCCATGCGGGAGGTGCTCAGCGCCGTGCTGCGCCACGCATCCGCCCCGCAGAATGCTCAGGGCGCAGTCAACACGGAATTGCTGCCGTATTTCCAGGACGTCTATGATCACGTGCTCCGTGCGGTGGACTGGACCGAATCGGCCCGCGACATGGTCAACAACGTGCTGCAGACCTACCTGACCATTCAAAGCAACAACATGAACATCATCATGAAAAAAGTGACCAGCTGGGCTGCCATTGTTGCGGTCCCCACGGCGATCACTGGTTTCTATGGCATGAATGTGCCATATCCGGGCGTCGGCACGCAATGGGGAGTGGCGGTGGCCGTGGTCGTGATGCTTGCGCTGTCAGTACTCCTGTATACGGTGTTTAAACGCAAGAACTGGCTCTAAGTGATGATGAAGGGAGACGCCGTGAAGACCCTGATCGATGCAGCCGCGCTGTGGGAACGGATGCAGGCCGGCGCGAGGACGGTGCTGCTGGACGTCCGCTGGACGCTGGGGGGTCCGCATGGCCACGAATCCTATACCCGCGGGCATATCCCGGGTGCGGTTTTTGTGGATCTGGAAACGGAGCTTGCCGGGCATGGCACCGCGCAGCAGGGCAGGCACCCGCTGCCGGAGCCGGCCGCCCTCACGGAGGCAGCGCGAGGCTGGGGGATCAATACCGGGGACACGGTGGTGGCATACGACGACGGCGGCAACATGGCTGCGGCGCGCTTGTGGTGGCTGCTGCGCGACGGCGGCTTTGACCGGGTAGCGCTGCTGGACGGCGGTTTGGGTGCCTGGCGTGCCGCAGACTATCCGATAGCCGACGGCGACGAGAGGCCACCCAGAGGCGACGTCCAGCTCGCCTCGGGCCGGATGCCAACGGTGGGCGCGGACACAGCTGTAACGGGGCTTGACGACGTGCGTCGGTGGCCGTCATCGGGCATCCTGCTCGATGCCCGGGCCGGTGAGCGGTACCGGGGCGAGACGGAACCCATGGATCCGCGGGCTGGTCATGTTCCGGGAGCGCTGAGCGCCCCGACGTCAGCCAATCTGGCAGCTGACAACCGCTTCCTTCCGGCCGCGGAGCTGACCGTGCGGTTCGCCGCATTGGGCGTCACGCCGTCGTCTGCCGTTGCCGTTTACTGCGGTTCCGGGATCACGGCTGCACACGAAATCGCGGCCCTGGAAGTCGCGGGCATTCGGGCAGCGCTCTTTCCCGGATCCTTCTCTGCCTGGTCCAATCACCCGGAACTGCCCGTAGCCACCGGGCCAGCAGCCGGCGCCCAGGTGGTGGACCGGCAGCTCCCAGAATCCCGCGATAAAGTAAACGGATGAGTATAACTAAGGCCTATGCATCCGATTCTCCCACCAGTGGTTTTGCCGCCACGGCCCTGGACCGGCGTGAACCCGGTCCCACCGATGTGGAAATTTCCATCGACTTCTGCGGCCTTTGCCACTCCGATGTGCATTCGGTCCGGGGCGAATGGGGTTCCAACACCTATTCTCTGACGCCGGGGCATGAAATCGTGGGCACTGTCAGTGCTGTCGGTTCGAAGGTCAGCTCCTTTGCTCCCGGAGACGCCGTAGGGGTTGGCTGCATGGTCGACTCGTGCCGTGAATGTGACAGCTGCCTCAAAGGGTTCGAGCAGTACTGCGAACGGGGCATGATCGGTACCTATGGGGCCGTGGATAAGCGGCACGGGTCGGTAATCACGCAGGGCGGGTACTCACAGAGCATTGTGGTGGACCAGAGCTATGTGCTGCGCGTGCCCGGTAACCTGGACCCCGCCGCCGTCGCCCCGTTGCTGTGCGCCGGCATCACCACTTACTCGCCGCTGCGACGCCTGAACGTCGACAAGGGCGACACAGTTGGCGTGATCGGGCTCGGCGGCCTTGGACACATGGCCGTGAAGATTGCGAAGGCGATGGGGGCGCGGGTAACCGTCTTCACCAGCTCGCCGGCCAAGGAGGGGGCCGCCCGCGCTTTGGGTGCCGATACGGTGGTCGTTTCCAGCGACGCGCAGCAGCTGGAAGCGGCGAATGATTCCGTCAACGTCATTATCGACACTGTCGCCGCCGTGCACGATTTGAATCCGTATTTGCGCACGCTTAAGCGTGACGGCTCACTGGTCCAGCTGGGATTGCCGGCCGGGGCGATGCCTGCGGTGGATCCCGGGCAGCTGATCCGCAAGCGCCTGTCCTACAGCGGATCGCTGATCGGCGGGATTGCTGAAACCCAGGAAATGTTGGATTTCTGCGCCAAGCACAATGTGGTTTCCACTATCGAGATGGTCAGTGCAGGCCAGCTGGACGAGGCATATGACCGCATGGTGGCCGGCGATGTGCAGTACCGGTTCGTCCTGGACACCTCAACCCTCTAAGGACGCAGCATGGCAACGTTGTTCAGCCGCATCATCGCAGGCGAAATTCCCGGCCGCTTCGTCTGGAAAGACGAGGACCTGGTGGCATTCCTGACCATCGGCCCGCTCACCGACGGGCACACCCTAGTGGTGCCGCGGGAGGAAATCGACCGTTGGACGGATGCCCCGGCAGCGCTGATGGCTCGGCTGACTGCCGTGGCGCAGCTGATCGGGCAGGCACAGGTGCAGGCATTCGAGGTGGAGCGGGCCGGGCTGGTCATTGCCGGCTTCGAGGTGGAACACCTGCATCTGCATGTTTTCCCGACCCGCTCGATGGCGGACTTCGATTTCAGCCGGGTGGATAATTCTCCGGACCCGGCAGTGATGGATCTGAGCGCGCAGAAGCTGCGGGCGGCGTTGCGCGCCGCCGGGCACGGAGAGTTCGTCCCGGCAGGGTGACCGGAGTGGGGGTGCGCTTCACCCAGCCCTTCCCGGGGCCCGTGGGATCTAGTCGGGGAACCTGGTCCACAGTCGCGGACCGGGGAAATCTTCCACAGCTGCCGCGCTGACTCCGTTTCCGGCTGCCGCGCTGACTCCGTTTCCGGCTGCCGCGCTGAACAGGTCCACACTGGGCACTTCCGCGCAGCGGAAACCGGCGCGTTCGGCAACCCGCTCGCTGGCATGGTTACCGTCCTGTGTCCATAACGCTACGTACGGCGCGCCGGATTTCAGCGCCCAGCCGGTCAAGAGGTTGACCGCGGCCGTCGCAGTGCCTTGCCCACGCCCGATGGGCAGCAGCGCATAGAAGATTTCGGGAGCGTCGTCGCTGTTTTTGATCCCCGCCGTTCCTACGGCGGCTCCGTTGTGCTCCAGCACGTACCGGGCGCTGATCCCGGATGCGGCCGACTCTGCGGACCGCACGATTCGTGCGCAAGCCTGCTCCTGGGTCAGGTGCGCCGGGTAGTACGTCCAGGTCACCACGTCCGGGCACGAAGAGAGAGCCTGTTCCAGCTGTGCGTCCTGTTCCAGCTGTGCGTCCTGTTCCAGCTGTGCGTCCGTAAACCCCGAATCCGGACATCCGAGCCGGCGCAGCCGCACGGAACCGGCGGTCAGGACAATCGGTGGTATCTTAATCTGCACGCGCGGCGTCCTCACGCTGGCGCCAGGGCCTTATTCAGTGCCAGCCGGATGCGCTTTTCCGACACCGGGTAGGCCGTGCCGAGCTCGACGGCAAACAGGCTCACCCGTAGCTCCTCGATCATCCAGCGAACGTGTACAAGGGCGGCGTCCGGCCGCTGATGACGGCCGGGCAGCATAGCCGACACGGCGTCGTCGTACTCATCTTCCAGGCGCTGGACCACCGCCATATTCAACCCGTCGCGCTGGACGTTGGTGGGAAGTCTTTCGAGACGGCGTTCAATGGCGTTCAGATACCGCGGGAGCATGGCCAGCTGTGCGTACCCGGTGCGCGCCACGAATCCGGGATAGACCAGCAACTCCAGCTGGGCCTTAATATCGTTGAGGGCGGAAATCAGGGCAAGACTGGTGGTCCCCTTCAGCGCCTTCTCAATCCGGCGCGCGCTGGCCAAAATGCGTTCGACGACGGCTGTAACAGTGAATACCGTGTCGATCAGTTCCGCGCGTACCACCTCGTAGAGAGCATCGTATTCTGCGGACGACCAGGGGAGCGACTCGGGAGTCAGTTTGTCCACCGCGGCGAGTGTGCAGTCGGCAATCAGGGACGCGACGCTGCCGTGCGGGTTCTGCGTGAAGGTGAGTTTTTCATTGTTGCTCAGGTGCTCCAGCACGTACCTGTCGGGGGAGGGGACCCGTTGGGCCAGCAGCTTGATGACGCCACCGCGCATGGCCGTGAGCTGCTCCGGTTCGGTCTGGAAAATACGCAGACCCACGCCGGTTCCTTCATCCACCAGGGCAGGGTAGCCGGTGACGGTGTGGCCGGCCACGAGCCGCTTGACCTCACGTGGCACGGTGCCGACAGACCAGTCGGTCAGCCCGGAGCGCTCCTGAATAGCGGTACCGGCGGCACCGGCGGCACCGGCGGCACCGGCGGATGGCGACGGACCCCCTTCGCCGCGCCGGGAATCTGGGCGTTCCACGGACTTGCGCTGCGTCGTTTTGGGCGTCGCACCCAGGGACTCCGCGATGGCGCGGCGCGTGGCACCGGCCAGTTCGTCCTGCAGCCGGACCAGATCGGTGCCTTCATCGAGGATTCTGCCGTTGCGGTCCACCACTTGGAACGTCATCCGCAGATGAGTCGGAACCGCCTCCCAGTTCCAGGATCCGGGCGGGATGAGGTGGCCTTTGAGCCGACGCAGCACCAGTTCGAGGGACGACTCGAGGGCATCGGTCGCGGGGTCGAAATCCGCCGCGAGGGCTGCGGTGACGGCCCGTGCAACGTCCGGAGCAGGGATGAAATTCTTTCTGATCTGCTTGGGCAGGGACTTGATCAGCGCCGTGACCAGTTCCGCACGGAGTCCGGGGATCTGCCAGCGGAAAGGTGCCTCGGTGAGCTGGTTCAGGAACAACACCGGTACCCGAGCGGTCACGCCGTCGGAAGGATTGGGGGCCGAGCCGGGAGCGGTGGGATGGAACTCGTAGGAGAGCGGGAAGTCGAAGCCGCCCTGGTGCCAGACCTGAGGGAAGGCTCCCTCGTCAAGGCCGGCGGCGTCGTCGGCCAGCAGCACGCCAGGATCGAAGTCCAGCAGCGTGGGGTGCTCCTGGCGGGTGGCTTTCCACCACTTGTCAAAGTGCCGTTCGGAGACCACCTCGGACCCGACCCGCTCATCATAAAAGACGAACAGGGTCTCGTCATCCACGCGCAGGTCCCGGCGGCGCATCCGTGTTTCCAGCTCTTCAACCTCGGCCAGCAGCGCCTGATTCCGATGGAAGAACTTATGATGCGTGTTCCAATCCCCCTCCACCAGCGCATGCCGGATGAACAGTTCCCGGCTGAGTTCGGCATCGATGCGGCCGTAGTTGATCCGGCGCTGCGGGACGATCGGGATGCCGTAGAGCGTCACCTTCTCGTACGCCATGACGGAGCCCATTTTCTTGGACCAGTGCGGCTCGCTGAAGCTGCGCTTGACTAAATCAGGCGCCACCTGCTCGGCCCAGAGCGGGTCAAACTTCGCGGCAACGCGGGCCCACAGACGTGAGGTTTCCACCAGCTCGGCAGCCATCACCCAGTCCGGGGACTTCTTGAACAGCGCGGAGCCAGGGAAGATGGCGAAACGGGAGCCGCGGGCGCCGGCGTATTCGCGTTTGCGCGGATCGTAGAGACCTATGTGGCTGAGCAGTCCGGCCAGCAGGCTGATGTGGATTTCGGTGTGCTGTCCCACGGCGTCCACCTCACCTGGGGCCAGCGCAATCCCGAGAGGTTTGGCCAGCTGGCGCAATTGGGCAAAGAGATCCTGCCATTCGCGCACGCGCAGGAAATTGATGAACTCGGCCTTACAAAGCCGGCGGAAGGCTGTGGAGGAAAGCTCCTCCTGCTTCGCCTGCAGATAGCGCCAGAGGTTTAGAAAACCCGTGAAGTCGGAGATTTCGTCGGTAAACCGCTTGTGCTTTTCGGCGGCCAGCTGCTGCTTTCCACTCTCGGCCTGCGGGCGCTCCCGCGGATCCTGGATGGTCAGTGCGGCGGCGAGAATCATCACCTCGCGTGCACAGCCGCGCTTTCCGGCCTCCACAATCATCCGTCCCAGCCGGGGATCCACCGGTAGCTGTGCGAGCTGACGGCCGACGGCGGTAATGGCGCCCTGGGCGGTGACGGCGCCGAGCTCGCGCAACAAGGTGACGCCGTCGGCAATGGCCTTCGAATCCGGCGGTTCCACGAAGGGGAAATCCGCTACGTCCTTAGGGCCTTGGGCAACCCCCATGGAGGTCATCTGCAAAATGACCGCTGCGAGGTTGGTGCGCAAAATCTCCGGGTCGGTGAATTCGCGCCGGCTGGCGAAATCTTCCTCCGAGTACAGCCGGATGCAGATGCCGTCGGAAACACGGCCGCACCGGCCCGAACGCTGGTTCGCCGAGGCCTGCGAGACCTTTTCAATCGGCAGCCGCTGGACCTTGGTGCGGTGCGAATAGCGTGAGATCCGCGCCGTGCCGGGATCGATGACGTACTTAATGCCGGGGACCGTCAGGGAAGTTTCTGCCACGTTCGTGGCCAGCACAATCCGGCGTCGGGCCTTGGCACCTTTCCCCGGCGTGAAGACCGCATGCTGCTCGGCGAGGGAAAGGCGGGCAAAGAGCGGCAGGATCTCCGTCTCCCGCAACCCGGAGTTCAGCGGGGCTGATTTGGCCCGGCCGCGTAGGGCCTCGGCCGCATCGCGGATCTCGCGTTCGCCGGAAAAGAAAATCAGGACATCGCCCGGTGTCTCCTTGGCCAGTTCATCCACTGCGTCACAGACGGCGTCCAGCGGGTCGCGGTCCTCACTGGTGCCCTCATCGGTGGCGTCGCCGTCGTCATCCTCCATCGCCGGACCGCTCAGCGGGCGGTACCGGATTTCCACCGGGTAGGTGCGCCCGGACACCTCGACGATCGGAGCCGGACCCGCCGCGGTGGCGAAGTGCGCCGCGAAGCGCTGCGGATCAATCGTGGCGGAGGTGATGACGACCTTCAGATCCGGCCGTTTGGGCAGAATCTGCTTGAGATAGCCCAGGATGAGATCGATGTTCAGGCTGCGCTCGTGCGCCTCATCGATGATCAGGGTCGAATAGCGGCGCAGCAGCCGGTCGCGCTGGATCTCTGCCAGCAGGATCCCATCCGTCATCAGCTTGATCTTCGTCTGCGGGCCGACATGGCCGGTGAAACGGACCTGAAAACCTACCTCGGCGCCCAATTCGACGTCGAGTTCGCTCGCGATCCGCTCCGCAACTGTCCGCGCGGCGAGCCGACGCGGCTGCGTATGGCCGATCAGCCCCTTCTCCGCAAGCCCCAGTTCCAGACACATCTTGGGGATCTGCGTGGTCTTTCCCGACCCGGTTTCCCCGGCGATAATGGTGACCTGATTGGCGGCGATGGCGGCCATGAGATCCTCGCGGCGCTCCGAGACCGGCAGCTCGGGCGGGTACTGGATAGTCAAAGTCATTATGCCTCCAGTTTATCGGCCGTCTCCGCCAGTTGATGACCCAGCCTCCGACCCGATCCCCAACCTGACCCTTGACCAAACTAAGTAGCAGATAGCGCACTCATTCCGCGTTTTGAGAGCCACAAGTTCTACCTAGTTGGGGCGGGGCGCAAAAAACCCCGCCAATTCGGTGAACTGGCGGGGCATGCTGACTGGGACTTCTGTGGTGCCCTCGATAGGATTCGAACCTACGACCTTCCGCTCCGGAGGCGGACGCTCTATCCCCTGAGCTACGAAGGCAAGGTGACGGCGTGTCACCTGCAGGACTTAAATAGCTTATCAGGTGCGGGCGGTGCAACGGAAAACGCGTCCGACGGCGGCGTCTCGGGACTTGCGCGTGGCGCATCGCACCTCTTCAAGGGCGGACGCACAGCTCCTGTGCCCGGTATTTCCCGGTAACGTCTAAGGCGTGGTAAAAAAAGGAATTCGCTCCCGCTGGCTGGTGGTGGCCGGCATACTCCTGGTCGCGCTGACCCTTCGCACCACCGTGACGGTCGTGCCACCGCTGATCTCGACGATCAATCACGATCTCCCGCTGGACCCGTCGGTGGTCGGCGTACTGGGCATGCTGCCCACGGCGGCCTTCGCAGTCTTCGGCTTCCTGACCCCCTACGTCATTAAGTGGGCGAGCCTGGAACGGCTCACCGTCATCGCGATGCTGGTTGCCGTCGTCGGGCAAATCTGCCGGGTGCTGGTCCCGAACACCGGGCTGTTCCTGCTGTTTTCCGTGATCGCACTTGCGGGCCTGGGCGCCGGAAACGTGTTGCTGCCGCCGCTGGTCAAACAATACTTTCCGGACCGGATCGGTCTGATGACCGCACTGTATGTCACCGTCCTCAGTGCGGGCACGGCCTTGCCTGCCCAGCTGGCGGTCCCGGTAGCAGACGCCGCGGGATGGCAGACTTCGCTGGCGCTATGGGCCGGCGTTAACATGCTGGCGGCCGTGCCGTGGTTCTTCATGTTAATCGGTTCCCGAAGCCGTGGACGGTCGGCACCGGGTACCGCGGCGGCCGAAGACGCTGCTGGTCGGGCCGCGATGGGCGTGGCTGTGGCGGCGCCGAAAGCGCCTGTCCCGGAAGCGGCCAAGGCACAAACCATCAAGATACGCCCGTGGCGCTCGCCCCTGGCCCTCGGGCTGACGCTGATGTTCGGCTGCACGTCGTTAAATACTTACTCCCTCTTCGCCTGGCTTCCCTCAATCCTGACCGACGCGGGGCTCGGCAGATCGGAGGCGGGCAGCATGCTGGCCTTGTTTGCCGCCGTCGGCCTGCCGTTGAGCCTATTGGTACCGCTGGTGGCCTCCCGGCTGAAGAATCCCTTCCCCATGGTGCTGGTGTTTCTGGCTTGCTTCATCGGCGGCTATCTCGGGCTGCTCCTGTCTCCGGCGTCCGGAACCTGGCTGTGGGTAGTGCTTGCGGGCCTGGGGCCGGGGACCTTCCCGCTGTCCCTGCTGCTGATTAACCACCGCACCAGAACCAGGACCGGTGCCGGGGCGCTCTCCGGGTTCAGCCAGGGCGCCGGCTATGCCCTCGCCTGTACCGGGCCGCTCTTCTTCGGCCTGCTGCATCAGGGAACGGGGAGCTGGCTTGTTCCGTTTCTCTTCCTCTTCGCGACGTTGCTGCTGTTGGTCAGCGGCGCGTTCTTTGCCTGTAAGCCGCGGTATCTGGAGGACCACCCCTTCGTAGGCCGGGAATCTCGAAGAGGGAGCAGTGACTGACTCGCCGTGGCTGTGTTCCTTCGCCCTGCCTGTGTTCCCCGACGTGCACGCCCCCGCTCCCATAAAGGGGAGCGGGGGCGGGCATCGTCCGAGGCCTAGGGACGATGAAATGGACCTCGGATGAGCAGGTGTCTCTTAACCGCCAGACCACCGTGGAGTTTGCCCATCAGATCCTGGGGATTGATACCTAACTTGCTCAGCAGGCCCGAATCCTTGTCTGTGTCGACCTGGTCGGGGAGGTCAGACTGGTTTCCCAAGGAATTATTGAGGGTATACGTTCAGTGTTGGCGTCCTGCCCGTCCCGTGGGCGGGACAATGCTTCAGCGATTTCTGCCCTCGCCGCCCTTGGTGGCGTCGGTGCCGGCGTCGGTGTCGATTTGTTCCTTGCGGACTTCCTCGTTCACTTCATGATTCTCTGTCACGGTTTCGGTGCCGAGCCGGACCCGTTCCACCGGAACCGTTTCCTTCTCCACAACCGGCCGTTCTGCGTGGAGCGTGACCTCGTGCTCCTCTTCGCTGATGTCCGGACCGGAAGTCGCAGCTCCACGGTTGGCCTCGGTGATGGGCTCGCGTTCGATCCGGACCTCCTCATGGCTGACCGGTACCGTCTGGGAGACGTTTTCCGTGACCACGTACTTGCGCAGCCGGACCCTCCCGGACTCGACTTTTTCCGTCCCGATATTCAAGCGCTCCTCCGAACGTGTCATCGCGTCATCGGTGGTGGGGCCGGAGGTGTCGCGCCCCTGAACGCCGGGCTCGCCGCCGCGATCCTGGCGCTGTCCCTGGGCCGGAGCACCGCCGGCCGGAAGTCCGGAATCCGAGGTCCGTTCCGTATAGGCCATGCTGTAGTACTCATAGAGGGCCGCTTCCTGATCCTTGCTCAGGTGTCCTTCGGCGTCGTCCATGCGGGGAGCGTTTTTGACCTTGTCCTTGTCGTAGGGGACCCTGATGGTGTCACCGTCAAGGGTTGCTTCGGCCAACGGAATGAAGGTCTCGGAACCGCCGAACATTCCGGTCTTGGTAGTAACCCATTCGGGCTTTCCGGTTTCGTCATCCAGGTAGACCTGGCCGATTTTGCCGATCTTTTCCCCTTCGCCGCCGACCACGGTGCCACCGCTGCCGAGCAGGTCCTGAATCTGTTCTGTCGTAATCATGAGGATTCTCCTTTATTGTGCGGCCCCGAGTGGGCTCTGTGTTGTGGCGATGGACTCTGTGTTTTGGGCGCACCTGCGTGAACCGGCGCGTTGTAAAGCGGTCTGCTACCTGCTGGTGCCGTCAGAAAAGTCGGTGGCGATGCGTTCCTTGCGGAGATCGCCTTTGATATCCTGCTCCGCGGTGACGATGACCTTGCGGACTTTTATCCGCTCGATGGGTACGGTTTCCATCCGGACCACCGGCCGCTCGGCGTAGAGAATGACGTCGTATTCTTCTTCGCTCAGCACAGCATCGTCCGGCACTCGAGTCTGATTTCCCGCTGAAATTGGTTCACGGTCAAGACGGAATTCTTCGTGGCTGACCGGGACGGTCAGCGTGACCTCTTCGGTCACGATGTGTTTGCCCAAGCGGATTTTCCCGGTTTCAAACGTCCCGGTACTCACCCGCATACGCTCCTCTGAGCGGATCACGGAATCCTTGGCGGCCGATGCGAAGCTGTCATTCATGTCAGTGCCTTCCATGATCTATTGCAGAACGGTGCCGGAGGAATGCACCACCGTTCCGGAGCTTTGCGTACGGCCGCTGACATCAATCTGCAGCCGGCTCTTCTGCAACGTTGTCTCCAACGCCTTGGCCAGATCCGGCAGGGTGGACGTACGAATCCGCGCGATGACGTCCTGAACGTCAGCGCGGTCATTGACCGTCACCTTCAGGGTCAGGTCCGGATCTGTGGCCGTTCCGCGCAGTAGTGCCGAGGAGGTGACAACGCCCGGCAGTGTATTGATCTGGTTTTCCACGGCCGTGGCCAGGACGGAAGGGTCACAGACGGTGAAACCCTGCGCACCGTCGTGGTGCAGCCGGTAGGCATCCGCGGCGTTTTTCCGTGGAATCTGTGCCAGCATCCACAGCAGGCCCAGCAGGCCCACAATGACCCCTGCGAGCAATACCACGACCGCTACCCACTGCGGAGACGTGGCTGAGTGCAGGTCTGAGGTAACAACTCGGTCCGAGGAAGGAGCAGTGTTGGCCAGGCTATGGAGTTCTCCGCTGGCCTGCAGGAGCGCAGCGATGCCGGCAACCAGGACAATGATTCCTAGAATTGTCAGCCAAGTGCGGTTCAGAGTTCCGGCTGTTTGTCTCATCAGAAACGTTCCTTGCGTAGGTGGTGCGCGGGTTCGGGCATGATGTCAGTCCTTGGAGTGGACCGTGGCGCTCACGCGCGGAAGCGGGTCAAGCCCTGCGGCTTCGAGGCGCTCCCTGACCGATTCTGTGATCCTCGTCTGCAAATCACCGGTTTCGCGCAGATTGGTGCTGACGTTCAGGTGTACGCGCTTGCTGGTGGCCGTCGCGGTGGCGGAGCTCACGCCGTCGATCCCCCCGCACCGCGCCCTGGCGAGGTGGGCTACCGCACGTCGGGTCATCACGGTCTCTTGCTCCTGCACCGGCGCTTGGTCAGAACCATCGGAACCGCGGACCGGGAGGGCACTGAAAGCGCCGGGCACGATCGCGCACAACAAAAGAATCAAGCCCACGACGACGGCGCCGGCTCCTATGCCCCACACCCCGGGACTGTTCCAGGTCAGCCCGGTTAGCAAGTCCCGGGGTCCCTGCAGGACCGTGGGCCACGTACCGTTCATCAGTCTGGCGATTGTCAGCCAGACCAGGGTGACGCCGGTGGCCAAGAGTAAAATTCCCACGATCAGTGCCGGGACGGTCCGGCTGGGCCGGCGCCGCAAACTCGTAGATCGTCCGTCATGCCGACTCACAACAACCGCCTCCGCCCCGGCGCAGCTCCTTCGGTTGTCAACCATGCGACCTTGATATCGACTTGGCGGACCTCAACACCGGTCAGTTCCGTGACCCTGCCCCTGATCCGCTGCCGCAGATCCTCGGTGGCCTGGCGCAATGGAGTCGGGTACAACAGCCCGACCTCAACACTCACCGTGGCAATGTTCCCGCTCAGCTCAACGGAAGCTTTAGGCCGGGCAGACAAATCCGCGTGGGCGCCAATTCCGAGAAATCCTCCGGACGAGCCCCCGGCCGAGGTTTCATCGCTGGCGACCTGGCCGGCAATTTTCTCGATCACCCTGTTTGCCAGCACGGTGTGGCCCCGGGAGCCGAGGTCGTCACCGCCGCTGCCAAAATCTGCACCGGCGTCGTCGTCGACCGTGGTGAGCGGCGGTGCGTAGGCGCCCTGCAGGTTCATCGGCTCGTTGCCTTACCGAACAGGGCTGCCATGTCGAGTTTGCCCTCCGCAACCCGGCCGACCACCAAACCGATGAAGCCCAGGACGATAGCGGACACCAGCGCCCACCACCCGCCGAAAGCTAAGACAATTCCCAGCACCAGACCTATTGTCAGGCACCAACGTGTAGTAGACATAGCCATCCTTTTCGTTCTCGGCATTACGGTCACACCGGGCGGGATTCCCCGCCCGGTGCGGTGGACTTACTGAAGTTCGGTCTTCTGGTCCTGCTGGTCCTGCTGGTCATCGTCGGGGAGGTGCACATCGGTGACATTGATGTTCACTTCGATGACTTCCAGACCGGTGGCCCGCTCGACTGACTGGATGACGTTGCGGCGGATTCCCTGGCTGACATCCACCACGGAGGCTCCGTATTCCACCACGATGGAGACATCGATGGCGGTCTGCCGTTCGCCCTTTTCCACGGATACACCGCCGCTGACGTTGGTCTGGGAACCGGGAATGCGCTCCGCCAGGGCGCTGAAGGCACGACGCCCGGCACTGCCCATGGCGTAGACGCCGGGAACCTCACGGGTGGCCATGCCGGCAAGCTTTTGCACCACGGTTTCCTCGATCGTGGTGTCCCCGCGGTCCGTATGCAGTGCGTCGTTCTTTTTCGGCTGTTCCTGCGGAGCGTTTCGCTTCTGCTCCTCAGGCGTGGCCATAACGCCGCTGGAACTTCCGGGGGTCTTCGTTGCCTCTGACATGGAGAACATCTCCTTCTGAAGGGAATAGTAATCGTGCTTACAAAGATAAAGACGAAGCCCACAGCCAAACGTCACGCAAAACAGCAGATCTTTTTTTCCATCGGTAACGCCGGCGCTCCCACCGGTTCCACCCGAGGCGCGGTTGTGGCATATTAGGGGCAATGCGCCGGTACGCTGCCGGACGGAAACGGGTGGCCGATGGAGCATTACGGACACGGCTACGAGCCGGAACCGGGCCTGGATGAAGGAAGTATTGTCGCCCGCGCGCAGGATGGCGACCTCAGGGCGTTCGAATACCTGGTGAACTCCTATCAGGACCGTCTCTTCCGGCTGGCCTACCGCATGCTCAATGACCGCGGCGATGCCGAGGATGTGGTGCAGGACGCACTAACGGCCAGCTGGCGCGGCCTGGCAATGCTGCAGGACGTGCAGGCGTTCGGTGGCTGGGTCTATCGGCTGGCCACCAACAGATGCCTGGATGTTCTACGGAAACGTTCCACTCGAACCGAGCACATAACAGATCCGCAGGATATTCTTTCCATCAGCATGGACGGAGCTGGATCGGACCAGCTTGCTGACCCCGCCTACGAGGCCGAAAGGACCGCCCGCGACGACAGCCTCACGAGAGTGGTCAACACCCTCCCGCCGGAACAGCGTGCCTGTTGGCTGCTGCGGGAAATGCATGGTCGCAGCTATGCCGAAATCGGTGTAACACTGAAGATAAGCCCAGCGGCGGTGCGTGGACGGCTTGCCCGGGCACGGATCCAGATAGCGGAAGGGATGAGCGAATGGCGTTAGACGACGAACCGCGCTTGGGCTGCGGACGAAGCATCGACCGGATTTGGACCACCGTTGACCAGCCACCCAATGCGCACGAACAAACGTGCGGACAATGCCAGGCGGCCAGGTCGCGGCTGAGAAGCCTCAGGGAGGCAACCCAATCACTGCGCGAAAGCGACGTTCACAATACAGACCTGAAGCCGCGCAGCGGCGTCAAATCCAGCATCATGGATGTCGCCCGGGCAGAGATCCGACGCAGCAGGAGGATCCTCCTGGCCAGCAATGGCAACGGCACAACGGAGATCAGCGAGCAGGCGTTGAGCGCAGTCATCCGGTTGGCAGCTGCGGAGGTTCACGGGATTCATGCGCGGCGATGCCGTATCGAAATAGCCTCCGCCAGTTCCGACAGCTCCGCCGGCGATCGTCCCTCCGGATATCCAGGCCTCGTCGGGTCTCACCTCGTCATTGGTCTTCGGGTTGCAGTCGCCCCGGACATCAATATCCCCCGAACAGTTGAGTCGTTGCGGCAACGGATCATCACTGCCGTTCCGGCCGGCGTCGGTATCAGCGCCGGGACAGTCAACCTCACAGTGGAGGATCTTTACGATGTCTGAAATTCCGCTCCAAAGCCAGGTCATCACGAGCAAACTGGTCGCCTCCCTCGCCGCCCGCACAGCGCTGGAGACCCCCGGTGTCCTCAGGCTCGAGCCCACCGTCCAAGGATTCC
Source organism: Arthrobacter endolithicus (assembly GCF_026627425.1). Classification (GTDB taxonomy): domain Bacteria; phylum Actinomycetota; class Actinomycetes; order Actinomycetales; family Micrococcaceae; genus Arthrobacter_M. The sequence continues at coordinate 46,935 of NZ_JAPNLH010000010.1, forward strand.
TGGCCCGGCTCGGTCCTGCCGCACTGCAGCGACTCTACAATCCGGCCAGCCAGGACGGCACCTACCGGGACGACGGCGTTCGAGTCAGCATCAACGACAACGTCGCCCTGGTCCATCTCGATATAGCTACCGACATCGCCTACACGGCCCTGAACGTTGCTGAAATAGTGCAGCAACGAGTACGCGAGAACATCGGCCACACCGGTCTGGCCGTGGGCCCGGTCGACGTCACCATTCTGGCAATAGAGCCTCCACCACGGGCACGAGTCAGGTAGAGCGCTGCCGGGCCCGTGGTGCGCTGACTGCACCGGCAAGCGAGGCTGAACCGGCAAGCGAGACTGCTCCGGCAAGCGAGCACGGGAGTCACCCGCCAGCGGTACTGTAGACGAAAGGGAGGAACGCATGTCAGTTGCCCAGATTGTGTGGGTCATCGCGGCGATCATCGTCATAGTCGCGGGGTGCGTTGCGTTTCTGTCTCTGGGCCGGCGCCGAGGGCTGAAACGGGTCCGGGACGAACACGTTTCCCGGGATTCACAGTCCAAGGAAAATGACGGGCAATCATGAAATCCACCGACACAAACCATGGAGCGCCAGGGTCCTGGCCCGGGCGATTGGGGGCGCCAGTACGGCCCACCTTATGATTGGCAGGTGACTCCTGACGAACTTTCTGCCGCCATTACCGCCTGCCTCAATGCCGCCGTCGACGCCGGGGACCTTGCCGTTCCCGCCGACGCCGTTCCCGATCAGGTGCGCGTGGAGCGCCCGAAGAGCCGCGAACACGGGGACTGGGCGACCAGCATTGCGCTGCAACTGGCCAAGCCTGCCGGTGTTCCGCCGCGGAAGGTAGCCGAGATCCTGAGCACGCGGCTGGCGGAGATCTCCGGCGTGGCCAAAGTGGATATTGCCGGTCCCGGGTTTTTGAATATCACGGTGGAGGCCGCGGCAGCAGGAGCGCTGGCCCAACACATTGTCGAGGCCGGCAAAGACTACGGGGTCAATGACGCGCTGGACGGACACGTGATCAACATGGAATTTGTCTCCGCCAACCCCACCGGTCCGCTGCACCTGGCACATACCCGGTGGGCCGCCGTCGGCGATTCCATTGCCCGCGTGCTGGCGGCCAGCGGCGCCCAGGTGACCAAGGAGTACTACGTCAACGATGCAGGCTCGCAGATGAACAACTTCGGCGCGTCCGTGCTGGCATCGATTCAGGGTAAACCGACGCCGGAGGGCGGCTATCCGGGACGCTATATTGACGATCTGGCCGCGACCGTGCTGGCCGATCACCCGGATATCCGTGAGCTGACGGATCAGGCGGCGCTTCCCGTGGTGCGTGCGGCCGCCTACCAGGCGCAAATGGCCGACATCAGGGAAACGCTGGCGGACTTTGGCGTGGAATTTGATGTTTACTTCACCGAGCAGGGCCTGCACAACGGTGCCATCGAGGCCGCCGTGCGCAGGCTCCGCGCCCAGGGCCACGTTTTTGACCAGGACGGTGCGGTCTGGCTGCGGACCACGGATTTCGGTGACGACAAGGACAGGGTGCTGATCAGGGCCAACGGCGAACCGACGTATTTCGCCGCCGATGCCGCCTATTACCTGTCGAAAAAGGACCGCGGATTCACCGAGAAGATTTACCTGCTGGGCGCCGATCACCACGGCTATATTGGCCGGTTGAAGGCCATCGCCGCGTGTGCCGGGGACGATCCGGACGTCAACATTGAGGTGCTGATCGGCCAGATGGTTTCCGTTAATGGAGCCCGGCTGTCCAAGCGGGCCGGCAACATTGTGGAACTGCGGGATCTGCTGAACTGGCTCGGTGCCGACGCCTTGCGTTACTCTCTGGGCCGGTCGCCGGCCAACTCGCCGATGTCGCTGGAGCCCGAGGTGCTGCAGAAGAATACGAACGAAAACCCGGTGTTCTACGTGCAGTACGCGCACGCCCGCACCAGCGCGGTGTCCCGCAACGCCGCAGCGGCAGGAGTGCAGCGGACGGCATTCGACGCCGGCGCGCTGAACCACGCGAGCGAATCCGAGCTGCTGGCCCAACTGGGCGCTTACCCGTCGGTGGTTGCCGATGCGGCACGCTTCCGGGAGCCGCACCGGGTGGCACGTCATCTGGAGGTCATTTCCGGCTCGTATCACCGCTGGTATGACTCCTGCCGCGTGACGCCTGTGGGGGATGCGGAAATTACGGACGTTAACCGCACCCGGCTGTGGCTTAACGACGCCACCGGGCAAGTGCTGGCCAACGGGCTGGGCCTGCTGGGTGTTTCCGCGCCGGAGAGGATGTAACCGGTGATGTCTGACAGGAAATCCGTAACGCCCGCTGTGGACCCTGCCGCGGTTGCCGTTGCCTCGGAGCTGGCTCCCGGATGGCTGCCGTACCCGGCCGATGTCAACGAGCTCACGTCGGGGATGTGGGCGCACGACGTCGTCCGGGACGCGGCCGGACAGCTCACCGTAGCCGGGGTCACCGTAGCGGACCTGCACCAGGAATTCGGCACGCCCCTCTTTGTCATCTCCGAGGCGGATTTCCGCCGTCGGGCTCGGGATTTCAAGGACTCATTTGATGCGGCTTTCGCGGATATCTGCGGCGGCGTAGACGTTTATTACGCGGGCAAGGCCTTTCTCAGCATTGAAATCGCACGCTGGGTGGACAGCGAGGGCCTGCGCCTTGACACCTGTTCCGGCGGTGAACTGGCCGTGGCCGCGCGGGCCGGGCTGGCCGGAGAGAAGTTGGGTCTGCACGGAAACAATAAGTCCGACGCCGAGATCAACCGCGCGCTTCAGATGCACCTTGGGCGGATTGTGGTGGACAGCCTCGCCGAACTCGAGCGGGTGGGCAGCATTGCCCGCCAGCGCGGCGAAACGGCAAACGTATTGCTGCGGCTGACCCCTGGAGTACACGCCCATACGCACGAATTCATCGCCACGGCCCATGAGGATCAGAAGTTCGGCCTCTCTATGACAGCCGATTTCCCGGCATCGCAGGTACCCTCGACGGGACCGAATCCCGGAAACGGCCTTTCCGCGGACGCCCCACACTCCGGTGGGATAAGCGCGGCAGAGCAGGCGGTGGCGATGGCTGCGGCGGACCCGGGAATCGAACTGCTCGGACTGCACTGCCATATTGGGTCGCAGATCTTCGAGCCGGAAGGTTTTGAGCTGGCCGCCCAGCGGCTACTGACCTTCCTGGCACAAATGCGGAGCAAGTATTCCCTCGGACTGCCGGAGCTGGATCTGGGGGGTGGCTACGGCATTGCCTACACCGCCGCGGATACCCCGCGCCCGGCCGCGCAAATAGCGCGGGCGATGGCCGCCGTCGTCCGTTCCACCTGCGCGGAGCTGGGCATTACGGCGCCGCGGATCTCGATCGAACCCGGCCGCGCCATCGTCGGCAGCACCACTTTCACCCTCTATAAGACGGGCACGCTCAAGACCGTCAACGTGGAGCTGCCCGCGGCCGGATCACCAGACGCCGGGTCACACGAGCTCGAATCACACGCCGCCCGGCCGCAGGACGCTGCGCAGGTTACGCGGCCGCGGCGCTATGTGTCGGTGGACGGCGGTATGAGTGACAACGCCCGTCCGGTGCTCTACGACGCGGATTATTCGGCGATCCTGGCCGGTCGCAGCTCGACGGCGGTGCCTATGCTGTCCCGCGTGGTGGGTAAACATTGCGAGAGCGGTGACATTGTTGTTAGAGATGTATATCTGCCCGATGACGTCGCAGCGGGGGATCTGCTCGCAGTTCCCGGCACGGGCGCGTACTGCTGGGCTTTGGCCAGTAACTACAACTACGTTCCCCGGCCGCCGGTGGTGGCCGTTAGGGAAGGTTCCGCACGGCTGATAGTGCGCGGCGAAACAGAAGACGATCTACTGGCACGCGATTTAGGGACCGAATAACTTGACGCAGCTCGATACCTCCACGCACTCCGGTGCGGGGACTGAACCATCAAAGCACCAACCGACCCAGGCTCCCCAGCAGGCAACGGCGCCAGCCGGATCGGCGGATCAGACGCCCCACGGCAAGACGCTCAGGGTTGCGCTGCTGGGCTGCGGCAACGTGGGGTCCCAGGTGGCGCGCATTCTGCTCCGCGACGCCGATGCCCTGGCAGCCCGCACCGGCGCGCGCCTGGAACTGTCCGGCATTGCTGTGCGCAGCCTTGACGCCCCCCGGGATGCCGAGCTGCCACGGGAGCTGTTCACCACGGACGCTTCCGCGCTGGTGACGGAGGCGGATATTGTGATCGAGCTGCTCGGCGGAATTGAACCCGCACGGACGCTGATTCTGAGCGCCATTGAGCACGGCGCCTGCGTCGTGACGGGAAACAAAGCATTGCTGGCCGCTGATGGCCCCACGCTGTATGAGAAGGCCGACGCCGCCGGTGTGCAGCTTTCCTACGAGGCAGCGGTGGCCGGCGCCATACCGATCCTGCGCCCCATCCGCGACAGTCTGGCCGGGGACAAGATCACCCGGGTGCTGGGCATCGTCAACGGCACCACCAACTTCATCCTGGACCAAATGGATTCTACCGGCGCGCAGTTTGACGACGCGCTAAAGGAGGCGCAGCGGCTCGGCTACGCCGAGGCGGACCCCACGGCGGACGTCGAGGGCCATGACGCGGCGGCCAAGGCCGCGATCCTTGCCTCGCTGTCCTTCCACACCCGCTTTGCCCTGGAAACTGTGCACTGCGAGGGAATCACCTCGGTCACTGCCGCGGATATTGCGGCGGCCAGGGATGCCGGCTTTGTCATCAAGTTGCTGGCCATCGCGGAGAAGCTGGCCGTTCCGGCCGGCACTGGAGCGTCCGACGGCGGCACGGAGGGTGTGAGCGTTCGGGTGCACCCGACGCTACTGCCGCGGGAGCATCCGCTGGCCGCCGTACACGGCGCCTTCAACGCGGTGTTCATCGAGGCCGAATCCGCCGGTGAGCTGATGTTCTACGGCCAAGGCGCCGGCGGAACACCAACTGCCTCGGCCGTCCTGGGCGATGTGGTCTCCGCCGCCCGCCGGTTGGTCCTCGGCGGCCCGGGCCGCACCGAAACCACAACCGGTCACGTACCGGCGCTCGGGATCGATGCGGTGCAGACCAGTTACTGCATCGGCCTGGACGTTGCTGATCAGCCGGGGGTACTGGCCAGGATTGCGCAGCTCTTCGCGGAACACCAGGTATCCATTGAAACGATGAAGCAGACCATCCACCGGGATCTTTCGTTGTCCACTTCCAAAACGGCAGCGGGCACGGAATTGGACTCGCCGGCACATTCGGCGGAACTGCGAATCGTCACTCACCGTGCTTCCGAAGCCGCGCTCGCGGCCACAGTCCAGGCGATCAGCGCGCTGGATATCATCAATTCCGTAACAAGTGTCCTAAGGGTGGAGGGAGTCTGATGGCTCATCAGTGGCGCGGTGTAGTCCGCGAATATGCAGCACGTTTGCCGGTAACCGAGTCAACCCGGGTGATTACGCTGGGGGAGGGCGGCACCCCGTTGGTGCGGGCGCAGGCGCTGTCTGCGCTCACCGGCTCCGAGGTGTTCCTCAAGGTCGAGGGGATGAACCCGACGGGCAGCTTCAAGGACCGTGGCATGACCATGGCCATGACGGCTGCCGTTGCGGCCGGGGCCAAGGCCGTGGTCTGCGCCTCCACCGGCAACACCTCAGCCTCGGCCGCGGCTTATGCGACGGCGGCCGGACTGACCTGCGCCGTGCTGGTGCCGGCCGGGAAAATCTCGATGGGCAAACTCAGCCAGGCGGTGGCCCATGGCGCCACCTTGCTGCAGGTTGACGGCAACTTCGACAACTGCCTGGACGTGGCGCGCAAGCTGGCTGATTCCTACCCGGTCTTCCTCGTCAACTCGGTTAATCCGGCCCGGATCGAGGGCCAAAAAACCGGTGCCTTCGAGGTTGTGGACAGTTTGGGGGACGCCCCGGACATTCACGTGCTTCCGGTGGGCAACGCGGGCAATATCAGCGCGTATTGGAAGGGCTATAAGGAATACTGCGCTCCGTACGACTCGACCACGGGTGGCACACTGCCCGCCGTTTCGACGAAGACCCCGATCATGTGGGGCTTCCAGGCCGCGGGAGCGGCTCCGTTCGTTGCCGGTCATCCGATTACCGAACCGGACACCATAGCCACTGCCATTCGGATCGGCAATCCCGCGTCCTGGGATCTGGCTGTTGCGGCCAGGGATGAGTCCGGCGGACTGATCGACTCCGTTACCGATGAGCAGATCCTGCACGCGCACCGCTGGTTGTCGGCGAAAGAGGGAGTCTTCGTCGAGCCCGCGTCGGCCGCCGGAGTCGCGGGCCTGCTGAAGAAGCACGAGGCTGGTGAAGTGCCGTCCGGTAAGACCATTGTTATTACCGTGACAGGTCACGGGCTCAAGGACCCGGACTGGGCCTTGAAGAACGCCGACGGCAGCTCGGTGGAGCCGCAGCGGGTGGGGTTCGACGTCGTCACCATTGCCACCGCCCTCGGCCTGGAGGACACGGCAGGAGCAGTCGCCGACAATGGCGCTGAATAACGCGATGGCTGGCGGCACCGCCGGAACCATCGGGCTAAGCATCGCATCCGGCCAACGGGTCACCGTCCGGGTCCCGGCGACGACGGCCAACCTTGGTCCGGGCTTCGACAGCCTGGGCATGGCGGTCTCGCTATATGACTCGCTGACAGTGGAAACGTTCGACGGCGCCGCCGACGCAGGCGGTGAGCGGGAGTTGCTCTTCGAGCTGCGCGGTGAGGGCGCCGCAGCCCTGCCGCGTGACGCCTCACATCTGGCGGTCCGCGCCATGGACGCGGCGTTCAGCCGGCTGGGGTACCGCAGGTCAGGGCTGAAAATAACGGCCGACAATGCCCTGCCGCATGGGCGGGGGCTGGGCTCATCCGCCTCGGCGATCGTTGCGGCAGTCACAGCGGCCAACGCGCTGGTTCCGGAAGCGGCCCGGCAGGATGCGCAATGGGTACTCCAACTGACCTCGGAGCTGGAGGGTCACCCGGACAACGTGGCGCCGGCGATTTTCGGCGCCGTCGCCATTTCCTGGCAGGAAGGGGGGAGGTACCGTTCCGCGCGCGTCACGCCGTCCACGCACGTGATCCCGATTGCCGCGATCCCCGCCGTCGAGCTTTCCACCGAGGTTGCCCGTGCCATGTTGCCGGTGGCCGTTCCGCACGCCGACGCTGCGGCCAACGCCGGACGGACGGCCCTGCTGATTCATGCGCTGAAGGATGATCCAGCGCTCCTGCTGGCCGGAACCGAGGACTTTCTGCACCAGTCGTTCCGGGCGGCCGCGATGGCCGGCAGTGCTGCCCTGATGGACGGATTGCGCGCCGAGGGGTTCGCGGCGTTCATCTCCGGCGCCGGTCCGACGGTGATGACCTTGGCCGACGGCGACGCCGAAGCACAGCGGGCCGTGGCCTTCATTACGGCTTTCGGCGCGTCGACGGACCAGCAGGCCCGACCCGGGGATGAAACCTGCGCCAGCTGGCGCGTCCTGAGACTCAATATTGACGCCGATGGTGCTAAAGTGGAACTGCATCGGTGGTAGCAACCGCCTAGCGTAAAACATGCAGCTGTAACGCTAATTTCTAGTGCGTGTGAATTGCCGTTTTTTGCCGATGCCACCTTCACAGGCCTATTGCCGGTATCCACAGAGCAAATCTGCAGGAGACTGCACCCGCTGCCGGGTGAAACGATGACAGCCAGAAGGTGTTCCACTACCGGCCCTGCCACTATCTACGGTGACGGGGCACGGAGACCAGGCCACACAGCCCGCTGCGCAACAGCTGCAACAGGCGATGGTCAGGGACCAATCACCGCGATCTCAGTGCAGATCGCCCTCGAGGGGGAAGGATCCTTCGTGACAGACACCACAAACCTGACTGCAGGTTTGAGCGATACCGTCAATTCAGCTGATGCAGCACCCGCAAAGAGCACTGGACTAGCCGGCCTTAAGCTGGCGCAGCTTCAGACGCTGGCCGGTCAGCTCGGTATCACCGGCGGCTCGCGGATGCGCAAGGGCGACCTTGTGTCCGCAATTTCCGACCACCAGCGCGGCTCTTCCGTAGCGGACCGCTCCGTCAAGCCCGCCGCCGAGACCGAGTCGGGCAAAAGCCAAATCGGAACAGAGCCAACGGCAGCCTCCGACGGCGAGCCGACTAAGCGCGCCGGAACCAGGGGAAGCCGTAACGGTGCTGCCCGCAGCGGTTCCAGCCGAAACGGATCCTCGCAGAACGGATCGTCCGCCAATGGAACCGTGCAGGACCAGCAGGCGTCCAACGCAGGCGGTCAGTCCGATTCCGGAGCCGAAACCGTGAGCGATGCCGCTCCCGCAGCGGCATCCGAAGCCGCGGCTGAGCGCCCGGCACGAGGCCGTGGGCGCAGCAGGCGCGCCGTGAGCGACGGCGTTATCGCCTCCGCTGCCGGTGCCGACCAGTCCGGTGCCGACGCTCAGACCGGCGGTGCCGCGCAGAGCGACCGTGCTGGTCAGAACACTGACTCCGCCACCAAATCGGACGTAGTGGCCAGCTCGGACGCCGGACAAAACGACGCCGGGCAAAACGACGGCGGACAAAATGACGGGGCGCAAAATGAGGGCGGCAACCGCCGTCCGTCGCGTTCCCGTAACCGACGCAACGGTGAAGCCCGCAATGAACGCTCTCAGACCGGCGCGGAGGGGCAGGCGGAAACGTCGGCTCCGGCTCAGCAGCAGGTAGCCGCGGACAACACTGCCTCGGGGAACACTGCCTCGGCGAACACTGCGGACAACAACGCGGGGGATAACGCTGCCGGGGATTCCACCGACAGCAGCGATCAGCGGAACCAGCAAGCGGACTCCGGCCAGCGGAACCAGGACGGCCAGGACGGCCAGCGCAATCAGCGCGGCCAGCGCAACCGCAACGACGGCAACCGCGAGCAGCGCAGCGATAACCAGCGCAGCGAAAACCAGCGCAGCGAAAACCAGCGCAGCGAAAACCAGCGCAGCGAAAACCAGCGCAGCGATAACCAGCGCAGCGACGATGAAGACGGCTCGCGCAATAGCCGCAACCGTCGCACGCGCCGGGACAGGAATGACCGCTCCGGCGGCCAGGACAGCAATCCGCGCAATGACCGCTTCCGCGACCGCAACGACCGCAACGACCGCAACGACCGCAATGAGCGCCGCCGCGGCCGCAACCAGGGACCGGATTTTGACGATGTCGAGGTAACCGACGACGACGTTCTGCTGCCCGTCGCCGGCATCCTGGACCTGCTCGACAGCTACGCGTTCGTGCGGACCTCCGGCTACCTGCCCGGCTCCAACGACGTGTATGTCTCCCTCGCCCAGGTAAAGAAGTACAACCTGCGCAAGGGTGACGCCGTCGTCGGCGCTATCCGGGCACCGCGCGACGGCGAGGACCGGAGCCAGAACACGGGAACCAGCGCCCGCCAGAAGTTCAACGCCTTGGTCCGCGTGACCAGTGTGAACGGCAAGACGCCCGAGGAACTCAAGGACCGGGTGGAATTCTCCAAGCTGGTTCCGCTGTACCCCTCCGAGCGGCTTCGCCTGGAAACGGACCCCAAGAAGATAGGCCCCCGTGTCATTGACCTGGTGGCCCCGATCGGCAAGGGTCAGCGCGGACTGATCGTGTCCCCGCCGAAGGCCGGAAAGACACTCATCCTGCAGGCAATCGCCAATGCCATCACGATTAACAATCCTGAGGTGCACCTCATGATGGTGCTGGTGGACGAACGCCCGGAAGAAGTCACCGACATGCAGCGCACCGTCAAGGGTGAGGTCATTGCCTCTACCTTCGACCGGCCCGCTGCGGACCATACACAGGTTGCCGAGCTGTCCATCGAGCGCGCCAAGCGCCTGGTGGAGATGGGCATGGACGTGGTGGTGCTGCTGGATTCGATGACCCGACTGGGCCGCGCGTACAACAACTCCGCTCCTTCCTCCGGACGCATTCTCTCCGGTGGTGTCGACGCGGCAGCGCTGTACCCGCCTAAGCGATTCTTCGGCGCGGCCCGCAATATTGAAAACGGCGGCTCGCTGACCATTTTGGCCACGGCACTGGTGGAAACCGGGTCCAAGGCCGACGAGGTCATCTTCGAGGAGTTCAAGGGCACCGGAAATATGGAGCTCCGCCTGTCCCGCCAGCTGGCGGATAAGCGGATCTTCCCGGCCGTGGACGTGAACGCGTCGGGTACGCGCCGCGAGGAGAACCTGCTGTCCCCGGATGAGGTCAAGATCATGTGGAAGCTGCGCCGGGTCCTGTCGGGTCTGGAAATGCAGCAGTCGCTTGAACTGCTGATGACCAAAATGCGTGAGACGGGCTCCAACGTGGAGTTCCTGATGCAGGTGCAGAAGACGACGCTGGGCGTAAAGTCCGACGACGACAAATAGTTAGTGCCTAAGCCGCCTTTGTTGTGATGAGGGCCGTCCGCGTCCCTGACTGCTCCCGATGCCTGCAAGCCCGCATCGGGTCCGTCGCAGTCAGGGGCCATCGCGGCCCCGTAAGCCGTCCCCCGGCCTCATCACAACTATGGCGGCTTTGTCATTCCCGCTGGTGTCCGGTGATATTCCGTCGTCGTCATTAGACTCAGGTGTGAGTCGAAAGAGGTTTGAATATGTTTGAATCCATCCAGGGGCTATTGGATGAGCATGCGGAACTTCAGCTGCGGCTCAGTGATCCCGCGGTGCATGCCGATCAGGGGCTTGCCCGCAAGCTGGGACGGCGCTACGCCGAGCTGAGTGGGATCGTCGAGGGCTACCATCAGGTGGAAACGCTCACCGACGATCTGGCGGCTGCGCGAGAGATGGCCGCGGAAGACGCCGAATTCGCTGCCGAGGTTCCCGTGCTGGAGGAGTCGCTGCTGACCGCTCAGGAGAAACTGCGCCGGCTGCTGATCCCGCGGGATCCCGATGACGCCCGGGACGTGATTCTTGAGGTCAAGGCGGGGGAGGGGGGAGATGAGTCCGCGCTGTTCGCCGCGGACCTGGTCCGGATGTACACCCGCTACGCGGAAAACCGGGGCTGGAAGACCGAGGTTATTTCCGCCACGGAGTCCGATCTGGGCGGTTACAAGGATATTTCGATTGCGGTCAAGGGACGCTCCAATGATCCGGCCGAGGGTGTCTTTGCCCGGTTGAAGTTTGAGGGGGGCGTACACCGCGTCCAGCGGGTGCCGGTCACCGAGTCACAGGGGCGGATCCATACTTCCGCTGCCGGGGTGCTGGTGCTGCCGGAGGTGGATGAGCCTGAAGAGGTCGCGATCAGCCAGAATGACCTGAAGATTGATGTCTACCGCTCGTCCGGTCCCGGCGGCCAGTCCGTCAACACGACCGACTCCGCCGTTCGCATTACTCACCTTCCTACCGGCATCGTGGTGGCGATGCAGAACGAGAAGTCGCAGCTGCAGAACAAGGAGGCCGGGATGCGCGTGCTGCGGGCCCGTATCCTTGCCCACCAGCAGGCCATCGTCGATGCCGAAAATTCCGCGGTCCGCAAGTCCCAGATCAGGACGATGGACCGGTCCGAACGGATCCGCACCTACAACTATCCGGAAAACCGCATTGCCGATCACCGGACGGGCTATAAGGCGTATAACCTGGATCAGGTGATGAACGGCGATCTGGAACCGGTGGTGCAATCCGCCATTGAAATGGACGAGCAGGCGCGGCTGGACGCCATCGGCGACTAAGTGGCGCAGCAAACGCTGGCAGAGGCTGTGGCCAACGCCACAGCCGTGCTGAGCGCCGCAGGTGTCCCGTCTCCCCGGGTCGACGCGGAGTTGCTCGCTGACCACCTGCTGCGGGTGGGGCTGGGCCGGTTGCGCGCCTTAATGCTTGGGGGCACACCCGAACCCACCGGCTACGCAGCCCTGGTTGCGCGGCGGGCACAGCGGGTCCCGCTGCAGCATCTGACCGGTGTGGCGTATTTTCGTTATCTGGAACTTGCCGTGGGACCCGGAGTCTTCATTCCCCGGCCGGAGACGGAATCCGTGGTTCAGCTGGCCGTGGACCGGCTGGCAGAACTGCTGGACGCGGCAGAACAGACTCCGTTCAGTGCCCCAGCTCCCGTCGTGGTGGATCTCGGTACGGGATCGGGTGCCATTGCCGGCTCGCTGGCACTTGAGGTCCCGCGGGCGCGGGTGTTCGCCGTCGAGCTGGGTGCGGAAGCCTACTCATTTGCCGAGCGCAATCTGGCGCCGCTCCCGGTCACACTGGTGCAGGGCGATCTGCGGACAGCCTTCCCCGAGCTCGACGGTTCCGCCGACGTCGTCGTGTCCAATCCGCCCTACATTCCGGCAGGAGCGGTACCGCGTGAGCCGGAAGTGGCCAACTATGATCCTCATCAGGCGCTCTACGGCGGCGGCGAGGACGGCATGGAACTTCCGACGGCAGCGGCAACGACGGCCGCCAGACTGCTGAAACCTGGCGGATATTTTGTCCTGGAACACGCCGAAGTACAAAGTCCGCAAATGGCGGCGCTGTTGCGGGAATCCGGCTGCTGGTCCGAGGTCAGGACCCATCCTGACCTCAACGGCCGGGACCGGGCCACCAGCGCGATCCGTGCCGCTGACGGCAGCCGCGATCACGGGGCGCGGGACGGCGGCGAGGGTGCGGGACCTGATGATGAAAGAATGGCTACGTGAGTACCACATCCTATAACTGCACGTCCGAGGATCAGCGCGCCGAGGGCCTGGCACATGCACAAAAAGCGATTGCCGCCAAGCAGGTTGTCGTCATGCCCACGGACACCGTCTATGGCATAGCGGCAGATGCCTTTTCGCCGCAGGCGGTGGCGACACTGCTGGCTGCCAAGGGCCGCGGCCGATCCATGCCGCCGCCGGTGCTGATTCCCCGGCTCAACACGATGGACGGGCTGGCCACGGACATCACTGACGACGCGCGGAAGCTTGCGCAGCAGTTCTGGCCCGGCGGTCTGACGCTGATTTTCCATGCACAGCCAACGCTCACGTGGGACCTTGGCGACACGAAGGGTACCGTCGCCTTGCGGATGCCCGATGACAAACTGGCCCTGGATCTGCTGACCATTACGGGCCCGTTGGCCGTTTCGTCGGCCAACCGGACGGGTCAGGCGGCTGCGCAGAGCGCGTCCGAGGCACGATCCCAACTGGCGGAGTCGGTGGAGGTTTACCTGGAGGCGGGTTTTCGGCCATTGGAGGGCACGGATCCGCTGCCATCGACCATCGTTGATGCCACCGGCGGGAGCCTGCGTGTGGTCCGGTCCGGCGCCATCCCGCTGGAACGTCTGCGCGACGTCGTTCCATCCATTATGGGCCTGGGCGAGGAACTGCCGGAGACCGACGATCAGGCTGCCTTTACGGAGGCAGCAGCGCCGGCCGTCGCCAATGCAGCCGTGCCGGCCGTGCCGGAAAGCCCAGTTGGGCTGGATAGTCCCGTTGAACTAGAGGCCTCCGCAGCTACAACAGCGGAGCGGATTTCCGTCGGTGACGGCGATTCTCCGGACCGTGCAGAGCCGCATGCTGCGCAGCCGCCTGCCGAAGGACTGCCGGAGCGTGCGGATGGGGAAGTAATCCCTCCCGCTCTGCCCAGCCACGATGTTGCGCCTGGCCAAACCACATAAGTTCAAGGCGCCGCAGTGAACCATGCAGACGTTCACCGGCGAGCCGGGACAAGAAATACCCGCTGTACAGCGCCGACCTGCAGAGCCACGCCGGAAGTTGCAGGGGTTTCCTTCCTCCGGCGGCCGCCAAGACGTCGGTGACGCTCAGCCCTTCCCACGGCTGCAGTACGATCGCCGGCACGGGGCCGGCATGGAGCGCGATTTCTGCGGTAAACCACGCCAACGCGTTGATGGAGCTGACCGGCGTCGGAGCGGTGCCGGGAGCGGCAACCGAAGCAAGGGGTGAGGCGGCAAGCCTGGCCAGTGCCGCCGTCGTCGGACGTCCCGGTCCCTGAACGGATGTGGCCCGCAGAATTACGGCCTCGGTTCCGCCATGCTCGACCTTGAGCAAGGCCTCCTCGCCCAAGGATTTGGAGCGCGAATAGGCGGAAAAGGGGACCCGGTCGGTTGATTCATCGAGCAGCGGCCGGTGCCCCTGCACCGCAGCGCTGCTGAGCTGAACCACGCGGTGGACGCCTGCCTGCGCTGCCGCCGCGGCAACGATACAGGGGAGCAGTGCGTTGGCTCCGGTCAGGGCAGGTGAACCGGCCTGGCCCGGTGTGGCCAGGCCGGCGGCGTTGACCACCACATCCACCCCGGCAAACCCGGCAGCCAGTTGTGCAGTCACGGTTGCCGACCCCTGTGAGCCTGCTTCATGGACCAGATCGGCCACCGTGTCCGCGGAAGATTCCAGCCGCGGGGCGTGTACGGGGCGGATAGCCAGGCCGCGGGCGGCAAGTTCCGCTGCGACGGCCGAGCCAACAAATCCGCCGGCCCCTAGTACTGCAACTAGCACGTCCTGATTCTCCGCCTTCATTAATACGGTCCGTGTCCTTGCCCGGATGGCACCTTCGGCCCAGCCCCTAACGCCAAGTTTGCGCAGGGCTATGTCTGCAGCGCCGATCTCCGTGGGCGTAGGGCCCCGTTAGACTGATAGCCGGTACCCGTAAAATGAGTCTACCGGCCACTTCACGGCCGGTGGCTGCCGGACAAGAATCATGGGGCTTCCCCAAGCAGCCGGAATGACCGCCTGCAGACCTCTGGAAGGTATTTGACGAGGAATGAATTCCCCGGATTTTGGCGCGGGCAGCCCGCGAGTCGTTGCTGTTGTGGTCAGCTACAACCGGAGGGAGCTCCTCGGGAAAACGCTGCAGGGTATTGCCGGCGGTTCGCTGCTGCCGGATGTGGTGGTGGTGGTGGATAACGCGTCAACGGACGGCTCGGCCGGCTTCGTCCGGGACACGGAGCTGCCATACCCGGTGGACCTCGTGGAATTGTCGGTGAATCTCGGCGGAGCCGGCGGTTTTGCCGCCGGTATAGAGCGGGCCGTCCTGCAGCATTCTGCGGACCTGGTCTGGGTAATGGACGACGACACGGAGCCGCAGCGGCAATCTCTGCGCGCCTTGGTGGATGCGTGGCAGAACTATTCACCCGCGCCCGAGCGCAGACCCTCCTTGTTGGCCAGCCGCGTGGTCTGGGTTGACGGTAGGGACCACCCGATGAACACCATGGGCCCTCGGATTGGTGCGACCCGACAGCAGAAGCGCGCGGCGGAGCAGGTCAATGCGATGCCCATCCGGTCGGCTTCCTTTGTTTCCGCGATGATGAGCGGCGCAGCCATTCGGGAGCACGGACTGCCGCGCGCGGATTACTTTATTTGGAACGATGACTTCGAGTTCACGACCCGGTTGTCGCGCTTTGCCGATGCGATCCAGGTTCCGGCCTCGGTGGTGACACACCACACGGCCAAGTTTGGCAGTTCGGATGTGGACCCAGGCCCACGGTTCTATTACGACGTGCGGAACAAATTGTGGACGTTCAGCCGCTCACGTTCGCTGGCCGGCTGGGAAAAATTCCTGTACTCCGGGGCCACCGTGCGGATGTGGATCCGGGCACTGGCCCGTTCCGGCAACCGCCGCGTGCTGCTGGACGGGCTGGTGCGTGGCGGGCGTGCCGCGCTGCATGCCCCGCGCCCCAATGCGGAGGTCTTTGCCGGTATCTATCCGATCTCCGAGCTGACCCCCGCGGTAGTGCAACCGGCCGGGGATCAGCCGGAGCCCGCCCGCGCAGGGCCATCCTCCTTAGGCCAGCAGCCCGGACCCGCCGGCGCGGACCTGCCCTTTAGCGTATTGATGCCCGTTTATGCCAATGACTCGCCGGAGCGGTTCCGCCGCGCCTTTGATTCCGCCTCCTGGCAGCAAAGCGTCCGCCCGCACGAAATCGTCATTGTCCAGGACGGCCCGGTGGGGCCGGAGCTCGAGAGCGTACTGTCCGGACTATCCGGGAGGACCGCGATTCCGGTCAAGCGCATCACTTTGGCAGAACACGCCGGGCTCACTGCCGCACTGTCCATCGGGCTGACCCACTGCAGCTATGACGTCGTGGCACGGGCGGACGCTGACGATGTCTGCCTGCCCTACCGCTTTGAGCGCCAACTGCCGCTCATAGCGGCCGGTGCTGACCTTGTCGGCGCGGGTATGCAGGAGATCGGGGGAAGCGAATCCGAGCTGCACGCGGTCCGGACGGTGCCCGTGGGCGCCAACGCCATCCGCCGGGCATCGGCGATGCGCAACCCGATCAACCACCCCACGGCAGTCTTTCGGGTCTCGGCCGTCCAGCGGGTCGGCGGGTATCAGCATGTCCCGCAGGCAGAGGATTACTGGCTGTGGATGCGGATGCTGGCGGCAGGGGCGACCGTGGAAAATGTCAACGAGCCGCTGGTCCTCTACCGGGTCAGCGCCGGATCCTATGAACGGCGCGGCGGGCTGAAGATCTTCCGTGCCGAGCTGACGCTGCAGTCCAGGCTACTGGCCGCCGGCTATATCTCCCGGCTGCAGTACCTGCGCAATATCGTTGTCCGCGGGAGCTACCGGTTCCTGCCGACGCCGCTGCGCATGGGCAGCTATCGGACCCTCGTCGCACCCGCAGGCCGGACGGCCGGCAGTGCTCAGTGAAGGCGCTGCGCGGGAAGTCCGGCCATCCGATGTACTTTTAGAAGGGCAAGCCGTCATTCGAACGGTCCGCGCACTTTCCCACAAACGGCTGCAGCCCCGTGGTGAACGCGTCAGGGCCGTAGTGTGCAACGGAATTTCTTGAACAGGGTGTGAGTGTGGTCAGCGACAATAAATCCGATACCAAACCGGCGCTATGGTTGTGGTCCCAGTTTGTGCTCGATTCCTTTGCCTGGGTCGTGGCGATCGCGCTGGCGTTACTGCTGCGCTATGAGCTTGATGTCACCCTGATCCACGTTGGCGGGACCGTCCTGCTGATGGTTGTTGCCATCGTGACTCAGCTGATCGCAGGATGGTCCCTGGCGCTGTACCGCGGAAGATACGCCTTCGGCAGCTTCCATGAAGCCAGGATCCTTGTCGTTGTAACGCTGATCGTGGCGGCCGTGATGTTCGTTTTCCTGTACCTGCTGGTCAGCGAAATCCACATTGCCCGAAGTGTCGGCGCCATCGCGTTCCCGTTCGCCTGCCTGTTCATGGCGGCCATCCGCTATATGAAACGCCTGTATGTGGAGGGCAAGGCAAGGTCCGGCGAGGGGACGCAGAAAACGCTGGTCTATGGGGCCGGATTCCTGGGCAAATCGCTGATCAACCGCATGCTGCAGGATCACGAGTCGCCGTACTTCCCGGTTGGTTTGATCGACGACGATGCCGCCAAGAAGCACCTGCGGCTCTCCTCTGTTTCGGTGCTCGGCCGTGGGAATGACCTGCCGGAGATTATCCGCCGGACCAAGGCGACGGTCCTTGTGCTCGCCTTCGCCCATGTAGAGGCGGCCAAGGTTCGGGAGATATCCGACGCCGTCGCCGGTCTGCACGTGCGCGTCTTGGTGCTGCCGCCGCTGAAGGATATGCTCGCCGGGGATAACGCGGGCCTGTCCGATTTCCGTGAAATTGATGTTGCAGACCTGATCGGGCGGCGTCCGGTGGAAATCGAACTGGATCAGATTGCCGGTTACGTCACGGGCAAACGCGTTCTGGTTACCGGTGCCGGGGGATCGATTGGCTCCGAATTGTGCCGCCAGCTTTCCGGCTTCCACCCCGCGGAACTGATCATGCTGGACCATGACGAGACGGGTCTGCAGCAGACGCAGATTTCGATTTCCGGCCATGGACTGCTCAACGGCAAGGACACCGTGCTGGCCGACATCCGCGATCCGGATGCGCTCAATCGCATCTTCTGCGAACGCCGGCCCGAGGTGGTCTTCCACGCAGCCGCGCTCAAGCACGCCCCGCTGCTCCAGCAGTATCCGGAAGAGGGCTGGAAAACCAATACGCTGGGATCTCTCAATGTGCTTCGCGCGGCGCAGTCCGTGTCCGTTCAGACGTATGTCAATGTCTCCACCGACAAGGCCGCCAGCCCGACGACGGCGCTCGGCCATTCGAAACGGGCTGCGGAGAAGCTGACGGCCTGGATGGCACAGCAGACCGGGAAAAGCTATGTTTCGGTGCGCTTCGGCAATGTGATCGGCAGCCGGGGTTCGATGCTGCCGCTCTTTACCGAGCAGATCCGCACCGGTGGTCCCATTACTGTCACGCATCCGGAGGTGACACGTTTTTTCATGACCATTCCGGAAGCATGCCAGCTGGTGATTCAGGCCGGTGCTATCGGCAGCGGCGGTGACGTGCTGATCCTGGACATGGGGGAGCCGGTCAGGATTCTGGATGTGGCCCGGCGGATGATCGCCATGTCCGGCAAAGACATCGAGATTATCTACACCGGGCTCAGACCCAGTGAAAAAATGCATGAACAGCTCATCGGGGTGGGGGAGGAGGACGCCAAGGCGCTGCATCCGAAGATTTCCCACACCACGGCCGTTCCGCTGGCACCGGATGCACTGAGTCTGGACACCTGGCTGCTGCGCTGCGCGCTGGAATCGGGACCAGCCGAAGAGGATCTGGAAGAAGCCGACGACGACCTGGCTGCGGGCGCGTGATGGCCGTCCTGGTTGCGGCGCTGGCGCTGGCCCTGAGCCTGCTGCTGCCCTTCGCATTCAAACCCTGGCTGTTGCGCCGGGGTGTGCTCGATATTCCCTCCGACCGGTCCTCGCATAGCATCCCCACCATCCGCGGGATGGGAATTACCATCGCCATCGCGCTGGCCGCGGCCATGATCGCGGCGCTCTTTGCCACCGTGGAGCGGGCGGACAGCTTCATCTTGGTAACTGCCGTGGTCGTGATGGTGGCAGCGGCAACCATTGGCTGGGTCGAGGATCTGCGCGGGCTAGGGGTGCGGGTCCGCGCCGGCCTTCAGCTCGGCCTCGGGCTGTTGGGTACTGCGGCTCTGGCCACCGTTGCACAAGGGCATGCCTTTTGGTGGATCCCGGCTGGGGCTGTCGCGGTGGCGGCTTACATCAATGTTGCCAACTTCATGGACGGCATCAACGGCATTTCCGGCATGCACGGGCTGGTGGTTGGTGTCTTTTATGCCTTGGCCGGGCAGTACACCGGGCACAGCTGGCTGATCTATGCAGGCGTAGCAATAGCGGGTGCCTTTGCCGGATTCCTGCCCTGGAACCTGAGCCGAGGCGGCGTGTTTCTGGGCGACGTCGGCAGCTATCTGCTGGGCGCGGCCATCTCCGTGACCGCCGTGGCGGCCTTCCTGTCCGGCGTGTCGGTGGAGTACATCTTTTCGCCGGTGCTGATCTACCTGGCGGACACCTTCGTCACCTTAATCCGGCGCATCATCGCGGGGGAGCGCTGGTATGCCCCGCACCGCCAGCATGCGTACCAGCGGCTCGTTATTGTCGGACTGAGTCACCTCCAGGCGACGGCGGTAGTGACAATTGCGACGGTGGCAACGAGCATTCTCGGCGTGCTGGCCGCCCGCGGCGGAATGGCAGCGTCAGTGCCGATGGGAATCCTCTGTGCGATCGTCGTGGTGCTCTATCTGCGCACCCCCACGATCTTCCAGCGGATCATCGGCCGGCGCCCACTGCTGCGTGAGTAACACTTCTATCTCGTGTAGAATTTAGGCCGGTGCTCTCGTCGCTGCCCACAGCGTCGGAGTCCAGTCCAGACCCGAAGAGAAGTGGTTTTTTCATGCGCGACTCCCACGCCACCGGCGGCTCAGTGCCGCCGGGACGGATTGTCGTCTCTGGACCAACCGTGTCCCCGTGGCTGCGTATTCTGGCGTACTGCACGGCATCTGCTGTGGCGGTCATCGTTGTCCTCACGGCCATCTCCGCCGTCACCAGCGGGGGAGCCGGGGTGCTCAGCGTCCTCTTCGGAGCAGCAATCGTGATGCTCTTCTTCACCATCAGTCTGCTCGTGGGACACTTCGGTGGCCGGAACAATCCCTCCGGTGCCGTCGGACTGTTCCTTCTGACGTATTTAGTCAAGGTGATCGGTTTCGCTGCGGTGCTGTTCTTCTTTGGCGCCCCGGGCTGGCTGAACGGCGTATGGTTCTTTACCGCCGCCGTCGTGGTGGTTCTCGTGTGGCAGGCCACGGAAGTGTTTGCCTTCAGCCGTACGCGCCATCAGCTTTACAACGACCCTTCTGTGCCTGATTCTTCTGTGCCCGATTCCTTTGGGGAGGGCGGCAATAATGTCTAAGGGCCGTCGTCGAAGCGCTCACAGGGATTCACTAGCGCAGGAGCGCATCTCCGTCGCGGCTTCGGGCAGCACGGGGCCTGACGGCAATGGCGGATACAACGCCGGGATGAGTGTTTTTAGCTACGTCCTTGGCGGAACCCTGGTCTGGAGTTTGATAGGGTGGGGACTGGATAACGCGCTGGGAACCCATTGGTTTGTTCTGGCCGGCGCCTTCGTAGGACTGGCCGGCGGGTTCTATCTGTCCTTTGCTCGCCGCCTCGTCCGCAACCGCGCCAAAGATGCTGCCGGAACGCAGCCGGTCGAGGGCCCAAAGAGATTTGAGCAGCCGTAATGCCACAAGATTTAAACACCACCGGGGGTAACGGTGCGGCCGCAGGCCCGCTTCCCCGGACCATGCCCGAGTACGGACCCTGCAGAGAGGAAACGCGTTGATCGCGCTTACGCTCCCCGCCCAAGATGGTGGATCGTTCAACCCGCCCGGCGTCAACAGCCACCTGGCACCGCTGTTCACCATCGGAGACTTCGAGTTCACCAAGCAGATGCTGCTGGTCCTGCTCTCCGTGGCCCTCATTTCCTGGTTCTTCGTTGCCGCTGCGCGCAAGGGCAAGCTGGTTCCCGGGAAGCTGCAGTTTGCCGGCGAAGTGGGTTACAACTTCGTCCGCAACTCAGTCGCGAAGGATGTGATCGGCGGCAAGGACTTCATGAAGTATGTTCCGCTGCTGTTCTCGCTGTTCTTCTTCATTCTGATCAACAACATTTACGGAGCCATTCCGTTTATCCAGTTGCCCAGCTTCTCCCACGTCGGCGGCGCATATCTGCTGGCGGCCCTTGTCTACGTGATCTGGATTGGTGCTGGCCTGAAGGTCAACGGCATCCGTTTCCTGAAGCTGGCCGTTGTTCCCTCGGGGGTGCCGTGGTATATTCTGCCGCTGGTGGTTCCGATCGAGATTATTTCAAATTTCCTGGTCCGTCCGATGACGCACAGTTTGCGTCTTTTTGCGACCATGCTGGCCGGACACCTGATCGTCCTGATCGCGGGCTCCGGCATTGAATTCCTCATCATGCAGGAAAGTGCATTGATGAAGGGTGCCTCAGTTCTGGTCCTCGCCGGATCGGTTGCGATGTACATGCTGGAAGCGTTAATTATGGTGCTGCAGGCGTATGTCTTTGTGTTGCTCACGGCGATCTACATTGAGGGCGCTGTCCACGCGGACAGCCACTAGTATCCAGCATTCCCCGCGGGGGATTACTTGAACCAAACAACCTGCCTTCGGGCATCTTGAAAGGAATATTCATGAACGGCACAATCAACGGTTCTATCAACCTCGTTGGCTACGGCCTCTCCGCGATTGGTGGAGCTATTGGTGTGGGACTGGTCTTCGCGGCCTACATCAACGGCGTGGCACGTCAGCCGGAAGCCCAGCGCGTCCTGCAGCCCATCGCCTTCCTCGGCCTGGCACTGACCGAAGCCCTCGCCATTCTTGGCCTCGTGTTCGCGTTCGTTCTCAAGTAAAGAGACAACACTTCATTTGCGAGTAGATAGGACGGGCGAAATATGAACAGTCTCATGATTTCCGCCGCCTCTGACGCGGTAGCCGAGAATCCACTGGTCCCGAACGGGTGGGAAATTCTCGTTGTTGCGGTGGGCTTTGCGATCCTCATGTTCATTGTGGTCAAGTTTGTTGTCCCGATGTTCGAGAAGACTTTTGCCGAGCGCACCGAAGCGATCGAAGGTGGCATCGCCAAGGCCGAGAAGGCTCAGGCCGAGGCTACCGAGGCGCTGAACGAATACAAACAGCAGCTCACGGACGCCCGCGCCGAGGCCAATCGCATCCGCGAAGAAGCACGTGCCGAGGGTGCCCTTATCCTGGCGGACCTCAAGGACAAGGCAGCAGCCGAGTCCGCCCGTATCACGGAGCAGGCACAGGTGGCTATAGCCGCCGAGCGTCAGGCCGCCGTTGTGTCGTTGCGCGCCGAGGTCGGCAGCTTGGCTACGACATTAGCCGGTCGCATCGTTGGCGAATCGCTCAACGATGATGAGCGTTCCACGCGCGTGGTCGATCGTTTCCTGGCCGATCTGGAAGATCAGGGCACATCTAAGCAGAGCGCAGGTGCTCTCCAGTAATGGCAGGGGTATCGAGCGAATCGCTGACCGAGGCGCTGGCCGATCTTGCGCACCAGCTTCCAACCGCTTCGCTGACGCTGGCGGAGGAGTTGTTCGGCGTCCTTGGCGCTATCGATAGTTCAGCCGGTCTGCGGCGGGCGTTGACCGATCCGTCGCGCAGCGGCGCTGCCAAAGCGGCGCTGGTTGACGGACTGGTCAAGGGCAAGGTGTCCGCGCAGGCCGAAAACATTGTCGCCAAGCTGGCAGCCTCGCGCTGGGCAGCGGCCCGTGACATCGGCGATGCACTCGAAACCGTGGCCGCCACCGTGGCCATTGCCGTAGCGGAAAACGGTGCCGGGGCTGCAAGTCCCAGCACCGTTCCCGGTGTTGCCGGTTCAGGGGCGAGCGGGCTCGAGCGTTTGGAGGACGACTTGTTCGACTTCAACCGGGCCGTTGAATCCAGTCACGAGGTACAGGGCGCATTTGCCCAACCGCAGGCAAGCGCTGCGGCGAAGATTACGTTGGCGCTGAAGCTGGTGCCCCACGCGGGCGATGAGGCCCGTGCGTTGATCAGCCAGGCGGTGGCCCATCCGCGTGGCGTCAGAGTCACAAAGCTCATTGAGCGCTTTGCGGACCTGTCAGCCAAGCGGCAGCAGCGCTGGATCGCGGGCGTCACGGTGAGCCGCCCGCTGACTGGGCAGCAGACCGAGAGGCTGCAGGCTGGCCTGAACAGCCTGTATGGACGTGAGCTGAAGATCAACATCATTGTTGATCCGACGCTGATCGGCGGGGTGCGTGTGCGGGTAGGGGACGAAGTAGTGGATGCTTCGGTTATTTCCCGGCTCGGCGAGCTTCGCCGCCAGCTGGCCGGCTAGAGGGCCTGCGTAATAGAGACTAATCGACCGCCGGTCATCTGAACCGGACAGGTCACAGTTAGGTCATCGTGATTAACGGTGATCGCGAAATAGGAGAGCAGGGACTGCAGATGGCCGAATTGACCATCAACGCCGACGATGTCCGTAACGCGTTGAATGAGTTCGCGGCGTCCTACGAGCCTGGCAACGCCGAGCGCGTTGAAGTTGGCCGAGTAACCTCGGCCGGCGATGGCATCGCCCGTGTGGAGGGTCTTCCCTCCGTCATGGCCAACGAGCTGCTGCGCTTTGAGGACGGAACGCTGGGGCTGGCCCAGAACCTTGACGTACGGGAAATCGGCGTCATTGTTCTTGGTGACTTCGCCGGCATCGAAGAGGGCCAGGAGGTTCACCGCACCGGTGAAGTTCTCTCGGTGCCCGTCGGGGACGAGTTCCTGGGCCGTGTTGTCGACCCGCTGGGCGTCCCGATCGATGACCTGGGCGAGATTCATGCCGAGGGCCGTCGCGCCCTGGAGCTGCAGGCTCCGGGCGTTACGCAGCGAAAGTCGGTTCACGAACCGATGCAGACCGGCCTGAAGGCCATCGACGCGATGATTCCGATCGGCCGGGGCCAGCGCCAGCTGATCATCGGTGACCGCCAGACGGGTAAGTCCGCCATCGCGATCGATACGATCATCAACCAGAAGGCCAACTGGGCCTCTGGTGACGTCAATAAGCAGGTCCGCTGCATCTACGTTGCGATTGGTCAAAAGGCTTCCACTATTGCCGCCGTCCGGCAGACCCTTGAGGATAACGGCGCGCTGGAATACACCACGATCGTGGCGTCCCCGGCTTCCGACCCGGCCGGCTTCAAATACCTGGCACCGTATGCCGGTTCGGCCATTGGCCAGCACTGGATGTACGGCGGCAAGCATGTTCTGATCGTCTTTGACGACCTGTCGAAGCAGGCCGAGGCCTACCGCGCCGTTTCATTGCTGCTGCGCCGCCCGCCGGGCCGCGAGGCCTACCCCGGTGATGTGTTCTACCTGCACTCCCGTCTGCTGGAGCGTTGTGCCAAGCTCTCCGATGAGCTCGGTGCCGGTTCGATGACGGGGCTGCCTCTGATCGAAACTAAGGCAAACGACGTCTCGGCCTACATCCCGACCAACGTGATCTCCATCACCGATGGACAGATCTTCCTGCAGTCGGACCTCTTCAATGCCAACCAGCGTCCCGCCGTCGACGTGGGTGTTTCGGTGTCCCGCGTGGGTGGTTCTGCCCAGGTGAAATCCATGAAGAAGGTCTCCGGTACTTTGAAGCTGGACCTGGCCCAGTACCGCGACATGCAGGCGTTCTCCATGTTCGCCTCCGATTTGGATGCCGCATCGCGTCAGCAGTTGACGCGTGGTGCACGCCTGATGGAACTGCTCAAGCAGGGCCAGTACTCGCCGTTCCCGGTCGAGAACCAGGTGGTCTCCATTTGGGCGGGCACCAAGGGCTACCTGGACGATGTTCCGGTGGAGGATGTCAGTCGTTTCGAGGCCGATTTCCTGGAGCACCTGCGGCACAGCTCCTCGGTGCTGACCACGCTGGCGCAAACCAACGTGCTCGACGACGACACGGCCGAAGCGCTGAAGACCTCCATCACGGAGTTCAAGAAGGGTTTCTTCGGCGAGGGCGATGACCACCTGGTGGGCGCCGGACACGAAGAGCATGATGCTCTGGCCGGCTCAGAGGTAGACCAAGAAAAGATCGTCAAGCAGAAGCGCTAGCAACCCTGGGTGAGCCTGCCGAAACCTCTGCAGGTTTCGGCAGGCTCGACCAGCAGGGTTTGAACTAGTTCAACCAGCGGTACCTGAAAGGAAGACTATGGGAGCCCAGATCCGGGTCTACCGCCAGAAGATCACCTCGACGACGTCGATGCGCAAGATCTTCAAGGCGATGGAACTGATCGCTACCTCGCGCATTGGTAAGGCACGTGCCCGCGTGGCATCTTCCCTGCCGTACGCGAACGCCATCACCCGTGCGGTGTCGGCTGTGGCGTCTCAGTCGGAAATTGACCACCCGCTCACCACCGAGCCGGAACAGATCCGCCGTGCCGCCGTCGTCATTGTTACCTCTGACCGGGGCCTGGCTGGTTCCTATTCCGCCGGCGTTCTCAAGCAGGCCGAGGCTCTGCGGGAGCTGCTGACCGCTGAAGGTAAGGAAATCGAGTATTACCTGATCGGCCGTAAGGCGCAGGCCTACTTCGACTTCCGCGGCCGTGAATATGTTCGCGTCTGGACCGGGGGCACCGATGCTCCGGAGTTCAAAACTGCGCGTGAGGTCGGGGCCGCGGTATTGACGGCCTTCGCAACGGATTACGAGAAGGGTGGCGTGGACGAGATCCACGTCGTCTCCACCCGTTTCCAGTCGATGGTCGTGCAGGTTCCCACCGTTGTCCGACTGCTGCCTCTTGAGGTGGTTGAGGAACAGGCGGCTTCTGCCGAGGATCTGCTGCCGTTGTACGAGTTCGAGCCGGAGACGGAAAAGGTGCTCGATGCACTGCTGCCGCGGTACATCGAATCCCGGATCTTCAACGCTTTCCTGCAGGCGGCAGCGAGTGAACTCGCCGCCCGCCAGAGGGCAATGAAATCGGCCGGGGACAACGCCACGGACCTGATTAAGAAGTACACCAGACTGCGTAATACGGCCCGTCAGGCCGAAATCACCCAGGAACTTTCCGAGATCGTTGCCGGGGCGGACGCGCTCAGCGCATCTTAGCCGCAGCATCGGAGCGCAAGGTTCCGCACACGTTAGACTTAACCCCACGCCATCTACTGATTGAAGCGAGAGAGATGACAGTCACCAGCACAGAACAGGTAGCCTCCAAGGCCGGTGCTACCGGGCGTATTGCCCGCGTTATTGGCCCCGTCGTGGACGTTGAGTTCCCCGCGGATGCTATCCCGGGAATCTACAACGCCCTCACCACCTCGGTAACCCTCGACGGCGTTACCCGCACCATCACTTTCGAGACCGCTCTGCACCTGGGTGACAACCTCGTCCGCGCCATCTCCCTGCAGGCCACCGACGGCCTGGTCCGCGGAACGGCCGTGGCGGACACCGGTTCGCCCATCACCGTTCCAGTGGGCGACGGGGTCAAGGGTCACATCTTCAATGTCCTCGGCGAGCCGCTGGACGTTGACGCCTCGGAGCTCAATATCACCGAGCGCTGGCCGATTCACCGCAAGGCACCTGCCTTCGCCACCCTTGAGGGTTCCACCGAGATGCTGGAAACCGGTATCAAGGTGATCGACCTGCTCACCCCCTACATCCAGGGCGGCAAGATCGGTTTGTTTGGTGGCGCCGGTGTTGGTAAAACCGTGCTGATCCAGGAAATGATCACCCGTGTGGCCCGCAACTTCGGTGGTACCTCGGTATTCGCCGGTGTGGGAGAGCGTACCCGCGAGGGCAACGACCTGTGGGTTGAAATGGAAGAAGCGGGTGTCCTAAAGGACACCGCGCTAGTATTCGGCCAGATGGATGAGCCACCGGGAACGCGCCTTCGGGTTGCGCTCTCTGCCCTGACGATGGCGGAGTACTTCCGTGATGTGCAGAACCAGGACGTGCTGTTGTTCATCGACAACATTTTCCGCTTCACGCAGGCCGGCTCGGAAGTTTCCACGCTGTTGGGCCGGATGCCTTCCGCCGTGGGGTACCAGCCCAACCTGGCCGATGAGATGGGTCTGCTCCAGGAGCGCATCACATCCACCAAGGGCCACTCGATCACGTCCATGCAGGCCATTTACGTCCCCGCGGATGACTACACGGATCCGGCTCCTGCCACCACGTTCGCGCACTTGGATGCGACGACTGAACTGTCCCGTGAAATCGCTTCGCGTGGACTCTACCCGGCCGTGGACCCGCTGACCTCCACATCGCGGATCCTGGACCCGCAGTACATCGGCCATGAGCACTACAACACCGCTGTGCGCGTGAAGCAGATCCTGCAGAAGAACAAGGAACTGCAGGACATCATCGCGATCCTCGGCATCGACGAGCTGGGCGAAGAGGACAAGATTGTGGTGGCACGTGCCCGCCGCATCCAGCAGTTCCTTTCGCAGAACACCTACACGGCCAAGCAGTTCACCGGCGTTGAGGGTTCAACGGTCGCGATCAAGGACACCATCGAAGGTTTCAACGCGATCTGTAACGGCGATGTAGACCACATCGCTGAGCAGGCGTTCTTCAACATTGGTGGCCTCGATGATGTTGAACGCCAGTGGGCAGCCATCCAGGAATCGACCAAGTAAGATGGCTCAGCTCGAAGTAGAAATCGTCGCGGCGGACCATTTTGTCTGGTCCGGCGCGGCGAAGATGGTCAAGGGCCGCACCAGCGACGGCGAGATCGGCATCCTGCCTGGGCACGCTCCGCTGCTGGCGATTCTTGCGGAGGGTGAACTGGCCATCGAACCCGTTGACGGCGCCAGGATTTCCGTGACTGTTGATGGCGGGTTCTTCTCCGTGGACAGCGACCGCGTTGTCATTGTGGCTGACAACGCTCAGCTTCACGATGCGGCCGGTTCAGCCAACACGGGGATCCGATAGCCTCCAACAGATGAACGAGCCCGGAACCCAGTTCATCGTCATTGCAGCGGTTTTCCTGCTGTTCGTTCTCATTCTGTGCCTGTTCGGGATCCGCCGCTTTCAATTGCAGCGCGCATTCGGAACGGTCGACGCCTCCATTTGCTCATCGGGAAACCGGTGGCAGATGGGGGTTTGTCGTTATCAGGACGCGGATCTGGAATGGTTCAGACTGGTGTCGCTGAGCCCGCGGGCGCGGCACACCTTCCGGCGCAGTTCGATTGTCCTGGTGGGCCGGCGGCAGCCCACCGAATCCGAACGCGTCAGGGTCCAACCCGACGCTGTGATTGTCACCCTGAGCTACGAAGGCCAGGAATTGCTGATGGCGATGAAATTTGACGCCTACGCGGGATTATCATCCTGGCTTGAGGCTGGTCCCGTGATAGGCATTGGGACCTGGCGATAGCTCCAGCATGGACGTGCTGAAAAATTTGAGCACCAAGGCGCAAACGCCGCAGCCTTCCCGCCGCGGCCGCTGGGCGGATCGCGGTCGCTGGCTGCGGCGGCGTGTGCCATTCACCGTGTCCGCTGTGGCGCTTTTCTGGCTGCTGGCAGCGTTGACGGGAAGCTTCCTGGCCGGCCCTGCTTCCGGCCAGCTCAACGGCATCAGCTGGCAATTGCAGCACTTCCACGACGGTCAATGGTGGACCATGTTCACGTCGATCTTCTTTGCCACGAATCCCGCCGCCTACCTCCTGTCCACCGCAATGATTGCCGGATTCGTCGGATTGCTGGAGCTGCGAATCGGATCGCTGCGGGCTGCGGTCGTGTTTTTGTATGGGAACATTGCCGCCATAGCCGCCTTCACCCTTGCCACGCAACTGGCCCGGTATTGGGGCGATAGCTGGCTCGGTACAATGTCCGAAGCCGTCCTGCTGGGGCCCTACCCGGCTGCCGTCGCCTGTGCCGTGGCGGCTGCCGGAACGCTGGGACCGCTCTGGCGGCGCAGACTGCGCGTGGGGGTTTTCGCCGCTGCACTCATGCTTGTTCTCTACATCGGCCATGCGGAATCGGTTCTGGTGCTGGCGGGAGCATTGTCCGGGTTCACGGTTGCCTGCTGGCGAAGATCAGCCAGCATCAATGTTCGCTTTCACCGGTCAACGGCCCGCGAGGTGAGGAACATGCTCGCGATCGTCGTGGCCATTTTCGCGATCGGTCCCTTGCTCGCTGCCGTCGCGAAGAGCCCATCGGGACCGTTGGCCATTGTGCGCGATGTTGTACTGAACCCGGTGCCAACCCTCAACCAGCTGCAGGACAGCTGTGGTTCCACAGTCGATGCGGCCTGCCTACAGTTGGCGCAGAACAATGCAGGCTTGGGAACTCTGACCCTCGGACTCGCGGTTGTTCCGGCATTGTTGTTGTTGGTCTGTGCCGAGGGACTGCGGCGGGGCCACCGTCTGGCCGTGTGGATGGCAATTGGCGTGCAACTACTCGTGGCGGGTCTATTGTTCAGCTACCTCTCGCTCTTTGCCAGGATTCCGCACAGCCCCCTGCATGCGCACGGCAGGGCCCCAGGAGTCACCTTCCTCGACTCCACGATGCCGGGGGCAGGCTTCGCCCACTTACTGCCGGTCGCGCTGACTCCCTTGCTGGTCGCTGTCGTCCTGTTTCTGTACCGGAGGCGGTTCACGGTGTTTACCGCACGGTGGGTTTGGCAGCGTCTGCTTGCGCTGATAGTGCTGACTTGGCTGGTATTCACCGGCGCCTACAGCCTCACCTGGATTTCCAACGGAGGCCTGGGACGCCCGGGGGGAGTGCGGTCCCTACTGACGGAGCTGGCGCGTGCGTACCTTCCACTGCCGGTTCCCGGACAGCTCGCACAGGCCTTTGCCGGCCGGGATCAGTTGGAGATCCTCTTATTCCACCTCAGTGGGCCGCTATTCTGGCTGATCGTGCTAACCGGCGTTCTGACGGCTTTCCTCGTACAGGGCAGGCGGCGGTTTCGCGGCGACGACGACGTAGATCGGGCGTGCCGGCTGGTCCGGGTGGGCGGGGACTCGCTGTCCTGGATGGCTCTTTGGCCCAACAATCATTACTGGTTTACCCCCGATGGCAGGGCCGGCATCGCCTATCAGGAGCACGGAACCGTTGCGCTCACCGTGGCCGGTCCGTTCGGCGAACCAGACATGCAGCACAAGGCCGTGCAAGGCTTTCTGGGCTTCTGCGCCGAACGGGCGCTCACGCCCTGCCTTTACTCCGTTACGGGCGATTTTTGGCCGCACCTGCGCGACGAGGGCTTCAGCCGCGTGCCGGTGGCGCAGGAGACGCGGCTGCGCATCCGCGAGCTCCGATTCAAGGGCAAGGACTGGCAGAATGTCAGGACCGCGCTGAACAAGGCCAGCAAGCTGGGGATCAGCGTGGTGTGGTCTGCCTACCGGGAGCTGCCGGCGCACCTGCGGCAGCAGGTCGTTGAAGTCTCCGAAGAATGGGCCACCCGCAGAGCGGTACCGGAAATGGGCTTCACGCTCGGATCCCTTGAGGAGCTGATGGATGACGACGTGCTCTGCGCTGTTGCGGTGGATTCTGCCGGTTTGGTGCACGGTGTCACCAGCTGGCTGCCGGTGTATTCCGACGGAGCAGTTGTCAGCTGGACGTTGGATTTCATGCGGCGGGCGACGAACGGCTTCTCCGGCGTGATGGACTTCCTGATCGCCTCTGCCGTGCTGAAACTGCGGGACTCCGTGGAAATGATCTCTCTCTCCGGTTCGCCGCTGGCTCCCGCACAGGAGGGACCAGGCGGGACGGACTCCAACGGTCCAGACCCCCGGGACCCGGACTCAACGGAAAGGGGCTCAACGGAAAGGGGCTCAACGGACCCGGACTCCGGCGGCGCTGATCTTCAGCGTGCGGACGTGGCGCTGGCACGCATGCTCAATATCGTCGGCAACGCCCTGGAGCCGGTGTACGGATTCCGTTCGCTGGCCCATTTTAAATCCCGTTTCCAGCCCGAATACCGGACTCTGTACATGTTCTATCCCGATCCGCTGACGCTGCCCGCCATTGGACGGGCTCTGTCCGCGGCGTATCTGCCCGGGCTTTCCGTTCGGCAGACCGCGCGGTTGCTGCGGACGCTGGTTTCATAAACGTGGCACCCCCCGCCAACGGGCGTGTCTCAGGCGGCGGAGGATTCCCAGGCCGGCAGCCACAGTCCCTGCCTCAGGACACTCGTCAGGTGCAGCCCGCCGTCAACGATCACAGCGTCCGCCCGTAGCCCACGGCGCAGACCGCCGATCTCGTCGGAAAGACCAAGAACCGCCGCAGGAACCGCTGTTGCCGCCAGTACCGCGTCCTGCAGTGGGATACCGGCCGCGAAGGTCCTGCGCACCACATCCAGCAGCGTCGCCGTGCCGCCGGCAATCGAGCCCGTCGCGTCGAGCGTCGCTACACCGTCGGTCACCGTTACGGGTGAAGGCCCCAACATGTACCGGCCGTCGGAAAGTCCGGCGGCGGCCATCGAATCCGTCACCAACAGCACGTTGGCCGCACCCACCAGGTTGAAGACCATCCGGACCGTCTGCGGGTCAAGGTGCGTATTGTCTGCGATCAGCTCGACGGCGGCATACCCGGCCTTGGCCGCCGGTAGACACGCGGCCACGGGGCCGGGGGAGCGGTGATGCATCGGCGGCATGCCGTTGAAAAGGTGCGTCACGGTCGGCCGCCCGCCCGTCCCGGTAAACCCGGACGAGGACAGACCTTCACGGGCCTGCTCAAGAGAGGCTGCCGCCGTCGCCGTATCGCAGTCCGTGTGTCCCAGCGCGGGAGTGATGCCGTGCGCTGTCATCAGATCCACGAGTCCGCCGGCACCGGGAAGCTCGGGGGCGTACGTCATCGTGACGATCTGGCCCTGGCCCGCCTCGATCAGCTCGGCCATCAGAGCCAGGTCCGGCTCACGCAGCCACTTCGGATTTTGTGCCCCGCACCGGGCATGCGAGAGGAAAGGACCCTCCAAATGGATCCCTGCCAGCAGCCCCTCGTGCGTCAGACCAACGTAAACGCCAATCCCCGCCAGAAGATCCTCACGCGAGGCGGTGACCATGCTGGCCAGCAAGGTGGTGGTGCCGCTGCGGTGCAGGAAATCCACCGCCCGTCGCGCAGACGACTCCTCCCCGCCGGGAAAATCCCCGCCATTTCCGCCATGGTTATGGATATCCACCAGCCCGGGCAGGATGTACGACCCGGCCGGGAGCTCAAGCCGTTCGACGTCGGCAGGCCCGCGTGAGTGCGCCGCGCCGGGAGCTGCCGCGGGAAACCCCGTGCTGTCCAAGCCCGAGCTATCAAGGCCCACGCTGTCAAAATCCGCACTGTCAAAACCCGCACTGTGAAAACCCGCAGTGTCAAAACCCGAGGCCGGGCCTGCGTAGATGATCCTGTCGCCCTCGACGGCCAGCAATCCGTTGTCAATAACGGCCCCGTCGGTTACCAGCGTTCCGCTAATCAGCTTCCTGTCCGTGCTCGTGCCGTTGGGTCCCGGGGAAGCGTTCCAAGTCATCTAATGAGTCTAGTCAGCGACTGAGCCCAGCCAGCGACCGGTCTAGAAGAGCCGCGTCGATGTGTCATCCACCCCGCGCATGGCGTCGTAATCCAACGTGAGGCACTCGATGCCACGGTCAACCGCCAGCACCCTCGCCTGCGGCTTGATTTGCTGCGCCGCAAACACTCCGCGAACCGGTGCCAGCAGGGGGTCACGGTTTAACAGCTCAAGGTAACGCGTCAGCTGCTCAACGCCGTCAATATCGCCACGGCGCTTGAGCTCGACGGCGACCGTTCCGCCGGTCGCATCCCGGGCCAGAATGTCCACTGGCCCGATCGCAGTGAAATACTCGCGGCGGATAAGTGTGAAGCCATCGCCCAACGTGTGAATTTGCTCTGCCAGCAGACGCTGCAGATCCGCTTCCACGCCGTCCTTGATCAGGCCCGGATCCACGCCCAGATCGTGGCTGCTGTCGTGGAGCTGCTCGTAGATGTTGATTATCAGCCGATCATCGGCCTTAGCCGACTGGACGATCCACTGTTCCTCCACACCCTCTTCCAGATCCGTCTCAGCCGGGGTCGTCCTTCGGAGCGTGGCGGGCGGACTCATCCAGTTCAGGGGTTTATAGGACCCACCGTCAGAATGGACCAGAACCGAACCGTCGGCCTTGATCAGCAGCAGACGGATGGCCAGCGGGAGATGAGCTTTAAGTCGGCCGACATAATCAACGGAGCAACGAGCTATAACTAAACGCACCCAGAGAACTCTACCGTCCCATTCGTGACCGATCGCGAACTGCCCGCACGGACAGATGATCTCGACATGCGCAGGGGCGGCACGTGTTAGCCGACGATGTCGGATCACCCTGCGCGTGCTGGCGTGGCCATGCCGGTGATGCCGCAGCCGGCCGGGATACCGCAGCTGTGCCAAAGCTGTGCCGGATAACCCGGCTGCGTTAGCTGTAATCCGACGTAGTAGACCCAGGTCCCTCGGGGTCACTTGGTATCTCTGAGTCGATGAGGAACAGAGTGCAATACGCTTCGTCGTGGCAGGGATCCCAGGGCTGGTTTATTCCTGGTGCCGTGGTGTGGGCTGTTACCGGGTTGGTGAGCAGTTTTGGCAAACGTGGCCGGTGGTGGTCCGGTGGCGACGGCGGGTAGTATTTTCCGGCCGGTGAGGTCCATGCTGTCTGCCCGGTATCGGTTATGGACGGGGTCCAGCCCCGCAGCTGTGGTCCGGGCAGGTCGCCGACGCTGGTTTCCCCGTCAGGGGATGACCCATCATGGGGGGCGAATCTGCCGGTGCGTTTCCCGTGGCGGTTTTTACCGTCTTTGAAGTGTTTGATCAGGTGATGCTTTTTACACTCATCCGTCAATTCCTTCCCGCCGGTCCCGCTGCCGTGTTCCCATCCGGTGATGTGATCGAGTTGAGTATCGGCAGTGACGGTGTTATACCCGGGGAACGTGCACGTCTGGTCCCGGGCCCGTAACCAGGCCCGCAGGCGCGCGCTCACCCGGTACCGTTCCCTACCGATGGCCAGCGGCTCACCGGTATGCGGATGGATCAGCAACCTGATCATTTCCGGGCTCTCGGCGGCGAGTTGACGGGCCACATCAGGTGGAATCGGCCCGTACCCTTCCAAATCAGCCGGTTCATCGGTCAACCCCAGCAAAGCGAAAACAGGGATCGCGACCAGCACCTGGGCCCGTGGCAAAGGACACCCACCCGCACTCCCCACGCCCGCATCCTGGTCATCCTGGTAATCCAAGTCAGCAGGCCCGGCGAGCTCACCGGATGGGCTGCCGTGTCTGTCGCCGCCCTGCCTGTCGCCGACTTTGCCCTGCCCGTTGTCGCAGCCCGGCCCGACGCTGTTCTGTCCCGGGTTCTGTCCTGGGTTCTGTCCGGTGTTGCTTAGTAGCCAGCCTGCGGCGATGTCCAGGCGTAGTTGGGTCAGGGTCCGGGGCTCGTCGGGGCCCTGGGCCGCGCGGGCAGCCTCGGTCGCCCGATTCCAGATCCCCTGGGCAGTGGGCGCGGGCATATACCCGGACAGGTAGGACATGCCATCCCGGTCCGGGGTCAGCTGCAGCCGGCGCTTGGTGATAGCGGCTTTATGCCTGGACACCATCGTTTCCGGGTGCTCCCGCTCCCGCCATTTCCGTGCCAGGGACTTCAGCTTCGGCACCGTCAACCCCGGCGCCACCACCAGTAGCCGCGATTCAAACTCCTCCGCGACCGCGGCGGGGATACCCGGTTCCGCTACCGCGGTCAACGACCCCACCTCATCAATAATGACCTCCGCGTGCCGGTAGGACAGGTCTCCGGCCGCCAAGCCGGCCAGGGTCCGGGGGCGGTCATGAACCAACGTGATACTCTCCGACAGCAGCGCGTTCGCGGTCGCGTCCGGGAGGCATAACGCGGCAGCCAGTTCCGCCGTCATCGATGCCGTCGCCTCCTGCCGCTGCCATGCATCCAACCCCAACCCCGTGCCGATCCGATCCGCCGCCGCGGCGAGGCGTGCAACCTCCCGGGCCTTCCCGGCAGCGACCCTGGCCTCCAAACGCGACCATTGCGTCAACGCGGCCACCGACGCGTTATACACCGCTTCCTGCTCAGCCAGCCACTCGTCCGCAGCAACAACCCCCGCAGTGAACACCGGATCCGGGGCCCCACCATCAGGCCCCCGCGCAGGAAACCCCGGATGCGGCCGAAACAACCGATCACGACCGGAGTCCGGACCGGTTCCGGGTCCAGGCCCGGAACCGTCGGGCAAGACCACAGCAGCCAGCAGCGCCGCCGTCGTCGGCTGTGCCCCCGCCCCGCCCGGTGTCCCCGATGCTCCCGTAAAACCGTCCATAACCCAACACTGCCACCAGCCACTGACATTTTGACCACCCCAATACCTCCACGGGGAAAACAGGTGAGAAATATCCGCAGACGCGCACGGCTGCGGCCGTTTCGACTGTCCTGGTGCTCTCAGACGGACCGCGATCGACAGGGCTCCAGGCCCCCGTTACGGTGAAGCTATCGAGGACGGCAAACAGGCCGGTGGCACGACAACACGGCGGTCGTTCACCGCCTGCGACTCGAACAGGATGGCACTCCCGCCTTCACGACCTCGCTTTCAGCCAGGTCTTTAGCCACACCACCCCTCCGGACTTTCGCAACTGCACAGCGCTGTTCGTCAGCCCATGACCATGACTGATCCGACGCCGCCAGCAGGCAGTGGCATCTAAGGCAGAATGGAATCATGCCCCGTTCCAATCATCCGCGCCGTGCAAACGGAGGCAGGCCGGGACAAAAGACCGCCGCTGGAAGCGGCGCTGCCGAAGAGCTGGACTTGGAACGCGCCCGTTCCGGCTTCCCGCGCCGCGAGTCCGCGCCGGATGGCGAATGGATGGTTCGTCCGATTACCGCCCGGAATGCCGCCAAAATCTACACCTGCCCCGGCTGTCACCGCCCCGTCCAGCCGGGAATTGCCCACTTGGTGGTCTGGCAGGAGGACTCGCTTTTTGGCGCGGCCGCCGGGCTGACGGACCGCCGGCACTGGCATACCAACTGCTGGCAGTCGCGCAGCTACAAATACCGGCGGTGATGCCGGGCGTCGGGCTAAACTTGCCCAATGGCTCTAGGCGTAGAAGTATTTGACCCCGCATCGTTCGAATTTTCTGACTCGGGAACGGCGCAACAGATTCGCGCGGCATCGGTCCTCCCGGCCCGGCGGGAAAACATCGAACTGATCACGGACGATGGACTGACTCTGGTAGGGGAGCTGGCGCTGCCGGCCGAGGGCCCGATCCGTGGGACGCTGATTACGCTTCATCCGCTGCCCACCCACGGTGGATTCATGGATTCGCACGTTTACCGGAAGGCGTCCTACCGGCTTCCTGCTTTGGCCGGCATAGCGGTGCTGCGTTTCAACACCCGCGGGACCTCGTCTGTGCGCGGCACGAGCGAGGGGACCTTCGGCGAGGGGATCTCCGAACGGGCCGATGTGGCGGCTGCAGTGGATTTTGCGGTCCGCCGCGGGCTGCCGAATCGTTGGCTCGTCGGTTGGTCCTTTGGCACGGAGCTGGTTCTAAAGTACGGTGCGCGCGCGCCGGTCGTGGACGCTATTGAGGGCGCAATACTGCTCTCCCCGCCGCTGCACCGGGCTACCGCGGAGGATCTTCAGTCATGGGCTAGGTCCGGGAAGCCACTGACCGCGCTGGTACCCGAATTTGACGATTACCTGCAACCGGCGGAAGCCGCCGACCGCTTCTTGGCTGTTCCGCAGGCGAAAGTGCTGGGGATCGACGGCGGCAAGCACCTGTGGGTGGGAGAAAAGTTTACTGCCAGGGCACTGAACGAGATCTCCGCGCTCGTGCTGGACCGCCCGGGGTCGGTACTCCCTACGGTGTGGAACGGGCCGCTGGCCGCTGCATGAAGCAAGACCTACCTGACGGCAGACCCGCTCGACGTCAGACCCGCACGACGGCAGACACGCAACACGCTCGCGCCACGCTCGACCGCGCGCCACCGTAGACCGACGCAGCAGCGGACCCGCAGTCCCGGACGGAGACGAACGGCCGCAGGCAGCGTCCGCTGCCGTTCCGCCGTCGGCCGTTCCCTGCGCTTGTGCAGAGTCGTTTGTGCAGCGTTGTTGGTGCAGAGTCGGTTGTGCAGACCGGTGGCTAGTGCTTGTCCTGGCGCGGTATGTACACTTCTTTGACCAGCAGCAGGACGGCGGCAGCCGTAGGGATCGCGATTAATGCTCCGAGGACGCCCAGCAGACTGCCGCCGGCAATCACCGAAATCACGGCGACGGCGCCTGGAACGGCTACGGCCTTCTGCATGATCCGCGGTGAGATGAAGTACGCCTCAAACTGCAGATAGGCGAAGTAGAAGATGGCGTAGATCACCGTCGTCTGCCAGCCCGCAGTGAGTGCAACCAGGATGACGACGACGGCGGCGATCATGCCGCCCACGAGCGGAATAAAGGCCAGCAGCGCGACAACGAAAGCCAGCAGAACGCTGAACGGAATGCCCAAGATGGTCATCACGATAAAGGCGAAAGTGGCGTTGAGGACCGCGACGCAGACCTGGCCGATCACGTAGTTGCCCACCGAGCCGGTGATTTCCTCACTGAGCCGCCGGACTCTGTCGCGGCGCGAGCGCGGGGCGAGCCGGTAGCCCCAGCGTTTCATCGCCGGCAGCGAGGCCAGGAAATACAGGCTGAGCACCAGGACGATAAGGGCACCGAACAGGCCGTTGGCAATGGTGCTGCCCACTCCGACGACGCCGCCGAAAATTCCGCCCACGGCCTGGGAATCCTGGAAGAACTTGGCGACTTGCTCGCTGATGGTATCCCGCACGTGGTACTGCGTGTCGATATTCTTGAAGAAATCCGAGTTCAGGAAAGTGTTGATCCAGCTGGGAGCGTTGGTGATCAGCTGCGTGGACTGTTCAATGATGGTGGGGATCAACGTGGCGAAGAAGCCGGCCACAATGCCGACCAGAACGACGAGCGAAATCAGGATTCCCAGTGGGCGCGGCACCTTGCGCGCCTCCAGCCAACGGACCACCGGGTCCAAGCCGAGGGCGATGAACAGCGCCGTCACGATCCACAGCAGCAGCTGTTCGGTATGCGTGAGCATGAAGTACAGGAACAACGCCAAACCCACACCCACGGTGCCCATGAATCCGATGTAGATGGGCTGCTGGAGAGATACCGCGGGCCTTGAGCTGCGGAATTTTCTACCTGCGGCTCCGGTCGTAGCTGCCTTTCTGGAGGCGGCGTCGGTCGCATCCGACGAGTCAGTCCCTTTCGGGGGTACGGGCTCGGTCTCGGCGTCCGGCGGCATTTCGAAACGAAGCCGGGGATGGGCGCCGGGAATTGGCCGCCGCAGCTGTCCGAGCGTTCGAGCGATCAATCCGGAATGCGAGGAGGTAAGCACCGAGGCAGCCTCCACGGGCACGGGCGCGGGCGAATGCTGGCTGGGGTCATCTGCTGAGGTCAAGGGGGATTCGCTGCTTTCACTTCGAGGCTTTTCGGTCACCCGCGGCGGCTTCTGAGGCTGGGGCTTTGTGCCAAACATTATCAGCCGTGCGAAGGTGAGTAAGCCCTCATCTCGGCTCGCAGCAGCGGCTACATACCGTTTGGCGACCCCGGGGAATTCCGCATGAACCCGCGGCTAACGGCGGTAGCTCCCGCCGTGCCCCTGGCAGGACGCGCGGCGGCAAAAAGGCGGCAACCGGACCGGAAGAGCACCTGCACCGGTCCAAAATCCCCATGATATAGCAAAACGGTTAGGCTTAAGGGAAGTAGGAATCCCCGTTTTTCCATTGACGTTAGGTATATTTGTGCGTTCGAAGGTAGCAGTAGTGCTGGCCGTTTTGGGCTTGGTGCTCCTAGGACTCGGAATCGGGCAGCGTACGGTCTGGGCGCCGCCGGCCACTGTCACGGCGTCCGTGGCGCAGGGGACCAAGAGCGCCCCGGTCACGGTTATTGATCCCGCAGTCCGGACGCTGCACGGCAGCCCGGTCACCGTCGCCGTCAAGTCCGGCGGGCCGATCCTGCTCGCTGCGGGCCGTTCGGACGACGTCGACGCTTGGGTTGGCAAGGCCGCCCACCTCACAGTTACGGGAGCGGACGCGGACTTCAAGGTGCTGTCCACGACGAGCACGGACGGCGAGGGCACGGTTCCGAACCCTGCGGGCTCCGATCTCTGGATCCAGCAGCAGAGCGGCACCGGAACCGTCAGTTATGAGTGGACCCCGCCCGTCGACGGCAATTGGTCCTTGTTGGTCGCCTCCGACGGTTCGGCCCCGGCTCCGACGGATATTTCGGTGACCGCCCCTAATGACACGAGCACTCCCTGGGCGGTTCCGCTGCTGGTGATTGGAGCTTTGCTGCTGATTATGGCTTTGCTGCTGCTGATTTTCCGGCCGAAAAAGGGGCGCCGCAGCGCCACAAATTCAGGACCGGCCCGGCGTGGGCCCGATGGTGGCAGGGACGGCAAAACGCCGATTTCGGCGGACGCGACGGGTTCGACGGCGATAGCGCCCGATGAGCCATCGCGGCCGTCCTCTACCGGGCCGTCCTCTACTGGCCCGTCCTCTACTGGCCCGTCCTCTACTGGCCCGACTTCTACCGGGCCCTCGTCTACTGGCCCGACTTCTACCGGGCCGACTTCCGCGGGGGAGACCGGGCGAACGCTCTTCGCGCGCCGGGCTCCGCTGGCTGCTGCCGCTGCTCTGCTGCTGCTTACGGGCGCCGTGGCGCCGGCTGCCAACGCGGCCAGCACGCCGCCATCCGGGGGCGCAACCTCGGGGGGTGCTACGGGCACGTCGACAGCAACCTCTCCCGCGCCCGGAACCGCATCGGTTCCGGTGGTGTTGGAAAACCAGTTCGTCCGCATATTGGATGCGGTTGCGGCTGCTGTGACCACCGCGGATGCGGCAAAGGACGCCAGCCAACTGACGGGCAGGGTCTCCGGATCCGCGTTGGAACTACGGACGGCGAACTACAAAATCAGGTCCCAGGTTGCCGATTACGCCGCTGTGATGCCGGTGGCAAGTTCGAAGTTGTTGACCAAGGTCATCAGCACAAGCCGCACCTGGCCGCGGAGCGTCATGGCTGTGACGCAGGGCGAGGGTAACGCTGTTCCGCAGCTGCTGACCATGGTGCAGACGACGCCGAGAGAGAATTACAGGCTGGATCACGCGACCCCGCTGCTGCCGGGGGAGACCTTCCCGACCGTCGATAAGAAGGGCGCGGAGACGGTAGCGATGGACGATAAGTCCGACCTGCAGATGTCCCCGACGGCGGCATTAGCTGCGCTGGGAGACAGGTTGACCAAGCCGGACAGTGCCTGGAAGGACAAAATCACCGATCCCGTCTACATCCCGGACGTGGACTCATATCAGGCGGACATTGCCGCCAAGGGCCCGGACGCGACGTACGTCTTTTCGCATACGCCCGTGGCCGGTACCGGCCACGTTTTTCGCACGGCCGACGGCGGCGCACTGGTGAGCGCCAACTTCCACTTTAACGTCGACGCCACCTCCAAGGCGGACGCCAAATTGACCGTGGGTCCGGATGCCGCCGTCTTCACGGGCGGAACGGAAACCACCAAGGGGTTTGCACTCAACTTCGGCGAACCCGTAGTTCTCTACGTTCCGCCGGCCGGTTCACCGAACAAAATGGCGCTGCTGTCGGCCACCCGCGGGCTCATCGGCGCGAGCTTCAAGTAGTGCCGACGGTGCTCCACCCCGCCCGAGCTTTCCCGGTCCCTCCCGCGGCATTTGCCGCAGATAGAGTAAATCCATGAGTCAACCAGGTTCCGTTCCCGTAAATCCAGCCTTCGCTGCCGGCGTCAACCTCCGCGGTGCAGTGGACCTTTCCGCGTTGAAAAAGCCCCGGCCCGCAGGTCCGGCCGTCGCTTCGCCGGGAGGCGGTGCCGCTCCCGGGAACGGCCAACCCGGCGACGGTTCCGACGGCGCCGCAGCCGGGTATGCAGTGGATGTCACCGAGCAAAGCTTCCAGGAGTTGGTCCAGGTTTCCGCGCAGGTCCCTGTTGTGGTCTCCCTCGGGGCAGCATGGTCCGGCCAGTCCAGCACACTGAATGTCATGTTGGAGCGACTGGTGAGCGGATACGCCGGCCGGCTGTTACTGGCCCGGGTCGATGCGGAGGCAAGTCCGCAGATCGCGCAGGCCTTTGCTGCGCAGGCTATTCCAACCGTGGTTGCCCTCATCAACGGCCAGCCGGTGCCGCTTTTTGAAGGTGAGATGCCGGAGGACCAGGTGGGCCGGCTGTTGGATGAGCTTTTGAAGGTGGCGGCAGCGAACGGCGTCAGCGGCAATCTGGGCGCAGACCCGGCGGCTGCCGACGCGGAACCGACGCCACCGCCGTTGCCGCCGCTGCATCAGGAGGCGTTCGATGCCATTGAAGCAGGGGATTACGACGCTGCTGAAACTGCGTACCGCCGGGCGCTGGCCGATCAGCCTGCAGACGCTGATGCGAAAATCGGATTAGCACAGGTGCATTTGATGCAGCGGACCTCCGCCATTGACACGGAGCAGGCCGCTGCCCTGCGGCACGCTGCGGCGCAGAAAACGGACGATGTTGACGCGCAGCTGGCCGTGGCGGATTTGGATATTGTCGGAGGACATGTGGAGGACGGCTTTGGCCGTATTCTTGCGTTCATCAGCGCGAACTTCGGTCCGGAGCGGGAAACCGCACGGATCCGCCTACTGGAACTATTCGACGTCGTCGGCGTGACGGATCCGCGGGTGTCCAAGGCCCGGCAGTCACTGGCCCGGGCGCTGTTCTAAGGCCGGTAATCCGAGGCCTCGAGGAATGACTTAAGGGACAGCCTTGTTGGGTTGACTGCGACCACGTCCAAACTGTTTGCGCCTTTCTCCCTACGCTCCCTCGAGCTGTCCCACCGCGGCTGGGTTTCGCCCATGTGCCGTATTCTTCGGATCCTGTGCGGGCTCCCGGGGTACCGGCCGACTGGCACCTGCCGCATCTGGGGCAGTTCGCCGCTGGGGGAGCGGCCCTGGCCCTCCGCTACCGGCTGGCTGCCGGAGGCCTGGATTCAGCGAGTTCCGTTCGACTGGCCCACGTTGCTGCAGCGCACGGCGTGGATCTGATCGATGTCTTCAGCGGCGGCGCGGTCCCCGGTGCCAGCATTCCCGTAGGCCCGGGATACCAGACCGGGTTCGCCGAGCAGATCCGCCGCGAGGCCTGGGTGGCGACCGCCGCCGTCGGGCTTATCTCGACGGCGGAACAGGCGGAGCACCTGCTGGCAACAGGTCTGGCCGACGCCGTTTTCCTGGCCCGGGCGGCGTTGCGGGATCCGCACTGGTGGCAGCGGGCGGCGCACGATCTCGGCGTCGAGCTGGCATGGGCACCGCAATATGAACGCGCGGCCGCCCGGGCGAAGTACTAGCGCCCCTGCCGCGAAGTACGGGAAAATCATCCTTTTTGATGTCCCGCGGCCAATCGACAGACTGCTAGCGTGGCCGGTATGACCGACATCCCGAACAGCTCATCACGCCCCGTTCTCCCGGATGCTGCCCGTCCTGCGGACCCCGAAGCGACAGAAACCTCCATGGCGGCACCCGGCGCAGCCACGGACAGCCCCCCGGCCCTGGTTCTGCGCGGCCTGACCAAGCGATTCAACGGCAAGGTCGCCGTCAACGCCATCGACCTCGACGTGCCCTCGGGCTCGTTCTACGGGCTCGTTGGACCGAACGGCGCCGGAAAGACCACGTCCCTTTCGATGGCCACCGGCCTGCTGCGTCCGGATTCCGGCCAAGTGTGGGTGCATGGGGTCAACGTCTGGGAGCACCAGCTGCAGGCCAAGCGGCTAATGGGCATCCTGCCGGACGGCGTTCGGCTCTTCGACAGGCTGTCCGGGGAACAACTCGTGACGTATGCGGGCCTACTGCGCGGGATGGATCGGGAGACCGTGAAGGAGCGTGTGAAGGACCTGCTGGCAGCCCTCGATCTGGCGAAGGACGCCGGCACCCTGGTCGTAGACTATTCCGCTGGAATGACCAAAAAGATTGCCCTCGCCTCCGCCCTGATTCACGCTCCCCGGGTGTTGGTCCTGGACGAGCCCTTCGAATCAGTAGACCCGGTCTCCGCGGCGAATATCCGCGACATCCTGCACAGCTATGTGAGCTCCGGCGGCACCGTCATCGTCTCCAGCCACGTCATGGACCTGGTGCAGCGGATGTGTGATCATGTGGCCGTCATAGCCGGCGGAAATGTGCTCGCTGCCGGGACGGTGGATGAAGTCCGGGCAGGTGCCAGCC
Organism: Arthrobacter endolithicus; assembly: GCF_026627425.1. Lineage (GTDB taxonomy): Bacteria > Actinomycetota > Actinomycetes > Actinomycetales > Micrococcaceae > Arthrobacter_M. Next base: position 89,991 of record NZ_JAPNLH010000010.1, read on the forward strand.
TGGAAGATCGCTTTGTGCAGCTGGTCGGTGGACGTCACGAAACGGGGGGTCTGGCATGGTTGCGGACCTCCTGAGGCTCAAGCTCACGCTGCTGCGCAATTCGCTGCGGCGCAGCCCGTGGCAGCTGGTGGGACTGATCATCGGCGGCCTCTATGGGCTCGGTGTGCTGACCATCGCCGTCATAGGTCTGCTGGCCCTGAGTGCGGCGGACGTTGAGCTGGCCAAGACCGTCATCGTCCTGGCCGGGTCCGCCGTCGTCCTTGGCTGGCTGGTGATCCCGGTCTTCGCGTCCGGCGTGGACATGACTTTGGACCCCGCGCGCTTTACCACCTTCGCTGTTCCCATGAAGCAATTGCTGGCCGGTCTGGCGTTTTCCGGGTTCCTCGGTATTCCCGGTGCCATCACGCTGCTGGCCTCGCTCGGGACGGTGGGAACCTGGTGGCGGCACCCGCTGGCGATGCTGGCCGCGGCAGTCTGCGCGGTGCTCGCGGTGCTCACATGCATTGTTGCGTCCAGGGCCATCACGTCGGCCAGCACCAACTTGTCCTCCTCGCGGCGGTTCAAAGATGTCAGCGGGGTGCTGCTGTTTCTGCCGTTGATATTGCTGGGGCCGATAATCAGCGGGCTCAGAAGGGGGGTCGAGAACGCAGCGGACGTGCTGCCCGGTTTTGCGCAGACCCTGTCCTGGACACCCCTGGGGGCGGTCTGGTCCGTGCCCGCTGATCTCGCCGCAGGATCCCCAGGCCAAGCGGCGCTGAAGTTTTTGATTGCCCTCGCAACGCTGGCTGTGCTGACCTGGCTGTGGAAGATCAGCCTTGCCAAGGCGCTGGTGACGCCCGTGCATAGCGCCGGCGTGCGGCGAACCGGCGGTAAGCTGGGTGCGTTCGATCTCTTCCCCGGGACTGAGGCAGGGGCAGTTGCCGCACGAGCCATGATCTACTGGCTTCGGGATCCGCGGTACACCGTCAGTCTGATCACAGCGGCGGTCATTCCGCTGGTCTTCACCGTTCCGGCGCTGCAAAGCGGCTCGCTTGGAATATTGAACTTTGCCGGAGCCATTGCCGTTTTCTTCCTGGTCTGGTCCATCTCCGCGGACATTTCGTACGACAACACGGCTTTTGCCTTGCACGTTGGCTCAGGGGTCCGCGGCCGGGCGGACCGGGCCGGCCGGGCCCTTGCGTGCGGTGTATTGGCGGTCCCGCTGGGCCTGATCTACAACCTGGTGGGGGCAGCGGTGAACTCCAGCTGGATCTATCTGCCCGCGCTGATGGGCCTGACGCTGGGGTTGGCGCTCAGCGGCCTGGGATTGTCCAGTGTGGTGTCCGCGTGGTTCACCTACAACGCACCGGCGCCGGGGGACAGCCCGTTTAAGTCCCGCCCGGGGAACAATTTTGCCGTGCTGGGCACGCAGTTGGGCGGCTACGTCGGCTTGGGCGTGCTGGTCCTTCCGGAAATCATCCTCACGGCGGTGGCTTTTGGCACCGGACGGCCGGTGTTTGGCTGGATCTGCCTTGCGGTCGGGCTCGTACTGGGCATGGTGCTGCTGAGTGTGGGGATTGTGCTCGGCGGCAGGCTCTACGACAAGCGCGCACCGGAGCTGTTGGCCGCCTTGGTCAAGGCGAGGTAGCGAACTCGGCGCTGCCCGTACGGCATAGATAGAATGCCCGACGACGCCGAAAGCCTTCCGCCGCCACTGGAGCTTAGGTAGGACATGGGATAAGTTCGATGTAAGCCCGAAATTTGGTTTGATATCAATTCGCCGTATTACCGCGTTCCGAGCGGCAGCCCCGGTGAGGGAAAGGCAGTGAACCATGGAGGTAGTAATCCTCCCCAGCAGCAAAGAAATAGGCGCCTTGGCCGCCGACGCCATCGAGGCACTGGTCCGCCGGAAACCGGCCGCGGTGCTCGGGCTTGCCACGGGTTCATCCCCGTTGCCGATCTACGATGAACTGGCCCGTCGGCACGGCGATCACGGGCTCAGCTTTGCGCAGGCCCAGGGCTATGCACTCGATGAATACGTGGGTCTACCGGTCGGTCACCACGAGTCTTACCGTGAGGTGATCCGGCGGGAATTCACGAACCGCGTGGATATTGCCGCCGAGAATGTGCACGGTCCCGACGGGTCCGCCAAGGATGTGCTCGCGGCCTGCCAGGGCTATGAGGATGCTATCAAGGCAGCCGGCGGCGTGGACCTGCAGATTCTGGGCGTCGGCACCGATGGCCACATCGGCTTTAATGAGCCCGGCTCGTCGCTTGCTTCGCGGACCCGGATCAAGACGCTGCTGGAGCAGACGCGGCGGGACAACGCGCGCTTTTTTGACAGCATTGATCAGGTGCCGCACCACGTCGTGACGCAGGGACTCGGGACTATTATGGATGCACGGCACGTGCTGCTCGTGGCCACCGGTGCGCACAAGGCCCAAGCTGTCCGGGACTTCGTCGAGGGTCCGGTCGCCGCCATCTGCGCGGCTTCCGTGCTCCAGTTCCACCCGCACGTCACGGTCCTGCTCGACGAGGCCGCCGCGTCGTCCCTGCAGTTGGCCGATTTCTACCGACACACCTATGACAACAAACCGAACTGGCAGGGCCTCTAAGCCGAAGCCGCTACGATGGCGCGGCCCGCATGGCGCCGGCCACCTATTCCAGGATCAGCGGCCAGTGAACGAGCCGAGCCGCCCATTCACGTGTGCGACTCGGCCTTCACCTGACGCAGCACCATGGCGGACACCAGGCCCAGGAGCAGGAGCGCCCCGGCGGCGGCGAGGGGGACAATGAACGCCGCCTGATAGCCGGCAGACTGTGCCAGCGCACCGGAGATCGAGGAACCTAACGCGATGCCGGCGAGAATGCCGCTGGCCAGCGCCGTCATGACCGTGCCCATCCACTGCGGAGGGGCGATGACACTGCCTACGCTGAAGATGGTGACCATGGCCGGTCCAACCGGGATGCCCACCAGCAGCAACACAACAATCATGGTGCTCAGGGAGTCCGGCAGGAAGAACGCGGCTGCGCCGGCCACCATGAGCATGGATACCAGCACCCACCGCCAGGCGTGGGTGAAGGCGAGCGGCCAGTAGGCCACGGACAAAGAGGCGAGGGCCGAGCTTGCACCCATGGCGGCGTACATGAGCCCTGCCTGGTCGACCGAGCCATGGACGCCGGTGAAGGCCGTCAAGGCGGTCTGGGCTGAGCCGAAGAACGTCCCCATGCACAGCATGCCGGCCACCGGGACCGCCACCTTGAACCAGTTCACCGATTCCTTGGGTACGTAACCGGCGTTTCCTGAATACCCGACGCTGCGGGCGTTGACAACTGTGTGGGTGGGGTGGACGGCGAACAGCGTCACGAGGACCAGAGTCATAGCGGCGGCCAAAACCAGCGGCAACCACGGCGCGACGAGCGAGGCCAGCAGGCTCACCAGGGCCGGCCCCAGCACAAAGGTGACCTCGTCTGCGGTGCCTTCCAGCGACAGTGCCGTGTCAATGACCGGCCCGCGCTGGTCCCTGGGCAGCCGCCTGCTCAGCGCCATCCACCGCACCCGCGACAGCGGCCCCACCTGCGGGGAGGTGGCCCCGGCCAGCAGAGCCGCGGCCAGGACAGCCAAGGTCCGCCCGCCAGTGTATTCCCCCGTGGCATACACCAGGGCGACGACGGCGCCAACGATCAGCGAGTTGGCCACCGCGGCGACCAACAGGACCGGCTTTTGGCCGAGCCGGTCCGCCAAGTAGCCAACCAACGGCGCACCGACAGCCGCACCGGCACCGACGGAACCGGCGGCAAAGCCGCCAATGGCATAGGACCCGCTGATGGCCGTAACGAGGGTGAGAACGCCGATGGTGAGCATAGCGAGCGGCACGCGGGCAAACAGGCCCAGCGGGATATAGCCGTTCCCGGCCAGGCGTGGAAGAAGACCATAGCGGCCCCCTCTATTCGCCGGACCCGGGCCCGCTGAGGGGCTGCCGGCCGGTTCAGGGCAGGACCCGGCCGTGGCGTCGACAAGCGCGGACTTTGGTGTGGTCATCTTTTACCCGTTTAACAAAAGAGTGTGCACCGTCCCTGCCTCCCGGTGCACCCGACCCAAATACTCCTGCCAGTCTACCCAGCCGGCAACACTAGCCCCGCAAATGAAACTGTCCCAGGTTACAAGATCATTTGAAACCCTGAAGCGGTTCGTTGGATCACGCTTACGGCTGCACGTACAGGACCTCGCCTGCTGACTTTCCAGTGTGCAGGTCCCAAAAGGCCTCGGCGATCAAATCCGGATCGAAGAACGTGCCGGCCTGGACGACGCCGCCTATGGTCACGGTGCCGACCTTGAGGCCCTGCTCGGCAAGCTCATCGGCCAGGGTTAGGGCCAGGTTGCGTAGTCCGGCCTTGCTGATGGAGGCCGATGCCCTGGACGCAACGGGATTCAAGGCCAGTAGTCCTCCGGTGAAAAGGATGGAACCCGAACCCCGTGCAATCATGGCGGGCGCCGCCAGCTGGGCGCAGTTCAGCGCCCCGACTACGTTGACCATGAAATCCCGGGTCAGGTCCGCGGCGTTCAGGACGGAGGGGTTGGCAATCGTGTTGGCTCCGGCGTTGTAGACCAAAGCATCCAAGATTCCGTGTTCGGCCTGGATGCTGGCGAAAGCCGACTGCAGGCTCTGCAGGTCGGTCACATCGGCGACGACGCCGTGGGCCTCGATGCCGGCGCTCTGGAGCTCCGATACCCGAAGCTCAAGTGATGCCGGGTTCCTGGCCAGCAGGATCACCGTGAAGCCATTGGCTCCAAACTTCCTGGCTACACCGGCGCTGACGCCCGGACCGGCGCCCACGATGGCCACGCACTTCTGGTTCATGTCTGCTGCTTTCGATTGATGCGATCGCGACGACAACAAATCTGGTGGAAAGGAGCTGGAGACGTTCGAGGCGTGGGCAGGCATTCCTTGTCATTCGCGTGAGAGGACTGGATTTTCAATGTATCATCCGAAGAATTCTTGCTTTGGAGCCTCTGGGGCCATAAGCGTCGATGGTTTCCCCACCGGCGCGAACCTGCGCAGCAGCGCCGCGTGTATTCTCCTGTTGCCCCATGGTGGCCACGACCAGGCGGACCTGGGCCGGGTTCATCCTGCACGGCTGACCGCCCTCGCGCCCGCGTGCCGGGACTGAGGCGCGGCCGACTATGGTTCGTTGGTGAATGAGGGCGCGCTCGATCTCAGCCAGGGCTATTGGAACTACATCGTCGATGCGGTCCCTAGCGTTGGAGGTCTCCCGTTTGACGCCGGTCAGAGCCCCCTCCAGTTTTCACACAACAAGACTCTCACGTGCTTGAAGGTTCCGTCATTGCGTGGCGTAGCTTGAAAATGCTGTCCCGAATCCGGCTTTTTACCGTTGGCAGCGGCACATTCAGGATGTTCGCCACTTCGGCATACGTCAGGCCATCAAAGAAGGCAAGATTGATTGCGGCGTGCTGGAGTGCCGATAGCGAAAGTAAATGACGGTTGACGTCCTCAGCCTCAAAGATCATAGCGGCCGTCTCTGCCACCACATCGTGGTCGGTGGAGTGACTCGTCGATGCAAAACGTGTCTGGCGGTTGCGGTGGGATTGTTCGGCTCGCACGTGGTCCACAGCGCGGCGCCTGGCAATGGTCAGCAGCCACGCCATCGCGGACCCCCGTTCCGGATCGAACCGGTCCGCTGTTTTCCACACTTGCATGTACACCTCCTGGGAGGTATCCTCGCTGAGCTCCGTTGACACAAGAACGGCCCGGATCGTCGCGAACACTTTTTTGTTGGTCTGTGCGAAAAATTCCTCAAACGCGTCGTTGTCGCCCTCTGCTATACGGCCCAGCAGCCCGGTCAGAGCCCGCAGGCCTACGCGTTCAGCCCGTTCTTCAATTTCGCGACACGGCGATACAGACGGGTCGGGCGCGGGTGGTGTCGGCGGCACTGGCATGGACGGCCCTTCAAGGTCGGAGTGCATCATGACTACGGGTACGTGCCGGCAACAGGGGCCTTTCGTTATCCAGTCAGGTGCTTCCTTGCCTTGGTGGGGTCAATTGGGTGCCGCCTCCGTGATCTGCGATGAGGGAGACGGCCATACTTTTGGCCCAAACGGCGGCTTCCTTATCTCCCTCTACGGCGGAGATGATGGAGCCTTTCGTCAGGATGTGGCAGGACCTGGCAAAACGGTCTGGTTCCTCAAGACCTGCTTCCGTGGCGAGAGTCCGCATGAAGTCCCGCACCTGGGCCAGATAGCCGGCTGCGGCCTTCCCCAATGGATGGGTGGCGCCCATTTCCAGCATGGTGTTTATGAAGGAACAGGCCTCGAAATCGTCACGGCGGAACCACCCGTCCAAAACATCGAAAATGGCCAGCAACTGGGCTGTAGGAGTATCGGCCCTCCTTCTGGACTCGGAGATGATCTGCTCGACAGTCCAGACCTGATGGCAGCGTTCCAAGAAGGCCAGGACCAGATCGTCCTTTGAAGCGAAGTGTCCGTAGAAGGTCGCCTTGGCAACCCCGGCCCGCGATATCAGTTCCGCGATGCCGACATCGCGGATCCCACGCTGGGCGAATAACTCATAGGCGGCAACCATAATTCGCTCCCGCGCGCCAGGAGGAATCACCGGAGACGGGGCTGACGTATCGGTCAGGTCGGCTAAGAGGCGTTGGGAGTGTTTCATCAGAAGCAGACACTACACGTAAAACCAGACAGACCGGTCGGTATGGTCCTTGTACACAGAAATAAGACCTAATTCCATCCGAGCCCCGGGCCCAACCGCCACCAAAAAAACCCCAATCGCCCCTAAGATCGGGTTATGCGCACGCCAGTGCTGGCCACCAAGCTTTTCGTGCCACGACGGCGCACTCGCCTCGTCGCACGCCTACGACTCACCGAGCAGCTTGACGCTGCACTCGACTCCGGCCACCGGCTCACGCTCATCTCGGCACCGGCGGGCTTCGGTAAGACAACCTTGGTCATCGACTGGATCGAGCACGTCACTCGCGGCCGATCAGAGACGCGCGTGGCCTGGCTCTCCCTCGATGATGGCGACGACGACCCCGCGCGCTTCCTGACGCACCTGATCGCCGCTTTTCAACGTTTCGATGAGGGCCTCGGCGCTGACGCGCTCACCCTCCTGGGCGCCACCCAACCTATTCCCGTCGAGACGACACTGACTGCGCTCATTAACGACCTCACGGCGGCAGCCGGGCAAACCGTCCTCGTCCTGGACGACTACCATGCTATCGAGGCACCGGCGGTCCACGACGCAGTCACGTTCTTCGTTGACCATCTCCCTGCCCAACTGCATCTGCTTATCGTGAGCCGGTCGGACCCGCCGCTCCCACTGGCCCGCCTGCGAACCCGCAGTGAGCTCACCGAGCTGAGAGCCTCCGACCTGCGCTTCAACCACGACGAAGCCGAGGACTTCCTAAACCAGGTCATGGGTCTGAGCCTGTCGGTCGGCGACATCAGTGCGCTCGAGACCCGAACCGAGGGTTGGGTCGCCGGTCTCCAGCTCGCCGCGCTCTCGCTTCGGAACCTTGATGACGTCTCCGCGTTCATCGACGCGTTCACCGGAAGCAACCGCTTCGTCCTGGACTATCTCGTTGAGGAGGTGCTCGGTCACCAGCCCGAGCAAGTCCGCAGCTTCCTTCTCCAAACCGCACTGCTGGAGCGGCTGACAGGTCCGCTGTGTGACGCGCTCACCGGCGGCACCGACGGCAGTCGCATGCTCGAGCATCTGGAGCGTGCCAACCTCTTCGTCGTCCCACTGGACGACCGCCGGCAGTGGTACCGCTACCACCACCTCTTCGCCGACGGCCTCCGCGTACGCATGCTCGCCGAGGACCGCGAACGGGTGCGGACGCTGCACCAGGCTGCCAGCGTCTGGTATGAGCAGCACAACCTGTTGGAGGACGCGATCCGCCATGCCTTCGCCGCCAGCGACTACGATCGTGCGGGTCAGTTGATCGAGCTTGCGGTGCCGGAAATCCGGCGCACCCGGCAGGACGCGTCGCTGCTCGGCTGGCTCAAGGCGCTGCCCGATCAGGAGGTGCGCCGTCGGCCTGTCCTCAGCGTCTTCTACGGCTGGATGCTCATGGTCTCGGGTGACCTCGACGGGGTAGAGGCCCGCCTCGACGACGCCGAACGAGAACTCGCGGGCACGCCGAGTGTGACGTGGGCGGATACCGATGAACTGCGAACCCTGCCGATGACCATCGCCACCTACCGGGCCTCACTGGCCCAGGCGCGCGGTGATGTGGCCGGCACGACCCACCATGCCCGACGGGTTCTCGAGCTCGCCGGACCCGAGGATCACCTCGCCCGCAGCGCCGGAGCCGGGTTCCTCGGACTCGCAGCCTGGGCGCAGGGGGACGTGCAGACCGCGTTGCAGACGTTTCCGCAAGCGGTAACGAGCTTGCACGCGGCCCGGAACCCAGTCGAGGAACTCAGCAGCACTGTCGTGCTCGCCGAGATGTGGATCGCGGCCGGACGACCGAGCAGGGCCCGCTGGCTTTATGAAGACGCGCTCAAATTGGCCAACGCCGGCGGAGGAGAACGGGGAGGGCCCGTTCCGGTGCCGACCGCCGGCCTTCACATCGGGCTTGCCGAGCTCGACCGGGAGGTCGCCAACCTTGACTCCGCCACCCGGCACCTCGATACCGCCAAGGCCGTAGGCGAGAGGGCCTCAGTGGCGGAGCATCGGTACAGGTGGTTCGTTGCAGCGGCCCACGTCCAGGAGGATGGCGGGGACCCGGACGGGGCGATCCGCCTCCTGGACCAGGCAGAGCGCCTCTACCTGCGCGGCTTCTTCCCCGATGTACACCCCATCGCGGCCATGAGGACCCGGCTCCGGATCGCTCAGGGCGACCTAGCTTCGGCCGCCAACTGGGCCAGTGACCGCGGCCTGTCCGCCACCGATGACCCTAGTTATCTGCGCGAGTTCGACCACCTCACCTTGGTTCGGCTCTTCCTGGCTCAGTACCGCACCCACAACCACGCCAGCGCACTCGACGACGCGGTCGCCCTGCTGGACAGGCTTCACGAGCCGGCCCACGCATCTGGACGCGAGGGCAGCGTCCTGGAGATCCGGATGCTGCAGGCGCTCGCCCACGACGCGCAAGGACACCGGCCGCTCGCCCTCGAGATGCTGGACCAAGCCCTGGCCGCGGCGCCCGAGCCCGAGGGCTTCGTGCGGCTGTTCCTCGACGAGGGCATACCCATGATTTCCCTTCTCCGCTCCGCCCAAGCAGGCGCCGGGTTCCTTGGAGGGCACGCGCGTCGATTGCTGGCCGCCGGCGCGATGACCGGCGCCCGCCCGATGACCGGCGCCCAGGTGACGTTGAGCGAGCGGGAGCAACAGGTGCTCGGACTGCTGGCCAGCGAGCTGAGCGGCCCCGAGATCGCGCGCCAACTGTTCGTCTCGATCAACACGCTGCGCACCCACACCAAGCACATCTTCGCCAAACTCAACGTAACCAGCCGCCCCGACGCCGTCCGCCGCGCCCGCAACGATGGCCTCCTCTAGGCTGCCGGTAACCGGTGCCTGCTGAAGGCGGGCTGGCACCATGGCTGCAGAAATCACCACATCAATCACATCGCGATGTGATGCTCAGTCATCACATGCCTTCCTACATTGGAGATACCCCGCGGCACCCCGCCACGGACATCCCGAACCAGGAGCCGGACATGATTATCACCACCACCATCCTCACCCGGGCGGCCGGCGTTGCCGCTGCCACCGCAGGACTGTTGTTCATCGGACTTCAGATCAATCATCCTCACGTGGACGCGAACTTCGCCACCACGACCGAGTACGCGGTCCGCGAATCCCTCAAGGTCCTCATGGCGGCACTGGCGTTCGCCGGCATCACCGGGATGTACCTGCGCCAGGTGAAGCAGACCGGAGTGCCCGGTCTGATCGGGTACGTCATGTTCGGCACCGGCTGGCTCGCACTCATGAGCATCGAAGTGGTTGGCCTGTCCATCATCCCGTCCCTGGCTCACAGCGCACCCGGCTACGCCAACGACGTCCTCGCCGTGGCCACCGGAGGCACCGCGACCGGCGACATCGGCCTGTTTCCGACCGTCAACCTGGTCACCGGCATCCTTTATCTGGCCGGCGGACTTGTCTTCGGCATTGCCCTCTTCCGCGCCAACATTCTCACCCGGTGGGCTGCCGCACTCCTCTCCGTTGGCACGGTCGCCACCATCGGGACAATGGTGCTCCCGCAGGTCAACTACAGACTGTTCGCCATTCCTGTCGGCGTGGCTCTGGTCGGCCTCGGCTACTCCCTGTGGCGCGAGCAGCGCACCTCGGCCGCTCAGCCCGGGACCAGTCCTGTCAGTTCGCGGCTAGACCCCGCTGGCGCCAAGTGACCGACCATGCGGCACCCCGCCCCGCCCGGTCGCCCGGGTGGGTGCCGTTCGCCCTGGTCACCCTCGTTTTGGTGCCCGCCATTGCCGGCTCTCTGCGCCTGGTTGAGCTCGCTGGTGGTCCGCCCCTGATTCCGGCCAACCCGCGCATCACAGTCTCGCCCGTGCCTGTGGCCGTGCACATCGTCTGCGCCGTGCTGTACGCCGTCCTCGGCGCCTTCCAGTTCTCCGCCGGGCTCAGGCGCCGCCGGCCCGGCCGGCACCGGGTGGCCGGACGGGTCCTGGTGGTGCTGGGCTTGGCCGTGGCGTTCTCAGCTCTTTGGATGACGCAGTTCTACCCCCGCCAGCCCGGCACCGGGGAACTGGCCCACGTCTTCCGGCTCGCGTTCGGATCGGGCATGGCCGCCAGCATCATCCTCGGCTTCACCGCGATCCGCCACGGCGACGTCGCCCACCACCGGGCCTGGATGACACGCGCCTACGCACTGGCTCTCGGGGCCGGCACCCAAGTGTTTACCCTGGGCATCGGGAAAGCGGTCTTCGGCACCAGCGAACCCACCACCGATCTGAGCCTGGGCGCTGGCTGGGCCATCAACCTAGCTGTCGCCGAGTACCTCATCCGCCGGTCGGCGCCCCGACGAGCGCACGCCCGAGCAGCATTCGCCAGCTTCCAATGAGCCCACGGCCAGGACACCGCGCCCCCACGCACTACGAGTTCCGGGTCGGTGGGCACCTCGACGACCACTGGTCTGTCTGGTTCGCTGACCTCACCCTGACCCGCGATAGCGACGGCACGACCAGCCTCAGCGGTCTCGTCTCGGACCAATCAGAGCTGCATGGGCTCCTCATGAAGGTCCGCGACATGGGAGTCACGCTGATCTCGCTCAAGGCTTTTGACACACCCCACTGGACCGGCGGCACGCCGGGCGTAGCTCGATGGAGAACCAATGAATGTCCACAACACCAGCTGGAGGAGAGCACCCATGACCATCACCTCGTCCCGTCTCATCCCCCAAGCCAGCCAGACCAACCTGACTCATCGGCACATCCCAAGGACGCCAAGGCCCCCGGTCCTGGTCGTTAGTGGGGTGGCTCCAGAAAACGGCAAAAAATCGAATGTTAAGGCCTCGCCGACGCAGCTAACCACTGGCATGAAGCTTGCCGATGGAAGCTAGCCAAAGTCCTTCCGTAAGCCAAGCCTCCAGCGACACCAGTCCGCAACAGGCAGGCATCATTCTCCATGGAACCGAACCATGGATCTGACTAGTCCTTTGAGAGATTCCGAGAATGAGTAGCGCGCTGAGCGCACTGTCCGTGAGTGTTTGGCAGCGGGCCTGGACCAGTCGAGCACTTCTGAGCTGTCGATTGATGATTGACTGAAAGTATGATTTCGCATTTCTACCGCCCAGCCGAGGGCCATCGGCTTCCGCATGATCCGTTCAATGCAATTGTCGGGCCGCGTCCGATCGGTTGGATCGGAACACTTTCCCCTGATGGCGTTCGCAACCTCGCACCGTACAGCTTCTTCAATGCATTCTCATACACGCCGCCACTTATTGGTTTCTCGAGTACTTCGCGTAAGCACACCGCGCGGAACGCTGAGCTGAGCGGTGAGTTCACCTGGAACCTGGTTACGCGCGCCCTCGCGGAGCAGATGAACGCAACGTCAACGATGGCCAACGTTGATGAATTCCTCGCATCCGGCTTGGAAGCCGCCGATTCTGTTGATATCAGTGCGCCGCGAGTTGCAGCCTCGCCGGTGAGTTTTGAATGCAGGGTCAGCGATGTCATTCCATTGCGTGGTGCAGCCGGACACACTTCTACCGGCGTGCTCACGATCGGCGAAGTCATCGCGGTGCACATCGATGAGGCCCTGATTCCCGAGGGTATTTATCAGACGGCTCTCGCCCAACCGGTCCTGCGTGCAGGCGGCCCAAGTACTTATTTCGAGGTCCTTGCCGAAGGGCGTTTTGATCTCGTGAGGCCACACTAGAGCCTAACGCGGTTTCTCTACATGCCCGTTAGACGGTGGCTCGTCGGGCACGCTATTGCCCGATGAGGGATTGGCTTGCGGGACGAGTTTTGATCGAAAGATGGTGCCCCATGATTACTCGTTAATGGGGATAAATGGGAGCTCGGGTTGGAATGGTTTTTTCGCGCACCGGGGAGGCTATTCAGCGCCGACCAGGCCGGCCGCCGCTTCCCGTTCGTGCTTTAGGGTCGGGGCGGTGTGAGTAATTCGCTGGGTTTAACTGCGGTGTCGGGCACGGTTGTTAGGGTGTGGAGTCTGGTGGAAAGCGCTGCAATGGCGGCGAAAACGAAAGCTCCGGCGGCGATGGCCACGGACATAGTTGCGACGGCAGCGTAGCCCCCTATCCGTGGGTCAAGGAAAGGATAGGGGTACCATCCAGCGATCGGCCCCCGGGCGAGGCTGTAGATCAGGTACAGCAGAGGAAATCCCAGCCAGATCAAGGATGTCCGCAGGGGAATTCTGGTCTTCGGGAGGTCCACGAGCCAGTCGATCACCATGATGGTCGGCATTGTGTAGTGGAGCACTACGTTGATCCAAGGGATGGGGGTATTAACGTCGATGTCACTCAAGAGAAGGCTGTAGACAATCCCGGTGATGGTCATATAAATAGTCGCTGCACCACGCAGGAGATCAAGCGACCGAGGATTCTGGCCTTTCCAGGCGCAGGTGCCCGCTATTGCCAAGGTGATAAAGGCGATGACATTGGATTCGATAGTGAAGTAGCTGAAGTAATTCGCAGCAGACGCGCCGGGCACGTTTGTTAGCAGGTGGGCTAGTTGAACTGTGACTGCAAGCAGCCCCAGGGCGGCGAACCAGAATCTGAAAAGAGCGAGCCCACGGTTGCGGGTAGTCATCACGGCTTCCTTCTCGTAGTGCCCACAATGCTGGGGGCCAGTGGCGGCGGCACCAGATTTTGCGCACCGCCGGTCAGTGGTGACGGGGTTTGCGTGTCACCAGCCACCGCAGCGCCGGAGGAAGATGAGGAAACCGCCAGTGAGTATCAGAATAGTTCCAACGTTAACAAACACGGCCATGACCGGACGCATTCATCCTGGGCTGTTTTCGTGATGGCAGAGAAACAGCGCATTCAGAGGCTACTCCCGTAAGAGGGTGGCGGACGAGACACCGAAAACCAGCGGGCTGGCGTAGAGGGGTGTTTCATAAGGGAACCTCATGCGGGATAGATTTCGGGAGACAGGCATCCGGTCTCGTTTCAATTCCAATAGGAAGGTTCGCATGGACCGGTTTTTGGAACGCGCGTAGGTTCATGTGATGAGGAGAATCGCGGCACTAGTGCTGTCTGGGGTCGGATCATCTCTCTGGCTAACCGGGTACGGCATCGTGTCAGGCACCACTTCTGGGACGTGCGTCGACTGGGTGCATTTTGACACCCCTCAAGACATCTTTAATCAAGCCGGCGTGGTGGTGATAGGTAAGCCGCTGAGCCAAGACGGGCAGACCAGCATTTATGGTTACACGGCGCAGACCCATCTTGTGAAAATTGAAAAAGTCCTTAAGGGAGACACGGGCGCCAATACGATGCAGATCTCTGCCATGCCTGAAACGTGCACGGGGGGCGTCTCCTACCCGGACGGCGACCCACTGGAAACTAGTCGTAGATTGATCATTTTTCTGACCAAGGACGACGGCAAGTGGTTTACTTTTACACCCGCCCAAGGAGTCCTTTCCTTTGATAACGGAACGGCGCTTCCCTTCCACCAGTGAGGACGCCCCCGTCGTAACGGCACGACGGCGGCGGGCGCCGTCTCGGTGCATCTGCACTGCCGCCGTCGTACTTGAACGCCTGCAGCTCTGCCGCCCGAGTGGACAACAGCTCGTTTGCAGACATGACCGGTGAAGCGTCAACGGCTAGGATGGAGACCATGAGTATGCCTCCAGACCCCTTCGAATCCGACCCGATGCGGGCCCCGCTTGGCACCGGTACGTCCACCGCCACCATTGAGCGCGAGGAACTGCGCCAAGAGGTGGAACCGGGCGATAGCGAGCGTTTTGCGCATTATGTGCGCAAGGAGAAAATCATGGAGTCCGCGATGTCCGGCGAGCCCGTGATTGCCCTCTGCGGCAAGGTTTGGACGCCCGGCCGCGACCCGGAAAAGTTCCCCGTCTGCCCGGAGTGCAAGTCCATCTACGACGGATTGCGCCCGGGTAAAGACAAGGGCAAAGACAAGTCGGGCTCCGATAAATAAGTGCTGACGGTTTTCATTTACCCTTCGGTCGGTGAGCTAGCCCCGGCACGGGTCGCAGTGTTGTGCATCCGGCCCGGAGGTATTCAGCTGTGACGGACACCCTTTTTGGCGGCCCGGCGCTGCCTCCTGCGTACCCCGAACGCGCCGCCTGGGGAACTGCCCCGAAGCTGCGCGCGTGGCAGGCGCAGGCCATCGAGAACTACTTCGCCGCCGAGCCGCAGGATTTCCTGGCGGTGGCGACGCCCGGCGCGGGAAAGACGACGTTTGCGCTGCGGATAGCCACGGAACTGATCGAGCGCGGCGTGGTGAACCGTGTGACCATTGTGACGCCGACCGACCATCTGAAGCGGCAATGGGCCGATGCCGCGGCCCGGGTGGGGATCGCGATTGATCCGAACTTCAAGAACGCCGATGGCAAGCACGGGCGCGGTTTTATGGGCGTGGCGGTGACCTATGCACAAGTTGCCAGCAAGCCGATGCTGCACCGGGCCAAAACGGAGGCGGCCCGGACCCTGGTGATTCTCGATGAGATCCACCACGGCGGCGACGCGTTGTCCTGGGGCGACGGGATCCGTGAAGCCTTTGAGCCGGCCTCCCGGAGGCTGGCCCTGACCGGGACTCCTTTCCGCTCAGACACCGCAGCCATTCCCTTTGTTGAATATGTGGAAGACCGCGAGGGAATCCGGCGTTCGCGGGCCGATTACACCTACGGCTACGGCGAAGCGCTGCGGGACCACGTGGTGCGCCCGGTGATGTTTATGGCGTATTCGGGCCAGATGCGCTGGCGCACCGGGACCGGGGAGGAGATGTCTGCCTCGCTCGGGGCGCCGGTGACCAAGGATATTACCTCCCAGGCCTGGCGGACGGCGCTGAACCCCGCCGGCGAATGGATTCCCTCCGTCCTGGCGGCGGCGGATAAGCGTCTCACAGAGGTGCGGCGGGCGGTTCCTGACGCCGGCGGCATGGTCATTGCCACCGACCACGAGGACGCGCGCGCGTACGCCGGAACGCTGAAGAAGATCACTGGCGAATCTCCTACGGTGATTCTCTCCGATGATGCCAAGGCCTCGCACAAAATCGAGGAATTTTCCGCCGGGCACAAGCGCTGGCTGGTCGCCGTGCGGATGGTCTCCGAGGGCGTTGACGTGCCTCGGCTGGCCGTGGGTGTGTACGCGACCTCGACCGCGACGCCGCTGTTTTTCGCCCAGGCAGTGGGACGCTTTGTGCGGGCACGCAAGCGCGGGGAAACGGCATCGGTGTTCCTGCCGTCCGTGCCGAACCTGATGGTGTTGGCCAACCAGCTGGAACTGGAACGGGACCATGCGCTGGACAGGCCGGAGGCCGAAGCGGACGGATTCGTCACCGAAGACGCCGAGATGCTGGAGGCGAACCGGGAGGAAAAAGGCTCGGACACGCTGGAAAAGTTCAAGTTTGAAGCTCTTGAATCGCAGGCATCTTTTGATCGGGTCTTGTTCGACGGCGGCGAGTTCGGTACCGGCGGCGAGATGGGAAGCGAGGACGAACTCGATTTCCTCGGCATTCCGGGGCTGCTGGACGCCGATCAGATGAGTGTGCTGCTCCGCCAGCGTCAGGCCGAGCAGCAGTCCCGCCGCCGCAAGTCCCCTTCCACGGCCGCCGCCCCCGCCCCGGACGGCGCACCGGCCGTGATGGACCATCGGATGCTCACCGAACTGCGCAATGAGCTGGCCAAGAATGTCTCGGCCTGGTCGGCGCGATCGGGCATGGCGCACGGCCTGGTGCACAGCGAGCTGCGGCGCACCTGCGGGGGCCCGGCGGTTGCGCAGGCCAATGAGGTTCAGCTGCAGGACCGGCTGAAGAAGCTGCAGGGCTGGTTCATCGGGCGTAAATAGCCCGGTTGCGGCAGCGCCGGGGGGTTCTCAGGAGTGGCGGAGCTCCACCCCGGCGTCGGTGAGCTGCTCGAGTGCGGCCGCCGCCGTGTCCGGGGCGACGCCGGCAATCAGGTCGGTCAGTACGGTGGTGTCATAGCCGGCCTCCAGGGCATCCAAAGCGGTGGCCCGGACACAGTGGTCCGTCGCCAGTCCCACTATGGTGACCGAGTCGACGTCGCGCTCCCGCAGCCAGTCGTCCAGCGTGACGGTTCCCGCGGCCGCGGACGGGCTGCCGGGACCGAAACCGTCATCGTCCTCATCCTCATCCTCAGCTTCATCATCCGCGATGCCACCGGAAGCGCCAGGTGTGTGCTCGCCGGTGCGCACTTCATCCTCCGGTGCCAACAGCCCTTCAAAGCCGGAGTAGCCAGCATCAAACTGGCCCTTGCGGAAGTACGCGTCAATGTTCTCGGTGTCCAGATCTGGGTGCAGGGCGGCCCCGCGGCTGTCCGCGACGCAATGGACCGGCCAGCTGGTGATGAAGTCGGGGGAGTCGGAGAAATGCGCGCCCGGAGCGATATGCCAGTCCTGGGTTGCCACGATATAGTCATAGTCCACGCTGGTGTCCAGCAGCTCGCTGACGTCCGCGGCCAGGGCGGCTCCGCCGGTGACGGCCAGTGACCCTCCTTCGCAAAAATCATTCTGCACGTCGACAATGATCAGTGCCTGCGTCATGATGCCTCCTCAAATTCGGTAGGGATTACGGGTTCGCCGCGCTGGAGCCGCATGGCCGCGCCGGGCAGCTCGGCCAGCGAAGCGCGGTGTCTTTCGGCGGCCCGGCGCACACCTTCGGAACCCGTCCAACCCGGCGTCAGCACGCCGTCGGCCATGAACTGTTGGAGCAGCGTCCGGTCGTCGCCGTCATCTGGCGGCCGGTGCCCGATGCCGATGACCTCGGCCGTGGCTTTGCCCTTCGCGTCGCGGCGACGGAGCGCATGCTTTCTCCCGCCGAGGGACGTTTTGTTCTTGGCAATTTTGGCCACCGGAACGAACGTGCCCTCGTCGTCCTCCCGGCTGACCAGCTTGTAGACCATGCCCGCCGTCGGCGCGCCGGACCCGGTCACCAGCGAGGTGCCCACGCCGTAGGAATCCACCGGCGCCGCGGCGAGGGCCGCAATGGCATATTCATCAAGATCCGATGTCACGGTGATCCGGGTCCCGGTGTTCCCGAGTGAGTCCAGCAGCGTGCGCACCTCGCGCGCCTGCGCCAGCAGATCGCCCGAATCCAGCCGGACGCCGCCCAGCCCGGGGCCGGCCAGTTCGACGGCGGTGCGCACCGCGGCCTCGACGTCGTAGGTGTCCACGAGCAAGGTGGTATCCGCGCCCAGGGCCTGCAGCTGCGCGGCAAAGGCCGCCCGCTCCGAGTCATGGAGCAATGTAAAGGAATGTGCGGCGGTCCCCACCGTCGGCACACCGTACCGGCGCCCGCATTCCAGGTTCGAGGTGCTGGCGAAACCGGCAATGACGGCGGCGCGGGAGGCGGCGACGGCGGACTCCTCATGCGTGCGGCGCGAACCCATCTCTATGCACGGCCGCCCGCCGGCGGCACCGGCCATTCGGGACGCGGCGGAGGCTATTGCGCTGTCATGGTTGAGCACGGAGAGGACATAGGTCTCCAGGACGCAGGCCTGCGCAAAGGTCGCCTCGAGGATCAGGATGGGGGAGTTGGGGAAGTAGGAGTCCCCCTCGGCATAACCGTAAATGTTGCCGGAGAACTTGTAGCCCGCCAGCCAGTCAATTGTCTGGTCATTGACCACCTTGTTGCGGGCCAGGAACTCCAGCTCGGCGGAGCCAAAACGGAACTTTTCGATTCCCTCCAACAGCCGCCCCGTCCCGCCGACAACGCCGTAGCGCCGGCCATCCGGCAAGCGCCGGGCGAATGCTTCGAAGACGCTGCGGCGGTGTGCTGCGCCCGAGTGCAACGCGGCCTGCAGCATGGTCAGCTCGTAGTGGTCCGTGTACAAGGAGGTGGCGGGTTGGTCCCAGGAAGGCGAGATAGTCACGAAATTTACTCTAGTGCGGCCACACTAGAATGGACACATGACCGTCAGTACCGCCCCCGATCTTGCCCGGGAAACCCGTACCCACGAGCTCAGCGCCCCGGATGTGCCATGGGTGCTGATTGTCTGGAACGATCCGGTCAATCTGATGAGTTATGTCAGCTACGTTTTCCAGACGTACTTTGCCTATTCCGAGGCGAAGGCGGCCGAGCTGATGATGCAGGTACACACGAACGGGCGCTCCGCGGTTGCGCATGGCGGTAAGGAAAAAATGGAGGCCGACGCCGCAGCCATGCACGGGTACGGTCTCTGGGCCACCGTGCAAAAAGACGACATGAATACGGGGTCCTGATCTACGTGGCGAAGGCTTTCAAATACGGTCGCAAGGGAATCACGGGGCAGTTGGAGCAGGCTGAACGGGATTTGCTGCGCAACCTTTTTGCCGACATTATTGACATGCTGGAGCCGGCCTCGGCGGCCCATGCAGACCCGCTCGCGGCGCTGATCGGGCTCGATATGGACGTCAGCGTCCCGACGGATCCGGCGCTCAAACGGCTCTTGCCGGACGTGGTCAAGGCCGTGGATCCGGCATCCACGGCGATGGCCCTGGAATTCCGCCAGCTCACCGAACGCTCGCTGCGGGAGGATAAAATCGGCGCGTTGCGGGCCGCTGACCTGGACCTGGATTCGGACAAAATGGTCCTCAATGACGAGCAGGCCAAGCACTGGGCGATGGCTTTAAATGACGTGCGGCTGGTGTTGGGCGAACGGTTGAGCATCCGCGGCGAAGCGGACGCCGATCGGATCCACCAGTTGCAGGACTGGTCCCAGGCCGACGACGTGGACAGCTACCTGGCGCTGGTCTATAACTTCGTTTCCTGGCTGCAGGAAGGTCTTGTCCAAGCCATGCTGCTGGGCCTGAAGGACCGTGGCCGGGCCCGTGGCTGAACCGGTGGGCGCGCCTCCGGCGGGGACCGGCGGGCGGACCGGCGGGCGGACCGGGGCGGTGCGTCACTGTGACCAAGCCGACGGCGGCAAAACTACCACGCGGCTCACGGACCCCTTAGTCTGGGACGATTATGACCTGCGCATTCACTGACCGGGCGGACCGTCCCATTGGCATCTTCGATTCCGGCGTCGGCGGACTCACCGTCGCCCGTGCCGTCATCGACCAGCTGCCCAATGAATCGATTCTCTACGTCGGGGACACCGCGCGGGGCCCGTACGGCCCTCTTCCCATCGCCGACGTCCGGGCAAATGCCCTTGGTGTCATGGACGAGTTGGTGGACTCCGGCGTAAAGCTGCTGGTCATTGCCTGCAATACCGCCTCCGCTGCGGTGCTCCGCGATGCACGGGAGCGCTATACCGCGCGGTACTCCATCCCCGTGATCGAAGTGATCCAGCCGGCGGTCCGGCGGGCTGTCGCAGCGACCCGTACGGGGCGCGTTGGCGTCATCGGGACCGTGGCGACCATCGCCTCGCGGGCCTATGAGGACACCTTCGCTGCCGCGCCGGATCTGCAGATTACCTCGGTGGCCTGCCCGGACTTTGTTGAATTCGTGGAGTCCGGGATAACCGCCGGCCCGCAACTGCTCTCCACCGCGCAGCGCTACCTCGCCGGGCTCAAGGCCGCTGAGGTGGACACCCTGGTGCTGGGGTGCACGCATTATCCGCTGCTGACGGGTGTCATTTCCTACTGCATGGGCGACGGCGTTACCTTGGTTTCCAGCGCGGAAGAGACCGCCAAGGACGTCTACCGGGCACTGGTCAGCCACGATCTGGAGCGCACCGCCGCGCCGGCGCCGGTGCACAGCTTCCTGGCCACCGGGGACGCGGCGACCTTTGAGGTGCTGGCCCGCCGGTTCCTGGGGCCGGAGGTGCTTAGCGTGGAGCAGGTGTCCCACGTCGCGGCCCATTACCCGACGGGTTCGATGGCACGGATCAGCCCCGGGATGGTTGCCGCCGGGAAATCGCCTTACTCCGGCGGGCAGCTGTGAAGCTGACCATTGTGGGCTGCAGCGGCTCGTTCCCCGGCCCGCAGTCGCCGGCGTCGTGCTATCTGCTGACCGCACACGACGGCGTCCGGCCCTGGCGCATCCTGCTGGACCTGGGCAGCGGCGCACTCGGGGCGGTGCAGAAATACATGGATCTGCAGGACATCGACGCCATATTCCTCACCCATCTGCACCCGGACCACTGCATGGACCTGTGCGGCCTGCACGTAGCTGTGCGCTGGGACCCGAGCGGCTGGAAAGCGGGCCGGATTCCGGTCTGGGGACCGGCGGCGACGGCGGATCGGTTAGCAACCGCCTATGGGCTGGATCCGGATCCGGGCATGCGCGAGGAATTTGACTTCCGGCTCTGGACCGAGCGCGAAACCGTTCAGCTGGGGCCATTTAGGATCACCCCTTATGCCGTGAACCACCCCGTAGATGAGGCTTATGCCCTGCGGGTGGAGACCAGAGAATATGACGGCACCGGCGTGGACAGGGTGGCCGTCCTGACCTATTCCGGCGATACCGATTCCTGCCCCGGCCTCGTCGACGCTGCCCGGGATGCAAACCTTTTCCTTTGTGAGGCCGCCTTTGAAGAGGGCCGTGATGACGCAGTCAAGGACGTCCATCTCACCGGAAAGCGGGCGGCGCAGGCTGCGGCCAAGGCCAATGCCCGCCGGCTCCTGCTGACGCACCTGCCCGTGTGGACGGACGCCAACCGGATTGTTGCGGAGGCTCTTCCCGAATTTGACGGCCAGGTGGCGGTCGCGGTGGCAGGGGTGCACTACACGATCTGAGCAGGTCCGGGCGCCGCGCGGTGGCTGGTGACGGCCTACAGCATTTCCAGCGGCTCAGCGCGGGTCGGCGGCGCGAACGCCGCGTCCAGCGCGGTGAGGTCTGCGCTGCTGAGCGTGATCTCCAGGGCGCCGTGGTTCTGCCGGACATGGTCTACGGTGGACGCCTTGGGAATGGCAATAATATCCGGCCGGCGGAGCACCCAGGCCAGCGCGATCTGTGCCGGGCCCGCGTTGTTTGCCGCACCTCCATGTTCACCCGCTATCCGGTGCAGTTCGGGGTGCTGCAGCAGCCGTCCCTGCTCGATCGGAGAATAGGCCATCACTGGAATATTCCGCTCGGCGAGCAGCGGCAGCAGGTCGTATTCAATGCCGCGGCGGGAAAGGTTGTAGAGCAGCTGATTCGTCTGCAGCGCGCCGGCGTCCGGGACGGTGTCCAGCTCGTGCAGATCGTCGAGGTCCAGATTGCTCACTCCCCAATGCCGGATTTTCCCGGCGCCGACCAGTTCCTGCAGTGCCCCGACGCTTTCCTGAAGCGGGATGCTGCCGCGCCAGTGCAGCAGATACAGATCCACATAGTCCGTGTTCAGCCGCTCCAAGCTCGCTTCCAGGGCCCGGGACGTGCCGCGGGTACTGGCATGGGAGGGCAGCACCTTGCTGACCAGGAACACCTCATCCCGGCGCCCGGCGATGGCCTCTCCCACCAGTTCCTCGGCCCGGCCGTCGCCGTACATTTCCGCCGTGTCGATCAGCGTCAGCCCCAAGTCCAGACCGGTGCGCAAGGTGCGGATTTCCGCCGCCCGCGTGCCGCCGTCGTCGCCCATGTACCAGGTTCCCTGGCCCAGCCGCGGGACCTGCTCGCCGCAGGGGAGGGAGACCAGGCCGGTCGTTGCGTCCACAGGGCACGGGATATCTGTAGGGCGTGAGGCAGTCATAACGAATGACTTTACTCCGGTGCGGACTGGCTAAGCTGGAATCATGACAACAGGGAACATTTCAGCGCCAACGTCCACGCTCCGTGCCGACGGGCGCACCCCCGACCAGCTCCGGGACATCAGCATCACCCGCGGCTGGTCCAAGCAGGCGGAAGGCTCCGCGCTGATCGAGTTCGGCAACACCCGGGTGCTGTGCACCGCCTCGCTGACCGCAGGAGTGCCGCGCTGGCTCAAGGGCGAGGGCCGCGGCTGGGTCACGGCCGAATACGCAATGTTGCCCCGCGCCACCAACACCCGCAACGACCGCGAATCCGTGAAGGGCAAAGTGGGCGGCCGCACCCATGAGATCTCCCGGCTGATCGGCCGCTCGCTCCGGTCCATTATTGACACCAAAGCCCTTGGCGAGAACACGATTGTGCTGGACTGCGACGTGCTGCAGGCCGACGGCGGCACCAGGACCGCAGCCATCACGGGCGCCTATGTGGCGCTGGCCGACGCGATCCACTACGCCCGGGAGAACAAGTTGATTGCCCGCAGCGCCCAGCCGCTGATCGACACGGTGGCCGCGGTGTCGGTCGGGATCATTGACGGCATCGCGATGCTGGATTTGCCGTATGTGGAGGACGTGCGCGCGGAAACCGATATGAACGTGGTGGTGACTGGATCCGGGAAGTTCGTGGAGGTGCAGGGGACCGCCGAGGGCGCGCCCTTTGACCGTAATGAGCTGGACGCGCTGCTGGATCTCGCCCTGCTGGGCACGCGGCAGCTGGCGCAGATCCAACTCGACACGTTGGGCCTGTGAGCTTGGCAGCGGTCAAACCGCGGTTGGTGCTGGCGACGCATAATAAGGGCAAGCTGCGTGAGTTCCGTGAGCTGCTGCGCGGCCAGATTCCCGGGCTCGACGTCGACACGCAGGTTATCGATGCGGCGGCGGCGGGTGCGCCCGACGTGGCCGAAACCGGAGTGACATTCGCGGAGAATTCGCTGCTGAAGGCCAGGACCGTCGCTGCTGCTACCGGGCTGGTCGCCGTGGCCGATGATTCTGGCCTGGCCGTTGACGTCCTGGGCGGCGCGCCGGGGATATTTTCCGCACGCTGGTCCGGACGGCACGGCGATGACGACGCCAATACCGCGCTGCTGCTGGCCCAACTGGCAGACATTGACGACGCGCACCGTGCCGCCCGCTTTGTCTGCGCTGCCGCCGTGGCTGTACCCGGTACGGTGTCCGGTACAGCGTTTGGCCCTGCGGCCGGCCCTGCTTCCGGCACAGCGGCCGGTGCCGACGGCGTTGCCGCGCCTGCCGCCTTCGGACTTCGGGCCGCCGAGCATGTGGAACACGGCGAACTGCCCGGGGTATTGCTGCGCGCACCGCGCGGAGACGGCGGCTTCGGATACGATCCGATCCTGGTCCCGGACGGCCTCTGCGTCAGCTGCGCGGAGCTGGCCCCGGACGACAAAAACGCTATTAGCCACCGCGGCCAGGCCTTCCGGAAGCTGCTGCCGTACATCATTGCGGCCCTGGAACGCAACTAGGTCGCAGTTGCGGCAGCCAAAACGCGATTTGGCTGCCGCAACTGCGACCTAGTGGGGATGGCGGAGCGTTAGAGACCGGCGGAGCGCTTGGCTTTGCGGCTGGCGAGGTAGCCCTTGGAGAACTCCAGGATTATGGGAATGATGGAAATAAGGACAATAAGAATGAAGATCAGGTCCAGATTTTTCTGCACCCACGGAACCCGGTCGCCGAGGACGTAGCCCAGCAGGGTCACACCTCCTGCCCAGAGCACGGCCCCAATGGCGTTGAAAATGACGAAGTGCCGGCGGTCCATCCGCGCCACACCGACAATCACGGGTACAAAGGTACGCACAATGGGGACAAAGCGGGCCAGAATCAGCGCCTTACCGCCGTGCTTTTCAAAGAATGCGTGCGCATTCTGTACATTCTCCCGTTTAAACAGCCGCGAATCGGGCTTATTGAAAATAGCGGGACCGGCTTTGAGGCCAATCAGATAGCCCGCCTGATTGCCCAAGAATGCGGAGAGGATGAGCAACCCGAGCACGGCCCAGATGTTGAAGTGGATGACGCCCGTGGCCACGAGCAGACCGCCGGTGAACAGCAGCGAATCTCCCGGCAGGAAGAACCCGATCAGCAGACCCGTCTCGGCGAAGATAATGGCGCAGGCCAGCAGCACTACCCAGGGCCCCAGTGCGGAGTTACCCAGAATAACGGCAGGGTCAAGCCACGGCGGCAGGAAACCAGTGGGAGCGGGTCCGTGTCCGGACATGGCGGGCACGACGAAGGAACTGATGGAGGAAATCACCCTCCAAGATTACGGCACGCGCCGGCGCAGCGACTCAGCCGCAGGGATGAGATATTTCGCGCACATGCAACGCACAGCCGGCTGGTAGCTTACGTCAGGTTTTCTGCCAGCAGGCAGGGCGAAAATTGAATTATGGCCACACGACCCACCCTGAGGACCGCCAGCGGGCCGATAACGCGGCGCGGCCCTGCTCCGCGGATTGCACCGGACCGGTTAGGCGAGTATCGTCGCAGGGCGCTGCGACTGGATGGCCTTCTGGTCGCAAGCTGGGTTTCGGTGGCACTGGTCATCGCCTTCTTTTTGGCCGACGACGTCGCCGCGGGTTTCGTTTCCGTCGGCCAGTCTCTCACGTCGCTGGGTATTCTGACGGGTCTGGTGGGGACGGATCTGCTGCTGGTGATGATGCTGCTCAGCGCCCGGCTGCCGCTGATCGATAAGGCCTACGGCCAGGATCGGGCGGTGACATTTCATAAAAAGCTGGGCAAGCCGGTGCTCTACCTCCTGCTCGCGCACACCATCGGGCTGATCGCCGGCTATGCCATGACCGAGGGAGTCACCCCGGTCGCGGAGACGCTCTCGCTGTTTCTGACCGTACCGGACATGTGGCTGGCTTTTGCGGGGGTGGGACTGTTGATCGCCGTCGTCGTGACCTCCATTGTGAGCGTGCGGCGCAGATTTCCCTACGAGGCTTGGCTGGCGGTCCACCTGCTGGCCTACGTGGCCGTTCTGGCCGCCGTTCCGCATCAATTCAGCACCGGCGCCGTGTTCGCGCCGGGAACATGGCAGCGCGGATATTGGCTGGCGCTTTACCTGGGGCTGGCCGGCTGCATCGTGGCGTTCCGGGTGGTGGCACCCGTGGCACGCAGTTTCCGGCACCGGCTGACGGTTACCGGTGTACGCGCCGCCGGGCCCGGAGCCGTGACCATTTCGATGAGCGGCAGGAACCTGGAATCCTTGCCGGTCCAGGCGGGTCAGTTTCTGTTGTGGCGTTTTCTCGCCGCGGGCCTCTGGTGGCATGCACATCCGTTCTCCCTGTCAGCGGCACCGGGACCGATACCGGCACCCGGGCGGCAAACAGGGCTGTCCACCGCGACTGCCACCACAGCATCCTCCACATTGCCCGCATCCTCAGCATTGCCCGCATCGCCCCCGCAGGAGCTGGAAATCACCGTGCGCGGGCTCGGAGCGGGTAGTAAAAAGGTGCTCAACGTGAGGCCCGGTACGCGCGTAATGATCGAGGGACCCTATGGGATTTTCACTCAACAGGTGCGGACCAGCGAGCGGATCGTTATGGTGGGCGCGGGAATCGGTGTGGCCCCAATCCGGTCCTTGCTGGCCGAGGCGGACTTTGCCCCCGGCAACGCCACCGTGATTCTGCGCGCCGGGACGGTGCAGGAAGTGTACCTGCTGTCGGAGATTGACGAGCTGTGCCGCCGCCGTGGTGCATATCTGTTTGTGGAAGCCGGGCCCCGGCCCGCGAACCGGACCCATTGGCTGCCGTCTGCTTCGGCCGACAGCGGATTTTCGCTGCTCAGCTACACGCCGGAGCTTGCCTCGTCGGATGTTTACGTCTGCGGCCCCGGGCCGTGGAGCGCACTGGTGCTGGCCGAGGCCCGCGCCGCTGGCGTTCCCGCCGGCGCCGTCCATTACGAAAGGTTCAGCTGGTGAGAATCCGCGCAGTCATCATCGCGTCGGCCGCGTCGGCGGGAGTCATCCTGCTCGGCTGGCAGGCGGGCACAGGATCGTCACTGACGGGCGGGCCCGCCCTCTTGGCCGGGTCCCCAACCGGTAGTTCGGCGACCGGGAGCTCAGGAAACGCCGACGGCGGCGCTAGTGGAACGTCGTCGGCGGCCCCGTCGACCCCGAGCCCATCGTCGCCGTCGACCACGTCGACCCCGTCGCCGACCAGCCCGGCTGCTGCCGTGCCGCCGTCGCCCGCTGCTGCCGTGCCGCCGTCGCCGGCTGCTGCTGCGCCCGGCGTCAACGCCTCCGTCAGCGGCACTTTCAAGGGAACAAGCGCCAGCACTCGATACGGCGCGGTGCAGGTCCAGGTCACCATCGCGGACGGGGCAATCACCGATGTGTCCGCCCTACAGCTCACGGACCGGGACCAGCGCTCGGCACAAATCAGCAACTATGCCGCCCCGGTCCTGCGCAGCGAGGTTCTGGCCGCGCAGTCTGCAGCCGTGCAGAGCATCAGCGGCGCGACCCTCACGAGCGAGGGGTATCTGACCTCGCTGCAGGCTGCCCTGGATACAGCCCACTTCACAGCCGGGCAGTCGTACAGCCCCAGCGGAGCGGGGTGAGCATCCTGACCGCAGAAGGTCTCCAGAGCGGGGTTCGCGTGTTCAGTACCATGGGCACGGTGCTCAGCCTGACCGTGCGCGGCCCGGTGCGGGAGGCGGGTTGGGCGGACGGGCCGGAGCAGATATTTACGGCCGCGGACCACCGATTCAGCCTGTACCGGAGCGACTCCGAGTTGAGTCTCATTGCGGCCGGAGAGGCCGCGTTAGCTGGATCCAGTGCAGAGCTGCGCCGGATGTACGCTATGGCGCTGGGATGGCGGACGGCTACCGGCGGCGATTTTACTCCACACCGGCCCGATGGCGTGGTGGACCTCTCCGGCGTCGTCAAGTCCTGGGCCATGGCAGCCTCCGGCGCTTGGCTGCATAGCGAGGGGTATCCGGATTGGTGCCTGAACGCCGGCGGCGACGTGCTCTGTTCGGGTACCGCGGACGACGGCGAACCATGGCACGTTGGGATTGTGGACCCGCAGGCCCGGCAATCCCTGCTCAGTAGCATCGTTGCCAGTGCTGCCCGGCCGGCCGTTGCCACCTCGGGCAGCGCCGAACGCGGCGAACACATCTGGCGCCGGCCCGGCGTGCGGGCCGATTTCATCCAGGTGACGGTCCGGGCGGCGGACATTATCACCGCCGACGTCCTGGCCACGGCAATCATTGCCGGGGGAACCCGATCACTGGACCACGCCAGCTCCGCCTGGCCGGTCGATATCCTGGCCGTCCGTCAGGATGGCAGCCTGCTCGCAACCCCAGGCTTCGCACGGCACTGAACCCTTGCGCACTCCACGCGGTAGAGGTGACTTTGAATGAGGTCAGAGCCCCAGCTCGGCGCTCAGATCGATTCCGGGCGAATGCAGCACCGTGCGCATGCCCAGCGCAGCGGCCGCGTCGAGGTTTTCCTGGACGTCGTCAACGAAGGTGACGTTGGCCGCCGTCGTCCCAAGCTGCTCCATGACGTCGCGGAAGATCTGCGGGTCCGGCTTGGCAAGGCCGAGGTGGCCGCTAAAAAACAGCTGATCAAAGTACCCGGCCCACGGAGCGGTGCGGGAGTATTGCGCCGCCATTCCGGCCGGCATGTTGGACAGCAGGGCCAGCCGGGCCCCGCGCAGGTGCAGGTCTTCTAAGACATCGAGCGTCTCGGCGTTCAGATGCGACCATTGGCAGGCGTCCAGGGCCTCCAGACGGCCGGTCAAGCCGTCGGTGATTTCTCTTCCCAGTACCCGCGTCCAGTAGTCCTGCGGCGTCAAGGCGCCGGAGTCGAACCCGTGCCGGTGCAGCCAGTAGCTGCTGTCTCTGTGCTGAAGCGGCAGTCCGGCGGCTTCCTGCAGCGCCTCCCAGTCCTCTGGCTCCGGAGCGGTGGATATCACCATTCCGTAGTCGAACAGATACCAATTAGGGGCAGTGCTCGGATCATCCATCCGGCCAGCTTAGCCCGGGGTACTCTTGACGGGTGGCTTTGGAGTTTACTGCAATCGATTTTGAGACGGCCAATGGCTTCCGCGGCTCGCCGTGCTCGGTGGGCCTGAGTAAGGTCCGCGACGGCAAAATCGTTGAGGAGGCGTCCTGGTTGATGCGCCCACCGCAGGGCCACGACTACTTCGAGCAGCGAAATGTGCAGATCCATGGTCTCACCGCTGCCCAAGTGGCGTCCTCACCCAGATTCGGTGAGCTGTTCGCTGAGATCGGCGGGTTCATCGGCAGTGATGTTCTGGTGGCGCACAACGCTTCCTTTGATATGGGCGTGATCCGCTCCGCCCTGGAGGTCTCGGAGCTGCCGGGACCGGCGTTTGATTATGCCTGCACCGTGCTGCTCTCACGCCAAAGCTACGCGCTGCCGTCATACTCTTTGCCGTTTGTGGCCGAGGCCGCCGGTGTGCCGCTGCTGAACCACCACGATGCGGTCGATGATGCCAGGGCCTGCGCCGGCATCATGGTTGACATCGCCGCCCGCCATGACGCCGGCAGCATCGCCGAGCTCTTCGCGATCCTGAAACTGCAGTTGCCCCGGGCCGAGGCCTATCTGCCCGGTTTGAATGAGATATCCAAGGCCACCAGGACCGCGCTCAAGCGGCTGGCCGAGGCTCCGCGGACCTCCGGCTGGCAGGGTTGGCCGGAGGAAGGGCCTAACCCGGAGGCCAATCAGCGGGCAGACCCGCACCATCCGCTGTTCGGCCAAATGGTCGTCTTCACCGGCACTCTGCAGTTGGCGCGCAGCACCGCCAAAGAGCGGGCAGCAGGCTTCGGCGCCCAACCGGCCAGCGCGGTCACAAAGAAAACCACCGTGCTGGTGGTCGGCGATGGCTTCGTGGCAGCAGATCTGCGCAATGGAAGACTGACGGTCAAGGCCCGCAAGGTGCTTGATTTACACGACCGGGGACAGAACATCGAAGTCCTCTCCGAGGGCGAATTCATGCAGATGATTGGTTGAACGGAGCCGCCAACGGACGCAGGAAGCAGGGGCTCAGTCCTCGGAGCCGGTGACTTTCAGCAGCTGCTGACCCATCGAACGGATCAGGCCGGGCGTCTCGGACAAGGACAGCCAGGCCTGCGGCAGGCAGCCCTCGCCGTACAAGGCACCGAGGATATTTCCGGCCACCGAAGCCGTGGAACTACTGGGTCCATCGAGGTTAGCGGCCAGCCGGATCGCGGTGAGGAAATGTTCAACCGGCGACGACGAAGCGGCTTCAGTGGCCAGGACCGCGTACAGCGCAATCGCCAGAGCCTCCCCGGCGTCCGCTCCCGTACCTAAAGCGGAGCTGAGGTCCGCAGGCTCCCGGTCCGCCGCCGTCGACAACTCCAGCGCAGCATCGAGGCGGTCCAGCAGGTCCGCACTTGCTGTAGCTGCGGCGCCGGCGCGCTGCCGCATGGAGACGGCGGCGGCATGGAGGGGGAGCGCTTCGACGGCGAGGTGGTGGATCAACCAGCTGAATGCGGCGGCCGATTGCAGCGCGGCGGGATGGCCATGCGTCAGGGCCGCGCCGTTGGTACTGAGCGTGTAGACGGCTTCGGCAGGAATATGCGGCACCAGGCCGAACGGCGCGGATCGGGAAAGGGAGCCGCTCCCCTTGGCCGCCGGATTGACCGGACGTCCCCGGGTTCCCATTTCTCCGCTGGCCAGCGCGTTCAAACAGGCGGTGTCCGGGCGACGGCGATGATGCAGGGCTTCTTGCTCGTCGATCCAGCGCGGCTGGGGCGTGGGTGCATTGGCCGAAGGCGCGACTCCCTGAGTGGAGAGCCAGCGCAGATAGGCCAGCCAGAGGATCGCCGTCTCGTCAGCAGCCGTGCCGTCGTTGGCCCATTCCAGCGCCTCGACCAGGGCATCGACGGTATACAGACCCAGCTGCGTGGCGGCGGAAAAATGGACCGGACCCGGAGCCTGCGACAGGTCCAGCAGCCCGGCACTGCCGAACCGGGCGCGGATGGCGGCAACGTCGTCGGCCTCCACTACAAAGCCGAAGCTGTCCCCTAAGGCACCGCCCATCAGCGCACCCTGGACGCGCGAGGCGAAACTGACCGGTGCGGCGGATGCGGCGGGGGGAGAGGGTTCCATGGCTCTAATTTACCGCGTGCTGCGGTGCAGCGGTGCGGCGGGCGGGAGCCGGACGATCGCACAGACGCAGTAAACTGCAGGGACCGCCCACCCCCGCAAAAAGAAGGAGAATTATGCGCGAGCCCGCCTGGCGCCGGACCGGCACGACCCCGGACTACAGGTTTTCCTTAGCGAACGAACGGACGTTTCTCGCATGGATCCGCACCTCGCTGGCGCTGCTGGCCGGTTCAGTCGCGATTGATCAGCTGGCTCCGCAGTTCGCGCCCGGCGCCATTCGCGTGGTGCTGTGCGTGGTGCTTGCGGCGATCGGTGCGGTGCTGGCAGTGGTGAGCTACCGTCGCTGGGCGCATCAGGAGCAAGCCATGCGAAACGGGCAGGAGCTGTCGCATTCCTGGATGCTGCTGGCCATGACGCTGGGCGTTTCGCTGGCGGCGCTGGTCTTCGCGGTGCTGATCCTGATCCGGCCATGACAGGATCGCCAGGGGTGTTCCAGGCTCCGGAGCCTCGTGATCCGGGCCTCCAGCCGGAGCGGACCTCGTTGGCCTGGCGACGGACGGTCCTGGCCATGCTGGTGGCTGATCTGTTCATCTGGCGCGGTTGGCTGGTCTCCCTCGGGGCGGACAGTGCATCGGATACTTCGGGACTGTCCGGCCGATCGCTGGGCCTGGGACTGTGCGCCGCGACAGCCGCCGTGACGACGGCGGTCCTCATCATCTGCGCGCTAGTGCGGCTTCGGGTGTTGCACGGTCGCGTGCACGGCGGCATGCACGGCGGACCTGGCCGGTTTGGGGGGACATCCCGCCAGTGCGGTCCGGGCACCCTAGTGTTGCGCGCGGCGGCCGCCTCCGTCGTCGCCCTGGCCATCGCCGCCGCAGCGGCCATCTTCCTGGTCTGACGCCGTCCAGCCTTCTGCCAACTCAGTAGACTATCTTGGGAAACTTCGAACCTTACGACTGTTAAAGGATCACTCACTTATGACTTCACCGAATACTGTAACGGGCCCGGCGGTCCCGGTAACCCGGACCGCCGTCGTCCAGGCACCGGAATCCGGGCTCACGGCCAGACTCTCCGTGGAGGCGCTCGGTTCCTTCCTGCTGGTTTTTGGCGGCCTGGGCATTGCGCTGTTTAACGGTTCCGGCAGCTCGGCCGGCGTGCCCGTCGGCATCGGTTTCGGGCTGGCTCTCATTGCCGGACTAATTGCCTTCGGCCACATTTCGGGCGGCCATTTCAACCCAGCCGTTTCCTTTGCCGCAGCGCTCGCGGGCAAGATCAAATGGCTCCAGACCCTCTGGTATGTCGTGGCGCAGGTGATCGGCGCGATTGTTGCGGCTCTGGTGCTCTTCGCGGTGCTGAACGTTCTGCCCGCGGTTTCGGGCAGCGGCGGCAAGCTGACCACACGGACGCTGTTTAACAGCCTTGCCAACGGCTTCGACACGCATTCACCGTCGACCGTGCCGCTGGCTGGAGCATTGCTGATTGAAGTTGTTGGCACGGCTATATTTGCCGCGGTTTTCCTGGGTGCCACCCAGGCCCGCGCCAACCGCACGCTGGCTCCGATCGGCGTCGGGCTCGCCTACGCCACCGTTATTACGGTTGCGCTGCCGATCACCAACGCGTCGATCAATCCGGCCCGCTCCACCGCCGCAGCGATATTCGCCGAAGGCTGGGCCGGCCAGCAGCTATGGCTGTTCTGGGTTGCGCCGCTCCTTGGTGCGGCCGTGGCGGGTCTGCTGTTCCGCGCCTTCGGTACAGGATCGGCCGTCCGCGCCGGCGCTACAGGCGTTGACGGTGATGACGCTTTTGCCGACGACAATGACGAAGACCTTGACGACGAGGACATCGATGCCACGCTCGCGAACGGCGAGGGCCGCGTGGAGAAAAAGGATGTCGTGCTGGAGACGGATCCGGCAGTGACCGCGACCGGGTTTCCGGGACCGTTGGCAGCCACACGGGCCGATGGCGCCGCTGACAGGTCCGCCGCCGTCGAACCTGTTGCCCAGCCAGCCCCGACGACGGACGCCCAGGATTTCTTCGACGATAAGGGCGCAGTTAAGTAGCCGTTAGTGACTGAGGACTCTTCTGTCGGCCCTGCGCCGACACGCCCGACGGCTGCCGCTGACAATAGTGTCACTGGCAGCCGTTAGCGTAAGAGCATGCGTTTACTTCATACCTCTGACTGGCATCTCGGCAGGTCCTTCCACGGCGTCGGCATGCTGGCGGCGCAGCGTGATTTTGTGGACCAGCTCCTGGAAACCGTCCGCGAGGACAAGGTGGACATACTGCTCCTGGCCGGCGATGTGTACGATCGTGCGCTTCCGGGGGTGGATGTGGTCAACCTGCTCGACGACGCGCTGGCGCGGTTGACGGCTGAGGGGGTGTCCGTGGTGCTCACCAGCGGGAACCATGACTCAGCGACTCGACTCGGTTTTGCCGGCCGGGTCCTGGAGCGCGGCGGCGTACATTTGCGCACGCGTCTGGAAGACCTGGAAAACCCGGTGCTGTTTCCACTGGGCACATCGGCCAGCGGAGCAGAAGCGCAGCTGGCCATTTACGGTCTGCCGTTCCTGGAGCCGCGGATGGTGGCCGATGCCCTTGGTGTGGACCAGCCCTCGCACTTTTCCGTCACCGAGGCAGCGCTCAAACGCGTGCGGGAGGACTTGGCAACGCAGAGCCTGCCCACCCATGCGGTGGTTCTGGCGCATACGTTTGCCAGCGGCGGAATCAGCTCGGATAGTGAGCGCGAACTGAGTATCGGCGGCGTGGGAGCGGTGCCGCTGGACCTGTTTGACGGGTTCGCCTACACTGCGCTGGGGCATCTGCACGGTCGACAAATGCTCAGTGAGACGGTGCGTTATTCCGGCTCACCGCTGGCCTATTCCTTCTCTGAGGCACGGCACGAAAAGGGCGGCTGGCTGCTGGAAGTCGGTCCCGATGGGCTGGAATTCGTCAAGCCCGTGCAGTGGGCCGCGCAGAAGGAGCTCGCGATCCTGCGTGGAACACTGCAGGAACTCCTCGGCTCGGCGAAACATTCTTCGGCGGAATCCGCCTACTGCCAAATCACCCTGACGGACAATGAACGCCCGGCCCAGGCGATGGAGCGGCTGCGCGCACGTTTTCCCCACACCCTGGTGCTGGCATTTGAGCCAACGGACGCCCGGTCCAACGACACCATCAGCTACAGCGACAGAGTGGCGACAGCCGAAAGTGAGCTCCAGCTCTGCTCCGGCTTCCTGGAGCACGTGCGCGGCCGGGGCACGTCCCTGCAGGACCAAGCAATACTTGCCCAAGCCCTGGATACCGTCCGCCTGCAGGAGTCGGGGAAATGAGAATCCACAAGCTGGAAATCCAGGCCTTCGGCCCCTTCGCAGGCCGGCAGGTCATCGATTTCGATGCTCTCGGAGAACAGGGATTGTTCCTGCTCAACGGCGCCACCGGTGCGGGGAAAACCAGTATCCTCGACGCCATCTGTTACGCCTTGTATGGATCAGTGCCGGGAAGTCGACAAAGCGGCAAGCGCCTGCGCAGTGACCACGCGGACCAGGGCACGGAACCCCAGGTCGTGTGTGAATTCAGCGCCCGCGGCCGGCGGCTTGAGGTGCTCCGCAGCCCCGCTTGGGAACGCCCGGCAAAGCGGGGAAAGGGAACCACGCTGCAGCAGGCCAAGACCCAGTTGCGGGAGCGGGACAACGGCGTCTGGGTGGAGAAGTCCACCCGTAACGATGAAGCCGGGGCCGAGATTGTGGCACTGCTTGGGATGGACAAGGACCAGTTCACCAAGGTGGTCCTGCTGGCGCAGGGGGATTTTGCGGCCTTCCTGCGTTCCAAAGCGGAGGAGCGGCAGGAACTGCTGCAGAAACTGTTCGGTACGCAGCTGTACAAAAACATCGAAAGGCAACTCGGGGCTGATGCGGCGGCGGCGAAGTCCGCTTTGACGGATAAGGAGCAGGAGTTACTGCGGTTGGAGGCGCTGGCCCGCAGCCAAGCGGCGGGAATAATTGACCTGGCCGAGGGCTCCGGCAACGGTCGGGAACTCCCCGGCAGCGCCGCGGGCAGCGCTGCCACTTGCGGTGGCGCTGCCGGTAGCGCTGCCGGTGGCGCTGGCGGTAGCGCTGGCGAACGGACGGCGCTGTGCGACGCCGCTGGGGAGCACCTTTTTGCCCGGCTGCTGGATGTGCTCGGGACAGCACATGCTGCGGCAGAATCCGCGGCACTAACGAGCCGCAGCGAAGAGCAGGCTGCCGGGGACGCGCTGCTGGAGGCGGACCGGCTGCGGGACAGGCACGACAAACTCCGGCAGGCGGAAACGGAGCAGGCCCGATTGGCGGCGGCAGCGCCGGACCACGTGCTGTGGCAGAGCCAGATGGTGGCGCATCGCGAGGCCGAGGTCCTGGCCGGTCAGCTGGGCGTGATGGATCGGGCGGAGTCAACGCTCGCGGACGCGGACGAAGCCGCCGGGCTGCTACTGGCGCAGCTCGAAGCGGACGCAGCTGCCTGCGCGCTGGCGGGGCTGGACGCGTGGACGATTCCCGCCGATTTGAAAGGATCCAGCACGTGCACGGGCGGCTCCGGCACGGGCGGCTCCGGTCCGGGTGGTGCCAACTCGAGTAATGCTGACTCAAGCACAGCTGACTCGGCGGGATCCGGCCCGGACGGTTTGGCGTTGTCGGCGGCACAACGGCGGCTGGAACGGCAAATCACCGTCGTCGAGGAATCCCTCCCGGACGAGGAGAGGCTGGCAGCGCAGCAAGCCGAGCTGTCGGCTGCCCAAGCAGGAGTCTGCGAGGCAGCGGCCGCCGTCGAGGAGCACTCCGGGATTTCTGCCGCGGCCTCGGTACAGTACGGCCAGCTGCGCGAGGGTCTGGAGGGGCTGCGCGAAGCTGCGCGTGCTGCGGCTGAGCACCAACGCGCCGTTGACAGCGCGACGGAGGTATTGGCCACTATTCGTGCGCATCAGAGCGCGGCAGTCCTGGTGACCGCCTGCGAGCAGGAGTATCAGGACGCCCAGCTGGAGTTCCTGCAGGCGAAAGAACACTGGTTGGAACAGCGCGACCGCCGGCTCGATCTGGCGGCCGGGGAACTGGCGGCCAAGCTCGAAGCCGGGCAGCCGTGTTTGGTCTGCGGCAGTGCAGAGCATCCACACCCCTCGGAACTTTCCGCGACGGGTCAGCAGACCGTGGAAGAGGAAAAGCTGGCCAAGTCGGAAAGTGATCGAGCGGAGTCCGCCGCCGCTGCCGCAGCCCGGAAACTTGCCCAAGCGCGGCAGGAAGTAGCCGTTCTGGCCGCCCGCGGCGGAACAGCCGATGTCGCAGAAACCGAAGGAAAGGTCGCGGCCGCCCGCGGGGCTCTGGCCGAGGCAGCAGCTGCGGCCGCAGCTTTGCAGCGCCACGAACATGAGCTGGAGGTGCTGGGCCTGCGGATCAAGGAGGAGGACGCGCTCGCTGCCTCGGAGCGGGAGAAGGGCGCAGGGCTGGCGGCGTCGAAGTCCGCCGCCGAGGAAAACGTGCGACGGCTGGACGCCAGATTGGCTGCCGCCCGAGGAGGGTTTGCCTCTCTGGCCGCCAGGCTGATCGAGCTTCGAGGTGCGGCGGTGCTGCTGAGCCGGGCAGCCTCGGCAGTTCAGGCCCGTAGCACGGCAGCTGCAGCCGCTGCGGATGCGCGGGAGGCGCTGGAACTTGACCTGCTGACGACGCCTTTCGAGGATGCGGCCTCCGCCCGCGCCGCGTTGCTGACCTCCGCGGATGCTGCGGTACTCCGGGAACGGATCCGCGGCCACGACGAAGATCTGGTCCGGTGTGCGGCATTTTTTGCGGCCGCGGATGTTCAGGCGGCAGCTGCCGAAGCGGAACGAGGGCTGCTCGTTCCTGACGATGAGCGACTGGAACGGCTCGGCGCCGGGGCCCGTGCGGCCACCGATGCCGTGCACGCCACGACGCTTCGGCGTGAGCTGGCAGCTACGGCGTTGACCGCTGTTCAAACCGCAGCGCACAAACATGCGGTCCTGGAAGCCTCCGTCCGGCCCTTGCGCGAACACGCCGGCCGGGTAGCCGGAATCGCAGATGCTGTTCGTGGTTTAGGGGACAACGCCTACAAGATGCCGCTGAACAGTTTCGTCTTGGCCGCGCGGTTGGAACAAGTTGCAGTCGCGGCTTCGGAACGTCTGCTGACCATGAGCGACGGCCGGTACACGCTCAGCTACAGTGATGCACTGGCAGGAGGAAACCAGAAATCCGGCCTGGGCCTGCAGGCAGTTGACGAATGGACCGGCCTACGCCGGGATACGTCCACGCTCTCCGGCGGGGAGTCCTTTATGGCATCGCTTGCCTTGGCACTCGGGCTGGCGGATGTGGTGCAGCAGGAGGCGGGCGGCGTGGACATTGAGACGCTGTTCGTTGATGAGGGGTTCGGATCCCTGGATGAGCAGTCGCTGGAGCAGGTTATGGATGCGCTCGAGGGGCTGAGATCCGGCGGACGCGTCGTTGGGCTGGTCAGCCATGTGGCGGAAATGAAACTGCGCATTCCCAGCCAACTGCACGTTCACAAGGGCCGCGCAGGGTCCACGCTGTCCGTGAATGAGTCCGCCGGGTAAATGATGCTGCTGCCGAGCCCGGCAGTTTCCACCGTAGCGATCCCGCCTGCAATCGGAAGCCGTATCCGGGATGCGCGCATCGGGAGGATGGACGATGCGCAGGGTTTGAGGTGACCGCAAAAGCAATGATTACCACTCTGTCCCCACAACTTCTATCCTCTTCCGGCGTTCCGCCCCAACGGGCCGACGACGACCCCACCGCCATATCCGCCCAGGCCGTTTCCGCCGGGCATGGATCGCCGGGGCTCGAAGATCAGCCCAGCGCGGCCTGGATACGCAGCGCGCTGGCGGCAAGTCGGCCGCCGATGCTTTCGGGCTGCTGATCGGCCCGGACATAGACGACGGCCAGTGCTGCCGGCCGTTGGCCGGGAACCAAAATGGGGCATGCCACCGACGAGACTCCGCTGATGACCTCATCGTGGCTGATGGCAAAGCCGAGTTTACGGGCCGCGGCCGCCGCGGGACGGTACGGTTGGCCTGGCACCAGTTCGCGCCAACGCTCTGCGGTCAGCGCCGAGGCTATGGCCAGTCCCGGCGCACCCAACGCCAAGGGGTGCCGCGTTCCCGGTCGCTGTGCCAGGGCCACCCCGGAATGCCGCGGTTCTACCGTGACCAAGGTGACGCAGTCTTCGCCGTTCCATACGCCGATGAATGCTGTCATACTAAGTTCTTCGGCGATGGCGGTGAGCTCGGGCAGTGCGGCGCTTTGCAGATCCCGGGCGACGTTGCGGGCCAGTACGGCCAGCCCCGCGCCGGGCAGCAACCGGCCGGCGTCGTCCCGCACCACCAAGGCATGGTCCTCGAGGGTGCGCAGGATGCGGTAGGCAATGGAGCGGTGCACGCCCAGCCCGGCCGCGAGCTCTGCAATGGACAACGGGGTGGGAGCGTCAGCGAGAATTTCCAACGCGCGCAGGCCCCGGGAAAGCGTCTGTGATGGACTGGGAGAATCCGGCACGCGAAGTCCTCTTTCCGAACAGGACCGGACAGGACATTGTGTCGCCGTTCACCTCGGTATAGAGTTCAATAGTAGAGCAATACGTTCACATATAGAACAGGTAGTAAAATCGCATTTCCGAGTGCCAGAGGCGCATTTCGAACCGGACAGATTAGGCCGTGGTTTGAGGTTCGGCAGCCGATCAGTGGGAGGATTCGACCATGATCTCCACACCGAATGAAGGTCCCACCGCTGCGGCTGGTGGCGCTGCCGATCGGGGCGTCACCGGGGGCGCCGCGGATGAAGCAACGGCCGGGGCTTTCGGGGCCGCGGTCCGCCCGCGCAGCGCGTTGGCGCCCCGAGCCCATCACTTCCGCGGCAGTTTGGGTCGCTTTGCCACCGGGGTCGCCATCGTGACCTTTGACGGCGCCACCAAACGGCATGGGATCACGGTCAACTCCTTCACCTCAGTATCCATGGAGCCGCCGCTGGTGCTGGTCAGCATCGCCCGCAGTACTCGGGCCCACGATGAACTAGCGGGCAGGCCTTTTGCGGTCAACATCCTCGGAGCGGAACAACGGGCGCTGGCCCTGCATTTTTCCGGTCGGCCCGGGCCGGATCCGATCTGGGTCGAGGGGGCGGTGGCGCCACGGCTCTCCAACGTCTTGGCGTATTTCGAGTGCCGACCATGGGCGGCCTATCCCGGCGGGGACCACACGTTGTATCTGGGCGAGGTCGAGGACTTTAATTCCCGCAGCGGGGACGCGCTGGCGTTTGCGAACAGCACTTTCACTACGATTCCGGAGAGTCAGCTGGGCATGGAGGACCTCCTCTAATTGCTCATTAAACCGGTGGCGAGCGAGGACGACGGCGTCCTATTGCCTACGTGGGCGACGCTCAACGCCGCGCGCAGCTGGTATTCGCTGGGCTCTGTGTGCAACAGATCACATCGCATGATAGATTCTACCGACTGAACGATCTGTCAGTAATTCTTCAACTGCGTTACAGGCTTCGGAGGAATAATGACCGGTACGGCTACTGAGGGCATCCGGCGGACGCCGCGGATCAAGATGTCCGGCGGCGACCGCAAGGTGGTGGCCGCGACCATGGTGGGCACCACCATCGAGTGGTACGACTTTTTCATCTACGCCCAGGCCGCGGGCCTGATCTTTGCCCAACTGTACTTCAGCCCCTTGGGCTCCACGGGGGCACAGTTGGCCTCATGGGCCTCCTTGGGCATCAGCTTCCTTTTCCGGCCGTTGGGGGCCGTGGTCGCCGGTCATCTGGGGGACCGGGTGGGCCGAAAGGCCATGCTGGTGCTGACTTTGCTGATGATGGGTGGGGCTACGGCCCTGATCGGCATGCTCCCGACATATGCTGCGATCGGCATCTGGGCGCCGATCCTGCTGGTTCTGCTGCGGATTTTGCAGGGCTTCTCTGCCGGCGGTGAATGGGGCGGAGCCGCACTGATGTCCGTAGAGCACGCGCCTCTCTCACGCCGCGGGCTGTTCGGGGCCTACCCACAGATCGGTGTTCCGGTGGGGCTGATCCTGGCCTCACTGGTGATCTTCATTCTCCGGGCATCGCTGGGAACCGAGGCGTTCCTGGCCTGGGGCTGGCGCGTTCCGTTCCTGCTGTCGGTGGTGCTGATCGTGGTTGGTTATGCCATCCGCCGTGCCGTGGCGGAAAGCCCGGTCTTCGTGGAAATGGCGCAGCGGAAGAATGAGTCCTCCGCACCGTTGGGCGTCCTTTTCCGCAGCCACAAGCGCAGCGTAATTCTCACCGCGGTGATTTTCATCGGCAACAATGCCGCCGGGTACATGGTGATCGCCTTTTTCTCCTCCTACGCGACCAAAACGCTGAAGATGGATACCGCGCAGGTGCTGCTGGCCATCCTGCTGGCCTCCCTCGGCTGGTTGATCTTCACCCTGTACGGCGGTGCACTCTCAGACTGGATCGGGCGAGTGCGGACTTTCCAGATCGGTTATGCCTGGATTTTCGTCTGGATGATTCCGATGTTCCTGCTGATCGACACCAGGAACATCTGGATCTTCGGTCTGGCAATCTTTGTCCTGACGATCGGCCTCGGGCTGTCCTACGGTCCGATGTCCGCGATGTACGCCGAAATGTTCCCCGCTAACGTCCGCTACTCCGGCGTTTCCATCGGGTACGCCCTTGGCGCCATCTTAGGGGGCGCTTTTGCACCGCTGATCGCG
The DNA here is from genome assembly GCF_026627425.1 of Arthrobacter endolithicus. Taxonomy (GTDB): domain Bacteria; phylum Actinomycetota; class Actinomycetes; order Actinomycetales; family Micrococcaceae; genus Arthrobacter_M. The sequence goes on from NZ_JAPNLH010000010.1 coordinate 130,133, forward strand.
GATGCCCTGATGACGCACTTCAAATGGTCGCCCGCGGTGGGGATCTACATCATGGCCCTGTGCGTGATTTCATTTATCGGGGCGTCCATGGTCAAAGAGACCAAAGGTGCTTTGCTCGGTGTCGCAGCGAGGGAAGCTGCAGTGACCGGCCGGCAGCGCTGATCAGCGCTTAAGCATGTCGAGTACCTCTTCGCCGCTGACCTGCCCGAAATCCAGGTAGGCGTTCCCGACCGCTCGAAAATCTCCAGGAATCCTCAGGCAGACCACGGAATCGGCGGCGGCTTGCACTGCCTTGTACGCCTCGATCGATCCAACCGGAACGGCGACGACGACGGCGGCCGGCTGCCGCCGTCGCACGGCCTGGACAGCGGCGAGCATGGTACACCCGGTGGCAAGGCCGTCATCCACCAGGATGACGGCCTTGCCTGTGAGATCAGCTTCGCAAAGTTGATACTCTGCAGCCCTGCGCATCAGCTCGGCGCGCTCGCGTTCCTCCACCGCCTCCAAATCCTCGGGGCGGATCCCCTGTCGCAGCAACCGGTCGACAAACGACGGATTAGTCACGCGGACAACGTTTTCCCCGTGGACGGCAAGGGCTCCAAAGGCCGTCTCCGGCTGGCCCGGGACGCCCAGCTTCCGGACGATCAGGGCACCGAACGCAATATTGAGTACGGTGGCGGCCGCCTCTGCCACGGGAACGCCTCCCCGCGCCAGGCCAAGAGCGATGGTCTCGGTGCTATTGCTAAATTGCGGCAGAGCTGCCGCGATACACTGCCCGGCATCAGCCCGGTCGCTGTAGTGTCGTTTCATGATGGCCCCGAACCCTCCGCCTCCAGCGTACGCCAGCGGTGGAAACGCCTGCGGACGGCGCAATGCAACTCGGTATAGAGCAGCATCGAGGCCACCCCGCGCTCCGAGTTGCGTGTCATTTCCATCAGACGCTCCGCCAGTACAGCGCACTCCGGTTCTTCGACTATCAACTCCAGCGCGGCGAAGGTGTCCAGATAGACGCCCACCGGGCGCCATCCACCACGGCCTCTGCGCCTCTTAAAAGGCGCGCACCGGGCAAAGTTACGCTAAAGGGCCAGGAACTCTATCGCGGCAGACTTGAACGCACGTGAGGTCACGGCATTGGTGTGATTGCGTCCGGGCAACAGCAGCTGTTCCGTGTGTGGACTCAGGGCAGCAAGATCTCCCATGGTTGCGGCCCGTTCATCCTTGTCCCCGGCGATGAGCAGCATGGGCATCCGCGGAACAGCCTCAGCCGGATCGAACGGTTCCAGCTTGGCGGCTTCGATCAGGGACAGCATGGAGAAGAGATTGTTGGACGGCAGCAGCTGCGCCATCTTCAGGAGTGCGGCAGTGGAGTCATCCGCAATCGCCGTCCCGTCGGCCAGGTACTGCTGGGCTGCGGGTAAATCAAAAGCGGCCAGCGGGTCTAGTCCTCCCGCGCCGCCGAGCACGATTCGGTGGACCAATTCAGGTTGCGTGGCGCCGAATTCCCATGCCAACCGGGATCCCAGTGAGTAGCCGATGATGTCCAATCCGCTGCTGGAATCATCGGGGAGGAGTGGCCGCGCGCCCAGATCTGTCACCAGCTGAAGAATATCTGCCCGGATCCTGCTGGGCGTGTATGAATCAAGGTCGTCAGGGGCGGCGCTGCCGCCATGGCCGGGCAGATCCACGGTGATGACCCGGCGCCCGGCGCTGTCCAGGGCGCTGAGCCAGCCCGTGTCGGACCAGTTCAGCTTTGCGGACGAGGCGAATCCGTGCAGCAGCAGCACAGGGCGCAGCCCGGCATCCTCCGCCGGCTCATACATCCGGACATGCAGCTGCGGATCAGTGCCCTCGACGGTGTGGGCGGGCAGCGGCGCGGAATGCTTTCCGTGGGTTTCCATTCGCTTGGCTCCTGTGCCTTCGGTAGGGAAAGGTCTCACGTACGAGTATTTCATTATTCCCGCCGGGCAGCGGGGGTCGCCCGCCCAGTCACCGTTTCCCCCAGGGCGCCGACCGTCATGCGCCGTGACCGTTGTATGCCGGGTTGGCCAGCCGCCGTCGTTCCTAGTCATCCTCCGGCAGGGCATTGAGCCGGACGCGGCGCCGCGGGGCCTGCTCAACGGGCACGGTGCCCACGATCCCGGCGGTATTGTCCGGAATCTCAAAGACGATCAGTGGCTCGCCAACGGCAATGGTCCCGCCGGGCTCGCCATGGATGCGGACCACCTTGCCGGCCTGCGGGGAGGGCAGCTCCACCGCGGACTTGGTGGTTTCCACCTCCACCAGCGGCTGATTGCGCTCCACCTGATCTCCGGGTGCCACCAGCCATTCCAGCACGGTAGCCTCGATCAGGCCTTCGCCGAGGTCCGGCAAGGGGAAGGAAATTTCAGCCACGGCGGTACTCCAATACGCGTTGCATGCCGAACAGAATCCGGTCAATGTTGGGGATGTATTCGTCTTCCAGATCGCCGGAGGGGTACGGCACGTCGAAGCCGGTAACGCGTTCCACCGGAGCCTTGAGCGAGCCGAAGCAGCGTTCGGTCACCAGCGCGGCCACCTCGGCGCCAAGTCCGGCCGTCAGCGGGCCTTCATGGACGACGACGGCGCGCCGGGTTTTGCCGACCGAGGCGGCCAGCCCCTCGGCATCGATCGGTTTGAGCCAGCGCAGATCCAGCACCTCGACGTCGATGCCGTCTTCGGCGGCAAGCTCAGCAACTTGTTGGCAGCGGGACACCATGGCGCCCCAGGCGATGAGGGTCAGGTGTCTGCCGGTGCGGACGACCCTGGAACCGAGATTAACTGACGCGGGGGTGCCGGCGACAGTGCCCGGCACCGGCGCGGACCCGCCGCCGTCGACGCTGGCGTTGGGCACGCCGTCGTCGAACACCACTTCGCCTTTTTGCCAGTAGCGGGACTTTGGCTCCATGAAGATAATCGGATCCGGCCGGGACGCGGCATATTTGAGCAGGTGATAGGCCTCGTGCGGAGACGACGGGGAGACGACCTTCAGCCCGGGGACGTGCGCAAAGAGCGATTCCAGGCTCTCGCCGTGCAGCTCGGGAGCACGGATGCCACCGAAACTTGGCACCCGCAAGGTCACCGGCATGGGCAGTGTGCCGCGGCTGCGATAGTTCATCCGGGCCAGCTGGCAGACAATTTGGTTCACGGCAGGGTAGGAGAAACCGTCGAACTGGACTTCGGGGATGGGATGCAGACCGGCCATGGCCAGGCCTACGCTCATGCCGAGGATTCCGGATTCTGCCAGCGGGGTGTCGAAGACGCGCTCGGCGCCGAACTCGTTTTGCAGGCCATCGGTGATCCGGAAGACTCCGCCCAGCACGCCGACGTCCTCGCCCAGTACCAGCGCCTTGTGGTCACTGGCGAGGATCTCGCGCAGGGCCAGGTTGAGGGCCTGCTGCATGGACATGATGTGAGTCCGGCCGCCGGGCCGTGCTGCGCTTTCGGGCGATTGATCGAGCACCGCCGCACCAGCCCCGGCATCCGCTGCCTCCACGTTGTGCCGGGCGGCTTCGAGATCACTGGAATGGACGTCCAGTTCATCTATCGGTGTATTAGACATGTTCGGACTCCTCGCGCCAGCGCTGTGCCTGTCCGGCCAGGGCCGGAGTAGATTCCTGGAAAACAAAGTCAAACATTTCGCTACCAGGCCGGGCCGCCAGCCCCGCGACGCCCGCACGGATTTGTTCCTCTTCAACCTTGGCGGAATCCAGGGCGGCGGCAAAGAACTCCTGATCTGCCAGGCCCTCGGCCAGGAGCCGGTCCCGCAGCATAAGAATCGGGTCGATTCCCGCATCGGCGCTTTCCGAAGCCAACGTACGGTAGCGGCCCGGATCATCACTGGTGGAATGCGGTCCGCGCCGGTAGGTCATCGCCTCGATCACCATCGGTCCGTTCCCGGCGCGACAGTGTGCCAGGGCCGTTCGCATGGCACGGACGACGGCCGCAACGTCGTTACCATCGATCTGCAGTGCCGGGATGCCGTAACCTGCCGCCCGGGCAGCAACGGAGCCACCGGCCACCTGCCGTGCGGTAGGCACGGAGATGGCCCAGCCGTTGTTCTGCGTGAAGAACACCACCGGTGCTTTCATGACGGCGGCAAAGTTCATCGCCTCATGCACGTCCCCCTGCGAGCTGGCGCCGTCGCCGAAGTAACTGACGGCGACCCCCTGCTTTTCCGCCGGGAGTCCGGCGAGTTTCTGTCCGTGCGCCCAGCCGACGGCGTGCAGCACCGATCCGGCCACGACGGCCTGAATGGGGGCCATCCGGGACTTCACCGGATCGTAGAGCCCCCCATGCCAGCTCGCCTTGTGGGTGGACATGTAGCCGACCATGTCCACGCCCATCGCCCGCGCCACGCCCATCTCGCGGTAGGTCGGAAAGACAAAGTCGCGGTCAAGGTCGACGGCGTATCCGCTGCCGACCTGCGCCGCCTCCTGTCCCAGCTCAGGGGCATAGCCGGGAATCAGGCCCTGGCGCTGCCAGGCGACGGCCGAGGTATCCAGGTGGCGTACGGCAACCATGAGCTTGTACAGGGTGCGCAGCTCTTCGCCGGTTGGCTCGAATTTACGAGCACCCGTTTGTCCGTCGGAGTGGGGATCGGAGGGTGAAGTCATTGAGGGTCTTTCAGTTCAGCCGAGGGTTGAGGCGTGCGCGTCATTGGGCACGCCGTCCACTTGTGACCCTAATCACCGGCGAGCTGGCGCGCAATCTGGCATCAAATTATCGTCAACCTGCACACCTCAGGTGCTGAGTGCCGCAGGATAGGTGACAAATTGTTCATTTGCAGACAAGAGACAGCAGATTCCTCTCGTTGCCCAGCGTGAGCGCGGCCCACCTCTTCCTCTTCCAGGGGTGCACTCTTTCTGGCATCATTAGATGTAGAAAATGGTGCAACGGGAGAATCCAATGCGGACCACGGTAAATTTGGATGACGATTTGCTGGCTCAGGCCGGGGAGCTCACGGGAATCAGCGAGCGGTCTGCCCTGCTCCGTGAAGCCTTGAGAGCGCTGATAGCAAAGGAAAGCTCGAGGCGGCTGGCGCTGCTGGGTGGTTCGGACCCGGCAGCTACTGCAGCTCATCGCCGTCGCACTGGGTAAAACCGATGGGAATTCTGGTAGATACAAGCGTCTGGATAGACCACCTTCGCAGCGGCAACAAGGTGCTCAGCCGGGCTCTCACCGACTCCCTGGTTGTCACTCATGAGGGCGTTATCGGAGAACTGGCCCTGGGAAACCTGGCTCGGCAGGATTTGTTTTTGCAATCCCTGGAGCGCATCCCGCATGTGATTGGAGCTTCCCATCGGGAAGTTATGACCCTTATCTCCAGCGCCCAATTGGCTGGAAGAGGGGTTGGCTACCGCGATGTGCACCTGCTGGCATCCGCGATGCTTACGGCCAATACCCGGCTCTGGACTTTGGACAAGCGGCTGGCAGCCGTCGCCACCGAACTGAACATCGCTTTCACCTTGTAATCGTCAGCCCGGGTCGACTACCCCTGCGTGAAACAATGGCTACAGGTTGTATACCGATTTGGCCGATATGGCGGATAACTGTTCCGATGATGGCGTTCGATAGGGGAATTAAGATGGCTGTTGATGCTCTCGATGCGAAAATCGTGCGTCTTTTCACCGACTCTCCGCGCATCTCCGTCCTAGAGGCTTCCCGGCTGCTGAAAATAGCCCGCGCCACCGTGCAGTCCAGACTCGATCGGATGTTGGAATCCGGAGTGATCTCCGTATGGGCGCCGCAGCCGGATCCGGCGGCGTTCGGCTTTCCAGTGGTTGCCTTTTGCTCCCTAACGATCAACCAGGACCTTGGGCACGATGCCGTCGTCGAGGCGCTGGCGGCCATTCCGGAAATTATGGAGATCCATACGGTCTCCGGTGGCAGTGACTTGATGGCACGGGTGGCGGCACGGTCCAATTCCGATTTGCAGCGCGTGCTCGATGCCATGATTGCCACCAAGTCAGTGCGGCGCTCAGCTTCGGTCATGGTGCTTAACACGCATTTCCAGGGCAGGACCCTGCCGCTGCTCGAAGCCGCAGCGCGCCAAATCTGACAGCTGCCCGCAAGCGGAAAGTCACTCGCACTGAGGCATCCGGATCGGCTGGGTGACGTTCTCCGCCGTCGGCAGTTTTTGATATTCCGGGCCAGAGCCGTAAACTTAGTTCAGGTCATCATGACTGTAACTCTTTAGCCGGGTCTGACCAACCGAACGACGGAACCGACTGCGCGAAGGGAGCGGGGATGACAGGGTTCATGTTTTCCGAGGCAGCGAATGTCACCGAGCGCCGTCAGCAGCCGCCGGCGCTGGCCATCTCCACAGTTATATTTGCCCTGCGTCCGAGCGCTTCATCAGGGCGGCCGGTGCTGTGGTTGCCGCTGGTTCGGCGGATTCGAGAGCCATTCCGGGACCACTGGGCCCTCCCCGGCGGTCCGCTCACACAGGCGGAATCTTTGCAGGACGCGGCCGCCCGGAACCTGCAGGAGACCACCGGCCTGGTCCCGAAATATCTGGAACAGCTGTACGCGTTTGGCGGTCTGCACCGGTCGCCGGGACAGCGGGTGGTGTCCATCGCCTATTGGGCCCTGGTGCAGCCCACGGAAGCGGCGTTGGCCGAAGAATCCATTAACGTGAAGTGGTTTCGTGCGGACAAGCTGCAGCAACTCGCCTTCGACCACAACGAGATTGTCAACTATGCCCTGTGGCGCTTGCGCAACAAAATGACCTACGGCACGATCGCGTATCACCTGCTGGGGGAAAAATTTACGCTGGCCCAGGTCCGCGAGGTGTATGAAGCAGTCCTGGATCGCGCCCTGGATCCGGCCAACTTCCGGCGACAGCTGACGGCAGATCGGCAGATTGAAGCCACCGGGGAATATCTGCAGGGCGGAAAGCACCGGCCGCCCCGGCTCTACCGCTACACCGGTGCTCTTGCAGCAGACAAGTACGACAATTTCGACGACGACGACTTGGACGGTAAGGCAGCGGCGGTACCCTGACCGCGCCGGCAGGGGGCTGGGACCATTCGCGGGCCCCCTTCATCAGATTCCCCCCTCACCCAATTTTCCCCCTCATCGAATTTCATCAGCATCGAATTTCATCAGCACCGGAATCCATCAGAAATCGACACCCCTAACCCCTGAGACTAAGGAAGACCCGATGTCATCAGTCAAGACCGCCATTTCACTGATCGCGCACAGAAATGCGACCGCCCCGGCACTGGACGCCGCAGGCAGGCCGGACGCGTCCGCCGGTACCTGCGGCCCCGACCTGGCGTCGGCACCCTGGGAATTCGACCTGGCCGAGGCGCTGGCCGGGACGCCCGGCTACGGACCGGGAGCGTCGTCGTCGGATGTCGCTCCAGTTTCGACTCCGCGACAGGGTCAGCTGCCGCAGGAGTACAAGGATGCCGACGACGGCGAACTAGAGACCCGGATTCTCGCCGCCAAGGCGGCGTTGGGGGACCGGGTGGTGATTTTGGGCCACTTCTATCAACGTGACGAGGTGATCAGATTTGCCGACTTTGTCGGAGACTCCTTCCAATTGGCGAACGCGGCCAAGGGCAAACCCGCCGCGGAAGCCATAGTCTTCTGCGGCGTGCACTTCATGGCAGAAACGGCGGATATGCTCTCCGGGACCGGACAATCGGTGATCCTGCCCAACCTTGCTGCCGGGTGCTCGATGGCTGATATGGCGGATATTGAGTCCGTTTCCGCATGCTGGGAGCAATTGGCGGAGCTGTACGGAAACGAACCGGATGCCCAAGGCCGCGTTCCGGTTATTCCGGTCACCTACATGAATTCCTCTGCAGCATTAAAGGCCTTCTGCGGCGAGCACGGCGGAATAGTTTGTACGTCGTCCAACGCAGCGACCGTGCTGGAGTGGGCCTTCGAACGAGGCCAGCGGGTGTTGTTCTTTCCCGACCAGCACCTGGGGCGAAACACAGCCAAGGCCATGGGAGTGCCGCTGGACCAGATGCCTATGTGGAACCCCCGCCAAGCCTGGGGAGGCACCGATGAGCGGAGCCTCCGCGACGCCCGTGTGATTCTGTGGCACGGCTTCTGTTCCGTGCACAAGCGTTTCAATGTCGGCCAGATTGAGAAGGCCCGAGCGGATTTCCCGGGCGTGCGGGTGATCGTTCACCCAGAGTGCCCAATGCCTGTGGTGGACGCGGCGGATGAAGCCGGATCCACGGATTACATCTTGAAGGCCATTGCAGCGGCACCGGCGGGCAGCACCTTTGCCATCGGCACCGAGATCAATATGGTTAACCGATTGGCCGCGCAGTATCCGCAGCACACCATCTTTTGCCTGGATCCGGTGATCTGCCCGTGTTCGACGATGTACCGGATTCACCCCGGTTATCTGGCCTGGGTGCTGGAAGGCCTTGTGCGGGGCGAAGTGCTCAATCAAATCACCGTCACGGAGGCCATTGCAGTCCCGGCTAGGGTGGCTTTGGAGCGGATGCTGGCGGCAAAACCGTGACCGCAGCGCGAGACCGGACAGCTGCCCATTCCGTGACAGCCGCGGAGGCCGGCCCGGAGACCGGCGGGGTGCCCGGCAGGGAAGCTCCGCTTCGGATCATCGTCGTCGGCAGTGGTATTGCCGGACTGTACGGTGCCGTGCTTGCCGCTGAGGGTGGGGCTTCCGTAACGCTGCTGACCAAGGGAATTCTGAGCCAAAGCAACACCGGCTTTGCCCAGGGCGGGATCAGTGCGGTGCTGGGATCAGACCACGCTGCACCCGGCGATTCGGTGGAGGCCCATATCGCAGACACGCTCAAGGCCGGCGCGGGGTACTGCGATCCAGCGGCCGTTCGTGTCCTGTGTACGGAGGCGAAGGGCGACATTGCCCGGCTGGAGAGCCTTGGACTGGTTTTTGACACCGATGCCTCCTCCGGCGCACGCGCGTTAGGGCTGGAGGCCGCGCATTCCGCGGCCAGGATTCTGCACGTGGGCGGCGATTCTACCGGTGCCGCAATTTCGTCAACCCTGATCGACGCCGTGCTGGCGCGTTCGGGTTCGGTGGAGCCAGGACCCGGCGGCCCGAGTCCCCGGCACCCGGGCGGTGCGGGGACGATCACTGTATTTGAGCACGCCTTTATGATGGAACTGACGACGGCGGCGGGGCGAGTTAACGGGGTCCGTTACCTTTGGGATGGAGCCGAGCACCTGATGGAAGCGGACGCCGTGCTGCTCGCCACCGGCGGTGCCGGTGAGATGTTCGAGACCACGACGAATCCGGACGTGGCCACCGGCGACGGAGTCGCTGCAGCCTGGCGGGCCGGCGCTGTAGTGGCGGACGCGGAATTCTTCCAGTTCCATCCCACAGCGCTCGCGGTTCCAGGGAGCTTCATGATCTCCGAGGCGGTCCGAGGCGCGGGCGCCGTGCTCCGCGATGACCGCGGCTACCGATTCATGCCGGACTACCATGCCGATGCTGAACTGGCTCCCCGCGATGTAGTGGCCCGAAGTATCGCCCTTCACCTGTCCGCCACCGGCGCCGGCACGAAAGGGTGCGTATACCTTGATGCCACCGTCGTGGAGGCGGAACAGGGAGCTGGCTATTTGGCGGCACGGTTCCCCGGCATAGATACCGCCGTCCGTGGTTTGGGTTTTGACTGGACCTGCGAATTCCTCCCGGTGCTTCCGGCTGCGCATTATTGGATGGGCGGAATCGCCACGGACCTGCATGGGCGTACCTCATTGCCGGGATTATTCGCCGCCGGCGAGGTGGCCTGCACCGGCGTCCATGGAGCGAACCGGCTGGCATCCAATTCATTGCTGGAGGGCCTGGTGTTCGCCCGGCGTTCGGTCACTGCCGTGTTCGCCGATTTCCTTCACACCACCGATTGCTTAGACTTCACCGACTGCCTGGACGACGACGGACCCGCTGGCGTAGCCCGTTCACATCCGAACTACGAGAACGAAAGTCTGCCTGCAGTGCATGCACTGCCACCACTGCAGGCACTGCAGGCAGAAGTGTGGACACTACCGGACTTCGACGTGTTGGACCTGCGCAGCCTGATGTCCAGTTGTGCCGGGGTACTTCGTGATGGTGCCGGGCTCGACCTTGCGGCGAAACAGTTGGACAGTTGGATGGCAGCAACCGGCTCGATGACGCATGCAAGGGCGCAAACCGGGCAACCGGAGCAGAAGGAAATTGAGCGCCGGAATCTGCTCACCACGGCCGGTCTCCTGGTCGCGGCTGCCAGGCGGCGGTCGGGGTCCCTTGGCGCCCACTACCGCAGTGACTCGAGCGAACAGCAGTCAGCTGAACAAACGTGCCGGCCCACGATTGCCAGGATCAAAGAAAGCAGTCGCTCATGAACGCCATCCACCCAGGGTTGCTAGTGGACCCCGGATCGCTTCCCTCGGCAGCCGTCCATAAAATCCTGACCGCAGCGCTGGAAGAAGATGCACCTTACGGGGACATTACCTCCGGGACGCTGCTGCCTGCGGACGCCGTAGCGACCGCCTGGTTGGTGGCGCGGGAACCAGGGATTTTCAGCGGCGGCGGTGTTTTCGCCGCCATGATGCGCCTGACTGATCCGGATGCGGTGGTGACCATTCTGAAAGCCGACGGCGAAGCCTTTGCTGCCGGGGACAGCCTGGCGAGCGTCACGGGTCTGGCTCAGGCGGTCTTAATGGCTGAGCGAGTGGCGCTGAACCTGACGCAGCGGATGAGCGCCATTGCCACCGCCACTGCCGAGTACGTTGCACTGGCAGCCGGTACCAAGGCACGGGTGACGGATACCCGGAAGACGACCCCCGGGCTTCGGGTGCTGGAACGCTATGCTGTCCGGTGCGGTGGCGGCTACAACCACCGGTTCTCGCTTTCCGATGCTGTTCTTGCAAAGGACAACCACCTGGCCGTGCTCACCAACTCGGATCCTGGGCTACTCACCGCAGCGCTCGCCGGCGCACGGGCGCGGCTGTCCCACACCGTTCATTTCGAGGTGGAGGTGGACCGACAGGAACAGATCGAGCCGGTGCTCGCGGCAGGCGTGGACACCATTATGTTGGACAACTTTGCTCTGGACGCGCTGGCCGCCGGGGTAGCACAGGTGGCGGGGCGGGCATTGGTTGAAGCGAGCGGAAACGTCAATCTCAGTACCGTCGCCGCAATTGCACGCACGGGGGTGGACATTATTTCCGTCGGCGCGCTGACGCATAGCGTTCGAGCACTGGATCTGGGGTTGGATATCAGCGTGGACACCGGCCCACGACCGTGATCTTTCTCGATGCCGCTGCCACGGGCCCGGTGCGCCGCGAAGCAATTGAAGCGATGTGGCCTTACCTCACGGGTCAGTTCGGGAACCCATCCAGTCATCATGGGCTGGGGGAGAGCGCAGCCGCCGGGCTGCGCGCAGCGCGGGAGGAAGTTGCGGGCGTGCTCGGCTGCCGGCCCGGTGAAGTCATCTTCACCGCAGGCGGCACCGAAGCGGACAACCTGGCAGTCAAGGGAATTGCACTGGCTCGCCGTTCCGCGCAACCAGGACGTCGACGGTTACTGATCAGCGCCGTCGAGCATCCGGCTGTGCAGGAATCCGCCGCTTATCTGCAACGCCGGCACGGATTCGAAGTGGACGTGGTGCCGGTGGATGCTGACGGGCGGGTGGAGCCGTCTGTCTTCGCTTCACTCTTGGAGAAAGCGGGCCAGGAGAAAGCGGGCCTGGAAAGCGGCGCGACCAACCCCACCGGTTCGGCAGGCACCCCGGGGCGTTCGAATGTGGCGATGGCCAGCGTGATGTACGCCAACAACGAGGTGGGCACCGTCCAGCCGATCCGTGAACTCGCGGCGGCGGCAAAAGCGGCCGGAGTTCCCTTCCATGCTGATGCCGTCCAGGCTGCCGGCTGGCTGCCAGTTAAGGTGGCGGAGCTGGGCGTGGACGCGCTGAGTTTGTCCGGGCACAAGTTGGGTGCCCCGAAAGGCTCGGGTGTCCTTTACCTGCGCGGGAACGTATTGGCGGATCCCCTGCTGCACGGCGGCGGGCAGGAGCGTGGAGCGCGCTCCGGCACGGAGAACGTTGCCTTTGCGGTTGCTTTCGCCACGGCATTGCGGCTGGCGGAGCTGGAGCGGAAGGCTGCTGCCGCACGGATGGGGAGCCTGCAGAAAAAATTCACCGCAGAGATTCTCCGTCGCGTTCCCGGTGCCATGCTGACCGGGCACGCAACCGAGCGATTGCCGACTGTCGCATCGTTTTGCTTTCCAGGCACCAGCGGGGAATCGGTCCTCTTGGAGCTGGAACGGCGGTCCATTCTGTGTTCCAGCGGTTCCGCCTGCGCCGCAGGATCGGATGAACCATCCGCTGTGCTTACCGCAATGGGAATCCGGCGGGAAGTTGCCCAAACAGCCGTCCGCTTCAGTTTCACCAACTCCGTCACCGAAGCGGAACTGGGCACTGCGGCCGAGGCCGTCGTGAGTTCCCTGGAAGCGATCGGGCGGCTACAGCCTGGGCGACAGTGGGCGCCATAGCCGCACCGCATTAGCTGTTGCGGATGCGGCGGAAAATCCAGTAGCGCAGGAGCAGGAATCGGGTGACTGCGGCCAGGACATTTGCCGCGGTGATCACCAGCAGTTCATCAAGAAAAGACGCGCCCGGAGCCACGGTATGCAGCAACCATAGGCTCCCGCTGGTCAGTCCCAGCGCCAGCAGCATGACCCACAGCCCACGCCGTTGATCGCCGATCCAGCGGGCACGTTCATGAATGCCGAAGCTGTGCCGGCGGTTAAGGTCAGTATTGAGGATGGAGGTAAGCACCAGGGAAATCAGGTTTGCCCATTGCACGCCTAGGATGGGACGGATCAGCGCGAAAATCGCCACGGAAGCTATGGTGCACACGGCCCCGACAATCAGGAAGCCGCGCACTTGCTGTCGAATTGCGTCGCGTCCTTTGGCGGACGGCTGCACGGTGTCTTCCGGCCGCGCCGCGGCTGGCTCGGCAGGAATTCGCATCGACATAGTTATTAGACTCTTCCACTAAACCCGGTGATTTCCAAGAATCACCTCAAGATCTGCTGTGACAAGGCCCGGTCGAGGCGCCTAGGCTACCGGGAATGCCCTGACGGGGTTACTGAGATCGCCGAGGCCTGCGATCCTGCAGGTTACAGTGTCGCCGGGTCGAATCTGTCGGCATTCGGCAGGAAATCCCGTCAGAATCACATCTCCCGGGTGCAGTGTCATGAACGAACTCAGATAGACCAGAATCTCGTCTACGCCCCAGCCCAGATCGCCAGTACTGGCTCCCGCCAGTTCGGTGCCGTTATGCACGATCGAGATGGCCGCGTCATCGTCGTCGAAGTTGACCACGATCCATGGTCCCAGCGGTGTGAACGTGTCCTGGCTCTTGGCGCTGATCCACAATTCATCGGATTTTTGCAGGTCCCGGGCGGAAACGTCGTTGCCTATGGTGAATCCGAGCACCGCTGCCCGCGCCGTGGCGAGGGTTAGATTGCGGCTGGTACGGCCGACGACGACGGTCAGCTCGGCTTCCGGGTCGACGTAGCCGACGTCGGGACTGAGGAGAATTGGCTCGCCGGGGCCGATAACGCTGGTTGCCGCCTTGTGGAAGGCCTGCGCCGGCAATGCTCGGCCCGGTGCTCCGGTGTTGTGCGCCATCCCCAAGACATTGGCGGGGGAGCAGGGGGCCAGAAAGGTGAAATCGGCCTCGGTGACTGTGCTGCCGGGGGTCCATCCGGTGCGCTGGGGGCTATTCTGGTTTGCCGGCGAGCCGGGAAACGGAGTCTCGATGATTTCCCACACTGCGCCAGCGTCGCTGCCGAAGTCCTGTGCCGCATTGGATACGAAGAACTGCTCCGAGCCGTTTAGCGGACGGACGCGGGCAATGCGAAAGGGCGCTGGCCGAGCGGGAACTGTCATGGTCATGAAGACATCCTACCTCCTGCGATGCGTATCACTTATGCAGCCGTATACATCAAGGGTTGAGCCAACGCACGGCTAGAGACCATAGAGGAGCACCTATTGCTCGGCCGAAGGACGGAACATTTCGCCGGCCGTGATTGCGGCTCCAAGTCTGTTGTCGGGTCCCGGAAGAGGGCATGCCCATGCTTCGTTATAGGCACAGGATGGGTTATAGGAAAAGTTAAAATCCAGGATGAAGCGGGCACCCGTGCGGCCCAGATAAGCGCCTTTAATAGTGTCCAGCAAATACCGGCCGGCGCCGTAGCTGCCGTCCTCCCGGCCGGCTGTCATATCCCTGAAAGGAAGGAAGATACCCCCGCCGTAGCTGCTGAGCTGCCAGGCAGCGAGTGCGCCGATTCCGGGGATTTCAAAGGTCCCCAGCCGGACGAACGGAACCACACCGTCGGTGCCGGTGCGCACATCCCACGTTTCGCCTGCGCCTTCGCCCGTCAAGGTGGATTCGAACCGATATGTCGGGTCGTATGCTGCCACGGGGAGGCCGGTGAAGGCCGCTTTCTGCGTTTCCCCCAGCGCGGACGAAGGATGGGTGGCAAACATGGTGTCCCGCTTCCCGCGCCAGAGTGCGTGAGCGCGGGGCGGCGACGCCTCGGCGGCTGACCTGACCTCGGCATAGAGCGCGAAGGTCTGCAGCCGCCAGTCCAGTACCGCCGCGGCTTCCAGCACTGCTGCCTGCCGCCCCTCCCGCGGCCCAGTCGCCGAGCCCGTCTGCCCGGCGGCCTGCGCCGTTGGTTGCCCGGTTGCCTGCGCCGTCGGCTGTTCGCTTGCCTCTGCAGTCGGCTCCGGATGTTCCTTACGGTCCTCATTCGGTTCGGTGTGCGCACTCATGTGCGAAAGCCTACCGCCAGCAGCCGCGCCGCTATCTGGCGGAATAGACCCCGATCGCCGTCGACACGTGGATGGCCTTCCAGCTCTTCGCGTCCGCCGCGGTAAATCCCGCCATCCAGTCCAATTGTTACGGGCATAAATGACCTTGCCGCAAATAGGATGGCGTGGGGTTTCGTCTATCTGAAACTACGGTTCAGGCCGTGTGTGACGGGGCGTTCTGCGGCTTGTTGAGCTGCGGAGCGGTGGCCAGCTGTTCCAATAATACGTCAACTAGGTCGGGCTGCTCAATGGGGGCGAAGTGGCCGCAGTCGGCAATGGTAAACAACTCGGCGTGCGGCACAAGTTCGGCTAGTCGGGCCAGGTCCGACGGCGGCGTGAAGACATCCCGGTCTCCGCGCGTCGCCAGCACCGGGGCAGTAATCGATCGCCACCGGCTGAAGTCGTACCCCGCAGCAGCGCGGGCGGCCGCTGCGAAGGAAGCCGGACGTGCATCCTGGCCCAGCGCCGTAATCACCGTTGCGTCAATGCCACGCGGATCGGCAAAAAAGGGCGCCATCAGCACCTTCATCACCGCGCTGCTCCCCGTCCGGCGGATCAAAAATTCACCGGCCGCTCCACAAGCAGCCATGACGCGCATCACCAGCAGCATTCCGGTGAAGGCGGGGGAGTGCAGCAGCCCGTCGACTAATTTCCCGGCCGCCCGCGCCACACTGAAGGTCGTGCCGGAAATGACGGCGACGCTCGAGGTCCGCCGGGGTTCAACGGCAGCAATATGGAGGGCCAGGAAGCCGCCCATCGAGTGGCCGATCAGATTCCAGTTTCGGTAACCAAGGGTTACCAGGATGACGGTCACTACGTCCGCCATCGCCTCGATCGTTAGTGCCGAAATGTCAGTATCAAGGTCCGACTCGCCCCAACCAGGCAGATCCAGAAAGATCATGGGACGCCTAACTGCCGACTGTGTCGTACCGGTGCACTGTGCCGTACTGGCTTCTGCTCGGCCGTCGGCTGCTGCCAACAGCGGGACGAAGGTAGTCCAGGACCCTGCGGCTCCGTGCAAATACACGTCCACCGTCACGTTCCGACCGTCGCCGTCAGCTGCTGCGGGCGAATACCTGACCGCCACCGGCCCAAGATCGGTCGGAAATATCCGCCTCTGCAGAAGGGTACCCCGCTCTCTGGCCGGGTAACCCACCATCCCTGCCGCTGATACAACTGTCGACGATATGGGCAGGGCGCCGTCGGCGAAGGGTGTGACTGGTACGGCTGAAATGGCTGTGCTCACTGTTCTCCTTAGTCAACAGTCATTCGTCGCGGAGTCTGCCCCGGACTGGGCGATGCAGTCGCTCAAGCGAGCCGCGGAGACTACCGAACGCAGAATCGAAGCGGCCTATAGACTCCTGTCATGCATAGACGGACGACGGCGTTACGGCACCTCAGGTGGTTAGGCCCGGTACTCTGCGGTCTAGTCGCGGCTTCCTTGTCGGGTTGCGCCGCCGCTGCTCCTGACCCGGGTCTTTCCCCAGCAACGTCGTTAGGCACCGTCGTGACGGACGCACCGACGACCGGAACGTCGTCGTCTGCCGAGCGGACGTCGCCGCCAGCGGGTGCTTCGCCGTCGCCCTCCGGTGCCCCGACCGCGGCGACCCCGAACGCGGAGCCCACCGCCACCGCCTGGAAAACCTATACCGACCGTCGGCACATGGTCAGTTTTGAACTGCCGAAGGACTGGACGGTTCAGCAGGAAGCTGATGGACCCGCCGCCGGAGCAATGACCATAGTCGTCAAAAATGCGGACGGCCAGCGGCTGGCTACCCTCGCAACAGGGATATCCGGGCTGGGCGGTGCCTGCGCCGAAGGGCAGCTGCGCCCTTATACCGTGCTGGCAAGCATTCCGATAGACCTTCCCTCCGCCGCCGCGGATCCACAGGCAGTGTCGCCCCGCTTCGTTTTCCGGCTCATTCATGGGGCTAACTCGTTTTACGCGTCCTATGGGATTACGGATCACGCCGCCGGCACGAACGGGACCGCGTGCCTGATCTATAACACCGTCAGTGGGCCAGGACTCGGGATTTACATGTTTGGCGATGCTCTTCAGCTGACGGCCGGGGGCAGTCCTGCCGGGGGCAGAACATTCAATACGATTGCCGAGGCCCAGAAATACATGCTCAGCAGCGAGTTTCAGAACCTGCAGAGAATGATCACGTCGCTGAAGATCACGGTTTAGTCTGTTTAGTCGGGTTGGCTTGGCTGCCTCTGGAAAGGCGGGCCGGAGAGTCCTACCACTCGCTGCCGGTGATGATGGTGCGGGCGAAGTTTTGGGCGTCTTTGAGGTCGTCGTGGTAGGTGTTGCGGATCCAGGGATTCTCGGTGTACCCGGCCGCTGGTCCTCCGTTTGGGGTGGTGCCTGTCCTCGCGT
>NZ_JAPNLH010000011.1 GCF_026627425.1 Arthrobacter endolithicus
GAACAGGCCCGGGAACAGCGCCGGAGCCGAGGCCTGCGCGCTGGACCCGGCGCGGATACTTCGCGGTGATCGCGGCCAGCACCTGAGCCAGATTCTCCCGATCAATCTCCACGCCCACCCACCACCCTCAACCCACAAACCCGACAACCCAAACCCGGCAACCAAACCCGGCAACCTGCACCGGCAAAAACCGGGAAATCCCGCTGATCTCCAACTACTACAAGGCTACGAGCAGGCACTGACATCATCAGGACAAAAAGACCCCAAAACCGGCCCCTGTGGAAAAGAATTTCGAAAATTATTCCGCACGGTTTACGAGAGTCATGCGGGCCGAAACGTTGGCACTTCGGGAATCCAGTGGCACCATGTCGCATCTTTTTGGTCAGTGGGAGAGCTCCGGTTTCCCAGTAAGCGCGGTGATTGCCAGCCTCCCGGCCGGTCGGTTTCGTCGGCGCCGTCGCCCTCGGTTTGCTGCCAGCGACCGTTGCAATCGGCGTCGTAGTGATCGGCGCAGTCGTTGCTCTTGCCTTTGCCGCGCCGCTCTTTCTTGTGAAAGCGAAGAGTGCAGACCGGGAGGAAGGCAGCAGTCCACTGCTCTCCAACGAGGTATTTCTGGCTCCTGTTAGACCGGCGGCAGATCCACAAACGCCACGCCGGTGAGTTGTTCGCTGACATCCCACAGCCGGCGGGCCACGAGCAGGTCCGCGACGCGCGCGGCCGGAGCCACCATCGTGACCTCGCCGCGGGTTTCCCCTGGCCCGTTCGGGCCATAGAAATCGCCATTGGACACCTCCGCCGCGGCGGCCGCGTACAGGACGGGCAGCACGCCCCACTGGCCTGGTTGGGCCATCAGCCGCATGAAGACGCCGGTAGCGATGCCCATTGAGTTCCGTCCCATGCTTGCGGGTAGATTCGTGTTCGCCAGGCCCGGGTGGGCGGCCGCGACCACAACGGAGTCGTGGTGTGCCTGAAGCCGTCGGCCAAATTCCATCGCGAAATACAGGTTGGCGATTTTGCTTTGACTGTAGGCCCGCCAGCGGCGGTAGCGGCTCTGGCTCATCAGATCGTCAAAATCGATGGCGCCGCGTTTGTGCGCCAAACTGGAAACGACGACGACGCGGGCCGTTGCTGCCGACCGCAGGGCTGGGAGCAACAGGCCGCTCAGCGCGAAGTGACCAAGATGGTTGATGCCCAGCTGCTGCTCGAAGCCGTCTGCTGTTCTTGCACGCGCCGTGGCCATCAACCCGGCATTGTTGATGAGGACATCCAGCGGACCGGACCAACCGGCCGCGAAGCTGCGGATTGAATCGAGACTGCCCAGATCCAGCGGACGCACGTCGCACCGTGTGGAACCGGTAGTTTCGCGCAGTTGGGCCAGTGCGGCCTCGCCGCGTTCGGGATTGCGGCATGCGAGGGTGACGCTGGCGCCCTTGGCGGCGAAGGCGAGGCTCGCCTGGAATCCGAGTCCGCTGTTTGCGCCCGTGATGACGACGCGGCGTCCCGTTTGGTCCGGCATGCTTTCGGCGCGGAATCCGTTCATAACGTACTCATCTGCCTTCTCCTGGTAGGCGGGTGGAAGGGGGCCTTTCCGGACCCTATCCGGGAAGGCCGACGACGGACTGCCGCAGCTTGTCGGTCAGATTCTTCAGCTGCGTGAGTTCGGCATCGGTCAGGGCTGAACCTACCAGCCGGTTGATGTCGCGGACGTGATCGCGGCCGATGTCCCGCTGCAGCTGCCGTCCGGTATGCGTTAATCTGATCAGCACGCCGCGGCGATCTTCCGGCACGGTTTTGCGCTCCACCAGGCCCTGCTGCTCCAGTCTGTCGACCATTCTGCTGATGCTTGGCTGGCTGAGCAGGACGTGGTCATTGAGTTCATTGAGCCGGAGCCAGCCCGATGGACAGCGGGAGAGGTTGAACAGCACATCGTATTCACGCATGTTCACGCGTTTGAACGCGGGGTCGGCCTGCAGTTTGCGGGCGACGCTGACTTGCGCGCGGAACAACGATTCCCACGCTTCGGTTGCGAGTTGGCGGTGTGACATGACTGAACTCATGCGTCCTCCGCTTGTGACTCCGTCGTGCCGGCGGACTGGTGTGCCGCCGTCGTGCCGGCGGACTGGTGTGCCGCCGTCGTGCCGGCGGACTGGTGTGCCGCCGTCGTGCCGGCCGACTGGTGTGCCGCCGTCGTTCTGACGGACTGGTGTGCCGCCGTCGTGCCGGCCGTCATGCGTGCGTCCCGGGCTGCCTTTCGGGCGGCAAAGGTGGGCCCGTCCGGAACATGCGCGGGTTTCCGGGCGGCGAACTCCTGTCGGAGCGTGGGCAGGACATCGGAGCCGAACAGATCCAGCTGCTCCAGAACGGTCTTCAGCGGCAGGCCGGCATGGTCCACCAGGAATAGCTGGCGTTGGTAATCGCCGAAGAACTCCCGGAAGGTGAGTGTCTTGTCGATGAGCTCCTGCGGACTGCCTACCGTCAGCGGTGTCTGGGAGGTGAAGTCCTCCATCGACGGCCCGTGCCCGTAAACCGGTGCGTTGTCGAAGTACGGCCGGAACTCCCGCACAGCGTCCTGCGACTTGGGGCGAATGAAGAACTGGCCGCCGAGTCCCACAATGGCCTGATCCGCCTGACCATGTCCGTAGTGTTCGTAACGCTCGCGGTACAGCCCAATCAGCTGTTGAAAGTGCTCCTTGGGCCAGAAAATGTTGTTCGCGAAGAATCCGTCGCCGTAGTAGGCAGCTATTTCGGCAACCTGCGGGGTGCGGATGGAACCGTGCCAGACAAAGGGGGCGACGCCGTCGAGCGGTCGCGGTGTGGCGGTGAAGGCATGCAGTGCCGTCCGGTATTTGCCCTCCCAGTTCACTACCTCTTCGTCCCAGAGCCGACGCAGCAGGGAGTAATTCTCAACCGTGAGTTCCACGCTGTCCTGCATGCTTTTCCCGAACCACGGGTAGACCGGGGCGGTGTTCCCGCGGCCCAGGACCAGATCCACCCGGCCGTCCGCCAGATGCTGGAGCATGGCGAAATCCTCTGCGATTTTGACCGGATCATTGGTGGTGATCAGCGTGGTGGCGGTGGAGAGAATGATCCGTTCGGTCTGCGCGGCAACGTAGCCCAGGATGGTGGTGGGGGAGCTGGGATAGAACGGAGGGTTATGGTGCTCGCCGGTGGCGAAGACATCCATCCCCACGTCCTCGGCATGCTTGGCGATCGTGGTGATGGCCTTGATGCGCTCATGCTCGCTCGGTGTGGCACCGGTGGTTGGATCGGTCGTGATATCTCCGACGCTGAATATGCCGATCTGCACGGGGGGATCCTCTCAGCCCGGGCTGCGGACCCAGGTATTTATATACGTTTGCATCTAATATACCCGTCAACACGACGTAGCTGCTAAATGTTCCCGGCTTCACCTATAGTGACGCGCCGTCGTCTCGGATGCAATCGAGATGCCCGGCCCCGGCCCGCGCCCGCGCCCAACTGAGTAGCATTTGAGGCACCTATTTCGGGTTTTGGCGACAGGTGCTGCTACCCAGATGGGTGGGAAGGAGACGAGCCGCGGGAGAGCATCGAGGCGCGGATCGTCGACACGGCCGTTTGGCGTCATCGCTCACCTGGGGCGTGGGATGCGAATCAGGTGGTCGGCATGACCGTGAGCTCATTCACGCTCAGCCGGCGGGAGATATCCAGCCAGGTCCGGGCCCTTGGTAATCCGCACGCCGTTCAGACAGGTGACTTCGTCGTCAAAACACTGGTTCCTGTGGCCGATGACGCCGTGGCGCCGGACGATGGCGCCAGTCCATTGCCGCCGTCGTAGTCCGGAACTCTGATACCCTGGCCGGGGCGGCCAAGGTGGCGGTTCCGACGCCTGCTCCTGCACTCAAAACACGAAATGAGTGCCGCAAATGCGGCCCAGTTGGGGCGGGAGGATCAGCCGGCGGCGCGGCGGCCTCGGACCTTGGGGATGGCGTCTGTGGTCCAATCCTGGGAGGCGTAGCCTGCCGGGGCTGGTTCCCCGACTGATCCGGCCCCGCCTGATCCAGCCCCGCTGGCTTGTGCCGCGGGCCGGGCCACCCGCTGCAGATCCGCCAGCAGCTTACGGCGCTCCCTGCGGCCTTCCACGAGCCGATACAGCACCGGAACCAGAATCAGCGTCAGCGCCGTGGAGGACACCAGACCGCCCACCACCACAATGGCCAACGGCTGGGAAATGAAGCCCCCGCCGCCGGTAACCCCCAGTGCCATCGGGGTCAGCGCGAAAATCGTGGCCAGTGCGGTCATCAGAATCGGCCGCAGGCGTTGCCGGGCGCCGTGCTCTATCGCATCCGCCACGTTCATGGCGGGCCGGTCGCCGGAGGGCCTGCGGTACTGGTTTATCAGGTCGATCAGCACAATGGCGTTGGTGACCACGATCCCCACCAGCATGAGCATGCCGATCAGCGACGGCAGGCCCAAGGGAACGCCCGTGACCAGCAGCAGCACAATGGCGCCGGTGGCCGCGAACGGAATGGAAACCAGCAGTATCAACGGCTGGATCAATGACTTAAACGCGGCCACCATGATGATGTAGACAATGGCAATCGCCGCCAGCAGGGCGAGTCCGAGCTGATTGAACGAGTCCGTCTGCTGTGTGCTGGCCCCGCCGATCACGGCAGTGGCGCCGGCTGGAAGCTCGACGGCGGCAAGCCGGGTTTTGACGTCCGTGCTGAGCGTGCCGAGGTTGTTCCCCGTGGGAGTGATCGACACGCGGGCGCTGCGCTGGCCGTTGGAACTAGTGATGGACACCGGCGCCTGGACCTGTTCCACCTTCGCCACACTGGCCAGGGTCACGGTACCGGAGGCGGTAGGTAGTTGCACGGCGCGGAGCTGGTCGATGCTCGCAAAGGCGGTGCCGGTACCGATCTTCACCTGATAGTCCGTGGTGTCAATCCGCACCGTTCCGCCGGGGAGCGGCGAAAGTGTTGACGCCAGGACCCCGGCAACCTGCTGTTCGTTGAGTCCGGCGGCCACCGCCTTGGCCCGGTCCACGCTGACCTGGACCACCGGCTGCGAGGTGGAGAGGTTTGCGGCTATTTCGCCGGCGCCTGGCAGACCCGCCATGGCCGCGGCCGTTTTGTCGCTGGCGGTCTTCAGATCAGCGGAGCTGGAGGCCTTGATATTGATGTCGACCGTAGAGGATGTGCCGAAGCCGCCGGAGGAAGAGCCGACGCTGACCGTGCCCGCATCGGTTATTTCCTTCAGCCGGTTCCGCACGGTGTCCATCAATTTGGTCTGATTGGCTTTTTCATCCGTGACCACTTGAAAGGATGCGCTGGAAGCGCCGGCCGAAAACAGGGCGCTGAACCCGCCGGTGGCGTTGCCGATGGTGACCTGGACGTCGTGGATCCCGTTGATGCCTTTCAGCGCCGATTCCACCTTGGCCGCGGCATCCGAAGTTGCCTGCAGGCTCGTGCCCGGCGGAAGTTTCTGCGTCACGGCGAGGCTGTTCTGCCCGCTGTTGCCCAGCAGGTTGGTTGGCAGCAGCGGAGTCATGGCCAGGGTGGCGAGCAAAATGATTACGCCGGCGGCCAGCGTGATGACGGGGTGTTTTTGCGTCTTGGTCAGGATCGGCAGGTACCCGCGCTGCAGCACGCTCCTGCGTTCCTTCTCCTCCACCGCAGCGAGCAGCGCCCGCCCGCTCAGCCTAGTGCCGCCGTCGGCAATCCCGCCGTCGGCAGCATCGAGTGCGGGCACGGCGGGGGACTTCAGGAACCAGTACGCGAGCACCGGCACGATGGTCAGCGAAACGGCCAGGGACGCCAGCAGCGCAATGGTGACCGTGAGCGCGAACGGCCGGAACAGCTCCCCGGCGATGCTGCCGACAAAGGCGATCGGCAAAAACACGGCCACCGTGGTCAGCGTGGATGCGGTTACGGCCCCGGCCACCTCGCGGATCGCGGCCATGATGGCTGTCTGCTTGTCCTCCCCGTAGCTCAGGTGCCGTTTGATGTTCTCAATCACCACAATCGAGTCATCCACCACCCGGCCAATCGCTATCGTCAGCGCCCCAAGGGTGAGGATATTGAGCGAATAATTCGTCGCGCGCAACCCAATGAACGTGATCAGAAGGGACAGCGGGATGGAGATCGCGGTGACCAGCGTGGAGCGCACGGAGAGCAGGAACAGCAAAATAACGACGACGGCGAAGCCAAGTCCCAGCAGTCCTTCCGTTGCGAGGTCCTTGATCGATTTCTCGATGAACGGGGCCTGGTCCAAGACCGTGGTAAACCTGGCATTTCCGCCGAGGGAGGCCTGCATTTGAGGCAGCTGCGCCTGGATCTGGTGCGACAGGGAGACCGTGTCCGCGTCGGGTTTTTTGGTCACGGACAACGCCAACGTAGGCAGGCCGTTCGTGCGGGTGATCGAGGTGGTGGTGTCATCGGCGAGGGCAACGCTGGCGACGTCGCCAATGGTCACCGGTGCACCGGCGGCGAGTGCAGCCTTGGGCGCGGCCAGCGGCAGTGATTTGATCGCGTCCAGGGAGTCCACGGGACTGCCGATCTGCACTGACAGGGATTTTCCGCTCTCGGTCAGCGTCCCGGCGGGCACCAGCGCACCGTTGTTTTTCAGGGCGTCGCTGATCGCCGTCACCGGGATTCCGGCGCCGGCGAGCTTGGCAGAATTTGGCAAAATGGCGATGTGTTGGGAGTTGGCGCCGGTCACGTCGGCACCGCGGACGCCGTCGATCTTCAGCAGCGCAGGCACCACCAGCCGCTGCAAATCGGAGTTAAGTTCACTCAGCGGCTTATCCGAGGAAACGGCAAGGAAGACAATCGGGAAATCGCTGATATTGCCCGCAATCGCCCGCGGTTCCACCTTGTCCGGCAGTACCTGCCGGACATTGGAGATCGCCCGGTCGATCTGGTTCCTGGCGCGGTCCAGATTGGTGCCGTAGGCGAAAGCCAGATTGATGCTGGAGGCACCGTTGCGGGACGTGGATGTGCTCGATTCCAGGCCTTCGACGGCGTTCAGCGCCGTTTCAAGCGGTTCGCTGACCTGCTTGTCCACCACCTCGGGAGAGGCCCCTGGCATAGAAGTGACTACGGTGATCTGCGGGAACTCGATGGAGGGGATGAGTTCCTGTTTCAGCGAGCCGAGCGTGATGACGCCGAACACGACGGCGAAGATTGTGATCAACGCGATCAGTGCCCTGTTGCCGAGCGAGAGTTGAGCCAAGCGGTACATAGTGATACTCCCGGGGTGTGCCGATGATCATCCCCAACTAGGTAGCAGCACCTGCAGTCAAAACGCCGTTTGCGTGCCTCTGCTGCTACTTAGTCGGGGGTACCCAGTGGTGCTAATCCAGCTGCAGGGCCGCTGCCGTACTGGCCATCGTCGTCGCGACCAGATCCGGATCGTCGTTGAGTTTGGTGCCCAAGGTAGGCATCATCGCGCGCAGATTATCCTGCCATTCCAGCCTGAACTTGCGCGGGAAGCACCGCTGCAGCAGTTCCAGCATGATCGGCACGGCGGTCGATGCGCCGGGGGAGGCTCCCAGCAGGGCGCTGATGGAACCGTCGGCCGAGGTGATGACCTCGGTTCCGAACTGCAGCACGCCGCCCTTTTTGGCGTCTTTTTTTATGATCTGCACGCGCTGGCCGGCCGTGATGAGTTCCCAATCGCCGCCGTCGGCCTCCGGGAAGTATTCCCGCAGGGCATCAACCTTCGCGCCGCGGTTCTTGACTACCTCGGAGACCAAGTATTTGACCAGGGACAGATTGTCTTTGCCTACCGCTAGCATCGGGACCAGGTTGGAGGGCCTAATCGACAGCGGCAGATCCAGCAGGGAGGTGGTTTTGAGGAACTTCGTGGAAAAACCGGCGTACGGGCCGAACAGCAGGGAACGTTGGCCGTCGACGTAGCGGGCGTCCATATGCGGCACCGACATGGGCGGGGCGCCCACCGAGGCCTGGCCGTAGACCTTGGCGTCGTGCTGCTCGGCTATCTCCGGGTCCGTGCAGCGGAAGAACTGGCCGGAGACCGGGAAACCACCGAACCCTTTTCCCTGCGGGATGCCGGAAGCCTGCAGCAGCTGCAACGCACCCCCGCCGCCGCCGATAAAGACGAACTTGGCGCGGATCTTTCCGCGTTCCCCGGAGGACGGGTGCTTGAGCGCCATCTCCCAGCGGCCGTCACTGCCTCGCGATACATCGGAAACTTCGGTTCCGTAGTTGATCTCGGCGCCGTTGGCTCCGAGGTAGGTGACCAGTTCGCGGGTCAGCGTGCCGAAGTCGACGTCGGTGCCCTCCGCGGCGCGGGTGGCGGCAATTTTTTGTCCCTCTGGACGGCCCTTGATCACCAGCGGCGTCCAGCCGGCAATCTCGGCGTGGTCCTCGCTGTACTGCATGCTGGAAAAAAGCGGGTTCGGTTTCAGCGCCTCGTAACGGGTGCGGAGGAACTTCACCTGGTCCTCGCCGGCCACAAAGCTCATGTGCGGGACTGTGTTAATGAATTTCCGCGGCGAACCGACCATCGAATTGGTGACAAGATGGGCCCAGAACTGCCGTGAAAGCTGGAACTGTTCATTGATAGCGACGGCCTTGGCCGGATCAACCGAGCCGTCCGCGGCCTGCGGGGTGTAGTTCAGCTCGCACAGGGCGGAATGGCCGGTGCCGGCGTTGTTCCACGGGTCCGAACTCTCCAACCCGGCGCGGTCCAGACGCTCAAAGAGCGCAATCTTCCACGTCGGTTCGAGTATTTTGAGCAAAACACCCAAGGTGCTGCTCATGATGCCGCCTCCGATGAGAACGACGTCGGCGTCTTGAGTCTGCGAAATGAAGGTCACGGTCCAACTCCGGTAGCGGCGATCCTAGCGATTGAAGCGTATCGCGCCGGGGGATGGTTGCTGAAATTGAGCGATCCGGATCACGCAGTGGCCGTGCTGCCACGGTGTTTGCGGCGGCGCCGTTGGCCAGTTGCACTCTGACCGATTGCGCTACTGCGCGAGCTTGATCTGGTTGAAAACCTCATTCAGGACGGGGCTTACGGGGTAGCTTGCCACCCGGTTGGACAACGCCACCGCGGAGATGGGGAAGGCGATGGGAACCGCAGGGACCGTCTGCACAATCTGGGTGTTGATGGACTGGTAGGCCGCATTGCGGTCCGGTCCATTCGGGAGTGAGCGCGCGCGGTCAATCTTGCTGATCAGCTGCGGATCGTTGGAACCAAACTCGCCGTTGGCGGTCCCGAAGAGCGGGCCGACAAAATTGTCCGGGTCCGCGTAACTGCCGTTCCAACCCATTAACGCCAGCGCGTGGTCGCCGGCGCTGGTGACCTTGCCCAGGTAGTCGTCGGACCAATCGACGGGCACCGGCTTGATGTTAAAGCCGACGGCGGTCAGCTCGCGTCCGATCTCGGCGTACACCTTTGCGGGGGCGGGAAGGTAGGTCCGGGTCACATTTGTCGGGTAGTAGAACCTGATTTCCTCGCCGCGGTAGCTGGATTCGGCGAGCAGCTTGCGCGCCTTGTCCTGGTCAAAGCTGTAGCCTGCCGCTGAATTGTTAAAGCCGCTCAGCTTCGGCGGGATGAACTGCGCGGTGGCCTGCGTGCCGTCGATGAAAAACTGCTTAATTAACGTTTCCTTGTCTATTGCCGTGGCAACAGCCTGCCGGACCTTCAGATCCGCCATCACCGGCACGACCTGATTAATCGCCAAGTACATCACTGAAAAGGGGTCACGTTGCAGGATCTGCTTGCCGCTCTTGACCAGTGGATCAAAATCACCGGGCGTGACGGGGTCATAGCCGTCGAGCCTGCCGTCTTCCAGGGCCTGCAGGCGGGCCTGCGGCTGGACGTACGTGATGAAGTGCAGCAGCCCGATCTGCCCCTTGGTGCCCCAGTAATTCTTATTGGCGCTCAGGGTGACCGTCCCGCCGTCCCAGGAGGTGAATATGAACGGGCCGGTCCCCACCGGATGCCGGCCATACGCGGAGATATTGTGCCCGGCCACGGTGCGGGTCAGGTTGTCTGCGCCCATCGAGGAAAGCGCTGCTGGGGAGGAGATGGCAAAGGAAGGCAGTGTCATGGCCTGGAGGAAGCCGGTCAAATTGCCGGTCAGGTCAATCCTGACCTCCGAGGTGCTCGTGGCGGTGCAGCTCTTAAAGAGGGAATTCTTCGCATCGTCCGAGTACGCCTTGAAGACCTGTTTGAAAGTGGTGGAATTGCCGTCCCCCCGGGCCGCTGGCGGCAGCGTAAACCAGCGGTTGAAGTTGGTGCAGACCGCGGCGGCATCAAACGGTGTGCCATCCTGGAACGAAACGTTCTGCCGAAGTTTAAAGGAATACGCCAGTCCATTCTGAAGCTCTTGCCAGCTGGTCGCGAGACTGGGAGCGGGCGCGCCGGTGGTGGCATCAACCGTAACGAGTCCTTCCAAGACCTGGCGCGAGACGCGGAAGGACTCGGCATCCGATTCCAGCGCGGGGTCCAACCCCAACGGCACGGACCCGGTGCCAAAATTGAAGGTCGCCGTTGCGCCCGGCGTGCTGGCGGAGGGAGCCGGTGCCGGCTGGGCAGTGCAGGACGAGAGCGAGAGGCCGAGAGCCAGCAGGCCGACCATGGCTTTGAACGCGGTTTTTTTGAATCCTGCGGTTTTGAACACTGACTTCCTCGACGCAGCAGTTTCAAACGACGTCCGCGAACGGGCATTCCCACGCACTACGGACACCACTTCCTGACCTAATCTTGGCACGATTTTGGCGTTGCTCTGCAGCAACGGTGCGGAGCCATTTTCCGCGGAACTGCCAATTCTAGTAGATGCCCGCACAAGCTGGCTGAAGGGGGAAGCCCGGAATGCACGAGTGGGCGCCGGGACAGTGAAGCCCCGACGCCCACCCTTTCCCCTGCCGGTCCTGAGCAACCGGTGGGAGCATTTATAAGGGGATCCGATGCCTCGGTGTGATGTGCTGCCCCTCACTAGTCATTCGTATCACACCGGAAACCGGATGGGTTCCCATCAAATGACATGGCACGTCAGGTCGGTCTGTTTCTGCTGCTGAGGGGGAGTCGGCGGGACGGCCACTGATGCACCCAATCCAGTGCCGCCGTCGGGCGTCTCGTGTGCCATGTTGCTGTGCGCAAGACGGGACTTGAACCCGCACACCCGAAGGTACAGGATCCTAAATCCTGCGTGTCTGCCAATTTCACCACTCGCGCCTGCCGCCCGGCGTCCCTGAGACGGGCGCCGAAATACAGCCTTTATCTTACAGGTTCCGCAGGTGGTGCTCCGGCCGCTAGTCCAGACCCAGATCCCGCCGCAGCTTGGCGACATGGCCGGTGGCGCGGACGTTGTACTGCGCCAGGCTCACCGTGCCCTCGCCATCGAGCACGATGGTCGACCGGATCAGGCCCTCATAGGTCTTCCCGTAATTCTTCTTTTCACCCCAGGCGCCATAGGCGTGCGCCACGGCGTGATCTACATCGGAGAGCAACGGGAAGTTCAGCTTTTCCGTTTCGGCGAACTTCGCCAGCTTCGGTTCTGGGTCCGGTGAAATTCCCAGCACGTCGTACCCGGCGGACTTCAGGGAATTCAGGTGATCGCGGAAGTCACACGCCTGCGTGGTACAGCCAGGGGTGGAGGCCGCCGGGTAGAAGTACATGACCGTCTTGCGTCCGCGGAAGTCAGCCAGAGAGACCTTTCTCCCTGCGGAATCATGCAGGGTGAATTCCGGTCCCACGTCACCCACGGCAAGCCGTCCGCCCGCTGCCTTGTCCTTATCTGCCGTGTCCATGCCTGCCTTTTCCATGCCTGCCTCTTCCATACTTTCCCTGCCTGGTTTGGGGTGATGCCGGGGATTTATCTGTCGCCGCACTTCGTTAGTCCCAGCGTAGCGGGGGGCACCGACAATCTCCCTGGACAGCCCGCTCCGGTACAACACGAGGGGTCAGCGAGGACTATGATATTGCGGGTCTATACTGAGTTGCATGCCCGACATGGATCAATGGCCCAGCAGCCGCTTACTCTCAACCGCAGCACGCCTAGTTGAACACGTGTGGAATGAGCGCTTGGCGAGTATCGGTATGACCCACGCCGGCATTATCGCTCTCGATGTCCTGGCAGCCAACGGTCCTATGACGCAGGCGCAGCTGGCGTCAATTGTGCGAGTGCAGGCTCAGACCATGGGTAAGACGCTTTCCCGGCTGGAAAGTCACGGACACGTCCATCGTGCCCGCAGCACCAATGACCGCCGCAGCCATCTGGTATCCCTCTCGGATGAGGGCCGGGGCCTGCTGGATACAGCCCATCAGATGGAGACAGGACTGCTGGAAACCGACGGGATGGACCAGAGTGAACTGCGGTCGGCCCTGAAGTCAATCATCCGCTCGGTGAGCAGCACGGCGCAAAACCTGCGCGAAATGGAAAGCCGGCCGACCCTAGCCGCCTCGACGGCTGGTAACTGACCGACTTACGGGGTTTGGGGTCTGCTCACCAACGGTTTACTTCATCCGGGTACCGTGGAGCCAGGTCAACCAGGCAGCAGATGACCATACATACTGATGGGCATGGCATGGCCCGGTGTGGCACAGTTTGAGCATGAGTTCGTCGTCGCCAAATCCGTCGTCCCCACACCCGTCGCCCCAACACCCGACGCCGCCACACCCGACGCCGCCACCTGAGACGCACAGCAGGCCCTTCTTCCACGCTGTTCTGCGGCTGGGAAGCGCCGTATACCGGCTGCGGGTCCGACAGGCCAAGCGCTGGAAGTTCGTTGAGCAGCTGGTGGCCTATTCCGGATATGGGACACAGACCCGGGTTAGGGTGCTCGGTCGGGTCCTGCTGGCCAGTAATCACGGCCCCGGCAACGGGACAGACCGAGCGGTCAAGACCGTCGTCGGAAACGTCCGTGGGTGGCGTGCCTTCACGAGCGTCCCCGTGCAGAACCGGGAAGTCGAGATTGAACTCGGCGGGGAATTTCACCGCGTGCGTGCTGATCGCGGTGGCCTGATAGACACTAATGTTCCGGTCCGCCTACCCCCTGGCTGGCATACCGCAGTGTTCCGGGCGGCAGGAATGAGCCCCGTGGAAGCGCCGATCTTCGTCATTGCCGCGGACACCCGGTTTGGAATCGTGTCGGACATAGATGACACCGTCATGGTCACCGCGTTGCCGCGGCCCTTCCTCGCCCTGTGGAACACCTTCGTCGTCAGCGAACACGCACGCACTCCGACACCGGGGATGGCGGTGCTGATGGACAGGCTCGCCGTCGAGTATCCGGATGCGCCGGTCATCTATCTCTCCACCGGTCCGTGGAATGCCGCTCCTACCCTGGCCCGTTTCCTGGCCCGGAATATGTATCCAGCAGGGGCGCTGCTGTTGACGGACTGGGGCCTGACTCAAGAGCGGTGGTTCCGCAGCGGCAGGGAACACAAAAGAAGGAATCTCGAACTCCTTGCCGAGGAATTCCCGGGGATCCGCTGGTTACTCATCGGTGACAACGGCCAGCATGATGAGGAAATCTACGCAGAGTTCTCCCGGCGGCACCCGGATCTCACGGCTGCTGTGGCAATCCGGCAGCTTTCGGTGGGCGAGTCTGTTCTCTCCGGGGGACGGTCCACGGATGGTCAACAGGATCAGCCTGCACCGTCCACGGACTGGGTCTACGCCCCGGACGGCGCCGGAATGGCGAAACAACTTCACCAAATACGCATCTTGTGACTGCGTCCGACGTGAGCAATCCGACGACGGCAGAACCCGGGGAGGAACGCTCGCTGGCTAGGCGGCCCCGCGTTCCACGGTCGGGGTCTGGGCACGGACGCGGTGCGGACATGCTCGCCGAGGAACTCACCGACTGACGCTAACAGAGAAAGAAAAACGGCCGCCGAACGAACGATTAATTCGAAAAACGGTTTCCGTACGCCTCCATTCGTGGTAAACCGAAGTGCGGGATGGTGTTCACCTGTCGGAACTCCGGGCCGCCTGCCTGGCACGTTCACAGCGTCGTGAGCCCACCCTCTCCAGCAAAGCCTTTTACGGAGGAAATGTACGATGAGCGCAACGACGGAAGCAGGGCGCGGTCGGGGCCTGGAAGTGCGGTCCATCGACTACGTCCCGTTGAACGAGCGGCACGGCAAAGTCTCCCACATCGGTCCGTTGTGGTTTATGAGCAACGCTCAGATCGCCACGCTGGCGGTAGGTTTGATCAGCATCACCACGGGCGGGAACCTGATCTGGTCTTTGATCGCGATCGTTATCGGAATTCTCATCGGCACACTTTTCATGGCCGCCCACTCCTCCCAGGGCCCCCAGCTCGGGCTACCGCAGATGATCCAGTCCCGTCCGCAATTCGGCTATATCGGCGCTCTGCTCGTCTGGTTTTTTGCGTTTCTGCAATACGCGGGCTTCAACATCTTTAATACCATTCTGGCTGGCCAGGCCTTCGCGGGGTCAGTGTCGATCGGCTCGCCCAATCTCTGGTTCTGGGTCGTGACGCTTGTCGCTGTCGTCGTCGCGTTGTTCGGTTATGACCTCATCCACGCGTTCGAGCGTTACCTCACATATCTCACGATCGCGATGCTGGCGCTGCTCTCGGTGGCTGCGTTGAGTAAGCTTTCCGTGCCGGCCGGGGCATACGACCTGGCCGGCTTTCATCTGGTGCCGTTCCTGGGACAGCTGGGGGTTGCCGCGGGGTACCAGATTTCCTGGGCCATCTACGTCTCTGACTACTCCCGTTACCTGCCGCCGGGAAAGGGCCGGGGCACGTTCCGGTGGACGTTCTGGGGCAGCGCACTGGGTGGCATTTGGGTGATGTTCCTCGGGGCGTACATTGCCGCCGCAGCCGGTGATGGCTTCGAAACCATCGGCTCGATCAAATCCACAGCGGACGCGCTCTTCGGCGGGTTCGGCGCGATCGCCTTATTCATCGCGGCCTTGGGGCTGGTGTCGGTCACTGCTCTGAACATGTATGGCGGTTCCCTGACCCTGATCTCCTCCATCGATAGCCTCCGGCGCATCCGGCCCACCCTGACGCTGCGGGTTATCACTATCTCGATCACGGCAGTCATTTCGCTGGTGTTGGCGAACTTGGCGTCCGCGGATTTCCTGGCCAACTTCAACGACTTCCTGCTGTTGGTCCTGTACTTCTTCATCCCGTGGACGGCCGTCAACCTCACCGACTACTTCGTCGTGCGCAAGGGCCACTACGCGATCGCGGAAATCTTCAAGCCCGACGGCATCTACGGCCGGTGGGGCTGGCCCGGCATCGTGGCGTACCTGGTCGGATTCGTGCTGATGGTTCCCTTCTTCTCCGCAGGGAAGCTCTTCGTCGGATTCGCGGCCCAGGCCATGGATGGGGCGGACATATCCTTGTTCATCGGATTGCCGGTCGCCGCGGTGCTCTATTGGCTGCTGACCCGCCGCATTGATGTGGCTGCCGAAACCAGACTTGCTCAAGCGCAGGCTGCAGAGCTGGAATCGGCAGCCCGGGATCACATCCTGCCCTAGTCCTGATTGGCAGCAATTTGCAGCAGCCGCACAGCAGAGGGTTCTACAAGCGACCGCCTGGGCCGATTATCAGCAAAAAAAAGGAGCCCCTGACCGGCGTTTCCGCAGGTCAGAGGCTCCTTTTCTGGTGCACCCCTCGGGACTTGAACCCGAAACCCATTGATTAAGAGTCAATTGCTCTGCCAATTGAGCTAGAGGTGCATGAGGCAAATTACGCGTACCGGCACGGAATTTCTTCCATTTCAGCACCCCGCAACGACATGTAACTATACATGGTTTTCCACCGGTGCGAAATCGGCGCTGCGACCGCGTGCCGCAGCATACTTTCGGCGCGGGGCTCGATGCCGGACGGTGCCTGAAGTTCGCCGCGCAGACCGGCCCTACTCGGGGATGGATAGACGCCGGACCGCTAGGCTGCACCCATAGGAGGATGACGATGAGCGGTATTGATGACCTGATGGCGCAATCCAATGATCGATGGGCCAGCGCTGCGAGGAAAGCGCAGGGTATAGCCGACAACGGCGTGGGCGAAGCCCTGAAAACGTACTTCGTGCTTTACTTTCCCGTTGGCGTCGTCGTCCTGATCCCTGTTGGCACGCTTTGCGGGGTTCTGGCCTTCGGCAGCGGCCTGGACCAGTGGCCGTCCAACCTGTGGTTAGGTTCGTACTTAGCTGCGATAGGTGCCTTGGTTGGCGGGCTGGTTTATAACGCGAAGTAAATCGCCTGGCACTGCAACTCATCGTGGCTCCGTTTTTTCCGCTCGCCTTCATTCCCCAGGCCGTGCCCGGTCACAGTCCATTCTGGTGGGTCATGGCAATTCTCGTCGCTGCCCAAATGGGCGCCGGCGTCATAGTCCTGCGGGACTTCCTGCAGACCGGGCGGTTTCTGGCACGCACGGCCGACACGCAATCCGGACCCACAGCAGCGACGGGCGAGTGCGGACCGAGCCGCCCGAGGGACGCAACAAACCGACGAAAACCGTCCGGCTGATGGGCAGGGTTGGCGCGCCGTCGGACGGCAGTCATAGACTCAGCGTATGAGCGTGGAGACTAATTCAAAGACCCTTCCGGCCGGGCAGGCCGATGGAAAACCAGACAT
Organism: Arthrobacter endolithicus; assembly: GCF_026627425.1. Lineage (GTDB taxonomy): Bacteria > Actinomycetota > Actinomycetes > Actinomycetales > Micrococcaceae > Arthrobacter_M. The sequence continues at coordinate 16,571 of NZ_JAPNLH010000011.1, forward strand.
CAAGCCACGGAGCCGGGTAGTGACGGACGGCATTGCCGCCGCCCCGTCGCGTGGGATGCTTCGTGCCGTAGGCATGGGCGACGACGATTTCGCTAAGCCGCAGATTGGGGTTGCCAGCTCGTGGAATGAAATCACCCCCTGCAACCTCTCGCTGAACAGGCTGGCTCAGGGCGCCAAGGAAGGTGTTTTCGCCGGCGGTGGGTTCCCGATGCAGTTCGGAACCATCTCCGTCTCGGATGGCATCTCCATGGGCCATGAGGGGATGCACTTTTCGCTGGTTTCCCGCGAGGTCATCGCGGATTCAGTGGAAACCGTCATGATGGCCGAGCGGATTGACGGCTCCGTGCTGCTGGCCGGCTGTGACAAGTCCCTGCCCGGCATGCTGATGGCTGCCGCACGGCTGGACCTTGCCTCCGTCTTTCTGTATGCCGGCTCCATCATGCCGGGCTTCGTGAAACTGGAGGACGGCCAGGAAAAGGAAGTCACCCTGATCGACGCCTTCGAGGCCGTCGGCGCCTGCGCCGCGGGCAAGATGAGCGAGGAGGACCTGGGGCGGATTGAACGCGCCATCTGTCCCGGCGAGGGCGCCTGCGGTGGCATGTACACCGCGAACACGATGGCCTGCATCGGCGAGGCCCTCGGAATGTCCCTGCCCGGCTCGGCCGCCCCGCCCTCTGCCGACCGCCGTCGGGACGTCTTCGCGCACCGCTCGGGCGAGGCCGTCGTGAACCTGTTGCGCCTGGGCATCACCGCCCGGGACATCATGACCAAGAAGGCCTTCGAGAACGCCATCGCCGTCACCATGGCCTTCGGCGGTTCCACCAACGCCGTGCTGCACCTGCTGGCCATTGCCCGCGAGGCCGAGGTGGACCTGACCCTGCATGACTTCAACCGGATCGGCGACAAGGTCCCGCATCTGGGGGACCTGAAGCCGTTCGGCCGCTACGTCATGTTCGACGTGGACAAGATCGGCGGTGTGCCGGTCATCATGAAGGCACTGCTCGACGCCGGTCTGATCCACGGCGACTGCCTCACCGTCACGGGCAAAACCGTCGCCGAGAACCTCGCGGAAATTAACCCGCCGGACGTGGACGGGAAGATCCTGCGGGCTCTGGACAACCCGATCCACAAGACCGGAGGCATCACCATCCTGCACGGCTCGATGGCTCCGGAGGGCGCCGTGGTCAAGAGCGCAGGCTTCGATGCCGATGTCTTTGAAGGGCCGGCCCGCGTGTTCGAACGCGAGCAGGGTGCGCTGGAGGCGCTGAAGTCCGGGGTGATCAAGGCCGGCGACGTCGTCGTCATCCGTTACGAAGGGCCCAAGGGCGGCCCGGGCATGCGCGAAATGCTCGCCATCACCGGCGCCATTAAGGGCGCCGGGCTGGGCAAAGACGTTCTGTTGCTCACGGACGGACGTTTCTCCGGCGGGACCACCGGTCTGTGCATCGGGCATGTGGCGCCGGAAGCGGTCGACGGCGGTCCGATCGCCTTCGTGCGCGACGGCGACAGCATCCGCGTGGACATCGCCGCCCGGACGTTCGACCTGTTGGTTGATGACGCGGAGCTGGAGTCACGCAGGATTGGCTGGGAGCCGATCCCCGGGAAGTTTACCAAGGGAGTACTGGCCAAGTACGCGAAGCTGGTTCATTCGGCGAGCACCGGCGCTTACTGCGGTTGACGCCACGGCTCTCCATGCGGCCGCGGCCGCATGGGGGGCCGTCCGAAAGGTGGATGGAGTGTCCATATAATGAGATGGGGCAGTGCCGGTTTGACAGCGTACAACGGAGAACGGAAAACTACTTATATGCAGTTCATATCCGTAGTCGTCCTTATCTAGCGCGTGACTGGTTAGCTTTACAAAAGCTACAGTCCAGCTGATTTCAGCTCGGATAATCACCATGCGCAAACCCCTCGCAGAGCCTCACCGGCTGAGGGGTTTTTCTGTTTCCACTACCAGCGGCAAACTCATACCGACGCCACCAAAGATCGTCACCACGCATTCCACTAAGGAAGAGTCCGATGAGTAAAGGATCGCCCGTCAGCCCGTCGCTGATGGCCACCAAAGCGCACCATCACGGCAGCGCCTCCGCGTCAAACGCTACCGCCGCGTCAAACGCTGCCGCCACTAACTCCGTTTACGGACCGAACAACATCGTCGGACCCACGCAGATGACCGGCTCGGAAGCCATCGTCCGCTCGCTTGAGGAGCTGGGCGTCAAGGATATCTTCGGCCTTCCAGGGGGCGCCATTCTGCCCACTTATGATCCGCTCATGGCCTCGGAGATGAACCATGTGCTGGTTCGGCACGAGCAGGGCGCCGGCCACGCGGCGCAGGGTTACGCCATGGTGACCGGCCTGGTCGGCGTGTGCATCGCCACCTCCGGCCCCGGTGCCACCAACCTTGTCACGGCCATCATGGATGCTCATATGGATTCGGTTCCAATCGTTGCGATTACCGGTCAGGTATCCAGCGGTGTCATCGGCACGGATGCCTTCCAGGAAGCGGACATCGTCGGCATTACGATGCCGATCACCAAGCATTCCTATCTGGTGACGGATCCCCAGGACATTCCCCGCGTACTGGCGGAGGCATTCCATCTCGCCTCCACCGGACGGCCGGGCCCGGTGCTGGTCGATGTTGCCAAGGATGCCCAACAGGGAAAGATGACGTTTTCCTGGCCGCCGGTCATTGATCTGCCCGGCTACCGGCCGGTGTTCCGCGGGCACGCCAAGCAACTGCGTGAAGCCGCCCGGCTGATCGCTGCGTCCAAGAAGCCTGTGCTGTATGTCGGCGGCGGTGTCATCAAGGGCCACGCCTCGGTGGAACTGATGGAGCTCGCTGAACTGACTGGCATCCCGGTGGTCACCACGCTGATGGCGCGCGGTGCGTTCCCTGACTCGCACCCGCTGCATGTGGGTATGCCGGGCATGCACGGGGCAGTGTCGGCGGTGACGGCGCTCCAGCAGTCTGATCTGCTGATCACCCTCGGGGCCCGCTTTGATGACCGCGTCACCGGAGTGCTGAGCACCTTCGCTCCGCTGGCCAAGGTAATCCACGCGGACATCGATCCTGCGGAGATTTCCAAGAACCGGATCGCCGACGTGCCCATTGTGGGTTCCGTGAAGGAAATCATCCCGGATCTCACCGCCGCCCTAAAAGCGGAGTTTGAGGAGAAGGGCGCTCTGGATCTCACCGACTGGTGGGCGTTCCTGGGCAATCTGCGCGACACGTATCCGCTGGGGTGGACCGAACCCGAAGACGGTCTGACCTCTCCGCAGCGGGTCATTGAGCGGATCGGAGCCCTCACCGGGCCGGAAGGGGTCTATGTTGCCGGCGTGGGGCAGCACCAGATGTGGGCCTCGCAGTTCGTGAAGTACGAGCGCCCGCATTCCTGGCTGAACTCCGGCGGTGCCGGAACCATGGGCTACGCGGTTCCCGCCGCCATGGGCGCGAAGGTCGGAAATCCGGATCGGGTGGTCTGGGCCATCGACGGTGACGGTTGCTTCCAGATGACCAATCAGGAACTGGCCACGTGTGCGATCAACAAGATTCCGATCAAGGTCGCGGTCATCAACAATTCCTCCCTTGGCATGGTCCGGCAGTGGCAGACGCTGTTCTACGAGGGCCGGTATTCCAATACGGACCTGAATACCGGACATGACACGGTGCGCATCCCGGACTTCGTCAAGCTCGCCGACGCCTACGGTTGCGTCGGGCTGCGCTGCGAACGGGTCGAGGATATCGATGCCACCATCGAGGCTGCCCTGGCCATCAATGACCGGCCCGTCGTCATCGACTTCGTGGTCAGCCCCAATTCCATGGTCTGGCCGATGGTTCCTTCGGGCGTCAGCAACAGCCAGATCCAGGTTGCCCGAAACCTGACTCCGGTGTGGGAAGAAGAGGACTAGACATGACGACTCGACATACACTTTCCGTTCTGGTGGAAGACAAACCCGGTGTACTAACCCGGGTGGCCAGCCTCTTCGCCCGGCGTGCTTTCAACATCAATTCTTTGGCTGTTGGTCCCACCGAGGTGACAGGGATCTCCCGGATGACCGTAGTAGTCGACGCCGACGGTGACCTGATCGAACAGGTCACCAAGCAGCTGAACAAGTTGATCAATGTGCTCAAGATCGTTGAGTTGCTGCCGGATAATTCCGTGCAGCGGGACCACATTCTGGTCAAGGTGCGCGCGGATGCTGCCACGAGGCTGCAGGTCACCCAAGCCGCAGATCTCTTCAGGGCCTCGGTGGTCGACGTTTCCACCGATTCGCTGACCATCGAGGCCACCGGCACAGCCGACAAAATTGCAGCCTTGCTCAATGTACTGGAGCCCTTTGGGGTCCGGGAGATCGTGCAGTCCGGTACGTTGGCCGTCGGGCGGGGATCGCGTTCCATGAGCGATCGCGCGCTGCGCAGCGCATAGCAGTGGTGGCATAAGCAGCTTTTGAAATATTTGCAGGTTCTTAGATTTGCACCAAATAAACTACTGAGGAGTAATAAGTGAGCGACATGTTCTACGACGACGATGCCGACCTGTCCATCATCCAGGGACGCACCGTTGCCGTCATCGGCTACGGCAGCCAGGGCCACGCACACGCACTGAGCCTGCGCGATTCCGGCGTCGACGTCCGCATCGGCCTGAAGGAAGGTTCCAAATCCCGGGCCAAGGCAGAGGCAGAGGGCCTGCGCGTCCTCAGCGTTGCCGATGCGGCTGCCGAAGCGGACCTGATCATGATCCTGACCCCGGATCAGGTCCAGCGCTCGGTGTACGCGGAGGACATCGCCCCGAACCTGCAGGCCGGCGACGCCCTGTTTTTCGCCCACGGGTTCAACATTCGCTACGGCTACATCAAGCCGCCGGCAGACGTTGACGTTGCTCTGGTGGCGCCCAAGGGGCCCGGGCACGTGGTCCGGCGCGAATTCGAGGCCGGCCGGGGCGTGCCGGACCTGATCGCCGTCGAACAGAACGCTTCCGGCAAGGCCAAGGAATTGGCTCTTTCCTACGCGAAGGCCATCGGCGGAACCCGCGCCGGCGTCATCGAAACCACCTTCACCGAGGAAACCGAAACGGACCTCTTTGGTGAGCAGGCCGTGTTGTGCGGCGGTGCCTCGCAGCTGATTCAGTATGGTTTTGAGACGCTGACCGAGGCCGGCTACCAGCCGCAGATTGCGTACTTCGAGGTGCTGCACGAGCTCAAGCTGATCGTTGACCTGATGGTTGAAGGCGGCATCGCGAAGCAGCGCTGGAGCGTTTCCGACACAGCGGAATACGGCGATTACGTCTCCGGCCCCCGGGTCATTGACGAGCATGTCAAGGAGAACATGAAGGCCGTTCTGGCGGACATCCAGGACGGTACCTTCGCCAAGCGGTTCATCGACGATCAGGATGCCGGAGCGCCGGAGTTCAAGGCGCTGCGCAAGAAGGGCGAAGATCACCCGATCGAGTCCACCGGCCGCGAACTGCGCAAGCTGTTCTCCTGGATCAAGAACGAAGACGACTACAACGAAGGTTCAGTCGCCCGCTAATCCCCACCCCCACCCGGGCAGGACATCGGCACCCGCTCAAAGCGGACCGTCGTCGATCCGCCCCTAACGTTCGGCAAGGAAGCCGGGCTCCTTCACTTGATGGAGTCCGGCTTCTTTGTCTGCAGCACCGTCTTGGCACCAATTCCACCCGTATATCCACGAGAGCTAAAGAGGTCACCGGTGACAGTCACCAAGCCAGTTGTACTCCTTGCAGAGGAACTTTCGCCTGCCACTATCGACGCCCTGGGGCCGGACTTCGAAATCCGGCACTGCGACGGAGCCGATCGATCCCAGCTGCTTGCCGCCATCGCGGATGTGGACGCAATTTTGGTCCGTTCTGCCACGCAGGTGGACGCCGAGGCGATCGCCGCGGCTCGGAGCCTGAAGGTCATCGCCCGGGCCGGGGTAGGTCTGGACAACGTGGATATTAAGGCCGCAACCCAGGCCGGCGTTATGGTCGTCAACGCGCCGACGTCGAACATCGTTTCGGCCGCGGAACTGACCGTCGGGCACATTCTCAGCCTGGCCCGGCACATCCCCGCGGCCAGTGTGGCGCTGAAGAACGGCGAGTGGAAGCGCTCCAAATACACCGGCACCGAACTGTACGAGAAGAAGCTGGGCATTATTGGCCTGGGCCGGATCGGTGCCCTCATCACCGCCCGTGCGCAGGGCTTTGACATGGAGGTCCTGGCTTACGATCCCTATGTCACGTCAGCACGTGCAGCGCAGCTGGGGGTGCAGCTCGTCAGCCTGGACGAGCTGCTGGCGCAAAGTGACTTCATCACCATCCATATGCCCAAGACACCCGAAACGGTCGGCATGATCGGCGCGGACGCGTTTGCCAAGATGAAGAAGACCTCCTACATCATCAACGTGGCACGAGGCGGCCTGGTGGACGAAGCCGCGCTGTACACCGCACTGACCACCGGCCAAATCGCCGGGGCCGGGATCGATGTGTTCGTCAAGGAACCGGCCACGGATCTTCCATTCCTTGCCCTGGACAACGTTGTGGTGACTCCGCATCTGGGCGCTTCCACCGATGAGGCGCAGGAAAAGGCCGGAGTTTCGGTGGCCAAGTCAGTGCGGCTTGCCCTTGCCGGCGAGCTGGTCCCGGATGCGGTCAATGTGGCAGGCGGGGTCATTGCCGCGGAGGTGCGCCCCGGCATTCCGCTGATGGAAAAGCTCGGACGCATCTTTACCGCGCTTACACACGATTCGGTGACACAGATCGACATCGAGGTGGCGGGGGAGATTGCCGTCCACGACGTGAAGGCTCTGGAACTTGCCGCGTTGAAGGGCGTCTTCAAGGATGTGGTGTCCGAGCAGGTTTCCTACGTCAACGCCCCTGTGCTGGCCGAACAGCGCGGCATCAATACCCGGCTGATCAAAACCACGGAATCCCGCGACTACCGCAATGTGTTGACGATCCGCGGAGCCCTGTCCGATGGTTCGCAGGTCTCTGTTTCGGGAACGCTGACCGGGCCGAAGCAGGTCGAAAAGCTGGTGGGCGTCAACGGCTACGACATCGAGATTCCCATCAGCGACCATCTGGTGGTCATTTCCTACGCGGACCGGCCCGGCGTCATTGGCCGACTCGGCGGACTACTGGGCGAGAACGACATCAATATTGCCGGCATGCAGGTTGCCCGCAATACGGAAGGGGGCCAGGCGCTGTCCCTGCTCACCGTGGACAGTTCCGTCCCGCAGGACGTGTTGGATGCTATCAAGGCCGAAATTGGCGCATCGATGGCGCGCGAAGTGGACCTCGAGGACTGACCTGGCCTAGATGCCGGTGAAATGGACGGATGCCGGGGAATTTCCGATTTTCCACGGCATCCGTCCGAACTCATCTGGCGGGTCAGCACTCAGGACTCAGCCGCTTCATCAGCCCGCCAGGTTTCGACAAGCCGAACCACCGGCGGGTAACTTCATAGAGTGAGTTCACCTGCGCAGGCTAAGACCCCCTTTTACATCACCACCGCCATTTCCTACCCCAACGGCGTGCCGCACATCGGCCACGCCTACGAGGTGATCGCCACGGACGCGATGGCCCGCTTCAAGCGGCTGGACGGCTACGACGTTTTCTTCATGACCGGCACCGATGAGCACGGGCTGAAAATGCAGCAGACCGCGCAGAAGCTCGGGCTCACGGCCAAGCAGCTGGCCGATCAGAATTCCGCCGCCTTCCAGCAGATGAGCCGGGATCTGGGGATCTCGCACAACCGCTTCATGCGCACCACCGACGCGGATCACTACGCCGCCGCGGCCGCCATCTGGCAGCGGATGGAAGCCAATGGCGACATCTACCTTTCGCAGTACACCGGCTGGTATTCCGTTCGCGATGAGCGCTACTTTGTGGAGGACGAGACGGAGGTCCACGAGGACGGCCGGCGTTATGCCACGGAAACCGGCACGGAGGTGACCTGGACCGAGGAGGAGAGCTACTTCTTTAAGCTCGCCTCCTATCAGGACCGGCTGCTGAAGCATTACGCTGACCATCCGCATTTCGGCGCCCCGCACAACCGTTTTAATGAGGTCGTCAGTTTCGTCAAGGGCGGCCTCGAAGACCTGTCCATCAGCCGCACTTCCTTCGACTGGGGCGTCCCGGTTCCGGGAAATCCGGCGCACGTGATGTACGTCTGGGTGGATGCGCTCACCAACTACCTCACCGGCGTCGGCTTCCCGGACACGGAATCGGAGAGCTTCCGCAAATACTGGCCCGCGGACGTGCACGTGATCGGCAAGGACATCTCCCGCTTCCACGCCGTCTACTGGCCCGCGTTCCTGATGTCCGCGCAGCTTGAGCTGCCCAAGCGCGTCATGATCCACGGCTTCCTGCACAACAATGGGGTCAAAATGTCCAAGTCGCTCGGTAATGTGGTGGCCCCGGCGGATTGGGTGGCACAGTACGGCCTGGACCAGGTGCGTTTCTTCCTGCTCCGTGAGGTCCCGTTCGGTGCCGACGGTTCCTACAGCCACGATTCGGTGGTCGGCCGGATGAATTCTGATCTGGCCAACAATCTCGGTAACCTGGCGCAGCGGTCGCTGTCCATGGTGGCGAAGAACTGTGCTGCGCAGGTCCCCGAACCGCAGGCTTTCACGGCCGCGGATCGGGACATTCTGGCCCAGGCCGGCGTGCTGCTGGACGTGTGCCGCGAAGCCTACGAGGTGCAGGATTTCCACCGCGCACTGGAGGAAATCTGGACCGTGCTGGGAGACACCAACGCCTACTTCGCCGAGCAGCAGCCCTGGGTCCTGCGCAAGACGGACATCGAGCGGATGAACACGGTGCTCTACGTGACTCTGGAGGTGCTGCGCATCGTGGCCATTCTGATCCAGCCGGTGATGCCCGACTCTGCGGCCAAGCTGCTGGCGGCGTTGGGGCAGTCAACGGAGCACGACGACGGCGGCGGCCATCCGTTTGCCGCGATCGGAACGCCGCTGGTGTCCGGCACCCCGCTGCCCGCCCCCGCGCCCATCTTCCCGAAGTATGAAGAGCCCGTCCCTGCCTGACCCTTTCGCTGAGTGTGGAGATCTGCCCCTGCAAACCACGGTTCCAGGGGCAGATCTCCACACTCAGCGATACCCTTCGTCAGCCGGCGGTAACGATGCCCGTCTCGTAGGCGATCAGGACCAGTTGTACCCGGTCCCTGGCACCGAGTTTGCTCAGCACATGCCCCACATGCGTTTTGACGGTGGCCTCGGTGACGAATAGCTTCTGGGCAATTTCCGGGTTGGAAAGTCCCTCGGCAATGAGAGTGAAAACCTCACGTTCACGGGCGGTGAGATGCTGGACGTCGGCATGGTGCCGGTCCTTGGCGGGACTGGCTGCGCTCAGCAAGGGTGCCACGTGGTCCAGTAGCCGCTTGGTGGTGGAGGGCGCAATGACGGCGTCCCCGCGGTAGACGGTGCGGATGGCCCCGAGCAACTCGTCCGGCGGGGCGTCCTTGAGCAGGAAACCGCTCGCACCGGCCTGGATGGCGGCCAGTGCATACTCGTCCAGGTCAAAGGTGGTCAGGACAACTATTTTCAGCTCCGCCAGGGTCGATCCCGCAGCGGCCTTGCGGGAGCGTTCCATCAGCTTCCGGGTGGTCTCGATCCCGTCCATCACGGGCATCCGGACGTCCATTAGGACCACGTCGGCGGCGGTGGCGGACAACGCGGAAAGCGCTTCAATGCCGTTGCTGGCCTGGATCACCACCTTCAGATCCGGTTGGCTGTTGATCAGCATGGTGAACCCGGAGCGGACCAGTTGCTGGTCATCCACCAGGGCCACCCGGATGGCGGGAGTGCTGCTGTGCGGCAGTAGAGAAGTCACGGTTATGCCTCCGTATAGGGGATGAATGCGCTGATCCGGAATCCGCCGCCGGGCTCGGGCTTCGCGGTCAGTGTTCCATCGTAGAGCCTGACGCGTTCGCGCATACCGCGGATGCCGTGGCCAGTGCCACTGCCACTGCCAGTGCCAGTGCCGTTGCCGGCGCCGGAACCGGACAGGCCCGACGCGGCTCCACGGCCGTCGTCGAGCACGTCAACTTGCAGCCCCCGGCCCTGCCACTGCAGCGTCGCGGTGGCGGCGGCGCGCGGACCGGCGTGTTTGAGGACATTGGTTAGGCCCTCCTGGACAATGCGGTACGCCGTCAGCTCCGCGCCCGCCGGCAGGGCGCGCCTGGCCTTGCCGCTCTGTTCGAAATCGAGCACCAGGCCTGCCGCGCGGAACCCGAGCAGGAGTTCATCGATGTCCGTCAGGCCCGGGACTGGACGGGTGGACACCTCCTCATCCCCGCGCAGCACCCCCAGCAGCCGGCGCATTTCCTGCAGCGATGTTCGTCCCGCCTCTGCAATGGTCGTCAAAGTCTGCGCCGCAACAGCCGGATCCGCAGCAGCGGCGTACCTGCCGCCGTCCGCCTGCGTGATGATCACGGAGAGGGAATGCGCCACGATGTCGTGCATTTCGCGCGCAATGTGCGACCTTTCATCGGACGCCGCCAGGGCCAGCTCCTGCTGCTGCTCCACCTCCAGGCGCCGGGCGCGGCCTTCCAGCGCCTCCTCGCGAAGCCTGCGGGTCCGGGTCAGATCCCCCAAGGTCCAGCTAAAGAGAACGAGCATCCACACCACCACCAACAAAAAAGCCGTGGAAGAAAGCCCGGCAATCGTCCCGGGGGCCAGATCAAAGTTGTAACGGGTGATGAACATGACGGCACCCACCAGCGCCAGAATAAGGCCGCCAATGCTGGCCCAACGCGGACCATAGGCCGCAACAGCGTAAAGGACAAGGACGACGGCGATATCGGCCGGTGCCTGGGGCAGGGACAGGGCCCACTGCACAATGGCGACGGCGGCAATCACCGCCGTCGCAGCCACCGGCCGGCTGCGGCGCCAGGCCAGCGGGACAATCAGGCCCGAGGCGATGATGAAGGATGCCGGCGCGTCGGAATTGAGCAGCATCATGGCATTCACGAGCAGCCACAGTGCGGCGGCGAGGGTCACGTCCACGGCAAACAGATGGCCCCGGAACCAGGCGTAGATTCTGTGCATAACCATGATCTACGACTCTAGGTGATGGTGCCGGGCGGGTCATCAGGCCAAGGGTGGACTTCGGCGGCCACCAGTGGGGAAACGGAAGCGGCAACAGAGACAGAAACGGAACCCGAAACGGAACGGAACGGAACCGGAAACAGGGGAAGGACTGCCGTGGCGGGTCCGAACGTGACTAGCGTGTCCGAAATGTGAGATGAGCTGTCCATGATGCGGATATGCTGACTACGCTGGCAATCATGAGTACACCGATGAACATTGCTGTCATTCCCGGCGACGGGATAGGTCCCGAAGTTGTCGCGGAAGCCGTCAAGGCCCTGAAAAGAGCCGTCGCCGCAGAGGACGTTGAGCTCCAGCTGACCGAGTACAAGCTCGGCGCCGAACACTGGCTGCAGAGCGGGGAAACGCTGCCCGACGCGACGCTGCAGGCATTGCGCGGCCATGACGCCATCCTTTTTGGTGCGGTTGGCGCGGCACCGGGGGACACCCGGATTCCCTCCGGGCTGATTGAGCGCGAGATGCTGCTCAAACTTCGTTTTAGCTTGGATCACTACGTTAATTTGCGCCCGTCCAGGCTTTACCAAGGCGTTGCATCCCCGCTGGCAAATCCCGGCCCCATCGATTTTGTCGTGGTCCGCGAAGGCACCGAGGGCCCCTACGTGGGCAACGGCGGCGCGCTGCGGGTAGGAACGCCGCAGGAAGTCGCCACGGAGGTCTCGGTCAATACTGCCTACGGTGTGGAGCGCGTGGTGCGCGACGGGTTCCGCCGGGCCAGCGCCCGGCCGCGGAAAAAGCTCACGTATGTCCACAAACACAATGTTCTGGTGTACGCCGGACACCTTTGGAAGCGGACGGTGGAGGCTGTGGGGGCCGACTTCCCGGACGTCGCCGTCGACTACCTTCATGTGGATGCGGCAATGATCTTCCTGGTCAGTGACCCGGCCCGCTTCGACGTGATTGTCACGGATAATCTTTTCGGAGACATCATCACCGATCTGGCCGCTGCCGTCACAGGGGGCATAGGCCTCGCGGCGTCCGGGAATATCAACATGGACCGCACCGCGCCCTCCATGTTCGAGCCGGTTCACGGCTCCGCGCCGGACATTGCCGGGCAGCAAAAGGCCGATCCGACGGCGGCCATTCTTTCCGCGGCACTGTTGCTGGAGCACCTCGGTTACAACGCCGCCGCCCGACGGGTAGAGCACGCTGTCATCGCGGACATAGCCCAGCGCAGCCCCGACGTCATCCGCAGCACCGAGGCCATTGGAGACGCCATCTGCGCTGCCGTGTAATGCAGCGCTGGATGCCCAGTGATTGACCGCCGAGGGCCGAATGATGCATCGCCAGCCACCGGTGGGAGCCGAATCCGGCCGCTCGCGGGAGTAGGCTGATTAGTGCAAACCGCGTGCACATTGGAGTGCACAACTACGTGGAGGAACCATGACCCAGACAGTAAGTGAACTGGAGTTTACGCAGAACCTTTCGGCACACCGGAAGACTGCCCAAGAGCGCGCCGCCATCCTGGCCAACCCAGGGTTCGGAGACTACTTCACGGACCATACGGCCATTGTCGATTACCGCACCGACTCGGACGCGAACGGGACGTGGGGCAATGCCCGGATTGAGCCCTACGGTCCGATCTCCCTTGACCCCGCCGCCGCCGTACTTCACTACGGTCAGGAGATCTTCGAGGGCCTGAAGGCATACAAACATGCCGACGGTTCGGTCTGGACGTTCCGCCCGGAGGCCAACGCGGCCCGGCTGAACCGCTCGGCCGAACGGCTGGCGTTGCCGCAATTGCCCGAGCAGGTTTTCCTCGATGCCATCCGTGGCATCATCGAAGCCGATCGGGAATGGATCCCCAGCCGGGACGGCGAGAGCCTGTATCTGCGGCCCTTCATGATTGCCACCGAGGCATTTCTTGGTGTGCGTCCCGCCCGTGAAGTTTCCTTCCGCGTAATTGCCTCTCCCGCTGGCAACTACTTTGGCGGCGAGCTCAAACCGGTTTCCATCTGGATCTCGCACAACTACGCCCGTGCCGGCCGCGGCGGGACTGGTGCCGCCAAGTGCGGAGGGAACTACGCTGCTTCGCTGGCAGCACAGATGGAGGCCGAGGCCCACGGCTGCAAGCAGGTCCTGTTTCTGGATCCTTTTAATGATGATGCCGTTGAGGAACTCGGCGGCATGAACGTCTTCTTCGTGTTCAAGGACGGCCGCCTCGTGACCCCGGCGTTGACGGGGACAATTCTGGAAGGCGTCACCCGGATGTCGGTCATTCAGTTGGCCAAAGACCGCGGCATGGACGTCCAGGAACGGAAGATCACGCTGGCCGAATGGCGCGATGGAATCGCATCGGGCGAGATCACTGAGGTTTTCGCCTGCGGTACAGCAGCGGTCATCACGCCCATCGGCCTGCTCAAGGACGAGACCGAAAGCATCGGGTCCGCCGATGCCAAGGCCGGCGACGTTGCCATGGGTATCCGGGAACAGTTGCTCGGCATCCAGACCGGAGTCCTCGAGGATACGCACGGCTGGCTGACTCGCTTGGCCTGACGCCTCCTGCCTCATGTCGAATACAGTTTTTCGAGCACGTCCCCATCTTTAGTCCGACGGCGGCTGCCGTACCTACACCGGTGCGGCAGCCGCCGTCGTCGGATCTGCTCCCCACCGGCGACCCCGCCCACCCTCACGCTGCCGGCTCCTTCACGCTGCCGGCTCCTTCACGAGGGACCTGCTCCCTCACGTATGCCCGGCTCTCTGGCAGTCGCCCGATTTTCCTCCACAGCGGTTAGCGGCCACGCTTCATCCACAACCCTGCGCGTACGAGTTGCTCCGAGACTTTGCCTGCAGTGCAATCAGTGCATGCAGTGGTTGCACTGCAGGCAAGATATGGGAGGAACTATGCCATCGCTTACGGTCAGATACCTGGAGCCAGAGGTTCTGAGGGAACTTCGTATTCTCGCAGCGCGGAACGGCAGGTCGATGCAGGCCGAACTCAAGATTATGATTCTGCGTCATATGGATTCTCCGGAGGCGCAGGCGGAAGACCCTGCGCGTATTCCGATTGCGCTTCTCAAGGTCCCGAAATGGTACGACGAGCTGTTTGAGGTCTGGGGACTGGCATTCGCCCTTTGTGATGCGGAACTTCCCCGCTGGACCTCCACCCTGCATGGGCGACCTACCGGCGTTCAATCGGATCGAACGGACGCACAATCCGATCGGACCGGCGCACCATGATGCTCCTGGACGCTGATGTTTTGCTGGAGCTGATTTCCGGCAACAGCTACGAGCGCCACGCCGATTGGTTCAAGCTGCACCCGGAGCGTCCGCACACTACTGCGCTGGCCGTGGCGGAGATTCTTGCCGCGACCGGTTCCATGCCGGCGCTGGAGCGGATGGCATCTGGTAATGCCGTTGCCAAATTCCTGACCACGGTGATGGACAGGAGGGTGGTGCCTTTCGACCTCGATTGCGCGGAACATCTGGCCCGGCTGGCCCAGCTTTCCCGGTCTGACGGTAGCGACTATCCGTTGGCCCACCTGCTGACCGCGGCGATGGCCCTGCGGTTCGGTGCGGAGCTGGTGACGGCGCGGCCGGAAGAATATGCCGGGCTCGGTGTCCCCACTGTGACGCCGTGAATAGAAAAACCGGATGCCATAACGATTAGAGTATGAGCCATGCGTATTGCTCGGTTTGTCGTAGATTCTGATCCCCAATACGGCGTTGTTGAGGGGGAGCCTGGCAGTGAGGAAGTCACTGTCATCAAGGGTGACCCGTTCTTCAATGGCGTTGAACGGACCTCGGTCCGGCACCAACTGGCGGACGTGCGGTTGCTGGCGCCGATTATTCCGCGCAGCAAGATCATCGGCATCGGCCGCAACTTCGTGGAGCACGCCCACGAACTGGGCAATGAGGTGCCCAAGCAGCCGCTGATGTTTTTGAAGCCGAACACTTCCGTAGTCGGTCCGAATGATCCGATCGTGCTGCCCGAATTTTCGGATGAGGTCTCCTACGAGGCCGAGCTGTGCGTCGTCATTGGCCGGATCTGCAAGGATGTCCCGGCGGAACGCGTTGATGAGGTGATCTTCGGTTATACGTGCGGCAACGACCTCACCGCGAGGGATGTGCAGCAGGAAGACCAGCAGTGGGCCCGGGCAAAGGGCTTTGATACGTCGGCGCCGCTGGGACCGTGGATCGAGACGGAGCTCGATACCGAGGATTTGTCCATTAAGGGCTGGCTGAACGGCGAGCTGCGCCAAAACGGCAGCACCGCCCAGATGGTCTGGGGTGTGCGGGATCTGGTCTCCACCGTGTCCCGGGCCTTCACACTGTTGCCCGGAGACGTGATTATGACCGGCACACCCTCCGGGGTCGGACTGGTCAAGGACGGGGACAGGTACGACATCGAGATTGAGGGAATTGGACGGCTGTCCAATCCGATCGTTCGCCGCTGATTAAGGCAGCTGGCGGTAGGCGGTAAAGTTGAAAACACTATGACTACTTCCGCCGCGTTCCCTGTCGTCACCGCTGAAACCCCCGTCCGGGTCCGGTTTTGTCCTTCTCCCACCGGTACCCCGCATGTGGGTCTGATCCGGACTGCCCTGTTCAACTGGGCCTACGCACGGCACACCGGCGGAAAGCTGATTTTCCGGATCGAGGACACCGACGCCGCCCGGGACAGTGAGGAGAGCTATCACCAGCTTCTGGAAGCCCTCAAATGGCTTGGCCTTGACTGGGATGAGGGCGTGGAGGTGGGTGGTCCGCACTCTCCTTACCGGCAGTCGCAGCGCGGCAATATTTACCAAGCGGCGATCGAGAAGCTGATGGCCGGTGGCTTTGTGTATGACTCCTATTCTTCACCGGATGAGGTTGAGTCACGCCATCAGGCAGCCGGACGTGACCCCAAGCTCGGGTATGACAATTACGACCGAGACCTGACGGTCGAACAGATTGCCGCGTTCAAGGCCGAGGGCCGGCTGCCGGCGCTTCGGCTGCGGATGCCTGATGAGGACCTGACCTTCACGGACCTGGTCCGCGGGGAGATTACTTTCAAGGCCGGATCGATCCCGGACTATGTGCTGGTCCGGCCCAACGGAGCTCCGCTGTACACCCTGGTGAACCCGGTGGATGACGCCTTGATGGGCGTCACCCATGTGCTCCGCGGCGAGGACCTGCTCAGCTCAACGCCGCGCCAGCTCGCGCTCTACCGAGCGCTGATCGCCGTCGGCATTGCCGAGTACATGCCGCTCTTCGGCCACCTGCCGTATGTGATGGGGGCGGGGAACAAGAAGCTCTCCAAGCGGGACCCGGAGAGCAACCTCTTCCTGCACCGGGAGCACGGCTTCATCCCCGAGGGTCTGCTGAATTACCTCTCGCTGCTCGGCTGGTCGCTGTCCGCCGACGAGGACATTTTCACGGTGCAGCAGCTCATTGAGCACTTTGACATCCACGACGTGCTGGGCAACCCTGCCCGATTCGACGTCAAGAAGGCTGAGGCCATCAACGGCACCCACGTGCGCCTGCTCGACGCCGAGGATTTCCGGAACCGCCTAGTGCCGTACCTGCAGGCGGCCGGGCTGCTGGGCGAGAAACTGACGGACCGCGAGGAGCAGATCCTCACCGAGGCTGCGCCGCTGGTGCAGGAACGGATCACGCTGCTGGGCGAGGCCCCGGAGATGCTCGGCTTCCTGTTCAAGGGCGACGACGGCGTGGATGTCGCCGACGATGCCCGGAAGGGTCTGCCGGAGAACCTTGCCGAGGTGCTGGCCGCGGCGATGGCGGTGCTGGAGCCGGTGCAGGACTGGACGGCGGAGAACATTCAGGCTGCGCTGCGGCAGGCGTTGGTCGACGAGTTGGGACTCAAGCCCCGGCTGGCCTTCGGCCCGGTACGGACGGCGGTCTCGGGGCGACGGATTTCACCTCCGCTGTTCGAGTCCATGGTGATACTGGGCAAGGAATCTTCAATGGCGAGGTTACAGGCGTTCCGCGGCTAGCTGCGCGGCGGGTCGGTGCGGGACGTTCGTTTTGTTCTCTCAGTCAGAATCGGGTACAGTTTATTTCCGGCGCTTGAGCCGCTTGCCGGTTGTGAGAATCGACGGAGCAAGCAAAAAGTGCCATTGGGATATGGTGTAATTGGCAACACAACGGTTTCTGGTACCGTTATTCTAGGTTCGAGTCCTGGTATCCCAGCGCTCGAAAATCCGAAAAACTGCGGGCTGACTGCAGGGATTTTCGACGGTAGTAATCGAATGTATTAGGGCCCCATCGTATAGCGGCCTAGTACGCTGCCCTCTCACGGCGGTAACGCGGGTTCGAATCCCGCTGGGGTCACAGCAGAAAGCTCTCATCCGGCAGATCGTCCGGTTGGGGGCTTTTTTGTGTGCACATCTCAGAGCCGAGCCAGGGCGTCCCGTACTTTCACCAGCGTGCGGAGGTTTCTCGTCGTCGTACTGGATTTGTATCTGGACTTGGCCGACAGCTTGCTGAACGGACTCTCCAGCGTGCCTCCGACGGGTGCCTGCCAGGCCATTGCCTCCGGGCCAAGGCTGACCTGGTCCGCGTCTGGAAGTTGTTCGGCGAGGGCGAAGAGCTCGGCCAGGATGTCAGGATCCGAGCCCAGGGTGACGTAGCTGTGCTGTTCGCCGGAGTCCGC
This sequence comes from Arthrobacter endolithicus, assembly GCF_026627425.1. Classification (GTDB taxonomy): domain Bacteria; phylum Actinomycetota; class Actinomycetes; order Actinomycetales; family Micrococcaceae; genus Arthrobacter_M. The sequence continues at coordinate 34,288 of NZ_JAPNLH010000011.1, forward strand.
CGGGTACGGGCAGGCCGCGATGAGTTCGGCGAGCCGGGACGCAGTGAGCACAACTACCCAGGCGTCGTAGCCGAAGCTGTCGCGTAGGCATTTCTCTACCGTGGACTTGAGCTCGCCGGGCCCCAGGGCGGCCCGGCAGATGATATTTCCGCTGGCCAGCAGGGTGCCGACGCTGTGCAGGGGGAGTTGGATGAGGGCGCGCTTGAGCTCGGCCATCTTGATATTGATACCGCCGACGTTCACGCCGCGCAGGAAGATTGCGTAGTGGTTGTCGGGCGAGGGGTCGGGATTGCTGTCCATGGGATCAGAATAGCGTCCGAAGGCAGCGGTGGATTCTGGCCCCGGTCGAAGAGCGCCAGTGCGTTGGGCCCCAGCTTTTCTCAGTCGGTGGTTTTGCGCAGCGCTTCGGTGAGCGTCCGGGCCGCACCACAGACGATTTCGGCGTGCAGCCGGCCGGGCTGGCGCGTGAGGCGCTCGATCGGGCCGGAAATGGAGACAGCGGCAATGACGCGGCCGGAGGGTCCGCGCACGGGAGCCGAGACGGAGGCCACGCCCATTTCACGCTCGCCCAGGCTTTGTCCCCAGCCGCGACGGCGGACTCCGGCTAGCACGGTGGGTGTGAAGCGGGCGTTCTGCAGTCCGTCCAACAGCCGTTCATTGTCCTCCCAGGCCAGCAGTACCTGGGCGGCGGAACCGGCTTTCATGCTCAGCTGCGTGCCCACCGGGATGGTGTCGCGCAGGCCAATGGGCCGCTCGGCCGACGCCACGCAGACCCGTGAATCGCCCTGCCGGCGGAAAATCTGGGCGCTCTCACCCGTGACGTCGCGCAGCTGAAGCAGTACGGGCCCGGCGGCCGCGATCAGCCTGTCCTCGCCGGCCGCGGAGGCCAGCTCCACCAGCCGGCTGCCCAAAACGAATCTGCCCTGGATATCGCGGCTGACCAGCCGGTGATGCACCAGCGCCGAGGCGAGACGGTGGACGGTGGGCCGGGCCAGCCCGGTGGCGGCGACGAGCTGGGCCAGAGTGGTCGGTCCGGCTTCTAAAGCGTCCAGGACCTGGGCCGCTTTATCGATGACACCAACACCGCTAGAATTGTCCATGTAATGATATTGCCGTCTCAACATGTGAGATGCAAATCGATTCGCTGGCGCAGCCCCTGGTGATGCTGGTTCAGTTGATGACATACAACGCCAACGGTCACAGTACGTTTATGTGGCCATTTGACGAGGCAAGAACCGGCATCCGGATGCGGCCCAACGGCGGTGCAGACCAGATGCCACTGATGAAGGGAACTGGCCGTGACCGAAGTACGGATTGCCGGACGCCGCTCAGCTGGGGCGAAGACCCTGGCGGAAAAGGTCTGGGAGGATCACATTGTCCGCAAGGGCGAGGGTACGGGCGACGCTGCCCAGCCCGATCTGCTTTACATCGACCTTCATCTGATTCATGAGGTCACGTCCCCGCAGGCTTTTGAGGGGCTTCGCCTGGCCGGCCGTCCGCTGCGCCGCCCGGACCTGACCATCGCCACCGAGGACCACAACACCCCGACGCTGGCGATCGACAAACCGATTGCGGACCTGACCAGCCGGACGCAGATCGAAAAGCTGCGCGAAAACTGTCGTGAATTCGGCGTCCGGCTGCACTCCCTGGGCGATGCCAACCAAGGCATTGTGCACATCATCGGCCCGCAGCTCGGTCTCACCCAGCCGGGTATGACGGTGGTCTGCGGCGACTCGCACACGTCCACGCACGGGGCGTTCGGAGCCCTGGCGATGGGCATCGGCACCTCCGAGGTGGAGCATGTGATGGCCACCCAGACGCTGCCGTTGAAGCCGTTCAAAACCATGGCCATCAACGTCGAAGGCACCCTACGTCCGGGCGTGAGTTCCAAGGACATCATCCTGGCCGTGATCGCCAAAATCGGTACCGGCGGGGGCCAGGGCTACGTGCTGGAATACCGCGGCTCGGCCATCCGTGCGCTCTCCATGGAAGCCCGGATGACCATCTGTAACATGTCCATCGAAGCGGGGGCGCGCGCGGGCATGGTGGCCCCGGACGAGACGACCTTCGAGTTCCTCAAGGGGCGCCCGCACGCGCCGCAGGGCGCCGACTGGGATGCCGCCGTCGACTATTGGCGAACGCTGAAGACCGACGACGGCGCCACTTTCGACGCCGCTGTTGACCTCGACGCTGATACGTTGGAACCGTTCGTCACCTGGGGGACCAACCCGGGGCAGGGCGTATCTCTCAGCGGCAGTGTGCCCTCGCCGGAGGACTTCGGCGACGAGAACGCCAAGGCCGCGGCGGAGCGGGCGCTGGCGTACATGGATCTGGCCGCCGGTACGCCGATGAAGGACATCCGGGTGGACACCGTCTTCCTGGGCTCCTGCACCAACTCCCGCGTCGAGGATCTGCGCGCCGCCGCGGACATCATCCGCGGACGCACCAAGGATCCGAAGATCCGCATGTTGGTGGTGCCCGGCTCCGCCCGCGTCCGGTTAGACGCCGAGGCCGAGGGACTGGACAAGGTGTTCACGGACTTTGGCGCGGAATGGCGCTTTGCCGGCTGCTCGATGTGCCTGGGCATGAACCCGGACCAGCTGGCACCGGGGGAGCGCTGCGCCTCCACGTCGAACCGCAACTTTGAGGGCCGGCAGGGCAAGGGTGGGCGGACCCATTTGGTGTCCCCGGTTGTCGCCGCGGCCACGGCCGTGCGCGGAACGCTCAGTTCGCCGTCGGACCTGCCCCCGCGCACCGAGCCGGACACCGGCACCCCGCTGGTGGATCCCGCCTCGCTGGCAGAGCCCGCCGAATCCCCGTACGCCGAGTCCACGGTCAACTAGGAGATAGTCATGGAGAAATTCACCACGCATACCGGAATCGGCGTCCCGCTGCGGCAGAGCAATGTCGATACGGATCAGATCATTCCCGCCGTGTACCTCAAGCGCATCACCCGCACCGGCTTCGAAGATGCACTGTTTTCCAGCTGGCGGAAGAATCCCGAGTTCATTCTCAACCAGAAGCCCTTTGACGCCGGTTCCGTGCTGGTGGCGGGGGCGGACTTCGGCACCGGGTCCTCGCGGGAGCACGCCGTCTGGGCGCTGAAGGACTACGGGTTCAAGGCCGTGCTCTCCTCCCGGTTCGCGGACATTTTCCGCGGAAACTCGGGCAAGCAGGGGCTGCTGGCCGCCGAATTGGCCCAAGATGACATCGAGTTGATCTGGAAGGTGCTGGAGAACGCCCCGGGTACCGAGATCACCGTGGATCTGGACAGCAAAACCGTGCACTGCGGCACCGTCGTGGCGCCGTTTTCCATCGATGATTACACCCGCTGGCGCCTGCTGGAGGGGCTGGACGACATCGGCCTGACCCTGCGCCACGAAGAGGACATCACCGCCTTCGAGGCCACCCGTCCGGCGTTCAAACCCAGCACCCTCCCGGCCCGCACGTAGCCCGGGCGCGGCGCGTAGCCCGGGCGCTCCCGCTGGGATGCCGGTGAAATGGACAGGTGCCGTGGAAATTTCCGCGGCACCTGTCCATTTGTATGGCCAAACACTGCGGGGCGCGGACCCGGGGATGCGCACTGCGGACGCGGGAAACGGCGGGATCACGACGTCATAGCGGCCGCAGCCCAGCGCCCAACAGCCGTTGACGCAATAATTCGGGGTTGCTGACCTCGGTCCACATCCAGCGGGTCACCCGCAATCCCGTAGCCCTGATCCGGTCTTCGCGGACTTTCTCCTTCCACAGCGCCTCCGCCGGTAAATCGCCGGCGAGGTATTCACCGAGCGAATATTTGACCCAGCCATCAAATTCGCCGACCAATCCGAGCTCCTTCCAGTAAAAGTCCATATAGCCGATCCGGCCCTGCCCGTCCCGAACCTCGTGCTGCAGCTCTGGTGCGGGGAACCCGAACTGCATCATGTAGGCCCGGCTGAGCGATTCGCCAGGTGATCCGGACAGCCCGTCGGCGAAGGCCAGCACCCGTTCAACCCGCCTGATGTGGTTTGCATGCGGTAGGAGCGTCATAGAGATTTCCATTTGGCTCTTCTGGATCGGGCGGGATCTTCGTTCTCCCACTAACAATCGCGGGGACAGGATCCGATCCATTGCCGCCACGGCCTCGGGAAAGGGCAGAACCACCGCAAGATCACGTGCCGTCTGTAGCTTGGACGTCACGGTCAGCCCGTCTACCCGCGCCGTGCAGACTTTCGCCAGATCTGTTCGGTGCCGATGAACGCCGGCCCCTGAATGCCCTCCGCCCGAACGGCCTTCAAACGTGTCTACGGTTGCCGGAATGGTTATGACGGGAATTCCCCACACTTGCGCGGAGGCACGCAGGCAGAAAATCGGAGCCGAACGTGCCGTCCGGTGAACTGCCTCGATCCGCATCCGATACTGTTCCCAGGGCTTAAGGTTTTGCCAGAGAGTGGTCGGCAGATACAGCCCTTGCCGTACACGCGTGAGCTCGCCGGACTTGGCGCGCCGGGACAACCTGCGGGAGAAATATTCATCGTCCGGGGCATCTGCCGAGGTGATCCATGGTGGCGGTGTGAAGTTACTCATGCTAAGCAGGCTGCCGTTTAGACGCTGACTAAGCCACGGGTCTGTTGTTGATTGTGAACGGCGAGGTCACGTTCTGCCCGTGTGGTGGACAAGTGCCATGGAAATTTCACAGGCGTTCGTCCATCTACACGGCAGAACAGGAACGACGACGGGAGCACGACGACGAGGGGAGCACGACGGCGGCGACGGCGGCCCGGGACGGCGACGGCGGCGACGACGACGGGAGCACGACAGCGACGGCGGCCCGGGACCGGCGGCAGGGCGACGGGTGAGGCCCGGCGGCGGCGGCGGGAAAGAAGGCGCCCCGGCGCGGCGACACGGGGTTATTTCAGTCTGCTAACCGGAGAAACTATGATTGGTCGAGGCCTTGGCAGTAGTCGCGGGCCAGCAAAGTGTGAGGAAACTGGTTATAGATGAGTAGTGTGCTGACGGTTCGTGGCGGTGTGCCCCTGACGGGGCGGGTATCGGTTCGGGGAGCCAAGAATCTGGTCCCGAAGGCCATGGTCGCAGCCCTGCTGGGCAACGAGCCCTCGGTCCTGCGCAACGTTCCGGAGATCAAGGACGTGGAGGTGGTGACCTCCCTGCTGCAGATCCACGGCGTGACCGTCGTCAAAGATCCGCTCACCGGAGACCTGACCCTGGATCCGCAGAACGCCAAAACGGCACCCAGTACGGCCATTGACGCCCATGCCGGGGATTCGCGCATCCCGATCCTGTTTTGCGGGCCGCTCATCCATGCCATCGGAGAAGCCTTCATCCCGGACCTGGGCGGCTGCAAAATCGGCGACCGGCCCATCGACTACCACCTGAACGTGCTCCGCGAGTTTGGCGCCGTCGTCGAAAAGCGCCCGGGCGGCATCCACATTTCCGCGCCGAAGGGCCTGCACGGAACCAAAATTTCCCTGCCCTACCCCAGCGTCGGCGCCACGGAGCAGGTCCTGTTGGCCGCTACCCGCGCGGACGGCATCACCGAGCTGGCAGGGGCGGCCACCGAGCCGGAAATCGTGGACCTGATCTGCGTCCTGCAGAAAATGGGCGCCATCATCAGCGTCCAGACGGACCGCACCATCCGGATCGAAGGCGTCAAGGAGCTCCGCGGCTACTCACATCGGGCTTTGCCGGACCGCAATGAGGCCGCGTCCTGGGCATCGGCGGCGCTGGTCACCCGCGGCGACATCTACGTGGCCGGCGCCTCGCAGCGGGACATGATGACGTTCCTGAACACCTACCGGAAGGTGGGCGGCGGCATGGACATCGACGACGACGGCATCCGGTTTTACCATCAGGGCGGGAAGTTGAACCCGCTGGTGTTGGAGACGGATGTGCATCCCGGCTTCATGACGGACTGGCAGCAGCCGCTGGTCGTGGCGCTGACGCAGGCGGAGGGCGTGTCCATTGTGCACGAAACCGTCTATGAAAACCGGTTCGGCTTCACCGACGCGCTGATGCGGATGGGCGCCAGTATCCAGGTCCACCGCGAGTGCCTGGGCAGCGTCCCGTGCCGCTTCGGGCAGCGGAATTTCCTGCATTCGGCCGTCGTCTCCGGGCCCACCCAGCTCAAGGGCACGGACATCGATATCCCGGATCTGCGCGGCGGTTTCAGCCACCTGATCGCAGCCCTCGCCGCCACCGGAACCTCCCGCGTCACGGGCATCGACGTGATCAACCGCGGCTATGAGCATTTCACCTCTAAGCTGGAGGATCTGGGCGCCGATTTCGACGTCCATGACAGCCGCAAATCCCTGTCGGCTGCCCAGACCAGCCGCTAGGAGCACACCGTGGTGACCATACCCAAGCGCCTGCCCAAACGCGCCCGGATCTGGATTGGCGTGGCGGCCTGGACCCTGCGCCCGGTGGCGAACATCCTGATGCGCAAGCAGTGGCTGGGGCTGGAAAAGCTGCCCAAGGGCCAAGGCTTCATTATGTGCCCCACGCACTGCACCGAGATTGATCCGATCGTTGTCGGGCACATGCTGTACAACCAAGACATCATGCCGCACTTCATGGCCAAGGACGGGCTCTTCCGCACGCCGCTGGTAGGCACGGTGCTTCGCGGTGCCCGGCAGATTCCGGTGCAGCGCGCCGGTTCCACGGCCGGAAAGTCGCTGGAGCTGGCCCGTGCGGTGCTGGACGAAGGCGGCGCGATCATTGTCTACCCGGAGGGAACGCTCACCCGGGATCCTGACCTGTGGCCGATGCGCGGGCACACCGGCGCAGCCAGGCTGGCACTGATGACCGGGGCCCCGGTGGTGCCGGTGGCGCATTGGGGTGCGCAGGAGGCGTTTCCGCGCTACGCCAAGCGGGTGCACATCTTTCCCCGCAAGACGGTCCGCGTGCTGGTCGGCGACCCGGTGGATCTGAGCCGTTTCAAGGACGCTCCGCTGGACCGGGCAACCCTGGACGCCGCCACGACGGTCATTTTGGACGACATGACGGCCCTGCTGGCGCAGCTGCGCGGCGAGGAGCCGCCGGCGGTGCGCTGGGATCCCAAGGCCCACGCGCAAAAGTCGCACGGCCGCTACGTGGAGCGCGGGGATGCCAGTCCCGCTACTGGTGTGGCGGCCAGTGGTGTGGCGGCTAGTGGTGCGGCGGCCGACGGCGGAACGTCCGCAGGTGCGCAGCCCACCGGAGGAACAGCGGGCGACGGCGGAACGTCCGCGGGTGCGCAGCCCACCGGAGGAACAGCGGCCGACGGCGAAAGCCCGGACGGTGCGCAGCCCACCGGGGACGCCTCGTGACCCTCGAGCAGGGGCCCGCACCGCGTCCAGCTCCGACGAAGATCGCGGTCCTGGGCGCCGGCAGCTGGGGGACAACCTTCGCCAAGGTCCTCGGCGATGCCGCCGGCGGGACCGACCGCGCCATCATGATTTGGGGCCGCCGCGCCGAAGTAGTGCAGGAAATCAACGCAGCGCACCGCAACAGCCAATACCTCGCAGACGTCGCCCTGCCCAAAAGCATCACCGCCTCCACCGACGCTGCCGAGGTGCTCCGCGATGCGGAATTGGTCATCCTGGCCGTTCCCGCCCAGTCGCTGCGTGCCCAACTGCACATGTGGGCGCCGCATGTGGCGCCTGCCGCCGTCGTCGTCTCGCTGATGAAGGGGCTGGAAGTGGGCACGGATGCCCGGATGAGCCAGGTCATCGCGCAGGAACTCAACGTGCCCGCCGAGCGGATCGGCGTCATCTCCGGGCCCAACCTGGCGCTGGAAATTGCCCGGCAGGAGCCTACCGCCTCCGTGGTGGCCTGCGCGGATGCAGACACCGCCGCGTGGATTGCCGCCGTCTGCACGCCGTCGTACTTCCGGCCGTACACCAATACCGACGTGGTGGGCGTGGAGATCGGCGGGATCGTCAAAAACATCATCGCGCTGGCCGTGGGCATCTGCGACGGCAAGCTGATGGGGGATAACACCAAGGCCTCGGTGATCACCCGCGGACTGGCCGAAACCACCCGGCTTGCCCTGGCGCTGGGGGGCGAGGCTGAGACTATGGCCGGGCTGGCCGGGCTCGGCGACCTGGTGGCCACCTGTTCGTCCCCGCTGAGCCGCAACCGCACGGCCGGCCGGCTGCTGGGCGAGGGGCTGACCCTGGAGCAGGTGGGCCAGCGCATGACGCAGACCGCGGAGGGAATCAAATCCGGCCAGGCCGTGCATGATCTGGCGCGCCAACTGGGCATCGAGATGCCGATCACCCAAGCAGTGGTGGCGGTGCTGGCGGGAAAGCTTTCCATTGACGAACTTGGTCCGCTGCTGATGGGGCGGGACCTGAAATCCGAAGGTGAAATTCAAGCGTGAATACGTACAGCAGCCCCGCGTCCGCCTCCGCGTCCACCCGCCGGCCCCGGGTTGCGGTCCTGTTCGGCGGCCGTTCCAGCGAACACGCCGTCAGTTGCGTGACCGCCGCCGGCGTCCTGGGCGCCATCGACAATGAAAAATACGACGTGATTCCAATCGGCATCACCAAGACCGGGCAGTGGGTGCTCGCCTCGGGGGAGCCGACCACCTGGTCACTGAGCTCGGGGCAGCTGCCGGAAGTGGCGCCGTCGAACGCTACCGTGTCGCTGAGCGGCAGCGGCGGTGCCCCGCAGCTGATGGTGACCGCGCCCAACCAAGTCCCGCGGGAACTCGGCAACGTAGACGTGGTTTTCCCCGTCCTGCACGGCCCGTACGGCGAGGATGGTACGGTCCAGGGGCTGCTGGAACTCACCGACACCCGCTACGTTGGCGCCGGCGTGCTGGCCTCCGCCGTCGGGATGGACAAGCACTTCATGAAGGTGGTCTTCGCCGCCGCCGGGCTGGACGTGGGGCCCTACGTGGCCGTCACGGACCGGCAGTGGACCAACGACCCGCAAACCGTGCGGGACAGCGTAGCCGCGCTGGGCTTCCCCGTCTTCGTCAAACCGGCCCGCGCCGGCTCCTCGATGGGTATTTCCAAGGTGGATAGCCTTGAGGAACTGCCAGCCGCGATCGAGGAGGCCCGCCAGCACGATCTCAAGCTCGTGATCGAAGCTGGCATCGTCGGCCGCGAAATTGAGTGTGCCGTGCTGGAGGGAGCCGGGAGCGAGCCGCCGCGAACGTCTATGGCCGGTGAGATAGTGGTCACGGACACGCACCACGCGTTTTACGATTTCACCGCCAAATACGTTCAAGACAACGCCGCCGCTCTAAGCTGTCCGGCTGACCTACCCGCTGACGTGATGTCGAAGATCCGTGACCTCGCCGCAGTCGCCTTCGACGCCGTGGGCGCGGAGGGCCTTTCCCGGGTGGACTTTTTCTACACGACCGAGGGCGCAATCATCATTAACGAGATCAACACCATGCCCGGGTTCACGCCCAAATCCATGTACCCGCAAATGTGGGCCGCGTCCGGGGTGGCTTATCCCGACCTGATCGACGAGCTCCTTCAGCTGGCGCTAAACCGGAAGACCGGCCTGCGGTAGGGGCCGCGGCGCCAGCTACAAAACTATGCTCGTAAACTCGGTTACAAAAAGTAGGCTTGGATTAGGACACCGTGTCGGCTGCCGTCAAGCTACAAACATGGCGTCGCCCGGCAGAATCAGGTGTACGCGATTCTGCACGCGACGTTTGTGCAGCAGCTAAACGAGCAGCCCGTAGACGGCCGGATCATGCTGTACATCGGTCCCGAGCACGTTCAGACTGATCGTGAGCTTGAGATCCTGGTTCACGAGTTTCCGAACACCGGTCGGGAGTCATCGATTTTCCATGCGATGCCGCTTGGCCCGAAATTTCGTCGATACCGAGAGGAGCACTCCGATGGTAGAACGTGAGATTGACTACGACGCCCTTGCGGCGCGGTTAACCGAATCTGACGCCGAGATTCGCGGCGTCGAAAAGGCACTGCATGGTAGGGATGCTACTGAGGCTGGTCGCACCTTCCTGCTTCGCGAGTATGGAACCGAGGAAGCCTTGAACGCCGCGTTGCGGCCGGGCCGGCCAAAGGTCGGCCAGAAACATGCGCGCGGGGAATCGCCCACTGTCCGCGGCCGCATCCCCGAGGCGGACTTCGCCGCATTCAAGCAGCTGGAAGAGCAGACCGGCAAGGGGCAGAGCGAACTAGTGCGCGAGGCTGTGCTCCTGCTGTTGTCACAACACAGCTGGCCAGCTAACGCTTCGTAGTCTCTGTGGTGAGGTGACACTGAACCACGCGAAAGGAAAGAGGAGAGACTGCAGGGTCGCAGTGATCCAAGAGTTTGCCGTAACTGGCGAGCGAGCCCCGTTACCCCCCGGTAGGAACCGCTGAACCAAGACGCGGTAATTCTTGCCTCGGCTCGGGCCAGAACACACGGCCCTACCCAGGTTCAGGGAGGGGCTAATTCCGGCGAGAAAATTTCGCAATTTCATGGGGATCGTTCTACAGACATCTACTATTGTGCATATAAGCCAACAGTAGATCATGCTCTCGGCCACCCCTACGACGAGGTCACGGTCCAGTTTGCTGGTTGGTACTGAGAGGGCCGTTGAGCGGCAGCCCGTTCGGTGAGGATGGCGTGGTCCAGGGGCTGTTGGAGCTCGCCGATACCCGCTACGTGGGTGTCGGTATGCTGGCCTCCGCCGTCGGGATGGACAAGCACTTTATGAAGGTGGTCTTCGCCGCCGCGGGGCTGGACGTGGGGCCTTACATGGCCGTCACGGACCGGCAGTGGACCAATGACCCGCAAACCGTGCGGGACAGCGTTGCCGCGCTGGGTTTTCCCGTCTTCGTCAAACCGGCCCGCGCCGGCTCCTCGATGGGCATTTCCAAGCTGGACAGCCTTGAGGAACTTCCAGCCGCGATCGAGGAGGCACGCAGGCACGATCTCAAGCTCGTCATCGAAGCCGGCATTGTCGGCCGCGAAATTGAGTGTGCTGTGCTGGAGGGTGCCGGGAGCGAGCCGCTGCGGACGTCCATACCCGGGGAGATCGTGGTGACGGACACGCACCACGCATTTTACGATTACACCGCCAAATACGTTCAGGACAACGCGGCCGCGCTGAGCTGTCCGGCTGACCTACCGGCTGACGTGATGTCGAAGATCCGCGACCTGGCCGCAGTGGTCTTCGACGCCGTGGGCGCGGAAGGCCCCTCCCGGGTCGACTTTTTCTACACGGCCGAGGGCGAAATCATCATTAACGAGATCAACACCATGCCCGGGTTCACGCCCAAATCCATGTACCCGCAAATGTGGGCCGCGTCCGGCGTGGCCTATTTGGACCCGATCGACGGGGATCCTTCAGCTGGCGCTGAACCGCAAAACCGGCCTGCGTTAGGGGCGACGGCGGGGTGTGGACGCCTGCGGGTACCCCCGCTGATGCTGACGATCCACTGGTTAGGATTCGTTGCAGGGACGAATCTCCTGTCATACTTAGACGTTCGTATGAGTGACGGTTCGAAGATTTGTTGGTTCTCCTGACTTAGGAATGTGGGAAATCAAGGACTACGGCGTGTCCTGCCGTCTATGGTAACGTCACAAAAAACACAGAGTTGTTCGCCGTGCATGCTTCAGCTTGCTCGGCGACTCGCGTGTCATATTTATAGTCTCGACGCTCGTCTGTTAATGTGTCAAAGCTCCGGCATGATTCGGTTTGGAGTGTGTTATGCAATTTCCTTTCGACCGAGAAAATGTGTTTTAATTTAGAAAATGAGTAATGGTAGATATTATATAGCGAAGTTTTGGGGGAACAGGTTGGATTTAAGTAAGGTGCCGCAAATTGGCCGCTCTGGTGTTATCGACATCATGCGCGCACTCGTGAGTATAGGCGTTGTCTCTAACCACACAGTGGATGACATTATTAGTGCTTGTTTCGACCCTCTACCAAATCCCCAATGCACTCCTCTGTCATTAGGTATCAAAAATCAACATGAGCCAAACGAACCATTTCTCTTGCAGCAGATAGGGTAAAAATGTGCCACATAAACAGCAGCAGCCCTAGCCTAGGTTGTGAGGCAAGATGAAGGTCGTATTGGCGCACGAGTGGCTTACCAATCTGGCCGGTTCCGAAAAGGTATTGCTTAGGTTAGCCGAAATTTTTCCTGAAGCCGAGATTGTCACGGCCGTTGCCTCACCCGAGTTTGTCGGAAAACATCTTCCCAAGCATAAAGTGACCTGTCTTCTCAGCCCTAAGTTGCCGGGAATACTGACTCATTGGTCGCGATACGCGCCCGTTATCTGGCTCGCTTGGCGAGTTAAGAAAATTGATGCTGACTTAATAATTGTTAGCAGCCACTTCGGTGCACATCAGATCTGCCACCGAACGCCGGGTAAGACGATCGTGTATTATCACACTCCGCTAAGGATGCTGTGGAAATTTGATATAGAGAAGCAACGGATTGCGCGTTGGGCAGCTGTCCTACTAGAGAGGTGCCTCCCCATACTTAAACGTCTAGATCGTGCGCCGGCAGCAAAGGCTACGATGCGAATAGCTAATTCGACCGAAACTCAACGACGAGTCGAGGTTTTTTATGCTTGTGATTCCTTGGTCATCCATCCGCCTGTCGATGTTCGATCACAATTTCCCTCCACCGGTTGGCCCGGCGGTGATGAATACTATCTGTGCTTGGGACGCCTCGTCGAGTATAAACGGGTGGATCAAGCAATTACAGCATGCAATAAGTTAGGCAAGCGACTGATAGTTGCTGGCAGCGGTCCATTGGAAAAGCATCTTCGGAGACTTGCCGGGCCGACCATAGAATTTTTTGGGCAGGTTGACGACGACGAGAAGGCTGAACTCTTACGTGGAGCGAAAGCACTGCTGTTCCCTGGGCTCGAAGACTTTGGCATCGTTCCCGTAGAGGCGATGGCTCAGGGAACGCCGGTTATAGGTTTGGGAGTAGGCGGGCTTACGGACACCGTTACACCTGAAACCGGCATTCTCTACCAGGAGCCGAATTCCGAGTCATTGGAGTTAGCCATTCTCGAATTCGAGAGAAGCCGATTTGATCCCGAGGTGCTTATGCAGAGTGCGTCCCGTTTTAGTGCTGAGGAATTTAGTAGGAAACTGCGGAGCTCTGTTGTCGCGGTAATGGGCGGCTAGTTTGTTTCTACCGCGAAGCTGGGCAGTTTAGACGTAGTTGTGGCAAACGTGACGTTCGTTAGAAATTCCGTAATCTCACTCCTACTAGTGCGCATACGTTTATGGCGGTCTAGTGTGCGTAAGTTTATTGCGGTGTTGATAGTAGAATTAGGGAGACAGAGAGTGGTAAAGTTATGCATATGAGATCTACTGCCTATTGCACGGTGGTTGCGCAAAATTATCTACCTCAGGCGCTTGCCTTATATACGAGTATTCAAGTACACGCTCCAGATATTCCCCTATACATACTTGTGGTTGACGGGAACCGTCGGGACCTCCAGGAGGGGCGTCCTAATTTGCACATTCTAGGAGTGGATGATCTAGACATAGAATCTAGAGAAGTGCTGAATCTGGCAATGATTTATGATGTCGTGGAATTCTCTACCTGCCTAAAACCCAAGCTTTTCTTAGAATTACTCAAAGATTTTTCCCGGGTGGTTTACCTGGACCCGGATACCTTTCTAATTGCTCCATTATTGGATCTAGATACTGCCGTAGACCAATTTGGGACGGTTTTGACACCGCATTTCCTTGAAGCGATTAGGCCTGGCTCTGAAATTGTTTCGGAAGTTCATAGTCTTACCGTTGGTGTCCATAACCTCGGGTTTGGCGCTTTTGGGGTGGCTTCTCGTCCCTTTCTCGAATGGTGGTGGTCTCATCTTCAACGTGAATGCCTAATATACCCGCTAATGTCTATATTCGTAGATCAAAAATGGACTGATGTTGGGGCCGTTCTATTTGATGCACATTCTCTTAAGCACTACGGCTACAATGTTGGACCCTGGAATCTTCATGAGCGCGGCTTTTCTGTCCATGACGGAGTCTATATAATGGATAATTCTGGCGAGCCTCTCCGACTAGTCCATTTCAGCGGGTTTAATCCACACGACCCAGACGCGATTAGTGAAAGACTCAGTATCTCGATGCGAGATGCTGGCGGAGTAACTGCAGCGTTCAGATCACTGTCAAGGGAATACGCAGAGAGAGTCCTGGATGCGCAACGCGCTGTTGCGCCAGTCCCGGCTTACGGCTTTGCGACTGACACGGGTGGCGGATACATATCGAAGAGATTGCGAAAGATCTATAGAAAGGATCTGCTGAGCTCGGGGTCGCAGGACGCATTGCCGAGTCCATTTGTCGTGGGCGAGAAGACGGCGTTTAGTAACTGGAAACGGAGAGCGGCGCCGCGAGGACTTCGTATTACAATGAGTGATTTGGCAATTGCGCTTAAATATGCTCTTCCAGATGAATTTGGAGCCCTCAAGAGATATTTGCCGCGTGTTTCTTCACGTCTCAGAAGGCAACTCCTAAGTGCCGCGGAAATTAGAAGATGACGTACGATCTTATTTTTGACGCCCGTCATGTCCGAGCCAGCGGCATAGGCATCTATAGCCGATGTCAAATTGACCTACTCCGCGAGAAGGTCAGGAGGCGCGGGTGGGTTGTTGGTCTTCTAGGGTATGAAGAACAACTCACCTGGGCTGCGGATGATTTCGATATTCTGCGCGTGCCTCCAGCGCCGATGTATGGATTGCGCGAACAACTAACTCTGGGGCGTGCAGTTGGGGCTCTGAAACCAAAAGCCTTTTGGACGCCACATTATCCGTTTCCTTTACTATCGAACGTTAAAACATTTGTTACTATCCATGATGTGCTTCACGCTTTGGACCGTCAGCAAGGGATGAGGGGATTTGGGAAGAAGGTCTATGCCAGATGGATGTTGCGGCAGTCACTAAATCGCAGCGCAAAGGTTTTCGTTCCTTCTCGTTCGACGGAACGCGAAGTCGAGCGTTTGTTCGGGAATCAGCAGAACGTTGTGGTCGCTCCATGTGGTATTGATTCTTCTTGGTTTGAAGTAGATGGTCCTATTGATCTTGGCCCTGTGCGTCTTCCTGAAAACTTTCTACTCTACGTCGGTAATGTCAAAGAGCATAAGAACTTACGAGGACTTCTGGAGGCCTTTGAAGTTGTCCGGAACGAATTTGACTTCGACTTGGTTCTCGCGGGAGGAGCGGCGGATGTCCGGCATGAGGACGCGCAAGTGTTTGAACGTATCCAGAACCTTGGTCCGAGAGTTCATCTAATCGGCAACTTGTCGTTTCCAGACCTCAGAGGCGTCGTACGACGGGCTACGGCGCTTATAATTCCTTCCTTCTATGAAGGCGTTGGATTGCCGCCATTGGAGGCGATGGCGAGTGGAACTCCAGTCCTCGCGTCCGACATCCCGTCGCTTCGCGAAACTTGCGAGGATGCGGCCTCGTATTTTGATCCTAGTAGCGTTGACAGCATGGTTCAAAGTATTGTTTCGCTTTTCGAGAGACCCGATTTTGCTGCCGATCTCTCTTTGAGAGGTCTTGTTAGGGTTAGGGAAAGGCAATCGTCAATTGATCATCGATGTGCAATTGACGCTATAGGTCAGTCCTTAGGCTTGAGGTAGAGGGGCAGGTTCAAGGAATTTTCATTTTTTTCGCGGCTAATTTTAGTTTCTAGAGGAGTGTCGCGATTTAGTACGACAATTGTCTTCTGGAGCCTGTTCCCGCTTCTTTAGACATGTGTTAACTTTTTGCTAATTCATTTCCTGCTGGCGTGACCTTTTTATGTGATCGCTGGTGGCCAAATATTGGAAGCCGACGAGCGGTCGCATCCACCATTGATTTGTTCGCCGGCCCTATAGTTGCGGCTTGCTTATTAGACGTTAGGAACCAAATTGTTGAGTCCCGCGGTTGTGGCCATTGTCCCCATTCACAATCCCAACGCCGATATTCTCCTGCGGCTGCGTCTTCTACGCAGCCAGGTCGGTAGCGTCGTGATTGTCGATGACGGTTCTATACCTGCGTTCGAATCAAGGGGATTGGAGGAGGAGGAAGGCTTTGTAATTTTGCACCAAAACAACCGCGGGATTGCGAGTGCAATCAATGCCGGCATCCTGACGGCCTTCGAGCGGTGGCCGCACACGGATTTCGTCCTAACCGTGGATCAGGACTCCCAACTCGTCAGTTGCTACCTCGAGAATGCGCTCGCTACATTTGAGCGGGCCCGAGCCGATGGAATCGAAGTGGGTGCTGTCTGTGCCGAGCAATTTAATGATTGGAAGGTCACGCCTCTGAACTTAGTGCGCGGACATCGACAGACGTTACAGGTGGCTCAATCGGGCATGTTGTTTCCTCGAGCGACTCTAGACCGATTCGGCTTGTTCGATACGGAGCTTTTCATCGATTGCGTGGACACCGTATACGCACTGAAGATGTTGCAAGCCGGGTCTATGGTCATAATGGGCAAGGGATGTATTATGGCGCACGAAGTAGGAGTTACTCTCCCACTACGTTTCCTCGCGCGAGACATCGTGTTCCGTGGAAGGGTACGTCGGTTCTCCTATCATTCGGCACTGCGTAGATACTACATATCCCGCAATCGCGCGGTTGTCCTTCGTAGGTACTTTTGGGTTTCCCCGATCTGGGAACTGAAAGACACGGTAGCCGAAGCGCGTACGGCCATGCTATCGATCATATTCGGACCTCGAAAACAGGATCAAATTATCGCAATTGTGGTTGGGGTGATGGATGCGATTCGAGGGCGTATGGGTAAGGCCTCTCAGTCCCGAGAGCGGAGTCTAGGTGCAGCAAAATGAAGTGTAATTTCACTTGTCGGATACGTCTGTGCATCGGCCGTTGAGGAATAACCGGAGTGGCGTGACTAGACACTTGGGATCGATGCTGGGGTACGGTCTTTCAATCCTTGTATCTGCTGCCGTGACGTTATTGACTATTCCGATCGTGATCGCACACTCAGGAGCAGCAGACTGGGGAAGCCTCGCGGTCAGCCAGGCAATCGGGTCAGGGGCAGGTGTCCTGATCGGTTTCGGCTGGGGCACAACTGGACCGACCGAAGTGGCGCGGGCTGATCCAGACGTGCGTCGGCGTTTCTATGTGCATTCTCTCCGTGCACGGCTCGTGCTTGTCCTCCCCGTTGCATTAGCGGCGGTCATTGTCACTGTCTTGGCAGCGGGTCACATACCCTTAGAAGCAGGCATCAATGCCGCTGGATATAGTCTGACAGGGCTGCTCGCCGGGTGGTATTTCACCGGTACTGCAAAACCCTATTCGTTCCTTTTATTTGATACGGCACCACGAGTAGTCGGTGCAGCACTTGGTGCTGCCGCACTGTTTTTCGGGGCACCGCTTATCGTTTTTCCTGCGTTACAACTGATTGGAGTAATCTTTGGGATCCTCGCGTCCACTCTCAAGATTTGCGGCAGTCAGTCGCGCGTACTTAGCGAATTCCGTTTGCGATCGACACTAGAAGTACTCTCGAGCCAATCACACGGTGTGTTGCTTGCCGTCGTATCGGCATCCTACACGGCTGTGCCCACCTCCATCGTTGCGTTCGCAGCACCGGCCGCCTTGCCTGCCTACGCCCTTGTCGATAAGCTTCTCCGGTTTGGCACGACCGCTTACGCACCTATCGTGCAGTTCTTACAGGGGTGGGTGCCCGCCGGGAAGCCATTTGAGGTCCGCCATAAAATTCGCCTGGCATTCCTGGGCGGATCCATTCTGGCAGGCTGCGGCGGCGGCGCGTTTATCGTGCTAGCGCCCGAGTTGTCCAAGACGCTCAGCCACGGACAAGTGGCCCCGCAAGCACTCCTGATTGTAGGATTCGCCTTGGCTCTAACATTCATGGTGGCCTCGCAGATAACTGGTTTGGTTTGCCTGATCGCCCTCAATCGGACAAAGCAGCTCGCCATGTACACGTCAGTCGGCGTCGTTGTCGGATTGCCATTCGTATATGTGGGAGCCGTCGTCTTAGGTGCAGCGGGGGCAGCTTGGGCTCTCGCATTTGCAGAGTTAGTTGCCCTCGTTCCTCAGATTATCCTTTTACGAATCAGCCTCAGACGAGTGAACAGTGGGAGAGAAGAGACGGCGACGGCTAACTTCACTCCCAACAAGGGGTAGCTATGGGGGTTTGATCCAGAATGCTGTTGCAGAGTTCTCGGACAGTGGGCCCGGCGGTGTCAAGCCGTCTTAGCAACATTGTCATTGAGTCGTTTGGTGAAAACTTCTCTTGGCGTAAGGAATCCTAGGACGGTGCTGAACAAGGGGCAATTCCGAGTGGCTGGTTTAGCTTTCGTGCCCTTTTCGATGCCTTGGGCGTCCCACTGCGGGCCTTGATTCTGGGCGTGGGAATTCTGGGTCGTGAATTTTGGGGGCCTGGCCGGGCCGTCCCGGTTCCCGGCGGCGGAGATTTGGGGGGGACCGTGGTCGGGCCCCTTTTTTGGGTCTTAGGCGATGGCCCAGGCCCTGCCGTGGCCGGTGAGACCGAGTTTCAGCAGTCGCAGGAGGTTCAGGGCTGCCGTGCGGACCTGCAGCCAGGCGTTGTTTTTTCCACGCCCCGGTATCTCAGGCGCCGGTTGCCCCCGGCGACCAGCCAGCCGATGGACCTTTCCATCAAGGGCCGGTAGGCCCGGTAGTCATGCCGGAACCCTGGTTCCTGGGCGGCGGCCCGATGGGCGCGCTGGCGGGCGTGATGCTTCGTGATGAGAACTTTCCGCCCGCCCTTGGCCTTGGTGCACTGCTCCCGTAACGGGCACCCCGTGCAGGCGGCGCCGAAGTTCACATTGCCCCGGGCGCTGATCGTGCGGACCTCACCGGCCGGGCAGCTGAGCGTGTTCTTGTCCTCGTCCTGGGTGAAGTCCTCCAAGGCGTAGCCGCCGAGCTGTTATCCGTCGTGTTGTTTGACGATGGGGCCGTCGCTTTTGGTGACGATGGTTTGGGCATGGGAACGCCCCGCCGGTGCTGTCTGGCGGGGCGTTGATCGTCATGGTGAAGTGGTGGTCGTCATCGGTGATGGGGGCGCTGGTCGGGTTTATTCACTGTTTTCGGTGATCGCGGATTGGGCGGCGCTGACGTCCGCGATGGATTTGTTGCCGGCGTAGGTTGCGATCAGGGGAGCGACGGCGAGGTTGTTCACTGCTCTGGCGTAGCCGCGGCATGCTTGATGGATCGCGGTGAACCTTTGAATAGTTGCCGTAGGGGTAGTGGGTGACTTTGCCCGTGATGAAGTCGGGCAGCTCGTCAAGCTCGGTCATGCACCAATTTTGGATAGTTTCCACCACGCAAAAAGCGCCCCCGCCATCCGTGAGGACAGCGGGGCGCTTCGGCAATTGGGAAGGTCCCTGCGACTACTTGGGGGATGTGCGCAGGCACCTTCAGACCCGGATCCGCGAGTAGTCGTTCTTTGAGACGGAACGGCCGGTAGCGGCCGGGATCTCGGTGACTTTCTGGCTCGCGGCATGGCTGGGACCTGGCTGTCGCGCCGGGTGGGCGGAGACTCCTACGGCGTCTCGGGCAGTCTTTCTCATGGGACGGGACAGCTGCAGGCGTGGCGTCAGCCGGGGCCTGGCAGTTGCTGCAGGATGGGCAGCACGGTGGCCAGCGGGTTCGGCCCTGGGGGCATGCGCAGGAAGATCGTCCCGGCGCGGCGGCTGATGCGGGCCGGGAGGGGGTGTCTACTTAACTGTGTATTAAGGTTTCTGTTTGAGATGAGGAATTGCTATGACGATTACCGAAGGACACGCCCAGCAGGGGGCTTCGTTTGGGTGGGCTTGGGTCGGAGCCTGAGTCTGCTCGGTCGGTGGTCAACGAGATGGTTGACGCTGGTTTGTTTGATGATTTGATGTCCCGGATTGACCATGGAACGCTGCAGCTCACGGGTGAGGGCGGGTTCTTGCCGGAGATGATCAAGGCCGTGCTTGAGCGTGGTTTGCAGGCCGAAATGGCCGGTCATTTGGGCTATGAGAAGGGCGAACGCTCGCCCGCGTCGCGGGGCAATGCCCGCAGTGGGTCTACGCCTAAGACGGTGGCTTCGGAGATCGGTGACATCGCGTTGGTGACGCCGCGGGACCGGGACGGATCCTTCCAGCCGGCGCTGGTGCCCAAGGGCGCCCGGCGGATCGGCGGGCTGGATGAGATGATCATTTCCCTCTACGCCGGCGGGATGACGATCCGGGACATCCAGCACCATTTGGCTAGGACGCTGGGCACGGACCTTTCTCACGAGACGATCGCCAACATCACCGACGCCGTCCTGGACGAGGTCCAGGAGTGGCAGAACCGGCCGTTGGAGGAGATCTACCCGATCATCTACCTTGATGCCCTGGTGGTGAAGGTCCTTGACGGCCACCACGTGATGAATCGTTCCGCCTACATCGCCGTCGGCGTTGACCTGGACGGTATCAAGCACGTCCTGGGGATCTGGGTCCAGGCGGCCGAGGGCGCGAAGTTCTGGGCTGGTGTCTGCGCAGAGCTCGCCAACCGGGGCGTGAAGGACGTGCTGATCGTATGCTGCGACGGGCTCACCGGCTTCCCCGAGGCCATCGAGGCGACGTGGCCTCGAACCACGGTGCAAACCTGTGTGGTGCACCTGATCCGGGCCGCCATGCGGTTCATCTCCTACACCGACCGCAAGAAGGTCGCAGCGGCGATGCGCCCCATCTACACCGCCCCCACGGCTGACGCTGCCCAAATGGAGTTGGCGGCCTTCGCCGACTCGGTCCTGGGCCACAAGTACCCGGCAGCGGTGAATGTGTGGGAACGGGCCCGGAAACGCTTCATCCCATTCCTGGCCTTCCCCGAAGCAGTACGACGCATCATTTACACGACCAACGCGATCGAGTCGCTGAATTACCAGCTGCGTAAAATCATCAAAAACCGCGGGCATTTCCCCAACGACACCGCGGTCGTGAAACTGCTCTGGCTGGCCATCCGCGACATCGAAGACAAACGTGCCCGGCAACGTGGCAAGAAACGAAAAACAGACACCGAAACCACCGGGCAGCACCTCGTTGAGGGGGCCTCCACCCTCGGATGGAAAGCCGCCCTGGGCGCACTGGCCCTAGCCTACCCAGACCGGCTCGCCAGCCACCTAAACTAAACAAAAAAACGAACTACTTACACAGAAACATTGACAAGCCCGGCCGGGATGTTGATCAGTTCGCGGCGGAACCGGGCCACCGTCCGGCGGCCACGGCCACGGCCACGGCCACTGCCGTAGTCGAGGCCGGTGATTTCCTGGATCCAGGCCGAGATCGCGCAGCCGAGCAGCCCCGCCCACATCCACACGCTGTTCACGGCGTGGTCGGCGGAGGGCAGGTGACGCAGCGCTGTGCCGTGCTTGGCGTTCCTGTTCAGCTCCTCGATGTCGGTGCGGTGCCGGTACCACCACTCAACCCCGGCCAGTTTCTCCTCGTCACTGACGTCGAGGTTGGTCAGGATGAAGGAGTACCCGTATACCTCATCGATCCTGCCCTCCAACGCCAGGGCCAGTTGGTCCTTGGGGATGGTGCGGCGCTTACGGGCCCGGCCGGTCGTGATCCGGTCAACCGGAATGCGGGTTCGCCGGGCGATGCAGGCGATGTTGGCGTCTTTAGGCCAGGAGCCGGGCAGGTAGTCGATGACCGCGACTTCCGTATCTTCCATGCCCACGGCCGGGGTCCACTGGTAGCGGCCAGCCCCGCGGCGGCGGCCATGATCTTGCCGTTGCGTTTGGCTCCGATCGCGAACTCGATCCCGCGTTGGAGGCAGGCGGCGGCAAGGTCCCCGGCGAAGAAACCGGCGTCCCAGCAGCACCTGACCTTCTCCACACCCTGGGGCAGCGCAGCGACCGACCGGTCCAACAGGTCAACGCAGTTCGAGCGGGGATCCTCCGCCCCGCCCATCAGTTCGGCGGGCGCCGTTACCCCGGCTTCGGCCCAGAACCCGATGTGTGCCCGCAAGGTCAGCTGCCCGGTATAGGAATACTCTGCCTTGTCCTTGGTCTTGCCGTAGACCTCAACATCGGTGGCGTCCCCGTCGATGGTCGCCACTTTCAGCAACGAGGTCCGACGCACCAGCGGCACCAGTGAAACCATGGTGGTGTTGATCTGCCCGATCGCCGTCTCGATGCCGTGCAGGTGTTCGGCAGTGAAGCGTTTCGCGATCCCGTACGCGGTCGTTGACGCGGGTGTCGGTACCGGCTCGAGTTCCTGCCCGGCGGTGTCGGCCCGGCGCCGGTCCAGACCCACCAGAAAGTCCTGGCCGGCCAGTTGCGCCGAGGCCATCGCCGTGACCAGCTGGCCACCGGACAGGCCGCGGTCGCGTTCCTTGACTGCCCCGATCCCGGCATCCAGGGCCGCGGTCAGGCCCAGGACCCGGTCCGCTTCACGGACGGCTTCGGCTCCGGCGACCGGTGTCAGCCGATGATCGGCGGCCCCGACGCGTACCCGCCGGGCCCGCTCCCGCTTCTTCGTGTCGTTCTTGGTCAGGCGTTTTCTGCCCGGTAGAGTTCGCACTGAACAGGTGTCCTTTTCTGCCTGGAAAATGTTTGCGTGATAACTTCCATTTTCCCAGCTCAGAGGCCACTTGTTCGCTTTAACACGCCGTTCCGGACGAACCACTACTCACGGATCCGGGTCAGAACGCCATGCTACGTGCCAAATGGGTAGTCCTTCTCATGGGTCACATGTCGCCGGCCTCCCGCCACGGTGCAGGGTGGAAGCGGCGTGAGTCGGCGGGGTGATGGTATCTCGCTCCTTATCTACCGGTAGAATCAGGGCCATGGGGGAATTCCTGAAAGAAAATCGCTTCGTAATCTTCGGTGCCATGCTTGTGTGCCTTTCTTCTGCCGTCTGCGTCACTAACCCGGTACTTGGCATATCCCTCGCGGCGCTCCCATTTCTAGTTGCCGTGACGTTCCATCACCCGCATAAAACAGCCTGCGTGTTGGGTTTTTTGACTGCGGCCTTCCCTAAGGCCGGTGTCAAGATTGGGGACTTCCCCTTCCCAGTGTTCCTCTTCGGGCTATTTGTGGCCGTCCTCCTCATCCGAGTCCACCAACCGCGCTCGAGGCATACCACCACAACAGTACTTGCGCTCCTGGCATTCTTGACATGGGTATTCGTCAGGGCGCTGCAGTTCCTTCCCAGCGGGACATCCAGTGTGGCGGCTTTCGTGGCGTGGGCGGGGGTGCCGTTGGTTATGTTCGCCGTGTCAACGACGGTTGCTGGTGATGCGGTGAAATTCCGCAGGGCGATTGAGTGGGGATTCTTGGTTGCCGTGGCTTACGCCGTTGTCCAATTCTTTGGGGGGCTGGAATCCACCGCCATTCCCGGCCTGACTCACGCCTTCGGCGATACCATCACGAACAAGCACAACGTCATTTACTCTGACAATGGTGACGACTTCTCCAAAATCCCATCAACGTACCAGAATGGCAACATCTTTGGCATAGTAGCGGCGGTGTTCTTTACTCTCGCCATGATGCGCATCATGGCGAAAAAGGCGTCGCACCTAGATGTTTTGGTTTTATGTGGTGCCGCCATCGCTATCACCTTATCTGGCTCCCGCACCGCTATAGTCGCGGCTGGCATCGCAGGGGTGATCCTACTCCTACGCGGAGGTCACCTTGGCAGAAAAGTTGCGGTACTGATGGCCGTTGGCGCAGCAGTTGTTGTGGTCATCGGCCTCCAGCCTGGGCTCTTCGCGCGTTACTCCGTGAATGACATCGCCTCCACGGGAGGTGCTGGACGGTCCACGATGTGGGATTTGGCCGAATCTCAGATGAGCGAGCTGGAGTTTGCTTTCGGAACTTCCACGTACCGGCTGACTGAGGGCTGGCTGGGAATTGTTATGCAAATAGGGATTCTCGGAATAGCCCTACTATGCGTCGCTGTGGTCCTAGTTGCAAGGAAGCGGCCAGCGATGAAACTCCCCCTACTGGTGCTCGTCGCCGGCGCCATCATCGACTCCACTTATCAGGTATTCCCGACCTGGTTCCTCGTTGCCGCGCTTGCCGCTGCCGAGCCATATGGTGGCAGCAAGCGTGAAGAAGCCGGCGTCCACATGCCTACGAGAACTCTTACTCCGAGCCGCAGAGCTTTAGTGCCTGATCCGTAAGGAGCGCCGACGTTACTGCAGTAGACATGTCGCCGTAGCCTATGACGTTGGGATGGGTGTTGTCCACAGTCAAGAACTCTAGGGCGTGCCCCGAGTAGCCCCACCGTTCCCTTAGGACGACGTAGGGCTTTCCCTTTGGCCTTGTAGGCTGGGTTGTAGCCGTCGAGGGTGGAGGACAGCAGGGCGGCTCGGCAATGCAGGAAGGTCCGTCCCCGCAACTATTCGAAAGTGGACCGATCGGCCAGACTTCCGAAGCAATACGGAAACCTGTCGAGTAGGCTGACTGTGGGCTTACGTCGAGCAGTACTTGGACCGTTCTGGGGTATGCGCCATCCATTCCAGCTGCGCCCGGGGGTTTCATCGAAGCTAAAGGGGTGTTGTTTTGCCAGTGTCGGCGGGATCGTAGAGCGTTACCGAGAACGCCTTAGCAACGTTTCCCGGGTGCGTCCGGCGCCTCGGCCATCTGCATGTCGAATGGGTGAGCGCCATAGTGCGGCCCTCTCAGGGGAAAGTGGTCAGTACTTGTTTTCGGGTGCCAGCCACGGCGCGTACCGCCGCAGCCAGACATTCACACCAGGGATGGCGAGGATGCGCGTGACGAGGGCAATGAGCACAGTCACGGCCCCCAGCGCCCCGTTGAGGGCCAGGAACACCCATCCCGGTACATACCCCTCATAGGGCTTCAGTGTCTCGATGATGATGGGCAGCACGCCATTCAGCAGTGGGACCAGGGCGACGACTGCAGCGGCGACGGCCAAGCGCCAGGATGGCAATGGCTGCTCTCATCGGAGCTGGATAACCTGGTCGGGATAGATCAGGTTCGGGTCGATGCCGGGATTCGCGGCTAGGAACGTTCCATCGGCACGCCGAACTGCTCGGAAATGCCGCTGAGCGTATCGCCCGATTCAACAATGCATGACGGCGGGCCCGCCGGGGCCGGCGCCGCTTGCTGGACGAGCAGTTCGTCGGGAATGTCGATGGACTGGCCCGGCACGATCCGATAAGGATCAATGCCCTGATTCACCGTCATAACCTGATCGACGGTCAGCCCGTAATGGCCGGCGATGTAGGTCAGAGTGTCGCCGGGGTCAACGATCCAGTATTAGCCGAGCGGTGTTTCCCGCGGTGCTGGACGTGGAGCAGGCGTCGCGGACTGAGGTACAACGGGCGTCGGGTCTACGCCCTTGAAGCGCTCCACGATGCCCCATGAGTCCTCAGTGTCATAGACGGCCGCCGGCACGCCGCAGTCGTCGCCCCAGTACAGGTCAACGATGCTGACGTCGATGTGGTCGCTGTGCGCGCTCGTGCCCGCTCAAGGCTGCCGCTGCCAGCCGGTAAGGTTCCCGGCGATCATTGGGCGCTGGCCCTCGGCTTCAGTGCCCATGTCATGGATGAGGTATTGGAACTTGCTACTAGCCTCGGTGCGCAGGTACTCGGCTAGGGCGCGGCCATCCGGCTCATTGATCGAACCATCAATGTAGGTGCCAATGTCGTAGCCCATGACGACGCCGGCCTGATTCGGGTTATGCCCGGTGAAGTTTGCGGACGGATAGCCGGTGATGAATCCCTTATCGGCCTGCCCGTTCGGCCATACCTTTATCTCACGCTGCAGCTCGAGCAGCGACTTCGCGGGCCGCTGGTAGGCGACGTTCATGTTGCCCATTACTGGTTCCTTCTTTCGGGCATAAGAAAAGCACCGATGATGGCAGGGCTTAGCCTGTATCCACCGATCGGGTTCGGGATTTGGCTGATGCCTAATTTTTGTTGAGTTTTTGATTTTGGGTAGGCGGTATCGGCTGGCCTCGCTGCCGTTCGTATTCCACTCTTTGGGTGCTGTGTTGCGCCGGAGTCGGCTGGATGGAGGGGGTCCTATGCTGCTCGCGGCGGGGCGTGGGTGGCGGTGAAGAGTTGCTGCCACGCGGTTTGCCAGGGCCATGAATCGGGCAGGTGGAGCTGGATTCTTCGAGCGCTGGAAGCGATGCGTGCCGGGACATTGATGAGTTTGGCCCGGATGGTCCCGGTCCGTGCCTTTTCGAACGAACCCTTGGCGAGGATCCCGGCGGTGCGGGTGAGGTTGTAGGCCATGACCGCTGAGACCAACCAGGCAGAGTTCGCCGCGAAGTTCCCGGAGGGTAGATGGGCTAGGGCGCTGTCCTTCATGTCGGCATTGACCCGCTCGATAATGGCATGTTTCCGGTGGGTTTTGTCCGCTGCGACCGTATTCAATGTGTCGGCTGTGGCCGTGGTGAAGAACGCGTGGAAGCGGTGCGTATCGAACAACGTGGGCTGGCCTTCGGCGGCTTTCGGGTTCAGCTCGGGGATACGCCGCACGACCAGGCGCCCGGTGATCCGTTCGGCTTTTTTGCGGGAGCTGAACGCGGTGAATCCGGTCTCAGCGACTTCCGCTGCGGATACCCAAGTGTCGGCGTCTTCGTCGTAGACGCGTTGGTGTACTCGATGGGTTTCCACGCGCTTTCGGTGATGGTGGTGATGGCGCGTTTGACGGCAGGATCCAGGCGTACGGTCACGGAGACCTCGGCCCCGCCAGCCAAGGCGGCGGCCACGGCGGCGTGGCCGTAGTAGGCCGAATCGAAGCGGCACAGCACCTTCCCGGCGGCGCCGGTGCCTTTGAGGGTGGCCAGGGCGTCGGTGACGAACCTCTTGGCGCCGCGGGCTGAGTTACCGGCGCCATCCTTACCCTGCCATCCAGCCGGTCCGGGAATAGTGGAGCCAGCGCCATTGATGCCCGGAGCGCCCTGGTCACCCTTCGGTCCCGCTAGCGGCTCGGTGGGATTCTGCTGGACTTGGGTAGCTTTCGCGCACAAGTGGCGGTCATCCACCAGTAAACTGCCGTTGGATGAACAGACCCGCTTGATGTCCTGCGCGAGCGTCTGCGAGTTCGCCTGAGCCGTGTTCTTGTCCTGAATGAACGTGAACTGCAGCCAAGCCCCGGCGAGCACGCCCAGCAGGACCAGGCAGACCATGAGGAACATCAGCCAGCGCGGCGGCAGTGCCTCGCGGGTACGTGGCTCGTCACTAAGATGCGTCATTCCGAACCGCCTTTGGGCTTGTTCCGTAGCCGATCGTTCTCTGTCTCGGCCTTGCGTAGATCCTCGCGGAGCTCCCGGACCTCATCGCGCAAGGTCTTGTTGTCCTCGCGGAGTGAGGCCCGCGTCTCGGCCTCGAACTTGCGGCAGAGCCGGTAGAAGCCGAGGGCGCTGCCGCCGGAGAGTACGGGGAATGCACGCCTTGCGGGTCCACATTGGTGTCCTCCAGGTTGGATAGTTTTTCAATTTGCCTGCAAAGCGCCAGCGGTGTCTGCGTAACCCTGCGCTGCAGTCCTTGGCGTAGACTTACGTTGTTTTGCTGGCATTGCACATTGGGGGATCTATGAGTGGGCATGGACGTGTTACGGGTAGGGAAGATCGCTCGTATTCCCTGGATGGGCTACGCGGTGTGGCGTCCCTTGTTGTTGTGCTTCATCATTCGCTTTTGGTGTTGCCTCAGTTCGCGAACGCGCACTTCGGCGGCGTGGTTCCGGCGTCGCTGGGCTGGTTTGTTTACTCGCCGATTCACGCTGTTTGGGCCGGTTCTGAAGCTGTGTATGTGTTCTTCATCCTTAGCGGGCTCGTACTTGCGCTCCCTGTAATCCGGGGTAGTGGGTTTGAGTGGCGCGCTTACTACCCGAGCCGCCTGCTTCGCCTTTATTTGCCGGTTTACGCGGCTCTTGGGCTGGCGGTTCTTGCGGCGGTCTTGTTGCCGCGGGAGATGACGCCTGCGGATAGCGCTTGGATGCGTATCCATGATGAGCCGCTGGGCGCGGGCCGTGTGCTGCTTGATTCGCTGCTTGTTGGCGGGACGTCTAATCTACTCACTCCGCTGTGGTCGCTCCAGTGGGAGGTTATTTTCTCACTGTTGTTGCCGGTCTACTTATGGGTCGCTGTCCGGTTTTCACGGTACTGGATGCTTCTTGGTGCCGGATCTTTGGCGCTCTCGTTTACTGGAGTCGCCTTGCATGTTGATGCTTTCCGCTTCTTGCCGATGTTTATGCTAGGTGCGTTGATAGCGGTGAAACTTCCCGACTTGCGCAACGGGTCGGCCAGAATTTCTACTCAGTTGTGGTGGGCGTTCCTTACCGGCGCTATTGTCTTACTCACGGCCCGTTGGACTTTGGGTGAAGTGCCCGCCGGTCTAATGTTTCTGCCGGCAATCCTAGGGGCCATTGGGATTGTGGTGACCGCCGCGAGCTGGCCGGATGCCGCAAGAATCCTTGAACGTCCTGCCGTCCTAATTCTTGGCCGCATATCATTCAGTCTCTACCTGATACACGAACCGGTTGTTCTGGCCGTCGCGCAACTATTGCCGCATGAGATGCTGGCCTGGACGCCGGTTCTGGCCGTGCCTGTATCCGTTGCGGTCGCGCATCTATTCTTCCGACTCATCGAAGCGCCATCTCACAAGCTTTCCCAGATGGTCAGGAACCGTCTGCGCCAGCAGCGGAGGAATTCGCAGCTGGCGCTATAGGCTGACCCATTTACGTTGCTGCTACAGAAGCGGCAGTGTTCGGGTCAATCGGGGAGCGGTTTTCCTCAGTGAGGCCGTAGTACCCGGACCCATAGGTTCCCCGCTATCGGATCACGGCTGCGGAGTTGTTCTTGATCCAGTTGTGCGAGGTATTGTAGCCGCCGATGTCGTCCAGAATGGACTGCACAAACCCGGTGATGCGGTTGTTCTGGACACGGTGAAAGTACGACGGCGGTAGGTGCCAAAGCGACCGGCGTTAGCAGGCGGAGGAGCCGGGGGGACTGACGATTCTGCCGAAGGGCTCCAGAATACATGGTCCAAGGCTACCGTTCGGTAGGACCTCGACCCCAATTGCGGAACGCCAGAGTCTTGAAACCCCGCCCGGTAGCCGCTACCCCAAAGGAGCCGTCGGCGCTCCAATGCGCGCTATCTTCCCGCGGAGTATTTCCGCGCATCATTGCATGACAGAATGGTTCGGTGACCCAGGGAAGCAGGAGTGTGAGCCGCGCCAACTCGGACAGCCGACTTCGGACGCGGGCAGTCGGCGCGGTCGTTGTGCTAGTTACGGCACTATTCGCCTCTGGGTGCGGCGTCGGAGGCGACGTGGTCCAGACGCAAGTCCCGCCTTCTGCAGCTTCGCCGTCACTCGCTCCTGCGGCGACCGTCCCAGCCATTGCGGTACCCCTCCCTGGTGCTGCAGGCACCAACGCACCTTCCACAAGTCCAGATACCGACGCTGCTTCTGCGATGCAACTGTCAGTAGAGAAGGCTTTAACAAAGCTGTCCGAGGTCTCTCCGCAGCCGGAAAGCGGGCAAGTGCAGGCCGCTCTTACTGGGGTAGGAATCTTGCCGGCGATGACAGAGGTCTCGGCGAGTCGAACGCCGACTGGTCTCAAAGCGGACGGGGTTGAAGCTGGCGTGCTCAGCGGTACGCAATGTGTCATGGCGAAAATTCGTGACGGCCAAGTCTCCGTCGCCGTCCTGCCGGTACTTCCCAGCGGCAAGTGCTTCGTCGGCAGCGCCCGCTAGTCCTTAACGAGCTGTCCCTTCAGCCGTCGCTATTTAGTCAGGAGAGCCCATGCCTCAGATGCTTCTATCCCGGAGCGCTGTTACTGGCAGCAGGCGCAAGGCCTCGCCACCGCGAACCCGTACTTCGGCTGTGCAGGTTATCGGCGAACTGATCCTGACCTTCGGTCTAATTGCCCTGCTTTTTGTTGGTTGGGAGTTGTGGTGGACCAATTTGACGGCGGGAGCGTCGCAGAGCGCGGCGGTTGAACAATTTGCCCGCCAGGCCCCGGTACCAACGCCGGTCAATCCCTCGGTCCCGCCGCTGAAGGTGGGCGCCCCGGATTACGGCACTCCTCCGGCCTTGCAGGAGCCAGCACACGGTAAGACTTTTGGCATCATTTACATTCCGCGATTCGGCGACAACTACAGCCGGCCCTTGGCAGAGGGCACCAGCACTGACGTCTTGGACACCCTTGGATTAGGACATTATGGGAATACTGCCATGCCGGGGGAAGCTGGTAATTTTGCCGTCGCCGGGCATCGACAGACGCACGGCGCGGTCCTGGACAACATCCATACACTGGCACCTGGAGACAAGATCTACATTCAAACCAAGGATGCGTTTTACACGTACGCTTTCCGCAATGAAGAAATAGTTCTGCCGTCCCGGACGGACGTGTTGCTGCCGGTACCAACCCAGCCGGGGGTCCAGCCGAAAGAGAGCTTGTTGACCATGACTAGTTGCAATCCGAGATTCGGCGCGCAGGAGCGGATAATTGCCTACTCCGTGCTGGAATCATGGCAGCCAATATCTGCGGGAGCACCGGCAGCGATTGCCGGGCAAGTGGCTGCTCTGGCGGGGAGGGGCTGAGGGTGTACGCGTGGTTGTTCCGTCAGCTGCCCGGACCGCTCTGGTTGCGGGTCTTTAGCTCATTCCTGCTGCTGGCCGGGGTCTTGGCACTACTACTCCAGGTCGTCTTCCCGTGGTTGTCCGGGGTCACTCATTTGACGGACTCGACAATCGGCAGCGAGACAGGAACTGGACAGTAAGCGGCTTGCCGTGGGTTTTGCGATCACCGCGCCATCAGTGAGGCTGGTTAAACAGAGGTGCCCGGGGCCATTTGGCCCCGGGCACCTCTGTTCGACTAGAGGGCTATGCAGCCACTTCGGTGCGGCTGCGGCGGCGGGAAACTACCACGGTGGCAGCACCCGCGGCGAGTGCACCGACACCAACGACCGACCAGATCAGCACGCCGCTGTCCATACCGGTGTAGGCCAAATCGGTGCCGTTGGCCGCGCCATTCACAGCGGAGGCCTTAGCCGCATCGGCTGAGGTGCCGACTGCAGTGACAACCTTTACGACCTGGCTGACAGTGACGCCCGACGTCCGACCCTTGGCAGTCAACGTGTAAGTGCCGGTCTGGTCCAGCGTGACATTGACGGCAAAGCTGCCATCCGCTGCTGCCGTGGCGGTCAGCGAAACGGGGGCGGCCTTGATGATCATCGGAACGGCCATCGACATGCCCCCGACGGATCCAATGGCGCCACCGGCTACCGGGCTGGACATAGTGACCGTTACGTCAACGATTTCACCGGGCGTGAAGCCGGTGCCGCTGAAAACGAAGGCCTGTCCAGGTGTAACGGTGCTCGCGGAGACCGTGGCACTGGGTGCTGAAGGATAGGTCGGAGCAGCCTGAGCGGCCATTGGTCCGGCAGAGAGAGTCAGGATGCCAGCAAGAGCTACTGCGGCAAGAGTTTTTTTCAAAGCTATTTCCCCGGTTCTATAAGTGATGTCGTCGCTAGTCCCCCCAGTGAGACCGCGATCTATAAGGACAGTATCAGGTGATTATGGTACTTTCCAACAGCTGTCCCCTTCTGTTACCAGAGTTTCATCCGTGAGACATGTTGGGCAGTGTTGTTCGCGGAAATTTGCGTCACTGGCAATTGGCGGCCTTCTCATCGGGCAGCACCACGTCGCTAAGTTTTTCGATGGTCGGCGTGACCTCCAGCTGAGCGTGATCCGTCTGCACCACCTTGGAGAAGTCGACCTCAATGGTCTTGGACTCACCCGGGGCCAGCTGCACCCGGACCACCGCGACTGGCCGCTCGGCGTGGCTGAACGACCCCAGACCCGCCGCTTGGCCGTCGATTCTGGCGGCCTGGGTCCGGGCCAGAGCCGGCCCGTAGGTGACCACATCGGTAGCAACACTGCCCAGTTCAACTCCGTAGAAGCCGTCGCCCGTCACATACTTCGGCAGGGACGTGGCCGCATCCAGCGGCGCTGTATTGGTCATCTTGATCCGCGCTGTGTACTGCGCATACCCGTTCGCGGAGCAGCGCTGTACCAGCTGCACTGTGCGCTTGACGTAGTAATCCATCTTGGCGCCCGTGCCGTCGTTGAAGTAGACACCGAAGCCAGCCGCCGGAACGCTGGGGCCGGAAACTGCTCCGCTGATGGTCTGTCCGTCGATCAACTGCTGCTCATCGCTCGAAGCAGACCACAGCAGCACGCGTCCCTCGGTCACCGAGGTGGCGAGAACTTTCGCAAGGTCCTCGGCGGAACCGTTGCCTGCCGAGAAGGCGTCAAAGACCTGCTTGGCCACGATGGAAAAGTAAACGTCCTGCTGGGCAGGATCGGCTATTTTCGCGTACACATCGGACAACATTGTTTTGACGAGGTTCTCGCTGGTGATGCGGGAGGGCAGGCCGGAGACGCCAACCTTGGCAGGCAACTCCGCGGCCACGTCCACTGGACCCGTCACCGAGAGGACCTGTGACAGGGCGACTGGATCAACCGAGATCACACCGTCAATTTCCTGCCCCGGAAAACGCTGCTCCCACATGGCCTTCGCCGCCTTGGCGGACGTCGGGAAATCCGGCGTTAGATTAACATCCTGGATGAACGAGCCGAGCCGGTTCGTGTAGATGCTCTCCTGGGCCGGATCCACGGCGATGGGAGGCTCGAATGCACCCAGTGTGGAGGCCGAACCCTGCCCTGCCAGTTCGATCTTGCCGTGATCAGCCCGAATAATGGCCAGCGCGCCGGGGATCCCGCCGGTGGCCCTGATCTCCGCGCTGTTCTGAATGAGTAATAGGTAATTCCGCGGGCCGTCTGCCCCCATCATGGGCGGAATCAACGTGGCGGCGCTCGAAGCAACATTTAGAGCCTTGCGGACCTCGTCAAGCTGCGTCTTGGCACCGGCCAAGGGCCCGGATAGCTGGGGGAGCAGGGCCGTGCCATCGATGCTGGCCAAACGGTCGTAGGAGAGCTGGACAGTGTTGGCGGCAGAAACGACGCTGGGAGCGGCTTTCTTCAGCGGCTCCAGGCTGACGGCGCCGTTCACAGGTGTCAGGGACTTCCGGTCCAGGGAGGCGAAGGCGTCCACCATGGGAGCGCCGGCCAGCCGAATGACGTCATCCGCCGTAACAGCCACCTCGGAAGCGGCGGAAAAGTTTGCCCCTAGCCAGGGGAGCCCGCTAGCGGCCTTCCAGAGCGGGTCGGTACCGGCCGCCCGGGCCGCGGCAGTATGGGTTTCGAGCTCCCCGATGGTTGCTGCTGCGGCCGTTTGATCCTGGTTCATGAGTTCCGTCTTCAACTGCGGCAGCAGCTGGGCCGTGGCTTGAAGATTGTCCTTGAGCTGACCCGCCCGGAAACCCAGCCACGCGCCAGCGCCACCGACCACCACGACAAGGACGACGACGACGATGCCTACTCGCAGCTGCTTCTTGCGGCGGCGCCGCCGCTGGCCAGCAGCCGGCCGCGTCCCATGTCTGCTGGGACCAGTTTCCTCCGGGGACGATTCTGATTGGCCGTCCAGCACCGGTGAATCCGCCACGTTACAGCCTTCCCACGCCACAGTAAGTCCAGCCGGCGGCGTGCACGGCGCCGAGGTGTTCGCATTCGATAACTGAGACGGGCATGCGTGAGACCTTTCAGGGCTTACTTCGAGAGTTTATGGGCCTTGGGCCGCGAAAATCGGCTGGGCTGTAGCTCGAGGGTTCACACAGCGCCGGTGCCGGCGAATACGGCCTTGAAGGTCTTGAAGAGAATGACCAGATCAGACATCAGAGACCAATTCTCCACATAGTACAGGTCAAGCCGGATGCTTTCTTCCCAAGTGAGGTTGGACCGTCCGCTGACTTGCCAGAGGCCACTCATACCTGGTTGAACATAGAGCCGGCGGCGGGCGTCATCATCGTAGAGGGCCACCTCGCCATCGCGTTGGGGCCGCGGACCCACAAGACTCATACTTCCTGTGAGCACATTTATCAACTGTGGAAGCTCATCCAGCGAGTATTTGCGCAGAACGCGGCCAAGGGGCGTTATCCGTGGATCGTTTTCGACCTTGAACAAGGGCTTGGCTGCTGAACCTTGTGCCAGAAGGAGACCGCTGAGCTGAAGGTCAGCGTCCATAACCATAGACCGGAATTTGACCATATGGAAAGTGGTGGCTCGAAGGCCTACGCGCTCCTGTGTATAAAAAATTGGTCCGGGACTCGACATTTTGGTCAGCACAGCCACTACGGCAAATGCTGGTGACGCGAGGAGTAAGAGGAATCCGGCTCCCGTTATGTCGAAGGCGCGCTTGGCAACCTTTTTTCCGCCGGTAAGTTTCGGCGTGGACACATGTATTAGTGGGAGCCCGGCTACCGGCTGCGTATGGATCCGGGGTCCGGCAATGTCGGTGAGTGCCGGAGCCAGAATCATGGATACGTTCAGCGCCGCGAGTTCCCAGCCCAACCGTCTCAAATCCAAGGGGCTTAGGTTTACGCCAGCAGAGATAGCGACTGCGTCGACGCCAGTTCTTCTGATGGCCGCGACTATGGACGTAACTGTAGCTTCGTGGCCAGCTAGAGGAATGTCGAGGCCACCAGGCAGTTGCACAGTTTCCGAGGGTCCGGGCAGATACGCGGCAACGGGAGAATACCCGGCAGAAGGCCTGCTATTCAGCGAACGGGCCAAATGTTCGGCCGCGTATGGACCCCCTATCACCAGGACCTTCGAGCTGCTGGCACCCCTGCCTCGCTCCAGGCTGAGATGCTGACGAATGAACCAGCGGCAGAGCAGGAGACCTCCAAGTCCAGCAGGCAGGGCAAGACCCACGAATCCCCGTGCAGTATCAACCTTGAAAGTGTAGGAAAAAACAGCAATAAGACCGAAGAGCCACAACGAAGCCGATGCAATTCGTTTGTATTCATCCGATCCCGAGCCAAGAATCGTTGGGTTTCGGCTACCCCAAGCACCCAGCATTACCCACCACACCACGGCCAGCGCTATGGCGAAGACCGCATAGTTCCAGGTGGTGTCCTTCGTGGCGAACCCGTCACCGATACCGAAGCGGATCAGGAATGCACCCATTACAGCCCAAACGGCTACACATGCATCAACG
Organism: Arthrobacter endolithicus; assembly: GCF_026627425.1. Classification (GTDB taxonomy): domain Bacteria; phylum Actinomycetota; class Actinomycetes; order Actinomycetales; family Micrococcaceae; genus Arthrobacter_M. Next base: position 69,270 of record NZ_JAPNLH010000011.1, read on the forward strand.
ATTGTGAGGCGCCGAGTATATTTTCGTCGCCAGTCCAGCTTTTCCCCCACTACTTACCCTTCTATTCGTAGGCGGGCCCAGTTGCCCCACTTGTACAGATTTATAATTCAAATCTCCCGCCACCGCTGTACGCAATGATGCTGTCAATGGCCGGTAGCAACTGGTCGGCCATCCGCTGCCAAGCCGCTTCGTTCTTTCGGTACGGATCCACGACGTCGCTGTCACCGGTATTCTTCGAAACGAGCTTTGCCCTTACTGCGGTGGCATGTTCCGCGGCCCGGCGAAGCCGGTCCAAAGCGTTGCCCTCTGGCAGGCCGGCGGACGGCGGCGGCACGTGGCTTCCGCTGCCAGATTCAAAGTTCCGCAGAACGTCGGGCGCACTTTGACCGGAGAGGACTGCCCGTGCTGCCCGCCGTAGTTCTGGGGTCATGCCTTGGAAAGGCGTCGGCTGTCTCTGTGGAGAATGAAGCTCGGCAGTAATCCTGGAGAACTCACGAATCGTAAAGGTTCTACGCAACATGGCCGGGTCGATGTCCAGGACCAGCCCGCGATGGTGAACTGCCATGGTCAGTACCAGATCCACCCCCGCCAAAGTGGCCGGTGTCAGCTGGCGGGCAGCAAACTCATCCGCACGCCCACCCATTCGGCTTATTAGGGCAGCGGATTCAGGCTGCATTGGCTCTCCGACCAGAGCCCCCGTTCCGGCGCTGCGAACGGAGAAGGCTCCGGGTTGCAGCGCATCAAGTCCGGACTGTAACAGGCGTTCTGCTACCGGAGACCTGCAGATATTGCCGGTGCAAACGGTGAGGATGCGCAAGGGCTTGGACACAGCAGCATCAGTTCCCGCGGCGCAGGCTGGAAGCCAGATCTCGGTCGCTTGACTTTCGAGTCACCTGTTTTTTACTGCTTACGACGTGGTCCGGCCGGTAATCATAGTAGGAGTAGGTGCCGTGCTTTATTTCCTCGCGGTTTAGCGCCAGGCCCAAAAGTTTAGCGTCCACGGCATTAATGTTGCTGATGGCCTGACTCAACTGTTCCTTGTGGACATGCCCATCGGTACTGATGACCAGCAGAATGCCGCTGACAGCCGCGCCCAACACGGCAGGATCTGTCACGGGCAGCAGCGGTGGCGAATCAATGATGATGACGTCATACTGCTGTTCCATTTGCCGGATCAGGGCGTGCATGTTGGGTGATCCCAGCAGCTCGCTGGGGTTGGGTGGAGTGCGACCGGATGTGAGTACGTGCAGAGATTCTTCCGCACCCCAGGTCTGCAGCGCGTCTTCGGCTGTGACCCGACCGCTCAGTACAGTCGTGAGACCTACCGAACTTTCCAAGCCGAGCATATTTGCTATCCGCGGGCGCCGGAGGTCGGCATCCACCAATAGCACTTTGCTGCCGCTTTCGGCGAGCATGATGGCGAGGTTGACGGCGGTGGTGGATTTCCCCTCACCCGGAATCGTTGAAGTTACGACGATCGACTGTGACCCGCCTGAGATGTTGGTGAATTGCAGGTGCGTGCGCAGCTGGCGGAAGCTCTCGGCGCGGGGGCTATAGGGGTCCTGCTGAGTGACGAGCGGAGCCGCAGCAATGCCATCCTCGGCGGCAAAGCGCCCCAGCACCGCGGCGGTAGTTATCCGCTCGATGTCTTCGACCGTCCGAACCCGGGTGTCCAAGACCTGGCGGAGAACTGCGACACTCAAACCAAGAAGGAGGCCGACGACGAGACCGAGCGCCAGATTGAGCGGCACCTTGGGAGACGAGGGGGATATCGGCTCGGTTGCCGGCTCTATTGTGCTGAGCTTGACGACGGAGCCTTCCTCAACCTGCTGGACGGCCTGCGTGAGGCTGTCCGCCGTCGAGTTCGCTATGGCTGCAGCCAACTTGGGGGTCGTATTGGTGACTTTGATGTCTATCAGTACGGTTTGTGGGGGAGCGCTGGCCGTGACCTGGCTTTTTAGACCTTCTGCAGTTAGGTCCAAGTGCAATTTATCGATGACCGGCTGCAGTACGCGCGGACTGGTGGCCAAGTTGACGTAGGAGGTAACTCGCTTTTCCGAGAAACTGCTGCCCTGGATCAGATCCGTCGGCGAGTCCGTGGACTTCACCGAGACGAACAACTGCGTCTTGGCGTCGTACTTAGGCGTTTGAAAAGCTGTATAAGCGCCTGCGACGGCCAGTCCGAGTAGTGCCACGGCGAGGATCGAAATCCACCGTTTCCGGATCAACCGTATGTAATCGCTAAGCTCCACGTCAAAAAACTCTCAGTTAGTGTCTTCAGGCATGGCAAATTGAGACAGGATGTATCCATCAAATGCAGTGAGCCCCCGGTATGCAAAAGATATCACCCTGAGCCCATGGTCCTTGACCACGCAGCATCCAGGTCGCGTAGGCCGCGCAGCCATGATATTTACAGTTGAACCAGTTTGAGTGCCTATAGGCCGACGGGTCACAGTTCGGTATCCATCTCAGCTTCGTCCGCTGGGCTTTCAAAATTCCTCAACATTCTCCACTCTTTGCAGCAGGTAGCCAGGGGGCCCTGGGCCCCCTGGCTACCTGGGGGCCCTGGGCCCCTGGCCAGGGCCCACCGCAAAATCGGAATTCGCGGGGTCAAATCGAGGATCCGTCGTCATATCTGTTTCAAATGACAGGCCCATGAGCCCGTCTGGCGTGGAAGTCCCCAGCGCCTGGTCCGTCACCGTCACAGAAATGGACGTGATCGGGTTCGTCGCCGCCGCAGCGGCCCGATGTGATTCGATCCGACGCCAAAAGGCCTCCGGACTTAATTCGTCGGCACCGCGGTCTCATCGGCGGCACCGAGGCACTTGCGCTGCGCTGGAATCTTCGCCGCGGCGCTGGAGAGCTGGGCTAAGACCGTGCTGGACGGGATCTTGTCCGGATCCAGGACCACCTCGGTGGCGGGCGTGCGTCCGTACGTGGTCAGCGTCCATGCCGACGCATCCTGCTTAATGATCCAGTCCACGCCATTGACGCCCACGCAACGGTCCGTCGTCGGCCCCGGGACAGCAACGCCGCAGCGCAGGACCACCAGTGACGGGTCTCCCCAGGCCGCGGTGGCCTGCGTCGTCGTCGGGCGAAGGGCGGCGTCGCCCAACACATCCGGCAGCGCAACCATCATCGGTGCGCAGGCCGGGTTCGCCGAGTCTTGTGCCGCCGACACTTCCACTGCCGGAGTACAGCTGGAGAGGGCGACGACGGCGCCCGCGGCCATCGCCGTCAGCGTCAGCAGCCGGGGGAGCCGGAAGGACGGAAAGTAGGCGTGCCGGTGACCGGTGCGGACGAGCTGGAGCATTCTTCAAGGCTACCGCCCGCCGGACGGGTCAAAATGCGGTCGGGGCTAGAGGGCCGGCACCAGCTACTGCTACCGGCCGTACGTCTCGGCGGAGCTGGGCTGGCTGGGTGTTCGCCGCTTCGTCCGCCTCACCAGCCAGGCGATGACTGCCCCGATCGCTGCCCCCAAGGTATTAACGGCGACGTCCGCCACGCTGGCGGTGCGGCCGCTGAGGAAAAGCAACTGGGCCAGTTCAATGCAACATGACGCGGCACATCCGATGATGACGGCGGCCCACCAACGGCGCGGCGGGAGCATGGATGCGATGAGGAAGCCAAACGGAATGAACAGTACGACGTTGGACGCCGATTCCACGAAGACGTAGTCGACCCAGCCGGGGATGCCGTGCTCATGCAGGAACTGCAGCGTGTCGTCGAGCCAGCCGTCGAGGGGTTTGTCCACGTGGCTGGGCCAAAAGACAATCAGAGCCAGGACGAGGAGATACACCCCGAGGACTAGGTGGGGGGTCCGGGTGCGCGCGGGAAGGGTTGATTTGGCCACAGGATTAAATGTAGTGCTCAGGAGGAAAGTCAGTGGGCCGTTATACGGTTGCCTCATGACGTTACGAGTAGGGGAGCTCTCCGAATCCGGGCTGTTGGCGCGCATTTTTCCGCTGCTGGAGGGCAGCGCGTCGGTGCTGTTGGGGCCCGGCGATGATGCGGCGGTGGTGGCGGCCCCGGATGGCCGAGTGGTGGTCTCCATCGACACGCAAGTCCAGGACCGGGATTTCCGGCTGCAGTGGCCTAACGGTTACGCCTCCACCGGGTACGACGTGGGCTGGAAGGCCGCGGCACAGAACCTCAGCGACATCAACGCGATGGGCGCCGTTCCCAGTTCACTGGTGGTCAGCCTGACGCTGCCGGAGACCACGCCGGTGTCCTGGGCGGAAGGGCTCGCGGAGGGGCTGAGTGCGGCCATCCGGGACCTGGGGGCCGCCGATTGTTCGGTGGCCGGCGGGGACCTTTCCGGGGGCAGCGAAATTGTGGTGACGGTGGCGGTGCTGGGCTCGCTGCAGGGCAGGAAGCCGGTGCTGCGCTCCGGGGCGCAGCCCGGCGATACGGTGGCGCTGGCCGGGACCGTGGGGCATGCGGCGGCGGGTTGGGCCGTGCTGGAAAGCGAGGCCGACGGCGGCAACCCTCCCGGGGCGCTCGCCGAACAGTTCGGCGGCCGGCAGTTCGACGCGGACGGCGGCCGGTTCGACGCCCCCAGGTTCGACGGCCCCAAGTTCGACGGCCCCAAGTTCGACGACGACGGCGCCCATCCCGATGTCGTCGCCCTCTTTTGCCGTCCCCGGCCGCCACTGGCTGCCGGCCCGGCAGCGGCCCTCGCCGGAGCTACCGCCATGCTGGACATTTCCGACGGGCTGATCCGCGACGCCGGGCGGCTGGCCGGAGCGAGCGGCGTGTCGCTGGACCTGGACCGGACCGCCCTGGCCGAGCTGGCGCGCCCGTTGGCCGGGACCGCGGAGTTGCTCGGCGCTGATCCGATGGACTGGGTGCTCGGCGGCGGAGAAGACCATGGACTTTTGGCCACATTTCCGCCCGGCGTAACGCTCCCGGAGGGCTTCACTGCGATAGGCTCGGTAATGCCCGGCGGGCAGACAATCGAGTCCGCACCGTCGGTGACAATCGCAGGGATAGCTGCGGATACCGTGGGATGGGATCATTTTGCAGTCTAAAATTGCCGCCAACGCAGCTGCCGTCCGGCGCTGGCTGGCCAAGGCCGAAGAGACGCTGGGCAACCACAGCGACCGGCTGAACGCAATTAACATTTTCCCGGTGGCGGACGGGGACACCGGGACCAACCTCTACCTGACCGTGCGCGCTGCGTCGGCCGCCATCCATGACTTGGAGCTGGCAGATGTGGGCGCGGTGCTTGCCGTGGCCGGGCGTGCAGCAATGGAGAGCGCCCGCGGCAATTCCGGGACGTTGTTCTCGGTGTTTCTCGCAGCCCTGGCGGAGCCGCTGATCGGGTCTACCCGGCTCAGCGCGCCGCTGCTGGCGGCCGGTCTGCAGCGTGCGCAGATCCGGGCGTGGTCCGCCCTCAGCGAGCCATTGCCGGGCACCATGCTCTCGGTGCTGGAGGCCAGCGCCGATGCGGCATCAGCGGCGGAAGCGGCGCAGCACGGCGATGACAGCAACCATGCCCTGGCCTTGGCCCTTGATGCTGCGGTGCAGGCCGCGTTGAATGCGGTGGTGCAGACGGAGAGCCAGCTGGTTCCACTGCGGGAAGCAAAAGTGGTCGACGCCGGCGGAGTAGGCCTGCTACTGGTGTTGGATTGCCTGCGCTCGGCGGTGCTGGGGCAGGAACTGGACGCCGAGCTGGTGGACGGGCTGTCCGGTTATGACGTGCAGGATCCGCACATCCACGCGAACATGCCCGAAATCCGGGGCGTTGAGATTATGTGCACCATTAGTCTTTCGCCGTTAGCGGCCGCCGGGTTGCGGATGCAGCTCGACGAGCTGGGGGATTCGGTGATCATGAGCGCACTGTCTGCGGTGGGCGAGCTCGACGGCGGTTACCGCTGGCGGCTGCACGTGCACGTACCCGAATCCGGTCCCGCGCTGGAGCTGATCCACGCGGCCGGGGATCCGATCAACGTCTCCGTGATACAGCTGAGCGCCATCGACCGGGACGCCGAGGAGGCAGCCCGGAGTGCCACGGAAGGTACGGAATTTCCGGCAAGGCCTGCCAGCTCTGTCCTGTTGCCCGAATCCGTTTTAAGTCCCGATACCCATGAGCTCGGCTGACCCGCTGCCGCCGTCGTCGTCCCCGACCGGAGCGCAGCCGACCGGTCCGGCAGAGTTTGCCCTGCCGCTGGACCGGCTGATCGGCAAGGCCTCCGCCACCAGCCTGGAGAAGCACCTGGGGCTGACCACCGTAGGTGAGCTGTTGAACTACTTCCCACGGCGCTACCTCAACCGTGGCGAGCTGACGCCGATTGACAAGATTCCGGTCAATGAGGACGTCACCATCATGGCCCGGGTGCTCTCCGTGACCAAGCGCAGAATGCGCGAGCGCAAGGGCTTCATTACTGACGTGGTGGTGACCGACGACACGGGCGCGCTGGCCGGCCTGAAAATCAGCTTCTTTAATGGATTCAAGGCCGAAAAGGAGCTGCGGCCCCGTGCGCTGGCGCTGTTTTCCGGCAAGGTCACCGTTTACAACCACGCGCGCACTCTGACCAACCCGCTCTTCGAGCTGCTCCCCGATGATGAGCTGGCCGGGCACGAGGCGGAATTCCATGCCCAGCGGCCCCTGCCGGTCTATTCCGCCACGGCAAAGCTGCCGAGCTGGAAAATTCAGCGTGTGGTGGAGACGGTGCTGGCCACGGTGGACTTCAGCCGGCTGCGCGACCCGTTGCCGCTGGAGATTGTGCGCCGGGAGAAGTTCATGGATCTGGAGGATGCGTTCCGCCAGATCCATTCGCCGTCCGAGCCCGGGGACTGGCAGCGGGCCCGGGACAGGTTCCGCTACCAGGAGGCCCTGGTGCTGCAGACCGCCCTGGTGCGGCGTAGGGCGCAGACGGCCGCGGAGGAGGCCACCGCGAGGCGGGGAGCGGCGGACGGGCTGCTCGCGGCCTTTGATGCCGCACTGCCCTTCACCCTGACCCCGGGGCAGCAGTCCGTGGGCGATGTGCTGGCTGCGGAACTGTCGGTGGACCATCCGATGAACCGGCTGCTGCAGGGCGAGGTGGGTTCCGGCAAGACGGTGGTGGCCCTGCGTGCCATGCTTCAGGTCATCGATTCCGGCGGCCAAGCTGCCCTGCTGGCTCCCACCGAGGTCCTTGCCGCGCAGCATTACCAATCGATCCGGGCCATTTTAGGTCCACTGGCCGCCGACGGCATCCTCGGCGGCCTGCTGGGCGGGGCTACCGGCGATGCCATTGGGGATGCGAACGGTGATGTGCCAGCCGGAACGCAGGTCACGTTACTGACCGGCTCAATGCCGGCCGCAGCACGCAAACGGGCCCTGCTGCATGCCGCGTCCGGCACCGCGGGAATCATCATCGGCACCCACGCACTGCTGTCGGATAACGTGCGGTTCTTTGACCTTGGCCTGATCGTGGTGGACGAGCAACACCGCTTCGGTGTGGAGCAGCGCGACGTCCTGCGCAACAAGGCACACAAGCCCCCACACCTTTTGGTTATGACCGCCACACCGATTCCGCGGACCGTTGCGATGACGGTCTTCGGCGATCTGGAAATGTCCGTGCTGCGCGAACTCCCGGCCGGCCGCGCACCAATTTCCACCCATCAGGTGGGGCTGGTGGAAAATCCCGGCTGGGTGCGCCGGATCTGGAGCCGCGCGCGGGAGGAGATCGACGCCGGCCACCAGGTGTACGTGGTCTGTCCCAAAATCGGTGACGACAGCGACGGCGGTGACGACGGCGGCGGCGATGCCGACTACGAGCGCGGTGACGACGCCGGCTACAAGGGCGGCTATGACCGCGACGGCGATGCGGAACCGCTGTTGTCCGGGGTCCCGACCGGGCGGCAGGCGGCCTCCATCGACGGACGAAATTCAGCGGGACGCCCGGTTAACGCGTCGCGACCGGACCTCGCCGAGGTGACCGCCGTCGTCGAACAACTCCGCACCGAGGCCGCCCTGGCTGGCACCCGGATCGAAGCCCTGCACGGCCGGCTGGACACCGAGGAAAAGGCCGACACCATGGCCGCGTTCGTCGCCGGCGACGTCGATGTCCTGGTCTCGACCACCGTGATCGAGGTGGGCGTGGACGTGCACAACGCGACGATGATGGTCATCCTGGACGCAGACCGGTTCGGCATTTCCCAACTGCATCAGCTCCGGGGCCGCGTAGGCCGCGGGGGACTGCCGGGAACCTGCCTGCTGGTGACCGCGCTGGAACCGCCGCACCCCAGCCGCCGCCGACTGGACGCCGTCGCCGCCACCACCGATGGCTTCGTTCTCTCGCAGGAAGACCTCAAGCTCCGCCGCGAAGGAGACATCCTGGGCGCCTCGCAGTCAGGCGGCCGCTCCACCCTGCGGCTGCTGCGCGTGCTGGCGCACGAGGACATCATCGCCCAGGCCCGCGAGGACGCGGCGGAGATTGTGCGCAAGGACCCGCAGCTGCGTGAGTATTCGGCATTGGAAGCTGCCATTGAGGCCTATCTAAACCCCGAGAAAGAGGCCTTCCTTGAACGCGGTTAAGCCAGCCGTCCGGGTCGGACCGGTGACCATGGCGAGCCGCGGTATCGAGCACGCTCCTGTAACAAGGAAAACCGGCGGCCCCCTGATGACCAGCGCGAAAGGAAACCTGCAGTGACGCGGATAATTGCCGGCGTGGCCGGGGGCACGCCGCTCGCCTCCGTGCCTGGCACGCTGACCCGTCCCACCACGGACCGGGTCAAGGAGGCGATGTTCTCCCGGCTGGAATCCATGGACGCCCTGGCCGGGGCGCACGTGCTGGATCTGTTCGCCGGATCCGGTTCCTTGGGCGTGGAAAGCGCCAGCCGCGGAGCCGCCAGCGTGGAACTCGTCGAGTACGACGGCGGTGCTGCGGCCATCTGCCAGCGCAACGCCGCCACCATCAACGACGTTCTGGGACGCAAGGTGGTATCCGTGCAGCGGTCCAAAGTCGAGTCGTTTCTGGGGCGCATAAGGGACGCCGGCGTGGACCAGTGGGACCTGGTCTTCATGGACCCGCCCTACCCCCTTGGCGAAGTTGAGCTCACCACCGCTCTGGCCGCGCTGGCACCCAACCTCTCGCCCGCCGCCGTCGTGGTGCTGGAACGCTCCACCCGGTCGCCGGAACCAACCTGGCCCGCCGCCGTCGAACGTTTCGCAGAGAAGAAGTACGGCGAAACCCGGCTCTGGTTCGCCGAGCCAGCCGACTAAATCGACGCTGCAGAAGGCTTCCTCCGCAAAGGACTGACCTGAGGTGGGTGTTACCCGCCCGGCCGACGGTCCAAAACCACCCGGAGCTTCGCCGCCGCTGCTTCGTGAACCTCCCGCTCGGCTCAGAATTTGCACGCCTCGGAGGGACTGCGGGTCTGGTTAGGGACGTCTGCCAGGTCATTGAGAGAACTTGCCTGCAGTGCATGCATTGATTGCACTGCCGGCACTGCAGGCAACATTTCGAACGAGGCAACGTGCCGGTCGGTCGCAGGGACTAAAATCCTTCGCGCAGTTGACGCTGGGTGAGTCACCACTCGCCTGCTGGCGCGAAACTTGCCGCGCGCACGTCGTCGTTCAGTTGTCGTTGAAGTCCGGGAGTCGGCTGCCTACGTTGAGGAGTTGGGCTATGGCGGCGAGGCAACGGGCAGCGGCGTGTCCGTCCCCGTAGGGGTTCACGGCGTTGGCCATCGCCGAATAGGCTGCCGCGTCATCGAGCAGCGTCGCGACCTCTGTGACGATGACGGATTCGTCCGTGCCGATCAGCTTTACGGTGCCGGCGGAGACAGCTTCGGGGCGTTCTGTGTTGTTCCGCATTACCAGCACGGGCTTGCCAAGGCTAGGGGCTTGTTCCTGGACACCGCGGGAATCGGTGAGGACGATGTGGGCCAGCGACAGCAGCCGGGTGAACGCACCGTAGCCAAGGGGTTCGGTGATGATCACGTTTGGTTTGCCGGTGATGGCCGGGAGGACGGCTTCGCGGACGGCTGGGTTTTTATGCACCGGCAGGACGATGGTTAGGTCCGGGTAGGCGTCGGCGATGCGGGCCAGGGCGCGTCCGATGCCGTCCATGGTGTTGCCCTGGTTTTCCCTCCGATGCGTGGTCACCAACAGGATTTCCTTTCCGGTCTCGGCTAGATCCTGCAGGGCCCGATCCTGGAAGGGGACGTTCTTGTCGACTGTTTCCAGAAGCGCGTCGATGACGGTGTTGCCCGTAAGGACGATGTCCTCGGGGTTGATGTTTTCCCGGAGCAGGTTGGCTTTGCTGACCGAGGTCGAGGCCAGATGGAGGCTGGAAATGTGGCTGGAGATTTTCCGGTTGCCCTCTTCGGGGAACGGGGAGAAAAGGTCCCCGCTGCGCAGTCCTGCTTCCACGTGGACGACTGGGATACCCCGGTAGAATGCGGCGATGGCTGCCGCCGTCGATGTGGTGGTGTCACCTTGGACAATGACGGCGTCGGGTGCACCGGCTTCAAACAGGGCGTCCAGTCCGGTGACGGTTTTAGCCATGATCGAGTTCAGTGTCTGCCGGGGCGCGATGATGTTCAAGTCGTGGTCCGGGGCGATGCCGAAGAGTTCGTTGACCTGGTCCAGCATTTCCCGGTGCTGACCGGTTACCGTGACCACGCAGTCGAAATCCGGTGACGCCTGAATGGCTTTGATGATCGGAGCCATTTTGATCGCTTCCGGACGCGTGCCATAGATCGGCATCAGCTTAAGCATGTAGTTCCCCCGGAAGTTGGTGTCGATAAAGCCTTCAGGAGTCTACCTATCTTTTCGCGTCCTCCATTGGCGGGTGGGATCTTCGACCCTCTGTTCCTGCACAGGCTCCATCCGGCGTTCACGCATTCACATTCGCCCGGTGAGCGCTGATAGTAGCCATGCATTTGCCTAGTGTTGTTGTTATGGGAACAGAAGGAGAAATGGCGGCCCGTGCCGGTGTCGCCGGTGTGGTGGGTATCGCGGACGCACAGGTCGCTCTGACCGTGCTCGCGGCATTTACCACCTCCTTCGCAGCAGCCGCACCACTGATGAACAAAGCGCCCTTGCTGGCCGCGGCAGAACTAATCGAGCAATTCTCTCGCCTGGTCGAGCTCAATCAGGTCACGGCGGCACACGCCATTGATACGCAAAATCTGGCCGCGACAGGCGGTATCGACACAAAATTCGTCTGGGATGCCCCGGTGGGACGGAAATCGCCGTATCGGAGGGTCCAGGACCTGCTGATCGACCGGTTGCGGATTTCCCGGGCAGCCGCAAATCGACGAGTTCTTCTGGGCCGGGATCTCCTGCCGGGCTGGTCACCTGACGGTATAACGGAAGCTCCGGTATACCGTGCTCTTGCCGATGCTGCGGCTGACGGTGCAGTATCCCAAGAGACAATGAATATGGCTGTGCGGGCGCTCAACACCGTTCGGGTCAAGGCAACCCCGGAGCAGATGGCCGGGATGGAGACGGCTCTGGCTGCTCGGGCCCGGATCACCGACCCGGACACCTTGGCTCGGGACGCCAGAGAACGGGAACTGCAGATTGACCAGCAGGCCGGCGAACCAACCGCCGAAGAAATAGCAATCAGGCAAGGCGTCCACGACCACGGAATGTACCGGGGCCTGCACCACCTGGAGATCTTCGCGACCCAGCCACAGTATGAGGTCTTGCTGACAACAATGAACACCGGTACGAACCCACGCACGCAGTCCCTTGAACAAAGGGCCATGGACCAACGGACCCGTCCGCAAAAACTCCTTGATGCGCTGACCGGCGCGTGCGGGATCGCGCTGCGGGGCGGGGAACTGCCGGAGACGGGTGGTAACCGGCCCCAGGTCCTGGTCACAGTCGATTACCAGGAGCTCTTCGACAAACTGGTCTTTGGACGACGTGCCGGACAGTTCATGTTCTCCGGTGCAGTGTCGGCCGAAAATGTGCGGGAGCTGGCCTGCAACGCGGATCTGATCCCAGTCGTTCTCGGCGGGGCAGGGGAAGTCCTCGAGCAGGGACGGGCACGACGGCTTCATACCAGAGCGCAGCGGCTGGCTTTGATTGCGCGGGACAAAGGGTGCAGTAGACCGGGCTGTACGATGCCGGCGGCCTGGTGCGAATGTCATCATGTGAAATTCTGGGAAAACAATGGCGTCACCAATGTCCGGAATGGAGCGTTGGTGTGTACTTACGATCACCACCTCCTTCACGAAGATTTTTGGAAAATCCTAATGAAACAAGGCATCCCGTATTGGCTCGCGCCGCCGGAAATAGATCCTTCCCGAACGCCCCGGCGCAACACCTACTTCAACCCGCCCGGGCCTGGAGCGCCGGAGACCCTGCCGCCCATCGCAGCCGGTCCGGGCTCCGAAGCCAGCGCCAATGCCGGAGCCGATATCCGGACAGGTTCCGCTGCCAGCTCCCAGGCGCAGCCGGACAGCAGCACCGAAGCAGCCGAGGTGCTGTGCAAGGCGCAGCGGGCGGCCGCAATCTAGTCGTGATCTAGCCGTTGATCTAGCCGTTGAGTGGAGCTCCACCTGCGATGGGGTCGAGCTCGACTCCGGTGAGAACAGTTGCGGGGTGAGGCCCTCGAGCTGTTAGTTCAGCAGTCCAGGTGGAAGGCCATCGGCCGGTAGTTCCGATGAGAATGATGTTTCCGGGGTAGCGCCCGGCAAACATTCCCGTCTCGGCAAAGGCCGCTACATTGCCAACGGGGGAGTCCTGCGGGCTCATCCGTGTGTCCGCCAATGCGCGGCGCAAGGCACTGACCTGACTGCGCACCAAGGTCAGCGCAGGTTCGTCACCGACGTTGACAACCAGCACCCCACTGGGCCTGAGTCGGGCGATCGCTTCCTGATAGAACTCGGTGCAGGCGATGTGCTCCGGGGCTTCCGGGCCGGAAAAAATATCCAGGATGATGACGTCGAAGGAAAGGTCCGGTGCCAGCTGTTTCATTACTTCCCGCGCGTCGCCGATGTGCGTGGTCAGTGTGCTGCCAGCGGGGAGCGGGAGCTGCTGCAGAACGTAGTCAAGGAGCTCGCGCTCCAGTTCGACGGCGTGCTGCACTGACCCGGGCCTGGTGGCCTGGATGTAGCGGGCCAGCGTGAGGGCGCCGGCGCCCAGATGCAAAGCAGCGATGGGCTGGCCTGTTGGGGCAACCAAGTCGACCAAGTGCCCGATCCGGCGCAGGTACTCGTAAAAGATTTCTTCCGGCCTGGCCAGGTCAACGTGCGACTGCTCCGCCCCTCCGATGCTCAAAATAAACGCTCCCTGAGTCCATCCGTCGGGTGTGATCGTGGCGTGCTGTCCCGAAGTGCGCAGATACCGTGAATTGCCCGCCACGCCTTAGAGCCGCTCCTGCAACGTGGACAGCCTGGCCGCCGCTTCTTCCAGCACCGGAAGTCTCTTGCAGTAGGCAAAACGGAGGAGCGACTTGGTGCGTTCTGCGCCCTCGGCATGGCAGAAAACCGGAACCGGGATGGCCGCGACGCCGACCAACGATGGAAGCCGCCTCGCCAGGGCAATGGCATCGGTGATGCCAAGGGCAGCGGTATCCGCGACGACGAAGTAGGTGCCCTGCGACGGCAGGACTTTGAGCCCTGCCGTCTGCAGACCGTTGCTAAGGACGTCGCGTTTATGGGCCAAATCGGTAGCAATACCCCGGTAGAAATCGTCCCCGAGGCCCAATCCGCCGGCTATCGCGTTTTGGAAGGGTGTTCCGGAGCTGTAGCTGAGGAACTGTTTGACGGTGCGTACCGCGGAGACCAGCTGGGCCGGTCCGCTGAGCCAGCCGACTTTCCAGCCGGTAAAGGAAAAGGTTTTGCCGGCGGACGAGATAGTCAGCGTGCGTTCCGCTGCTCCGGGCAGTGTGGCGACGGGGATGTGCCTGGCGCCGAAGGTGAGGTGCTCGTAGACCTCATCGGTGACGATGACGGCGTCGAACTTCGCCGCCAGCGCCACGATCTTGCTCAGCACCTCACGCGGGAAGACGGCTCCTGTGGGGTTGTGCGGGTTGTTGACCAGAACTACTCTGGTCCGCTCGGAGAAGGCCGCTTCCAAGGTGGCAAGATCCGGCTGAAAATCCGGCGCCAGCAGGGGAACCGTGGTGTGTACTGCGCCGGAAAGTCCGATGACCGCACCGTACGAGTCGTAGAAGGGCTCGAACGTCAGCACCTCATCTCCCGGTCCTGTCAGCGCCAGCAAGGTGGCCGCGATGGCTTCCGTAGCCCCGGTGGTGACAATAATATCCGTCTCCGGATCCGGCAGGAGGCCATAAAAGCGCTCCTGATGAGCGGCTATTGCGGTCCGCAGCTCTAACGTTCCTTTGCCCGGGGCGTACTGATTTTCTCCGGCAGCGATGGCAGCACGGGCGGCCTCTTTAATGGATGCCGGGCCGTCTTCGTCCGGAAAGCCCTGACCGAGGTTAATGGCGCCGGTTTGTTGTGCCAGAGCCGTGATTTCCTCGAAGATGGTCACGCCCAGGGACCCGTCGGCTCCCAGCAGGTTGGCGCCCTGTGCCGTCCGTTGCCACGGTGCGTTCATGCTTGGTCCTCGAATTCATTGTGCCGGGCTTACGTTGTGGGCCGTAACGTACGGTCCCTGCCGTGTCATTCAATCGTATCGCTGCGCGCTAGCATGTTCCCGAAGCGGTGATGGGCTAGATTCGAGGGTATGCGACGCGCAGTATGTCCAGGTTCCTTTGACCCCATCCATAACGGTCATCTTGAGGTTATTGCCCGTGCCTCGGGTCTTTTTGACGAGATTATTGTCGCGGTTTCCACCAACTACGCCAAGAAATATCTCTTTACGCTGGACGAGCGGCTGAAGATGGCCAGCGAGACGTTCGCCGCGATTCGCGGCATCATTATCGAACCGATGGGTGAGGGGCTGCTGGCGCAATACTGCCGCGATCGCGGAGCCTCTGCCATCGTCAAGGGTCTGCGCTCGTCGTCAGACTTCGACTATGAACTGCCGATGGCGACCATGAACCGGCAGCTCAACGGCGTGGAAACGGTGTTCCTGCCGGGAGACAGCCGATACCTGCATTTGTCTTCCACTCTGATCAAGGAAGTGGCAAAGCTCGGTGGAGACGTCTCCGACTATGTGCCCAAGTCCGTATATCGGCGGCTGCTCACGGGCGCGCCTGACAACGGTACGGCCCCCGGGCAGTAAGCTGGTGAGGGCCGCTTGGCCGGATTCCTACGTTTCCTGGACCATCTTTTGGGTCCGGCGCCGGTTTCAGGCTAAGATGATACGTCGGTCATATGTTCTACAGGAGTTCTCATTAGCGCAACCAAGTTGGGCAATCGCCTGGACCCGGGCTCGTCTTTAGTCGTTATGGTTAAGGACATCGGGCGTGCAGGCAGCATGCGGACCCTGCAGGAAAGCGTGGCCACACCGAAGGATTTCGGGGTGCCGATCATTGGCGTTCAGGAAGGGTCCTCAATGGATCTGGATCTGAGGCTGGAGGGCGTACACGAAGGAATTCTGGTATCCGGTACCGCATCCGTCGAAGTGACGGGTGAATGTGCCCGCTGCCTGGATCCCCTTGCGTATGGCCTTGAGGTCAATGTGCAGGAACTTTTCTCCTATGGGGAGCCGTCCAACAACGGTGCCCCCGCAGGGGAGGACGAAGAAGAGCAACGTTGGATCGAGCACGATGCGATCGATCTCGAACCGGTGTTGCGGGACGCAGTGGTAACAGCGCTGCCGTTCCAGCCGGTGTGCCGGGAAGACTGCCAGGGATTGTGTTCCGAATGCGGAATCCATCTGGTGGATGAGCCGGGGCACCACCACGAGGTCCTGGACCCTCGCTGGGCCGCCCTACAAGGCTTAACCGGCAAAGACAGTTAGATCACGAACTGAATTAGAACCTGGGGAAAACCCCGGTTCGTCGAGAGAGAAAAGAGTTAGCCGTGGCTGTTCCCAAGCGGAAAATGTCCCGCTCGAATACACATGCCCGCCGGTCTCAGTGGAAAGCCACTGCTCCCGCCCTGGTCAAGACCGTTGAAAACGGTCGCGTGACCTACAGCATGCCGCACCAGGCCAAGGTCGTCACCGACTCAGCCGGAACCGCGCTGTACCTTGAGTACAAGGGTCGCAAGGTCGCTGACGTCTAAGACTCAGGCGATGAAGTATCCTGCCGGTGATGCGGCGGGCAAGCAAATTCAGGCCCTGCCTGAGCTGCAGGCCGCGCACCAACTGCTGCTGAAGCGTCTCGGCGTCGATATCGACGCCGAGACGCTTTGTCTTGCCCTGACGCACCGCTCCTATTCATATGAAAACGGCGGGATTCCCACGAACGAGCGTCTGGAGTTTCTCGGCGATTCCATTCTGGGTTTCTCGGTGACGGACGCTTTGTACAGGGATAATCCGGGTCTGCCCGAGGGGGATTTGGCCAAGCGGCGTTCGGCTGTGGTCAGTACCAGGGCACTGGCTGGGCTGGGCCGTAAACTCGGTATTGGCGAATTCATCTACCTCGGTGCGGGCGAGCGCCTGACCAATGGCAAGGACAAGTCGTCAATTCTGGCGGACACCATGGAAGCCCTGATCGGTGCAACTTACCTGTCCAACGATCTCGAGACCGCTCGGCAGTTGGTGATGAGACTGGTGGGTCCACTCCTGTTGGATGCCGGCGCTCTCGGCGCCGGTACGGATTGGAAGACCAACATCCAGGAGATCGCCGCGAGTAGGCATCTGGGTCCGGTGCAGTACGTGGTCACCGGCTCGGGCCCGGATCATGCGCGGTCTTTTGTCGCCGTCCTCCAGATCGGCGGCCTCGACTACGGCACCGGCACGGGGAATTCGAAGAAGGAAGCGGAGCAGGAAGCCGCGGCCGACGCCTGGAAAGTCCTTGCAGCGCGCTTCCCCACCAGCCACCCTGCGGGCTCCGTCTAGGCGTGCCGGAGCTTCCCGAAGTTGAGGTGGTCCGGCGGGGACTTGAACGCTGGGTCACCGGCCGGACCATCACGGCCGTTCAGGTCCCGGATCCACGGTCGATTCGCCGCCATGCCCTCGGCGTGGAGGATTTCCGCGGCAACCTGATCGGTGCGAGGGTGCTGGATGTGGTGCGCCGCGGCAAGTTCCTGTGGCTTCCGCTCAGTGACAGGGCGAAGGGCGACGGCGCGGACGACGACAGGGTGGACGACGACAGGGTGCCCCACACTGCGCTGATGGCGCACTTGGGCATGAGCGGACAGCTGCTTATGCAGGACCCTTCGCAGCCGGACGAGAAGCACCTAAAAGTCCGTCTGACTCTTTCCAGCGTCGAGGATGCGCCGGAGGAACTCCGATTTGTGGATCAGCGGATTTTCGGCGGGTTGTTCGTCACTGCACTGATTCCGACGGCGGACGGGCTCCCGGGCGGGCAATCGGCGCTCTCCCTGCCGCTGATCGCTGCGGAGGCTGCCCACATTGGCCGTGATCCGTTGGACCCGGCCTTCTCCCAGGAGGCTTTCTACCAGAGGATTCGATCGCGCAAGACGGGATTGAAGCGTGCTCTTTTGGACCAGAGCCTGATCTCCGGGATTGGCAATATATATGCCGATGAAGCCCTGTGGCTGGCCAAGGTGCATTTTGCCCGTCCCACGGAGACCCTGCGCCGGTCCGATGCCCAGCGGGTAGTGGATGCAGCCCGGGATGTGATGAGGCTGGCGCTGGACGCCGGAGGCACGAGCTTCGACTCCTTATATGTCAATGTCAATGGTGCGTCCGGATATTTTGCCCGGTCGCTGAACGCCTACGGACAGGAGGGCGAGCCGTGCGCACGCTGCGCAGCGCTGGGCCTGCAGACCCGGATCCGCCGGGACTCCTTCATGAACAGGTCATCCTTTAGCTGTCCAGTGTGCCAGCCCCGTCCACGGAACGGGCGCTGGTAGCCACGGGTCGCGACACGAATACCGTCGGCCCCACAAATCTATCGGTGCCTGTGGCAGTCATCCTGGCTGCTTACCCCGTCAGAGCCTCGGGGAAGCGTTCCGTTCTCCACCCCGACCGTAGTAGGCCTTTAGGCGCTCCATCCCCTCGGCCACGCTGACCTGCGGCACCCAGTCCAGCACCTCGCGTGTGTGCCGCTGGTCGAACCAGTGCGCGGTGGAGAGCTGCTCGGCCATAAAGCGCGTCATCGGCGGTTCATCGTGGACCCAGCCGCGCTGCCCGGCGGCGGTCCAGGCTTTTTCGATTCCGGACCCGGCGCCTCTTGCCAGCCAGCCCGGTACGGACCAGCCCGGTACGGCTACCCCGGCCGCGGTACAGATGCCGGCAATAAGTTCGGCAATGGGGCGCGGCTGGCCGTTCGTAATGACCAGCGCCTGGCCGTGTGCGTGGTCCATCCGTTCAAGTCCGCGGACGATCGCAGCCGCTGCATTGTCGATGTAAGTGGTGTCAATCAGCGCCGTTCCGTGGTCCAGCAATGGCAGCCGCCGGGCCCTGGCGCGTTCAATCACTCGTTCCACCAGTTGGGTATCTCCCGGGCCCCAGACAATGTGCGGCCGGATGGCAGCCACGCGGAACGCTGCAGAATCCTCGGCCAGGGCCAGCAGCTCGGCGGCAGCCTTGGACCGTGCATAGTGTCCCCGTGCGTGCTCGGGATCTGCGATGCCGGCCGGGGAGCCGACGATCGAGCTGCCCAAGTGTGCCACGGAGGGCGAGGAGACGAAAACGAAGTCGCGGGCACCGGCGCGCCTGGCCGCCACGAGGAGATTGCCCGTACCGTCGATGTTGATGGCGGCGAACTCGCTCCAGCTACCGGTGAAAGAGACCTTGGCCGCGAGGTGAATCACCGCGTCAACGCCTTCCACGGCACGGTCGACAGCTTCCGGGTCCGTGACGGAGCCTTGCACAAACTCCAGCTGGTCGGCAGCCGGACGGCGTTGGAAGGTTCGTACCGCGTAGCCGGTGTCCAGCAGCAACTGTGCCACGGCCCCGCCAAGCAATCCGCTGGCGCCGGTGACGAGCACTGTGGGTTTGGTGCTCACGGCGTGCGCATTCTCCCACCGGCCAGCGCAGTGCCGGCCCAGGCCGCCAGAGCTGTGCGGTCGACTTTGGAGTTATGCCGGATGTCCGTAGGCACGGCAGGGACTACCAGCACTGCGGCCAGGTCCAGCCCCGACCCGGCTCCATCCGAAGACACGGCTGCGCCCGAAGACACGGCTGCGTCCGAAGATACAGCGTCGCGGACGTGCCGGGCGAGTTCGGCGGAGGCCAGGGCGCTGGTCTTGGCACGCGGAACTGTTTCGATGACGGCCACGGCCACCTGTGCTCCCGCAGGACCGATGCCGACGACGGCGGCCCTTTTGACGCTGTCGACCGTTTCGGCCCGCTGTTCTGCGGCTACCGGAGTGCGAATTCCAGCGGCGGTGGTCAGAATATGGCCAAGCCGGCCTTCGACCCAGAGCCGGCCAACGCTGTCCAGATGGCCGACGTCTCCGGTGCGGTGCCAGCCGGGAACGGACGCGCTGTGCTCCTGAGTGATCCAGAGCCTGTCGTACCTGTCCTTGACGTGTGCGCCGCGGACGATGATTTCGCCGGTAATGTCGGGGGCCGCGGTTACTTCGTCGGAGACGGTCCCGCTTGCCTGCAGGACAGTGATGGCCACCTCTGAGCCGAAGACCGCGGTGCCAACGCATACGCCGTTGCCGGGACCGGCGGCACGGATTTCGGCCAGGCTGATGTCCGTGACCGGTAAGGCTTCGGTCATGCCATACGGCGTGTGCAGCGTGGCGTCGGGAACGAGTTTCTGGACCTGCGCCAGCAGCGGTTCGGGGATCGGGGCCCCGGCGGAAAGCAACAGCGTCACATGGGCCAACGACCGGCGTTGCCCCGCGGTAAGCTCCGGTGCCGTTGCCAGGACGTTGACCAAGGCGGCGGGGGAGGCAAACACCGCGGTGGCCTGCACCGCGGCAGCAGCATCGGCGAGAGCAGCGGCCGTGAGTGTGGCGGGAGCCGTAACGTCCATGTCCGGGGTGACGGAGGTAGCGCCCAGGGCCGGTCCGAGCAGTGCAAACGGGGCAAAGCCGGCCACTAGGGCGGTTCCAGCGTGCAGGTTATAGGTGTTTTTCAACGTGTCCCGCATGGCCGAGAGCTGGCGTTGTGTATAGACGACTCCCTTGGCCGGCCCGGTGGAACCGGAGGTGAAGAGCACAGCCGCGGCGGCATCTGGATCGGTCTCGGCTGGTTCACTCCTGGCTGACTCGACCCCCGCTGACTCGACCCCCGCTGACGCGACCCTCGCTGACGCGACCTCCGCTGACTCGACCCAGGCCGCGGCGGCGCTACCCCCGGCGAGGAGTTCCGGCACGGTGTGTGCGACGCCGAGCAGCCGCCGCTTGGCCGCGCTCAGCTCGGTGGCGCTGATCCGGATCCCCGGCCAGCCGTACAGACGGGCACCAAGCAAGGCGCGCTCGATGCCGATCAGGAAGGCCGGCCCGGCACCCTTGATGGCCCGGCTCATGCCCGCTGTGCCGAGTCCTGCATCGGCGACGACGACCACGGCACCCAGCCGAAGGCAGGCATAGATCAGCGAGGTCAGTTCAATGCCCGGCGGTACCAGCAGGCTCACGCGGTCCGAAGGGCGTACTCCAATGGAACGCAGCCCGGCGGCCAGGTGATCGACACGTTCGGCCAGTTCCGCCCAGGAAAGGGTGCGCGGACCGGCTCCCGGCCGGCCCCCAAGCGGCGCCATGTCCACGACGGCGGCGGAGGAGTCCGCCCGGCGGCCGTCAAGCTCGGCGAGCATCGGGCGGAACGGGGCGGCCGGTGGGCTGGACTCGGGGTGGCCCGGAGATCTCACGTTGCCGGCGTGCAGGTTGCCGTGCTGATTGCCCTGTTGGTCCCCGTGCAGGTTCTGATCGAGCCAGCCGAGAATCGGCGTTGCCACGTCCCGGTCTTCGGGCAGCAGATGCCCGGCTCCCTCAAAGCGGTGTACGTCCGCCTGCGGCAACCGGTCCAGCAGATCACGCAGGTATTGGTCGGAAAACACCGGATCCTTGGGACCCCAGAGAAGCAGCGCCGGGACGTCGAGGGCACGGATGCCCTCGGAGACCTCGGCGAGTGTGGCCCAGCTTGGGTGGGACGGCGCAGCGGGGATATCCGCGACAAAGTTTCCGACGCCCTGCCGGCGTGCGGCGGTCCGGTAAGGCGCCATGAACGCTGCCTTGACGTCCTTGGCCAGGGCCGGATGCGCCAGGGCATGCGTCATGCGCAGGAACGCCGCCGTCGTCGTGGTGCCCCAGCGGTGCACCAACGGGTGCAGCGCCAACTGCAGCGGCGCGGGGACGGTGAAGCCGGCCGGGTGCACGGCAGTGTTATTGAGTACGACGGCGGCCAGCTGGCTGCGGTGCCGGGTGGCCCAGCCGAGGGAAATAATGCCGCCCCAGTCATGGCCGACAGTGATCACGGGCCCGGTGATCCCAAGCTCCGCGGTCACGTCGCCGAGGTCCGTGATCCGGTCCTCGAGGCGACGGAAGACTCCCGTCCGGGCGGAAAATCCCATCTCCAGTTGGTCGACGGCGACGACGCGCCACGGCCGGTCCGCGACGGACGCCGCTGCCAGCATTCTCCGCCACAGGTAGGCCCACGTCGGGTTCCCATGCACGCACAGCAAAGTCCCGGCGGGTTCCGCACCGCGTGCCGCTAATTGCGGGCCGTTGTCCAGCAGGTGCCAGCGATGGCTGCTGCCGGCCGGATCCACCGCTGCGGTGGAGGGCACGTCAATGAATCGGGACCAGGCAGGATCTACCCCGGGCCAGGGTTCTGCTACCACGCAATTTCCATCATGGTCGTATTCAGTCCGGAGCCGACTCCCATACACAGCACGCGGTCTCCCTGCGTGAGCGTCTGGGCTTCCTGGGCCAGGGTCATCGGCAGCGAGGCCGGGCCCACGTTGCCCCAGTGCGGAAACGTGATCGGTACCCTGTCCCGGACCAGATTCACGGCCTTGATGATGGCATTGGTGTAGGAGGTGGAGACCTGGTGGGTTACATACCGATCCATCGCGGTCCAATTCCATCCGTTGGAATGCGCCTCGTCCCAGGCATTGACCACCAATTCCAGGCCGCCGTCCAGCAGCCCCTTGGTGTCCGTGTACATTCCATCCACGCCGCCTACACACAGTCCGTGGTGCTCAGTGCCGGCGCGCGAAACCCCGCCAAGGATCCGATGCGAGCCCGGGTGGTCATCCGCGGGGCCGATGACCGCAGCTGCGGCGCCGGACCCCAGCGTGAGCGTGGCGAATTCACGCAGGTAATCCTCGCGGGTGGAATCCGGGCGGTTGAGCCGGGCGAAGGTCGCCTCCTGCGTCCCCTGGGCATCTTCACCGGCCACGATCAGGGCGTACTTGATTTGGCCGGAATCGATCATATTGGCGGCAAGCGTGATCCCATTGACGAATCCGAGGCAGGCGTTGGCCAGGTCAAAGTTCATGGCCGAGGAGGGCAGCCCCAATCCGTGGTGAATCTTGACGGCCACGGACGGTTCCAGGTTCTTGCGTGTCACAGACGTATTGATCAGCAGGCCGATTTGCCCTGGTTCGATGCCGGATTCGGCCAGCGCCTTTGCGCCCGCCTCGATCGCGGCGTCGTCGAACGCGGTTCCCGGAGACCACCAACGGCGCTCGGTGACGCCGGCGACCCGTTCCAGCAGACGCTTGGACAGGCGCAGCCGTTTGAGGCTGGGCGCCAGACGTTCGTCGAAATCCGCAGAACTGACGACTACCGGGGCCTCCACACTTGTGACGGCCAGCAGCGCCGTGTTGTCATGTCGAAACGTCGCGTTGCCGATCAATATCCAGCCTTTATCCGTATGTGGTCGGTAGGGGTTCACTTGCGGGTTCGATCCGCGGGCCCATGTCGTGGACCCGTAGGTGTGTACAACGGGGATCCGCGGTTTGCCCGGAATGTTAACTATGCACCCAATACTATGGTTCCCGCACATGCAGCCGATGGCATACTTCCCGCAGCTGACCATCATATATCCGCAGAGCATCCCGCTGCAGACGGTAGATTTAGGGGCCGGACATACTTATTGCCACCGTTAGACCGAGCAGCCAGACCAACCTGTGAGAGCCGAAATACCTTGCACCTGAAAAGCCTGACCGTCAGAGGATTCAAATCGTTTGCCTCGGCGACCACCTTCGACTTCGAACCCGGCGTCACTGCTGTGGTGGGTCCGAACGGGTCAGGAAAGTCCAATGTCGTGGACGCGCTGGCGTGGGTGATGGGGGAGCAGGGCGTCAAGACTCTGCGCGGCGGAAAGATGGAAGACGTCATCTTCGCCGGTACGTCCGGCCGGCCACCGCTGGGTCGCGCCCAGGTGTCCCTCACGATAGATAATGCCGACGGCGCCCTGCCGATTGACTACAGCGAAGTCACCATCTCCCGGACGCTGTTCCGCACCGGCGGATCCGAGTACGCCATTAACGGCACCAGCTGCCGATTGCTGGACATCCAGGAACTGCTCTCGGACACGGGACTGGGCCGTGAAATGCACGTGATCGTGGGACAGGGGCAGCTGGACAGAGTTCTCCATGCCACCGCCGAGGAACGCCGCGGTTTTATCGAAGAAGCTGCCGGCGTGCTTAAACACCGCCGGCGCAAGGAAAGGACGCTGCGCAAACTCGAGGCGATGGCAGCGAACCTGGCCCGGCTGACGGATCTGGGCACGGAACTGCGCCGTCAGCTCACCCCACTGGGGCGCCAGGCCGAAGTGGCCCGCCGCGCGCAGACTGTGCAGTTCGAGGTCCGCGACGCCAGGGCCCGGTTGCTCGCCGATGATCTGGTCCGGCTGCAAACAACTCTGGCGCGGGAAGTTGCGGACGAAACCGCGCTGAAGGCCCGTCGGATCGAGGTTGAGCAGAGCCTGGACGCCGGTCGCCAGCGACAGGCGGAGCGCGAACAGCTCGCAGCCGCCGCGACTCCGGCACTTAACGCTGCACGGGATTCGTGGTACCAGCTCTCTGCCGCACGCGAGAGGCTGCGCTCCCTGGGCGCCCTGGCCGATGACCGGCGCAGGCTGTTGAGCGCGGCGGACGCTGTCCCGGATTCATCCCGCGATCCGGAGAAATTGGAGCGACAGGCCAGCAGGGTCCGTGCGGAGCAGGCCGGTCTGGAGGGCTCCGTTCAGCAGCGGCGCAGTGGCCTCGAAGCGGCGGTTGCTGCCAAGACGGCGGCCGAGAGTGCGGCCGCGGCGGAAGACAAACGCCTGGCGACGATACTGCGCGCTGCGGCGGATCGCCGCGAAGGGCTGGCAAAACTGGCCGGTCAGGTTGGTGCGGCGCGGTCCCGGGTGGAGTCGGCGGAGGCAGAGCTCGGGCGCCTGCGCGCCTCCATGACGGCGGGGGAAGAGCGCCGGCGAAAGGCCCAGGAGGAGTTCACGGCACTCGAATCCCAGGTGGCCGGGGTGGAGGAGGGCGAGGAAACCCTCGACGCGGATTATGAGCTGGCTGTCGAGGAACTGGACTCTGTTCAGGCACAGATCGAGGACCTCACCGGTCGCCAGCGCACCGCGGAGCGGGACAGGGACTCGCTCACCGCGCGCCGCGATGCTCTGGCGGTGGGCCTGCGCCGCAAGGACGGCTCGCAGCTGTTGCTCGCCTCGGACCAGAACGGGGTCCTCAGCGCCATCACGGATCTGCTCACCATCCGACCGGGCTATCAGACGGCCGTGGCTGCCGCCCTCGGATCGGCCGCCGACGGCGTGGCAGTGAGCGACTTGGCCGCCGCGGTGACTGCAGTGCAGCTGCTAAAGAACGACGACGGCGGTCGGGTCGAGCTGATCATCGCCGCCCCCCCGGCGGAGGGCTCCGCTGCGCCGGATGGCGGCTCCGCCATGCCGGAGGCAGGTTCTGCCCCGTGGGAGGGAGACCAAGCTGGCTTAGCGGCCGCGGGAACGTGCACGAAACCGGCGCACCTATGCGCTATGGATCTCATTACGGTGGACCAGTCGAGCAAGGCGCCTGGCTTGTCCGCGGCCCTGGGTGCCCTGCTGGCGGGCTTCGTGGTGGTCGATGACCTTGAGACTGCTGCTGCTCTGATGGGGGCCCATCCCACCTTGCGGGCCGTCACTCGGGACGGGGATGTTTTCACAGCATTCAGTGTTCGCGGCGGGTCCTCAGCTGCCCCGTCCACGCTAGAACTGCAGGCAGACGTCGACGAGACGGTTGCTCGTCTGGAAACCGCGACAGCGCACGCCGAACAGCTGCGCTTTGCCCTCGCTTCGGCAACGGCGCGGCGCGATGACACGCGCGGTCGGATGAACGCCGCCTTGGAACGGCTGCACGAATCCGACGCCCGGTTCGCGGCGGTGGCCGAACGGCTGGGCCAGCTGGGGTCATCTCTGCGGTCGGCTGTGGGGGAGAGCGAACGGTTGGCGGTCCTGCTGTCAGCGGCAGAGGCCAACATCAATGGCGAGCAGCAGGCCTTGGAGGCAATCTCGAACCGGTTGGCTGCTGCCCAACTGGCACCGGCGCAGGACGAGCCCTCGACGCAAACGCGGGACGAACTAGTCGCCGCCGCCGTGGCTGCCCGTGCCGCGGAGATGGAGGTCAGACTGGGGCTGCGCAGCGCGGAGGAGCAGCTAAAGGCCATCGCCAACCGGGCCGCATCGCTGGAGCGGGCGGCCGTCATCGAGCGGCAGGCGAGGGCGCTGGCAGCCGAGCGTGCCCGCCGTCGTGCTGCCCAATCGCGCCGGGCCGCAGCTGTGTCCGCGGCGGTTGCGCAGGCCCTGGCTTTTGCCGAGGTTTCCCTCGACGCCGCCGGTCGGGAGCGGGACCGGGCCGAGGCCTCCCGCGCCGCTCTGGACCGTGAACTGGCGGACATCCGGACCGGCAACGATACCGCGGCAATGGAACTTGCGAGGCTGACAGACTCCGTGCACCGGGACGAATTGGCACGGACGCAACAGTCGCTGCGGATCGAGGCGCTTGAAAACCGGGCCATTGACGAACTCGGGCTCACCACAGACCACCTGGTCGGCGAATACGGGCCTGCGACGCTGGTGCCGACTGCTCCGGGCAAGGTCACGGACAAATGGGCGGCACTGCGCGCACCGGTGGACGCAGACGGCAACGAGGTCCGGGCCGGTGTTCCTTTTGTCCGGGTAGAGCAGGAAAAGCGGCTGCGGCGCGCGGAGCGGGACTTGGCCTCGCTGGGACGGGTGAACCCCCTGGCCTTGGAGGAATTCGCTGCCTTGGAGGAACGTCACCAGTTCCTGAGCAGCCAGCTGGAGGACCTGAAGGCCAGCCGCAAGGACCTCTTGGACATTATTCGCGAAGTGGATGAGCGGGTCGTCCAGGTTTTCACCGCTGCCTATCTGGATACCGCGCGGCATTTCGAATCGGTCTTTGCCACGCTGTTCCCGGGCGGGGAGGGAAAACTCGTGCTCACCGACCCGTCCGACATGCTCAACACCGGCATTGAGGTCCAGGCGCGCCCGGCGGGAAAGAAAATCAAGCGGCTGTCGCTGCTGTCCGGCGGCGAGCGCTCGCTGACAGCCGTGGCACTGCTCGTAGCCATCTTTAAGGCTCGTCCATCACCGTTTTACGTCATGGATGAGGTCGAGGCCGCCCTGGACGACACCAATCTGGGACGGCTGATCACTATCTTCGAGGAGCTGCGGCAATCCAGCCAGCTGATCATCATCACCCACCAGAAGCGGACGATGGAAGTCGCCGACGCCCTCTATGGCGTCACGATGCGCGGCGACGGCGTGTCTACTGTGATCAGCCAGCGCCTCCGCGCCGAGGCTTGACCGCGTCTGCGCCCGGCGCCCTGCCGCGTGCCTGTGGTGCTTCCACAATCTGCCTATAGCGCTTCCAGAAACCTGCCTGCAGTGCTGGCAGTGCATGCAGTGCCTGCATTGCAGGCAAGTTTCTTAACCGATAGGGCGCTGGAGCCGGCAGAGCTTTCTTAGCCGGTAGAGCGCTGGAGGGTTTCGCTGGCCTTCAACCAGGCAAGGATCGCGATGGCGCCGACAGCGGCCGCCATACCGAAAGCCGCGCCGTAAGAGAACGCATCGACAATCACACCGGCGGCAATCGGGCCCAGAATGGTGCCCAAGTCCTGGCTCATTTGGAAGGTGGCGAGCACCTTACCGCCGGAGCGGTCGGATCCGATGATGTCCGCGACGGATGACTGCTGTGCCGGCCCGAAGAGGCCGCTGCCCACCCCTGCTATCGCTGAGACGACGAAGAAGATCGGCACGTTGGTCGTGAAGCCGAGGACGGCCATCGCGGCGGTGTTGACGGCAAGGCCTGTGACGACCATGGGTTTGCGGCCCCGGGTATCGGCAAGTCTGCCGGAAAACGTTAGAGCGGCGCCGGTTCCGATGGCGAAGACGGCCAGTGAAATACCCGCCACGGCCGTCCCGCCGTGCAGCACAACGGTGGCAAACAGCGGGACCAGCGCCATGCGAATACCGAAGGCAGACCACCCATTGGCAAAGGCAGAGACCAAGGCTGCGCGGTAGCTGGGGTTGTCCAGGGCCTCACGCAATTGCATCGGCGGTTTCTTCGCAGGGGGAGGCAGGGGAGGCAAAGGTGACGCGGCCGCCGTCGTCGAGCCTGCCGTTGTGGAAGCAGCCATCGAGCCTGCCGCCGTCGAACCTGCAGCTGCCAATGCCGCGGCGGCCGCAAGACGTGCCAGCCGTGCAGGTCGGAGCGAGGTTGCCACCACCGTGGCCGCCACGAGCAGTGTGCCAGCGTAGATCAGGAACGGGAGCTTCAGTCCCAAACCCGCCATCAGAGCCCCTGCGGCAGGGCCGGCGATGTTGCCGAGCAAAAAGGATCCGGCATAGGCGCTGTTGACCCGGCCGCGGGCGCCCGCGGGAGTGAGCCTGACCAGCAGTCCCATTGCGGCAACGGTGAACATCGTGGAGCCGACTCCGCCAAGGCCGCGGAAAATCAGCAATTGCCAGTAGTCCCCTGCGAACGCGCACGCCGCGGAGGACAGCGCCACGATCAGGATGCCGGTGATGTAGATCCAGCGCTCGCCGAAGCGTTCCACGAGCTGCCCGCTGAAAGGAGCAAACACCAGCCGGGCAAAGGCAAAGGCGCTGACCACCACGGCCGCAGCGCTGACGGAGACATCGAAACTGCGGGCAAATTGCGGAAGGACGGGCGCCACGAGGCCGAAGCCGAGTGCAATGACAAAGGCTGCGGCAATCAGGACGCTGATTTCGTGCGGCAAGGCTGGTCTGGCGCTCTGCGCGACGAGGGATCGGGACTTGCTGGTCATAGTGATTCGAGTCTTTCACAGTGCCCGGCCTGGCGGCACGTAAGCGCGGCATCGCGCCTGCCGTAGAAGCCGGGTCAGCGGGAAATGCCTGCTGTGAGAAGCTAGAGGCGTGAACGAGACTCTGCTGATCATCCTGTACATCGTGATTGCCCTGGCCGTTATTGGCTTGCTGATCCCGGTCTTCCTCAAGGGACGCCGCAACAAGGACATCTACACCTCCACGCGGGATGCCAACGATCCTCCGGCGACCGGTGCTGGTGGGTCCACAGCGTTGCAGGACCGCCCGGACGCACCAGCGTCGGCTGGGACTGCCGCCTCGTCGGAGGCGCCCGTGGCCTCCGACACCGAGCTTTTGGATGATCTGGCGGGCCTGGAAACGCTGCCCGCTGTTGAAACTCCGGCCGCTGTGGAGGGTCGCCTGGTTCGGCTCCGCGCACGATTGGCCAGATCAAACAATGCCTTGGGCAAGGGTTTATTGGCGCTGCTGTCACGGGACACGATTGACGAAAATGTTTGGGATGAGATCGAGGAAACCCTGCTGCTGGCGGACGTCGGCACGGCTCCTACGCTGGAATTGGTGGATTCACTGCGCGCCCGGGTCAAGATCCTGGGCAGCCGCACGCCCGAGCAGGTCCAGCAGATGCTCCGCGAGGAACTGATTAAATTGGTTGATCCCACCATGGATCGGTCGCTGAACGTGGCACGCCATGACAACCGGCCGGCGGTAATGATGGTGGTGGGGGTGAACGGCGTGGGTAAGACGACCACAGTCGGGAAGCTCGCGCGGGTCTTGGTCGCTGAGGACAAGGATGTGCTCCTCGGGGCGGCGGATACCTTCCGGGCTGCCGCCGCGGAGCAGCTGGCCACTTGGGGACAGCGCGTGGGCGTTCCCACGGTGAAGTCCGACGTCGACGGAGCAGATCCGGCATCCGTCGCCTATGAGGCCGTCAAAGTCGGGATCGAACAGGAAGTCGATGTTGTGATGATTGACACCGCCGGCCGCCTGCAGAACAAGATCGGCCTGATGGACGAGCTGGGCAAAGTCAAGCGAGTGATCGAAAAGCAGGCCAGCGTCGACGAGGTGCTGTTGGTTCTGGACGCGACCACGGGACAGAACGGGCTCACGCAGGCCAAGGTATTTGCCGACGTCGTCAATATCACCGGCATTGTGCTGACCAAACTGGACGGAACTGCCAAGGGTGGGATCGTCGTCGCTATTCAAAAGACGCTGGGCGTTCCGGTGAAGCTGGTGGGCCTGGGCGAGGGGGCCGATGATCTGGCACCCTTTGATGCCGAAGATTTTGTAGACGCCCTGCTCAACTAACGCTTCAGCGACGCTGCGCGGGCTAATTCACCGCCGGCCTGCTGTTACCTGCCGGAAACACGGCGGCCGCGCATTGTTTACGCGGCCGCCGTTGTTGTAACACGGTGGCAATCTGTGGCCCGTCCGGCTGTAACACCGGACGGCCAATCTTGTAGAGACACGATGCACCGCCAGTCGCCTCCCAGCGCCAGCGGCCGCGATACCGCTCTACAGGAAAGGCCAGAGGCCATGAACACAGGTGACACGGCGTGGGTCCTAGCCTCCGCCGCTCTAGTTCTGCTGATGACGCCCGGCCTGGCGTTCTTTTACGGCGGTATGACCCGGGCCAAGGGCGTGCTGAACATGATGATGATGAGCTTCGGAGCCATCGCTGTCGTGGGCGTGCTCTGGATTCTGTTCGGCTATTCCGCGACCTTTGGAACAGATATGGTCGGCGGGCTGCTGGGTAATCCGCTGCAGAAATTCGGTCTGGAAGGCGTCCTGGACACCGGGACGAGCGCGCCTTTGGTCGGGACGATCCCGGAAATCGCCTTCGTGGGGTTTCAGGCGACGTTTGCCATTATTGCCGTGGCGCTGGTTTCGGGCTCCATTGCGGACCGGGCCAAGTTCGGCGCGTGGCTGCTCTTTGCCGCCATCTGGGTCACGCTGGTCTACTTCCCGGTGGCACACTGGGTCTTCGACTTCAACAAGGATGCGTCAGGCAAGCCAATCGGAGGCTGGTTGGGCCAGGGGCTGGGAGTTATTGACTTCGCCGGGGGTACTGCAGTCCATATCAATGCCGGCGCTGCCGCACTTGCCCTGGCGCTGGTGCTGGGCAAGCGAAACGGCTTCGGCAAGGACCCGAGCCACCGTCCGCACAACCTGCCGCTGGTAATGCTCGGCTCCGGGCTGCTGTGGTTTGGCTGGTTCGGTTTTAACGCCGGCTCTGCCCTAGGGGCGAATGCCGTGGCCGGTTACGCCTGGATCAACACGCTTGCTGCGCCCGCCGCTGCCACGCTTGGCTGGCTTTTTGTGGAGCGACTGCGGGATGGTCATGCAACCTCCCTGGGTGCCGCTTCGGGTGCGGTCGCCGGGCTGGTGGCCATAACCCCGGCGTGTTCGGCGCTGACGCCCATGTGGTCATTGGTGCTGGGTGTGCTGGCCGGTGTTGTCTGCGCCCTGGCGGTGAGCTTGAAATTCAGGTTCGGCTATGACGATTCCCTCGACGTGGTGGGCGTGCACCTGGTGGGCGGTCTCGTCGGTACGCTTTTCATCGGACTGGCGGCGAGTCCCGCTGCGCCGGCGGCCGGTACCGGTCTGCTGTACGGCGGCGGCTTGGAGCTATTGGGCAAGCAGGCCATTGGGTCGTTCGCCGTGCTGCTGTACTCCTTCGTGCTGGCCTTTATCATCGGCTGGACTATCAACAAGACCATGGGTTTCCGAGTTCCGCCGGAACATGAACTTGAAGGCGTCGACGTGAGCGTGCACGCGGAATCGGCCTATGATTTCGGCGGCCGGGTCGGAGGAACCTTTCAGCCCATCGAGGAAGTCTTGGCCCTGCAGCCGACGGCTCCCGGCGTCGCACAGGCAGGGCAGGCCAGTACACGTGGGAATACTAAGGTGGAGGCATGAAACTCATCACCGCGATCATCCGGCCGGACAAGCTCGACGACGTCCGCGGCGGCCTGGAGAGCTACGGTGTGCAGGGGCTGACGATCAGCGGGGCCCATGGCTACGGACGGCAGCGCGGCCACACCGAGGTCTACCGCGGAGCCGAGTACACCGTGGATCTGCATCCGAAGGTCCGGATCGAGGTGCTGGCCACGGACGAGCAGGTGGATGATCTGGTGGATGTGATCGTGGCCAATTCCAACACTGGCCGTGCGGGGGACGGGAAGGTATGGACGGTTGATGTCCATGAAGTGGTGCGCGTCCGTACCGGGGAACGTGGAGCGGCAGCGGTCTAATCGGAGAACGTCGGGACGTGGAGCGGCAGCGGTCTAATCGGAGAACGTCTGGACACTTCGAATCTCTGGACCGCTCTCCGGCTAGCCGGCTGCGGGGCGCCCGCGGCCGGCGCGTCAGCGTGAAGTATCCCAGTCCTCGGGCCCGTTGGACCCGGCGGGATACTCCTGCAGCGGCACCTTATTGGCCCGCCACGCCTGCAGCGTCGGGTCGACAATCCGCCAGCACTGTTCGGCGGTGTCCCCGCGAACGGAGAGCAGCGGGTCGCCGTTGAGAACGCCGTCCAGCACCTCGCCGTAGGGAAGGAGGTCATCGCCGGCAAGCTCGGCATCCAGACTGACACGGTCCAGCGTGAAGAGGTCCCCCGGGCCATTGACGTCGATGTCAAGCTTGAGGTTGTCCGGCCCGAAGCCAATGTGCAGCCGAGTGGGCATATCCACGCCCTTAAATCCGACGGGCAGGTGCGGCACCGGCTTGAAGGTGATGACGGCCTCCTTGCGGGGCTTACCCATCGCCTTGCCGGAGCGCAGGATGAACGGCACCGAGGCCCAGCGCCAGCTGTCCACCCCTATCTGAAGTTCCGCGAGCGTCTCGGTCTCCTTGGCCGGATCTATCCCTTCTTCCTGCGCATAGCCCGGGACCTTCCGGGAGCCGATTTTCCCGGCGGTGTAACGGGCCCGCCGGGTGCTGGCCGCAAAATCTGAACTCACCGAACTGGCGCGCAGCACAGCAGCGATGCCGTCACGTACATCGCGTTCACCCAATGTGGCTGGCGGTTCCATTGCGATGACGGCCATGACCTGCAGCAGATGGCTTTGAATCATGTCCCGCAGTGCGCCGGCGCGGTCGTAGTAGCGGGCACGGTTTTCCAAGGCCAGATCCTCATCAAAAATGATTTCGACCTTCTCGACGTTGTTGCTGTTCCACAGCGGCTCCAGCAACCGGTTAGCGAAGCGCAGGCCTAAAATGTTCAAAACCGTGGATTTACCGAGAAAGTGATCCACCCGGTGAATATGCTCCTCGGGCACCAACCGGGCCAGCGTCCCGTTGAGGGCGCGCGCGGACGCCGCATCCGACCCGAAGGGCTTCTCCATCACCAACCGGGTTCCGGCGGGGAGGTCGTCAGCATCGAGCACACTGCACGCCTTTTGGCTGACGGCGGGCGGCAGCGCGAAGTAGACGGCAATGGGAGCGGTCAGGGTGCCAAGAAGTTTGGCTAGCTCCCCCTTGGCCGTCACATCCACCAGGTGGTAGGAGCTGGATTTTCGTGCGGCAGTTAAAGCCTGTTTGCCCCCGGGAACGGCTGCCGTCGCCGCATCATCGAATGCCTCCGACACCCGGCTCTGCCATTGTTCCTGGGACCAGTCGTCGCTGCCCGCTCCGATTACGGTGATCCCGTCCGCCCGTCCGGCGGCAATGAGCCGGGCTACGCCGGGCAGCAGCAGCCGGCCGGTGAGGTCCCCGGAAGCGCCGAGGATCAGCAGGGTCCTGATAGCGCCGTCGTCCTGGGATACTTTGCCTGCCCGGCCGGCGGATGCTTTGCCTGCCCGGCTGGCGGTTGCTTTGCCGGCGCGGCTGGCGGTTGTTCCGGCCGGGGCAGCGGATGAGGTCGCAGTCTTGGCAGCAGTCATTTTTTCAGCATGCCATTGAATGCCGTAAATTTCAGCCCGGACCACCGAAACGCGTGTGCTAACCGGAGCGCGGGGTGCGCCTTGGTATCCTAGATAGTTGAGTCCGCGAGATGCGGACCCACAGACTTTGTGAACCCGAAGTTACCGCAACTGAGAAAGAAGTACCCGCCGCGTGTTCAACTCCTTATCTGACCGGCTGACAGCGACTTTCAAGAACCTGCGCGGCAAGGGACGCCTGACCGAGGCCGATGTTGACGCCACCGTGCGGGAAATCCGCCGCGCCCTCCTCGATGCGGACGTCGCAGTTCCGGTGGTGCGCGAATTCACCGCCAAGGTCCGCGAGCGGGCGCTTGGGGCGGAGGTCAATGCGGCGCTGAATCCGGGTCAGCAGATCGTGAAGATCGTCAACGAGGAACTCGTGGTGATCCTGGGCGGGCAGACGCGCCGGATCCGGCTGGCCAAGAACCCGCCGACGGTGATCATGCTGGCCGGTCTGCAGGGTGCGGGAAAGACGACGCTGGCCGGGAAGCTGTCCAAGTGGCTCAAGGGGCAGGGCCACAGCCCGCTCTTGGTCGCTGCGGATCTGCAGCGGCCCAATGCCGTCAAGCAGCTGCAGGTCAATGGCGAGCGGGCCGGCGTTCCGGTGTTCGCCCCGCATCCGGGCGTCAGCTCCGAATTTGAGTCCGCCACCGGTGACCCGGTCGCCGTCGCCCGCGCCGGTGTTGCCGAGGCGCGCGCCAAGCTGCACGACGTCGTCATTGTGGACACTGCTGGCCGGTTGGGCGTCGATGCCGAGCTGATGCAGCAGGCGTCCGATATCCGTGCGGCCATTTCGCCGGACGAAGTCCTGTTCGTGATCGACGCCATGATCGGACAGGATGCAGTGGCCACCGCACGGGCGTTCGATGAGGGCGTGAACTTTACCGGCGTTGTCCTTACCAAGCTCGACGGCGACGCCCGGGGAGGTGCCGCACTGTCCGTTGCGTCGGTCACCGGGAAACCCGTGATGTTCGCCTCCACCGGCGAGGGCCTGGAGGACTTCGAACTCTTCCACCCGGACCGGATGGCCGGGCGCATCCTGGATATGGGTGACGTTCTCACCCTGATCGAGCAGGCCGAGAAGAACTGGGACAAGGACGAAGCGGCCCGGATGGCGCAGAAGTTCGCCGACCAGGAAGACTTCACCCTGGACGATTTCCTGGCCCAGATGCAGCAGATCCGCAACATGGGTTCGATGAAGAAAATGCTGATGATGATGCCAGGCGCGGCCAGCATGCGCCAGCAGCTGGAGAACTTCGACGAACGCGAAATTGACCGGGTGGAGGCCATTGTCCGCTCGATGACACCGCATGAGCGGCTGGCGCCGAAGATCATTAACGGCTCCCGCAGGGCCCGGATCGCCCGCGGTTCCGGCGTCCAGGTCTCCGAAGTCAACGGATTGCTGGAGCGGTTTGGCCAGGCGCAGAAGATGATGAAGAAAATGGCGCAGGGCGGCGGCATCCCGGGGATGCCCGGGATGGCAGGCGCCGGTGGTGGTGCGCGCAAGAGCGGGAAGAACGCACCGAAGAAGAAAGCGCGCTCGGGCAACCCGGCAAAAGCGGCCCAGCAGCTGCGCGAGGCGGAAGAGAAACGCGCCAGCACGGCGAAGTCCCTCCCCGCCGGTGCGGCGTTTGGCCAGCAGGGTGCGGAGGGCTTTGACCCGTCGTCGCTGAATCTGCCCAAGGGCTTCGATAAGTTCCTGAAATAACTAGGACTGATGCGCAAAGAACGGATCGTTTTTGTCCATGGCTCCGACACGTTTGGTGCGGCCGCGTGGCCACGCCAGCACGGCCTGGCCCTTGATTACGACGCACTCTTCGTCAAGCGGCTCGGCTTTGACGCCACGGCCCAGCCGGTTCCGTCGGATTTCCTCACGGACCGGGACATTGTGCTGGATGCCTTGGGCGACGGCGGACATGTCGTGGCCCATGCCCAGGGTGCCATAGCGGCCATGCTGGCAGCCGTGCAAAATCCCGCGTTGGTCCGGTCGCTGGTGCTGGTGGAACCGGACTCGTCGTCCCTGACAGCGGATCTGCCCGCCACGGCGGCCCACCGTAGCCTGCTGGAACCGCTGTACTCGCGTCGCCTGGAGATGACGGACGAGGAGTTCGGCCGCGAATTCGCCCGGCTGGCGCACGCGTCGCAAGGGCGCCCGGACAAGGACGAATCCCGACTGCAGGCCAGTAGGCGGCGGCTTCAGGCGCCATCCTGGGAGGCTCCACTGCAGATAGTCCCCGGTGTCCCTACCCTGGTGCTGACCGGCGGATGGGAACCGCTGTACGAGGAAATCGCCGAATACCTTGCCGCTACCGGCGCCGTGCACCGGCAGGCTCCCGGCGGCCACCGTCCGCAGGATTCCGACGACGGCGACAAGCTGATCCGGGACTTCCTTGCGGATCACCGCGTCGTCTGACTCTCCGCGGCGTTGCGGATCTCCGTGGCGTCTGACCACCGTGGCGTCTGACCACCGTGGCGTCTGACCAACGGCTTTCCCGGGCCTGATTCGTCGCTCGTGGCGGGCCGCTCCGGGACGCCGAAATGGCGGCGTCCCGGAGTTCAGGGTGGCTGGATTTCACATCATGGTGCGGGTCCCGCTGCCTTACCTGTGCCCAGCAGGCTGGGAACGGCACCGACTCAGCCGGACAGCTCCGCGGCTGACTTTCGTAGTTCGATTTTTGGCAGGTAGACCTTGCCGCCAGCCTCGCGGAACTCTGCAGACTTTTGATTCATACCCGCAATAACTTCCTGCTCGCTCATCGAGCCGTATTTATCCCGGATGTCCTGGCTGATTCGCATGGAACAGAATTTGGGGCCGCACATCGAACAGAAATGCGCAGTCTTGGCCGGCTCGGCCGGAAGCGTCTCGTCGTGGAACGCCTCCGCCGTCGCCGGGTCCAACGAAAGCGCAAACTGATCGCGCCAGCGAAACTCAAAACGCGCCTTGGACAAGGCGTCATCGCGCAGATGAGCTCCCGGATGACCCTTGGCCAGGTCCGCGGCGTGCGCCGCAATCTTGTAGGTGATAACGCCGGTCTTCACATCGTCCTTGTTCGGAAGGCCGAGATGCTCCTTAGGCGTGACGTAGCACAGCATCGCTGTTCCATAGCGGGCAATTTCGGTCGCGCCGATGGCCGAAGTGATGTGGTCATAACCGGGTGCCACGTCCGTGACCAACGGACCAAGAGTGTAGAACGGAGCGCCGTCGCACAGGCGCTGTTGCCGCTCCACATTTTCGCGCACCAGATGAAAGGGGATGTGTCCCGGACCCTCCACCATGACCTGGACGTCAAACTTCCAGGCGCGCTTAGTCAGCTCAGCCAGGGTATCCAGCTCGGCGAACTGTGCTGCGTCGTTGGCATCCGCCGTCGAACCCGGACGCAGTCCGTCACCGAGCGAAAACGCAACGTCGTAGCGCGCAAAGATTTCACACAGCTCGTCAAAGTGCGTGTAAAGAAAATTTTCCCGGTGCTGCGACAAACACCAGCCGGCCATGATGGAGCCGCCGCGGGAGACGATACCGGTGACCCGGTCCGCGGTCAGCGGCACGTACCGAAGCAGCACACCGGCGTGGATTGTCATGTAGTCAACGCCCTGCTCACACTGCTCGATCACCGTGTCGCGAAAGATGTCCCAGGTCAGGGCGTTGGCATCGCCGTTGACCTTTTCCAACGCTTGATAGATCGGCACCGTCCCGATCGGGACGGGGGAATTGCGGATCAGCCACTCGCGGGTGGTATGGATATCATCGCCGGTGGACAGGTCCATCACCGTGTCGGCCCCCCATTGCGTGGCCCACTGCAGCTTATCCACCTCCTCGGCGATGGAGCTGGTCACGGCGGAGTTCCCGATATTGGCATTGATTTTCACCAAAAACGCCTTGCCGATGATCATCGGCTCGGACTCGGGATGGTTGACGTTGTTCGGGATGATGGCGCGGCCGGCGGCTACCTCGGCACGCACCAGTTCCACCTCGCAGTTCTCGCGCAGCGCCACAAAGCGCATTTCATCTGTAATAAGGCCCTGCCGGGCATAATGCATCTGCGTGACGGTTCGGTTGACGAGGGCGCGCCGCGGCTCAATGGCAGCACCGCGCCATTCCGCCGAGGCAGCGCCCCGGCGCTGGGCGGTTTTGCCGTCGTCGAGGAGGGTCCGTCCGCGCCCGGAATAGGCCTCGGTGTCCTGGCGGTCCCGGATCCAGGGGGCCCGGAACGGCGCTAGCCCGACCACCGGATTGCTGCCCGGCCCGGCGGTCCGGTAAATCCGAAACGGCGTATTCGGCACCCCGCCGGGCGAGTCCTGCAGGGTAATTTCGGTTACCGGTACCCGCAGTCCGGACGAGGCATCCTCAATGAATTTCAGTGCGCGGGACCTCAGGGATTGGGTCTCCACTGGTTTATTTTCCAGTGCCGGGGGAATCCGGGTCGCGGCGTGTGACGGCATGGACAATTCCGGCGCTGGCCCCGTTGGCAGTTCTGGAAAGGGGTGGGCGGTCAGATCTTCAGTGGAGGCATTTTCGGCAGAGCCGAACGGCAAAATACTCATTTCTGGTACTCACTTCCTTCGCCGGCATTACCCGGACAGGTTCAACGGTCGCAGACTGCATCAGTCCGATCTCAGCCCCTGCACTAGGGCTCCCGTGTGGTCGTAACCGAACATACACGCGAACACTGTCGGTGGCCAGTCGTAGGCTCAAAGCATGCTTGAATTACGTCCCGCCGCCTTGGCTGAGTTTTCCCTGTTGCCGGCCATCGAAGCTGCGTCGGATACCCTCCTGATCGACATTCTTGGCCGGCGCCTGACGCACTCTATGCCCAGTGGGGCCGGCGCAGCGGAGTTTGCCGCGGCCTTGCACATCATGGTCGCCGGCAGACCTGCGGTGGCCTTTGTCCGGCTGGAGGAAGTCGATGGCCAGGCCCATCTGGAACAGCTCTCCGTGCAGCCGGATTTTGCCCGACACGGGATAGGCCGCGCGCTGATCCACGCCGCGGTCGCTTGGGCCAGGGAGTGTGGATACCACTCGATGACGCTCACTACCTTCGCCGAGGTGCCGTTTAACGCGCCGTTCTATACCAGCTGCGGCTTCACCGTGGACAATTCACCGGGCCCGGAACTGCTCCGCCGCCGCGATCACGAACGCGAGCTCGGGCTGGATGCGCTCGGCGATCGTGTGGTGATGCGGATCGGCCTCGGCGGCAGATACACCCCGGCGTAAAGCACCCGCAACCCTAGGTTTCGCCGACATGGAATAAATTGAAGCTTCAAGTAATTGAGATGGATAAGAGCCATGAACAGCACGTCGGCCAGCAGCCGGATCCGCCGCACACACCATAGCGGCCAAGGCTCCCGCATCACTCACCGACACCGTCAGGAGCATGACATGACCCGTTCGCCTTCTTCCCAGGACCTGTTGCCGGCGGACCTCGCCATGGGCACCGTGCTGCTCAAGGTGGGGGACATGAAAACCATGTCCGCCTACTACCAGCAGGCGCTGGGCTTGGATATCGTTGCCGAAGCCGACGGCGGTCTCTACCTGGGCAGGGGAAGGACGCCGTTGGTGCAACTGGTTCCGGCGCCGGGCCTGCGGACCGCCGGCGGCGGCGAGGCCGGCCTGTTCCACACGGCGCTGCTTTTTCAGGACCAGGCCTCTCTGGCGGCAACCGTGGCCAGCGCCGCACAGTTTGAACCGCAGGCGTTTGTCGGCAGCGCCGATCATCTGGTCAGCGAGGCGTTTTACTTCACCGACCCCGAAGGCAACGGCATCGAGTTGTACCACGATCGCCCCCGGACCCACTGGCAGTGGGAGGACGGCCACGTCGCCATGGACTCGCTGGCCCTTTCCCCGCAGCAGTATCTCAACGAGCACCTCACCGAAGCGGTACTGGCCGGCCAGCGGCAGCAGCACGCCGCCGTCGGCCATGTCCACCTGCAGGTCGGCGAGGTACGGCTGGCCCGGGAATTCTACGTGGAAACGCTGGGATTTGAGCAGACCGCACTGCTGGGAGACCAGGCGCTGTTTGTCTCCGCCGGCGGCTATCACCATCACCTGGCGATGAACGTGTGGAACAGTCGGGGCGCAGGTCCGCGCAAGGACACCCTTGGCCTCGGTGAAGTCCTAATCCGCCTCCCCGGGGCGGACGACGTCGGCGCGCTGGCACAGCGGCTGGCTCACCGCGGTGTTGCGGTGGCAAATACGGGTGCTGAACTGGTCTTCCCGGATCCGTGGAACAACCGGATCCGCGTTATTGTGGACACTGAGCCGGCCGCCTGAGAAATGCATCAGGGCCGCAACATCGATGATGGA
This sequence comes from Arthrobacter endolithicus, assembly GCF_026627425.1. Taxonomy (GTDB): domain Bacteria; phylum Actinomycetota; class Actinomycetes; order Actinomycetales; family Micrococcaceae; genus Arthrobacter_M. The sequence goes on from NZ_JAPNLH010000011.1 coordinate 108,703, forward strand.
GGCCGTAGTCTTGTCCACCCTTTCGGAATTCTTTATAGCTGATCACCGCAGCGCCGTGGCCCATGCAAAGGCACTCGACGCGCGGACGGCGCCGCCGACGCAGCTGGCCCGGCTGGAGGTGCCGGATCTGACTGACCTTGACGTGGAGATCCTGGCCGAACTGGCCGTGAAAACCGTCCACGCCACCGGGACCGAGTGCGAGCTTGGCCTGGTGGACATTGAGCTGGACACGTTGTTGGTGGTTCCGGAGGCCTTAACGGCCGTTTTCGCGGAGCTGAAGGATCTCGAAGACCAGGAGGAGGTAGCCGCGCTGGCTGCCGACTGGGCGCGGACCGAGGAAATGGCGACGACGGCCGAGGTCACCGAGCCGTTAGTGCGCGCCCTCTCCGAGCTGGCCTCCAAGGCGGATGAGGATGCCATGATCAACCTGTACTTCTGGGCCGAGTAGCCCGGCGTCCTGTTCCGCCCGGACATGGCGGCGGCACAGATGCAAGGGGACGTGCGTTGGCTTTAGGGGAGGGAATGATCTGGCATAATGGGAAGGTACTCGATCCGCGCGGCCCCTCTCTCCGCGTGCCGATCCTGTCCTTTGAACCCTAATGATCGGCCCGCCCCACGGGAGCGTGACACAGGGTTTGCCCTCTTTAGAACCAGGAGTGACCACAAAAGTGGCCGTAAAGATTCGCCTTAAGCGCTTTGGTAAAATGCGCGCACCGTACTACCGCATCGTCGTCATGGACGCACGCGCCAAGCGTGACGGCCGTGCGATCGAAGAGATCGGCAAGTACCACCCGACCGAAGACCCCTCGTACATCGAGGTTGTTTCAGAGCGCGCCCAGTACTGGCTCGGAGTAGGCGCACAGCCGTCCGAGCAGGTTGCCGCGATCCTGAAGATCACCGGTGACTGGCAGAAATTCAAGAACCTGCCCGGCCAGGAAGGCACCCTGCGTGTCAAGGCCGAAAAGGTTCCCTTCGTAGCTCCCGAGAAGTCTTCGGTCATCGTCAAGGAGGCCATCACCGCGAAGGCCAAGAAGGACGATGCTCCGGAAGCAACCGCGGAAACGACTGAGGCGTAGTCACGATGCTTTCCGAGGCGCTCGAGCACTTGGTCCGGGGGATCGTTGACAGTCCCGATGATGTCAAGGTCAGTGTCAAGAACAACCGCCGCGGGGAGTCCCTCGAGGTGCGCGTTCACCAGGACGATCTGGGCCGGGTGATCGGACGTCAGGGACGCACGGCACGCGCACTTCGCACCGTCATCGCAGCTCTGGCCAACGGCGAGCCGGTAAGGGTCGACGTCGTCGATACCGACCGCCGCCGCTAAGCGTTAGCGCAGCGTAAAGCTCACGCCCCGGCACCATAATGGTGCCGGGGCCGTTTGCTGTTAAGAGTTTGTCCGGTCAAGCGTCTGGCCCGTTAGAAAGCCTGGCCTGTTAAGAGTTTGGCAAGAGTACAGAGGAGTTTTCATGCAGGTTCAGATCGCGCGGATCGGTAAACCGCACGGCATCAAAGGTGAGGTTACCGTCCAAGTGCTCACGGATGCGCCTGGCAACCGCTTTGTCCCCGGTGTCGAGTTGACCGTCGAGCCGGCCACTCTTGGCCCCCTGACGGTAGTGAGCGCACGCTGGAACAAGGACATCTTGTTGCTCGCCTTCGAAGGGGTCTCCACGCGTAACCGTGCGGAGGAACTCCGCGGCGGGAAGTTGTTTGTCGACTCGGACGAGGTGGAGGACGACGACGAGGGCTGGTACGAACATGAGCTCGTTGGCCTTCAGGCGCGGGTTGGGTCTGAGGTCGTAGGGATCGTGAGCGCGCTGAACACCATGCCGGTGCAGGATCTGCTGATCATTACAAATGGCGCGGGCGAGGAGATCCTGGTGCCTTTCGTTGACGAAATTGTTCCCGAGGTCAACGTTGCGAATGGATACGTACTGCTGACACCCCCGGAGGGACTGTTCACCGTGAATTCCGACCCGGCCGCCAACGTGCCGGAAGAGCAAGGCGCGGAATAAGTGCGCATCGACGTTTTCAGTATCTTCCCGGAATACCTGGCGCCGCTGGAGCTGAGCCTGATCGGCAAGGCCAGGCAGGACGGCATCCTGGACCTGCAGGTGCACAACCTGCGGGACTTCACCACTGACCGGCACCGTACCGTCGATGACTCGCCCTACGGCGGGGGAGCCGGCATGGTGATGAAGCCTGAGCCGTGGGCGCTTGCCCTCCAGTCCGTCGTCGACGTGATCGATGCCGGCCACGCGCCCACCAAACCGACCCTCATAGTGCCCTCACCGGCCGGGGAGGTCTTCGATCAGGCCCTGGCCTATGAATTGGCGGAAGAGAAGCATCTGGTGTTTGCCTGCGGACGCTACGAAGGCATCGACGAACGGGTGTTGGAATGGGCAGCCGGCCCCGGCTCCGGCGGCAACGGCTCCGGCGGCACCGGCACCGGCACTGGCTCAGACGGCACCGGCTTCGACGGCACCAACTCCGACAGCAACGGCTCCGGCGGCACCGGCACCGGCACTGGCTCCGGCACTGGCTCCGATGGTCCGTTCCGGGTCCGCCCCATCAGCCTCGGGGACTATGTGCTCAACGGCGGAGAGGTCGCGGTGCTCGCCATGGTGGAGGCCATCGGCCGGCTGCTCCCGGGAGTGGTGGGCAACCCCGAATCGCTCGTTGAAGAATCCCATGCGGACGGCCTGCTGGAGTACCCTGTCTACACCAAGCCCTCGTCCTGGCGCGGACGGGACATCCCCGCTGTTCTGCTGAGCGGCAATCACGCAAAAATTGCCAGCTTCCGCCGGGAGGAGCAGCTGCGCCGCACCGCGGAGCGCCGGCCGGACCTGATCGACGCGCTTGACACCGCGATCTTGACCAAAGCGGAACGGGCTACGCTCGGCCAACTTGGGTTCGCCGTCGTGGACGGCCGGCTGCGCCGCGCCTACTAGCGCTCCGCCGCCGGTAGGCTGGCCGCGCCGCGTCGACCAGCGCACCGCCGCCGGTAGGCCCGGACTGGAGGAGCTCCCGGCGCCGTCCATCGACGGCACGCCAAACGACGTCACTTCGGACGCCCGTCACGGCGCAGATTACGGGAAACGCCGTGCCTATGGCAGAATTGACCCTTGTGTCTACTGGGTCCGCACCTGCCACAGGGGGAGCACGACCAATGCAGCAGCACACCGGAGTTCCCCCAGCGGAACAGTCGGTCTAAACCTAACTTTCGGCAGCAACATCTGCAGGTCTTTGGACTTCAGCGCTGCAGCCGCGACACAAAGTGAATGACCCGTGGCGTTCACCAGGAGTGACAGAATGCACATCCTCGATTCAGTCGATGCAGCCAGCCTGCGTACGGACGTCCCCGACTTCCGCGCCGGTGACACCCTCAAGGTTCACGTGAACATCATTGAAGGTAACCGTTCCCGTGTCCAGGTTTTCCAGGGCTTCGTGCTCGGACGCCACGGCGACGGTCTGCGCGAAACCTTCTCCGTCCGCAAGGTTTCCTTCGGTGTCGGCGTTGAGCGTAAGTTCCCGGTCCATTCCCCGATCATTGAAAAGATCGAGGTTGTTTCCAAGGGTGACGTGCGCCGCGCCAAGCTGTACTACATGCGTAATCTGCGCGGCAAGGCTGCGAAGATCAAGGAAAAGCGCGATACCGTTCCCGCTAAATAAGGGATCCGCACTTTGAACCACACGGAACGCCGGTCCAGGAAACTGGGCTGGCGTTTCGTTGTGCTGGCCGTGGTGCTGGTCATCGCCGGCAGCGCCATCATCCGCAGCTGCTGGCTGGACGTATATTACATCCCGTCCGAATCGATGGAGCCATACCTGCTGACCGGGGACCGCGTGTTGGTGTCCCGGACGGACTACTCCTCCACTGCCATTGTGCGTGGCGACGTTGTAGTTTTTGACGGCAGGGGCTCATTTGCTCCCTTGAACAGCGGTCAGGGACCCATTGCTGACGCCCTCCATACCGTCGGTGTGTGGTTGGGCGTGGCGGGAAGCGACACCGTCTATGTCAAGCGTGTCATCGGCGTCGGCGGTGACCACGTCAAATGCTGTTCCGCGGGCGGCCAGCTGGAAATTAACGGTCTCGCCCGCGATGAGCCATATCTATACCCTGGGGATGCGGCCAGCACCTCGGCTTTTGATGTGGTGGTTCCAGAGGGTAAATTGTGGCTGATGGGTGATCACCGCTCCGTCTCAGCTGACTCGCGATCGCTGCTTGGTGCTCCGGGCGGCGGTATGGTTTCCGTGGATAAGGTCATCGGCCGTCCTCTGCGGATCCTCTGGCCGTTGGAGAGATTCGGACCCCTTGATCGTTTAACGGCTTCGGCAATCCTGCCGGCTCCGCCGGCTATACAGAAGGACGCACAGTAAATGCCGCAGGATACCCCGGGCGTCCCCGATGAGGCCGAGCCGAACGGCACGCCAGAGCCTGCGGCGGATCAGCATAGGCACGCGGCCCACGCCAAATCTGCACATTCTGCCGCTTCTCACCACACAGTCCACGGAGCCCATTCCTCCTCGGCGTCGCCCGATCACGAAGAAACTTCCGGTGAGAGGATGCGACGCGGCGCGCGCGCCTGGCTCAAAGAGATCGGCACCATAATTGTCATCGCCTTGGTGCTGTCCTTTCTGATCAAAACATTTCTGTTCCGGGCCTACTGGATCCCGTCCGGGTCGATGGAGAACACGCTGGAGCAAAACGACCGCATCTTCGTTAATCTACTGGTTCCGCGTCCCTTCGCCCTGGAGCGCGGGGACGTTGTGGTCTTCAAGGACAGCCAGCAGTGGCTCCCGCCTGCCGGAGCCCAGCCGGCCGGGCCACTGAGCTGGGCGAAGGATGCCATGATGTTCGTTGGACTGGCACCCGACGAATCCCAGCAGCACCTGGTCAAACGCGTCATTGGGCTGCCGGGAGACAGGGTCATCTGCTGCGACGCCGGGGGGAAACTCACAGTCAACGGTCAGCCGCTAACCGAGCCGTACTTGTATCCCGGCGCCGCGCCCTCCACCACAGCCTTCGATGTGACCGTTCCCGCGGGCGAACTGTGGGTGATGGGGGACCACCGCAATGACTCCGCTGATTCGCGTGCGCATATGGACACCCCTGGTAAGGGATTTGTCCCCGTCGCGGATGTCGAGGGACGCGCCACGGTCATCGCCTGGCCGTTCAGCCGACTGGCAATTCTGGGCAACTACCCCGATGTCTTCCGGGACGTTCCGGCTCCGGTGAAGGCCGCCCCCAGCTCCCTCGCGCCCACCTCCGGTCACTAACCGTGAGCGCCCCTGCACCGGCGTCCGGACTTGGCCGCAAAACGCCGCCAAAGAAGCGCGCTGCTGCCAAGACCGCCGGCAAACCCGCCGCGCCGAACTTGTCCTATGAACGCTCCTTCCTGACAAAAGGGCACCGACTGATCGCCGGCTGCGACGAAGTGGGGCGCGGTGCCCTCGCCGGGCCGGTCAGCGTCGGCATGGTGGTCATCGATGTCGCATCCCAGCTGGAGCTGGCAAAGGTGCGGGACAGCAAGCTGCTGACCCCAGCGGCGCGGGTGGAGCTGGTGCCGCAGATCCGCGAATGGGCCGTTGCCTACTCCGTGGGGCACGCCTCAGCCGCCGAGGTCGATGCCGTCGGCCTGATTTCCGCCCTGCGGCTGGCCGGAACTCGGGCATGGCACCAGCTCGTGGCCTCAGGGGTGACGCCCGATGCTGTTATATTGGACGGCAATCACAACTGGCTATCCCCGCAGTCGGAACCAGCACCGGAAGACGCAGTCCCGACGGAGGCGCAATCTCAGCCGCAGTTCGAGGTTTTCGGTGAAGGGCCGGCGACTGTAGCGGCTACCCAGCCGGAACCGCCCACAGAAGCGGGCGACGTCGTCGTCCTCTCCTGCGACGCACCGGTTTACACCAAGATCAAGGCGGATATGGCGTGCCTGAGCGTCGCGGCTGCCAGCGTACTTGCGAAGGTGGAGCGGGACGGGATGCTGATCGAGCTCGACGCCATCCATCCGGACTTTGGCTGGGCGGTGAACAAAGGCTACGCAACTGCTTCGCACCGGGCGGCCATCGCTGCCCACGGGCCCTCTGCTTACCACCGGTTGAGCTGGCGGCTGACGGCGGACGTCGAGCCCGGCGCCCAGGAAGCTGCGGGTAAGGGATGATGGAACGATGAGTGCCGAAGATCTGGAAAACTACGAGACCGACATGGAGCTCCAGCTCTACCGCGAATACCGGGACGTCGTGGGGCTGTTCAACTATGTCGTGGAGACAGAGCGGCGGTTCTATCTGGCAAACCACGTCGATCTTCAGGCACGCTCGGCCGACGGCGAGGTCTACTTTGACCTGACACTGCAGGACGCCTGGGTTTGGGACGTCTACCGCTCGGCCCGGTTTGTGAAAAATGTCCGCGTTATCACCTTCAAAGACGTCAATGTCGAAGAGCTGGTCAAATCGGATGACTTGACGATCCCCAAGGACGGATCGCTGGGAAACTAGCGGCCGCTGCGCTGGCGGCTGCTGCGGCTGCTGTGGCTAGCCCCTGCTGCCACTAGTCCTCAACACGGAGCCTGAGCGGCGGCCCTGCCCACTATCTTGTCTGGTCCCCTTCCGGCTTGCCAACTCCCGCCACGATGGGGGTGGAGGTGCTCATGAAAGCAAAAGATATTCTGGGTCGGCGCGGCGAAGTCCTGGCGGCCGATTATCTGGAGGACCGCGGTATTCGAGTGGTCGACCGGAATTGGCGCTGTCCCAGAGGTGAAATCGATCTGGTCGCCTACGACGGCGAATGTCTCGTCATTGCCGAGGTCAAGACTCGCCGGTCCCTACGTTTCGGTCATCCGTTTGAGTCGATCACTCCGGCCAAGTTAACCCGGCTGCGCACCTTGGGGGTGTTGTGGTCCCGTGACCACTGCGTCTTTCCGGCCGCGGTGCGCATTGACGCCATCGCGGTGCTGGACTGCGGCGATGGGGAACCCGTGCTGGAGTACCTCAAGGGGGTGGGTTAGGTGTCCATGGGGCGGGCCTTCTCGTTCGCGCTGGTCGGGTTGGAAGGTCACCTAGTTGAAGTCGAAGCGGACATCGGGCAAACGCTGCCGAATTTTGTTCTTCTTGGCCTGCCGGACGCATCCCTGAAAAAGTCTTAGGATCGGATCCGGGCCGCCGCACATACCTCCGGGATTCCGCTGAGCCGGCACACTACGCCCGCGGTTCCTCCTCGCCCGGGCATAGTTTCGGCCCAGACCCCTCCACAGGAAGGAAGTACTGTTTTCAATCAATGTTGGGATGTAGTTTCTGATCCGGCCGGTTTCCAACGAGTTGTACGGCTCCCCAACGATGCGTTCAATCCGATGTGGGGGAGCTGCGGGGAAACGGGGGCATGCCGGTCCACGACCTTACTGATCGTCGGCTCTTTCTCTGCCTCACTCACCGCTTCATTGTCGGCCAGGCGGTCTTCCGGCTTAGATCTGTCCCCGCCGCACCGAGGCCGCAGCCCTTCTGATCTGCAGATAGTAGTGGCTAAACGCAACTTGAGTCCGCCGACGGAAAGGGCCCCGCACCGACTTGCGGGAATCTGAACCGTGCCGATACCCACGATCGACAAAAGCCAACGTCGCGCGATCTCGGGAGCAGCCAGTTCAACGGGACTTGCCGGGTTGACGATCGTCCGATAGAACGGGTAGATGCACGCTCTTCGGGCTCGCCATGCTTTCGACGGAGAGTCATTTATGGCTGGCGGTGCGACGGTCCTGATCGAGGACGGCTCGATCATCGGTGTTGAGTCCTATGGGTTTTCGGTCCCCGGGTTTTGCCAGGTTACGGGCCACGAAGGGACGTTGCTGCCGGGTCTGATCGACGCCCACACCCACCTCGTCACCGACAGCGGGGTCTCGGCCCTGGACCGGGTCGCCGGCTACTCTGCCGAGGAGATCGATGAGGTCGTCTCTGCTGCGTTGCACGATCAGCTCGTGGCGGGTGTGACGACCGTACGTGATCTGGGGGATCGGCGATTTTGCGTCCTCGAGCGCCGGGATCGGCAGCTGTCGCCCCACGTGATCGAGCCTTTGATCGTCGCCTCCGGGCCACCGTTGACCAGTAGGAACGGCCACTGTCACTACCTAGGCGGGGTGGTTTCCGGAACCGACGAGATCATCAGGGCGGTAGCCGAACGGGTGGAACGGGGTGTGGACATCATCAAGGTGATGGCCTCAGGCGGTGTCAACACTCCGGGCACCGATGCGATGCTTACTCAGTTCAGCGCAGCTGAGCTGCAGCTGATCGTGGACCGTGCCCACGCAGCTGGTGTGCCGGTGACGGCGCATGCGCATGGAACACCTGCGGTGGAGCAGGCCCTTTCGGCCGGGGTCGATGGGATAGAGCATTGCTCCTGTGTCACCGCCCACGGCTTCGGACAGGTCAGCGAAGAAACGGTCTCGGCCCTCGCGCGGAGTCGCATCGCGGTCTGTCCCACCATCGGCGTCGACACGCATCTGATGGTATCCCCGCCGCCAGCGGTTCAAGCGATGATGGCGAGGATCAGGGTAACGACCGAAGAGATGCTGCAGGGCCGGTCTGACTTTGTCGGTCGGCTGCACCGTAGCGGAGTGCGCCTGGTGTCCGGGGCCGACTCCGGCATCGGGCCGGCCAAACGGCACGGAGTGCTCCCGTACGCCGTGTGCGAGCTGGTCACTGCAGGACTCAACGTCACCGAGGCCCTGGCTACGGCGACTTCGGGCGCAGCGCAGGCATGCGGGGTAGTCGACCGCAAAGGCCGGATCGCCCACGGCTACGACGCCGATCTTCTCGTCGTCGACGGTGATCTTGAGGCTGATGTGACCGCGTTGCACCGGCCCCGATCGGTGCTGCTGCGCGGCCTGCCCGTCAGCCTCTGACCGAGCAGAATGCCACCTGGCACGCCCGTTTCCGGCTCGTAGCCGGGTCTGTGATCTTCCATCGGCTATCCGTTCCGTCGGACAGCGTACCGGTGCTGGCCCCCAACCTATCGGAACCATGCCGCGGCCGGAACAGGTCCGAGCGCTTCCGGTCAACATTTTAAAATTAGTCTGCTGTGCGGCGTGACGTTTGCCTGCTGATTTCGTCTTTCTCTTTGTAAGCACGATTACTATTCCCGAGAAGGAGATGTTTTCCATGTCAGAGGCAACGAAGACCCCCGGACGTTCCAGCGGCGTTATGGCCACGCCTGAGGAGCAGAAGCACAGCGCTCCGCAGGAACAGCCGAAAAAGAACGACGCACTGCATACGGACCGCGGGGACACCACGATCGAGGAAACCGTAGTCCAGAAGCTCGCCGGCATGGCAACGCGTGAGGTTCCCGGCGTCTACTCGATGGGGAGTGCCGGGCGGCGTGCCTTCAGCGCCTTGGCCGAGCGCATTCCCGGCTCGCAGACCAATGTCAGTGGCGGCGTTAGCGTGGAAAAGGGTGAACGCCAGACGGCAATTGACGTCTCCATCGTTGTGGAGTACGGAATCCCGATAGTGGACGTCAGCCAAGGGATCCGCCAAAACGTCATCCAGTCGGTGGAACACGCCACCGGTTTGGAAGTGCTGGAAGTAAACGTCAACGTCACCGATGTGCACCTGCCCGATGATGACCAGCAGGACCAGCAGGATCAAAAGACCGATCTTCAGTAATGACACCGGGCGGGAGTCCTGCCCGGTGAGGAAAGGGCCGGTGATGGCTATGTCTCCTGAGGGTTCCTGGGAATCGGCGCCCATGCGGACATGTCTGCCCGGCCCAAAGCGTCGGTGGGACTTGCCGGTAACATCGCCACTCTGATTATGGAAGCGGGCGCAGTCCACCGGTGCCGTTGTCCGCTGGGGAAAGGATCCCTAGTGAGGAGGATTTCATGATCACTACGCAGGACATTGAGACCATCATCGTCGGTGGCGGCATTATGTATTCAACAAACGGAGATGCAATGGGCTCCGTACGACAGGTCTATCTGGACGCTAAGACCGCTGGACCGTCCCTGGAGCGAGTGAGCACCGGCATTACCATCACATCCGAATCCTTCGTCCCGGTCAGGGAAGCGACTTGGAAGGCAGTGACCTGCATGTGCCCTACACCAAAGATCGGGTCAAAGACGCGGCCCACCTGGATTCAGAAGGCAGCACAAGCGCGGAGGAACAGACCCGGCTCTATAGCTACTACAACCCCAGCTCAACTGGTGGCGGTGCCGGACAGGTTCTGGCCTCACCGGACCGTCACGTGACGGTGACCCGTTCCGAAGAGCAGTTGCGCGTCCACACGCAAATCCACGAAACCGACAAGGTGTGGCTGCGTAAATACATCGTGACTGAAGAAGTTACGCCGACCGTGTCGGTGAGCCACGAAGAATTCCGTGTTGAACGCGAACCCATCAATGACGCAACCCGTGATGGTGATGGCGAGGCCCTGAGCTAGGAGGACTACATAATAGTTTTTTGCGCCGAGCGCCCGGTGATCCATCTGGAAACCGTTCCCGTCGAGCGGCTAAGAGTCCGCAAGCAGATCATCACCGAGAAACGAACCCTTATCGAAAAAGTCCAGCAAGAGAGTATCGATACCGACCGACCCTGGTAGCAGGTAGTACGCACCGTCTTTCAGTGCGCCGGATCGTCGGCCAACAACATCCCGGAGGTTTCCATGAATAACGCGCTTTCAACGGCATTAGCCGACGTCATCACCTTTGTTCCGAAGCTCATTTTCTTCTTCATCATCCTGATTATCGGCTGGATCATCGCCAAGCTCATTGAAAAAGCCCTCTCCAAGGTCCTGCAAAAAGTCGGCTTCGACAAAGCGGTCGAACGCGGTGGCATCAAGAAGGCACTGGAGAAGAGCAAGTTCGATGCTTCATCCATTGTGGGCAAAATCGTCTACTACTTCATTTTGTTGTTCGTCCTTGAACTGGCGTTCGGGGTGTTCGGCCCTAACCCGATCAGCACCCTGCTGACCGGCATCATCGCCTACCTGCCGCTGGTCTTCGTGGCGATCATCATCATCGTCATCACCTTCGCCATTGCAGCGGCGGTGCGCGAATTGATCGTCAATATGCTCGGCGGCCTCTCTTACGGCAAGATGCTGGCCAACGTCGCCAGCGCCTTCATCATCTTCCTGGGCGTCATCGCGGCCCTAAATCAGATGCAGATCGCGGTCACCGTGACCACGCCGATCCTGATCGCCGTTCTGGCCATCGTCGCCGGAGTGGTTATCGTCGGAGCCGGCGGTGGGCTGATCAAGCCCATGCAGGCCCGCTGGGAAAGTTACCTGTCCAAGGCCGAAGAAGAGGCACCCCAAATCAAGGAGCAGGCCAAAAATGCTCCCAGCGTGAAGGACCAGGCACAGCAGGCCAAGAACAAAGCCCAACACAGCCAACATTCCGGCAACAACAAGGGTGCCCACCGCATCTGATGGGCAAACCTATTGGGGAATTTGGCCCCATCACCACAACCCCAGGGATCATCCAGGTCCCATCTATAAATAGGAGTATTGCAATGATTAGTACAGATCAGATCCAGGAACTGCTTAACAGCGGCGGAACCGTCGTCGGCGGGGACGGCGAGAAAATCGGCAAGATCGGCCAGGTCTACCTGGACGACGAAACCGGCAAACCCGAATGGGTCACGACGAAGACCGGGCTGTTCGGCGGTTCGGAGACCTTCATTCCGCTGGCCGAAGGCACCATCGACGGTGACACCATCAGGGTCCCGTACGATAAAGACACGGTCAAAAACGCTCCCCGGATGGACGACGCCGAAGGGCACCTCAGCAAGGATCAGGAGGCAGCCCTCTATGAGTACTACGGCATGGCCTATACGGAACGGACCTCGGATTCCGGGCTTCCCGCCGGTGGGGCCCCGCAGCAGACGACCGGAGAGCGGAAAGACCTCTCCGGTGAGTCCGGCGTGCAGGGTCGTGACACGTCCGGACCGACCACCGATGACGCGATGACGCGTTCGGAGGAGCGCTTGAATATTGGCACGGAAAAGGTCGAGACCGGCAGGGCCCGGTTGCGTAAATACGTGGTGACGGAAAACGTTTCCGTGACCGTCCCGGTAAGCCATGAGGAGGTTCGGATCGAGCGCGAGCCCATCACAGAAGCCAACCGTGGTGCCGCGATGGCCGGAGGTGACCTCACCTCCGAAGAGCACGAAGTCACGCTCCACGCAGAACGGCCGGTGGTGGAGAAGGAAACCGTCCCGGTGGAACGTGTCCGGCTCGGCACCGAAACCGTGACAGAGAACCATGAAGTAAACGAAGAAGTCCGTAAGGAACAAATCGACACCGACGCTGGCACGGATACCACCAAAGGTGGGGAGGACAGGAAACACTAGCGGTCATTTCCTGTCCTGGAACGGGTCAGACCGACCAGGCCCAGCCCGACCTGCCCGACAAGGTCGATGCAGATAGGGACTCGGGCTGCTCAGCAAGCTCGGCGTCAATCCGAACGACCTGATGGGCAAACTCCCCCGTCTCGGCGGCTAACGTGAAATTGCCCACGAAAAGTCAGTCCGGTGATGCACGCAATCCGTCGGAGCACCCGTCCCGCTTCCTTGTGGGAGCGGGACGGGTGCGCCTGCGTCAGCGCCGCTACCGCAGTCCAACGATTGCTGGCGTTTTACCCCGCACAAGGGCAGGCTCGTGTTGCCGCGGAACGGTCGGGTAGGTCTTTTTTCGCAACAGATCCTCACGTCACGGAATATTATCGCTGGAAGGTTTATTGCCGCCGTGTTGAGCGGCCTCGACCACCAGGTGAAGCACCGTTTGTTCCCGGACAATCATGCAGCCGTCCCACCTACGCCGGGCCCGCAATTTATTGGTGACCACTGCATCAGACGCGACGTCCTTAACAGTGAAACGTGCCTGCTTGCTCCTACGGCATTGTGGTGTGCTATCCCAACGCTGTGAGGCTTTCGGTAGCTGACCCGTACATGTGTCCACTGTTAAAAAACCGCCAAAGTCGATAGCAGCACGGACGGCGACCATACTCAACCTCGAAGTGAAAGACGGAACGATCGTATGGATAAGAACGACCCACTTTGTGTGAGTGTTGCAGCCTCCGAACTGGAGCTCGCCGAGTTCCGGCGCGATACGGCGGCTCTTGCTCTGGAAGCCGCCGTCATGGCGGCCTTAACCGCAGGCGTGTCTTTGACTGCGGTCGCACGGGCAGCTTTGATGACGGAACCCATGATCAGGGCAATCGAAAAGCAGGCGTGGGAAAGCGCGGCGATACCAGCTGTCGACTAACCCAAGAGGGCGCCCGGCCTCATCTTTCCTGCGCGGGAACGTGACTCGGCATTGGGAACCCGGCCCATAGAGGTGCTTCAGGATCACCGCAAGTCAGCGCCCCGATCCGGTGATAATCAGCTCCAGATGCGACAAAGCCGATGACATATATGCGGCAAAGCCGGCCATCCCACAGACAATCGGGGGATGGCCGGCCAATTGCGGTGTCAGGCCTGCTGGATGTTGTCCTTGGCGTCGGAGGCCCGGTCCTTGACGTCAGCGACCGCGGTCTGGCTTTCGGTTTTGACGTTGTCGGTGGCGTCAGCGGCGGTGGCCTTGACGTTTTCCATGGCTTCCTGGACTGGTTCCTTGAGTCCTTCGGCCACGTGTTTGGCAGCCTCGGTCAGTTCCGTGGTGAGTGGTTCCGCGGCCGCCTTGAGCGCGTCGGCGGCTTCGCGTTCCTTCTGGCTGGCCGGGATCAGGGAGGACACGAGCAGGCCGGCGCCAAAGGCGATCAGCCCGGCGGCGAGCGGGTTTCCCGGTGTTTTGCTCGTCATCTGGGCCGGTGTATCCCTGATCGCAGAGCTAGCATCGTCGAGGTTCCCGCTGGTGATTCCAGCGGCTGAGTGTAGGTTTCCCGAGGAATGCTCCGCCGCTCCCATGACTTTGTCTCTCACCCCGAAAACTGCGTCTTTGACTTTGTCGGTCTGTCTTTGCACGATGTGCGACGGGGTGACTTTGTCTGCCACCGCGTCGACGTGGGTGCCGAGGCGCGCGCGGGTAGCTTCGATATCTGCCCGGAGGGCATCTGGATTTTCACTCATCGTGGTTTCCTTGCTGATCTAAGAGTTGGGTTTGAGGGTGGGCGGGATTTCCTGCAGGGTCTCGGTAGTCTGGGGCAGGCCCTTGACGGCTTTGAGTTCTTTTCGGCCCATAGAGGCCAGAACGACGGCAACGATTCCCCAAATGACCGCAACAACTACGCCGGACCAGCCCAGCCCCCACAGGGTCCCGAGCGCCCACCAGAGCGCCAGGGACAAAAAGACAAGCACGAAGTGACCGGCGACTCCGGCTCCGGCCAACATTCCGATGCCCTTCCCGGCACGGGTAGCGGACTCCTTGAGTTCGACCTTAGCCAACTCAACTTCCTGGCGCATCAGGGTGGACATATCCCGTGTGACGTCCCCCAGTAGCTCACCCAGGGACGAGGATTCCGCCTTAGCGTGGTCGCCGGCAACAGGCATTTCGCTGCTCATCGACGACCACCACCAAAAGGATCATCGTGCAGCGGATCTACGGGCTGCAGCGGGTCAGTCACCACCGGCTCGGAATACCAGCGGTCCTGCCCGCCGAACGCTGGCTGTGCGGACGTTCCTGCCGGGTCCGGAAGGGTCGTGTCGGCGGCGCCCGCCTTCGCCACTTGAACCGTCGGACTCTCGACCGGGACCGGCGGTACCGCCCTGCCGGTATCCGGAACCCGGGCGGGGGGTGTAGTTGGGCCGGTATCTTCTGCCCGGGCGCCGGCTGGTTCGGGTGCACCTGCACTGAGGCTGCGAGTGAGCCTGCCCGCCAAGACACCGGCTCCCGCGGCAAGCAGCAGGAAGGTCCCGGGCTTCTGCCGGGCAAAGGACTTCACCTCGCTCAACAACGAACCGGGATCCCGGCCCTCCAGCCACGATGCAGCGATCGCGGTACGCTCAGCGGCCTGGCGCACCAGGTCGGTGGCTACCCCAGGCTGATCGGCAGAAGAGACCATGGAGTGCAGTTCCGTCGAAACGGATCGCAGGCCCTCGGCGACCTTCTGCTGCTGGGTCCCTGCCTGGTCAGTGAGATCAGACTTCGCCTGCGCCAAAAGGTCCCGTGCGTTGGTCTTGACCTCCGCGGCGACGTTGGCTGCCTCGGATTTGGCCGTGTCCGTGACATTCTGCACGGCGTCAGTGGCGTGGCGGGCAACCTTTCCGGCTTCGTCTTTGGCCGTCTCCGGCGTGGAGGGGGAGTCCTCCGCGGCAGCGGATCCTGCGGCCTCGGTAGGCGGATGCCCGCCCGTGGAAACCGGGGAGGGGGTCTGGGGCCAGGAGTTCTCTGTCATCGTTGCTCTCTTTCAGGAAGGGTCCGCCTGCGACTATTACAGGCGGTGCAGGATGAATTAGTAAGCAAGGTTACTACGTAGATATTAGCCACACTCAGGGGTTGTTCCGCAAGACCTGCCGCGCCCGGCTCCCCGTTGGGACCCACAGCGGACAACATGCTCCAACAGGACCCCATCGAAGGTCCACTCAGGAGTAGTGGAAGTATCCCTCTCCTCCGAAGGGGAAAATGCCGGGCCCGGTCCCTTGCGATGCCGGCGCGCCAAGCTTTCGACGTACCAAGTCCCAAGGACCGGCACCGGTTCCGCCGAGAACACCTCCTTCCCCTGACTCACCTTCAAAGGACTCAGGTCGGACGTATGCTCCGCGCGAACAGGCTGGGGCCGAGGGAGCCCTCCACAGCCCAACTCCGGCATTCCTGCCGGAGTCCGTGGGGCGGGATGGCTGCCTCGTTCCTCTGGGTATTCCGCCACCGTCGAAGTAGTAAGTGTGCTTGCCCAAATCTGGCGAAGCATGCTTTTCTGTTCTGTGAGTCCTGCATGTCACGATGAGTCGAAGGCGAGCACCCATGATCACCTCGGAAAACATCGACACAGTCCTCAGCGGGGGCGGAAACGTCGTCCCACAGGACGGAGGCGAGATCGGCAGTATCGGCCAGGTCTACCTGGACGACGAGAGGGCGAGCCCAGCTGGGTGACGGCGAGGACGGGATTCTCTGGCGGATCTGAGACCCTCGCACCCTCCGACACTCGGGCGTACGCGGGAACGACATCGTCGTCCCTATACCAAAGACATGGTCAAGGACGCTCTATCGTCGAGGAGGACGGCCATATCGAGCCTTCCGACGAAATCCGTCTCTTCGAGTCCTACCAGCTCACCGGGAGTCGGGACCCCGTTAACCTCACCGAAGGCACCGAAAGCAAGCCTCTCACGGGAACCCGGACGTCCGGACAGGACCTTACCGGGACCGGGACCGGGACCGGAGCAGAGTCGGCGGTTCGCTAGGAAGAGCGGCTGCGGGTCGGAACCGAGCAGAACGAGGCCGGGCGCGTCCGGTTGCGCAAGTACGTCGTAACCGAAAACGTCACCAAGACCGTACCGGTCCAGCGCGAAGAAATTCGCCTCAAACGGGTACCGATCACCGGAGAAGACGCCGAACCTGCGGCAGGTTCGGCCGAGATCGGCGAGGGCGTCCAGGAGGTAGTCCTCCACGAAGAACGGCTCGTCGTCGAAAAGGAACCCGTCCCGGTCGAAAACGTTTGTCTGGGCCAGGAAACCGTCACGAAAGAGCACACCCTGAATGAGAAAGTCCGCAAGGAGCAAGTCGACGTCGACGGCGCCGACGGGTCCCCGGCCTAACATGCGGAGCATCCCGGTGAGGCGGCCCGGTATTGTCCGGGCCCGGTTCACCGCTTTTAGACGACCGTCAGCGGCCCTGGCCGCCGAGCTGATAAGGAGTCGTGATGCTGACGACGCTCGCCACCGGGGTCGGGACATGATCCCCGGGTTTGGTAACGGCCCATGGGAGACCTACCAGTCACTGTCCCTTGGCGCCCGGTTTTTTGATCGACCCCCGATGGCGCTGCTCACCGTCGGGGCCGAAACCCTGCTGCTGGGCAAAGACAGCCATGCAGAACAGGGCATTTTGCTCCCGCCGTTGAACAGTAACCATGTCCTGGACCGGGAGCCGGCAAAGGTGATCGATTTCCTCAGCCCGTCGTCAGATCACCCACCCCCTCCACAGGGCCACACCATGAACCAGACCCAGAACCGTGCGGTCCCTCGCCCCCCGGCACCGGAAACGACAAAAAGGTCAACATCGACGTCAACTGGTGCCCGGAGGCGGCCGCCGCCAGAAAACCTTCTTCCCACAGAGCGACCCGGCGGATGAAATTCCCACACCTCCGCGGACCAAGAGGGCATCCGGCCGGAACAGTCAGCTGCCGCGGACGCCTTGCCATCGATTTCTTCCGAAAGCGTGACGAGGCGCTGCCAGCCGGCGAGAGAACGCTCAAATCAACCTCGTACAGATCCCTCTTGCGGCCGACCAAAATCTCCGGCAACGCTGTCAAGGCCGTCAAGGTTGGAGCTTCGCCCACAGCGGCCCAAAAGGAACCACCACGGCCAACTCCGGCAGGAAAGACCGCACGGTGCTGAACCGACGCATCATCTCAGCCACCGCGCCTCCCTCGGTGCCTTCGGGACTCACTAACTCGTTCACCACCTCAGTGCATCCTGGGATGTATGACCAGCGGATATTGGGCAGCCGCGGCCGAGGCGTTTCGAAGGGGTTACAACGCTGAACTCTGAGCTGTCTCCCTGCGGTACATCTCGTGGTGTTGTTTCGGCGGCGAGTATGAATCCGACAGGTGCTGTTCGGTGGCCGTCTATGGGCAGTTTGCCATGGCCGCTAACGGAAGTCTTCTGCACAGCGGTGCATCACCGGCGGACGGTGCTGCTATAGGCCCAGGTCTTTGGCTGCGAGGACCCAGTTGCGGGCCATCTCGTTCTGCGCATCAACGAGCTTCACCCTGTGGTCACAGACGGCCTTGTGGATGGTGTTTTCCACTGCATCCTTTGGATTTGTGGTGCCAGTGGCCCCGGCTCGGTTCAATTCCGGCCACAAATTGGACGCCGAGTTGGCGCCGCCGAGCTCTAGGGACACGAGGTGGTCCAGCTCTATGGTGTGGTTTGCCGTTTCCCTGTAGGCCAGCAGGCTCGTGACCTTGAATCTGTCGGTGGTCGAGGCCGGAGGGCGGACGGTGGCGGTGTAGCCGCTCGTGCAGATCGTCGAATCAATGTTGTCCTGGGTGACGGCTGGGTCCACCGCGCCAGGTGTGCAGGAAGGGTCCGGGAGAACTTCACCGCCGGTGGCATCGAGAACTTTCGCGGCGCACTGGTTGGGGGCGAGCTGCTCGTCTACGGCAACGGTGCCCGGGGAGTGGACCTGCCTGAGGGGGCCGGTGGACGGGATGGCATTGCCGGCGGCCCGTGGACCGGCAAGACCACCGGTCGCGGGCGTGGGGGAGGACGATGTGCCGGTCTTCTGGGCGGCAGCGGAGGCCGAGGTGGGGGTGACTGCTGGCGTGGTCTCCGGCGGGGAGCAGGCGGTGCCGAAGACGAGACATGCCACGCCGACGGCCGCAGTAGTCAGGATGTGCAGGCGAGGGGTCTTCATAGTCCATTATGTGCGTGGCGGGCAGGATTCCGTGTGGTCCACTGTTACCGAAAAAAGCGCGTCAACATGACCTCCGGCATTCGAACGTCCGTATCGTTATTCTCAGAACGCGGCCGCACGGGACGAGCTCTCCAGAACCTCTGCGCCCGGGCGCCCGGGTTGGTAAATATTGTTTTAGGGATTCCTTGAATAGATCCACCTGATAAACCATTACGGACGTTCAGTGCGTGGGAGCGATTAGGCCGGCGCAGCTGGCCCGGCGGAAACGCATTCCGAGTTATTGACCTGCGGCAGCGGGCAGCAGCGGAAGCGGCGAGGACGGCACTCTTACGACTGAAGGACCTGATTCATCGGTCATCGGTTCAGGCGTCATTACGCTTTCACTCTAAACAAGGATGGTGAACAGTATCGCGTTCAATTCAGGTTGAAATGAACCTTCTGTAGGTTTTTTCGTCACTGTCCTCGGGCTGGCAGGGTTGCGGCTGGTTTGTCTGAGCGGGGCGTGACTGGTAAACCTTCTGGCCCTCGCACGGTATCTTTGCCGTCACGAAGGGATTTCTTCCGTGTGGATTGCGGTGGGTAGTGCAGTTGTGGGCTTCTGGAAAAGGGTGCCTTCGAGGATGCTGCCGTGGAATGTCCGGGTGGCGACGATGATCCAGGCGGCGACCAGGAGGGCGTAGCCTGCGTCGGCCATCCACTCGAACACGGCCAGATGTGTGTGGGCGGCGAGGCCGGTCAGGCCTGTGACGCAGGTTCCGACGGGGAAGGTGAAGGACCACCAGGTCAGGGAGAACGGCAGGCCCTGGCGGGCGGTGCGGATGGTGATGGCGGTTGCAAGGGCTGACCACATGAGTGCGAAGCCCAGGACCGGCACCCCGTAGAGGATGCCGAAGGCTTCCATAGCCCTGGCCAGGGTCCCGGACATTACGAGGTGGGCGTTTCCGCCCAGGAGGTTCGCGGCGGTGATGGACTGGCCGAGCGGGCCCAGGACGATCCAGAGGGTGGGGACGGCCGCAGCCGCTCCGATCTTATGTCCAGCCAACCGGCTCCAAATCAGGGTGATAATGATGAGCGAGGCCAGCAAGCTCATTCCAAACATCGCATAGCATCCCATCAGCAGCGTCAGCCGTGCCTGCCCAGCCGGGACGTAGGGCAGCAAGAGCGCCCCGGTGGAGGCTGAGACCATCGGGGGGACCACGGGCATCAACCAGCCACCGAACGCGCTGTCCAGTTTGACCTCATGCCGGGTGAACTGCAGATACGGGACCGCGACAGCGCTGGCCAGCCCCAGCACGGTCCCGGCGGTCCACAGCACTACATCAATGCCGAGCGCCAGCTGTTCGCCAAGGATGTCTTTGCCCAGCAGCAGGGTTCCGGCCCCGACGGTGAGCAGCGCCATCGGGGGTGCGCCGTAGAAATGCGCCATCACAGGATTTGCGTGGTGGCTTTTGGCGGTCTCGTGGTGCCTGAGCCAGTGCACCCCGGTCGCTGCGGTCAGCAGAATCAGCAGCAGCGACGCGAGGGCCCAGACGATGGTGGCGCCGGTGCGCAGGCCCGGGAACTGCAGGGGCAGCGTCGCAGCGGCGGTCGCGACGATCCCGGTGCCCATGATGGATGCAAACCAGTTAGGGGTCAGGTTCGCAAACAGCTCCGATGGCCTCTCCAGCCGACGCAGGACGCGCCTGTCCACGATTCGGCCGCCCTCGGGTAGTACCGGAGGGGCAGTGTGGTGTTGGTTGGCGGTCAGCAGTAGTGTTCCCATACCATCCATGTTCCCGGTCCCGGGCCTGCCGCAGTAGGGGGCATAGACTTGTCCGGGTACAAGTCGGACTTGTACCACAAGCGCTCGTTCTGAAGGAGATATTCCAATGCTCAGCCCCCGGATACCGGAGCTCTCCGCCTTGGAAATGCTCGCCACAGTACACGATCTGGGGTCCCTCACCGCCGCCGGGAAACACCTAGGGCTCTCCCAGCAGGCTGTCTCCTCCCGGATGCGTTCCCTGGAATCCCAGATCGGGTCCGCAGTGTTGACCCGGACACCCAGGGGATCCACCCTGACAGAGTCCGGTGCCCTGGTCGCGGGGTGGGCAGCGGAGGTCCTCGCCGCCGCGGAGCGGCTCGACGCCGGGATCGCCTCCCTCCGATCCGACGCCGCCCGTCAACTCAAGGTCGCAGCCAGCCAGACGATCGCCGAACATCTTCTGCCGCATTGGCTGGTCGCACTGCGTCGGCAGCAGGAGGGCCTCGGACTCACTCCCACAGTCGTGGAACTGACGGTGGGCAACAGTGAAGCCACCGTAGCCATGGTCCGATCCGGACAGGCGGCCCTCGGCTTCATCGAAAGCCCCCACCTTCCCCCGGACCTGAGCGCAGCCGCGGTGCAAGACGATGACATGGTCCTGGTCGTTGCACCGGAGCACCCTTGGGCCCGGCGCCGGACGCCCGTCACAACATGGGAACTGGCAGCAACAGCACTGGTCACCAGGGAACACGGCAGCGGAACGCGGGACGCCCTCGAGCACCTGCTCACGACCGCCGGAGCCGCGACCCTGGCGGATCCGCTGGTGGAACTATCGACAACAGCGGCCGTCCGCTCCACTATTGCCGCCGGCACGGCCCCCGGCGTACTCAGCGCACTTGCCGTCCGTGACGACGTTGCTCTGCACCGGCTCGTCGTCGTCCCCGTCCGTGGGCTGCCCTTGCGCCGGACACTGACCGCTCTCTGGCAGACCGGCAGCACACCTCCTCCCGGCGCGGCCCGGGACCTGGCAGCCATCGCTGCCAGAGCTGTTCCGGGAACCGGAACCCGCCGGAAGGCATGAGACGCGGCGGCTTCGAAGCAGAGAGCACGACCCAAACGTCCCCGCCCGATGGTCGCAGAAAAGTAGGCATCGCTGCCGGTAAGGCGCTAACGCCGCCCTTTATCTGCAGTCGGCAGGTGGCCGGGTACCTGAAATCTCCGCCGTGTTGGAGCAGGTGCAGATCGATCACACGGCCCGCGGTTGGAGGGGCTGGGGATCGACGAGGACTTGCCGATGAGCAGCAAAGCGCGAACCTTGTATCTGGACAACGCCGCGGACTTCAAGAGTGAGGCACTGAGCCGCGGCTGCGAACAGCATGGCATCACGCTGAACTACCGGCCAGTGCGGCGGCCCCACTACGGCGGCACTGTGGAGCCGGTGAACAGCACCGTGATGGCACAAGTCCATGAGCTGTCCGGGACGACGTTTTCCAATCCCGTCGAAGGCCGGACTTACGATTCCGATACGACGGCCGCATTGACCCTTCGCGAGCTGAAACGCTGGCTGGCCCTCACCGTCGGAGCTTCGGCGAATGGAGCACCCGCGCGGTCAGCAGCCGCTGGTCTGAACAATGCCCGGGAACCGTGCTGTTAACGCCAGCCGAAGATAGGGTCGAACTGCGCGCAGACCATTCCTCGTGATTCTCCTGTTTCCTCCAACAGGTGGGAACTCTCAGACCTCACGGCCTGCAGCCCGGCCCCCACCAATAAATCCTCAACTTCGAGTTCCTCGGCGAAGCCGGTGAAGGTCGGCCTGCTGCTAGCTGGCAGCTCAACCGACATGGGATTCATGCAGTCCGGCTTCGACGGGCTCAAAGGGGCTGAAGGAGAACTCGGCATTAACTTGTCTGTCTTTGAGGGCGTAAAGCCGGAGCAAGCCGACATGGAGAAGAGCCTTCGCAAACTTGCTGAAGCATCGCCGGACCTCATCGTCGTCCACGGCGGCCAAAACGCGAAAGCAGCCACGAACGTGGTCGGAGAATTTCCTAAGGTCATGTTCGTCGTGACTCAGTCTGATGTCGTTGGCCCCAACCTCACCAGCTACGAAGTACTTCAGGAAGAGTCGGCCTGGCTGGCCGGAGCCGCCGCTGGCCTCCTCACCAAAACGAACACTGTAGGCCACATGTCCGGCATCCGAGTAACGCCAGGACTCAAAGGACGGGCCGCCTACGTGAACGGCGTGGCCCACACCAATCCGCAGGCCAAAGTCCTGCCCAACTTTCCCGGCAACCAAGACGACGTGGAGCTCGCTCCCAGGTTGGCTGCAGCGGAAATCAGTGCAGGAGCCGACTACATCTTTACTATGCTCAACGCAGGAAGGCCAGGGGTGGCCCAAGCCATAGACGCGTCGGGTGGCAAGGCGCGCGAATTTGGCAATGTCCGGGACTTCACCCAAGACGATCCTAAAATCTCCGTTGGCTCAGCGGTAGCCGATTCGGGTGCGGCAGCCTTCGCCGCAGTTAAAGATTTCGTCCGAGGAGATTTCAAGGCTGATACCACCCACCTCATTGGTCTGGAGGACCCAGAAGCCGTCCGCCTGACACTGGCCGACGACGTGCCGCAGACTGTACGCGATAAAATCAAGCAGCTCACCAGCGATATCGTGGCAAAAATCACCGTGGCCATCGAGTACTCAGGCCCTGAATTTCCCACACCCTAGCCTGACCCTCCCAAGCTGAGCTGCGACTCCACGCGGTTCGAAGCGTCCTCGTCAATTTCCTTCGGCTTGTCACAGCCTTGTTTTTCAAATGGGGAGGGTAGAGGAACCCTAAGGAATGGCGAGGATGCCCGCAAGGGCGTATCTCCTCTCTGTTCTTCACCGGGTTCTTGATTCGGAGATGGATCCTAGCCCCGCCGGCTTTCAGAGCTCCGAAGATAGAGCGCGGTCACGCGAGCACGGGCACCGCGCTCCCCCACGCACTGCTTTCCTCGTAGGGCAGCCATCGTCCTGGCAACCGGTCAACAGTGCGGATGGGCTCGACCGCAGATATGCGGGGGAGGGGTGTTGTTTGTTGAGGCAAGAAACCGGAAGCACCCCACACTTCGTGTCCACTTTACCAGCGAGCCGGCTGCGATGAGTCGAGCGGGGGAGTTCAGCCTCGGCCATTTATGCTCCAGCCCTCGTCCTGGCACGGGGTTCCCTGCACGGCCCAGCACAGCCGCAGTACCTTCATCACCGGCTCCCCATACAGCGGTGACCGCGGCTTGACTTCCTTCAGGACCAGCGCCCGCCGCAACGCCTTACTGGCATGGTCTCGATGCCACTGCGTCAGCGCACACAGCTCAACCAGAATCACCTTCTTGCCGGCCCGGTCCGAACGAACATAGCGGGTCGCGGCGGCCTTCGTAACAGCTCGGCGCTCACTCATCAATAGCTCCATGGCTCACAGTGCGGGCCAGCAAACACCGTCCCGGCAGAGACCCGCTACGCGGGCATTACCAAATGATTCTTCGATAGCAGCTACGCGGGCATCTTTGATGAGTCAATGCGCGGGCTATGCTGTCACGCGGGATTGTGTCATCATTTCCCCATGGTTGCTGGCCAGGCCGAGAAGGATGAACTCAAGCACGCGATCGAGCTGCTTCCCAAGTTTGACGATCGTGTGATTGATCTTGGTGCCGAGGTAATTTCCGTGCTTGCTTTTCCTGAGCGGTGGATTCACTGGCGAAACGAAGCGCTCGACCTTTTGGAAGGGCGGAAAGCCAGGCGCCGAGTCGTGGTGGATTGCACTACGCCCGACATCAGTTGGGACCATGCGAATTGGTTCGATGTCGGTGCCACGGAAGCGGCCACGTTGTTACCGTTGGCTTTGATCCGTAAGCAGCCAGTTCTGGCCCTTGAGGTCAGAGACGGTTCCGGATTAATTGTTCCAACGCTGGGTCGCCGTGCCAATACATTGCTTGCCGCCGCGGCGATGACATTCATCGTTTGGCAGGCAGTGGAAGCTGATGCTGACCGAATCATGAGGTACTGGCCTCGTGTGGCCGCTGTGGCGACGGCAGATCCTGTTAGGGCGATGCAACACGCAAACATACTGATTCGTGATCTGGGCTTGCAGGAGATGAACAGCATGATCGTTCGGTCTCTCGCGGAATGCTTTCCGTTAGCACTGGTTTTACCGCGCGACACGCTAGGTCAGCGACGGGTCTTTCAGTATTCGTATCATTGGGAGATGTCTGCAACGGGCCACCGCTTGCGGCTATTCTTTGCGAGCCTCGGCTGGGCTTCGTTCAAATGGAAGACCGAATTGGGGCTGCTCTACTTTGCCGAGTCTTATCATTTCGAGTGCGCAGCACCACCGGGACTGATCATATCTGGATTGGAACTTCCGCGAGACGCCACTGGATCCGTCCGCAGAAGTGGCCGCAGCCGCTATGTGGCGCACGCTGGTGGCAAATACACCTACACGGCGCCGGCAGTCGCAGAGAACGCCTTGATTGCGTTCGACCTAGATCCGGGGAGGCTTCTCCCACGGGTTCTCGCGGCCACGATAGCGGTGGCCTTTCTCTACGTAATCATGTTAGCGATACCGGGTCTCTCTGTGACGCTGACGTCGAAGTCGGCCAGTGGTGCGGCCGTTGCGCTGCTGCTATTCCTGCCAGCCTTATTCGTGGCGCTCAACGCGCGGGCTCCGGAGAACGCGATCGTGGGGGCCATGCAGCTACCCTTGCGGGTGCTCACTTTGGGATTGTCCCTCTCGCTCTTTGTCACAGGTGCGATCCTCATCATCTGCCAGGACTCGGACCTGATTCGGGCTGAATGGTGGCTATCTCTTATATACGCTGCGCTCGGTGTGGTGTCATCATTAATAGGGATAACAAGACTGCATCTCAGGAACGGTGATAAAAATGTCTCACAAAAGCACGGGTAGCACGATACAACGCGGGTCTGATTCGGCGATGTACCTGATCCCCTCGGCCGAGGGCCGCCGCGACGATTCGGGCAATCCTCCGACTGTTGCCGGCTATCAAGAACAGAGGACCCAGTTGATGGCAGCGGTCCGAGACCGTTTGGCGCTCAGTTGCGAGACCGGTGACACAACCGGTCAGGGCAGCGGGACGTAAAGGGACGCAAAGGGACGTAAAGGGACGTAAATAGTCCAAAAGTCTTGCCGCGGGGGTCTCATACCCTTGATGCACCTCAGTGCATCCTGGGATGTATAACCAGCGGGTATTGGGCAGCCGCGGGGCGTCGGAAATCCGACCAACTTGATGCCCAGCGGATCGCCAGGACAGTACTCCCGTTGGAGATTAAGCAGTTGCGTCGACCCCGGCTCAGTGAAGGCGTCCGTGCGTCCCTGAGGGTCCTGCTATCTGTGCGTGAAGCCATGACCGGTGAACGTACCCGGGCCGTGAACGCGCTGACGGCTCTGGTACGCGTCAACGATCTTGGCCTGGACGCCCGCAAGGCCTTGACCAGTGTGCAGTTTGCCGAGGTGTCCCGGTGGCGTGCCCGGGATGAGGAGTTGGTGCTCGCCATTGCCCGTACGGAAGCTATCCGGTTCGCGAAGCGGATTGGTGAGCTTGATCAGGAATTGACTGGCAACGACAAGCAGATCACGGAGCTGGTCAAGGTCAGCGAAGCTGCGCCCCTGCTGGAAGTGAAGGGCTTCGATGCCGTCACCGCCGCCACGTGCGTGGCCGTCTGGTCCCACCAGGGGCGGGTCCATTCGGAAGCCGCGTATGCTTCCCTCGCCAGGGTCAACCCGTTATCGGCCTCGTCCGGCAACACGGTCCGTCACCGACTAAACCGAGGCGAGGAAGGGCCGGGTCTTTACCCGAGCGGCTTCCACTTGGATGGGAAAGGGCGGGCCTCATGACACGAGCAACCCAGTCTGATCATGCGCCATCGTGATCCCTGCCCTTGATCCGCACAAAGTACGCGTGGGTGTCAGTTTGAACCGCCCCGGGACCGCCGAGCTCACCATAAGGGAAGCCTCTGCCAGGACTTTATTAGGAGCTCCGGCCTGCTGATCCAAGTTGCTGCGCGGCTTGGACAACGCGATCCGCCATGGCCTGTTCTGCCGGAGTCCCCCAGGTCCGGGGATCATATGACTTCTTCACCCCTACTTCGCCGTCCACCTTAAGGACTTCGTCGTAGCGAGAGAGCATGAAGCCAGCGATTGATCGGGTAAAGGCATATTGGGTGTCCGAGTCGATGTTCATCTTGACTACGCCATGCCGGACGGCTTCAGCGATTTCTTCGGCGGTCGACCCGGAACCTCCGTGGAATACCAAGTCCAGGGGCCGGTCAAGTCCGGTTTGTTGGGCAAGGGATGATTGAATCTCGCCCAGGAGCGCTGGCCTAAGTTTCACCTCCCCGGGCTTGTAGGCGCCATGGATGTTGCCAAAGGTCAATGCGGCCATGTATCGGCCGTTTTTGCCCGACCCAAGTGCCCCCACAAGTTGGCGGGCATCGTCTACAGTCGTGTAGAGCCGTTCGTCCATGGAGCCGACAATGCCGTCCTCCTCACCACCGACCACACCGACTTCGACCTCAAGAATCGTCCTAGCCGCGTGGGATAGATCAAGCAAACGACGTGCAATCTCCAGGTTCCTGTCGAGCGGCAGCACCGATCCGTCCCACATATGCGACTGGTACAGCGGGAGTTGGCCGCGTTTGACTCGCCGGATGGAATCTTCCAACAGTGGCAGCACCCAATCATCAAGGTTTGGTTCAGGACAGTGGTCGGTGTGCAGTGCGATTGTCACGTTGTAGTGTTTGGCAACCTCATGGGCATAGGCCGCAAGAGCCAGGGAACCCGCCACGCGGTTCTGCGCGGCTCCGGAAAGGTACAGGGCGGTTCCCACGGAAACCTGGATGATGCCGTCGCTTTCGGCATCGGCGAACCCGCGCAATGCAGCGTTGAGTGTTTGTGATGATGTGACGTTGATGGCCGGGTAGGCAAAATGCCCTGCCTTGGCTGTATCCAGCATCTGTGCGTAGTCGTCCGGGGTGGCGATGGGCATGGAAGGCTCCTTAGTTCAGTCGGTGCAGCCACAGGAATTTCGGTGGTGGTAAATGGTTTCAGTGCGCAGAACCCGGCGCGGGCCGCTCTTGCCCTCGATCCTGTCCACCAAGAGGTCAACGGCGGTTCGGCCCATGCTTTTTACATCTTGTTCGATGGCCGTGAGCCGGGGCTCGAACACATCGGCCCACTCGAAGTCGTCGTAGCAGACCAAGGCGACGTCATGGGGCACGGTCAGCCCAAGGTCCTTCAAGGCATGCATGGAGCCAATGGTCATGGCATTGTTCAGAACTACCAGTGCCGTCGGACGGGACGGGGAGCCGCTGGGTAACGTCCATTACCGTGGTGTAACCGGCCCTGATGGGCGTGTTGCCAGAGCGTAGAGGCGGTCACCGCGTGATCCTTGGAAATGACAGTCCAATGTCTTTCCTGAAGGAGAACTTCGCGATGACCGCACCTTATTCTATCGATCCGACCCGTTTCCTGTCCGAGCAGCTCGAGCAGGCCTCCCCTGATCTGCTGCGCCAGATGCTGCAGACCTTCATCACTGCCTTGATGGGCGCTGAGGCTGACGCCGTTTGTGGGGCCGAGTACGGCCGTCCCAGCACCGATCGGGTGAACTCCCGCAACGGCTACCGGCACCGCGACTTTGATACCCGCGCCGGGACGCTGGACGTAGCGATCCCGAAGCTGCGGCAGGGGTCCTATTTTCCGGATTGGCTGCTGGAGCGCCGCCGCCGTGCCGAGGCCGCTCTGAGTTCGGTCGTGGCGACGTGCTATCTGCTCGGGGTGGGTACCCGGCGGATGGAGAAACTAGTTGATTCCTTGGGTATTACACGCCTGTCGAAGTCCCAGGTCTCGATCATGGCCAAGGAGCTGGATGAGCAGGTTGAGCAGTTCCGTACCCGGCCCCTGGACGGCGGCCCGTACACGTTCGTTGCCGCCGACGCACTGGTGCTGAAAGTGCGTGAAGGAGGTCGCGTCGTGAACGTACACACCCTGGTCGCGACGGGCGTCAACGCCGATGGACACCGCGAGATCTTGGGTGTTCAGGTCACCTCCGCCGAGGACGGAGCCGGCTGGTTGGCCTTCTTCCGCGACCTGACCGCCCGCGGCCTCACAGGGGTGAAACTCGTCACTTCCGACGCGCACGCCGGCCTGGTCGCCGGCATCGGGGCGACACTACCCGGAGCGGCCTGGCAACGCTGTAGAACCCACCACGCCGCCAACCTGATGTCCGCAACCCCGAAGGCATCCTGGCCGTGGGTGAGGACCCTGCTGCACAGTGTCTATGACCAGCCCGACGCGGACGCAGTGCACGCCCAGTTCGACCGGGTCCTGCGCGCCTTGGCGGAGAAGCTGCCCAAGGTCGCCGATCACCTCGAGGCCGCCCGCGCTGATGTGCTCGCGTTCACCGTTTTTCCGAAGGAAATTTGGCGCCAAATCTGGTCCAACAACCCACAGGAACGCTTGAACCGGGAGATCCGCCGACGGACCGACGTTGTCGGCATCTTCCCGGACCGGATCGCCCTGATCCGCCTCGTTGGCGCAGTCCTGGCCGAGCAGCACGACGAATGGACCGAAGGACGCCGTTACCTCGGACTCGACGTCCTCGCCCGCTCACAACACGCAGGAACCACCACCGAGAAGGAGGAAACCACACCCGAACTCGGCGCCCTCAGCGCCTAAACACCAAGGATCACGCGGCAACCGCTTACACCACGCATTTGGACTTGACCAGCCGCTGAAGAGTTCATGCACTGCCTTGTAGGCTTCCTTGGCCTTGGAACGGCCCGTCACCATGGTCGTCTTCACCGCTGGGCTTTGAGCGGGGTGGTTGTGATTCTGACTGCGTTGCCTGTCGATGCCGCTGTTCTATCAAGCGTCCCCAGGCAGTTCCGGTGAGAATAAGGGCGATGCCGCAGTACCCCGCGATCCCTAGGGTGTCGTGGGCAATGGTTATTCCGATGAAGGCTGCCCAGACCGGCTCTGTGCCGAGGAGGAGGCTGACCCGCGATGGAGAAGTTCGCCTGACCGCCCAGATCTGAACGAAGAACGCGAACACGGTGCAGATGAGTACCAGATAGAGAAACATCACTAACCGCCCGCGATCCAGCTGGGAGAGGTAGTGCGGGATGGAATCTCCATAAACGATTGAACCCGCCGCAAATAGAAGTGCGCAGGTTCCCAATTGCACGGTCGTGAGATGCAGCGAGTCCATGGCTTTGCCGCCGGTGAGCTTGTGCATGGAGACAACGTGCGCAGCGCGCACCAGCGCGGCGGCCAGTACGAGCAGGTCTCCGGCGTTGGGAGGGTCGAAGGTGCCGTTGCCGGCGAGCAGAACCACCCCGGCTACCGCAACTATGGCGGCGGCGAAGAACGTGCCGGGTAGCCGCCGGCGCGACACGACAGATTCAAGGACCGGGGTGAAGACCATGGTCAGGCTGATGATGAGGCCGACGTTCGTTGCCGAGGTATGCGCGATCCCGAACGTTTCGAACGCGAAGACGGCCGCGAGCAGCACCCCGATCGGTAGGCCAGCGAACAGTTCCGAACGGGTCAGATGGTTCCGCCGCACACCGACGATTGCAGCCATGACTCCGGCTGCGAGCAGCATCCGCACAGCGAGGAGGGCCAGCACCGTGCCCGCAGAGACCAGTTCTTTTGCCACGAGATAGGTGGATCCCCAGGACACGGCCACCAGAAGCAGCAGAAGATCGACCCGGAACCGTTCAACGAAAGGAATCATTCGCCTATCGTCCCCGGCTGCATGCATTAGGACTAGAGGCTGGTTTTGGTTGCTATGGGTTAGTTTTGACTAATGGAACTCGGGCAACTGCGTGCTTTGAGAGAGCTGGGTGACAGGGGCAGCATCGCTGCGGTCGCCGCAGCCCTCCACGTCACCCCGTCATCGGTGTCACAGCAGCTCAGCGCCCTGCAGCGCCGCTCGGCTGCCCCGCTGACCTTCAAAGACGGACGACGGACCGCACTGACCGACGCCGGCCGCGCTCTGGCGCTGGCGGCCGTCGATGTGGAGGTGGCACTTGAACGCGCCCAGCAGGCAGTCGCACAGTTTCAGAGCGAACCGCACGGGGCTGTGACGGTCGCGGCCTTCCACAGTGCGGCACTGGCCCTCTTCGGCCCACTACTTACGCAGGTCAGCGCCCCGGGCCAGCCCCGCGTTGCGCTCAGCGACTTCGACGTCGCCCAAGAAAGTTTCCCCACCCTCACCCGTGATCATGACCTGGTCATCGCCCACCGGCTCACCGGCAGTGCACCGTGGCCGGGATGGGTGCGCGTCGAGCCGCTCCTGTTCGAACCTCTGGACCTCGTCATCCGCAAGGACCACCGACTCGCAGCCAAAGACTCCCTCGCGCCAGAGGATCTCCGCGGGGAAGCCTGGGTGGCCGTCCAGCAGGGCTTTCCCCTCGAGAACGCCATCGAACAAATCGCCGGCATCGGAGGCGCCGAAGCACGCATCGCTCACCGGATCAACGAATTTTTCGTTGCCGCAGCTGTGGTCGCCGCCAGCGACTGCATCGCGTTGATGCCCCGCTACACCACCGACATGCACCATCATCCGAATTTGGTCCTCCGCCCGATTTCCCGCCTTGGGCCGGGCCGCCACATCGACTGCCTCGCCCGACCCGAAACCCTCGAACGATCCAACGTGAAAACCGTCCTCGCCCAACTCCGGGCCGTCACAGCCGGCCTCGCCTCGCCCCGGCCTTCTTTTTAAGACGGTGCCGACGGCCGCCGTAGCCCAGCCCACCGCCGTCAGACAGTTCACAAACGGTCGATCGAATTTGCTACAAGCGGTCCGGCTCGTCCACGAATCTGTGAGCCGCACACTTATCTGGCTCGTTTTTTCGCAGCCTATCGGGCGTACTCGCCCATCCCCTCGCGTCCCGTTAGCGGATCGGCTTACGGGTGCTCTGGGCGGTTGGCGTAGCAAGCGTGACGATATCCGCGGCTATTTCGTTAGTCTGAACGAATGCCCTACAAGATTCGCCAGGCGACGCCGGCTGACGCCGAAGCCATAGTCAGGATGCACACGGCTGCCCACGAGGAATGCTACGGACACTTGCTTCCATCGCAATTTTTTGCCAGCTGCCGAAACAGTATTACGGAACGTGTGAATCAGCGTAGGCCGTTCTTGGATAGCAAAGACCCCCGGCTCGTGGCCCATGATGAGGCCGGAGCAGTAGTGGGAGTGGCAGACGCGGGCCCGGGAAGAGACCCTGATATGGCGGGCCTCCCGGAGCTTTATAGGATCTATACGTTGAGCCGGACCCACGGTTCGGGTCTTGGCGCCCAACTTATAGAAGCCGCCGTCGGCGATACTCCGGCTTACCTCTGGGTGCTTGAGGACAATCCGCGTGCCAGAGCCTTTTACCAAAAGTCAGGGTTCAGTCCGGATGGGGCGCGCAAGCTGTTGCCGCCTGACTGGAGCGAGCTGCCAGAAATCAGGATGGTCCGTCCCTGAGATGCGACGGAGTACGGTGAGGGATCCGCTTGCGGTCACGGCGCCTGCCGCCGAGATGCCTTGGAATCATCCGCAGCGGGTTCGGTGTGTGAACGAAGGTTCCATACCGGCGGGGGTGAGGACGATTCGCGAGGCGCGGTCCGTTCTGGCAGGCTCGCCTGATGGCTGAGACGGTAGAGGTTGATGTGGTGCGAGTCTTCACCGACGCGCAGGGCGGTCACGGTAACGAACTGGGAATCATCGCTAGTTCAGTGGTCAGCTATGGACGCGAGCAGATGATCGCAGCGCTACTCGGGTTCAGCGAGACCGTCTTCGTGGATGGTGACGAGCAGGGGCCCGCGGAGAATCGGGTTACGCGCATCCGCATCTTTACACCAGTTACCGAACTGCCGTTCGCTGGGCACCCGAGTGTGGGCACAGGGTGGTGGCTTGCCTGGAAAGGAACTCCGGCCGCTGTGTTGCGCGAGAAGGCCGGCGACGTGACTGTCACCAGCCTCGCGGACGCGACGTGGATTACCGCTTACGCAGCCTGGGGGCCAGAATATGACTGGATCCCGACGGCGTCTGCGGCAGAGGTCGACGCGCTCGACGCGGGCTCATTCACCGGCTCGCGCCATTATGCTTACGCGTGGATTGATCAGGCCGCTGGTCATTTACGCTCCCGCATGTTCTCGCCTGCCATGGGCATCGACGAAGACGAGGCGACCGGGGCGGCTGCCATTCGGGTCACCGCGAGACTTGCCCGTGATCTGCGGATCACGCAGGGCGCAGGCAGCGAACTGCTGACCGCTTTGATCGAAGATGACCTTATCCGGCTCGGTGGGCGAACGGTCTTCGACCGCACCGTGATGGTCACGCTCTGACCGGTCAGGATTGGCTCTCGGACATCTCCCACCCAACGTTCGGCTTACGGGCGTGATTGCTCCTCGATTCTTGGTTAGGCTCGTGGGGTGCCTACCGGTCGGAATCACCAAGTGATCGTATTGAATGGCGGATCGAGCTCTGGCAAGTCCTCAATTGCCAGAGCGCTTCAGGAAATCCTTCCGGGCATCTGGTTGACGTTCGGCGTCGACACGTTCATCGACGCCCTTCCTGGTAGGGGTGACAGCCCTCGCGCAGGAATTACCTATGAGCAGGGCGGCACGATCGCTTTCAGCACTGAGCATCGGGCTGTAGAGCGCAGTTGGTATACCGGACTCAGCGCTATGGCCCGGGCAGGGGCCCACTTGATCCTCGATGAGGTCCTTCTCTCCGGGGGTGCCGGCCAGGAGCGTGTCCGGTCGACATTCGGCGAAGCGGACCTGATCTGGGTGGGAGTGCACTGCGACCCGGACGTCGCCGCACGCCGCGAGGCACAACGCCTTGACCGTGTAGAAGGAATGGCGCGACAGCAAGCCCTGAGCGTCCACGCCGGGGTTGTCTATGACGTAGTGGTTAACACCACATATCGCTCAACCGATGAATGCGCACGTGACCTCGCGAACCAGCTCACGCTCGATGCTCAGCCCCGTTGAGGGATCCCTGACCGGGCGGACAACGCCGCTGAGCTTCGTGCAGCACTAGCGAACTACATCGCCGACGGCCGTCGTCTCCGCGGCCCTTCCGCTAGCCGGTCCGGAGCGGCTGTTCCGATGAGTCGGGAAGAGGCCCGGAGGATCCGGGACGGGGCCGCCAGCAATGGAGATAACCCCTGTACCGGGGACGAATCCGCCAGGCCATTCACCAGCCCTATGTCGCCGCCCATGCCTAGCGAGATGCCCCGGGCAGCCTCAGATTCCAGGCCGGGCCGGGCTTGGGTATCCGCTGAGCGGGCCATATCCCGGAGTGCGCATTTGTGAGCGGGCGCTAGCTGACTGCGGAGAGCGTCGGCGCAAGCAGTTAGGGTCCCGGCTGGCCCTGGAGCGTCTACCTTTGCGGCGTAGACGGAGGGCATTCCAGATCCGCGTCGTTTCCCGCCGTGATGGGCGTAGCCCGCCGGGTCTGGCAACGTCGTCGGCGAGATGTCCTGTCAGGTGTCAGGTGTCGGTGTGAAGGACGGCAAGGGGAGGGGATGGTGCGAGGCGGTGTGGAGTGTCATGGGCATTAGGTGTACGAAAACGTCGATTTCCGGGAACTGACAGGCCATGTTCATGGTCCGGCAATCTTCACCCCGTACGCTGGGAGGGACGAGAGGAAGACCGAATGAACGAGAACCTCCATGATGAGTTCCCGCGGGAGAATAGTCTGGTGGCCGCTGATGCGGTCGAGGCCCGGGCTGAATCCCGTGCAGCTTTGGTCCCCGGCCAGCTGGTCCTGGTCGCCCGCCGGGGGGGGCCGAACCGGAAGCCGGGTTGGTCGATGCTCTGACCGATGACGGGTCCGTGGTCTGGGTTGACT
This sequence comes from Arthrobacter endolithicus, assembly GCF_026627425.1. Lineage (GTDB taxonomy): Bacteria > Actinomycetota > Actinomycetes > Actinomycetales > Micrococcaceae > Arthrobacter_M. The sequence goes on from NZ_JAPNLH010000011.1 coordinate 142,824, forward strand.
TCGGTGGGGTCTTCGCGCGCCGTATGTTTCATGCCGCAGACCCGGAAGAGATCCACGCGATCGGGCGATAAAAGGAATTGTCAGGTTCCGCGTAATTTTTACGGCACCCCTACGTTTATCCCTCTTTGGTGCCTGTGGTGGAGTTCCGAGGAGTGAACTGCCCCGGGTTTAATGGAGGGTGTTGAATCCTTGAAAGGATGAGCACCATGCCAGCACCGAAGAAATATCCAGATGAGCTTCGCCAGCGGGCAGTCCGCCTCGTGATGGACGCCCAGAAGAATCCCAGTGGCGGCCGTGGTGCGTGCACCAGGATCGGTGCGCAGCTGGGCATCCCAGCGGACACGATCCGTGGCTGGGTCCGGACCGCGGAGGTCGATCAGGGCATGCGCCCAGGCACCACCACTGTTGAGGCAACCCGCCTGGCCGAGCTCGAGCGTGAAGTTGTTGAGCTTCGCCGGGCCAACGCGATCTTGAAATCAGCCTCAGCTTTTTTCGCGGCGGAGCTCGACCGCCCCTCACGACGATGATCACCTATATCGACAACCATAAGGACGAATACGGGGTCGAGCCGATCTGCAAACAACTGCCGATCGCCCCATCAACCTACTACGCAGCCAAGGTGCGCCCAGAGTCCAAACGGTCAATTACGGACGCCGTGACAACGGAGAAATTATCCCGCGTGCATCGGGAGAACTACAGCGTTTACGGGGCCAGGAAAGTTTACGCAGCGCTCAACCGTGAGGGACACCCGGTGGCCCGCTGCACCGTGGAAAGACTGATGCGCCGCACCGGCCTCCATGGCGTGCGCCGGGCCAAGAATCCCCGCACCACCGTGCCTGGGCCCTTGTCCGAGCGGCCGGCGGATCTGGTCCGGCGTCAGTTCAACGCACCAGCCCCGAACTGCCTCTGGGTCGCTGACATAACCTATATTCGAACGTTCTCCGGCTGGGTCTACGCGGCCTTTGTCCTGGACGTTTTCTCCCGCCGCGTGGTCGGCTGGCAGCTCTCCACCACCATGCACACAGCCTTGGCACTGGATGCCTTGGAGATGGGGCTGTGGACCCGCCAGCGCGATGGGAAGGACGTCTCCCAGCTCGTGCACCACAGCGATTATGCCGAGGAAAACGTTAAGCCGAGCTTGGTGCGCTTGCCCTGGTGATTCGGGGGTCTCCGTCCCGTTCCTCGGCTTAACGTTTCCTGCTATCTCAGTGAGTAGAGTAGCTGAAGTTTGT
>NZ_JAPNLH010000012.1 GCF_026627425.1 Arthrobacter endolithicus
GAGGGTAACGGTACGAGGGTAGAGATCCCGGCCGCGATGGGGACCGAGACGCCAGAGGGTGCGAGGACAGCAGGCCTAGCGGGCGAAGCGTCGGTCGTTTCGCTGGTTCCGGTACCCGTCCTCCCGTTGTCGAACATATATTCATTCTAGACCTATCAAGTAGAACAAACAATAGAATACGGGTCTGTGGACAAGGAATTTCGGGGAGTTCTGGGCGCTTTGCGAGGCATGTTTGCGGGCTGGGTTCCCCAGGCCCCAACCCGGCCGTGACCAGCGTTGGGCGGCCACCGAAAAATTGGGCGACCACGAAGTTGATGTGGTGGATAGCATTGGGCCGCCGGCTTTCAGCCCTTTGCCCGGTGTGCGGCCCTTCGGCTGAGTTCGCAGCCTGCGACTATCCGCATGGCCAGCGCGGGCCCCACGCCGTCGATCGCCAGTAGCTGCTCCACGTTGGCTTCCGCGAGGCCCGCAGTACCGGATGTCCTGCGCAGGATGCGTGCGGCTAATTCGATGCTGCTGCAGCCGGGTATCCCCGATCCGATGATGACCGCCAGCACTTCTGCATCTTTGAGCCGGCGGACCCCCACGGAGAGTAATCTCTCCCGAGGGCGATCAGCGATACTCATTTGGGCTATGGCTGTGTGCTCTTTCATGTCCCTCAGGTTAGGTGCGTCCGCCGCCCTCGGCCCGGCAAATTGTGCTGCTGTGGATAAGCCCGGTGTCCGCAATGCCAGTGCAGGGAGCGCTTGTGGACCGATCGCCAGTGCAGGGAGCACCAGTGCACCGACTACCCGTGCAGGGACTGGCGGCGCCGCAGGGTCAGGTCAAAAATCGTCCGCCCCGCCAGATGTGCCTTATTTTCAAACCCAGTCAAAATTCTCCCCGGGAACCGCGGTGCCCAGCCGCCCTCCGTATCCGTTTCATCGGAGGGATCACAATCAACTCCGGAAAGCCGCGCCTCGGTGAGCGGACTCTCTGCGCCGGCGCGTTCGCCGTCGTGCACGTTGTCAAAGTCTTCGGATGCACGCGCAACATCACGTATTTGCCGCGCGTAATCCGACCAGTCCGTGGCCAGCCGCCATAGGCCGCCGGGCTGGAGCACGCGCGCGACCAGCGGCGCGAAGGAATCCTTGACCATCCGGCGCTTGTTGTGTTTTGTCTTGTGCCACGGGTCCGGAAAAAAGACCCATACCTCGCTCACTGAAGCTGGCTGAAGCATGGTGCTGAGGACCTCAGGCGCGTTCGCCTGGACGACCCGGACGTTGGTCAGATCACGCGAGGCAACCTTGAGCAGGGTCTGCGCCAGGCCCGGGAGGTAGACCTCCACCGCCAGGAAGTCCTTTTCCGGGTTTTGTTCGGCGGCATGGACGACGGCATCGCCAAGTCCGGAGCCGATTTCCACGATCAGCGGCGCCCGGCGTCCGAAAACCTTAACCGCGTCAAAGATGAAGTCCGGGTGCACGGAGGTGTCGGCAACGTGCCGCGGCACGTCGACGGCGTAAGCCTTCTGGTGCTCCAGCCAAGCCCGCTCGCGTCGGCCCTGCAGGCGGGTGCCGCGGCGGACAAACGAAACGGGCTGCCCCTGATAGGTTCCGTGCGCGGCCTGGCTGCCGGGGGTCACGGCACGGGGAAGGAAGGCAGTTGGATCTTCGGAGTCACTCATCATCACCAGCGTACCTTTCGGACGGCGTCGGGGTTCGACGACGGTAGAAGGTCCGGCCACCGTGGAGGCCCGCCGTCAAAACCTGTTAGACTGAAGGAACTTGAAGCGCGTTTTCTCGCCCTTCATGCGTCGATGAACGCGTTGATCCAGTCCCGCAAGTTCTCTTCCATTGCAACAGTTGAGCCCGTACGCCGGGCCCAGTGCATGGTCTGCGGTAGACATTTTCTGACATTTCTTCGGCGAATCCCTGCGTGCCGACCGGCTCCGGGGCATCGTATTTATGCCGAACCGAAAGCAACCATTTTTTATGACTACTTTCTCCAGCCTTGGTGTGCCCAAGGTCCTCGCCGCTTCCCTCGCCGCCAAAGGCATTGAAGAGCCATTTCCCATACAGGTCAAGACGCTGCCCGATACGCTGGCAGGTCGGGATGTGCTGGGCCGCGGCCGTACGGGCTCCGGAAAGACCATTGCCTTTGCCCTTCCGCTGGTCGCTCGTCTGGCCGAGGCCGAGGCAGCCTACCGCCGCAAGCCCGGCCGCCCCTTGGGCCTGGTGCTGGCGCCAACCCGGGAGTTGGCTACCCAGCTGAACAACACGATTGAACCGCTGGCCAAGGAAATGGGCCTCACCACCACCGTGATCTACGGGGGCGTTTCGCAGCAGCGTCAGGAGCGCGCGCTCAAGGCCGGCGTGGACATCGTCATTGCTTGCCCGGGGAGGCTGGAAGACCTGATGAAGCAGCGTCTGGTCACCCTCGAATCCGTCGAAATCACCGTGCTGGATGAGGCAGATCATATGGCTGACCTCGGCTTCCTGCCGGTGGTCAAGCGGCTCCTGGACACCACGCCCAAGGACGGTCAGCGCCTGCTGTTCTCCGCCACATTGGATAACGGGGTGGACAAGATTGTCCAGCGTTACCTCAGCAACCCTTTGACCCACTCGGTCGATGATCCCAAGGCGTCCGTGAGCACCATGGAACACCACGTCCTGGTGGTCAACGATCAGACGGTGAAGAAGCAGATCATCACCGAGCTGGCGTCCGGCTCCGGCCGCCGCCTGCTGTTCATGCGCACCAAGCACCATGCCCGCAAGCTGGCCAAAACTCTGACCGACGCCGGTATTCCCGCCGTGGACCTGCATGGAAACCTGTCGCAGAACGCCCGGGACCGTAACCTGGCCGAGTTCTCCTCTGGCGACGTGCGCGTCCTGGTGGCCACGGATGTTGCCGCGCGCGGAGTGCACGTCGACGACGTCGAACTGGTCATCCATGTTGATCCGCCGACGGAGCACAAGGCATACCTGCACCGTTCCGGCCGGACGGCTCGAGCCGGATCTGATGGAACGGTTGTCACCATCACGTTGCCGGAGCAGCAGTCGGACGTGAAGAAGCTGATGAAGGCCGCCGGCGTCGACGTCTCCTTTGAACGCGTCACGGCCAGCCATCCGTTGATCGCCAAGTTGGTGGGCGAGGTCGCCGGCAAGGTTGACCCGCGCACCCGTGCGGCATTGCAGGCGGCAAAGAACGGCCAGCAAGGCGGCGGCGAGTCCACTGGCGCGAATGCCGAGCGCAAGCGCGCCCGCCGTTCGGGCCAGGCCGCGCCGACCGCCGGAGGTCGCGGGGGACGCGGCGGACGTGGCCGGGTTTCCGCCGGCACAACCGAAGCGGGTAACCGCGAGGACCGCCGCAAGGACCAAACGCAGGCCCCCCGTTTCGGCAGTGAGAACCGTCGTCCGGCCCGTGCCGAGGGCGGCGCCGATGTAGCGCGCGGCCCCAAGCGCGCCCCCCACGCAGCATCACACCACAACGATGCATCCCGAGGCGCAGGCCGCTCCGGTGCCGGGCAGAACGCCGCAAGTCAGCGCGGCACTGCCCCCCGCACGCAGGGCTCCGCCCAGGTCTGGTCCTCAAACACCGGGGGAACGTCCACCGGCAGCTACAACGGTGGGGGTTCCGGCGGCGCAGGCCGCTCCGGCGGTCCCCGCCGCGCCTCGGCACCAGCGTCGAATCAGCGCCGCGGCCGTTAGGCGCGCAGGTTTCATCCGGCCGGGTGGTCGGCGAGGGCAGACTTTCTAGCCTTCGCCGGCTGCCCGGTTCGGCATAGACCGCAGGTAACCCAAGGCGGGGCAGGGCACTGCAGGGAACTGCAGGGCAGGATACTTCAGGCCGCTAACGAAGGACGGGCGTGGAAACCTTGCGCAGTTGTTAGGGTGAACGCATGTCGAACCATACCGTTGACGGGCGCGCTCGGGGATCAGCACGGTTGCCGTGACAGGTCCCCCGCGGTTTCCGCCTCGCGCTGACGTCGTCCGGGCGCTGAGGGCCGCGGGATGTGTTTTTGCCGAGGCAGAAGCGGATTTGCTCCTAGACTGCGCACAAACGCCGGCCGACCTCGCTGCCATGCTGGAGAGCCGGCTGTCGGGTCTGCCGCTGGAACAGATTCTGGGCTGGGCGGAATTCTGCGGCCTCCGGATGGTCGTGGCGCCGGGCGTTTTCGTGCCTCGGCGCCGCACCGAATTCCTGGTCCTTCAGGCCGCAGCGCTGGCGGCCCCGGCTGCGGTCCTCGTGGACCTGTGCTGCGGCTCGGGCGCCGTGGGTGCGGCACTGCTCGCCACCATCCCTCACGGGCAGCTGTATTCGGTCGACATCGATCCGGCCGCGGTTCGGTGTGCCGTAACCAACGTTGCTGCCGTCAGCGGCCGGGTGTTCAAGGGCGACCTCTTTGCCCCGTTGCCTGCCGAGCTGCGCGGACGCGTGGACATCCTGGTGGCCAATGCTCCTTATGTGCCGACCGAGGCCATCGCGATGATGCCACCGGAGGCGCGCCTATATGAGGCCCGAACGGCGTTGGATGGCGGGGGGGACGGGCTTGACGTGCAGCGCCGGGTTGTAGCGGGGGCGCTTGTTTGGTTGGCGCCGGGCGGACATCTGCTGATCGAGACGAGTGAGCGCCAGGCCGCGGAGTCGGCCGCCATTTTCAGCCGCAATGGGCTGACCCCACAAGTTATCCACTGCCCGGATTTGAACGCAACCGTCGTGATCGGCAGCGTCGCGGATTGAGCCGCGACTGCCGGTAATTCGGGGGGTGTTCGGGGACGCTGTTACTGTAGGGCTGCCGTCACTGCGCGGCGCCGATGCTGACAATAGCGACAAAGCCCCGCCCGGTGAGTTCGGGGGCGGCATCGGAACCGGCGACGGCGTCAAAACGGGAGAGCGCGACGGTGCCGACATCCTGGCCCGACGCCACCTCGGCTGCCCCCACGCCGCCTGCCGCCGCGGCGGTCACCCCAGGCACTGCTCCTTCGCTCACCGTTGCCTGACCCTGCAGGAGAACCGCGAATTGGTCGGCAAAAACGGGATGCGGCCGCTTTTTGGAGAGCTCAACAACAGTGGTGTACGCCTTGATATTCCGTCTTCGGGCCAGTACGCCAAGGTCCATGACATTGCCCGTGGGCAGCGATGCACTCGTGCTGCTGTCCCCGGAGAAACGGAAGGGGCGGTATTTCTCCAGGAGATGCTCGCTGCCGTCGACCTCCAACAAAAGCAGCTCACCGTCGATCACGGTGACGATGCGGTCGATGCCCGGCATCGCCGAGAACGGACCCGCCGTACTCACTTCCGCGATGCTGATCCGCCAAAGGCAGCCATCGCCGTCGGCTGCCTTCTGCGCGGCCAGCGTGCGGGTGACACCGTCGCCGTTGGCCCAGCGCTCGGGGCTGAGCTGGCTGTAGCGGATGACCTGCACGGGCTAGTCCTCCACGCTTTTAACGCTGATGACGCGCATCCGTTTAGGCTCCATCTTCCGGCGCTGTGCGTTCCGCCGGGCCCGCGTGTACACCGCGGACAGCAGCAGGGACAGCGCGAAAGCGGCTGCCACCTTGAGCAGGAACGGCCAGGGAAGCACCGACAGGACCAGGCAGACCAGAGCAAAGCTGACGAATTGGAAGACCAGATCCGCCCGACCCGATTTTTTACGCATGTCCCCAGACTACTCGGCGGATGTGCCGGTATCAGTCACTGACGGGAGCGGACAAAGCAGCGTGGCGCGGACTGTCCGGATTCATCAATGAGTGCTGGCGGCCGTAGAAGAAATAAACGATCAGGCCGATGATCAGCCAGATCGCGAACCTTAGCCAGGTCTCCCAATGCAGCTGTGTGATCAGGAACAAGGAGGCGAGCACACCGAACGCGGGCACAACGGGCATGAAGGGAAGCCGGAAGGTCCGGGGCTCATCGGGCTTGGTGCGCCGCAGCACGATGACGGCAATGCATACCACCACGAAGGCCGCGAGGATGCCGATATTGGTCAAATCGGCCACGAGCCGGATGGGAAGCACCCCGGCCAGCACCGCGGAGGCCCCGCCGGCAATCCAGGTGACGCGCTGCGGAACGCGTTTCTTATCCGTTTGGGAGAACCACTTCGGGAGTAGGCCGTCGCGGCTCATGGCGTACCAGACGCGGGTGACGCCGAGCAGGAACGTCAGCATCACCGTCAGGATGGAAATCACGGCAAACCCCGCAATGATGGTAGCAATCGTCGGCAGCCCTACGGAATCGAAGGCTGAAGCGAACGCGCTGTTCGGGTTGAGGTCGGTGTATTTCTGCATGCCCGTGAGCACCAGGGTCGCCATCACGTAGAGGACCATCGCGATAATCAGCGAGAGAATAATCGCCTTGGGCATGTGTTTTTTCGCGTCCGTGGCTTCTTCGGCGGCGGTGCTCATTGCGTCATAACCAAAGACGGCGAAGAAAACTGTGGCGGCGCCTCCCAGGACCGGCCCAAAACTGGTGGGCATAAACGGAACAAAGTTGGAGCCGTTGATATGGAACATGCCGATCCCGATAATTCCGAGGATGAGCAGTACCTTCACCGCCACGGCCACCAGTTCAAACCGGCCGAAACTCTTCGAACCCCGGCTAAGGATCCACGTCACCAGCAGGCAGACGACGACGGCGGGCAGGTTGATGATGCCGTGCGGCGTATCGGGGGTCCAGGCACTGGAAATCCAGTCGGGCACGGTGACGCCGATGCCGCCCATAAAGGCACTGAAATATCCGGAAATCCCAATCGCCACCACGGCCACTATCGCGATATATTCCAGCAGCAGGTCCCAGCCGATGAACCAGCCCACCAGCTCGCCCAGTGCCACGTAACCATACGTATAGGCGGAGCCGGCGCGGGGAATCATCCCGGCGAACTCCGCATAGGAGAGAGCGGCCGCGCCACTGGCCAGCCCTGCGACGAGAAAGGAGATGACGACGGCTGGTCCGACGCCCGGGTTGCCACTGTCCCCGTGGGCTACGACCCCGGCGAGCGTGAAGATCCCAACGCCGATAATGCCGCCGACGCCGATGGCTGTCAGTTGCCATAGACCAAGGCTGCGCAGCAGCCCGCCGCCTTTTTCCTCATCGACATCCTGGACGGGTTTGCGCCGCCAGATTGAGTAGGGGTTTGCCAGCTGACTCATCAGTGCCTCCGGAAGATCGTGCCACCGCTCGGATCGGCTCAGTTTACTCCCGTGTCAAGACCCACTGCGCGACACCCCGCGGTTCTCCGTGGCCGGCGAGGGCCCGCGGCGTGATGGAATGGTGCATGCCAACATCGCGTTTGAGTCCCGCCCGCTTGCCTACCGCCGAGCTGCACCTGCATATCGAGGGGACGCTGGAGCCGGAGCTCATCTTCGCGCTGGCCGTGCGCAACGGCATCGCGCTGCCGTATCGGGACGTTTCCGCGTTGCGGGCCCAGTACGAGTTCACCGATCTGCAGTCGTTCCTGACCTTGTACTACAGCAATATGGCCGTCCTGCTGACTGAGCAGGACTTCGAGGATATGACGCGGGCGTACCTGGTGCGGGCCGGTGCCGCGGGTGTGCGGCATGCAGAGATTTTCCTCGATCCACAGGCGCATCTGCTCCGCGGTGTGGCGCTGGAGACCTGCATCAACGGCGTCACCCGGGGGCTGGCGGACAGCGAGGCTCGATACGGCCTGAGCACGTCACTGATCGCAGCATTCCTGCGGGACAGGACCGCGGAGGAGGCCCTCGATGTCCTCGAGCAGCTGATTGCCATGGACGCGCCGATCATCGGCATCGGCCTGGATTCAGCGGAGGTGGGCCATCCGCCGTCGAAATTTACTGCTGTGTTCAGGCGCGCCCATGCCGCCGGACTCCGATGCGTAGCGCACGCCGGCGAGGAAGGCGGACCCGACTACATCTGGGAAGCTCTGGATCTGCTGGGCGTGGCCCGAATCGACCACGGAATCCGGGCCGTTGAGGACGAACAACTGGTCAACCGCCTGGTTGCGGAGCAGATCCCACTCACCGTCTGCCCGTTGTCCAACGTGCGGCTGAGGGCGGTGGATACGCTGGCGGACCACCCCCTGCCCGACATGCTGGCCCGTGGATTGAATATCTCCGTACATTCGGATGATCCGTCCTACTTCGGCGGTTACCTCGATGACAATATGGCGCAGCTGGTTAGCACGTTTGCTCTGGACAGCACGCAGTTGGCCAAACTGGCCGCCAACTCGGTCCGCTCGGCGTTCCTGACGCCGGAGCGGTGCGAGGAACTGCTGGCCGAGGTCGAAAACTGGCGCACCGCGCAACCGGGGGCTAAGCAGGTGCCGGGGGGCTAAGCAGGTGCCGGCCCTCTAAGTTACCTGTGCTGCGTGCTAGGCTACTGCGCATAGGCCGCAGTGCCGAACACGATTGCGGCCTGACGATTGTGTGGAGGCAACGGGAAAATGGATGCCGGAAGCGTTCTGCTGATTCTGCTGCTGATCCTCGTGGTGGTTGTCGGCGCAGGAGTGACTATTGCCGGTGTACTGCTGTATCGCGGCGGCCGAAATGTCGCGCGGCGGGTCGCTCCCGTGAGCAGAGCGCGCCGGGGTGCCCTCATCTACCGGACCAAGAGCCCGGATCCGCAGCGTCGTGGCCTGGCCGTGACGCGGCTGAAATTGCAGGATAGTCTGGCGGCCACCAACAGGAGCCTGGCCGTCGCCGTGGATTCGCGCCAGCACGTGGGGAACCTTGGCTACATTGTGCAGACCTTGAATCATGCCGCCGGCGTGCTTGACCGCCAGCTGGCGGTCGCGGAAAAGGAGCCGGATCCCGCCATCGCGCGGGTCTACGCACAGACCCTTGGAACCCAGAGCGAACAGGTACTGCACACCTGCGCCGGCGTGCGGGAGGCGCTGGCTAGGACCTCGCAGCCGATGACCGCCGTCGACATTTCCGCTCTCACACGGCGTTTGGACGTTGAAGCTAAGATGCTGGACAACTGGGCTGCCACCTATACCCGTCTGGGGCACCCTTAGCCGGCCCCCCGCCGACATCAGCAACGACAGGAGCATGGCCATGAAGCTGACTGAGCGCATCATGATGATTTTTCGATCCAAGGCCAACGCCGCGGTGGATCGATATGAGGACCCGCAGCGCAGTTTGGACTATGCCTACCGGAACCAGCTGGAGGCTCTGCACCAGGTGCGGCGCGGTATTGCAGATGTAGCTACCAGCCGGCACCGGCTGGAGATCCAGGCCAATGAGCTGCATTCGGCGATGGGGCGCCTGCAGCAGCAGGCGCAGCAGGCCGTGGACCTGGAGCAGGACGAGCTGGCCCATGTGGCGCTGTCCCGGCGTGCCGACCTGTCCGCTCAACTGGACGGGATTAAGCAAGCGCGTGATGGGCTGTATGCGCAGGAAACGGCGCTCACGGCCGGATTCGGCCAATTGCAGATCCGCGTGGAAGGTTTCCGCATTCGGGCGCAGACCATTAGGGCAACGTACTCGGCCGCGGAAGCCCAGACCCGGATCGGTGAGTCGCTGGGCGGGCTGAATAAAGAGATGGCCGAGGTCTCCCTCACGATGGCCCGGGCCGAGGAGCACGCCGCGCAAATGCAGGCCCGGTCGGCCGCACTGGAGGAGATGAACAGGTCCGGCACGCTGGAGGACCCGACCAAGCCGTTCAACGACCCGGTGGCCCGCGAGCTCGACCGGGTCAGCGCCGAGCACCAGGTGGACGCCGAGCTGTCCTTGATGAAGGCAAGCCGGCACTCCCGGCTGGTCTAGGAACCGATCCGTACGTCTCCGGTTTCCGTATCGAACCGGAACTCCCTGCCCGGCACCGGGGCGCCATCGGATGCCCGCATGGCGGCGGCGCTGGAGTGCAGACCGAAGGAGACAGCCGCGGACCCGACGGCAACGTCGGCCGCCGTCACGGTGTAGGTCAGGGAGGGGTAGAGGTGTTCGCCGCCGGGAGGGAGCTGGACGGGACGCTCGGCCGGGGCTGCGTTGAAGTTCCCGGTCAGGACGACGGCGGCAGGCTGGCTGCCGTGATTGGTGACCCTGGCGGAAAACGCCAGAATGTCCCCGCTGGCATAACCGGGGCGGGGCGGCCCGTAGTTCAGCTCCTGCGACTCCCGGTTGGAGAGGATTTGGACGGCGTCGACGGAGTACCCTTGGCCCATCTCCTTCCAGACGGCCGCGGGGAAGTCCCCCTGCGGGCCGGGCAAAGCCACACTTTCCCCCACCGTCTGCCAGACTTCGGGCAGACCCGGGGAGATAGAGCGCAGTTCCACCTCGAGAACAACATCCGCTTCGTTTCTGCGCGCCGCGCCGGCCCTGGGCGCGGCCGGTGCGGCACGCAGGCGGGCCGAATCCACTGAGGTGAAAACGATTTCCCGGTAACCCTGCCGCTCGTAGAGCACCCCGATTCTGCCGTCCGGCAGCCGGGCGGCGGTGGAATAGGCGCTGCTGCCCTGACACAGGACCACGGCGTGCGGCCAGGAGGCGCCGTTATCCACGGAGAGCTTGAGCACCGTGTTCCGCCGGAGCGCGGTGTCGTGATTGTGCGTGGCGATCAGCCAGCTGTCGGTGCCTGGCGAGGACAATCCGGCCAGGACGGGGAGGCCGTCGAACCTGGTCACCGAGCCATTGTCGCTGGGATCCGGGAGGTCCTGATGCGGCCGGGGACGCGAGTAGGAGTGCCCGCCGTCGGTGGAGATTGCCGTCAGCCGGTGCGGCGTAGCGCGGGAGTGCAGCAGGACCCGTCCATCGGAAAGTCCCACAGTTTTGTTCTCATTTGTATCCGGACCAATGAACTCGCCCAGGGTCCAGGTGTCGCCGTGGTCGTCGCTGTAGGCGGAGGCGGCCAGGATGTTCCCAGCCGCCTTCCCTGCTGATTTCTCCTCGGTGACCAGGACCACGAACTGCTGGATCAGCCTGCCTCGGTAGGGGCCTGCGTGCAGCTGGATACCCTGGCCGGCTGCCGCGAAAATGCCGGTGATCCGGTCCCTTTTGAGCTGGTCGGTGATCCGGCGGTGCTGCCAGCTGACGCCGTCGTCGTCGGAATAACTGTAATCGCAGTGCTGCACCGCATCAGTCGGATCCAGCCCGGCTACCGCTTCGAAGAAGCCTGCCTGCGTGCCGGCCGCGTGGAACATGAAAATCCGGCCGGTTTCCGCATCCACCAGCAGACTCGGGTCGCCGAAGCCAGCCAGGCCAGTTCCGGTGCGAACTACCTGCTGCCGCCCCCATGTCCGGCCGGAATCACTGCTCCGGCGCACCAGAAGATCGATCGGATTCGGCAGGTCATCCAGATTTGGCCGGCCGTCATACGCCGCAAGGACCGTGCCGCGGGTACTCACCGCCATAGCCGGAATCCGGTATTGCCGGTAGCCGTCGATCCCGCGGGTAGCCAGGACACGGTCAAAGGATGGCGTCATGATTGAATTTTAGCGTCCGGCCCAGGCGACGCTGATACCCAGATGCTCGGCGAGCAGCGGAGCCAGCAGGCCCAGCTGGTGTTCGTCGATGACCGCTCCGGCCAAGTTGCCGAGGCCGTGGATGGCGCTGAAGTCGCTGCCGCGCAGATCCAAACCCGCACATTTTGCCGCGGTGACGTCAAGGGTGCCGATCCGGCAGTTCCTCAGCGCCATCCGGTTCACCGTACTGCCGCCAAGATCGAGTTCATTGATGATGCAGTCGCTGATCAGCAGATCGGAAATTTTCGATGCCCGCAGGTTGACGAAATCCAGCTTCCCGCCGTCGATTCGCACGGACTGCCAGCTGCTGTCGTATAACTCCGCCGAGCCCCAGCGCGGAGCTGTGATGACCACATCCCGCCAGGTGGAGCGGGCTGCGGTGAAGACCGGGGCAAAACTATCGGCGAGGATGCAATTGCGGAACCTGACGCCGCGCAGTTGAGCCTCGTGGAAGGTGGCGCCCTGGAATTGGCAGTCGATGAAGTCGCAGGCCGTGAGATCCAGTCCGTCCAGCGTGGGGCGCTCAAAGCGCTCGCTGTCGTAGCTGTCGCCGGAGAGAAGGGACGCATCTGCCGATTCCTGCAGATCGTGCAGCGTGACGGGGGATAGCCGCGGTGCTTGGAGACGGCCGGTTTGGGAGGACTTGGAAACCATGGTTTCCAGCCTACCGACCGACCTACCGACTGTGGCCGGTGCTGGCCGTTTCACGGCACCGGCCGCACAATGGTCACATGACTGGCACCCCGGCATTTGGCACTGCTTCATCCTCCACCGGCCCGACGGAAAGCCGGCGGCGCGGCGATTGGTACTCCAACCCATCAGCACGGGACTTTCCCAGTGTTTCGGCACCGGGTCACGTGCTGGACTTTCACCTTCGGCTGCCCGGCTATGCACCCACGCCGTTGCGCGACTGCCCCGAACTCGCCGCGGAACTGGGGGTGGGACGGGTCTTCGTGAAAGAGGAAGCCGAACGGTTTGGCCTCCCGGCGTTCAAAATGGTGGGGGCGTCGTGGGCCGTGTGCCGGGCCCTGGCAGCCACCACGTCCGAACCCGATCGGCTCTGGACCTTTGATGAGCTGAGGAAACAGCTGGATGGTGGAGTCCGGCTGGTCTGTGCCACGGACGGCAACCACGGCCGGGCTGTGGCCCACACCGCCGCCCTGCTCGGGTTGAAAGCCCGGGTGTTTGTCCCCGCGTCCATCGGTCAGCGGGCCAAAGACGGCATTGTCAGTGAGGGGGCGCAACTGACCGAAGTCGATGAACCCTATGACAATGTGGTCCGCAAGGCCGCACGCGCCGCTGCAGCGGATCCGCAGGCACTGCTGGTGCAGGACACGGCCTGGGCCGGATACGAACAGATTCCCGGCTGGATTGTTCAGGGATATTCAACGATCTTCCGCGAAATCGACGCGCAGCTGCGCGATGCCAGGGCCAGCGGTGCGGACGTTGTGGTCACCCCCTGCGGGGTCGGTTCGCTGATCCAGGCCACCGTGGCCCACTACCGCGGCGAGGGCCGCGGCGCCGGTGTAGCCAGCCCTTCGCTGCTCAGCGTGGAACCGGAGGAATCGGCGTGTCTGCTCGAGTCCCTCCGGGCGGGCCGTCCCGTGTCGGTGCGGACCGGCCCCACCCGGATGGCGGGGCTCAACTGCGGCACCGTCTCCAGCATCGCCTGGCCCGTACTGCAGGGCGGTGTCGACGCCGCCGTCACGATCACGGAGGATCAGGACCTCCAGGCCGTGAGGGAGCTGGCGCGGCTGGGACTCGATAGCGGGCCGTGCGGGGCGGCCTCACTGGCGGGGATAAAAGTGGTGGCGGAGAATGCCGCACTCCGGCAGGCGATGGGGATCTCCGCCGCGTCCGTGGTGGTCTTACTCAGCACGGAAAGCCTGGCCGCCAATCCAGTGAGCTGAGGTGCTCACCGAGGAGGTGCTGTCCTCAGTGTCCTGGTGTCCAAAGATCCCCGCTGAGCTCGTCCTCGAGGTTCCGTTGCGCGGCCGCCAGCCACCGGTTTTGGGCGGCGCCGGTGTGGAACAGCGGATCCAGTTCAAGAAGCCGGCGGACGACGGCGGCGCGGCCGGCTGCGAAGTCGGTGTCACCAACGTGCGCGTAATCGGCCCGAACCGCGCTCACATAGCGGCGGTACTGTTCCGGAGTGCCGCCCAGTACGGACAGATCGGCATCGCACAGCAGCGCGCCGCCGTCGTCCGCCGGCTCCGCCGCATGACTGGCCGTTAGCCGGACCAAGCGCGCCGTTTCACGAACCTGTCCAGCGGGCAGCCCGGCCCGTGCCAGGAGGGACTGCGCCAGCTGTGCGGACTGCTCCTCATCCGCTCCCGCCACGCCGCGGTAGATGGCGTCATGGAACCAGGCGGCCAGCAAAACGGCCCGCTCCGGGCGCGCAGTCAGCAGCGCCAGGGCTTCCAACACCGCCAGCAGGCGGTGGGGCCCGTGGTAATGCCGGTGCGGTTCACTCCAGCGTGCCAGCAGGTCGTGCCCGATCGCCTGCCGGCCCGGAAGCAACACGCTCCAGCGCTGCAGCAGAACGCCCTGCAAAGCTTCCGGCCGCTCCCGCGCCGGAACCCGCAGGCCGCTGGCAATCAGCCGCCGAACCAGTTCCTTACCGGAAACCTCGACGGCTCCGTGGCGGACCAGGTCGGCATACCGGCGCTGCGGGACGTCGTAGTGGTCCCGGTCAAAGGCATGGACGGCAATTCCCGCGGCGTCAGCAAATTCATGCAGCTCGGCCAGTGAGGTGTCCGAGACCAGATGCGAAAACACGGTGCCGTGCGCCGGCCAGACCGGCGGGTCCAGATAGAGCGTCACCGGGTTCCGCCGGGCTCGAATTCGCGCAGCAGTTCTTCCATACGTCCGAAGGGAATGGCTCCGGCGGCGGCCAGCGAGCCCGCCGCGGCGAGCCCGCCGGTGAACCCGTAGGCTGTCATCCCCGCGGTGGCCGCCGCCTGCACGCCGGGAACGCTGTCCTCCACGACGACGCAGCGCGCCGGATCCACTCCCATCGTCCGTGCGGCATGCACAAAGAGGTCCGGAAAGGGTTTGCCGCGGGCAACCTCCGAGGCACTGAAAATCCGCCCGTCAAACTCGCCGGCCAGCCCGGTCAGGCCTAGGGTGAGCCGCATTTTTTCATGGGACCCGCTGGAGGCCACGCAATACGGCAGGTTTTGCGCCCGCAGAGCCGCCAGCACCCGTTCCACTCCTGCGACCGGGGCGAGTTGGCTGCTGAAGGTCCGCCGGATTTCCACCGTTGAGCGGCGGTCGAATTCCGCTGCCAGCTCCGTCCCCAGAAGCCTCTCCAGCACCAGCTGTCCCGCGGCGGCGGTCCTGCCCATGAAGGCGTCCACCACCTCCTGCTCCGAATGCGGCGCACCCAGTTCGGTGAGCAGGCGCGCCTCGATCGCCACCGTCAGCCGCTCGCTGTCCACCAGCACGCCGTCGCAGTCAAAGATCACCAGTCCGCAGGAGTCCATTCCTCTACGCTAGTGGCTATCGGCCCCGGTTTTGCATCCGCTGCTTTCACCGACTCCGGTTTCGCTCCGCGCAATCATGGATACTAATTTCACTCCTAGATAACTTGAGCGTAGTACACTCAAGTTAGTAGTTTAGATGTGGCCCCGTGACGGGCCGAAAGAGCGCTGTGAAGGGAGTCTTTTCGTGGATACCAAGTTCACCACCAAGAGCCAGGAGGCGCTTTCCGCCGCGGCCATGAACGCCTCGACGGCGGGCAATCCGCAGGTTGAGCCGGCCCATCTGCTCAAGGCGCTGATGGATCAGCGCGAAGGTGTGGCCGTCGCTCTACTCAAGGGCGCCGGCGTCGATCCGGATCAGATCAGCCGCGGTGCCAGCGGAGCCATCCGTTCCCTCCCCGCCTCCTCCGGCACCAGCGTCGCCCAGGCGCAGTTGAGCCGGAATGCCCTGCTGGCCCTGCAGACCGCCCAAAAGGAGGCGGACCGCTTAGGGGACAGCTATGTCTCCACCGAGCATCTGCTGCTCGGCGTCGCCGCCGACGCAGGAGAGGCCGGAAAGGTGCTGCGCGATGCCGGGGCCGGGGCCAAAGCACTGGAAGCGGCGCTTCCGAATGTCCGCGGCGGCGGCAAGGTTTCCACGCCGGACCCGGAGAATACCTTTCAGGCGTTGGAAAAGTACGGCGTCGATCTGACCGCAATCGCACGCTCCGGCAAGCTGGATCCTGTGATCGGCAGGGACTCCGAGATCCGCCGCGTGATCCAGGTGCTGAGCCGACGCACCAAGAACAACCCGGTGCTGATCGGCGAGCCAGGCGTGGGGAAGACGGCCGTCGTCGAGGGTCTGGCCCAGCGGATGGTGGCCGGAGACGTACCGGAAAGCCTGCGTGGGAAGTCCCTGATCAGCCTGGATCTGGCGGCAATGGTCGCCGGGGCAAAGTACCGCGGGGAATTTGAGGAGCGGCTCAAAGCAGTGCTGGAGGAAATCAAGAATTCCGACGGTCAGGTTGTCACCTTCATCGACGAAATCCATACCGTGGTGGGCGCCGGCGCGTCGGAAGGATCCATGGATGCCGGCAACATGCTCAAGCCGATGCTGGCGCGTGGCGAACTGCGGCTGATCGGCGCGACCACCTTGGATGAGTACCGCGAACACGTCGAGAAGGATCCGGCGTTGGAGCGGCGCTTCCAGCAGGTCTATGTTGGTGAGCCCAGTGTGCCGGACACCATCGGCATTCTGCGCGGTTTAAAGGAACGCTACGAGGCCCATCATAAGGTGGCGATCGCCGACTCAGCGCTGGTGGCCGCAGCGACGCTATCCAATCGGTACATTGCCGGCCGGCAGCTGCCGGACAAGGCGATCGACTTGGTGGACGAGGCCGCGTCCCGGCTGAGGATGGAAATCGACTCCGCCCCCGAGGAAATTGACCAGTTGCGGCGTTCAGTGGACCGGCTGACCATGGAGGAGCTGGCCTTGAGCGGAGAAACCGATCCGGCGTCCCGTGACCGGCTGGATGCTTTGCGCGCCGATATGGCCGATAAAAAGGAGGAACTGAATGCGCTGAACGCCCGGTGGGATGCGGAAAGAGCGGGGCTAAACCGGGTTGGCGAACTCAAGGCGAAGCTGGACGGACTGCGCTCGGTGGCGGATAAGGCACAGCGCGACGGCGATCTGGAGCAGGCCTCGCGGGTGCTGTACGGCGAGATTCCCGCACTGCAGCGCGAACTGGACGCGGCCACTGCCGAGGAGGAATTTCCGGACAAGTCCCAGCTGATGGTCGCCGAGGAAGTCACTGCCGACGATATCGCCGAAGTGATTTCCGCCTGGACGGGGATTCCTGCCGGCCGGATGCTGCAGGGTGAATCGCAGAAGCTGCTGCAGATGGAGCAGGTGCTCGGGGCGCGGCTGATCGGCCAATCCAAGGCCGTTGCTGTTGTCTCGGACGCCGTGCGCCGGTCCCGGGCGGGAGTCTCAGACCCGGACCGGCCCACCGGCTCGTTCCTGTTCCTGGGCCCCACCGGCGTAGGTAAAACGGAACTTGCCAAGGCATTGGCGGATTTCCTCTTCGACGACGAGCGTGCCATGGTGCGGATCGACATGAGCGAGTACTCCGAAAAGCACACGGTGGCCCGCCTGGTCGGGGCACCTCCGGGGTATGTGGGGTACGAGGAGGGCGGCCAGCTCACAGAAGCCGTCCGCCGTCGCCCGTATTCGGTGGTGCTGCTGGATGAGGTGGAAAAGGCGCACCCGGAAGTCTTCGACATCTTGCTGCAGGTGTTCGACGACGGTCGGCTCACCGACGGTCAGGGGCGCACTGTTGATTTCCGCAACGTCATTCTGGTGCTGACATCGAACCTGGGCAGTCAGTATCTGGTGGACCAGACGCTGGCTCCGGAAGCGAAGCAGCAGCTGGTGATGGACCTGGTCAATGCGTCCTTCAAACCGGAGTTCCTGAACCGGCTGGACGACATCGTGATGTTTGACGCGTTGAGCGTGGCGGAGCTGTCCAAGATAGTGGACCTGCAGGTGCAGTCGATGGCGGCCCGGCTGCACGAGCGCCGTCTGAGCCTCGAAGTGACGGAGGGGGCGAAGGCATGGCTGGCGATGACCGGCTACGACCCGGCGTACGGTGCCCGGCCGCTGCGGCGTTTGGTGCAGCGCGAAATCGGCGACCGGCTGGCCCGGGAGATTCTTGCGGGGACGGTAGCCGACGGCGATACGGTGCTGGTGGACACGGCGGCCGATGTGGAGGAGCTGAGTGTGGATGCACTGGCCCGCGGCACAGGGGCGGGCCTTTCGGTCAGCCGCAAAATAAGCTGACCGTTCAGCTCAGCAGCGATTCCCGGATGTTGTCTCCCGAGTCGTCCACAATGATGCAGTCCACCCGGCGGTCGCCCTTGGCCCAGGTGGTTTGGGACGGATACCCCGACTTTGGTTTGTAGGTGTAATTGTTGGCCGCGCTCGAGAGTTTAACGCTGCTGCAGGTATCGGCGGCCTTGGCCTTCAGCGCGTCCAGCCCCGGGTAGTTGCCGGCTTCCGGATAGCTATAGGTCGCGACGAGCTGGGCTGCATGCGGGGTTGCGCAGTCGACGATATCCGCGTTCTGGCTGGCATCCTTGAACGCGCGGAAGCAATCTCCCTTGGCCCACTTGGTTGGCGGGGCATCGGAGGTGATCAGGCCGGTGCCGCCGGGCGACGCGGTGGAAACGGCCGAAGCCGACGGCGTCGCACTGGGTGTGGGCTGGGGGGTGCCACTCGCAAGGACCGTCTTCGACGCGGCAGCGGAAGCGACCGACGGCGTACCCGCGCCCGTACTCGTCTCCTTGCCTCCGCTGATCAGTGCGACGAGCAGCCAGATCAGCGCGATGATCACCAACACGGCGACGACGGCGGCCCCAATAATGACATACAGCCGCCGGTTGCTGGTCGACGCAGGTTCTACGGGGGTGAACGCGGGCTTGTTCGGCTCTGTCGGGGAAAGTCGTGCCGCGGTCTGTGCCTCAACGCTATCCGGGCGGGGTTGTTCCTGACCGGCTCCGGTCTGATCCTTGTCCCGCTCGTTCATCGAAGAAAACACCTTTCCTGCCGGTCGCCGCGTTCGCTGGGATCCTCCCCTGTCCTAAGACTCTACCGAAGTTTCCGGCGTCGGTGCGGAGAGTCCGGGCCCGCAAATGTTACGGTGACAGCCTCCATCCGTGTTCGGCACACGGACAGTGCCGAAAGCATGTAATCTAGAGGTACGACAAATTGACCGAATATTCCGGGGCCTCGCTCTTAGCCGAGCGACCACCTCCGGTCCGAGTGTAAAAGGGGGTCACGCCATGGGGCGCGGCCGTCAAAAGGCTAAGGCAACCAAGCAGGCTCGGGATATCAAGTATTATTCCCCGAACACTGATTACACGGCACTCCAGCGCGAACTGGGGGCCACCGAGAGGCGTGCCACTTCAGGCCGTTACCCGCAGACCCCCGTAGAGCCGGACTACTCCGCCTACGAGGACAAATATGCGCAGGACGATGACGAGGTAGACAGCCGACAGATCGGCTAGGTTCATCGATCCGATGGTCGCCTGTCACCGGCATCGTCCGGTGCAACAGCAGCTTCAACCCTGCCATGTTCGGTTATTGAGATAGCCGTAACGTCATGGCGGGGTTTTTGCTGTTACCGTCTCTCTTCCTGCCGGCGGTTATCGCACCGCTGTGTGGCGTGCCCGGTCTTGGGCCGGGTGGGAGTCTTCAGCGATCCCCAAAAGAGCTTCCTTCGCCATTATGGCCGGGGCGGCATCCTGATTTCTCAGGCGTAGCTGCCGACCAACCGGACGGCACCGCCGTCGACCCCTTTAGCGCCCTGGACGTAGTCCGGGCCGTGCTTATCCATGTCCGCGGAAGCCGTCGAGACGGTACCCATCACCCACGAGGGCAGGCCACGACCATTGAGGCGGGCGACGGCGGAGTCTGCGGCTTCGGCCGAAACGATGGCCACCATTCCAACGCCAAGATTCAGGGTGCGTTCCAAGTCTGGGAGGGGAACGCTGCCCAGTTCGGACACGAGGCTGAAAATGGCCGGCAGGCTCCAGCTGGAACGGTCCACCGTCGCCAGCAGTCCCTGCGGAAGCACCCGGGCGAGGTTGGCGGCCAGGCCACCGCCGGTGACATGGCTGAATCCGTGCACGCCTGCGGGTTGGCCGACGGGCAGGAAGCGCGCGAGGTCCAGACAGTCCGCCGCATATACGCGGGTTGGTTCCAAGAGCTCTTCGCCGAGGGTGCGGCCCAACTCCGAGACCTGGCGGTCCAGTGCCCAGCCGGCGTGATTAACGACACGGCGGACCAACGAATAACCATTGGAGTGCAGACCGGATGAGGCCATCGCAATGACCACGTCACCGGCTCGGACGCGGTCCGGGCCGAGCAGGTCACTGGCTTCGACGACGCCTGTGGCCGCTCCTGCAACGTCGTACTCGCTTTCGCCGAGCAGACCGGGATGTTCTGCGGTTTCCCCGCCGACCAGGGCTGTCCCGGCAACCTCGCAGGCCGCCGCAATACCTCGGACAATATCCGCGATGCGCTCTGGGACCACCTTGCCGCAGGCGATGTAGTCGGTCATGAACAGCGGCTCGGCTCCCACCACCACAATGTCGTCGACCACCATCCCGACCAGGTCGAAGCCGATCGTGTCGTGGATGTCCATCGACTGTGCGATGGCAACCTTGGTCCCGACGCCGTCCGTGGACGTGGCGAGCAGGGGTTTCGTGTAGGTCAGCAACCGGGAAACGTCGTAGAGGCCGGCGAACCCGCCAACGCCGCCGAGTACCTGCGGGCCGTGCGTGGCCCTGACTGCGTCCTTCATCAATTCCACGGCTCTGTCACCGGCCTCGACGTCAACACCGGCGCTGGCGTAGGTGATGCCCGATGATGCGGCTGATGACGAATGGGGGGCGGCGGAAGTCATACCGTCTCTTTCTTCTCTGTATCCGAGGAACCGGACGATTGCCTGTCGCTGGCCGTGAGGAGGGGTTCGAATTCGGCATCCGGTCCGGGGTCACAGCCGGTGGACGTGGTGTCATCCGCCGGATCTGTCCGTTCGAGCAGGTTTTTTCCAAGGCGGTCTGCGGCCGGCAGCTCGATCGGGTAATTTCCGGTGAAACACGCCGTACACAACCGTTCCCGTGGCTGCAAGGTGGCATTGATCATGCCATCCTCGGAGATATACGCCAGGGAATCCGCGCCGATCGATTTGCTGATCTCATCGACTGCCGCGCCGTTGGCGATCAGTTCCGCGCGGGACGCAAAATCGATGCCGTAAAAACAGGGCCAGCGAACCGGCGGGGAGGAAATTTTCACGTGCACCTCGGCAGCACCGGCTTCGCGCAGCATCCTTACCACGGCGCGCTGGGTGTTGCCGCGAACGATTGAATCATCCACCACCACAATCCGCTTGCCGCGGATGACGGATTCCAGGGCGTTTAGCTTCAGCCGGATCCCGAGTTGGCGCAGCGTCTCGCTGGGCTGGATAAACGTCCTGCCCACGTACGCGTTTTTGACGAATCCATGAGCAAAGGGAATCCCGGATTCCTCCGCATAACCGACGGCGGCGGGCGTTCCGGATTCCGGTACCGGAATCACAATGTCCGCATCGAAGCTGTTTTCCCGGGCCAACTGCCGGCCCATCTCCACCCGGGACTCATAGACGGAGCGTCCGGCGATGGTGGCATCCGGGCGGGCGAGATAGACGTATTCAAAAACGCAACCGGCAGCAGTGGCGGGCGCAAACCGCTGGCTGCGCACGCCGTCGTCGCCAATCGCGATCAATTCACCCGGCTCGATGTCCCGGATAAAGCTGGCGCCCACAGTGGCGAGAGCGGCTCCCTCGGAAGCTACTACCCAGCCGCGCTGCAGACGGCCCAAGACCAGCGGGCGGACGCCGTGCGGGTCCCGCGCCGCGTATAAGGTGCCCTCGTCCATGAAAACGAAGCAAAAGGCGCCGTGGATTTTCGGCAGCAGGTCCATCGCCGTGTCCTCAAGCGACCGTCCGTCGTCGCCCTTGAGCAGCGTGGTGACCAGCGCGGTATCGGAGGTATTACCCTGCGCCATTTCGCCCGATGTGGGCTTGCCGTGGCGTTCGAGCACCAGGTCATACAGCTCGGCCGTATTGGTCAGGTTGCCGTTATGGGCCAGCGCCACGGTGCCCGTTGCGGTGGCGCCAAGGGTGGGCTGCGCATTGGCCCAGTTGGACGAGCCGGTGGTGGAATAACGGCAATGGCCGACCGCGATATGCCCGGTGAGCGTGTTCAACGTTGTCTCGTCAAAGACCTGGGACACCAATCCCATGTCCTTGTAGACACTGATCCGGCTGCCGTCGCTGGCCGCGATGCCGGCCGATTCCTGCCCGCGGTGCTGCAGCGCGTACAGGCCGTAATAGGTTAGTTTTGCAACCTCTTCACCGGGTGCCCAAACACCAAAGACGCCGCAGGCGTCCTGGGGCCCTTTTTCTCCGGGTAAAAGATCATGGGAAAGTTTTCCGTCTCCGCGTGCCACGGATAAATTATCTCACGTATTGCCCGCGGGATTACGCGGACGTCGCGTCGTCGGCTCGTTCGAGCACAATCCGCTCACTGCGGCGGACACTGCCGCGGTCCAGCAGCAGCGCAACGACGGCGCCCAGGGCCACGCCCGGGAGCGCCAGCAGGACGGCGAAGAAGCCGAAGACGGTAGTGCGGTCAAAGCTGGCACTGCCGGGACCGGCCAGGGCGACGATGGCCGCTGCCAGTATCCCAACCAGGGCACCGGCGATGAGGAAGGGAACGAACTTCGGCGCTCGTCGGACCGTAGCGCGCCGCAGTTCGGGTGCCTGCTGGCTGTGGGCGGGCTCGCTGGAAGGCAGGGAAGTCATGGGACTAAGTTTACCCGCGCCGGCGGCACCCGCGTTTCGGGCGTGCTGTTAGAGCGGGAGAAGGCCGGCCAGATCGGCCCGGAGGCCGGAGGCCGCAACACGTCCGGCGGCTATGGCGTCTGCCCACGTCAGCTGGCCGGTTGCCATCTCGAGCCAGGTGGCGGCGTCGCACTCAATCACGTTCGGGGGAGTCCCCCGGGTATGCCGGGGCCCCTGGACGCACTGGGCCACGCCGAAGGGGGGAACCCGAACCTCGACGGAGTTTCCCGGTGCCCTGGCGGAAACCTCTTCGAGTGTGTAGCGGACGGCCGCGGCCACCGTGGTGCGGTCCGCTGAGCCGGCGCGCCAGTCCGCCAGCGCCGCCTTGCCTGCCCCGATCTCCACCCGCCGCTTCGCCACCAGGAGGCCCTCTCTCCATCGTCGAGTGGGGAGATCTGCCCCTAAATCACCGGGTTCAAGGGGCAGATCTCCCCACTCACCTGCAGTGTCAGTCCAGCAGGGCGGTGACGGCCGAGCCCAGCCGCAGGCTGCCTACGGGCCGTCCGCCGCCGGAGATCGGCTTCACCACCCGCTCCAGCACGCCGGCAATTTCGGGCACATCCACGGCCCCCGCCGCGGCCAGCATAGTCAGCCCCACCAGCGTCGCGGCACGGCCGTTTCCATCGAGCATTTTCAGCGCCACCGCGGCCCCCGAGGGAGTGGCCATGGCCAAGACACCTTCGGCGCCGAGCTTGCACAGGATGCCGAGCTCTTCCATCACGACCGTGTTTGACTTACCGCTGCCTTGCACTGCCCACGGGTAGTCCAGCATGGAAGTGCTGATGGTGGCGGCGCGGGCATTGGCGTTCTTGTCCAGCGGGGCCTTGGCCAGTTGTGAAAAGGCCCGGCCCAGGCCGGTCAGGGACACGGCCATGACCGGCGCGCCACAGCCATCCACACCGGTATGTGTCACGCTCTCCTGGGTATATTCCTCAATCACCGAGCGGACACGCTGTTGCAGGGGATGATTCGGCTCCAGATAAGACTGCAGATCCCAGCCGTTCTCCTTGCATGCCCAGAGGAAAGCGGCATGTTTGCCGGAGCAGTTCATCGCGATTTTGCGTTTGCCGCGCCCCGCCCGGACAAAATCGTCGCGCGTCTGATCGTCCTCGGGCCAGTCCTCCGGACAGCGTAAATCCTGCTCGGTGACACCCGCGGCCTTAAGCATCCCCTCCACCACGTCCATATGCGCCTGTGAACCCACGTGACTGGCGCAGGCGACCGCCGCTTGAACTCCACGCAGCGGAACGCCAGCCTGCATGGAGGCGAGCGCCTGCAGGGGCTTGAGCGAGGAACGCGGAAACACCGGCGCGCTGATGTCTCCTAAGGCGGTCACCACGGAACCGTCACCGGCCACGACGACGGCGGAACCGATATGTCGGGACTCGACGAATCCACTGCGTTCCAGTATAGCCAGTTCGACGGCGGCATCCGCGGAGAATGTGTTCAGCATGGGGCCAATCCTATTCGGTTGCGGGAGCAGGCGGCCGCGGCCACACCATCTGGGCCGCAGCACGTGCACTCATATCGCGTTTTGCCTGCGGTTGCTGCGACTGAGTTGACCGCCGCGGCGAAGTACCCTTGAATCGTGAAGGTTCTCGTGATTGGCCCCGGTGGCCGCGAACATGCCATTGTCCGTTCCCTGCTCAGCGACCCGAATGTATCCGAGGTTCACTGCGCACCCGGCAATGCGGGCATCGGCAGGCTGGTCCCCACCCATGCCATCGATGCCAATGACCCCGGCGCAGTGACCGCATTGGCCGTCAGGCTGGCGGTGGACCTGGTCGTCATCGGCCCGGAGGCGCCGCTGGCGGCCGGCGTGGCGGACGCCGTTCGCGCAGCCCGCATTCCCGTCTTTGGTCCAAGTAAGGAAGCGGCGCGGCTGGAGGCCTCCAAGGCGTTCGCCAAAGCAATCATGGCCGAGGCAGGAGTTCCCACCGCGATGGCCCGCGTGGCCAGCGACGCCGAGCAGGCCGCGGATGCGCTCGATGCATTCGGTGCCCCGTATGTAGTCAAGGACGACGGACTGGCGGCGGGCAAGGGCGTGGTGGTCACCTCAGACCGGGCGGAGGCTTTGGCGCATGCGCAAAGCTGCTTTGATGCCGGCGGTGAGGTGGTCATCGAGGAGTTCCTGGACGGCCCGGAGGTGTCGCTTTTTGTGCTCTCCGACGGCCGCACGGTCGTTCCACTGGCTCCGGCGCAGGATTTCAAGCGCATTTTCGATGGAGACGAAGGCCCCAACACCGGCGGCATGGGCGCCTATTCGCCGCTGGACTGGGCACCGGCGGGTCTGGTGGCCGAGGTTATCTCCCGTGTAGCCCAGCCCACGATCGACGAGATGGCCCGTCGGGGCACTCCTTTTGCCGGCGTGCTGTATTGCGGTCTGGCGCTGACCGGCCGAGGGATGCGCGTTATCGAATTCAATGCCCGCTTCGGGGACCCCGAGACGCAGGCGGTCCTTGCCCGCCTGCGAACGCCGCTGGGCGGTCTGCTGATGGCTGCAGCTAAGGGGCAGCTGGACGACATCGATGACCTTCGCTGGTCGCCGGACGCCGCCGTCGCCGTCGTGCTGGCGTCCGAAAATTATCCGGACGCGCCGCGCACCGGGGAAAGGATCCGCGGATTGAACAAGGTCAACGCTCTGGAGTCGGTGCATGTGCTGCATGCCGGAACGGCATTGGACGACGACGGCAAGATAGTCAGCGCGGGCGGCCGG
This sequence comes from Arthrobacter endolithicus, assembly GCF_026627425.1. Lineage (GTDB taxonomy): Bacteria > Actinomycetota > Actinomycetes > Actinomycetales > Micrococcaceae > Arthrobacter_M. The sequence continues at coordinate 25,042 of NZ_JAPNLH010000012.1, forward strand.
GTCCTCGCCGTGGTCGGCTTAGGAACGGATCTGGAGGAGGCGCGCGAGCGGGCCTATGAGGGCATTGGCCTGATCAAGGTGGACGGTTCACAGTACCGCCGGGACATTGCCGCAAAGGCGGCGCGGGGCGAAATATCGGTGGCCCCTGCTGGCATTCACGAGCAGGCGGATCGGGTATGAGCGCCCCGCAGCTCACCGGCTGGAAGCACGTTTACTCTGGCAAGGTACGCGATCTGTACGAGCCCGCGGAGGGCAATGCAGCTGCCGGAGCAGATGTGGTCCTGGTGGTGGCCAGCGACAGGATAAGCGCCTTCGACCATATTCTGGCAACCGAAATACCGGACAAGGGACGGGTTCTCACGCAGCTGAGCCTGTGGTGGTTCGACCAGCTTCAGGTCCCCCATCACGTGCTGGGCAGCACCGTTGCCGACGGCGTGCCGGCAGCGGTGGCGGGGCGGGCGATGATCTGCCGGAAACTCACCATGTTTCCGATCGAGTGTATTGCCCGCGGGTATCTCACCGGATCCGGGCTGCTCGAATACCGGCAAACGCAGACGGTGTGCAATCTGCCGCTGCCCGAAGGACTGCTGGACGGGTCCCGGTTGGAGCGCCCCATCTTCACACCGTCCGCGAAAGCGGAGGTCGGCGAACACGATGAAAACATCACCTTTGCAGCGGTGGTCGAAACCATTGGCGCGGAGAACGCCGCGCAGCTGCAGTCACTGACGTTGGGAATCTATTCCCGGGCGGAGGAAACCGCGCGGAGCCGCGGCATAATTCTGGCCGACACCAAGGTTGAATTCGGCGTGGACCGCGCCACCGGAACCATCACGCTCGGGGATGAGGTGCTCACCCCCGATTCTTCCCGGTTTTGGGACGCAGCGCAGTGGCTGCCGGGAAAAGCGCAGCCGAGCTTTGATAAACAATTTGTGCGGGATTGGCTGACCTCTCCGGCGTCCGGCTGGGACCGCACCGCGGACGAGCCGCCGCCGGCGCTGCCGGCCGACGTCGTCGAACGCACCCGCGCCCGCTACGTAGAGGCCTTCGAAAAGCTGACCGGGCGCACTTTCGCCTAGCGGAGCCGGTGCGGCCGTGCCGTTAGTTCTTGCGCCCGCAAAGAAAATAAAGAATGGGGCCGGCGAAATTGATAAACGAAGCGGCCACCCAGAGGGCTTTGGGACCGTTGACCTGCGCGGGCGTGCGCTTCTTCAGGTCCGCCAGCGCCGCGCCCTGCAGTGCAAGCTGCACGCCGGCCGCGAGCAGAGTTGTCCGTCGCTTCCCGGCGGACATGTCCTTCCACTTCTTCTTCCGTCCCATCACCGTCTCCTGTCTTGTTTCCATTGACTGAGCGTCCACTAAAAGGCGTGTCCGGCTAGCTGACCCGCCCGGCAGCCCGCATTTCCAGTATGTTATCCAGTGCCAGCGCTACGCGGTCCCCGGCCCCGGCATGGGCAAACTGCTCCTTCGCCTCGGTCAACAACTGGAGCGCCTCCGGGAACTGGCCCATGGCCTTGTGCGTCTTGCCCAACAGCAGTGCCACCTCCCCGGCTGTGTGCTTGGCCAGATTCTCCCGTTGCCGGTAAATGTCACTGAGAAGGTCAAGCGCGGGATCGAGCGCGCCGGTGAGGTACAGCCAGCGGGCGCGGATCAAGGCCACCTCGAGCTCGTCGGCAAGGTTTGCGCCCACCACGGACTGCGCAAGTTCCGCCCGTTCGATTGCCTCCAGAGTGGCCGGTTCCACGACGCCTGCAGATAACCGAACGGACGCCGTGGCCTTGTTGAAGCGGGCCCATAGCGCCAGATCGCTGGCCGGGGAGAGCAGCAGCGAAGCCCTGGCATGGTAGGCCAGGCCCTGGTCAACGTCATTGCGCATGAAGGCTACGTTGCCGATCACCCAGCACACTTCCCCTGCCAGCTGCGGCAGCATGGAACCATCATCGAGGTCGGAGAGTGTTTGGCAATGCACCCACGCATCATCCAGCCTCCCGCTTTCAGCGAGTGCGGCGATCAGGGTCCGAATGGCAGCGATATAGGCGGTTGACTCCTGGGGAAGGGAAGCACCGCGGGCTACGGCGACGGAGGCATGCTCCACGGCCTCCGGCAGCTTCCCCAGGCCAAGGCATGCCGAGGCCATCAGCTGCCGGGCGCGGACTTCCAGCCCCGGTGTCTCCTCGGAGAGGGGATGCTTCAGAATTGCGCTGGTGACCTCTTGACACTGCTCGAAGTCCGCATCCTTTAGCAGCGCGCTGGCGTGCAGATGAGCCATGTTCCACCAGGACACCGTGTCCTTGTTCTCCTGCGCCATCGATGCAGCCTTGGCCGCATGCGTGGCCGCTCTGGCATAGTCGCGCATATCCCAAGATTGCCGGGCGTAGAGAACAGCCAGGAGGTACTCGGTTTCTTCCGCCGAAACGGGAGTGGTCCATTCCTGGACGGCATGCGGCGCCAATTGCAGCTGCTTGGCGAGCTGGACGATGACTTCCGCTGTCGGTTCACGCCGGGCATTTTCCAGTAACGACACGTAGCTCGCTGAGTAGAGGTCGCCCCCAAGCTCAGCCTGAGTGAGACTTCTGGACAATCGTTCAGCCCGAAGCCGGTCTCCGAAACTGTTTCCCATTCGTTCCTCCTGATACCCGCCCCGCACTGTCCGCACTGTCCGCACTGCAGGTTGCCGCCGGCACTGTAACTATTGTGACAGTTGGTTTACACTCAGTTTACAATTGTTGTCAACAATTGGAAATCACTCCTTCTCCACCGATCCAAAGGCTGAATTGATGAAAAGGTTTGCGAAGTCCCTCACTATTGCTGCAGTCGTGGCAGTATCCGCGTGCGCCCTGCCGGCCACAGCCAACGCAGCGGCACTCCAGTCCGTACCGTCCGCATCGGCGGTCCAACCGGCGAAGTTTGTCGGGAACTGGCCGGATGCTGTTGCTCCGCTGAAGTTTGTCGGGAACTGGCCGGATGCTGTTGCTCCGCTGAAGTTTGTCGGGAACTGGCCGGATGCTGTTGCTCCGCTGAAGTTTGTCGGGAACTGGCCGGATGCTGTTGCTCCGGCGAAGTTTGTCGGGAACTGGCCGGATGCTGTTGCTCCGGCGGTCGCTGCCAGGTAGAGACGTCCCACTGGCGTAATATAGGCTGCGGCGTCACTTTGCCGCAATGAGCTGAGAGAGGGTCCGCTTCCGGAATTTCGGAGACGGGCCCTCTTTGCTTCTCTCGTCCAGCGGCCGCTTGTGGGCAACAAAAATGACGCCGATTTCTCGACGCCATTTCGGACATTCATTGTGGTCGGGGTGACAGGATTTGAACCTGCGGCCTCGTCGTCCCGAACGACGCGCGCTACCAAGCTGCGCCACACCCCGATCCGTTGTCCCGCCCCAAACATTTTCAAGGTTGGGAAAAGCAACCTCTCAAGAATAGCGGATTTGCGCCCGCATCGCGAAACGGCCCCGCGTCAGCCCCCAACTGGGTCGCACACACGGCACGTATGGGGTACGTATGAGTGCCCCAACTGCGACCTAGTTGGGCGGGGAGGGGCGACGGCGTCAGGGACGGGCGGTGAGCGTCAGCAGGACGGCTTCTGGTCGGCAGGCGAAGCGGAAGGGCGCGGCGGGGGAGGTGCCGATGCCACCGGAGACGTTGACGGGTGAGGTGCGCCCGCGGTGCACCCAATCGTTGAGGCCCTTCGCCCGCCAGGACGGAAGATCGCAGTTGGTGACCAGGGCGCCATAGCCGGGGATGCACACCTGGCCGCCATGCGTGTGTCCGGCCAGGATCAGGTCTGCTCCATCAGCGGTGAATCTGTCCAGCACGCGCTGATAGGGGGCGTGCGCCACTGCGATCTTCACGTGAGGGGAAGTGTCCTGTCCCACCGCGCCCGCGGGCCAGCCGGCGTAGCGTTCCCGATTCAGGTGCGGATCATCTACTCCGGTGAAATCGAGCCGTAGCCCCCGCAGCCCGATGGACTGATTACGGTTGGTCAGGTTGGTCCAGCCGCCTTTCCCAAAACCGGCGTGCAGCGCGGCCGTGTCCAGCCTCGCGGGTTGTCGCACCGCGCGTGCGCGGTCAGGGAGTCTGGATGGGCCGGTTAGGTAGCGCAACGGATTCTTCAGCATCGGGGCGAAATAGTCGTTGGATCCCGGGACGAAGACGCCGGGGAAGTCCATCAGCGGGCCCAGCGCCTGAAGCAGTGGCGCAATGGCGCCTACGTGGCTGAGATTATCCCCAGTATTGACCACCAGGTCCGGGCGCAACTGCGCCAGGGAGCGCAGCCAGCGCATTTTTTTACCCTGTCCCGGGGCAAGGTGAATATCCGAAAGGTGCAGCACCGTCAGGGTCCCGGCACCAGCGGGTAGGCACGGCACCGTTTCCCGGCGCAGTTTAAACCAGTTCCGCTCCACGAAGACGCCGTAAGAGACGCAGCCGGCGGCCGCGGCGGCGCTGGCCGCCATACCCGTCAACCAAGGGTTGGGCCGACGGGTCGATGAGGACACCATAGGCCTAAGGTGTCGCAGCCGCGGTGGCGGGTGCAGACGCAGGGGGCGCAGGAGGTGCGGACGCCGGGGACGCAGCGGGTGCCGGCGGAGCGGGTGCCGACGGAGCTGGTGCCGACGCAGGGGCTGCCGGGTTGGTGGCAGGACTGCTGGGAGCCGGAGTTTGCTGTCGCGGCGCCGTCGGAGCACCCAGCATGCTTGGCGGGGGTGCGGTGAAGCTTCCACCCGGATAGAACGTCACGGCTTGCTTCATGTATTTTTGCCACTGCGGACCGGCGATGTAAGCACCATCGACCTGGGGGTAGAACTTGCCCTTGTAGGTGTAGTCCAAGGCGTAGCGGGTAGCGCCTTCCTTCCAGTAACCCCACCAGGACGCCGTAGCCAGCTTGGGTGTGTAGCCAATGAACCAGGTCTGCTCCGAGCCGTCGGTGGTACCCGTCTTGGCTCCAACCGGTGTTCCGGGGATGCCCAGACCGTAGCCCGATCCCTCCTTGACGACGTTCTGCAGGGCATAGTTGACACCGGCCGCAACCTCGGGCTTGATGGTCTGCTTGCAGTCCGATCCAGGAACAGGGTAGGTCTTGTTCTGGTAGTCCGTGATGGACACGATGCCGGTCGGGTTGCAGAAGATCCCGCCGCTGGCGAAGGTCGCGAAGCCATTGGCCATGGTCAACGGGGAAACGTTCTTGCCACCGCCGATCAGGCTCGAGATCTGGCTGGTCCAATCCAGCGGCGTGCCGTCCGTAGCGTCATGCAGGCCCATGGTCTGGCCGACATTGTTCAGACCGCACAAGTCCAGTTTGGCGGCTGAAGCAAAGGTTGCGGTGTTAATGGACCGGGTGATGCCCTTCAGCACCGTCATCTGCTGGTAGTCGCCCGGTTCATCGTTGGGAAGCAAAAAGCTGCCCGGTTCAGCGGGATCGTACGCGCCGAAATAGTGCTTGTCCGGCATGCACGTCGCCTTCCAAGGGAAGTTGCCGGGGTAAAGCCGCTTACTCGCATCAACCACCTCGTTCATGGAATGGCCTTCATTGAGCCATTCCGTAAACGTGACCACCTTCATGGTTGAGCCGGGCTGGAAGCCGGCGCCACCGCCGTCGCCCTGATCCACGTTGAAGTTTAGGTTGGTATTGCCCAGGGCGTCGACATTGGAGTAGACGGTATTCTGAGCCATCGCCAGGATCTTGCCGGTGCCGGGCTCCACCGTGACCAGTGAGGTCCCCTTTTGACTAGGGTCATCCGCAGGCTGGGTGTCGTTGACCTGATTCTGCGCGGCGGTCTGCAGCCGCGGGTCCAGCGTGGTCTTGATGGTCAGACCGCCGCGGTCCAGGAACTTCTGCCGGTCCTCCGGCGTGCTCCCGTAGGCATTGCTGTTAAGGATGACCTGGCGGACGTAAGCGCAGAAGTATGGTGCGGAGGCAGCCGAGGTGCAGCCCTGCTTGCTGGGTTGCACGTTCAGCGTCACGGGCGTGGCAACGGCAGCGTCATGATCGGCCTTCGTGATTTTCCCGGACTGCAGCAGCTTGTCCAGCACCATGTTCCGCCGGCCCAGGGCGTTGGCCGGATCGTGGATGGGATCGTAATGTTCGGGCCAGTTGACGACGCCGGCCAGCAGTGCCGCCTGAGGCAGCGTCAGGTCCTTGGCGGAGACGCCGAAATACAGGTTCGCGGCGGCCTCAATGCCGTAGGCACCATTGGCGAAGTAGACGATATTGAGGTAACCGCGGAGTATTTCGTCCTTGGAGTACTTCTTCTCCAGCGCAATGGCCAGCTTCATCTCCCGGACCTTGTCGCCCACGGTCTTCTGGTCACCGAATTTTATCGCAGCCGTGTTTCCCTTGGCTTCCTGAGCCTGGATGATCACGTTATTAACGTATTGCTGGGTCAGCGTCGATGCGCCCTGCCGGCCGCCTTGGGCGGTGGCAACCAGCGCCCGCAGGATGCCGGTGCTGTCAATGCCGCCGTGCTCATAAAAGCGGGAATCCTCGATCGCGACAATGCCCTCCTTGATGAAGGGTGACATGGCGTCCAATCCCACCTGTTGGCGGTTCTGGTCGTAGAACGTGGCGAGCACGGAGCCATCATTGGCCAGCACCTTGGTGGACTGTGCCGGCGCGTCGATTTTCAGCTCGCCAGGCAGGTTATCGAAGAAACTGATGGAGTTACTCGCCGTGGTGCCCGTAACCGCCACGGCCGGGACCATCAGCCCCGCGACCAAGACGCCGCAGATGCCGCTGACAGCAAGGAACCCCAGGATCTTTCCCAGGGTAGTCGCCGTGTCGAAAATGGGGTTCTTCAGTGCTGCCATTTTCCCAGTTTACCGGTAAGGGCTACGCTTTAGCTCATGACCAAATGGGAGTACGCCACGATTCCGCTCATCATCCACGCCACGAAGCAGATCCTGGACCAGTGGGGCGAGGACGGCTGGGAGCTTGTCCAGGTCATTACCGGACCAGACGGCAATGGTCTGGTTGCCTACCTGAAGAGGGAGAAGCCGTAGCCGTGACAGTTTCGGAAAATGACAGCGCGGGGAACCAAAACATCCGCCAGCACACCGAAGGCGCTCCGGCATCGTCCGCCGTTGAGGCCCGTCTGCAGGAGCTGGGACTGACCCTGCCCGCCGTAGCCGCGCCGGTTGCCGCCTACGTCCCAGCCGTTGTGTCCGGCGACCACGTTTACACGTCCGGGCAGTTGCCGTTTATTGACGGCAAACTCACAGTTACGGGCAAGGTCGGAACCGCGGGCGTGTCGGCCGAGGATGCGAAGGGGCTGGCCGCCGTTTGTGCCGTTAATGCCCTCGCCGCCGTCAAGAGCGCCATCGGTGACCTGGACCGTATTACCAGGATTGTGAAGGTGGTCGGTTTTGTCTCCTCCGACCCGTCCTTCACCGGCCAGCCGGGCGTTGTTAATGGCGCCTCCGAGCTGCTGGGCCAGGTGTTCGGCGATGCCGGCATACACGCCCGCTCCGCCGTGGGAGTGGCAGTGCTGCCGCTGGATTCGCCCGTCGAGGTTGAGTTGATTGCTCAGTTCCAGTAAGCCTTCGGGGATCCGGACGTTCCGGCTGCTCCCCGATCAGTTGGACGCGGCGCGGACCTGGGTGGAGTTCGGCGGGCGGACCCCCAGTAAGCCGCGGTACGCCTCGTCGGTAGTTCTGCTCAAGGACAGCCCCGCTGGTCCGCAGACCTATCTCGGTTACCGCCGCGGCGTCTCACCGCTTGGCATCGTCTCCTTCCCGGGCGGCAGCGTTGAGGCGCACGACGACGACGGCGTGGATTGGGTCGGCCCCTCTCCGGCCGCGTGGGCCAAAAGTATGGGGATGAGCGACGAGCTGCTGGCGCGCCGGCACGTGGTGGCCGCTATCCGCGAGACCTTTGAGGAAACCGGGATTCTGCTCGCCGGCGACAACGCGTCCTCGCTGATCGAGGCAAACCAGGGCCCCGAGTGGATGGCTGCCAGGGAAGCGATTGCCAACCAGGACAAGACATTCGGGGAAATGCTGGCCAAGCGCGGCCTGGCGCTGCGGACCGACCTGCTCAGGCCGCTGGTCAACTGGCTCAGTCCGGACTTCGCCCACCGCAGGTTCAATACCCGCTATTTCGCGGCGGCCGCACCCGTGAACCAGACGCCATCACAGCTGGACAGCAAGAGAGTGTGGGGCCGCTGGGCCTGTGCCGAGGAGCTGGTCGCGGGACGCGACGGCGTCGCCCTGGGCGAGGAGATCGGTCAGCCGAACACGGTGGGGCTCACCCTCTCGGAGCTGACCGTGCCCGGCTGTGAAATCATCCTGGAAAAGCTGGCCGCCTCGCGCGGCTGCATCGCGTATCTGAACCACAAGCGGGCCACGGTGGTGTACCAGCCGCGGCTGGTGGAGGAGGACGGCGAGTTCTGGCTCGAGGTGGCCTTGGCCCCGGTCTCCGAGGGGGCCGTCAGCCGCGAACGCTGACCCGGACCGGTTCCAACGGCTCCCGGTTTTACGACCAAAGCGCGCTGCTGCGCCCGTCACTGCGGAGTCTTTTGTTTAGCCGGCGATCCCGGCAAAGGCCAGTGCCTGCCGCAGGATGTCCCCGCGGCCGCCGGCGAATTCGCTTTGCACCATGGGGCTGAGTGCTTCCTGCGGGGTCATCCAGCTCAGTTCCAAGGCGTCCTGCCGCGGGCTGCATTCGCCGGTCACCGGGATCACGTAGACCAGGGCAACAGCATGCTGGCGCTCGTCGGTGAAGCCGGTCTGGGACGGGGAGGGGAAGTATTCGGCTACAGTGCAGGGGACCGGGCTGATCGGCAGCTGCGGCAGGGCGAAGTTCCCCAGATCCTTTTCAAGGTGCCGCAGCAGGGCCGCCCGCACCGTTTCCCGGTAGAGCACCCGGCCGGACACCAGCGTCCGGACCATTGCGCCGTCGTCGTCCGCCTGCAGCAGCAGACCCACCTCGTTCACATAGCCCAGCGGATCAAGCCGAACCGGCACCGCTTCCACGTAAACCATCGGGAGCCGGTTGCGGGCTTCGAAGAGGTCATCCTCGGAAAGCCAGCCTGGGTAGGGATCGGGGGTGCGTACACTCATGCTTCTGTTCTACCCCATCCGCTGCCCTCGACGCCGCAGGCGGCACCCATGTTCACCGTCGGCACGAGGCGTAGTCGGGTGCCACGGGTGACGGCGATGGGTAAGGTGTGCAGTATGGGGACGGAACTTGCCGAGCTACTGGTACCGGATGAGCAGGCATGGCGGGGCTGGCTGGCGGAGAACCATGGGAGCAGCCCGGGGGTGCGATTGGTGCTGCACAAGAAGGGCGGTTCCGTGACGGCTTTGACCTACGCGGCTGCGCTGAAGGAAGCACTGTGCTTCGGCTGGATCGACGGCGTGATCGGGCGCCGGGACGAGGGCAGCTACCTGACTCGATTTACGCCGCGGCGGCAGGGAAGTGCGTGGTCCAAGAATAATGTCGACAATGTTGCCAGGCTCCGGGAGGAGGGCCTGATGCAGCCGGCCGGGGAAGCCGCCGTGGCGGCGGCGCAGGCGGACGGGCAGTGGGAAAGGGCCTACGCGGGGCAACGGACGGCTGTTGTTCCGGCTGATCTGGCAGCGGCCGTGGCCGCTGACCCGCGTGCCCAGGCGATGTTCGATGTGCTCACGGCAACTAACCGGTATGCACTTATTTATCGAGTGGGAGCGGCAAAGAATGCCGCTGCCCGGGACGCCAAAATTGCCGGCTTTGTCCGGGCGCTGGCAGCGGGGGAGACACCCTACCCGCAAAAGCGAAGGCCGCAGTAAATCCTGCGGGCTGCTACCTGGTCCCCTTAAACGCCGCTGGTGCAGCGCGTTAGGCGAAGGGGAACGCCACGCCCTCGCCCACCACGCGCAGGCTGAGCCGGACGCCCGGACGGGCGAGCATGGCATTCCAGTGCCGGATGCTGATGATTTCCCCACCCGTGGGCTGGTGCGGATCCCCGGACAGGGCAAGTGGTTCAAGCTGCAGCCGGACGGTGGTTTCGGGGCCGAAATAGTCCGTGTCCACCACCGTTCCGTGGATGGGACCGTCCTCGGCAATGCGGATCTGCTCGGGCCGCAGCATCAGCAGGACGCGCCCCTGGGCGGGTGGGCGGCGAACGGGAATCCCGCCTAGCGAGCAGGTGGCCAAGGAGCCCTCCATCCACGCTTCAAGGATGACGGCGTCGCCGAGGAATTCAGCCGTGGCGCGGTCGGCAGGGCGGGTGTAGACAACAAAGGGATTGCCGATCTGTGCCAGCGTTCCGTCCCGCATAACGGCCACCTGGTCCGCAAAGGAGAGCGCCTCGGCCTGGTCATGGGTGACCAGGATGGTGGTCACCCCGGCCTCGGACAGTGTCGCCGCCACTGCCCGGCGGGTGGCCACACGCAGGCCGGCATCCAGTGCGGAAAACGGCTCGTCCAGCAACATCAGCGCCGGCTCCCGGGCCAGCGCACGGGCCAGGGCGACGCGTTGCTGCTGGCCGCCGGAGAGCTGGTGCGGGCGCCGTTTTGCGTAGGAAGGGTCCATGGACACCATTTCGAGCAGTTCTGCCACCCGGCCCGCAGCCGCCTTTCCGCTGCGGCCGGCCAGACCAAAGGCTACATTCTGCCCCACCGTCAGATGGGGGAACAGTGCGCCGTCCTGGGCCACGTAACCCACCTTGCGCCGGTGCGCCGGGATCCAGTCCGACGGACCCGCCACTGCCTGACCGTCCAGTGAAATGGTGCCCGCGTCGGGTGCCTCGAAGCCGGCGATGAGGCGCAGCAGCGTCGTCTTGCCCGATCCGGATGGCCCGACTATCGCCGTCGTCCGTCCTTTGGCGACGGCTAGGTCAACTCCCTTCAGGATTTCGGTCCCGCCGAAACTCTTGCGGGCTCCCTCGATCAGCAGGTGATTATCCGTCGTGGCGGCGACGGGCGCAGAGGGCCGCCGGACGCGGGCTGTGTGCGGGTGGCGCGGCCGCTGTTGGGTCTGGCGCGATTCGGTCACTGTCCGGCTGCTTTCTTGGATTGCGAAAATAGGAGGTAGGTCATGGGGGTGGAAAGCAGGATCATCAGCAGCGCATAGGGGGCCGCACCGGCGTAATCGATTTCGCTGCTCAGCGTCCAGAACTCCGTGGCCAAAGTTGTGGTGCCATTCGGGGAGAGCAGCAGCGTGGCGGTCAATTCGTTGACAATACCCAGAAAGACCAAGGCCGCTCCGCCCGCCGCGGCTGGGGCGCTGAGCCGCAGCGTCACCTTCAAAAAGGCGGTGAAAGGTGCCTTACCCAGGGCGCGCGCAGCTTCATCCAGCTCACGGGGCGCCTGTGCCAGCCCAGCGCGCAGGTTGACCAGGGACCGTGGCATGAACAGCAGCACATAGGCGGCAACCAGGACGGTGGAGGTCTGATAGATGGTCGGCAGCCCGTGCACGGTGATGGTGACAAACGCCAGGGCGACGACGATACCCGGCATGGAGCTGCTGATGTAGTTCACTGCCTCCAGGGTTTTACTGAGCCAGCCCGGGTGCCGGACGGCAAGATACGCCAACGGGAAGGCGAGCGCTGTGGTGACCAGGGCGCCGGCGAGTCCGTAGCCGAGCGTCTGCAGCAGCGAGGACACCAGCTCCGGACGGGCCCAGATGAGGCCACCGCCGGCGATCAGCCAGCGGCCCACGTGATAGAGCGGAACGCCGAGGGCCAGTGCGGTCAGTGCCGCCAGCGCCAGCTGGGCGGGGACGGCCTGCAGGCCGAGTGCGAGCCGGCTGGGGGAGGCCTGCGCGCCGGAACCGATCCGGGAGTAGCGGGCGTTGCCGCGGGTGCGGGATTCAGCCAGCAGCAGCAGGAGGCAGAAAACCACCAGCACGCTGGCGAGCATATTGGCCGCCGCTCCATTAAAAGTGGATTGATACTGCTCGTAAATGGCCGTGGTGAAGGTGTCGAAGCGGATCATCGCGAAGGCGCCGTATTCGGCCAGCAAATGCAGCGCCACCAGCAGGGCGCCGCCGGCCATGGCCAGTCGCAGCTGGGGCAGCACCACGCGGGCGAACACCCGCCAGGACCCCAGGCCCAGGGAGGCGCCGGACTGCTCCAGTGCCGGGTCCATTCGGCTCAGCGTCGCGGCAACGGGAATATAGACCAGTGGGAAATACGAAAGCGTGGAGATCAGCACGCCGCCGAAGATCCCGCTCAGCGACGGGATAGCGCTGACCCAGGCATAGCTGTTGACGAAGGCGGGAATGGCCAACGGGGCAGCGAGCAGCAGCGACCAGCCCCTGTGCCCGCGCAGCGAAGTGCGCTCCACCAGCCACGCCCCGCCCACCCCGAGCACCACGCACAGCGGCACGGTAATGACCACGAGGGCGATGGTGTTCATCAGCAGCTCGGCTACCCGGGGGCGGAAGACCAGGGCGGAAATGGTCTCCCAACCGGCGCCGACGGTCATGACGGCGACATAACCCAGCGGCAGCAAAGCAAATGCCGCGATCAGCACGGAGATCAGCACGACGACCAGCGGGGGGCCGGAGCGATTGCTCTTGCGCCCCGCTGGCCCGGGTGCTGGACCCAAAGCTGTGCCGGCGGGACCGGTTAGCGGCCGTGCCGCCGTCGTTCTTGCCACAGCTTCTAGAGTAGCCCTGCGCTGGTCATGAGCTCGCTGACCTTCTGGGAGTTCAGCTTTGCGGGGTCAATCTTCGGGGCGTCCAGATCCGCCAGCGGCGTGAGCTTGTCATTGGCGGGGACATTGCTGGCCACCGGGTATTCAAAGGAACCACCCGTCTGCACGATGGTCTGCCCCGCCTTGCCGGTGACGAACTTCAGGAACTGCTGGGCTTGCGCCTGATGCTTGCTCGAGGCCAAAACGCCGCCGCCGGAGAGTGAAACAAACGCGCCCGGATCCTGGTTCTTGAAGTATTCCAATGAGATGTTATTGCTGTTCTCCCCGGTCTTGGCCTGGTCGCCGAAGTAGTAGTAGTGGTAGATGATGGCGCCATCTACCTCGCCGGCGTTGACGGCCTTCATCGCGGTGCTGTTACCCTTGTACGCCTTGGAATTTTCCTTCATGGATTTGAGCCAGCTGAGGGTGGCATCCTGACCCTTGAGTTCCAGCATGGCCGAGACAATGGCCTGGAAATCCGCGCCGGAAGGAGATGCGGCCCAGCGGCCCTTCCACGCGGGATCGGCCAGGTCCATGATGGACTTGGGCAGCTGATCGGCGGAGAGCTTGGTCTTGTTGTAGGCAAAGACCGTGCTGCGGGCGGCAATGCCGGTCCACTTGTTGGTGGAGGGACGGAACTGCTCAGGAACCTGCGCCACGGTGTCCTTGTCGATGTCCGCGAACAGGCCAGCATTTTCCACCTGCGTCATGGCCGGGGAATTTTCCGTCAGGAAAACGTCAGCCGGGGAATTCTTGCCCTCTTGGGTCAGCTGGGCAGCGAGCTCGGAATCGTCGCCGCTGCGCAGGGTGACCTTAATGCCGGTTTCCTTGGTGAAGGCGTCCGCCCAGGCTTTGGTCAGTGATTCATGCTGGGCGTTGTAGACCGTGATGCCGTTACCGGCGGCCCCGCTCCCAGCGCCGGTGGAACCGCCGCCCCCGCACGCAGTGAGCGCCAGCGTGGCAACGGTGAGCGCCGCGATGCCGGCCGCGGACTTGGATGCAACCTTAAAGGGGAACTTCACGTCTGGGAGGCCTTTCCGTAATTGACCAGAGGAGGTGTGGAACCGCAAGGGCGGTTTGCCCGGTTTCCTCCACCGACTTTAGGTGAGCCAATCCTAAGTTTCCAAGCAAAAATGGCTGTTTGTGAGCAGGATCACGTCAATTACAGTACAAAATCCTTATCTAATTACGCTCAGTCTCTCTGCGGGTGATCCGGCTGTGGCGGCTTTGCAGGCGCATTTCGAGGTCGTTCATGACGATTGCTGCCAGGTCCTGCAGTATTCGTAGTTGAGCTTCGCCGAAGTGGCGCGGTTTGGTATCGAGCACGCAGAGCGTGCCGAGGTTGTACCCATCGACCGTCTGCAGGGGGACTCCGGCATAGAATTGGAGCCCAAATTCCCCGGCGACCAGGGGGTTGGTGAGTGTGTGTGGATCGGCAAGGGCATCTGAAACTACCCACGTTTTCTGCTGCAGGATGGCTGAGGCGCATAGCCCTGGGTCCCGGCTGATCTGATCGACATCGGTACCGAAATGGGATTTAAACCAGATCCGGTCGTGGTCAACGATGCTGACGATGGCGACGGGTACGGAAAACAGCCGCGCCGCCAGCGATGTGATCCGGTCGAACGCGCCATCAGCCGGGGTGTCAAGAATACGGTAGCGGCGGACCGCCTGCATCCTCGCCTCTTCATCGGAAGGTAGGAGTGCCGAGGAGTTCCGGTGCCGGCCGGAGCCGGTGATGACTTCCTGGCGCAGTGTCAGGGAAACCTCCCGGGCGTCCGGCCGCTGGGCCGGATCCCGGGCGAGCATCGCTGTTAGTAGAGCCGCCCAGACGGGCGCTAAACCGGTGGGGATCTGCGGGTCTCTGAGCAGCCGTGCCAGGGCCGATTCCAAGGGTGCCCCGGGGTAAGCCATAATGCCAGTAAGACCCTCCAGTAGGACGAGCCCGAGGGAGTACACGTCGCTGGGTGGCCCAACAATTTCCCCGGCGGCCTGTTCCGGACTGAGGTAGGCCGGGGTACCGGATGTTCCACCTTCGTCGTCAATTCGATGCGAATCGAGCAGTGTGGCAACACCGAAATCGGTGAGCTTCGCCCGGGGACGGACGTCCGGGCCACTGTAGTCCACCAGTAGGATGTTCGCCGGTTTAATATCGCGGTGCACAATACCGCGATGGTGGACGTAGGAGAGCCCATCCGCAAGATCGTGGCCTATGAGAGCCATATGCGCCGCTGAGAAGGGACCTTGGGCGCCCCTGGCCCGTAGATTAGCTCCACGGATTAGTTCCATCACCAGATAGGTGCGCCGGTTCCCCGGATCGCTAAAGTCCGCTCCGGCGTCCAGCAGCGTTACCAGCGCATGATGGCTTAGTCCCGCGAGAATTTTCGTTTCCTTTTCGTGCTGGCGGATCTGCTCGACGTCTTCGTATTCGTTATGCGCAACCTTCACGGCAACTTCGCGTTCGAGAAGCTCATCCACCGCACGATAGACAATCGACCGGCCGCCACGTCCGATGACGTTGGCTACCCTGTATCGACCGCTCAATAAATAACCCGGCGTCAAAGCCTGCATTGCCGCTTTCCTGTCCTGGGCGTCGGAATCTCATACCCCAATAGTCTTCTCATGTCCTTATCTTTGGGCTGGGAACGTGGCCCAGTGCTGGGCACAGACAACGGAACGCCACAACAGAGGAAATGCGCCTGCGTTGGCGTTCCGGTGACTATGGCTCTACTGACTCGATGCACCCAAGACGGCGTGACGCCGACAGTTCTTCCTCACACTTCGTCAAAGTCCATGACTCCGGCGATAATCAGTGTGATTACTATTCCCCTGCGCTAATCGTACAAGATTAGTGCTGTCCGCTGACGCTGCCGCCCGGCAGTCCCGGCGGAAGGACGCCGGTGCCGGCGTCGACGCGTGACTGGTCGGCGTCCTCCGCGGACGGGCGTGCCGGCAGCGGTGCCTTCGCTGATCGTCCCCCGTAGTCCAGCGACAGATGTATCTGCGTCTGCCCGCCTCCCACATCCTCGAAGGATACGGATCCGGCGTTCGTGGCTCCCGCAGTCGCGGCACAAGCCACCTTCACCCCACCATGAAGTGGGGGAAGTCCTCGAACCGTCAGTACGCTTACTATACGCGCGTCCCTGTGCCCGGCCAGCCGTACCGGAATCAAAAATCGCTGGAGGCGGTGAGCCGGAAGGAGGATTCGAAGGCCATCCAGGCTTGAAGTTGGGTGGAAAATTCCACCGGCTGCGGCGTCTTATAGGTCGCGGCCGCGGGCGGGCCGATATCGCTGCTGAATATGGGGCGCGGGCCAGGGCTCCGGCCCGCCCACAGTTCCTCGGCGGTATCCAGGACTAGGTTTTCAGCCAGTCGGCGCGTTCGTTCGGGCAGAGCCGAATGCCGCGCCGCGATAGTCAAATAGCGGATCAGGATTCCGGTGAACAGGCCGCCGTCGCCCCCGCCGTGCAGCCGCAGCGGGCGGCGAGTGCCGCCGTCGTCTGCGGTCAGTGCAATGGTCAGGTGATGGGCGACGGCGTCAATCAGGTCGGCGGCGTGCGCCAGGTTGCGCTCGCCGCCGAGCTCCAGCATCGCGCCCAGGACCGGACCCTGGTTGTAGCTGTAGATGGTGCGTTCAATTTCGGGACCGGCCGGATGCGGGTGAACGCCGTCCATGTACAGGCCCTGCTCCGGATCGAATAGCGTACTGTGGAGCCAATCCAGCAGCTGCTGGGCGCGTAGGGGCCGGCCGCTGCGGGCAAAATGCAGCGCGGAGGGACCGGTGGCCGGAGTGTTTTTGTAGTCCCGCTTCCGCGACCAGAAAATTCCTCCGCCCAGATCGTTCGTGTGAGCCCGGATCAGCTGGGTCTCCAACACCGCCCCGGCCCGGCGCGCGCTGCGCAGACCGCGGTTGTTAATCTCCAGGGCCAACGCCTCCAGCCGTCCTGCCGCCAGCGCCAGCCATGCCATGTCGTCGTAATAGCTGTTGGTCAGACGCAGGAAGTTACGCACCCTGATGGTGCGCAGCAGCCGCCGGGACTGCACGAAAGGGGCCGGCCCGCCAGCGCCGGTACCCGTGCCGGTGCCGTGTTCCGTCCTCTGCCGCCAGGCCAAATCGACGAGGGTGTCCAGATAGTGCGCCTGCCACCAATAGTGCCAGTGTGCCCACGGTGTCAGATGGCGTATGGAGGGGCGCCGGAATCGACCCGGTGGGGCAGGGTGGGGGCCAGGGCTGTGGACGGAGGCGAGCCAGGTGCACGGCAATCCCAGCAGCCGGTGGCCGAAGCCGACGTTCACGGCGTCCGCGGCGGCTTGTGCCCGCAAGGCCCACTGCGCAGCATCGGTTCTCGGTGTCCCACTCACGGTCGCAACGTTACCGTTGGCAGTGATTTCGGCTGGCTCGACTGGCCCAACCTCCCCGTGTTCCAGGCGTCAGACATTTCAGTTAGGCTTCATTAACAGTTTCGGTACGGACCCTCGCAGCCTCATCCCATCGCAGCCTCATCGTGGAGGAAATTATGGACATCAACAATGCCGTCGCGCTCATTACCGGGGGTGCCTCCGGTCTTGGAGCAGCAACCGCCAGACGCCTGCACGCAGCTGGTGCCGCCGTCGTCCTGCTGGATCTGCCGCAGTCCGCGGGCGAGGAGCTGGCCGCGGAGCTCGGGGATCGGGCTGTCTTCGCGGCCGCGGACGTGACAAACGAAGCGCAGGTGCAGGCCGGCGTCGCCGCCGCGACCAAGCTGGGACCACTGCGCATCCTGGTCAACTGTGCCGGCATCGCTACCCCCGGCAAGGTGCTGGGCCGCGACGGCGTGCTGCCGCTGGAGAACTTCAGTCAGGTCATCCAGATCAACCTGATCGGCACGTTCAATGTGCTGCGGCTCGCTGCGCAGGCGATGGCTGCCACCGAGCCTCTGGAGGGGCCCTTCGGGACGTCCGAGCGAGGCGTGATCATCAATACAGCCTCCGTCGCGGCCTATGACGGGCAGATCGGCCAGCCGGCATATGCAGCATCCAAGGGCGCGGTGGCCGCGATGACGCTTCCCGTGGCCCGGGAACTGGCCCGCTCGCTGATTCGGGTAATGACGATCGCGCCGGGGATCTTCCAGACGCCGATGATGGCCGGCCT
Source organism: Arthrobacter endolithicus (assembly GCF_026627425.1). GTDB lineage: Bacteria > Actinomycetota > Actinomycetes > Actinomycetales > Micrococcaceae > Arthrobacter_M. The sequence continues at coordinate 42,779 of NZ_JAPNLH010000012.1, forward strand.
TCCGCAGGAGGCCCAGGACTCTTTAGGCGCGGCGGTTCCACATCCGGCCAGGCTGGGGAGGCCGGACGAATATGCGGCACTGGTGGAGCACATTGTGGCTAACGCGATGCTCAACGGGGAGACCATCCGGCTCGACGGCGCCATCCGAATGCAGCCCAAATAATGCCCGGTGACTGCGAAGAGTTGCCGCCGGCGGATTTCTACGACTTTGAGGCCCTGCTCTCGGTCCCGGAGCGGGCCAAGCTGGCGCAGCTGCGGGAGTTTCTGGCAGCGGAGGTAGCGCCGTTCGCCGCGGATTGGTGGAACGCGGCGGAATTTCCGGCACATATTTTGCCCGCGCTGGCGTGTCTGGAGCTGAGTTCGCCGGCATTGCAGGGGTACAGCCACCTTTTTGCCGGCTTTGTAGTGGCCGAGATGACGCGGGTGGACACCTCGCTGGCGACGTTTTTTCTGGTCCACCATGACCTGTTCGTCCAGTCGCTGCAGGAGTTCGGTTCTGCGGAGCAGAAGTCGCGGCTGCTGGCCGATGCCATGGCGTTGCGGATCACCGGGGCCTTTGCCCTGACCGAACCGGAGCACGGCAGCGACGTGGCGGGCGGGATGACGACGACGGCAACCCGGATCCGGGGCACCGGAGGCAGCGCTGACAGCTGGCTCATCAACGGCGCCAAACGCTGGATCGGCAATGGGACGTTCTGCGACTACATGCTGCTCTGGGCGAAGGACACCGATACGGGGCAGGTGCGCGGGTTCATTCTCGATGCGCAACTGCCGGGCGTGACGCGGACCAAGATTGAGCACAAAATAGCGCTGCGTACGGTGCAGAATGCCCATATCCTGCTGGACAACGTAACGATTGCGGAAGCGGACCGCTTTGCCGGGGTTGACGGGTTCGCCGACACCAACCAGTTGCTCCTGGGCTCGCGGGTGATGGTGGCGTGGCAGGCGGTAGGGCAGCAGTTGGCAGCGTTCGACGTCGCCCGCGGGTACGCCGTCGAACGTCAGCAGTTTGGCCGGCCGCTGGCGCGCTTCCAACTGATCCAGCAGCAGCTGGTGCAGATGCTGGGAAATGCGACCGCGAGTCTGGCCATGATGGTGCGGATCGCTGGGCTTCGTGATGCGGCCGAAGCCGGCGGTAGTTCAGGAGCCAAGATGGAGCAGGTAGCGCTGGCTAAGGCCTTCACCACTGCCAGAATGCGCGAGACCGTGGCGATGGGCCGCGCTGTGCTGGGCGGAAACGGGATTATCACGGACTACGGGATGGCGAAAATCTTCGCCGATGCGGAGGCCATCTACACCTATGAGGGCTCGCAGGAGATCAACACGCTGATCACGGGCCGGGCCATCACCGGAGTCTCAGCGATCGTGTGAGTCCGGAGCCCTTTCACCGGCTTCGATCGGCGCGTCCAAGCGGTTCCCGCGCACGGGCATGGGGCAGGTGCCGAAGGGGGTGAAAGCGCTGGGGTAGTTCACCGACCGGTTGAAATCCAGCACGACGGCGGCGCCGACCGGGGGCGGGACGGTCAGCTTGCGCCAACCGGCGGTGCTCCGGCCGTTAGTAGCGTCGTGGAAGGTGACGTCCAAGGACCCGTTCCCGCCGTCCTCCGCCAACAGGCGGTGATTGTGGCCGTCCAGCTCGAAGACCAGCTCGCCCACAATGGTCGTGCTTGCCGGCACCGACTCATTCGCGGTAGCACGGGGCACCACCTGCGGCACAGGATAGGGCTCGAACCTGCCGTGAAGTACCAGATCCGGCCGGAAATCGAAGACGGGTACGCCGCGGAATGCCTGCAGCACCGGCGATTGCGAATTCCTGGTCCGCACCAAATAGCGGCCTCCGCGCCGGGCCAGCTCCGCAACTGTGCTGCCATGTTGCACCCAGAGCAGCGACTCCTCGTCCGCCAGGGTTGCGGTTAATTTACCGGTGGCGGGGAGCTGGGTGGCCACCAGCTGGAGACCGTCTTCCGGTTCCGTGCGCAAGGTGGCGGCGCCGTCGTCCGCGTTCCGTCCGTTCTCCGCAGGCCGTCCGTTGTCCGCGCACCATAACCCTGGAAACAGCTGCAGCTCAGCTGCCTGGACGCCGAGCCACTGCAGCGATGTTGGGCTCAGCCAGCCGTGCTCCGCGGCCAACCCGGCATTGCGGTCCCGGCGGAAACGGTCCCACTCCTGATGGGCGGTACCGGTGTCGGTGGCCGGAAGGACGATGGATGAATTGGTCTTAGACATGTTATCCACGTTAGCCCCGAGGCCGGATTCTGTAGCCATTCGGTACGCTGGAATCATGCCGTCCTTCCGCGTGATTCTCAGGATTTCCGGCCTGCGCCCGGGAAACGCGCCGGAGTCCGTGCTTTCAACCGCCGTGGACACGCTCGGGTCCATCCATCTGGTAGAGGCCAACCAGCTGGACGTTGTCCGTGGGGTCCCGCAGATCAGCCTGCGTTTCACCGTGGAGGCGGGCCAGTTCGACGCTGAAAACCGTCAGGCGAGCAACGCCGGGGCGAGCGTGCGGCACGCCGTGGAGTCCGTAGCCGTCACCGGGCCGGTCACTGTTGCCCGGCGGATCCGGGGAAAGTGGCTGCCGATCGGTGGAGCCGGCGGGCTCTGACTGCTACGAACCGGGCTCTGACTGCGACGGACCGGCAACGTCGTCCGGCTCCGCAGCTGAAGTGTCCATCGGTCCCACAGCTCGGCGGTATTTCCACTGGCGGCGCCGCAGAGCGATCATGCCGGCCATCAGGACGCCGATGGCCAGGCCAACCCCAACGCCGATCAATGAATTGGCCCAGAACGGCAGGCTGGTATTGCGGCCGGTGAGATAGCCCAGGCCAACCATCCAGCAGGCCCAGATGACCGAGCCCAGCGCGCTCGCTCTGCACACCCGCAGCGTGGAGACGTTCGCAATCCCCGCGGCCGCCATTGTGGCGGTGCGTCCGGCAGGGATGAATCTTCCCGCGACCATGGCCGCAGCTGTGGAGGAGCGGCCGCCCTTGGCCGCCGCCTTGCGGATGCCCTTATGGACCATGCGGCCCCACTGGAAACGGTCCAGCACGTGCGTGAGCCGGCGCTTGAACAGGCTATAGACCAACAGGTCCCCGAGGATCGAGCCCAAAACTGCCGCAGCCAAGGCCAGCGGTAGAATCGCGTCGCCGCGGGCCGACAGCGACCCGGCGGCAATCACCATTGCTTCGGAGGGGATAGGCGGAATGGCAGCGTCCAACGCCACAGCGGCTGCCATGATCGGGTAGAGCGCGAAGGCCCAGTCGCCTGCACTCAAGAGGTCCACTGCTTCAATGTAACCGTTGCACGCCGATCCCGGTAGCACGCCGGCTGACGGTGGTGCCGCCGCTTAGCCGGTGCCAAACTGGCGGCATGGACATCAGTATCGTCGAAGGCGACATTACCCTCCGCAGGGTCGATGCAATCGTAAATGCGGCGAATTCTTCGCTGCTCGGAGGTGGCGGCGTCGATGGCGCCATTCATCGGGCGGCCGGGCCGCGGCTACTGGCTGCGTGCCGTGAGCTGCGGCGGACGGTGCTCCCGGATGGCCTGCCCGTGGGGGCGGCCGTGACAACGGAGGCCTTCGATCTGCCCGCACGCTGGGTGATCCATACGGTGGGTCCGAACCGGCATGCCGGTCAGCGTGACCCCGCGCTGCTGTCATCGTGCTTTACTGCAAGCCTGCAGGAGGCCGCCCGGCTGGGTGCGCGGTCCGTCGCGTTTCCTGCTATTGGTGCCGGGGTCTACGGCTGGCCGGCGGCCCAGGTGGCCCAGGTGGCGTTTGACGGGATCGGGCGGTACCAGCATGCGCAGCGCGCGGGCGATAGTTCAGCGGGTGCGGCTGCACCGGGTGAGACGGCGCTGATTAGGGCTGCGCTGAGTGAGCCTGAGCTGATTGAATTTGTGCTCTTCACGGGGGACATTGCATCGGTTTTCCGGGAAACCTATGCGGCTGGCAATGCGCTGAGCTGACGCCGGCTGCGGTATTCAACGTCCCGGCCGGTGAGCGGATCGGTGAAGGCGATGCTGCGTGCCAGCAGCTGCAGCGGTTTGCTGTAGTCATCCGCGGTCTCCGGATGCAGCTCGGGGTAGAACAGATCGTTCAGGATGCCGATGCCCAGGCCGGCCATGTGGACGCGCAGCTGGTGCGTCTTGCCGGTGTGCGGCTCCAGTTTGTACCTGCCCAGTCGGCGGCCCGTGCCGTCGTCGTGCGTATCCAACAGCTCGACGCGCGTTTGCGTATTAGGGTCTCCCTGAACCTCCCGCGCCAGCAAGTAAGTACGGGATTTAACCATCCGGGAGGTCACAGTGCGCGGCAGTTCCAGCTCGGGACGGACCTCTGCGACGGCCTCGTACTGTTTCTGCACGGCACGCTTTTCGAAGAGCAGCTGATACTTTCCCCTGGTTGCCGGGTTGGCTGAAAACAGCAAAACGCCGGCGGTCATCCGGTCCAGCCGATGGATCGGCACCAATTCCGGCAGCTCCAGCAGGTTGCGGAGCCGGACCAGCGCCGATTCGGCCACATATCTGCCGCCGGGGGTGGTGGGGAGGAAATGCGGCTTGTCCACCACCACCAGATCATGGTCCTGGTGCAGCACCTCCAGCTCTACCGGTATCCGAACCTCCGGGGGGACCTCACGGTAGTACCAGATGAAGCTGTGCTCGGCCAGCGGTGTGTGCTCGGTGACCACGCTGCCGGTGAGCGCACGGACCTCGCCGCGGGCAAATCGGTTCACGATGCCGGCGGCGTCCACATGGCCAAAGCGCTCCAGTACATAGTCCATCGCGGTGAGCCATGGCCCCTCCGCGGGCAGGCGCAGCCGAGTTGCATTGACGCCATTGCGCACCGGAAGGGGGGATTTCATCACGGTTCAATTCTACCGGCCCGTCGAGGCAGCACTTATGAGGCGTTTATGGCCCAGGCGTCAACGGCCCGGGGCTACGCCGGGGGCGGCTGGCAGCGGGGGCAATAGTAGATGTCGCGGGCCCGCTGCGCCGGAAACTGCGGATCCGGCAGAGTGCCATGCCGGATCAGGGCGCCGCAGCGCTTGCAGGGTTTAGACTCCCGGCCATAGACCCAGACGGCTGCGTCCCCCCGGGCAGGACCGCCGGTGGTGCTGCGCGAGGAACGGTTTTTATTAGCCTCGAGCAGCCGCTTGGACTGCTCGATCAGCCTGGGCAGGGCCGCTACGTCGCTGACCGGGAGGGCAGGATGGACGCCGGCTAAAAAGCACAGCTCGCACCGGAAGACGTTGCCGATTCCGGCCAGATTCCGCTGGTCCAATAGGGCAAGCCCGATGGAGCGGGCCGGGGCAGCGGAAATTCTGCGCAGCGCAACTTCCGCGTCCCAATCCGGGCCGAGCAGATCCGGGCCCAGATAGCCAACGGCGTCCGCCTCGCGTTCCTGCGCCAGCACCTCCAGCAGCCCGAGGGAAAATCCGACGGCCGTCGCGTCCTTGGTGCCGAGGATGCAGCGGGCGGTGAAGGCCGGCCGACGCCACTTCACGGTATTTCGTGCAGTGCCCGTCGCCGGGCCATCCGCCGGGTACACATGCCAGCTGCCCTCCATTTTCAAATGCGAGTGGATCAGCGCACCGGCGACCCGGATGAGCAGGTGCTTCCCGCGGGACTGAACGCCTTCCACCAGCGAACCGGTGAAGTCCACGGTGGCGAACGTTGGCACGCGGATATCGCAGCGTGTGAGGATCTTGCCCGTGAGCGCCTGATCCAGCTGCCGGGCCTGGCGCCAGACAGTATCTCCCTCAGGCATGATCCCCCTCAGGCACGGATCCGCAGCCCGCGGGGCGTGGTGTACGCGCCCGCCTCTACCAGCGCAGCGGCCAGCACCGTGTCCAGAATCCCCTGGCCATTGACCTTTTCGATGGCGAGCTTGTCCACCGCGCCGCGTTTGACCACGGCGGCCAGGGCCCGTCCGGCCAGGGTGAGATGAACGGGGTCGGTGGTGAAAGCGAGCACTGTCTTGCCTCCCCGCTCCACATACAGCACCAGCTCGCCGTCCACCATCACCACCAGCGCCCCGGCCTTGCGTCCCGGCCGGTGCCCCACCTCCAGCGCCGGCCAGGCAAGGGCGGCGCCGTAGGGGTTGGCGGGATCCGTTGCCGCCAGGGCCAGGGCCGCCGGCTCGGATTGCCGCGCGGCGTCATCCTGGGTGAAGGAGCGGAGCCGGTCCACCGTTGCCGGAACGGCGAACTGAGCCGCGCCGAGATGTTCAATGAAGTACCCGCGCCGGCTGTGCCCGGATTCTTCCAGCCGCGCGAGCACCTTGTACATCAGGGCAAAGCCGCCGGGAATATTTTCATTCATCACGGAGCCCCGTGTCACGACGCCGTACCGGTCCATCAGCAACTCGGCCATGGCATGGGCCGCGACAGTGGACTCCGCTTCCTTGGCCGGCAAAACATTCCAGCGCCCGGCGGCCAGCGCAGGCGCACTCCGCTTTGCCCTGGCGCCGGGTGGTCCACCCCCGGATAAAACAGCGCCGGGTCCACCGGAACCGGAGCCGGAGCTGCTCCCGGTTCCCGCCGCCGAGGCGCGGCCCAAGCGCCCGTACCGGCCGGCCGAGCGCAGTCGGGGAGTTGCCGGCGGCTGCCGATGCGCCGTATGGCCCCCTGCCAGCAGGGACCGGACCGGGGCGAAGGTGTCGTTGCTGATTCGGCCGGCCCAGACAAGCTCCCACAGGGCGGTGAGTACTTCGGTATCCCCGGCGGCGGGTCCGGCCACCTCTTTCAACTGGTGGAAGAAGTAAGCGCCGCCGCCGGAAAGATGATTCAGCAATCTCAGCTGCAGGTCGCTGGGTTCGAACCCGGCCTGCGGATTAAGGGTCAGCGGCGCCGATTCGGCGACGTGGAGACTGATCCAGCCGTCATTTCCGGGCAGCGAACCCGCACCGGACCAAAGGACTTCGCCGGCGGCGGTGAGCTCATCGAGCATGGCTGGGACAAAATTCCCGACGCGGCCGGCGAGCACCAGCGGCTCCCAGGCCGATGCCGGAATCGGAACCCCCGCAAGCTGATCCACCACGGTGAGCACGCCATCGAGCCCCCTTAGCTGCGTGGTCTGGCCCTGCGGCACGGGATTGCCGGTGGTGCGGACATGCTGCCACGCCGGAAGGAACCGCGCATAGGCGGCAGGATCCACCGGCTCCACCTCTGCACGGAGGGCCGCCAGCGAGCGGCGGCGCAGCTTGCGGAGCACCTCAACATCGCACCACTCCGAGGGGGCTGCTGCTGACGATGAAATAAGTGTAAGTGTTGCGGCTGTTGGTGCCCCGGTGGGACGGAATTCGCCTTCGGTCACGCGCCCGTCCGCGGCCAGCCGGGCAAGGCCGCCGCCGACGACGGCGACACCGAGTCCCAGCCGAACGGCAGCTTCCGCTGCGGTAAACGGCCCGTGCGTTCGCGCATAGCGGCCCAGGAGGTCGCCGAGCGGGTCCGCCACCGGTTCAATAAAGGCCAACGGAACGCCCATGGGCAGCGGAATTCCCAGTGCGTCGCGGAGCCGGGCCGCGTCCTCGATAGCTGCGAATCGTTCCGTTCCGGCCATTTTGACTTTCAAGGCCCGGTTGGCCGTGACCAAGGCAGCCGCATGCAGGCCAGCCGCGGCGGCGGTCCCGTCTGCGTAGTCGCCGGCCGGGACGCCGTCGCCATCGGTAAGCCCCGCCGGTTCCAGCCGGGCCTGGATTTCGTCCTCGCTCAGCGGGCCCAGCAGCCGCAGCAGATCCGCAACACCCTCCATGCCGCGCGCCCTGCGGTCCGGAGCCAGCCGTTGCAGCTGAGCCTCCGTCTGGTCGATGACCTTCGGATCCAACAGCTCGCGCAGTTCCGCACGGCCCAATAGTTCATTAAGCAGGGTCGGATCCAGGGACAGCGCCGCGGCGCGGCGCTCGGCCAGCGGCGAATCACCCTCATACAAAAACGACGCCACGTAGCCGAACAGCAGGGATCTGGCGAAGGGTGAAGGCTGCGGGGTCGTAATCTCCACTAAACGCAATTCCCGCCGTTCAATACCGGCCGCGATCTCCTTTAGTGCGGGCAGGTCGTAGACATCCTGCAGGCACTCGCGCACGGTTTCCAGCACGATCGGGAACGTCGGATATTTGCGCGCCACGTCCAGAAGTTGGGCGGAGCGCTGGCGCTGCTGCCAGAGCGGGGAGCGCTTACCCGGGTTCTGCCGCGGCAACAGCAGAGCGCGGGCGGCACATTCGCGGAACCGTGAGGCGAACAGTGCGGAACCGCCGACTTCCGCAGTGACAATGCTGTCCAGTTCGGCAGCTTCGAAGAGGAAAAGGTCGGCCCCCGGCGGGTCGTCGTCCATCATCGGCACGCGCAGCACTATGCCGTCATCGGAGGCCATAGCGGAGCCGTCCAGGCCATACCTTTGATGCAGACGCGCTCCCACCGCCAGTGCCCACGGCGCGTGCACAGGCATTCCATACGGGCTGTGCAGGACCACCCGCCAGTCGCCCAGTTCATCGTGGAAGCGCTCGACCAGCAAGGTGGTGTCGTTGGGGACGACGTCGGTCGCCAGTTTTTGTTCCGTGAGGTAGCCGAGCAGGTTGCCGGCCGCCCAGTCGTCGAGCCCCGTGGCGAGGCATCGTTGCAACGCGGCGGCGGGGTCCGCTCCGGAGAGCTCGCGCATGAAGGCACCGAGCGCACGGCCCAACTCCACGGGCCTGCCCAGCGAGTCGCCTTTCCAGAACGGCAGCTTTCCAGGCTGGCCATACGCCGGGGACACCAGGACACGGTCATGGGTAATATCCTCGATCCGCCAGCTCGTGGCCCCGAGGGCGAAGACATCACCGACACGGGATTCGTACACCATTTCCTCGTCCAGCTCACCCACCCGCCGGCCGCCCTTGGCCTTCGCTCCCGGTGCGGCGTCCTGTTCCGAGCCGACAATGTAGACGCCGAAGAGGCCGCGGTCCGGGATGGTTCCTCCGGAGGTCACCGCGAGTCGCTGGGCTCCGGGGCGTCCGGTGATCGTGCCGCCGGTCCGGTCCCAGATAATCCGCGGGCGCAATTCCGCGAACTCGTCAGAGGGGTAGCGGCCAGCGAGCAAATCCAAGGTGGCGTCGAAGGCGGACCGCGGCAATGTTGCGAACGGGGCCGAGCGCCGTACCGTATCGAACCATTCCTCCACGTCAATGCTGCCCAGGGCCGTGGCCGCCACCGTCTGTTGCGCCAGAATGTCGAGCGGATTCGACGGGATGGACAAGGATTCGATCCGGCCCGCCAGCATCCGCTCTACGGTTACAGCGGAATGGACAAGATCCGCGCGGTGCTTCGGGAACAAAATACCGTGCGAAATTTCGCCCACCTGGTGCCCCGCGCGGCCCACCCGTTGCAGGCCGCTGGCCACCGACGGTGGAGATTCCACCTGAATCACCAGGTCCACAGCGCCCATGTCGATGCCCAGTTCCAGGCTGGACGTGGCGACGACGCAGCGCAAGCGGCCGGATTTGAGATCGTCCTCAATCAGGGCGCGCTGGTCCTTGGATACGGAACCGTGATGGGCCTTGGCGAGGACAGGCTCGGCCCCACTGGTTGCTCCAGCCTGCGCCATCAGTTGCGCCGGAGTGGAGAGGGCTCCCGACGGCGGCCGGTCAGCATCCGGAAGTACAGCGTCGGCCTCCATCGAGGCGAGCCGTTCGGCGTAGATTTCGTTCAGCCGCGCGGTGAGGCGTTCGGCAAGCCGTCGGGAGTTGGCAAAGACGATGGTGGATTTGTTGGCCAGCACATGGTCGACAATCTTTTCCTCCACGTGCGGCCAAATCGAGGCGTTCGCTGGCGGCCCGTCCACGCCCGCGCCACCACGCGTTCCCGCTTGTGCGGGCAGCGCCGTCATGTCCTCCACCGGCACCGTGACGGAGAGGTCCCAGTTCTTCGCCGTGACCGGAGCAACGATCTCCACCGGCGCCGAGCCGGCCAAAAAACGTGCCACGGTTTCCCGCGGCTCCACCGTGGCGGAGAGGCCAATCCGCTGCGCGGGTTTGTCCAGCAGCGCATCGAGGCGTTCCAGCGAAAGTGCCAGGTGCGCGCCCCGCTTTGTCCCGGCCACGGCGTGCACCTCGTCAAGGATCACCGTGTCCACCTGCGCCAGCGTGGCGCGGGCCTTGGATGTGAGCATCAGGAACAGAGATTCGGGAGTGGTGATGAGGATATCCGGCGGGTGCGCGAGCAGCGATCGCCGCTGCGCCGGGGGCGTGTCTCCGGACCGCACGCCGACGGAAATGTGCGGGGCTGCCAACTCGAGCCGCTTCGCGGTCTGCGTAATGCCGATCAGCGGAGCGCGCAGGTTCCGCTCCACATCCACACCGAGTGCCTTCAGCGGTGAGATATAAAGCACGCGTGTGCCGGCTCCGGCCTGCGGATCCCGCTCATCGGCAATCAGCCTGTCCAGCGCCCAGAGGAATGCAGCGAGCGTCTTGCCGGAACCTGTAGGGGCGATCACGAGCGAATGGGATCCGCCGGAAATCGCCTTCCACGCACCCGTTTGAGCGGGCGTGGGCGCCGGAAAGGCACCCAGAAACCACTCCCGGGTTGCCGCCGTGAACTGCTCCATCTGAGGACTCATGAACTTCTCGCCACGGTTCCATCATCTCGCAGGGCACTGACATTTCCCGCCGTACGCTGTGTCTGCGCGGCAGCGCGTCGATCTGGCTGTACTGTGACGGTATAAACGGCAACGCTGCCTCTGCCGTGGGTCACTAGCGGCAGAGCACCAAACATCGGGGACGGAGGGGCCGTGGGTTCGCGGCAGATGGGGAATGCATGGTTCCCCATGGCTTGCATGGGCGCGCTCTTTTTGGGCGGAGCAGCCATTGCCCTGATGGCCAACTCCAGTAAGGCCGCGGTGCCTTTCTACTACCTCATTGCCTCTTTGCTGTTTACCGGTGCCACCGCCTGGTGGTCCTACCGGAATCCGCCGGTTCTGCGCGGTGAGCTCCGGCCCTATCTTTATACGGCCGGTGCCGTTGCGCTTGGGCTGCTGCTGGGCGGATTCACCGGCATACTGCACGGCTGCGTCCCCTGGCTGGCCCTTGGCGGCGGGGTGCTCGCCTACGGCGTGCTGGAGCGCGTTCGCGTGATTGTCACGGCCGGGGCCACGGCCTGCGTGACAGCCCTTCTGGGAATGATCATTACCGCCGCAGTGTGGGGCGGCGCGCTTCAAGGCCTGACGGCGGCCGCCTTTGTCATGGCGGCCCTTCGCCTGCATCTGATGCGGTACGGTCGGCGGCCTCCGGCCCAGACAGTCGATCTGGATTCGCTGATCCACTTCTAGTCGGCGCTAGGCCCCGGCCACAGTGCCCTTAGGACTTTTGGAATGCACCGATTGTCAGCAGGACAATACTGGTGTCCGTGCAGGCCGTCAGCGGGTGCGGAATATAGAGGGCGTCGGTGGCGCTTGGCGGGTAGATCCGCAGGCCGTCAGCCGGTGCCTGGGTGCAGCCCTGGTAATTCCCCGCCTGGGTGTACCGCAGGACGGCAACGCCACTGGAACCGGTTTCCAACGTGATGGGGCCGGAGGAAGGCAGGTCAGGGTTACGGGAGGCCGGAGCGCCCAACTGTGTGCCGTTGCCGTTGCCGACCAGGGAAACTCCCGGATAGCCATCCAAGATGCACGCTGCGTTCGAGGTGTTCCGCAGGATTATTTTCATGTAGATACTGCCCGCCGCCCCGCCTCCGGTGTCATCAACGGAGCCAGACAGCATGGCGGCCGTGCAGAGAGCGGGCCCGGCAACCGGAGACCCGGTAGTTGAGGGCGCCGTTGACGACGGAGCTGTTGACGACGGAACTGCCGACGACGGCGCTGCCGACGGGGACGGCGCTGCCGACGGGGAAGCGCTCGCGGACGGGCCGGCGGAAGAATGACTGGACGTGCTGGACGCAGAGGACGACGGCGTGCTGCCGCCGGCCAATCCGGTGGCTACCGGCGTCGTCGAACCCCCGCAGCCAGCCAGCCCAATCGCTGCCGCCGTCGCTGTTAGAACGGTCAATATCTTCGCGTGTCCCCGAGTCATCATTGAACCAGACTTACCCCTCAGGTTGCCCGAGTCAATCTCCGCCACAGCCTGCGGCGCATTCTTCTTAGGATCGTGACCCTGGCCAACGGCCCGGCGCTCCGGACCTGGAGCCCCGGGCGGCGCTCCGGACCTGGAGCGCCGGGCGCCTAGTTCTCCGTACCTACTTTGCGGCCGGTTTGCGCGTCCGGGCCAGAGCGACCCCGCCCATACCCAGGCCCAAGACGCCGGCGGCCAGTCCGATCCATCCGGGTGCCTGGCTGGCGCTGTCGGAGTTCCCGGTGTCGGCGCCCGCGACGTTGGCGCCGCCGCCGGACGCTGCCCCTGCGGCCGTCGTCGTGCTCGGAGCCGCCTGCGCCGCGGTGACCGTCACCAGGGGTGCCGGCGCCTTCAAGGACTCAGGATCCTGCCCTGCGGCGGCAACCTCCACCCAGTTGGTCTCGCCGGTTTCGCAGGTCTGCAGAGTGGGGAAGTACAGCGTCTCCCCGACCTTGTCCGGCAACTGCAAGGACAGCGCCAGCGCGTCGCGCTGATGGGCGTCAAGCGGGGTTTTCGCAGTGTAAATGATCTGGCTGGTCCGCTCCGTGACCGAGCTGCCGTTCGCCAGTTTCTGCGGCGTTGCGAGTTTTTCCGTCGTTTTGCTGATGGTCCAGTTCGGGTTCACCGTAGGCGTGGCGTCGCTGAGTTCCTTCGGCAGATCGATGGTCATCTTGGTGGTGGGGGATCCGTTGCAGCCGTGCCCCACGCTGAACGTCAGCAGCGAGTAGGAACCGGCAGCGGTGCTGTCCGGGGAAATATCCACGTGCGCCGAGGCCGCGGACAGCCCGGCCGTCATCAGGCCAATAGTGGCCCCGGCAATAAGCGTCGCCTTGAGCGCGCGACGCCTGGTTTTACCCGAACGGGGCGTGTTGTCACGGGTGGTATTTTTGGTGTGCGAGTCCATCGGAAATCCTTGTCATTACAGCCGGCCACTACGGCGTGCCCGGGAGCGGTGAGGGTGTGGACACCCCCACGGATCTGCCGGAAGGGTGCTAAACGTTAGTCGGTGTCGGAGCTGGCGGCCCGCGCCGGCTGTCGGCCCGCAAATTTCGCCTCGGCTGCGGACGGAGGGGGCTATTGGCCGCGGTAAGCGACGGGAAGGGAGCGACGGCGGCACTGACGGGCGCGGCCAGCCGCACCAGTGGGCGCAGCCAGTCGGCGAGTAGCCACAGAGCTTCCTCCCCTTTGGCCAGCACGACGGCGGAGGCCAAGGTAGCGCCGATGTGCGCCAGCGTCATGGCCAGGGCAGCCGAAGGTCCTAGCTGCATGGGCATGTGCGCCATCGCGGTTGCTTGGGGTGTCAGGGCGGTTGACACACCATGGGATGATGCGCCATGGCCGGCTCGACCAACGCGGCCGTGGGAAACATGGGGTTGGACAGCAGGTCGAAGACGTTGTGCAGCAGGAGTTGGCTGGCCCCGAGCAACGCCAGCATCAGGGTCAGCGGAACGCGGATACTGGTCACCACGGCAGACACCGCTGCAGTCAGTGCAGTCAGGGCGAGCATGAGGACCGGTGGCGGCAGCACGCCGCCGGCCAAGGTATGCGCACCCGCCGCAAGCGCCAGGATTGTCCCCCCGATAGCCCCGGAGCGCAGCCAGCGGAACGGCGCGGAAACGGCGGTCACGTGTCCTCCTTCGGTTCCAGAATGCCCCAACGAATCGCAGCGCGCCGATGCCGCACAACGACGATAGATGGACGGCTCCGCGCTGGCTCCCGTGAAGCTCCGGCGGTGTCCGGAGCCAGTTTACCTACTATTCGTGACCGGGCCGGTAAGGGATGGCCGGGTAACGCAGGGGACACTGGACGAGTGACAATTTTCCGATCAATAGTCCTGTTCGTGCTTGCTGCGGTCGCCGAGATCGGGGGAGCCTGGCTGATTTGGCAGGCCGTCCGGGAAGGCAAAGCGTGGTGGTGGGCCGGCCTGGGCATCGTGGCGCTGGGGATGTACGGCTTCGTGGCCACACTCCAGCCGGATGCAAACTTTGGCCGGATCCTTGCTGCCTATGGTGGAGTTTTTGTTGCCGGGTCGCTGTTGTGGGCGGTGCTGCTGGATGGTTTCCGTCCCGACCGGTGGGATGTGATCGGTGCGTCCGTGTGTCTGGTCGGCGTGGCCGTCATCATGTTCGCGCCGCGGAACGCATAGTCTGCTCGACCGCCAGGCGAAACGGCATCTGCCCGCGCCACCAAACCGTTGCCTGACAACGAGCCCGCAGCATGAGGCGAGCGGTGTTTTCGCCTCGTGCGGCTACTCCTCCACCTCGCCGCGGATCCAGTGGATGTATCGTTGCAAGGAACCGTCCACAATCGGGCCTGCACCGGCCGCGATGAGTCCGAAGGCGCTGTAAATCCGGTCGAATTCCAGGGGCGTCGCTACGTCGAGAATTCTGCGGACTGCCCGTTCGGGGAGCGGGATGTTGTTCACGAAGCTGCGCATGACGTTGACGGACTTTCGGTCCGCACCGATGGCGATGGTATCCCCGGTAAGGAGCGCGCCCTGACCGCCGGCGCCGTCGGGCCAGTTGACAATGCTGCTGCCGGCGAAATGACCGCCACATTGCAGCATCGAAAGTCCTGGCAGGAGCTCGCAGCCGGCATCCCACAACCGGATGACGGGATCGGGACGCCTGATCCATTTCTGATCTGCCGCCGCAATGTACACGGGTGCGCCACCGAAGGCGTGGCTCCATTGAATGGAGGAGCCGGTCAGATGCGGGTGACTTGAGCTAATGACCGCAACGCCGCCGAGTGCGCGGACGGCCTCGACTCCTGCGTCGTCGATGAAACCCGGCGGCTCCCAGAGCAGGTTGCCGTGCCCGGTGCGGAGCAGTAGGCCGCGCTGGCCGATGCCAAGTCTCGGGGCGCACTCCACCGCGTAGAGATCCGGCTCGAGTTCACGCACCGTGATCCTGTGGCCGGCGGTTGCGAGTTCTTCCCGCGTGGTCCACCGCTGACCTCCCGCAGGCACAAACTGCCGATCATCGGCGCAGATTTCACAGCTCACCGGGGGCGTCTGGGAGTCGGGATGCTCGATGGCGCAGGTTGCGCAGGTCCAGATGGTCATGGTGTCTCCTTGGCTGTCAGCGGCTCCAGGGCCGGGTGCAGTGAGACCCAGTGTATGAGAAAGGCCTCTGATTCCCTTGGCATCCAGGGGATTAGGAGCCTTCTCACGTGGCTTTGGGGATTTGCGGCGGTGAGGACAAAGCACGGCCAGTCCTTTAGGCCCGATTCCTCTGTGAGTGTCCGTGGCAGGTAAGCCGTAATGTTCCCTTAGTCGTTGTATTCTCAATTGTCGAATACTCCCAGGGGGAAATATGCAGTTCAAGCGGTCCGCAGGTCTTTTCGTCGCAGGCATCACGCTATTTTTTGGGGGACCCTTATTGGGCGCGGCAGCAACCGCCTTGGGGATGTATCTTGCCACCGCCGACGGTAGCTCCGGAATTGCCGCCGGCTATATCGCAGTGATAGCTTTCGGATCGCTGCTTAGCCTCGTGGGCTTTTGCCTGCTCGTGGTTGCAGCCCACCGCGCCCTTGAGAAAATTGACGCGCTGCCCGGACGTGTACGGCCACAACAAAGGGAAACCGCATATTCCGAGTACAGCTAAACGCTGGCTACAGACAAATCCATCTGGGAGCAGGGGTCTGCTCACAATCAGAGGTGCCCCAAATGTGCCCCAGTGGGCTGGCTTCGTGCAAGAAACCCCTTCCTCCCTTGTAAACAAAGGGAAGAAGGGGTTTCTCAATTGGCGGTGACGGTGGGATTTGAACCCACGTCAGGCTCTCACCTGAACAACATTTCGAGTGTTGCACCTTCGGCCGCTCGGACACGTCACCAACGCAGCTACTTTACCGGACGGACGGCCCGCTTCCCAAAAGCACCGTTCCCCGCCTCGGATACGGCGCCGGGTCCCGCCCCAAATTCGGCGCCGGGTCGCGCGGCCCCGCGTCCCGGGCGGGGACGGGGAGGGATTGAAGGGTGCAGCAACTACGGAAGGCGCCGGTCGGCGAAAAAGTCCCGCAGCAGGGCGGCGCATTCATCCTCCCGGACGCCGGGGAACACCTCCACCCAGTGATTGAGCCTGCGTTCGCGCAGAATGTCGAAGACGGATCCGGCCCCGCCTGCTTTTTCGTCCCACGCTCCGAATACCACGCGCGGGAGCCTGGCCAGCACAATGGCTCCGGCGCACATGGCGCACGGTTCCAGCGTGACCGCCAGCGTGCAGCCGTCCAGCCGCCAGCTGCCCAGTTCGCGCGCGGCGGCGCGGATGGCGATCATCTCGGCGTGCGCCGTCGGGTCTTCCAGGGCCTCGCGCTCGTTGCAGCCTGACCCGAGAACGGCTCCGTCAGGACCGAGGACGACGGCGCCGATCGGCACGTCCGCGGTGGCCCCGGCCTGCGCTGCCTGGTCCAGTGCCAGAGCCATCCACGCGCGGTACCGGGCACGGTCTCGACCGCCTTCGGGCGCGGGCGCTGAGGGGGACTTTGCTATTGAGGTCACGGCTCAATGGTAACTTTTACCTATGCGCGTACTTGTTGCGGACCACCCGCTCATTGCCCACAAACTCACCGTTCTTCGGGACAAAAACACCACGTCGCCGATTTTCCGGCTGCTGACCGAAGAACTGGTCACGCTGCTGGCCTACGAGGCGACCCGCGACGTGCGCGTGGAGCCGGTTAACATCGAGACGCCGGTGACGACGACGGTCGGCACCGGTCTGTGCAAGCCCACGCCGCTGGTGGTCCCGATTCTGCGTGCAGGCCTAGGCATGCTGGAGGGGATGACGCGGCTCCTCCCCACTGCCGAGGTGGGGTTCCTGGGGATGGAGCGGCATGAGCAGACGCTGGAGGCAATCACCTATGCGGAGCGTCTGCCCGATGATCTGACTGGTCGGCAGGTCTACGTGCTGGATCCGATGCTCGCCACGGGTGGGACCCTGCGGGAGGCCATCAAGTTCCTCTTTGCCCGCGGTGCAGCCGATATCACCTGCATATGCCTGCTGGCGGCACCGGAAGGGCTGCAGAAGCTGCGCGATGAGCTGGAAGGCAAGAACGTCACCATTGTGCTGGCGTCCATCGATGAGAAGCTGGACGAGAATGCCTACATCGTGCCCGGGCTAGGCGATGCCGGCGACCGTCTCTATGGCGTCGTGCACTAGCGTCGGGCCCATTAACTGCGGATCAGTACCAGTTCATGGCCGTTTCGTGGTCCCAGGCTCCGCACGGTGAGCCGTAGCGGTCCTTAATATAGTTCAGGCCCCATTTGATCTGTGTCTGGTAATTGTTCTTCCAGTCATTGCCGACGGAATCCATTTTCTCGGCCGGGAGCGACTGGACAATTCCGTAGGCCAGGGTGGACGGGTTTTCCGCGGTCGTGGTCCAATCGGATTCCTGGGTCCACAAAGGCAGTAGGCAGGCCATCTGCTCCGGTCCCCAGCCGAAGGAAGCCAGCGACGCGGCGGCGTAGGCTTTGGCCCCGGCCGGATCATTGACGGCCCCGCCGTTGGCGCCGAGCACCTGCACGTCGGAGGCAGCGGCGCGGACGTTGGGTGTCGCCGTGGGAGCGGCGCTGGACTTGACGGCTGTCCGGGTGAACGACAGCGTTGCGCTGCTGGGGGCGGCGACGGCTGCGTCGGCAGGTGCAGCCTGCGGACCAGGCGTTCCGCCGTTGTTCAGAGCGGCGTTGGAGGCACCGACGCCGACGAGGAGGAAGCCGGCGATGGCGACGGCGGTCATTCGCCTGCCGGCCGGGCCGGGCTTGGGCGCCGCTTCCCACCAGCGACGGGCGGCAGAGGTGCCGCGCAGCGTTTCGATCCGGCGGCGGCCGTGTTGGGACTTCTGGGACATGCTGAAAACCTCTCTAACGCGCCTGCGAGGTGAGCTGTCGGGTTCGGATGAGAGCATCCGGCTCTCCGGTCCCGAGCCGAGTACGGCAGAAGGACGCAGATGACTTAACCCCAAGGGCTTCGGGAGGGAAGCCCACAAAGTGGGTCCCCCGTCTCTGCCTCTCCTAGAACGGAACGTGGGCGGCGGCAGAGCTCGGCGATCCGGCCACGGGCACCAGTGGCAGTAGTTGCCGGATTTGACGCCTTGGTAATCGTACCGGACAGTAGCCGAATAGTCACATTTTGATAACGGGCGGGGTTGGAGGTGTATCTATGTGCGGCCGCCTTGCAAGATGGTCGCGCCTACCTCAACGAATGTACTTAGCAAGGGTAATGACCTAGGCTAACTATATGACTACAGTAGAACGCGCGGCGCTGTCGGCTCCGGAGGATGTCGGCGCCCTGGCCGTGGATCTGCGGATCGCCGTGATGCGCACCTCGCGCCGGCTGCGTACCGAGGGCAGCGGCGAGGCCGTGTCGCCGGGCCAGTATTCTGTGCTCGCGGCCATCCACCCTGATCCGATGACCCTGCGCCAGCTCGCCGACCGGGAACACGTCCAGGCGCCGTCGATGACCAGGATCGTGAACGCCCTTGAACTGTCCGCGCTGGTGACGCGCAGTGACCACCCCACAGATCGCCGGCAGGTTCTGGTGAATATCACGGCGGCCGGCCGGGCCGTTCTGGCGGAGGCGCGTACCCACCGGACAGCGTGGCTGGCGGAACGCCTCGCGGGGATGGAACCTGGCGAACGCGCCGTGCTTACCGACGCGGCGCGCATTTTGCAGCAAATGAGCGGCAAATGAAGGAAATGTTCCGGGCCCTGAAGGTCTATAACTACCGGTTATGGGTCGGTGGTGCGCTGGTATCGAATATCGGGACCTGGATGCAGCGCGTGGCGCAGGACTGGCTGGTGCTGACCATCTTGACCAACCACTCCGGGACGGCCGTGGGCATCACCACGGGTCTGCAGTTCCTGCCGATCGTTTTCATAGGCCCCTTCGCCGGACTGCTGGGGGACCGCATCTCCAAGCGTAGAATTCTGCTGTGCACCCAGACGGCAATGGGGCTGTGCGCACTCACGCTTGGACTACTCGTGGTGACCCATACCGTCCAGCTCTGGCAGGTCTTTGCCATCGCGCTGCTGCTGGGCGTCGCCAGTGCCATTGACGCGCCGTCCCGGCAGGCGTTTGTCTCCGAGGTCGTGGAGCAGCGCGACGTTCCTAACGCCGTCGCCCTCAACAGCGCGTCGTTCAACCTCGCCCGTCTCGCCGGCCCCGGCGTTGCCGGATTCCTGATTGCCGGGTTTGGCACCGGAACCGCGTTCCTGCTCAACGCGGCCAGCTTCCTTGCGGTGCTGATCTCACTGTTGCGGATGCGCCCCGAGGAGCTGCATCCCTCCGCCCGCGCGCCGCGGGGCAAGGGCCAGATCAGGGAAGGCTTGGTCTATATCCGGCGGCGTCCTGATCTGATGATGATTATGGTGCTGGTCGGGGTGGTCGCCACCTTTGGGATGAACTTCCAGATCACCAACGCGCTCATGGCCACGCAGGTCTTCCATCTGGGAGCAGGCGAATACGGGCTGCTGGGGTCTGTCATGGCGGTGGGCACGCTGGCGGCGGCGCTGCTGGCGGCCCGACGGCAGGGCACCAGAATGCGCTACGTGATCGGCGGAGTGCTGGCGTTCGCGGTGTTCGTTGCCGTCGCGGCGCTGATGCCCAGCTACTGGCTCTATGCCCTGGCCCTGATCCCCGTGGGACTGGCATCGCTGACCTTTATGAACGCCTGCAATACCAGCGTCCAGCTCTCCACGGATTCGGTGATGCGGGGACGCGTTCTGGCGGTGTACATGGTGGTGCTGCAGGGCGGGACGCCGATAGGCGCACCGCTGGTCGGTTGGATCGGGACCGTCTTTGGCGCCCGCTGGTCGGTCGGAATCGGCGCTGTGGTAGCCCTGGTGGCCGGTGTCTGGGCGCTGATCCTGCTCAATCGGCGCAACGACGTCCGGTTGCGCGATCAAATGCACAGCGTGACGCAGTTCAGTTTTCGGCGGCCGCTGCGCGGTTAGGCCGGGTCGTCACGGGACGACCAGTCTTTGCGGCAAGTGGACGATGAAAGAGGTGCGCCCTGGCCTGCTGCGCAGCTCGACCCGGCCGCCGTGGGCGTGGGCAATCGCCTGCACAATGGCCAATCCAAGTCCGGTGCTCCCGGTACTCCCGGCACGG
Source organism: Arthrobacter endolithicus (assembly GCF_026627425.1). Lineage (GTDB taxonomy): Bacteria > Actinomycetota > Actinomycetes > Actinomycetales > Micrococcaceae > Arthrobacter_M. Next base: position 62,960 of record NZ_JAPNLH010000012.1, read on the forward strand.
GCAAGATCCGCGCGGGCAAAGCGGTCGAAGACCTTGTCCTGGAATTCGGCCGGGATGCCTGGCCCATCGTCGGCAACGGTCAGGATCACGGCGCCCACGGCGGATCGTTGCAGGCGGGTACAAATGGTGCTGCCGGCAGCCGTATGCTTGACGGCATTACTGAGCAGATTGGTGAGCAGCTGGCGAAGCTGTGTCTCATCGGCGCAGATGTTCAGGGGTTCGCTGGGGATGTCCAGCTGCCATCGATGGTCGTTGGCCATCACGCGGAGGTCGGATACGCATTCGACGACGACTTCGGTCAGGTCCACTTCGTGACTGGCTAGGGGCAGACCCTCGTCGAGCCGGGCCAGCAGCAGCAGATCCTCCACCAGGGTGCCCATCCGTCGGGACTGCGACTCCACCCGGTCCAGCGAATTCATCCCTTCAGCACTCAGAGTCTCAGTGGCCCGCAGCAATTCGGTGTAACCGCGGATGGCCGTCAGGGGCGTGCGGAGTTCGTGGCTGGCGTCGGCAACAAAACGACGGACCTTGGTCTCGCTCCTCTGCCGGGCCACCAGAGCGCTGAAAACGTTGTCCAGCAGCTTGTTAAGCGCATGGCCCACGTTGCCGACTTCCGTTGCCGGGTTCGCGGCGTCAAGCGGGACGCGTTCGGTCAGTGCCACCTCGCCGGCCTCCAGCGGCAGCTCGGCGACTCTGCCGGCTACCGCGGAAAGTTCTTCCAGCGGCGCCAAGGTACGGCGAATAATCACGGTCCCCACCAGGCCGACGGCGGCAAGGCCGCCGAGCGAAATCAGCACAATCGCGAGGACCAGGGAAGCCAGAATGGCATTATTGGCAGCCAGTGGCAGGCCGGTGACGACGACATCCCCGTCCGGGACCCGGATTGCCGTCAGGCGGTATTCGCCGCTGGAGAGGGTCCGATCCACCGGCGCGGCCCCGACGGCAACTGTGCGCAGGGTCTGCGCATCGTCTGGAGTGATTCCGGTTAGTGTCTGGTCATTTGCGAGCAGGCCTGCACTGGTCACGGTGCCGCCGGAAACACGGGCATTGAGGGTTCCGATGCCGGTGCCGCGCGCATTCAAGGGGTTCGGGCGGGACCCCGATGAGCCCCGCGGCGGAGCTCCGCTGCTGAATACCACGGCCCGGTGCGAGGCCTCGTTCAAGGTGGTGTCCAGCTGGTGCATCAGGGATGACTGCACCGCAGCATAGCTAACCGATCCCACGATGAGGCAGATGGCAGTGAGCAGGGCCATCGTGGCCAGCACCATCTTGGTGCGCAAACGCCATGCTTTCACACCGGCCCAATGCGGCCGCGGCAAGCGCGGTCGGGATCCTCCGGTCTTCACCTCACAGCAGGTTTCAGCACGTAGCCCGCACCGCGGATGGTATGGATCATCGGCGGCCGGTTCGCGTCGATCCTTTTGCGCAGGTAGGAAATGTACAGCTCCACAATGTTTGCCTCCCCACCGAAGTCATAGTTCCACACGCGTTCAAGAATCTGCGCCTTACTGACCACACGCCGGGGATTTTCCATCAGATAGCGCAGCAGCTCGTACTGGGTGGCGGTCAGCGCGATGCGCTCGCCCCCTCGGGTGACCTCGCGGGGGTCCTGGTTCAACTGCAGATCTCCAACCACCAGTTCTGCGCCAGTGCCGGCCGTAACGCCGGAGCGCTGGACGATCCGGTGCAGTCGGAGCAGGACCTCTTCCATACTGAAGGGCTTGGTGACGTAGTCATCCCCTCCTGCCGCCAATCCGGCGAGTCGGTCCTCCACCGCGTCCTTGGCGGTCAGGAACAGCGCCGGCAACCCCGGCGCAAAGGTGCGGATCTTGCCCAGCAGCGCGACGCCGTCGAGCCCCGGAAGCATCACGTCCAGCACCAGGACGTCCGGACGGAACTCACGGGCCGTTTTAATAGCCCGGTCGCCATCGTTGGCCACCCGGACGTTCCAGCCCGACATCTGCAGCCCGGCCCGCATCAGCTCGGCCAGGCTGGGTTCGTCATCGACGACAAGGGCGCGGATAGGGGAGCCGTCCGGATGCGTCAGATGGGGCAGATGGTCCGTCAGGGAGCTCGAGGATGCCATGACATCATTGTGCACCGCGCTCGTTTCGAGCCGCTGGGTGTTACCTGACGGTCGGCTGTGAGTGGGGTCCGCGTGAGGCCTGGAGCAACGTGACCTGCATCACGATGGACGTCTTTGTCTCAGCATGCGGATGATTTTCCCCAATGTTACTTGCACGTTGGGTTTGTTACGCGACAGACTCTCATTGTGAACATCCACTCAATGGCATCTGCAGCCGCAGCGACCCTACCCAGTGAAACCGCTGGCAGGCTCATGTGCTGTTGTCGAATGCAGGCCTGACTCACTACCCCAGAGTTTAGGCATTATGGGTCTTCGGACCCGCCCGCCATGGGCATTTACTCCGCCGTTTGGGCGGGAGTGAAGAAGCATTCGTGCCGCGAAGGCGGCTATTCACATCGAGGTCACCATGTCAGTAGCATCCGGATACGTCCACATCTCCGTCCGCAACGCGGGCAAGGCCGCGATCGGCGGCGCCACCACCAACAACAGTTTCCGGGCCCCGTTTGCCGAGTCCGTGCCCCACCCGGCGCCCGGGGCGGGGCACGGACTCGGATATCAGGACTCCCGTAATCCGACGCCCGGTCAGGGAAGCCGGGGCCCTTACCTCCCGGCAGTTCCCTCGACGGCCCCCACGACGGTTGTCCCCGGTTTCGAGCGCCGTCGTAGCGCCCAGGTGGAGAACGTAGCCCGCGGGTTTGTGCTGTATGTGGGTGTGGATGAGGAGACCGCTGCGGCGGCGGGAACCTCCTTGGCCAAACTGGCTCAGGATATCCGCGCCTACGCGCAGACGCTGGTGCCGCAGGCGCAGAGCTATGCCGCCGTCGCCCTCGCTCCGGCGGATGCCCCCGGGACGGCTCTGGACGTGGTGCGGTCCACCTTCGGGGATCCGGCCGTGCTGGTGCGCCAGCGTCAGGACACGGCCCGGCAGCGGCCGGTCCCTGAAACCCGGCCCACCGGAGTGCTGATTGACTTGGCGCGCCGGGAAGTGCACCTTGACGGGGAGACGCTGAACCTGACGTTCAAAGAATTTGAATTACTCAATTACCTGGTGGAACACGGCACCCGAACGGTGGGACGCGAGGAGCTGCTGGACGGGCTGTGGCGCAATGCGGACGAGGTACCTAATGAGCGCACCATCGACGTGCACATCCGCCGGCTACGGTCCAAGCTGGGACGGCTGGCCAATACGGTCCGCACGGTCCGCGGCGAGGGATACCGGTTCTACGAGCATCCCGAAGTGGTGGTCTGGGCGGCGCCGGAATACTCCATCTAACGGTGGTCATTAGACTGAGGTCATGAGCGAAACACACCTCCTGCGGCTTGTCTTGATGCGGCACGCCAAGGCGGCGTACCCGCTGGGGGTGGCGGACCATGACCGGCCGCTGGCGCAGCGTGGACACGCGGATGCGGCCGTTGCGGGCCGTTGGCTGCTGGAGAACTCGGTGATCCCCGATTTCATTCTCTGTTCCAGTGCTTTGCGGGCGCGGCAGAGTTGCACGTGGGTCTGTCAGCAGCTCGGCGACAAGGCGCCCACCGCCAAGCTGGAGGACCGGCTGTACGCCGCCTCCGCAGGGGAGATGCTGGCCGTGGTGAACCATCTGCCGGAGACTGTCCGAACGTTGCTGGTGATCAGCCATTTGCCGGGCATCCAGGAGCTTGGTCTGCGGCTGGCGTCCCGGGATTCGGATGAATCAGCGTATACGAATCTGGCCATGAGCTACCCCACGAGTGCGCTTGCGGTCTTCGAGTACGCCGGAACCTGGGCCGGGCTCGACGGCCAGGACGCCCGCGCCACGGCCTTCGCAGTTCCCCGCGCGGCCTGAAAATACCGCGAAGACTCCGCTGAGTGGGTACATCTGCCCCTTCCGTGGGGGATTTTAGGGGCAGATGTACCCACTCAGCGGGAGCGGAAGAGGGGGAATCGACGGGGTTACCTCAGATAGCCGCGGATGACGGTCATGACCACAGCGAGGGCCTGTTCCCGTGAGCGGTCCGGATGGAATACCAGCCGGTCCAGCCCGATCACGAACGTGGCTCCCAGAATCGCCCCGGCCACGCTGGCCGGGGTAATCTCCGTATCCACCTGATTCTCCTGGGCCACGCGTTCCACCGCGCCGCCGATCACGCCGACCAGCCGCTCACGCAGCAGGGTCAAGGTCTCGTGCCACTCGCCGGGGGTGCGCCACATCTCGCTGACCAGCAGTTGGGCGAAGGAGGGATACTCGGCGAAAAAATCCAGCATGGCACCGAGCATTTCCTGCAGGTCATCCACGGCCTTTGCTGCCGGAGAAAGCGAGACCAGACGGGACTCGAGCATTTCCACGCCGTGCTCCAGCAGAGCCGCGATCATCTCCGATTTGCTGCCGAAGTTGTAATACACGGTGCCCTTGGAAACTCCCGCCGCGGCGGCAATTTCGTCTACCGTCACACTGGCGGGTCCACGCTCGCCGATCAGCAGCATGGATGCATCGAAGAGCTTTTGCCGGGTGGCGTTGGTCCGGGCGGGCCGCCGCGATTGGGCAGGGTGCGCAGGTTCGCTCATACCGCAATCTCCGGTTGCAGCGTCTTCAGTGTCCAGAACTTATGCTTGCGCACCGCGAAAAAGGACAACACCAGGCCAAAGAGCGTATAACCGATCAGGCCAAGGACAATCGATCCCACGGGGGCCAGATCGGCACCGTAAATCAGGTGCCGCATACCTTCCACTACATGGCCCATGGGCATTATGGTGTGGATCGCATGCAGCGGCCCGGGTGTAGTCTGCCAAGGAAACGTGCCGCCGGAACTGACCAGCTGGAGCACCCGTAGTATCAGAACCACAAACTTTCCCACCGTGCCCAGCAGCGCTACTATGCCCTGGATGATGGCGGTGAAGGCCATCGAGGCCAGCAGCAGCAGGCCCAGGGTGAGCACCGGATGCGACGGATTCAGCCCGAGCCCGAAATAGACCACCAGATACATCACCACGGCCTGCAGCGTGGACACTAGAAAAAACGGCAGCCAACCGCCGACGGCGATTTTCCAGGACGGTGCGTTGGACGCCAATGCGCGCTGGGTCACCGGACGCATGGCCTGGACCAGCATGAAAGCACCGATCCACAGGGCCAAGACCAGGAAGAACGGTGCCAGTCCGGAGCCGTAGTTGGCGGCCTGCGCCTGGGACAGCGAATTGACGGCGATGGGGTCCGAGATGACCTTGGCGGCATTGGCCTTCTGCGCGTCGTTGGGATTCGGGACCTGACCGGCACCCTTGGCGAGTTCATCGGCCAGCGTGGCGGCTCCGGTGGACAGCGTTTTTGCACCGCCGTCGAGCTTGGCGGCACCGTCGTCAAGTGCCTGGGCGCCGGCGGCGAGATGGCGGCTGCCATCCAGCGCGGTCTGTTGGCCGGCCGCGAGTGTGGCGGCCCCGGAGGAGAGCCGGGCCGCGCCGTCGTTGGCCTGCGTGATGGCACCGGTCAGGGTCGGAGCGGCCGCGGCGAGTTTGGCAGCGCCCCCGGCCACGGCCTGCGAGCCCGCCGCGAGCTGCTGCACGTCCGCCGCATCGGTGTGCAGCTTCGCCTTGGCGTCCAGCACGGCCGGGCCGACCGGGGCGGATTGGACATCGGCCTTGATCTTGTCCGCGTCTGCCTGGGGAATCGTTCCGGCCGCGACGAGCGCATCGAGCCGCTGCGAGAAGCCCGTTTTTGCCGCCGCATCCAGTTGATCAAGCCCGCCGACGGCATCCTGGACTTTGGTATTCAGCGTCGCGTTTCCGGCCGCCACCTGTGCGGCTCCGGCGGAGAGTGCCTGGCTATCGACCGGCAACGAGGCGGTTTGGGACTTCAGCTGGTCCAGGCCGGTGCTCAGCTGCCCGGCGCCGTTATTGAGCTGGTTCGCGCCGTCCACCAGCTGGCTCTGGCCGTCCACCAACTGATTCGCGCCGCCGGTCAGCGTACCCGTGCCCGTGTGCAGCTGTGCAGCACCGTCGCGCAGACCTGCCGCTCCCGATGCGAGCTGGCCGGCGCCGTCGGCCGCCTTAACGATTTGCGTATGAATGGTGCCGTAACCGGTCAGCAGCGCGTCCGCGGTGGTCTGCCCCACCTCCTTGGCCACGGATTGGTGCACCTGCGTGGTCACCTTGTCGATAATGGAGGTCAGTAGATAGTTGTTGGCATCATTGGTGGTGACGCCCAAAATAGCTTGTTTCGCGGAATCGAAATTTTCCGGTGATGCGAGGTTTTGGGAAAAGTCCCGGGGAATCTTCAGCGCAAACGCGTACTCGCCGGATTCCACTCCGCTGTCCGCCTGCTGGGCAGAATCCACCTTAACCCAGTCGAACTTTTTACCGTCGATCAGGGTCTGCGCCACCTGATTGCCCACCTGGAGGTGCTTGCCGTCCTTGGTGGTGGCGCCCTGGTCCTGGACAACAACGGCCGCCTTAAGCTGGTCAAGATTGCCGTACGGATCCCAGTTGGCATACAGGTAAAGGGCGCCGTAGAGCAGCGGAACCATGATCAGCGCCAGGATGGTCAGCTTCGGAAGCAGGCCCCCCGTCATGCGCTTGAGCTCGGAAAGAGCGAGACGGAGGACGGTCATTTGGTTTCCTGCGATTCGTCGTTAAGCGCCGGTTCCGTGCGTGGACTCCCGGCTGTATTTACTTCGGGGGGAGTGTCTCCCAAACGGGCGACGGCGCCGTGCCAGTTCTCCGGTATGGTCGCGACCGTGACAATCACCGTCAGCGGACGCACCGGGGCTGCCGTTCCGCTGCCCGCCGCGAGCCGTTGCAGGAACGGCAGCCAGTCCTGCGGGTCGGCGCTGTGCCGATCGGGTGAATCGACCACCATCACATCGACGTCCGCATTCGCCAGGGCCAGATCGGTCAGTAGCTTCAGCCGAGGTTCCGGGTCCAGTTCATCGACCCATTTGGCGGCGACGTCCGCGTGCCCGTGCTCGGCCAACCATGCCGCCGGGCGGGTGCGGTCGCGGAATTTGCGCGGCACCAGGGCCAGGTCCTCCGCGGTCAGATCCTGCACGCTCAGATGCTGTTCGGGTTCGTTGACGTCCGGCGCGTCGATCAGCGCACTGTGCCGGCGCAGGTGCGCAATATCCCCCTCATGTCCCCAGTGTACGGATCCTGAGGTGGGCCGCATTCTTCCGGTCAGGGTCAGAGCCAGGGCTGTGCGCCGTTCCTGGCCGTCCCCCTGGACCAGGAGGAGGGTTCCGCGCTGCGCCTCCAGGCTGGTCGCCGGGAGAAGGTCCCGGTGACGGCCCTGGACCTGAAGCTTCGAAGCTGACAGCACAGACATGGCCTTCCGGTGGATTATTGAGCCGCCTAAATCCTACCAAAACTGACCGGTCAGTTCAAATAGTTCTAGAGGCCGTATTTTTCCAGTAGCCGCAACCAGACCTCACTCACGGTGGGGTAGGACGGGACGGCGTGCCACAGGCGATCCAACGGAACCTGCCCGACGACGGCGATCGTGGCCGCATGCAGCAGTTCGGCGACATCCGGACCGACAAACGTCGCACCCAGCAATGTCTTGTTGTCCTCGTCGATCACCAGCTGGGCCCAGCCCTTATAGTCGTCGGCATACAGCGCGGACCCGGCCACCGCGATCGGCAGCGACACCTCGGAAACGTTTCGTCCGCCGTCGCGCGCCTGCTGGACCGACAAGCCGACGGAGGCAACCTCCGGGTCGGTAAAAACAACGTTCGGTACTGCTCGGTCGTTGGCGGTCTGCGCGCCCGCGCTCCAGGGTGCGGGCGCGCCGTGGAGCGTCCCCGCCGCACGGGCCACGATGGCGGTACCCGTGGCACGCGCCTCGTATTTCCCCTGATGCGTCAGCAGCACCTTCCCGGCCGCATCCCCCACGGCGTAGAGCCAATCCTTGCCGGAAACCCGGCCGGTGGTGTCGGTATCGAGCTTTTTCGCCTCCAGGCCGACACTCTCCAGCCCCAGGCCCTCCAATGCCGGGTGACGCCCGGTGGAAACGAGCAGTTCATCGCACGTCACCGTTCCGCTGCCGTCGGAGAGGACCAGTTCCACTTCGCCGCGGGCATTGCGCCGCACACTGTCCGCGGAAGTATGCAGGCGCAGGTCCACGCCGTCAGCCCGCAATCCGGCCTTGACCAGCTCGCGGGCCTCGGTGGGATACATGGTGAGCAGGTCGCCACGCGCCACCAGGGTGACACTGGAACCGAGCCGGGCGAATGCTTGTGCCAGTTCGGCACCGGCAACTCCGCCGCCGAACACCGTCAGCCGGTCCGGGACGGCTTTGGCCGACGTTGCTTCGCGGGTGCCCCAATACTCGATGTTGGCCAAGCCGGACAGCGGGGGAGCAGTGGGCACGGAACCGGTTGCCAGGACGACGGCGTGCGTGGCATGCAGAACATGCGTGCCGCCGTCGTTCCCCGCCACCTCCACGGAGCGCTCACCGGTGAGCCAGGCATGCCCGCGGATCAGCTCGATACCGGCGTTGTCCACCCAACTGACCTGGCTATCGTCCTGCCAGTGCGAAGTGAACTCATCCCGGCGTTTAAGCACGGCGGCCGCATCCAAGGTCCGCGTCACGGCCTCCCGCGAACCGGCCACGGACCGGGCCGCCAACAGGGCCGCTCCGGGGCGCAGCAGCGCCTTGGACGGCATGCAGGCCCAATAGGAGCATTCCCCGCCGACGAGTTCGGCCTCGATCAAGATCGCCGAGAGGCCACCCTTTACTACCCTGTCCGCGGCATTTTCGCCCGCGGCACCGGCACCGATAATGACAACATCAACCGTTCGCGTCTGAGCCATGAGTCGAGCCTACGTCGACTGTGCCGCACGCGCACGATACAGCCCTGCTTCACCGCAGCTGCGGCACAAGCAGGAGGACCGCTGGGGAACCCAGGTGGCTGTGGAACGCTGGCGTTGTGGATTAGGCGCTGAGGGCGTCCTTGAACCAGCCGGTGATGGAGGCCGGGTGCGTTATAGCGGTTCCGACGACGACGGCGAATGCGCCGGCATCGAGCGCCTGCCGGGCCTGGACCGGGGTATGAATGCGCCCTTCTGCGATCAGCGGCAGGCCCAGTTCCGCAGCGACGATCTGCGCCAGCATGTCCAGGTCCGGTCCCTGGGTCTTGGCGCGTTCCCCGGAATAGCCCGCCAACGTGGTGCCGATCAGGTCGGCGCCGGCTGCCGCCGCCGCCGCGGCATCCGCCGGGGAGCCGCAGTCCGCCATGACGAGCGCATTGGATTCTGCGTGGATCCCCGCGATGGTTGCGGCCAGGTCAAGTCCGTCCGGACGGGGTCGGCGGGTACCGTCGATAGCCACAATGTGCGCACCGGCGTTAGCGCAGGCCAGCGCGTGGCGGAGGGTGGGGGTGATGAAGACGCCATCGTGTCCGTCTTTCCAGAGTCCAATCACGGGCACTTCGACGGCAGAACGGGTGAACTGGATATCAGCAATACCCTGCACCCGGACCGCTGCGGCTCCCCCGATGACGGCCGAGGCCGCCACCTGGGCGGTGGTCCGAGGATCGCGCATCGGCTCGCCCGGGTACGCTTGGGCGGAAACAATAAGCTGGCCCTTCAGGACATCCAGATTGGTCAGTTTCAGGGTCATGCTCACTCCTCATAATGTGTCAAAGTCGACGATGGATTACGCGCGAAGAGCCAGCGCGGCGGCTCCGACAACGGCCGCGGTGTTGCCCAGCCTAGCCCGCTCAATCCGCAGCCCCGCCAGCGGGGGCATCAGCTCCTGGGCTGCTGCGCAGGTCATCCTGTCCCACCACAGGGCCCCGGCATCGGCCAGACCGCCGGAGACCACTACCACCTCGGGGTCCAGGACATTTGCCAGCCCCCCGATGGCCTCGCCGGCGGCGCGGGCTGCGGTATCAACGGCTCTCAGGGCCACCACCTCGCCGGCGTTGGCCCGGGCGAACACCTCGCGAGTGTCCACGGCGCCAGGATCGCCGCCGCTGCGCAGATACAGGGCATGCAGCGCCGGCCCCGAGGCGATGGCTTCCACATGCCCCCGACGTCCGCAGGTGCACGCCAATTCCGAGCCATCAGCCGCCACGGCGTAGCTGGAGGCGAAGTGACCCACGTGGCCACCAACATATCGGTGCCCCAACAGTGGCCGGCCGCCGATGACGAACGAACCGCCGACACCGGTTCCGAAGGCCAGCATGAGCATGCTGGACGCTCCGGCCCCGGCGCCCAGCCACGCCTCACCAATCGCGTGGGCATGGACATCGTTGACAACGCTGACGGCTCCCGCCGGCAGGCCCAGCCGCGTCTGCAACCCGGATTTGATCCGGGTTCCGGCCCAGCCAAGAATGGCATCCGTAGCCGAGACCACGGCACCACGGTCAGCGTCGATGACGCCTGCCGATCCCATGCCTACGGCGGAAACCTCGATGCCGGCAGCAGCGGCCCGCTCCCACAGCCCCCGGACCAGTGAGGCGGTGGCATCCAGAATCGCCTCCCCGCCGTCCCGGTTCAACGTCGGCGTCTGCGCGGTCAACAGCACTGACCCGTCCGCTGACACAACCCCCGCAGCGGTCTTGGTCCCACCGAGATCGATCCCAATCACATGCGTCATACGTACAGAATCCTCAGGAATTACCAGATCGGTGGGCGGGGGTGTGCGCTGGGGCGGGGGCGTGTGCTGGGGGCCGCCTAGATCAGGCCCGTACGCTCCAGAATCACCTTGACCGCGGCCGTCTCACCCTCATCCAGCGCCAGCATCGGAGCGCTCATCACGTTAGTCTCAATGACACCCATCAGCATCAGCGCAGTCTTAAAGGCTCCAAGACCGGCCGCGTTTCCGGACAGCCGGCCCGGCCGCGGGGTGTAGACGATCTCAAAAACATCGGCAAGGCGGTTCTGCTCGGCGCTGGCCTTGGCCCAGTCACCAGCCATGGCGGCCTGGTACAGGTTCTTGTAGCCACGCGGGTCCACGTTACCGAGTCCGGGAACAACGCCCTGGGCCCCGCCCAGCAGCGCACCGTCGACAACGACCTCGTGGCCGGTAAAGATGTCAAAATTGGGAATGTCCTTCGCGGCCAGCAGCAGCTGGCGGAAAGAGACGTCGTCACCGGAGGAATCCTTGACGCCCGCCAGCACTCCCTCCTTGCCGAGCTCAACGAGCAGATCCGTGGGGAGCTTGAAGTGGGTCCGCACCGGGACGTCGTAGGCGAAGATCGGGACGTCGATGGCGGCATGAATGCTGCGGTAGTGGGTGCCGTTCTCCTGCGCGTTGCTCACGGCGTAGTACTGCGACGTCACCACCAGGGCATCGGCGCCGAGGCCGACGACGCGCTTTCCTTCTTCGATCACGCGTGCGGTGGTCTGCTCGCAGGCGCCGACAAAGAGCGGAACCGCTCCGGCGTTGACGCCGGCAATCGTCTGCAGCGTCAGGTCCCGCTCGGCGTTCGTCATGTGGCTGACTTCGCCGGAGGAGCCCAGAACGAACAGTCCGTCCACCCCGCCGTCGAGCAGGTGCTTGACGACGTTTTCCAGCGACGGAACATCAATGGTTCCTTCGAGGGTGCGCGGGGTGACGACGGGCGGGATAACGCCCTGGAAACGGGTAGCGACGGAAGTCACAGTATTTCTCCAAAATAAATAGTTGATATTAATAGGTGCAAATTTCGCGGGGCTGCCCGGACGGCAGCAGGGCTACGTGTGCAGCAGCGAGGGGGCAGCGCCCAGCAGCTTTTTGGTGTAATCATTGCGGGGATTCTCAAACACCTCACGGGCCGGACCTTCCTCGACGATCTCGCCAAAGTACATGACGCAAATCCGGTCCGAAACGTAGCGGACCGTCTGGATGTCGTGGCTGATGAAGACCATGCCCAGGTTGAGCTCTTTCTTCAGATCGGACAGCAGGTTCAGCACCTGCGCGCGCACGGACACGTCCAATGCGGACGTTGGTTCATCGGCGACAATCACATCCGGTCCCAGCGCAAGGGCCCGGGCAATTGCCACGCGTTGCCGCTGGCCGCCGGAAACCTGGGAGGGGGTGACCTCGGCGGCCGACTGCGGCAGACCCACCAGGGCCAGCAGCTCGCTGACCTGGGCGGCGCGGGACGCGGCGTTGCCGACGCCATGAATCACCAGTGGATCGGTCAGGATGTCCTGGATGGTCATCCGCGGGTTCAGGGCGGTGGAGGGATCCTGGAAGACGACCGAGACTGCGCGGCCAAACTCCTTGCGCATTTTCGCGCTGCGCTTGACGGCGGGACGGCCGTGGAAGAGGACCTCTCCGGAGGTCGGTGCCTGCAGGCCCACCAGTACGCTTGCCAACGTGGACTTGCCGCACCCCGATTCGCCGACAATTCCGACCGTCTCACCGCGGCTGACCGAGAAGTTCACACCATTGACGGCCTTGACATAATTGGGCTTGAACAGCCCGCCTGAGCGGGTCCGATGGTGCACATGCAGGTCGCGCAGTTCAATGACCGGGGCATCGTTCCGCCCGGGCTGGGAGGGGTTCGGTACAGTACTCATTTTGCGCCTTTCCCGGTGGTTTCCGACTGTGTGCTGCCCGATTGTGTGCTGCCCGATTGGGCGGCGCCAACTCCGGCCAGGACCGGCGCATCTTCTTTCCGGTGGCTCGCCCAGAAGTGGTCTTTGTCGGCGCCGGCAGCAGTACCGATGGGGACTTTGACGAAGGCCAGCTGCTGCGTCGGGTCCGCGTCAGGGCGCAGCGAGCGCCCGGCAAACCGGTCACCGGCGGAGAAATCCCGCGGTGAGGGGACGGTTCCCGGGATTTGGTGCAGCCGGACGGCGTCCGCCTCAATCGAGAGCACCGCGCCGAGCAGTCCGCGGGTGTACTCGTGCTGCGGATTCTGCAGCAGCTCTGACGCCTGTGCGGATTCCACCACCTGACCGGCGTACATCACTGTGATGCGGTGCGCCAGCGAGGCAACCAGAGCCAGGTCGTGGCTGACGAAAATCATCGCGAAGCCCAGTTGATCGCGCAGCTCGTTGAGCAAATCCACCACCTGCTTCTGCACCGTGACGTCCAGGGCCGTCGTCGGCTCATCGGCCACAACAATCCGTGGTGAACGGGAGAGCGCCATGGCTATGAGCACCCGCTGGCGCTGGCCGCCGGAGAGTTCATGCGGATAGCTCTTGAGCGTGCGCTCCGGGTCCAGCTTGACCAGTTCCAGCAGTTCCTTGGGCGTCTTGCGGCCATTGCGCTTGGTCAGCTGGCTCATCTGGTCCTTGATCAGCATCGACGGGTTGAGCGAGCTCAGCGCGTCCTGGTAGACCATGGCGATCTGCTCGCCGCGCAGGCCCTGGTACGCCTTCGCGTCGCTGACCCCCGCGGCGGAATCCAGCAGCTCCTTGCCATCAAACGTGATCGAGCCGGTGATCCTGGCCGTCTTGGGCAGCAGCCCCATGATGGCCAACGAGGTGATCGATTTACCGCAGCCGGATTCACCAACCAGCCCCATTGTTTCGCCCTCGCGGACGGTGAAGCTGACATTGTCCACGATGGCAATCTCACCGAAACGGGCGGGGAATCGAATCGAGAGGTTGCGCACTTCCAACACGGTGCGGGCCGTCGGGCTGACCTGCGGCAGACGGTCCGTGCGCTGGGCTTCAATATCGCGCAGCAGCGTGAGCTCATGATCGAGTAGGGCGAACGGGTTTACGGCGGCGTGCGGATCGTCCAGCACGCCCGCGAGCTCGGAGTCGGTGACTATCTCCGCCCCGGGTCCCTGGCGCTCGAATCGGTCCAGTTCGTGACCTTCGACGACGGACGGCTGGGCCGGTGAGGTGGCCACCTCAGTGTCCAGCCCCTTGCGGGCGACGGCGGCGGCCGAGCCGTCGTCGTCGTTCACTTTCGGGGCCTTGCGCAGCCTCGGGTTGACCATCGCATCGGTCAGGCCCTCAGCCAGGACATTCAAGGCCAGCACCGTCAGCAGGATAGTCAGGCCGGCAAAGGTCGTGGCCCACCAGCCGCCGGAGAGGACCAGATTGCGGCCATAGGAGATCACATTGCCCCAGGACGGCGCGGGGTCCTGGATCCCGGCGCCGATGAAGGACAGCGAGGCCTCGAGGATGATCGCGTCGGCCACCATGACAGTGGCGAACACCAGAACAGGGGCCGCTGTGTTGCGCACTATGTGCTTGAGCAGAATATAGGTCCGCCCGGCGCCGATCACGCGCTCGGCCCGGACGTAGTCCTCGCCGTACTGCGCCAGGACATTGGCCCGGACCACGCGCGCTATCTGAGGCGTATAAATTATCGCTATGGCGACAATGATGACCGGAACCGAATTACCAAAGGAAGCCAGTAGGACGGCGGCCAGGGCGATGCCGGGGAAGGCCATCAGCACATCCATGATGCGCATGATGATCTCGCTCAGCGCCTTGGACGTTGTGGCGGCGAGGGAGCCCAGCATGGCGCCCAGGACGATGGCGAGGATCACCGAGCCAAGGCCGATTTCCAGCGAGGACTGTGCGCCGTAGAGCAGGCGGGAGAAGACGTCGCGGCCCAGCCGGTCGGTGCCGAACCAGTTATCAGGGCTCGGAGGCTGGGCCGGGATGCCGGTGTTCAGCGGATCGTGCGGCGCAATGACCGGGGCGAGAATGGCCATCAGAATAATGAAAATCAAAAAGAGCAGGGAAATTTTGGAGGACAGGGACAGGGCCTTGAACCGCAGTCCCGGAGCGCTCAACCGTTCGGCAAGTTTGCTGCGCATGGCTTAGACCGTCCTGATTCGGGGGTTAATGAGCAGGTAGAGAAGGTCAACAAGGATATTCACGAGCACGAAGGTCACCGAGATGACCAGTACTACGCCCTGGACCAGATTGGTGTCCTTGTTGGTAATGCCATTGAGGATCTGTTGGCCCATCCCGGGCAGCGAGAAAATCATTTCAATGACGACGGCGCCGCCGAGCAGGTAGCCAACGCGCAGACCCAGCACGGTCACCGGGGTGACGAGTGCGTTGCGGAGCACATTTTTGGAGACGACCTCGCGGTAGGGGACGCCATTGCCGACGGCGGTCCGGACGTAGTCACGGTCCAGTTCCTCCACCATGGACGTGCGGACCACACGGATCAGGGACGCCGAGACGGGAACGCCCAGCGCCAGGGCCGGAAGCGCCATGGACTTGATCCAGCCATCGAATCCCGTCGAGGGATCTGCCAGACCGCCGGAAGGGAAGATTGAGTTGGTGCCGAGGGCAAACCACTGGATGAGCAGGATGCCGAGCCAGAAGGAGGGAGTGGCGATGGCGGCGATGGAAAACACGCGGATCAGCTGGTCCACCCAGGTATCGCGGTACAGTGCGGCCAGCACACCGAAGACCAGAGCGACGACGACGGCGATGAGCACGCCCAGGAAGGTCAGCTCAAGCGTCAGCGGGAAGGCCTGCGCGATGACTGTCGTGATGTCCTTCTGCGGCGGCAGGGTCTTGCCGAAGTCTCCGGTGATGAGGTTTCCCAAGTACCTGAAGTACTGCAGGAACATCGGGTCATTGAGGCCGTTGTCCAGCCGGTACTGCTGCAGTGCCTCTGGCGTTGCCCCTTCGCCGAGGGCGGCCACGGCGCGGTCACCTGGGGCAAACTGCAGCACCACGAAGACCAGCAGGGTGACACCCAGGATCATCAGCGGAAGTGCTGCGAGCCGGCGTCCCAGCAGTCGCAATAACATTACCAATTTGCTTCTCCGGTTTTTTTCGAGTTGTCCGCAGTGGGTGCTGCGTCATAGGTGGAGTGGTTAGACCAAAGGGGCCGCGGCCGCGAGGGCCACAGCCCCTTTGGTCTGTGTCATGCAGTCAGGCGCTAGGCCGTCCGGCCGACGCCGATGAAGCTCAGGCCGGTCGTCGGGAGGGGTGCGAAGCCCGAGAGCTTCTTGGCATCCCAGGCGGTGGGGAGCTTGCGGTGGAAGATCGGGTACAGCGGAGCCTCTTCGGCAATGATGTCGATGATTTCCTTGTACAGCTTCTTCGCGGCATCGCCGGTGGCCTGCGTCGCCTGGTCCATCTTGGTCTGCACAACCGCGTACTGCGGCTGGTCGGCCCAGGCGAAGCGGTTCTTGGCCCAGACATCGCCGCGGTAGAACCAACTCAGCAGGATGTCCGCGTCGTTGCCGAAAACCGAGGGGTCACCGGGTGCGGCGACGACGTCGTACTTGAGGCCGCCGACCTTATCCGGTGCGTAAACGGCTGATGAGGCCAGGGATTCAAGGGTTGTGTTGACGCCGATTGCGTCCCAGTTCTTCTTGATCAGCGGGCTGACGTCCTTCACCCAGGCGGTGTCGGTCGTGGTCAGCGTCAGCGACAGGTTGCTCACACCGGCATCGGAGAGCAGCTTCTTGGCCTTATCCGCATCGAACCCGTAGACCGTGGCGGCCTTCTGGTAATCCGGATGCGTCGGCTGGAAGTAGGAGGTTGCGGCCGTAGCGTTCCCCAGCAGGGCCGTTTTGATAATGGAATCTTTGTCCAGCGCGTAATGCAGGGCCTGCCGGACTTCCTTTTTGTTATACGGTGCCTTGGAGCAGTTGAACATGAGGAACAGCAGGCCGAAGGACTGCACGGACTCAACCTGAACCTTGGACTTCAAACCGTCGACGTCCAGGTATGGAACATCCTCAATGGCCTGGACCCGCCCGGACTGGACGGCGGTCACTCGTGCGGACGGGTCTGCCAGCAGGAACCAGGTCATTGACTTGGCGAGCGCGGGCTTGGGCCCGTTGTAGGCGTCGTTGCGTTCGAAGACAATCTTGTCGTCCTTGGCGGCGGAGACGAACTTGTACGGCCCAGTTCCGACCGGCTTGGCGTCGAACGCCTTCTGGTCGGCCGAGGCCAATGCCTTGGGCACAACCTTGACCACGGAGATACGCGGGCCGAAGCCGGCGAACGGGGTCTTGAGCTTGAACTCGACGGTCTTGGCGTCCACGGCCGTGACGGTATTGATGAACGGGATGAACTGCGCGAAGAGCGCCTTGTTGGCCGGGTCCTGAACACGGGTGAACGAGTAGACGACGTCGTCTGTGGTCACCGGGGTGCCATTGTGGAACATCGCGCCATCGCGAAGCGTCACCCGGTAGGTGGTGTCATCGATCTTCTGGGGATCCGACGCGGCGAGGGCGTTGTAGGGCTTGCGTGTGGCCGCGTCGAGCTCCACGAGGCCCTCGAAGATGTGCAGGTTAGCGGCCAGCGGAGTGGCTCCCGAGGAGGACATTGGGTCGAACCCGGTGGACAGCGAGTAGGAGATGCCGGCCTCGATTGTCAGGTCCTTGTTGACCGCTGCGGTATTGGCGGCGGCGGACGTTGTTGACGTCGACGAGTTGCCACACGCGGCCAGCGTGCCGGCGAATGCCGTCGCAGTGCCGAGGACACCTGCCATCTTCAAGAAGTTGCGTCGGGACGCATCCTTTACCAACGGAAGATTCTCAAAAGTGCTACTCATGTGGGCTCACCATTTCGAAGGTTAGATATCGGATGTAGGACGTCCGATGCTTATAGTAAAACTGTAAGAGACGTCACAGCTGACGTCAAGTGCGTGGGGGGTTACAGATTCATCACGGATAAGTCGTCATTCTCGGCCGCCGGCCATGCTGACCAAGACGCCGACGTCGGACATCCGATATCGTATGTTTTTAACGTTGTGATCCGCGGGCGCCTTTCCAGCTGGGCGGCGGCACACTTTATAAGGAGTCAGATTGGCGACATCGGCAGTCATACCGCAGGCACGATTCAGCGCACAGGCCCGCTTGCGCGCCCTGCAGGCAGACATTATGGATCTCATTCTGGAGCGTGAGCTGGAGGCCGGCGATCCACTGCCGACGGAAAGCGAGCTTTCGCTGGCCCTCGGTGTGGGTCGCAATACCCTCCGCGAGTCGCTCAAGGTCCTGCAGGCGCTGGGCGTGCTCGAGATTCGCCATGGCTTCGGGATGTTCGTGGCACCGAGTAACTTTGATGCCCTGGCCGACGGGTTGATCTTCCGGGGAAGGCTTTCCCTGCGGCATCAGGGGCTGGAGGCGCTGCAGTTGGTGGATGTCCGCCAGGCCCTGGAATCCGGCCTGATCGGCAGCTCGATCGATGTGATGACCGCCGAGCAGTTGGGCCAGATTGAAGCGGCGGTAAGCAGGATGGAAGAGCTCGCTGAGCGGGGCGAAAACTTCACTGAAGCGGATGCGCAGTTCCATTCGCTGCTCTTTGAGCCCTTGGTCAACGACCTTCTGACCAGCCTGATGGAGGTCTTTTGGAAGGTATACCGGAAGATCCATGTTGAGATCGGGGCTGGATCCGGGGATCTGGTGGCTACCGCCGTGATGCATCGGAAGATCTACAACGCCGTCGCTGCGAAGGATAAGCCACTCGCCTCCGAGCTGCTCAACCGGCATTTCGATGGGATTCGCCAGCGCATTGCCGAGGTCGTGGCGGACTAACCCCTGGTTACCGCAGATTTGGATAGCACAAAAAAAGAGTCGTTGACCTGTGTTTTTTGCACGTCAACGACTCTTTTTCGGTTCCTCGGTGGTGCGCGCGAAGGGATTCGAACCCCCAACCTTCTGATCCGTAGTCAGATGCTCTATCCGTTGAGCTACGCACGCATTCAGGCCCTTGGGCCGTATGTAACTTTAGCGCGAACGGGACCGAGCCACAAATCGGCGGCTTAGCATTGATTTTACTATACCGGTCTACGTGATTCACATCACGTCAAATTTTGTTGTCACGGGCAAGAAACCCCGTGATGTAGGGCTTTTACAGTCAGCTTTCGGGACGACGTCCCACGTGTGATTTCCTCAGCGGCCCGGTCTGGGGCCCTAGCATTTATTTCACACCACTGACCCGACGAAGGGAATAGACATGAGCGTTACGTCGCTGCAGGAGTCCGTCGAGGGAGCCCCCACCACAAATAGGCGCTTGCTTGACTGGGTGGAAGAGGTTGCCGCGCTCACGGAACCGGACAAAATTTACTGGGTCGACGGCTCCGCGGCGGAATATGCGCGTCTGACCGACGAGATGGTCGACGCCGGGACGCTCGTGAGGCTGAACCCGGAGAAGTTCCCTAATTCATTTGCAGGCTTCTCGGACCCCAAAGACGTGGCCCGGGTTGAAGAACAGACCTTCATCTGCTCGAAGAACGAGCACGACGCAGGCTTCACCAATAACTGGATGGAGCCGACGCTGATGAAGGAAAAGCTGCGCGGACTTTTTGCCGGGTCAATGCACGGCCGGACTATGTATGTCATCCCCTTTGTGATGGGGCATTTGGAGGCCGATGACCCCAAGTTCGGCGTCGAAATTACGGACAGCGCCTATGTGGTGGCGTCAATGCGGATCATGGCGCGTATTGGTACCCCGGTGCTTCGGAAGCTGGAAGAACTGGATGCGTTCTTTGTTCCGGCGCTGCACACCGTGGGCGCGCCGCTTCGCGACGGGGAGCCCGATGTGGCCTGGCCATGCAATGAGGAGAAGTGGATCGTACACTTCCCGGAAGAGCGAGCCATCTGGTCCTACGGTTCCGGCTACGGCGGAAACGCCCTGCTTGGGAAGAAGTGCTACGCCCTGCGGATCGCCTCGGCGATGGCGCGGGATGAGGGCTGGCTGGCCGAGCACATGCTGATCCTTAAGCTCACTTCCCCGGAGCAAAAAACCTACTACATTACAGCGGCTTTCCCCTCCGCCTGCGGCAAGACGAACCTGGCGCTGCTGGATCCCACCATTAAGGGCTGGAAGGTGGAGACGCTGGGGGATGACATCACCTGGCTGCGCTTCGGTAAGGACGGCCAGCTGCTCGCGGTTAATCCCGAGGATGGACTCTTCGGCGTCGCACCGGGCACGGGTTGGAGCACCAACCCCAATGCGATGCGGGCCATTGCCAAAGGCAATTCTATCTTCACGAACGTTGCACTCACCGACGACGGCGGCGTCTGGTGGGAGGGCATGACCGAGGAGACGCCGGCGCACCTGACCGACTGGCGCGGGGATTCCTGGACTCCGGATTCCGGCACTACCGCCGCGCATCCGAACTCGCGTTTCTGTACGCCGATCCATCAGGTCGACATGCTGGCACCGGAATACGATGAGCCCAACGGGGTGCCGATCTCCGCGATTCTGTTCGGCGGCCGACGCAAGACCACCATTCCGCTCGTTACGCAGGCACGTGACTGGACTAATGGAATATTTATGGGTTCTACGTTGTCCTCGGAAACGACGGCGGCCGCCGCCGGCCAGGTGGGCGTTGTGCGGCGGGATCCGATGGCCATGCTGCCGTTCATTGGTTACGACGCCGGCGACTACCTCAAGCACTGGCTGGAACTGAGTAAGACGGGAAACCAGGACAAGCTGCCGCAGATTTTCCTGGTCAACTGGTTCCGGCGGAAGGCGGACGGTTCCTTCGCATGGCCAGGCTTCGGGGACAATGCCCGAGTGCTGAAATGGGCCATCGAACGCCTCGAAGGCACGGCCGAAGCGGTGGAAACCCCCATCGGCTTTGTTCCTGCCCCTGGTTCCCTGGATGTGAGTGGTCTGGATCTGAGCGCCGAAGATGTGGCCGCGGCCGTCCGGGTAGACCCGGCGGAGTGGGCCACCGAGGCCGAGAGCATCCAGCAGTGGTACACCCGGTTCGGCGATTCCCTCCCGGACGAGTTGGCTGCGGAGCTGGAAGGCCTGAAGTCCCGACTGGGCTGATATACCCGTGGTGAAACCGGCCCGCGGATTGGATTCGGCGGGCCGGTTTTGTGTTCCGGATATTGTTGATGGGTGCGAATAAACGCTTTCTCGGATCTGTGCCTGCGCGTCGTCATGCTGCTGTCGGCTGCCGCGGATAGGTCCCAGCAGGGACCTATCCTGTTGACCTCGCAGCAGATTGCCGACAGCGTTGGCATCCCGTACAGCCACGTCAGCAAGGCCGTGATCCGGCTTCGGGAGTTGGGCCTGGTAGAGGTCATCCGCGGACGCGCGGGGGGCGCGTCCATTAGCACCTCGGGCCGGGTAGCGACGGTGGGCTGGCTGCTGCGCCAACTCGACAACCGGCCGGACGTCGCCGACTGCCACACCCCGCTGGGGGATTGTCCGTTACTCGACGGGTGCGGGCTGCGTGGCGCCCTGGCCCGGGCACGGGAAGCCTTCTATGGCGAACTCGACAGCGTCGTCATTGCCTCGCTCGCCGCGAAGCGTCCGGGCCAGCCCGTCTTTGTGGCCTTGGACACAATGCTCCGTCCCTAGCGCCTGATTCTGGTGTGTTTCCCTGGACCGAAAAAACGGATTTCTACGAATCGTAGAAAAGGTCCCTAAAACTAGCATTTCAGATGCTAGTTTGGTCTAGTCGGTAATTACCAATACCTAGGAGACCCAATGCTTTCGGATCATGGCCGCGCAATCGTTGAAGCAACAATGCCGCTGGTAGCCGAACGTCTGCCCGTCATCACCCCCAACTTTTACGCCCGGATGTTCGCTGCGCGCCCAGAACTGATGGATGGTCTGTTCAGCCGCTCCAACCAGGCCAGCGGGATCCAGCAGCAGGCTCTGGCCGGCAGTATTGTCGCCTTCGCCTCACACCTTATGGCCCATCCGGATTCCCTCCCGGAGACCGTCCTGTCCCGCATCGCCCATAAGCACGCCTCGCTGGGCATCGTTGCGGAGCAGTACCCGATCGTCTACCAGTACCTTTTTGAGGCAATCGCCGAAGAGCTCTCCGATGTGATCACCGACGAGATCGCCGGCGCCTGGAGTGAGGTCTACTGGCTGATGGCGCACGCGTTGATCAAGATCGAAAAAGGCCTTTACGCGCAGGCTGCCAATGACAAGCCCTTCTCCCCTTGGGTATTGACCAGCAAGGAGCCCGCTGGCGTGGGCTCCTTGACCTTCACCTTCGAGCCGGCGGACGAAACCCCTGTCAGCCCCTCCAGCCCGGGTCAGTTCATCACCATCAAGGTGCCCATGCCGGACGGTATACATCAGGTTCGCCAGTACTCCCTGCACTCCGATACACATGCCGCGCGTCGGGTCTTTACGACCAAGCTCGATGTCGACGGCGAGGTCTCGCCGGTTTTGCATCACACCGTTGCGGTGGGAGATGTGCTGGAGCTCTCCAACCCTTATGGCGACGTTACGCTCGGCGACGGGGACCACCCGTTGGTGCTGGCCTCGGCGGGGATCGGCTGTACGCCGACGGCCTCAATTCTGCGTTCACTGGTGGACAGCGGCTCGGACCGCGAAGTTCTGGTGCTGCACGCGGATCAGGGGCTGGAGAACTGGGCCCTGCAGAAGCAGATGAGCGCGGATGTTGAGAAGCTGGACTCGGCCGAGCTGCAGCTCTGGCTCGAGCGTCCGGAAGAAGGATACAACAAGGGGTTCATGACCCTTGCGGGCCTGGACATCCCCGACGATGCTTCGGTGTACTTGTGCGGACCATTGCCCTTTATGAAGAGCATCCGTTCACAGGCCCTGGCCTCCGGCATCCCGGCCGAACGCATCCATTACGAGGTTTTCGGTCCCGACCTTTGGCTCGCCTCAGCCTAGACCTAACGACGGTACGGGTCGGATTCGGCCGGGATAAAACCTGGTCAGATCCAGATCCGCATCTCTTCGGCCTCCCAGACCGGGTCGCTGAACGTCCATCCAGACTGTTCCGCCTCGCTCGGGGCCGCAGAATCCGGCGGCGTGTAGGCCTGCACCGCGGCGACCGATATGCCACTGCGGTGCTCGGTGACGACGTGGATTGCGTCCGTGCCCTCTTCGGGCAAATGGATGTCGCAGATGACGGCGGCCGCCCGGTGCACGTCTTTTTGCTGCCGCAGCACCTCATAGAGATCGGCGATCAGCGCATCGGCGTCCAACTCCGGTCCCTGCGCGATGTCGGGCTCCAGCGCACCGTCTTCCGGGACCACAGAGATCATCCGGATCTCGCCGTCCTCGCCCACGGCCAAGGCAACCGGCAGGAAGGCGCCATGCGCCTCCAACTGCTCCTGTGCCATGCCGATCGCGGTGCCCAGCAGTTTGTTCAGATCGTCCCGGGCAGCGTCGTCGGGCTCAATCATCCCCTCCGGTGCCTGCTCCGGCTGCTGCCCGGTCACGGCTGCCGCACCAAGGCAAGGACGTCGTCGCGCACCGAGTCCATGGTCGCGGCGTCGAGGGCTTCGGCATTGAGCCGAAGGTACGGTTCGGTATTTGAGGCCCGCAGGTTGAACCACCAGTCCCCGTTGTCCGCCGTGAAGGTTACGCCATCGAGCTCGTCGATGGTGACGCCGTCGCGCCCGTACGCCGAACGTACCCGCGCCACCGCCGCCGGCACATCGGTCACCTTGGAGTTAATCTCGCCGGAGGAAACATAGGGCTCGTACTCACGTCCCAGCTCCGACAGCGGGCCGTCCTGTTCGCCCAGTGCGGCCAGGACGTGCATGGCTGCCAGCATGCCCGTGTCCGCATTGAAAAAGTCGCGGAAGTAGTAATGCGCCGAATGTTCGCCCCCGAAGACGGCGCCCTCGGACGCCATCTGGGCCTTGATGAAGGAATGTCCCACCCGCGTGCGGACCGGACGTCCGCCGTCCGCGATGACAAGTTCGGGGACCGCGCGGGAAGTGATCAAGTTGTGAATGATGACGGGGGTCGTCTCCGGGGCGTGCATTGGCGAACCTGCCTTCGCCCGCGCGATTTCGCGGCGTGCTACGAGGGCGGTGATGGCGGAAGGGGATACGGGATCGCCCTTTTCGTCGATAACAAAGCAACGGTCGGCGTCGCCGTCGAACGCGAGGCCAATGTCCGCGCCATGGGCGACGACGGCGGCCTGGAGGTCGAGCAGGTTCGCCGGTTCAAGCGGGTTGGCGGGATGATTCGGAAACGTCCCGTCGAGCTCGAAGTACAACGGGACAATCTCGAACGGCAGGGCCGGAAGCAGTCGGCTCCCCAGTACCGCCGGCGTGGTCAGACCGGCCATGCCATTGCCCGCGTCGACCACTACTTTCAATGGCCGGGAGCCGCTTAAATCGACCAGGCTGCGCAAATATTCGGCATAGTCCCGGAGTACATCGTGCTCACTGATGCTGCCGGGGGAGCCGATGGCGGGGATGCCCTCCACGAGATACTTTTCACTGAGCTCGCGGATCTCGACCAGACCGGTTTCAGATGACACCGGGATGGCACCGGCCTTGGCCATTTTGATGCCGTTATACTCGGCAGGGTTATGGCTGGCCGTGAACATGGCTCCGGCAGCCTTGAAGGAACCACAGGCGAAGTACAGCTCGTCGGTGGAGATCAGGTCGAGGAGTTTCACGTCCGCACCCCGGGAGGTGGCGCCCTTGGCAAAAGCGGCACAGAATTCCGGCGAGGAGGGGCGCATGTCGCCGCCCACCAGCACAGTCTGTCCTGCCAGCTCCAAGACATCCACAAAGGCGGCGCCGATGGCCTCGACAATGCCGGCCGTAATCGTCTCGCCAACGATCCCGCGGACGTCGTAGGCCTTAAAAGATGCGGAAAGGTCGATCCGGGTATTCTCTGCACTAGTCACCCGACTAGCTTATCCACAAGATCGCACCAGCGGACCGCGCTGTCAGGGTGGGCTGGAATACTGAAGTGATGACGCAGCCCAGCATTCAGGACCAGCCCAGCATTCAGGACCAGCCCGGCTTCCAGGACCGGCCCGGCTTCCAGGATCGGCCCGGCCTTCAGGATCGGCCCGGCCTTCAGGATCGGCCCGGCCTTCAGGACCGGCCCGGCCTTCAGGACCGGCAGGAGGACGGTGCCTCCCGGTCCACCCGGGAACAGGCGCTGGCGCTGCTGGGCAAATTGGTCGGCTCTCCGGACGCGCAGTTCCATGATGGGCAGTTCGAAGCCATTGAAGCACTGGTGGAGGCGGGCCGGCGTGCACTCGTCGTCCAGCGCACCGGCTGGGGGAAATCCGCTGTTTACTTTGTGTCCTCCCTGTTGCTGCGGGCCCGGGGCGCCGGGCCGACCTTGATCGTTTCGCCTCTGCTGGCGCTGATGCGGGATCAGGTGGCTGCCGCAGAGCGGGCCGGTGTCCGGGCGATGGCGATTAACTCCGCCAACGCCACCGAGTGGGACCTGGTGCGTGCGGCGCTCGCAGCCGATGAGGTGGATGTGCTGCTGGTATCCCCGGAGCGGCTGACAAATCCCGCCTTCCGGGAAAACCAGCTGCCCGAGCTGATCCGCCGTACGGGCCTACTGGTAATCGATGAAGCACACTGCATCTCCGACTGGGGGCACGATTTCAGGCCTGACTACCGGCGCATTGCGGATCTGATTGCCCAGTTGCCCGCTGCCGTGCCCGTGCTCGCCACCACGGCCACGGCAAATTCCCGTGTTGTTGCCGATATTGAGGAGCAGCTGGGTACCGACGTGTTCACTATCCGTGGCGGCCTGGCGCGTAAATCCCTGCGCCTGGGCGTCCTCCGGCTCCCGGATTCGCGGGATCGGTTGGGCTGGCTGCTCACCCACTTGGCCGAACTCCCGGGGAGCGGGATCATCTATACCCTGACCGTTTCCGCGGCGGAGGATACCGCCAGAATGCTGGCCGATGCCGGCCATGAGGTCCTTGCCTATACGGGGCGCACGGACCCGATGGACCGTGAGCTGGCCGAGCAGAAGCTCAAGGGCAACCAGGTCAAGGCGCTGGTCGCGACCAGCGCACTGGGGATGGGCTTCGACAAACCTGACCTGGGCTTCGTCCTGCACCTCGGTGCGCCATCCTCCCCTGTGGCGTATTACCAGCAAGTCGGTCGTGCCGGACGCGGAACGGCGAACGCGGATGTGCTCTTGTTGCCGGGCAAGGAAGACAAGGACATCTGGCAGTACTTCGCGACGGCGTCGATGCCCTCGGAAGGGAAGGCATCGGCCGTACTCCAAGCGCTCGCCGAAGCGGGCCGGCCGGTTTCCACGGTGGCCCTCGAAGCCAGGGTGGATTTACGCCGCACACCGTTGGAATTGCTCCTGAAGGTGCTGGCGGTCGACGGCGCCGTGGAGCGGGCCGCGGGAGGCTGGCAGTCGACGGGGCGGGGCTGGGTCTACGACAGGGAACGCTACGAACGGATCGCCGCCGCGCGGGTGAACGAACAGGACTCGATGGTCGTTTACGAACAAACCGCGGGCTGCCGCATGGAGTATTTAGCCGCGGCCCTGGACGATGACACGGCCACTGCGTGTGGGCGCTGCGATAACTGCACCGGTCGGTGGTTCTCGGCGACTGTGGATGCCTCGGCTGTCTCGAAGGCGGGGGAGTCATTGCGTCGCGCCGGTGTGATTATCGAGCCGCGTGTGCAGTGGCCCAGCGGCATGGACCGGCTTGGCGTGCCGGTGAAAGGGAAGCTGAAGGCCGATGAGCAGAACGGAGCCGGCCGGGCGCTGTCACGGTTGACGGACCTAGGCTGGGGCGGAGCCCTGCGCGGGGTGTTCGCTGCAGAATCCGAAGACAGGGAGATTGACCCGGCGCTGCTGCAGGCCTGCATCGGCGTGCTTCGGGAGTGGGGGCAGACAGGCTGGGACGGCGCCGGGCGTCCCGCGGCGGTGGTGGCAGTCCCGTCCCGCAGCAGGCCCCGGCTGGTGCGCTCGCTGGCGGAGGGAATTTCCTCGATCGGGCGGCTCCCGCTGCTGGGGTCGATGGACCTGCAGCATTCCGGGCCTACCGGCCAGCGCGGCGGCAATAGTGCCTACCGGCTGGCCGGGGTCTGGGAACGGATTGCCGTCGGCCCGGATCTGGCCGGAGCGCTGGCGCCGTATGCCGGTCAACCGGTCCTGCTGATCGACGATCTGGTGGACAGCCGGTGGACGATCACCGTCGCCGGGCGGGCTTTGCGTCAGGCGGGTGCCGGCGCGGTCCTGCCTCTGGTGCTCGCCCAAGCTGGATAGAACATCTGCGGAAAGCAGAAAAGCACCCCCGAATCATCGGGGGTGCTTTTTTTGCTGCGGAGACGGGGGGATTTGAACCCCCGGTGGAGTTGTGCCCCACACTTCATTAGCAGTGAAGCCCATTCGGCCGCTCTGGCACGTCTCCAGCGCTGGCCCCGGTAGAAGCCCGAAGCCAGCTTTCCAAGGTTACCTAAAAGTGCTCTCGCAAAGCAAAACGCCGGTCCCGGTTAGGCAGCGGCATCTTGCCCGACGGCAAACCGTAGCGTCACGCGGTGAGGAAGTGGTCCATTAAGCTCGGATAATGGTTGAATCGAGCAGGCTCCGGGTGGTGATTGTAGGCGCAGGCCCCCGCGGAACGTCGCTGCTGGAGCGGCTACTGGCCCGATATGCAACGGGCACCGGCGAGCAACGCCTGGAGATCCATCTGGTGGATCCTTATCCAGCGGGACCGGGGCACGTGTGGCGAACGGACCAGTCGCGGCTTTACCTGATGAACACGCCCTCGTTCTTCCCGACCTTGATTCCAGACCACGGGTTGAGCGCCCGCCCCCTGACGGGCGGAAGTTTTGACCACTGGCGCCGGAACCAGTCTCTCTTTCCAGATGCAGAGCTCAGTGCCGCCGACGTTGCTGAGCTCAGGCAATTGGACACCGACGGTTTCCCCAGCCGCGCACTCTATGGGAGATACCTGCGCAGCACCTTTACTGCGCTCCTGGACAATGTCCCCGCCGGCGCCCGGGTTCAGGTCCATGAAACCACCGCAACCCGGATTCGGCGGGGGCGGCCGACGGCGGTGGGCAGGTTCGTCGTCGAACTCGCCAACGGCGAGGAGCTGAGCGCCGATAATGTGGTGCTCGCCTTGGGGCACTTGCCGGCACGGTTAAACGCTGCGCAACAGCGATTGGCGGACGGCGCGCGAAAATTCGGCCTCCGCTACTGGCCACCGGCCGTTCCCAATGACGTGGACTGGGCCGCAGTACCCGGCGCAGAGCCGGTCCTTGTCCGCGGGATGGGACTGAACTTTTTCGATGTTGTGGGGCAACTCACCGAGGGCCGCGGGGGACGGTTCGAACCGATGAAGGAGCAGGAAGACCGGGCGGCCAGCAGCAACGGGGAAGCGTTGAACTACGTCCCGTCCGGACGTGAGCCGCTGATTCTGGCCGCCTCCCGCCGCGGGGCACCCTACCGGGCCAAAGCCGCCGTTGCTACGTACTATCCGCAGAGCGTGGGCCTGCGCTTTTTTACCGAGGAAACCGTCTCGGCCCTGGCAGCACACGGCCTCCAGCCGGCATTCGACCAGGATCTTTGGCCGCTGCTGCACCGCGACGCGCTCTGGGCGTATTACCGGACGCTGCTCAAAGTGGATCCAAGCAGCGTCGAGCGTGCAGATTTCCTGTCCGTCCTGGACACCATCCTCTCCCGTCCTGGACGCGGAAGCGGTTGGGCGGACGACGTCGACGCGCTGGTTGCAGCGTGCGTGCCGGTATCGCTGCGGCTGGATCTGTTGGGATTGGCCCGGCCCTTCGCGCAACGGACCTTCCACACACATGAAGAGTTCGATGCGGCTATGGAGACGTATCTGCAGGCGGACGCGCGGGCCTGTGTCGCCGGGGAGGATGATCCCGTCAAGATGGCCATTGGGGTCCTGAACGCAGGACGGGCCGTGATCAAGATATTGGTGGCCGACGGCGGTATCACCGGCGAGTCATGGCTCGGCGCCCTGCGGGGCTGGTTCGAATCCTTCGTAGAAGGTCTCGCCAGTGGACCGCCTGCGCTGCGGATGGAACAGCTGGCCGCGCTGTCGCGTGCCGGCGTCGTCCGTTTTGTTGGCCCTGATCCGGTGTTCGGCATCGATCCGGCGGACGGAACCTTCACCGTCGTTTCGCCGTGGGTGAAGGCTGAGCCGCTGCGGGCACGGAATATGATCGAGGCGCTGGCACCGGCAAACCAGGTCCTTCTGAACCGCTCCCCGCTGCTGGAAGGTCTACTGGCGGACGGCTTGGCCCGACCGCGGATTATGATCGCGGCGGACGGTGAGCCGGTTGTGACGAGCGGGCTAGAGGTAACAGCTCCGCCCTACCGGTCGGTCGGTGCAAGCGGGCGGGGGACCGAAGGCCTTTACGTGCTTGGTCTCCAGCTCTCTTCCACTCAGTGGGGGACCGCGATTGCGGCGGAATCGAAGGCGCAGTACCGCAGCGGCTACCGGACCCTGCAGGACGCGGATCAGATCGCCGCGGACGTCCTGGCGCCGGCAGTGCGAGCCGTCCCGTAAGCGTTAACGCAAAAGACCGGCCGGCCGGACCATGTAGTCCAGCCGGCCGGTTCCCCTGACCAGGGCAAAAATTGTACAGGCGCTGGTTATGCGCTGTACTCGTGGCGGAAGGTGCGAGATTCGAACTCGCGGTACGGGGTTACCGCACACTGGTTTTCAAGACCAGCTCCATCGGCCGCTCGGACAACCTTCCTTACCGTTGTAGTCTTCCATATCCGCAGCTATGCCACGAAACGGCCGCAGATCCTGTTGGCGACGACGCTGGTTTCTTTGGTCGCCGACGGCCGGTCACGGCCGTTTGGGTGGTCGCCGACGGCCAGTCGGCTGGGTGGGGCCCTGCGTAACAAGGCCCCGCGACCCGCCCCCAAAACTTGCGAAGATTCCCTATCCACAGACCCATCTACTATTGTTTGTTCTAACCCCCAGGATTAGAATAGATATATGTTCGATAGCGGTAAGGCGGGTACCGGACCCAGCGAAGCAGCATACGCTCCGCCGGCACCCACCGCCACACCGGCACCGTCGACGGCGTTGGTCCCGTATCTGGCAGGCGTTGTCCCCGCCGTCGTTCCGGCGGGTGTGGCTGTTACGCCGGCCCGGTCTTGCGGTAGCCCTGCCGGCCGGGTGGATGAAGCGAAAATCCGGGGTTGGATCGCTGAACTGGCGCTGCTGGATCCGGAGGACTTCGAAGACCGGGAACGGATCGGGCTGCTCCGGGCGGACGAGGACCTGAAAGCGGCCTTATGCGCCGCGCAGGCCCGGGTCACGGTAGCCTTTGATGCCTCCCAACGCCGGGCCCAGGAAACCGCTCAGGCACTGGAGGACGCCAGGATATTAGCGAACCAACGTGCTGACCAACAAGGACCTGGACTGGGGGACCCGGATCCGGTGGCCCGTAACTTGGCCCGGCAGGCAGCGAAACGGTTGGCGGCGAAGCGGGCGGCCAGGCTCACGGACAGCATCGGGGCGCAAATCGCGTTGGCAAGACACGAATCCCCCACGAAAGGAAACCAGCTCCTGGGCCTGGCTAAAGTCCTCGCCACGGAGATGCCCCACACGTTCACAGCCCTCGCGACCGGGAAACTCAACGAATACCGGGCAGTCCTGCTCGTGAAGGAAACCGCGTACCTATCCCTAGATGACCGCAAAGCCGTAGACACCGAACTCGCCGCCGACACCGGGACCATGACAGGAATGGGCTACCAGCGCGTTACCGCGGAAGCGCAAAGGATCGCGTACCGGCTGGACCCGGTCTCCGTGCTGGCCCGGAACGTGAAAGCCGTCAACGACCGGCACGTGAGCCTACGCCCGGCCCCGGACGCGATGGTCCGGCTTTCCGCGCTCCTGCCCGTCGCCGAAGGAGTCGGAGTGTACGGCTCCCTGTCCCGGGAAGCGGACACCCTCCACGCCGGTGGAGACCCCCGCAGCCGCGGACAAATCATGGCCGACACGTTAGTCCACCGTGCCACCGGGACCCCCTGCGGGATCACCGGGATCAACCTCCACCTCGTCATAACCGACAGGACCCTGTTCCAAGGCGACAGCGAACCCGCCCACCTCACCGGCTACGGCACCGTCCCGGCCCACTGGGCCAGAAACCTCCTCCAACACGGACAAAACAGGACCACCGACACAATTGCTGCGGCACCGGCGGACCCGGCATTCCGGGTCTGGATCCGCCGCCTCTACACCGCCCCCGGCACCGGGCACCTCGTCGCCATGGACTCCAAAAAACGGCTCTTCCCGCCCGGGCTACGCAGATTCATCATCACCCGAGACCAAACCTGCCGGACCCCCTGGTGCGACGCCCCGATCCGGCACATCGACCACATCATCCCCCACCACAACCAACAAAAACCACCACCCCGGCAAAAACCACGGCCCAGCCGGCGGCGGACAGACCAGCGAACCCAACGGCCAAGGACTCTGCGAACGCTGCAACTACCGCAAAGAAACCCCCGGCTGGACCTCCACCCCACACCCCCGAACCCCACCAGGAACAGAACCAACCACCGGATCACCCCCACGACACACCGTCATAACCACCACACCCCTGGGCCACGTCTACACCTCCACAGCACCCGCACTCCCCGGCACCAACAGGATGGCCTGTGCCGAAGGAACTTGAAGCAGCGCCGCGACGCAAAAAACCACTTCCACGGCCAAATGCTCCCGACACCCGTTCACCTCACGGCGCGAAAGTGCATCCGGCGCAGGGGGGCTTCTATTCTCCGGAAACCGGCGAAGTCTGAAGCAGTCCACCAGCCACACCAGACACTTTTGGGCATGCTTCCGATCTGGTCGGCATCCTGGGCAGCTGGCACAGCGGCTGAGGAGATTGGCAGCCATCACGTCTATGCTGTGAAGGCTGCCCGTACGCCTCATAGGTCTAAGGCCGCATAGTCACCTATCTGACGAGCGGCTATGACGCGCGTAGCTCGCAGTAACGTGACAGCAAGAAATTAGGCATTACAAGTGGAGGGTGACATGAAGGCGATCGGTATCAAGGCTCCGGGCGGACCTGAAATGTTGGAACTGCGCGAGGTTCCGGCCCCCGTCCCCGGGTCTGGCGAGGTGCTGATCGACGTTGTGGCCGCCGGAATTAACCGGGCAGATGTCCAGCAGCGGCGCGGGTTTTATCCTCCTCCGGCTGGGGCCTCGGATATCCCTGGGCTTGAGGTGTCAGGGCGGATTGCCGGCTTTGGACCCAATGTTGCTAAGGCATTCTCCAAAGGCGACAAGGTGGTCGCGCTGCTCTCCGGGGGCGGCTACGCACAGCAGGTGGCGGTGTCGGCGGAACAGGTGCTGCGTATCCCGGCCGGAATCGACGTGGTCACGGCGGCCGCCCTGCCCGAGGTCGCGGCCACGGTGTATTCGAATCTGTTCATGACCGCCCAGCTGCAGGCCGGCGAAACTGTCCTGATCCATGGGGGTACCGGTGGCATCGGTGTCATGGCCGTCCAGCTGGCGAAGGCGTTGGGTGCAACCGTGGCGGCGACCAGCGGCAGCGAGGAAAAGACCAGCACGTTGACGGCCTTCCTCGGAGCGGATATCGCCATAAATTATCGCGAACAGGATTTTGTCGAGGTGCTGCGCGAGCGGACCGGGGGACACGGAGCCGATGTCATCCTGGATGTGGTGGGTGCAAAGTATCTGAAGCGCAATGTGGAAGCCCTCGCGCAGTACGGGAGATTGGTCATAATCGGTCTCCAGGGCGGGACGACGGCGGAACTGGACTTGGGCATGCTGGTCTCCAAGCGGGCCGCCATCATCGGTACCACGCTCCGGGCCCGCCCGACGGAGGAAAAGGGCGCCATTATGAACGCCGTCCGCGATCACGTCTGGCCGTTGGTGAGTAATGGAAAGGTTAAGACTCTGGTGAATAAAACCTTCCCGCTGGCCCAGGCGGCGCAGGCGCATGCGTACTTTGATTCCAGTGAACACATGGGCAAGGTCCTGCTGACCGTGTAGGGGATCGGCCGTGCTTGCGGCCGCCCCGGCGTTCCTTGCTACGCTCTACGGGAATGAAGCCGATGCCAAGACTTCAAAACCTTCTCAAGGGAGAGACATGAGCAAGCGATCTGTGCAACGAGAACCAGGGCCTGGCGTCCTGGTCCAGGACCCTAACCTTCCGCCTGTGGCGGTCGACGTCGCGGCGGAGGAACAGGCGCACCGATGGACTCCGCTGAAAATCGCCGTTTGGGTGGCCATCGCCCTGCTGGGCGGGATCGCGTGGGTGGTGCTCGCCGTTGTCCGCGGAGAAACCGTAAACGCAATCTGGTTCGTTTTCGCGGCCGTTTGCACGTATCTGATCGGCTACCGCTTCTACTCCAAATACATTGAGAAGCACCTGCTCCGTCCCAACGACAAACGGGCCACGCCGGCGGAGTACAAGGCCGACGGCAAAGACTTTGTTCCGACAGACCGCAATGTCCTCTTCGGACACCATTTTGCCGCCATTGCCGGGGCCGGACCGTTGGTGGGTCCCATCTTGGCGGCGCAAATGGGGTATCTGCCGGGTACCATCTGGATCATAGTCGGCGTCGTCCTGGCCGGCGCTGTGCAGGATTATCTGGTTCTGTTCTTCTCCATGCGCCGCGGTGGCCGCTCACTGGGGCAGATGGCCCGCGAGGAACTTGGCGTGGTCGGCGGGATGGCGGCCCTGATTGCCACCTTGCTGATCATGATTATCATTGTGGCCATTCTGGCCCTCGTCGTGGTGAACGCCTTGGGTGAAAGCCCTTGGGGGGTCTTTTCCGTCTCGATGACCATCCCGATTGCGCTGTTCATGGGCCTGTACCTGCGGTTCTGGCGTCCGGGCAAGATCATGGAGGTTTCCATCATCGGCTTCGTGCTGTTGATCGCGGCCATCATCGGCGGCGGCATGGTCTCGCACAACGAGTGGGCCTCGGCCTTCTTCCATTTGGACCGTACCACCATCGCCTGGGGCATCATTGTTTACGGTTTCATCGCCGCGATCCTGCCGGTCTGGTTGCTTCTGGCACCCCGGGACTACCTCTCCACCTTCATGAAAATCGGCACCATCCTGATGCTGGCGTTGTCGATCGTGCTGGTCCGGCCCGAAATTAACGTCCCGGCGTTCAGTGAGTTCGCGGGGAGTAGTAATGGCCCCGTCTTTGCCGGTTCCGTGTTCCCGTTCTTGTTCGTCACCATTGCCTGTGGGGCACTATCGGGCTTCCATGCGCTGATCGCTTCCGGCACCACACCGAAGCTGATCGAGAAGGAACGCCAGAGCCGGTTCATTGGTTATGGCGGCATGCTGATGGAATCCTTCGTGGCCATCATGGCCCTCGTCGCCGCACTGTCCATCGACCGTGGCATCTATTTCGCCATGAACGCCTCCGGGGCGGCTACCGGAGGAACCGTTGAGGGCGCGGCGGCCTTCGTGAACTCGCTCGGATTAACCGGTGTGCATGTGGACCCGGCGACGCTTGCCCAGACCGCATCCAACGTCGGTGAGACAAGCATTGTCTCGCGGACCGGCGGCGCCCCTACGCTCGCCGTCGGCCTTGCCCACATCATGCATCAAGTAGCGGGCGGTCCCGCACTGATGAGTTTCTGGTATCACTTCGCCATCATGTTTGAAGCATTGTTCATCCTGACGGCAGTGGACGCAGGGACCCGGGTTGCGCGCTTCATGCTGCAGGATTCCATCGGCAACTTTATTCCCCGCTTCAAGGACACGTCCTGGCGCGTAGGGTCCTGGGTCTGCACCGCGATCATGGTCGCCGGCTGGGGTGCCATCCTGATCATGGGCGTCACGGATCCGCTCGGCGGCATCAATACACTGTTCCCGCTGTTCGGCATCGCTAACCAACTGCTGGCGGCCATCGCGCTGGCGGTCTGCCTTGCCATTGTGGCCAAGCGCGGCAACTTCACGTACCTGTGGATCGTTGCCGTGCCGTTGGCCTTCGTCGCGGTGGTCACCATCGTGGCGTCCTTCCAGAAGATCTTCTCCACGGTTCCTGCGGTCGGCTACTGGGCGCAGCACAACGCGTTCCAGAACGCGCTGGACGCTGGGAAGACCTCCTTCGGAACGGCCAAGTCGGTCGCAGCGATGGAGGCCGTGGTCCGCAATACCTTCGTCCAGGGGACTCTGTCGATCATCTTCGTGGTGTTGTCCATCATCGTCATCGCCGCCTCTGTGCTGGTCACGTGGAAAGCCTTTAGCCAGGATGCGGCGACGCTTATGGGGGACGCAACGGAGGACAAGGCCGTGCCCGCGCGGATCTTCGCCCCGGCCGGTTTCCTCGCCAGCAAGGCGGAAAAGGACGTGCAGGCGCAGTGGAGGGCGTACGACGGCGGCCGTGCAGCGGGTGCCATGACTGCTGCGGGTGCGGCAGCGGCCGGGCCGGAGTCCGCCACGGAGCAGGCAAGGCGGTGACTACGCGAGCTGTGACCATGCGAGCGGTGACCATGCAAACTCTCGCCACCGGGCTGGAGCACGTTGTGGCCTATGCCAAGGGCGTCCTTGGGGAGGATGCCTACGAGAAGTATCTGGCGTATCACCGGAGGGTCCACGGCGATGCCGTGCCGATGACGGTGAAGGAATTCTGGCGGGATAAAACTGACCGCGAAGGATCCAATCCGCAGGGACGCTGCTGCTGAATCCGCAGCCGTCATGCCCCGCCTGGCTGGCCGGGCGGGGCATGAGAGTATGAACGCATGAGTGATGATGCTGATGTTCCTGTCGAGGAACAAGCCTTAAGCGGTGTGACGGAGCAGGTAAAGCCGCCGCAGCTTGGGGATCTGGTGGACGAACCTGCCAAGGTGATGCGGATCGGCACCATGATCCGGCAGCTCCTTGAAGAGGTCAAAAGCGCGCCTCTCGACGAAGCTGCACGGACCCGTCTGGCACAGATCCATGAGCGCTCTATCAGGGAACTGGAAGACGGCCTGGCCCCTGAACTCGTCGACGAGCTGCATCGGATACGCTTGCCCTTTTCTGAGGACGCGAAGCCCTCGGAATCGGAATTGCGCATCGCGCAGGCGCAGCTGGTGGGCTGGCTGGAGGGACTCTTCCACGGAATTCAGGCGGCCATGGCAGCACAGCAGTTGGCTAATCAGCACACCGCTGCGCAGCTGCAAATGCGTCAGCTCCCGCCCGGGACTATCCTGGCCCCCGGCGTCGTCGTCGGCGAAAACGGCGAGCCGCAGCGGGCCCCCACAGGAGCGCGCCAGGCCAGCGGCCTTCGCCACGACGAGCCCGGCCATGGCCCGGGCCAGTACCTCTGACCGCGGGGGCAATTGTGCTGTTTGCAGCGGCCAGACAGGGCCGTAAGGACGACGCCGAACTCGGCAACGGTGTGTGGCGGCGGGCCCACGATCGCTTCCGCCGCGGCCTGGACCGGTTTCATCAGATGCTCGAAGGCATCGAGGATCGGGACGTTCACGCTGGTGTAGTCCCGACCGCAAACGCTCTTGCGGATCTGCTGCCGCGGGTGCGGGCGCTCTGCACAGCCGCCCAGACGCGGGCGCCGAGTGCCAGCATGGACATCCCGGCCAGTGCGGGCGGTTACCTCAACGACGTTCACCGTGAACTTACCCGCGCCGGCAACGCCCTGGCCACCGCGGCCGAAGCCGTCGCCTTGGTTCGGCTGAATGCGGGCCCGATCGCCGCCGTCGAGCGCCGCGCATCCACCGTGCACCGGCACGTCGACGAGGCAGAGCGGCTTTTGGACCGCTGAAGATCAGCATCAGCGGATTATCCGAATGTGGCTCCCGGCGCCGGGAACCTATGGAATCAGAAAAGTCCCGCAGCTAGCGCTTGCGGGACTTGTTCGGAGCCTCCTAACAGAATCGAACTGTTGACCTTTTCATTACGAGTGAAACGCTCTACCAACTGAGCTAAGGAGGCCTGCGTCCACAGAAATCCAACGGATCCAAATCCGGTAGCGGACGCAAGAGACAACTCTAATCCAGCCCTTGGCCACAGGTCAAAACGCGGCGCAGGATGCCGCTCAAACCAAGCATCACGCGGTGCGTCAGCAGCGGGTCTTATCCGCCGGAACCGAGCCGTCCACAAAGTAGCCGTCCACCGCTTTGGTGAGGCAGTCGTTGGCGCGGCCATAAGCGGTGTGGCCGTCGCCGTCCCAGGTCACGAGCACGCCGGAGGAGAGCTGGGCGCGCAGTGACTGAGCCCACTGGTACGGTGTGGCCGGGTCGCGGGTGGTGCCAATCACGAGGATGGGTCCGGCGCCGTCGGCGGTGACTTTTGCTGGCTTATCGACCACCGGCGCGGGCCAGTCTTTGCAGGTGAGCCCGGAATAACCAAGCATCTTTCCGAAGGTGGGGGAGACTTTCTCCAGCTCCTGCGCCTGGCTGCGCATGGCTGCAACGTCGGTATCCATCGGGTAGTCAAGGCAGTTGATGGCGGTAAAAGCGGCGGCGGTGTTGGTGGTGTAGTGGCCCGAGGAGTCACGGTCGGCGGAATAGTCGGCCAGTGTCAGGATGGCGTTGGAATCGCCCTTGAACGCCGTGGTCAGCGCGGATTCGAGCGGATCCCACAGATCCGTGGAATACATAGCGAAGGCCAGCGCACCGGTGAACTCTTCCGCGGTGACCAGCCGTCCGTCCTTGGTTTTTTGCGGATTATCCACATAGCTGGCCCTAAGGTCGCGGATCTGCTGGACCGCTTGCTCGGGGGTCCCGCTGACCGGGCATTTGGCGTCCTGAAGGCAGTGCGCGGCCCAGGAATGGATGGCCTGCTCGAATCCGGCCGCCTGGCCCATCGTGATGTCCGCGTCCGTCAGCGAGGGGTCCAGGGCCCCGTCCAGGGAAAACTTGCCGACGTTGTGCGGAAACAGCCCCGCGTAGGTGGCACCGAGCTTGGTGCCGTAGGAGAAGCCCATATAGTTCAGCTTCTTGTCATTGAGCACGGCCCGGATGACGTCCATATCCTTCGCAGAGCTCTCCGTGTCGATGTACGGCAGGATGCCGCCGCTTTTCGCCTCGCATTGCGCCGTGTCTGCTTTTTGCCGGGCCTCATAACCGGCCAAGCCCGCGTCGGTGTCAAGATCAAATGTTTGCTGACGTTCCTTGTCCTGGGTCGCATCGTCGACGCACTGTACGGGTGAGGAGCGCTGTACGCCGCGGGGATCAAAGCCGACGACGTCGTAGGCGCCGCGGAGTTTGGCAGAGAAGTAGCTCTTGCCGCCGTCGCGCACCATGTTATATCCAGACGCGCCAGGTCCCCCGGGATTGACCAGCAACGAGCCTTGCCTTTCTCCAGTTGCGGCCAGCCGGATGAGCGCCAGCGAAAGGGACTTCCCCTGTGGGGCGGAATAATCCAGAGGCACCTTCACGGTAGTGCACTCGAAGGACTTTTCGCAGCCGTTCCACGTCACTGCCTGCGTGTAGTAAGTCTTCAGATCCGCTGGTGTACCTACCAGGTTTTCGGCGGCGGCTGAGGACACGATGGGGGCAGCGTCCGTGGTCGGGGCCAGCAGGGTACAGGAGGAGAGCAGCAGTGCACCGGCGACCGCAGCGGCGACGGCGCCAACGGTACTGAATCCAACAGGACTGAGTCCAACGGGACGACGGCGACGGCGGCGCAGTCCGTGCCGGAACAGCGGTATAGCATTCATGCATTTCTCCTCGGGCCAAACGGCGTACAGGTCAAACGGTGTGCGGGTCGAACGGTGGGCAGGTCAGACTGTGCAGGTCAAATGGTGTGTTGCACTAGAGCAGGCTGACGGCCATGGACTCCACGGCCAGCAGCGGAGCGACGTTGGTGGTGGTGATTCTGCGCCGGACGTTGTTAATGGCGTCCATCCGGCGCAACGTGAGCTCAGCGCTTCCCTTGGCTGCAAAAGCCAGCAGTTGCGGTCGCAGGGCGGTGTTCACCAGCTCCACCTCGGCCGTTTCATGGCCGGCAAACTGCAGGAGGAGGGTGTCACGGTAGAAGGAGAGCAAATCCGTCAAGGCCCGGTCCAGGGTGTCCGTGATGGAGCGCTTGGACCGGCGCTTCTGGTCATCTTCGAGGGCCCGTACCTGGGATCGCATCGACGGCGGCAGGGTCCCGGTTTCCGGCGCACCGAGGGAGACCAGCAGCGCTGACTTCTCTGCGGCGTCCCGTTCGTCATTGGAGGAGTTGGCCTCCGCCGTCGCCAGTTCCACCAGGGATCCTGCCGCACGGACCGCCGTGCTGACGTCGGAGAGCGTCAAGGGCAGGCGGACTATCGCGTCGCGGCGCTGCCGGGCGCCCTCGTCCCTGGCCAGCCGCCGGGCGATCCCGACGTGGCTCTGCGCGGCGCGGGCCGCATGTTCGGCCTGCCGCGGGTCAACGCCGTCGCGCCTTACCAGCAGCGCCGCAACATCTGCTACCGGGGGTACGCGCAGCGCGACGGCGCGGCAGCGGGACCGGATGGTGACCAAAACGTCGGCGGGGCTGGGGGCGCACAAAATCCAGATGGTGCGCGGCGGCGGTTCCTCGATCGCCTTCAGCAGGACGTTGGTCGTCCGTTCAATCATCCTGTCCGCGTCGCCGACGATGATGACTCGCCACCGCGCGGAGGACGGCCGGTCTTGGGCTTTAGTGACCAGCTCGCGGGCATCGGCGATCGCAATCGTGATTTTTTCTGTTGCCACGAAAGTGACGTCCGCATTGGTGCCGGCCAGCACCGTGTGGCAGGCGTGACACTGGCCGCAGCCGCGCTCGCTGAGTTCCGTGCGGTCACATACCAACGCCGCGGCCAGCGCCTTCGCGGCGTTGGACCGTCCGGATCCGGGCGGGCCGGTAATGAGCCAGGCATGGGTGGGGGACGGTGACTGAGCGGCCCGGCGGAGCTGGGCGACGACGGGTTCCTGCCCCTGCAGGTCGTCCCATACGCTCACGGCAATAGTCCTTGGACCCGGTCCAGTATTCGTTGCGCGAGCTCCTCGACGGGAGCCTGCGCACGGAGGACCAGATACTGTGCCGGGGAAGCGGCGGCGAGCCTGAGGAAGACCTTGCGAATGTCGCAGTGGAAATCATCGGGCTCGGATTCGAGCCGGTCCTCACCGGCGTCCGCGACAGTTCGTCGATGACGCCCGTCCGCCGGTTCCACGTCCAGCAGCAGGGTCAGATCCGGCCACAGACCGTCGGTGGCCCACTCATTCAGGTCCCGGATGCGGCGTTCGCCCAGGCCCCGGCCGCCACCCTGGTAGGCGACTGAGGAGTCCACGTACCTGTCGCTGATGACCAATTCCCCGCGTGCCAAGGCCGGGCGGATCACTTGGGCGGCGTGCGCGGCGCGCGCGGCAGCGAAAATCAGCGCCTCACTGCGGGCATCAATGTCGCCATTTCCGTGTTCGAGCACCAATGCGCGCAGCTTTTCGCCCACCGGCGTGCCACCCGGTTCGCGGGTCCGCAGCACCGTGTGGCCCAGCCGCTCCAGCTTCGTGGCCAGCAACGCGGCCTGGGTCGATTTGCCCGCGCCGTCGCCGCCCTCAAAAACGATGAACAGTCCGTGGCCGCTGTCCGCCTGTTGCTGGACGCAGACGCCGGGCAGAGGCTCAGCGGGGAAGGGAAGTTGATCGGGTACGGCTGCGGAAGTCACACCAGTAGCCTACCGACAATCCCTGACAGGCCGGATGAAAGTCCTAAGTGCACCGGCCCGCGCACTAATCTGGAGCTATGAGCCAGGAAGCCGCACCGAACCCTGCACCATCCTCACATCCGGCAGAACTTGCGCCGGACACCGTAGTTGTTGCCGCGGGCCGGCCCGAGCGCGGGCACGACGCGCCAGTGAACCCGCCGATTGTGTTGTCCTCCACCTACGTCGGGACAGGGCAGGTGGTGGACGGAGACAGGGCCTACGGGCGCTATTCCAACCCGACCTGGGATCCGCTGGAGGAAGCCCTCTCCGCTCTGGAAGGCGCATCCTTGCCGGGCCTGATCTTCTCCTCGGGGCTGGCGGCTGTTTCTGCGGCGCTCTCGCTCATCCCGGTGGGTGGCGTGCTGGTCATGCCCAGGCATTCGTATCAGGGAGCCCTGGTGATGGCCTCGGAGCTGCAGGCGCGGGGACTGTTTACCCTGCGCACGGTGGATATCGCCGACACCGAGGCAGCGGTTGCCGCCATCAATGGAACGGGCGGTAAGAACGACGGCGGCACGGCTGACAGTTCCGCGGCCGCCGGCATGCTCTGGCTGGAAAGTCCGACCAATCCGATGCTCGAGGTCGCCGACCTGCGCACACTCGCCGCTGCGGCAACGGCCGTGGGTGCCGTCGTCGTCACCGATAATACGTTCTCCACACCGTTGGTGCAGCAGCCGCTGGAACTTGGCAGCGACGTCGTTCTGCATTCGGTAACGAAGTATCTGGCGGGGCATTCAGACGTGGTGCTCGGCGCGCTGGTCACATCCGATGCCGGGTTGCGTGCCCAACTGCTGCACCACCGCTCCATCCACGGCGCCATCGCCGGTCCGTTCGAGGCGTGGCTGGCGCTGCGGGGTCTGCGCACCCTGGCACTGCGGGTGGAACGTTCACAGTCGACCGCCGCGGCGCTTGCCCGGCGACTGCAGGCGCATCCACAGGTGGAGGCCGTGCGCTTCCCCGGTCTCGCAACCGATCCGGGACACCAGCGCGCCAAGGTGCAAATGCGGGGTTTTGGCTCCGTCCTGGCCATCGAGGTCCGCGGTGGAGCGGCGGCAGCTGACGCGGTGGTCAAAGCTGTGCGACTGTGGACTCCTGCAACGTCCCTCGGCGGCGTCGAGTCGCTGATCGAGCGTCGCCGCCGGCACGCCAATGAGCCCGAATCCGTTCCAGCGAATCTGCTGCGGCTCAGCGTGGGAATCGAGAACCCGGATGATCTGTGGAACGATCTGGCGCAGGCTCTGACCGGGAACCCGCTAGGCTGGTCACGTGCTTATTAGTCACATTCTCATCGGAACCGTCCCCGGCCTGCTGCTGCAATTGCTGGGGCTGCTGGCCCTTGCGCTTTCGTTATGGGCACTGGCAGACTGCCTGCGCACCAAGCCATCCGACTTTGAGCGGATGGACAAGCGGACTAAAGGCTTCTGGGTGGGCATCACGCTCGCTGCCACCGTAGTCAGCGCGCTGTTCGTCCTGACACCGGTGCTGGGTTTCTTCCTGATCTTCGAACTCGCGGCAACCACCGGTGCGGGCGTCTACCTCGCCGATGTCCGGCCGGCTGTCAGCGACGCGCGGCGCGGCGGCAAGCGAAATCGCGGGCCATACGGTTCCTGGTGAGCTACAGCTGAACCGAGGGAGAAACAGCGGCCCAATCCACCGTTAGTTCTCCCAACCGCCAGCGTGCCGGGCCGTCGCGGACCGGCCACCCCGCGGTCCGCAGGGACTGGCAACCGGCCACCCAGCGTTGCCGGGCTCCGAAGGCACCCAATGGCGCGGCCTGCAGCCAGGCGTTGTCCAGTGCCTGGAGGAAGGTGTGAATCTTCTCGCCGGGGACATTGTGGTGGATCAGCGCCTTGGGCAGGCGTTCGGCCACATCCGAGGGCAGGGCGAACGCGCCGAACCGCAGGGACAAGGTCAGCGAAACGGGTCCGCCGGGCTTCACCGCAACCCAGCTGCTGAGCCGGCCAATCTCGTCGCAGGTTCCGTCGACCAGGATCCCGCCCGGGGCCAGCCGCGAGCACACCATCGCCCAGATAGCCGGGACGTCAGCCTCCTCATATTGCCGCAGTACATTAAAGGCGCGCACCATCACGGGATTTCCCGCGACGGGAATTTCGAACCCGCCCAAGTGAAAGCTGAGCCCCGCGTGCTCCAAAGGCTTGGCGGCAGTCACCCGGCCGGGTTCAATTTCGATGCCGGCGACATGTACGGCAGGATTCACCGCGGCGAGCCTGTGCTGCAGTTCCACGGCGGTGATGGGAGTTGCCCCGTATCCCAGATCGACCACTAACGGGCCGTGCGGGCCGGGCTTTGGGCCGCCGTCGGGGTTGCCGCCGTCACCGGACGTTCCGGTGCGCAGCCGCCAGGCCTGCGGGCCGGCCAACCAGCGGTCCACCCGGCGCAGGCGGTTGGCATTGGTGGTGCCGCGGGTAATGTTGCCGACGGGTTTGGCCACGCCACCGGTCCGG
The DNA here is from genome assembly GCF_026627425.1 of Arthrobacter endolithicus. Classification (GTDB taxonomy): domain Bacteria; phylum Actinomycetota; class Actinomycetes; order Actinomycetales; family Micrococcaceae; genus Arthrobacter_M. The sequence continues at coordinate 105,675 of NZ_JAPNLH010000012.1, forward strand.
TGACTGATTCGTTCTGCCCGTTGCACCACGGACTTAGCCTAGCCGCCCTCGCGGAGCGTCCTCGGCTAGGATTCTTGCATGACCTCTTACAAGCTGATTCTCCTGCGCCATGGCCATAGCGAATGGAACGCCAAGAACCTGTTCACCGGGTGGGTGGACGTCGACCTGAACGACCAGGGGCGCCGGGAGGCTGTCCGCGGCGGCGAATTGCTGGTGGAACACAACTTGCTCCCGGACATCGTGTATACGTCCCGGCAGAAGCGTGCCGTGAACACCGCGAACCTGACGCTGGCTGCGGCGGACCGCGGCTGGATCGATGTCAAGCGAAGCTGGCGGCTCAACGAACGCCACTATGGTGCGCTCCAAGGCAAGGACAAGGCGCAGACGCTCGCTGAATACGGCGAGGAACAGTTCATGATCTGGCGCCGGTCCTTTGACACCGCGCCGCCGCCGCTGCCGGACGAGAGCGAATTTTCCCAGGTCGGCGATCCCCGTTACGCGGATCTGGGAGATTCGATTCCCCGCACCGAATGCCTCAAGGACGTGCTGGCGCGGCTGCTGCCGTACTGGGAATCGGACATCCAGAAGGATCTGGCGGCAGGGAAAACGGTGCTGGTCACCGCGCACGGAAACTCCCTGCGCGCACTGGTCAAACACTTGGACGGTATCTCTGACGAGGAAATTACCGCACTGAACATCCCCACCGGGATTCCGCTGGTCTACGAACTTGACGGGAACTTCAAGCCGCTGAATACGGGCGGAACGTACCTGGATCCGGCGGCTGCGGCGGAGGCCATTAAGGCAGTAGCCAACCAGGGTAAAAAGTAGCCGTTGGCGCTTTAGGTCTGCCGGGCCCGGTCAGCCGGAGGTGCTCAGAGAACGAAATCCTCCGGCTGCCACTGGCCGGTCACCAGATAGGCAACCTTGCGCGAGACCGAGACGCCGTGATCGCTGAAACGCTCGAAGTACCTGCTGGCCAAGGCGACATCAACGGTGGTAGCCGGCGATTCCTGCCACGCAGGAGCTGCGATGGCGTGGAAAACGCTTCGATGCAGTGCGCTGATGCTGGATTTTGCGGTCTGGATTTCCGTCACCAGTGCCAGATCCCGCGTTTGAAGCAGTTCGCCGACCTGCCGGGAAATTTTTAGATCCAGCCGGGCCAGTTCGTCAAAGGTGAACGTCAATGGCGCGGGAATGACTGTCAACGGGTAGCGCAGACGAGCAAGCTGGGCAATATGCCGGGCCAGGTCGCCCATTCTTTCCAGTGACGCGCTCATCCGCAGCGAGCCAACAATCATCCGAAGATCGCTGGCTACCGGCCCCTGCAGGGCGAGGATGTCGATGGCGCGCTCGTCCAGATCATTTTGCAGGAAGTCGATTCGGGCATCGGCGGCAATAACGTCCTGGGCCAGCTCGATATCCGCCCCTTGGAAGGCGCGGACGGCTTTTTCGGTGCCCTCTGTGACGAGTTGGGATATCTCGATCAGCCCTTCGCCGATTTGATGCAGCTCCGCCTGAAAAACTTTACGCACTGAGCGTCCTTTCGATGGGCGCGGGCCACTGCTGTGCAGCGTACCCTAATGCCGACTGCTACGGTTCTACAGCCATAGCCTGTGGGACCAGTTTTCCAGCAGCTCATGAACACTTCGGCACCAGCGGGTGAACGTTGGCTGAACGCAGCCGTTCGCCCGCATTCCGCCGGGTATTCCGGCGGCACTGTGGACAGGCTGCTGGATAAGGTGCTGCCGCATCTGTGCCTAAGCTAGTGGCGTGGACCCCATGCTGATTGGCGTAATCGGAGGAATCATCGGCCTTGTGCTGGGTGTCTTTGGCATGATCTCGTTTAATCTCAGCGAGCGTCAACGCCGGGAAACGGTGCAGGTTGAGGAGCCCACCCTGCCGGACGGTGCAGCCGAAGTCCTCTCCGTCGTCGGACGGGCGTTTGTCGTGGTGGACGCGATCGACGGCGTCGTTCGCGCGAGCCCCGGCGCCTACGCGTTTGGCCTGGTCCGCGGGCACACCGTGGTGCACCAGGAGCTGCTGCAGCTGACCGCGAGAGTGCGGCGCGACGGCGTTATCGCGGAAGCCGCGCTGGAACTGCCGCGGGGCCCGTTAGGGCAGGGAACCATTGTGCTCCAGGTGCGGGTGGCTCCGTTGGGGGAGGAATACATCCTGCTGCTGGCCGACGACCGCACGGAGATCACTCGGACGGAGGCGGTCCGCAATGACTTCGTGGCCAATGTTTCGCACGAGTTGAAGACGCCCGTTGGCGCCATCTCGCTGCTGGCCGAAGCGTTGGAGGCTTCGGCCGAAGACGAGGAGGCCGTCAGGCGATTCGCCAAGCGCACCCACACGGAAGCCGCACGGCTGGCGGCGCTGGTCCAGGACATCATTGAGCTGTCGCGGCTGCAGGGCACTGATGTGGTGCAGCAGGGGCAAGCGGTTGATCTGAACGCGGTGATTGCCGAAGCCGTGGATCGTTCCAGACTGACGGCCGAGAACAAGAACATCAGTTTCGCCGTGGGGGGCCACGCGGACCGGGCGGTTTACGGGGACCAGCATCTGCTGGTCACAGCCCTTCGGAATTTGATTGACAACGCCGTGAGGTATTCGCCGGAGAACACCCGAATCGGGATAGGTACAAATTCCGCGGACGGCCTGGTCAATATCGCTGTGACCGACCAGGGCGACGGCATCAGTGCGGAGGATCAGGAACGCGTGTTTGAGCGCTTCTATCGTGCCGATGCGGCGCGGTCCCGGCATACCGGTGGTACCGGGCTTGGCTTGAGCATCGTCAAGCACATCGTCGCCAACCACGGCGGCGAAGTAACGCTTTGGTCGCAACCCGGTAGCGGCTCCACCTTTACCGTCCGCCTGCCGGAGATGGAGGGCAGCCCGGAACCTGCGGTAGCGGATCACGCGGTGCCCGAACCGGCGGTGCCACAGCCCGGAAACCATTTCACTACCGGCGACGCGCGCGTCCAGAAAAACCAAGGAGCCACTGCGTGAGCAGAATCTTGATTGTTGAAGATGAAGAATCCTTTTCCGACCCATTGTCGTATCTGCTCGGCAAGGAAGGCTACGAGGTCCAGGTAGTGGACAACGGGCTCGACGCCGTCACGGAATTCGACCGGACGGGGGCGGACCTGGTGTTGCTCGATCTGCAGCTGCCGGGGCTCTCCGGGACGGAAGTCTGCCGGGCTCTGCGCCAACGTTCCGGCGTCCCGATCATCATGCTGACCGCCAAGGATGCGGAGATCGATAAGGTTGTCGGCCTGGAGCTGGGGGCGGATGATTACGTCACCAAGCCCTACTCAGCCCGGGAACTGGTCGCCAGGATTCGGGCTGTGCTCCGGCGGCAGGCGGAACCGGAAGAACTCATTACGGCCACCGTGCAGGCCGGACCGGTACGGATGGACGTTGAGCGTCATGTGGTCAGCGTAGGCGGGGTACCCGTGCTGCTGCCGCTGAAGGAGTTTGAGTTGCTGGAAATGCTGCTACGCAACTCCGGGCGGGTGCTCACCCGTGGCCAGCTCATTGACCGGGTCTGGGGCTCGGATTACGTCGGCGATACCAAGACGCTGGATGTGCACGTGAAACGGCTGCGCAGCAAGATCGAAAAGGACTCTTCGATGCCCCGCTACCTGGTCACGGTCCGCGGTTTGGGCTACAAGTTCGAGCCCTGACCGGTGCGGCGGCGCACGGCGTGGGCGCCGCCGTCGTACCGGTCAGCCCGTCGTACCGGTCAGCTGCCGGACGTGGCCGTGGCGCTGCTGGATGGGCTGGAGCTGGAGGACGGGCTGGACGTTGATTCCGGGCTTGGGGTGGGAACGTACTGCCGGTACTCCTTGAGCGTCCCGTCCAGGACCGGGACGTTGAGTTCAGACGTCTGCGGGCCGGTACTGCCGGTCTGTGCGAGCTTGAGCACTTCCATCGCCCCGGGCGCCGCGCTAACGCTGCTCAGAATGGACGAGTCGGACTTTTCAGTCAGGTAATAATCGCCATGAGCCTTGACGGCGATCTTCGTCTGCGAGCCTGCAGGTCCGCTGATGGTCAGCTGGATGTCGCTATCAGAGGTATTGAACACCGCGCCAATGATCCGGCCGGGCTTGTTTTCGCCGCTGGAGACGATCAGGATATTGCGCAATTCCAGGCTGCCCATGTCGGAACGCACCCCATCCGAGGGCGAGTAGATCTGGCCGGTGCTCTGCGGGTTGATATAGCTGCAGCCAGAGACCGCGAGCGCACCTGCGCCGATGAGTGCAATCAGGCTGATGCGCTGTGCACGATTGACTATCCGCTTGCTCGCAGCGATTCTCACGTCTAGAACTCCTCATAGAAAGGCCAACAGTATTCCGCCTCAGCTTATCTGGAAACAGGCGCTGGTCACGCTTCGGCCAGTAACGATCGCAGGTGCGAAATCTTCCCTGACGATCTGCGCCGTCGATTTCGGGCCGGACCGCCTGCATTGAAATGTTGTTTCGTCAAGGCCTTTCGGGTATCCATTTAGCACCGAGAGCTGGTCACTAGCTGGCGCTGACCTGCGAAAACGCCACCGGGAGGGGGCGGAATCGTGCTAAACTGGGATCCGGGAAAGGGAGAAACCACATGCTTTTTGAGGTCGGCGAGACAGTAGTATACCCCCACCACGGCGCAGCGAAGATCGAGGAGATCAAGATGCGCACCATCAAGGGCGAAGAGAAGATGTATCTCAAGCTCAAGGTGGCGCAGGGTGACCTAACCATCGAAGTACCGGCAGACAATGTAGACCTCGTCGGCGTGCGGGACGTCGTCGGCAAGGAAGGGCTGGAACAGGTTTTTGATGTTCTCCGTGCCGAGTTTACCGAGGAACCCACCAACTGGTCACGCCGGTACAAGGCCAATCTTGAAAAACTGGCCTCCGGTGATGTGATCAAGGTTGCGGAGGTTGTACGTGATCTCTGGCGCCGTGACCATGACCGTGGGCTTTCCGCGGGCGAGAAGCGGATGCTGGCCAAGGCCCGGCAGATTCTGATTTCCGAGCTGGCGTTGGCGGAAAAGACCGATGAAGACAAGGCCGCCACTGTCTTGGATGAGGTTCTGGCCTCCTAGGTCAAAGCGGACCTCTTCGTTTAGAACGGCAAAAGCCCCGGTGCCCATGGGTACCGGGGCTTTCTGCTGGCCAACGTCCAGTGGCGCGCGGCACTGGACGACAACGCCGGGCGTGGGCGCATGGAGACGGGGCGCTACGCTTAGGCGCATGGAAACACAGGGGAAAAACAAGCTCGCCGTCATCGTCGTCGCGGCCGGATCCGGCGAACGGCTGGGATTTGGCATGGCCAAGGCCAAGGTGCCGGTCGGCAGCGAGCCGATGCTGCTGCACACCCTGCGTACCGTAGTGTCGGCGAGGATAGCGGGGCAGATTTGCGTGGCGCTTCCGGCCGGGGATGCTGACCTGCGCGCGCTCTGCGAGTCACTGGATACCGACCGCTACCCAAAGATCACAACGGTCGACGGCGGTGCCACCCGGGCGGAGTCGGTGCGGGCGGCGCTGGCTGCTTTGGACGCCGAGGTGACAGCCGTACTAATCCAAGACGCGGCCCGGCCTTTAACCCCTGTGGAGGTCTACCATCGCGTCGCGCAGACCCTGGCAGCCGGTGCGTTGGCCGTCATCCCGGCCCTGCCGGTGACCGATACAGTCAAAGTAGTTGAGAGATCTGCGAGCACGGGAATCGCCGCTGAGTGCGTACGGTCGACTCCGGACCGTGCAGCGTTGCGTTCGGTCCAGACCCCACAGGGATTCGATCTGATTACCCTTCGCCGTGCCCACGATGCCGCGGCGGGGTTGAATGCTGAGCAGCTGGAAGCTGTGACGGACGACGCGATGTTGGTGGAGGCAGCCGGCGTTGACGTCTATGTGGTGAAGGGCTCCGCGAGCAGCCTGAAAATCACCGGCCCATGGGACCTGCTGCTCGCCGAGGCCTTGCTGGCCGGTCCGCTCGCACCCCGTTGGGTCGAGGGATAGCCATGGACAGTGCACGCCGAGCCCTTCCGCAGACCGGAATTGGGCTGGATGTCCATGCTTTCGCCCCGGCGGGTGAGACCGCGCCCTTGTGGTTGGCCGGTCTTTTCTGGCCCGGTGAACGTGGACTGACCGGTCATTCCGACGGCGATCCGGTGTCGCACGCGGCGGCGGATGCGTTGTTTTCAGCCGCCGGGCTGGGCGATCTTGGGACCCATTTCGGCACGGACCGGCCCGAATTCAAAGGGGCCAGTGGCGTGACGCTGCTGGCTCAGGCGGCCCGGATCGTCCGGGATGCCGGCTTTGAGATCGGCAATATCGCCGTGCAATTCGTCGGCAACAAACCAAAGTTCGCCCCGCGCCGGGAGGAAGCGCAGCATGCCCTCAGCGCTGCGGTCGGTGCTCCCGTCAGCATTTCCGCTACGACCAGCGACACACTGGGCTTTACCGGGCGGGGTGAAGGAATCGCCGCCATCGCCACGGCGCTGATCTGCCGCACCGAATAGCTGCGCCATGAGCGGACAAGTCCGGCAGTCCGATCCGCTAGCCTAGAACGGTGACCCTGCGCTTTTACGATTCCGCCACTGCCGAAATCCGCGACTTTCTTCCCCTGACCGAAGGGGAAGCCTCGTTGTACTACTGCGGCGCCACCGTGCAGGGTGAGCCGCACATTGGCCATCTGCGTTCCGCCTTGGCCTTCGACCAGCTGACCCGCTGGCTGCGGTATCGCGGGCTCAAGGTCACCGTGGTCCGTAATGTCACGGACATAGATGACAAAATCCTGTCCAAGAGCGCGGAAGCCGGCGAGCAGTGGTGGGCGCTGGCGTACCGTTTTGAACAGGCTTTTGAGGAAGCTTATGACGCCTTGGGAGTCGCCCGACCGACGTATGAGCCCCGCGCTACAGGTCATATTCCCGAAATGCATGCCCTGATCCAGGAGCTGATGGACCGCGGCCACGCCTATTCTGCGCCGGACGGTTCCGGAGATGTTTATTTCGATGTCCGGTCGTGGGACCGCTACGGTTCCCTGACGCACCAGCGACTGGACGACATGCAGGCAGCCGCAGATGTGGACCTCGAGTTCAGCGGCCGGAAGAAGGATCCACGGGACTTTGCCCTCTGGAAAGGCCACAAGGCAGGGGAGCCGGCGACGGCGGCATGGTCCAGTCCGTGGGGTGCCGGACGCCCCGGTTGGCACCTGGAGTGCTCCGCAATGGTGGGGAAGTACCTCGGCGATGCCTTTGACATTCATGGCGGCGGACTGGACCTGCGGTTCCCGCATCATGAAAACGAAATGGCACAGTCGCAGGCAGCAGGACGAAGCTTCGCAAACTTCTGGCTGCATAACGGCATGGTCACGTACCGCGGCGAGAAGATGAGCAAGTCCGTCGGGAACACCGTCAGCCCGGCTCAGCTGTTGGAACAGGCGCCCGCGCTGGTGGTGCGGTACTACTTGGGTCAGGCGAATTATCGGTCTGTACTCGATTACCGGCCCGAGTCCTTGCCGGAGGCCGCTGCTGCCGTCGATCGGATCCAGAGCTTCCTGACGAACGCGGCGAAGGCGCTCGGACCGGCCGCAGCGGCTGCCACAGCGGGGTCAGGCGCTGTGCCTGCAGCGTTTGAGGCCGCCATGGATGAGGACCTGAACGTCCCTGCCGCGCTCGCGGTGCTCCACGATACGGTGCGCCGCGGCAACACCGCCCTGGCCGACGGCAACACCGCCTTAGCAGATGGCACTGCCGGTGAAAGCGTGCTTCTCCAGACTTACCGCCAGGTCGGCGCCATGACGACGGCTTTGGGCATCAACCCGATGGATCCGCAGTGGAAGGACGCCGGCGGCGATCCGGCCGCGCTGCGTGCTCTTCAGACACTGGTGGAAGCCCGGCTGCAGGCCCGGCAGGTGGCGCGCAGCGCCGGAGACTGGGCTGCCTCGGACGCGATCCGGGATGCACTGGCCGTGGCCGGAATCGGCATTGCGGACTCCGCAGACGGCGCCAGCTGGTCGCTGCGGAAAAACTGAACCGCCTGGCGTCGGCGGATTTGGGCACGGTCGGTAAACTAGTAGTCCGTGGAGCAGTATACGTCCATGACATGTTAGATTTCCGGAGCCCCTAACGCGGCTCCACCAACCGTTAGGGTTTTACGATGGCCAATTCTTCCCGCGCAGGTGCCGTGCGCAAGCTCAAAAAGGGCCCCACCATCGGAACCGGCGGCCACGGCCGGAAATCCCTGGAGGGGAAAGGCCCCACTCCCAAGGCGGATGAGCGTCCGTACCATAAGGCGTTTAAGTCCAGGCAGCTTGCTGACCGCTCCGCTGCCAAGCACGGCAGCGAAAGCCCTGCCTCACGTGGCCGTGCCGGACGCAATGGTCCCAAGGGCCGCGCCACCGAAGAAATGGTGACCGGACGCAACTCAGTGGTGGAAGCCCTGCGGGCCGGGATTCCCGCCAAAGCTCTCTACGTCGCCGCCCGGATCGAGATGGATGAGCGGGTCCGCGAGTCGTTGAAGCTTGCGGCGGACCGCGGCATCCCGTTGATGGAAGCCCACAAGCCGGAGCTTGACCGGATGACGGAAGATGCCGTGCACCAGGGCCTGGTGCTGCAGATCCCCCCGTATGAGTACCAGGATGCCGTGGACCTCGCGCAGGAAACCATGACCAAATGGAAGAAGGGGTACATCAGCAACGCGCCTTTGTTTGTCGCCCTGGACGGCATTACCGATCCCCGCAATCTCGGGGCGATCATCCGCAGCGTCTCCGCATTCAGCGGCCATGCGGTGATTGTTCCGGAGCGCCGCAGCGTCGGCGTGACCGCCTCGGCGTGGAAGACCAGCGCTGGAGCAGCCGTCCGCGTCCCTGTTGCCAAGGCGCCGAATCTGAACCGCGCGCTTGCGGCGTTCAAGGATATGGGGATCTTCGTTCTCGGGCTGGACGGCGACGGGGATGTTTCACTGCCCGGCCTGACGCTGGCCGCGGAGCCCATCTGCATCGTAGTGGGTTCGGAAGGAAAGGGACTCTCCCGTCTGGTGCGGGAAAACTGCGATCAGATCGTCTCCATCCCGATCGATTCGGCAATGGAATCGCTCAACGCGTCGATGGCGGTTGGCATCACCCTGTACGAGATCTCCCGGCAGCGCTCGGCCACCGTCTGAAGGCTTCGATGACCGATCCACGCGTGCCGACCGTGCGGCGCGGCACGAGGGGAGACCCCGACGCTGGGGAAAACCCCGAAGCGGCAAGACCTTTGGGAGCGGCACGGTCGCGCCCGTTCCCGCTCGGCCTGAGCGGGCCGTTGCCGTCGAAAGGTCACGGCGCCGGCGGCGCCGGAGACCGCGTCAACGTTGCCGTATACGCTCCGGAACTGGACGAGGTAGAGATGTACGTCCAGGCTCCCGGAGGTTCCTGGCGTCACGTGCTGCTTCCGGATTGCAGTGATGGCGTCCATCACGGCACCGTGACGGGCGTCCCGGTGGGAAGCCGTTACGGGTTCCGCGGCGTTCGGGTCCCGGCCGGAGAAGGTCCGGAAATGTCAGCTCCGGCCGGTATCGAGGCGTCAGGCTTCCCGGCGTCGGGCTTCGATCCGGAAACGTCGCAGCTGTTGCTCGATCCCTACGGCCGCTACATCGACGAGCGCACCGCCTCCGGCGCCGTCCTGTATAGCTCGGTGCGGATGGGCAGTGCCTTCGACTGGGGCCACGATCATGGCACAGCTGGGCACACGCCGTGGCGGAATACGGTCATTTACGAGGCGCACGTCAAGGGCCTGACCATGCTCCATCCGGAAATTCCCGCGGAACTACGGGGTAGTTACGCCGGCATGGCGCATCCGGCAATGATTGGTTACCTGCTCGACCTCGGCATTACCGCCGTCGAGCTTCTTCCCGTGCACTTCCACATCGACGAGCCGCACCTGCGGACCCGGGGACTGAAGAATTATTGGGGCTACAACACGTTGGGCTACTTCGCCCCGCAGGTCTCTTACGCCAGTCCTGCCGCACAGGCAGCAGGGCCGCAGGCGGTACAGGACGAGCTCAAAGGCATGATCAAGCTCCTGCATGCGGCGGGGATCGAGGTCATTCTGGACGTCGTTTACAACCACACCGCTGAAGGCCCGGCGCAGCTGCCGGCGTTGTGCTGGCGCGGATTGGGGGACGGGACCTATTACCGTCACGAGGACGGACGTTACGCGGACAGCACGGGCTGCGGGAACACGCTGGACTTCAGCGAAATGCGCGTGGTGCAGATGACGCTGGACTCGTTGCGCTATTGGGTCGAGGAATTCCACATTGATGGCTTCCGCTTCGATCTGGCGGTCTCGCTGGCCCGCAACGCAGCCAATGAGTTCCGCGCGCTGCATCCCTTCCTGATCGCGGCCGCCACGGATAAAGCCCTGGCGGGGATCAAACTGATCGCTGAGCCGTGGGACCTGGGCGGCGGCGGCTGGCAGACCGGCAGATTCCCGGCAGGCTGGGTGGACTGGAACGATCACTACAGGGACGCGGTCCGGGATTTCTGGCTGTCGGATCAGGCTGCCCTGGCCGCGGGGGAGACCGGCGGCACGCTGGCACCGCTGGCCGACTCGCTGGCCGGCTCCGCAGCCCTTTTCGCTGCGTCCGGCCGCAGCCAGCTGGCGTCGGTCAATTTCGTCACCGCCCATGATGGTTTCACCCTGGCCGACCTGGTGTCCTACAACCACAAGGAGAACACGGCCAACGGGGAGGACAACAGGGATGGTCCGGATCATAATCGGAGCTGGAACCACGGGGTGGAGGGGTCCACCAATGATGATGGAATTCTGTCCGCTCGGGCCCGGACGGCGCGGAATATGATGGCAACCCTGCTGTTGTCCCTCGGGGTTCCGATGATTACCGCCGGCGACGAAATTGCGCACAGCCAGCGGGGCAACAACAATCCCTATTGCCAGGACAACGAAACCGCCTGGCTGGACTGGACCTTGGACGCCCCGGCGCGTCAGATGCTCGCGGCGACAAAACGGCTGATCCGCGTGCGCCGCGATTTCCTGGCGCACCAGCCCAGCGGCTATCCGTCCCGAGGCGAGAGCTCGTACCTGCACTGGTATACGGCGGATGGCACGCCGATGACGCAGGAGCGCTGGCACAATCCGGCCGAACGTGTGCTGCAGATGCTGATGGGTTCCCCGGCAGGTCTGCTGGACGGGCTTGTGGTCTTCAACGCCGGGGGTGCACCAACGTCGGTTACCCTTCCGGACCTGACCGACGACGACGGCGTGGCCCGCAGCTTCGAGCTGCGGTTCACCACAGCGGAGGATCACAGCGCCCGGCAAAGCGAGCGGGCGATCGCCGGCGGGACCTGCCGCGTCGAAGCGAACTCCATCAGCATATTCCGCTGCTAGCGGGCGCAGCGGTTCCGTACAGCTGAATCCGGCGGTGCCCCTTCCAGCTCTGTTGGTGAACACCAGTTCCGAAAGGAGCACCCCGGAGGCTGCGGGTGCCGGATCCAGTGCTTGCTAGGCGTTGGCGATGAGTCCCAGTTCAGCCTTGCTTGCCAGCGCGCCATGGTTCGGCAGCACGCGCACGGTGTAGCCGAAGCTTCCCGCGCGGTCCACCACGATGTCGCCGCTGAACAGATACCGGCCCTGCCCCAGGTCCTCGAACCGGTCCAGAACGGCAATCGTGGTATCGCTGAGCTGATCGTTGTCCAACGCCTTGCCGTAGGCAGTTTCCACGCTGACATCCGCCGGGTTCAGACCTCCCAGAGCCACATAAGCCTGGACCGTAATGGTGTCACCGATCTGCGGTTCCGCCGTCACCCCGAGGGAATCCACGTGCTCCACAGCCAGCTGCGGCCAGGCTTCCCGCACCCGGGCGATCCACAGGGCGAGGTCCTTTGCCTGCGCATAACCATCCGCGCGGGCAGCGCGGCCGGAGATGGCGGCCGGCTCATACAACCGGTTCACGTAGTCCTGCACCATCCGCTCCGCAGAGACGGCCGGCCCAAGCTTTGCCAGGGTGTGTTTGATCATGGAGATCCAATGCGTCGGGAGCTCCTCGGTGCCGGGCGTAGACGGCCCGGCGGCCCCGGCTCCGTTCGGGACAGAACCATAGACCACCGTCGACCCATAGAATCGCGGCGCCACCTGATTCTCCAGCAGTTCGTAAAGAGCCGCCGCTTCGATGTCGTCCCGTTCCTCGGCGGACGTGCCGACGTTCGCGGTGGGAATTGCCCACCCGTTCTCGCCGTCGTACAGCTCGTCCCACCAGCCGTCCATAACGGACAGATTCAGCGATCCGTTGATGGCGGCCTTCATCCCGGAGGTTCCGCAGGCTTCCAACGGGCGCAGCGGGTTGTTCAGCCACACATCACAGCCCGGGAAGAGGGTGCGGGCCATGGCGATGTCGTAGTTGGGCAGGAAAACAATCCGGTGCCGAACGGCGGGGTCGTCGGTAAACCTGACCAGTTCCTGGATCATCGCTTTCCCGGCGTCATCGGCCGGGTGGGACTTGCCGGCGATGACCAGTTGGATCGGGTGGTGCTTATCCAACAGCAGAGCCTTCAGCCGCGCCGGATCCCGGAGCATCAGCGTCAGCCGCTTGTAGGTGGGCACACGCCGGGCAAAACCGATGGTGAGCACGTCCGGATCCAGCACGTTCTCCGTCCAGGCCAGTTCGGCATCCGCGGCACCGCGTTTTTTCCAGGTGGAGCGCAGCCTGCGGCGGACATCCTTGACCAAAGCGCTGCGCAGGGTCCGGCGCAAAGCCCAGACATCGGCATCAGGGACGTCATAGACCTTGCCCCAATCCGGTCCATCCAGCACCTGGGCGCCGAAGCGTTCCGCAGCCAGCCCGCTGAGCCGGGGATCCACCCAGGTGGGAACGTGCACGCCGTTGGTGACCGAGGTAATCGGAACCTCGCTGTGGTCGAAGCCGGGCCAGAGTTTGGCAAACATCCCGCGGGACACAACGCCGTGCAGCTTCGCTACCCCATTGGCGCGCTGCGCCAGCCGCAGCCCCATGACGGCCATATTGAAGACGAAGGGGTCGCCGTCGTCGTAGTCTTCGGCACCAAGGGCCAGGACCTTGTCCACCGGCACGTTCGGGGCCAGGCCGGCTCCGAAGAAGTGCCGGATCTGCGCGGCCGGGAACCGGTCGATTCCGGCCGGCACCGGCGTGTGCGTGGTAAAGACGGTGGACGCACGGCCCGCTGCCAGGGCCGCCCCCCAACTCAGCGGCTCCGCTGTCACGGCTGGGTCCATCAGCTCGCGGATCCTCTCGATGCCAAGGAATCCCGCGTGGCCCTCGTTGGTGTGGAACACCTCCGGAGCAACACCACCGGTCAAACGCGCATAGATCCGCAGTGCTTTGACCCCGCCCATGCCCAGCAGGAGTTCCTGCTGCAGCCGGTGGTCCCCGCCGCCGCCATAAAGCCGGTCCGTGATGGTGCGGGCGGCGTCGTCGTTGCCCTGAACATTTGAATCCAGCAGCAGCAACGGAATACGGCCCACATCCGCGCGCCAGATATTGGCGAGCAGCTGGCGTCCCTCCGGCAGCGGCAGCCGCACCTGCGCCGGCGTACCGTCCGCTTCGCGCAACAGCGTCAGCGGCAAATTGTCAGGGTCCAACAATGGATAGGTTTCCTGCTGCCACGCATCACGTGACAGCGACTGCTTGAAGTAACCCGCTTGGTACAGCAGGCCGACACCGATCAGCGGCACGCCGAGGTCCGAGGCGGCCTTGAGGTGGTCACCGGCCAGGATGCCCAGTCCGCCCGAATATTGCGGAAGAGCCTCGGCGACGCCGAATTCGGGGGAGAAATACGCAATGCATTTCGGTGCGGAGGCCCCGAGGCCCTGGTACCAGCGGGGCTTGGTCAGGTAGTGCGTGAGGTCTTCTTCGGCGCGCCGAACGCGGGCGACGACGGCGGGGTCGGCCGCGAGCTGCTGCAGCTCTTCGCGTCCAACGGACCCGAGGAACGTCACCGGGTCGTGCTTGCTCTCTTTCCAGATCTGCGGATTGAGGGTGGCAAAAAGTTCACGGGTGGGCAGGTGCCAGGACCATCGGAGATTGGTGGCCAAGGCCGCCAGTGCGGAGATCGGCTCCGGAAGTACTGTACGGACGGTGAATCTGCGGATTGCCTTCATTTGCGCCACATTAGCGCACTCATCCGGTCATCTGTTAAAGCAGCAAAGGCGGCAGGGGAAAGGCCGCTTAATATGGCGTTGCGCAGCCGGCATACGGCGACCGAATCCGCGCGACCTTAGCAATCCGGGTCCTTTCTCGATAACGTCTATCTTGTGACTACTTCCAAAGCAGGACCGTCCGGCGCAGCGTCAGCCCCTACCAGTGTTATGGAAGGACTCCGGTTCGGCCGCATCCCCATTACCGCTGTTTCCCCCGTCGTTGAGGGCGGCCAGTTTCCCGTCAAGGCAGTCCCCGGGGCTGATCTGGAAGTTGCCGCCACGGTGTTCCGCGAAGGCCATGACGTTCTTGGCGTCCACGCAGTGTTACTGGATGCCCAGGGCACGGAGAACCAGCGGACCCGGCTCCGGCCGCTGGGAAAGGGATCGGACCGGTGGGCCGGGCTGCTGACGCCGCCCAGCACGGGACGCTGGTCCTTCGCCATTGAGGGCTGGGCCGATCTCTTCGCCACCTGGCAGCACAACGCGGAAGTCAAAATTGCCGCGGATGTGGATGTCGAGGTCATGCTGGCCGAGGGCGCTGCGCTGCTGGCCAAGGCCGCGGGCGACGACGGCCGGTTGGCTGCCGATGCAAAGACGTTCAGGGCCGCCGCTGGACAGTTGGCGGACGCCACGCTGGCCGTGCCCGACAGGCTTGGCGCCGGAACGCACCCGACGGTGCTCGCCGCCGTCGACCGTTTGCCGATTAGCGCACTGGTTACCCGCAGCGCCGCCTATCCCATCCAGGTCGAACGGGACGCAGCCGGGCGGGGCTCCTGGTACGAGTTCTTCCCGCGTTCCGAAGGCGCCGTCCGTGACCCGGCGACGGGGGAATGGACCAGCGGTACGTTCCGGACGGCGGCCGGGCGGTTGGCAGCGGTGGCCCAGATGGGCTTCGACGTCATCTACCTGCCGCCCATCCACCCGATCGGCAAGGTCAATCGCAAGGGCCCGAATAATTCGCTGATCGCCCGGCCAGCCGATCCCGGATCGCCCTGGGCCATTGGCTCGGATGAGGGCGGCCACGACGCTATCCATCCGGATCTGGGCGGTTTTGAGGACTTTGCCGCCTTCGTGGGACAGGCGCAGGCGCTGGGCCTCGAAGTTGCCCTTGACCTGGCGCTGCAATGCGCCCCGGACCATCCGTGGGCCCGGGACCATCCCGAATGGTTCGTCACCCGGGTGGACGGTTCCATCGCTTACGCGGAAAATCCGCCGAAGAAGTACCAGGATATTTATCCGCTGAACTTCGACAACGATCCGGACGGGTTGTCCCGGGAAATCCTGCGGATAGTCGAACTCTGGATCGCCCAGGGAGTGAAGATTTTCCGGGTGGATAATCCGCATACCAAACCGGTCTGGTTCTGGGAATGGCTGCTCGGGACGGTCAACGCCGCTCACCCCGAGGTGGTGTTCCTGGCCGAGGCGTTCACGCGGCCGGCCATGATGCGGGCCTTGGGCCGAGCGGGATTCCAGCAGTCCTACAGCTACTTCACCTGGCGCAACACCAAGGAAGAAGTCGAGGAGTACCTGCAGGAGATCAGCCATGAGACCCCGGCGTTCTTCCGGCCCAATTTTTTCGTCAATACCCCCGATATTCTGACGGAGTATTTGCAGTACGGGGGACCGGCGGCGTTCAAAATCCGGGCGGTGCTGGCATCAATGGGCAGCCCGCTGTGGGGGATGTATGCCGGATTCGAACTCTACGAGCACATTGCCCGCCCCGGCGCCGAGGAATACATCGACAATGAAAAATTTGAATACAAGCAGCGGGACTTCGCCGCGGCGGAAGCTGCCGGCAGATCGCTGGCGCCGTATGTCACGCGGCTGAACCAAATCCGCCGGGACCACCCGGCGCTGATGGACCTGTCGAACATCACCATCCAGGGGACCTCGGATGCCGCGACGATCGCGTTCAGCAAGCACAAAACCATTCATCGGCCCGACGGCAGCACCGTCAAGGACACGATTATCGTCGTCGTCAATCTGGATCCGCACAGTGCACGCGAAGGCGCGATCTACCTGGACCTTGCGGCCCTCCAGCTCGATCCCCCAGACCTCGATTCCGGTACCGGGGATTCCGGTGCCGCACCGGGAACGTTTACGGTGGATGAACTGATCACCGGCGAAAGCTGGCATTGGGGAAGCGAAAACTATTTCCGGCTCGACGCGTACCGGGAACCAGCCCATATTCTGCATGTAAGGCGGCAACGATGACCTTTGCGGCACCCAACATCACCACGCAGTTCAACCTGAATGCCCCGGGGCTCAAACACGACCCGCACTGGTACCGCAAGGCCGTATTCTACGAGGTGCTGGTGCGCGGCTTTGCCGATGCCAATGGCGACGGATCCGGCGACTTCTCCGGCCTGATCCAGCGCCTGGACTACCTGCAGTGGCTGGGCATCGACTGCCTGTGGCTGCCGCCGTTCTTCGATTCCCCGTTGCGCGACGGTGGCTATGACATCCGCGATTACTACACAGTGCTCGACGAGTTCGGCAGCCTAGGGGACTTCAAGCGTCTGGTGGCGGAGGCGCACGCCCGCGGTGTGCGCGTCATCATTGACCTGCCGGTCAACCACACCTCGGACCAGCACGACTGGTTCCAGCAGTCCCGTGAAGATCCCGACGGTCCGTATGGCGACTTCTATATGTGGAGCGATACGGACGAGAAGTACCAGGACGCACGCATCATCTTCGTCGACACAGAGGAATCGAACTGGACCTTCGACCCGGTGCGTCGGCAGTTCTTCTGGCACCGCTTCTTTAGCCACCAGCCGGATCTGAACTTCGAGAACCCCAAGGTGGTCGAGGCCATTTTCGATGTGGTCAAGTTCTGGCTCGACCAAGGCATCGACGGCTTCCGGGCCGACGCCATCCCCTATCTCTTCGCGGAGGAGGGCACCAACTGCGAGAACCTGGCCCCCACCCACGAGTTCCTGCGTCAGCTGCGCGCGATGGTAGATGAAAACTATCCCGGACGCGTGATCATTGCCGAGGCCAACCAGCCGCCGGAGGAAGTGGTGGAGTACTTCGGCACCGAGCAGGCTCCGGAGTGCCACATGGCCTTCCACTTCCCGATCATGCCCCGGCTGTATTATGCGCTGCGCGACCAGAAGGCCGCCCCGATCATCCAGACCATGATCGACACGCCGGACATCCCCGCCGGGGCTCAGTGGGGCACCTTCCTGCGCAACCATGATGAGCTCACGCTGGAAATGGTCACCGCCGAGGAGCGCGAGGCAATGCTGGGCTGGTATGCCCCGGATTCGCGGATGCGCGCCAACATCGGGATCCGCCGACGGCTGGCCCCGCTGCTGGATAACTCCCGGGCGGAGATGGAAATGATCAATGCCCTGCTGCTGTCCCTGCCGGGCAGCCCGTTCCTGTATTACGGGGACGAGATCGGCATGGGAGACAATATCTGGCTGACCGATCGGGACGCCGTCCGGACGCCCATGCAGTGGACCCCGGACCGGAATGCGGGCTTTTCCAACGCGGACCCTGGGAAGCTGTATCTGCCCGTGATCCAGTCACTGGTGTACCACCACAATCACGTGAATGTGGAGGCGCAAACGTCCCATGCCAGCTCGCTGCTGCACTGGAACAGGCAGATCCTGGCTGTCCGGCGCGCGCACCCCGCGTTTGGGCTGGGCAGTTACCACAACGTCGAAGCGACCTCCGAGTCGGTGCTGGCCTTTGTGCGGGACATTCCCGAAGGAAATCCGGAGGGCGAACGGGCGGAGACGCTGCTGTGCGTTTTCAACCTCTCCCAGCATCCTGTTGCCACGCAGCTGCGGTTGCCCGCACTGGCCGGCCGGGGTCTGCGCGATGTGTTCGGCGGGACGGTCTTCCCGCCCATCGAAGAGGACGGCATGCTCACCCTGACCCTGGGCAGCTACGACTTCTTCTGGCTCCGGCTGCGCTCGTCATCGTCGAATTCAGCGTCGCCGCAGACGCAGGCGATGCCCATCATCCCGATGCCCGGGCGGGATCTGTGATGCCCGGACTGACGGCCGGCATCCCCGAGCTCCTGGCCACCTGGCTCCCGCAGCAGCGCTGGTATCCGGCCAAGGGCAGTACCGTTGCGCTGCATTCGGCCGGCGGCTTTCGGCTGACGGACTCAGATCCGGCTGGGGCCGCCGACGCCATGGTGGGCCTCGAAGTGCACTATATAGCGGTCGATGACGGCAACCGGACACAGGTTCTCCAGGTGCCGTTGAGCTTTCGGTCGGCACCGCTGGCCGGTGCCGCAGCCGCGTTGGTGGCGGAAATTGAAGACCCGGCTTTGGGACGGCTGTGGATCTACGACGCACCGCATGACCCGGTCTTCGTTTCCGCCTGGCTGGACCTGCTCCGCGGAAGCTCAGCCGTCACCGAAGGGACGGCGACGGCCTTCAGCAGCCCGACCTTCCGTGAATCGCGCAGCGAAGACCTTGGCGATGCCAGGGTGCTCAGCAGCGAGCAGTCGAACACTTCCGTCGTCGTCCAGAGCGCAGACAAGCCCGTCATTATCAAGTTTTTCCGCGTGCTCGGCGCCGGAGTCAACCCGGATGTGGAGGTGGGTGCGGCGCTGACCGCAGCTGGTTGCGTCGAGGTTCCTGCGCTACATGGCTGGGCGACGGGCAGCTGGACCGGCCCGGACGGCCCGGTAGAGGGAAACCTCGCGGTGATGCACGAATTTGTCCGGGATAGTAAGGATGTCTGGGGCCTGGCACTGGCGGCCGCCCGCGCCGGCGAGGACTTCACTGCCCAGGCGTCGGCTATCGGCGCTGCCACCGCCGGCGTTCATCGCAGCCTGCTCAGCAGCATGGGCTCACATCAGGGCCTTGGAAAGGAACGCGATGCCTTTGTCGAAGCCATCGCGTCCCGGATCCGGTGGGCCTGGTCCCAGGCCGAAGACGTTGTCGGGCCGTATCGGGACCGCGTTGAGGGAGTCATTTCCAAGCTGTCTGAGGTCAAGGAGCTTCCGGCGCTGCAGCGGATACACGGAGATCTGCACCTGGGGCAGCTGCTGCATGCGGATACCCCAGCTGGGGAACGCTGGCTGATCCTGGATTTTGAGGGGGAGCCGCTGCGCCCGGTGGCCGAACGGAACCAGCCGGATCTGCCGCTGCGCGACGTCGTCGGCATGCTGCGCTCCTTCGATTATGCTGCGGCAAGCTCTGATGGACATGCCTCAGAAGCGGACCGGACTGCGATCTGGGTCGAGGCTGCCACTGCGGCATTTATTCGCGGCTACCAAGGCGTTGAGCCGGGTGCCATTGAGACGGATTCGGCGCTGTTCCGGGCGCTGTGGCTGGACAAGGCCTTGTATGAGGTCGTTTACGAACTTCGCAACAGGCCGGCCTGGACGCACGTTCCAGTGCGCGCCGTGCGGAAGACATTGGATGCAATGGAAAGCGGGGACGCCATGGGCAGCACTAGTTCGGAAAGTAACGGGGAGCAGGAGCAAGGCGGAATGCAGCAGCAAGGCGGTCAGGTGGGGCAGGGCGCGCAGCTACCGCAGGGCGGAACCGCTGATACGTTCAGCGCGGCGAGGCGTCCGTTGGCCGTCGACTCTCAGGTGCTGGCACGGGTGTCGGATGGCACCTACTACGCGCCGCACTCGGTCCTGGGTGCACATCTGGACGCCAACGGTCTGGTCACGATCCGCACGCTGCGGCATCTGGCCGAATCCGCCGCCGTCGTCACGGCAGACGGCAAATTCCCTATGACGCACGAATATGGCGGTATCTGGACAGCCGTCCTGGACGCGGCGGAGCCCGGGCATGTGCCCGACTACCGGCTGGAAATCGGCTACCACGGCGGAAAGACGACGGCGGCGGACGATCCGTATCGCTACCTTCCGACGCTGGGTGAAATGGACTTGCATCTGATTGGCGAGGGCCGGCATGAGACACTCTGGACGGCTCTCGGGGCCCACGTCCAGCGCTATCACTCGGAGCTGGGTTCCATTACCGGTGTCAGCTTCGCCGTCTGGGCGCCCAACGCGCAGGCCGTGCGGGTCAAAGGAGATTTCAACAGTTGGGACGGCCGGCAGCATGCCATGCGCAGCCTGGGTTCCTCCGGCATCTGGGAAATCTTCGTCCCCGACGTTATAGCAGGGGCGTGCTATAAATTCGAAATCCTGGGCCACGGTGGGGAGTGGGTCGATAAAGCCGATCCGATGGCCTTTGGAACCGAGGTGCCGCCGTTGACGGCGTCGCGGGTGGTGGAATCCGGGTATGTATTCAAAGATGAGGACTGGCTGGCCGGTCGGGCTGCACGGGATCCGCACAATAGCGCGATGAGCGTTTACGAGGTTCATCTCGGTTCCTGGCGATTGGGGCTGGATTACCGGGACCTGGCGAAGGAACTCGTCGATTACGCCAGCTGGATGGGCTTTACCCACGTCGAGCTGATGCCCGTCGCAGAACATCCGTTCGGGGGATCCTGGGGCTACCAAGTCACCTCCTATTACGCTCCCACCTCACGTTTCGGGCACCCCGACGAGTTCCGCTTCCTGGTGGATTCCCTGCATCAGGCCGGGATCGGCGTGATCATAGACTGGGTGCCGGCGCACTTCCCGAAGGACGCCTGGGCGTTGGCCCGGTTCGACGGCCAGCCGCTCTATGAGCACTCGAATCCGCAGCTTGGCGAACATCCCGACTGGGGGACGCTGATCTTCGATTTCGGCCGCAGCGAGGTCCGCAATTTCCTCGTGGCCAACGCGCTGTACTGGTTCGAGGAATTCCACATCGACGGGCTGCGTGTGGACGCGGTCGCCTCGATGCTCTACCTCGACTACTCCCGGGAAGCCGGCCAGTGGAGCCCGAACAAATTCGGCGGGCGAGAAAACCTTGAGGCGATCTCTTTACTGCAGGAGGTCAACGCCACCAGTTACAAGCGGTATCCCGGCATTGTGATGATCGCCGAAGAATCCACGGCGTTCCCCGGCGTCACGGCTCCTACCAGTGGCGGTGGGCTAGGTTTTGGGCTGAAGTGGAACATGGGCTGGATGCATGATTCGCTGGCCTACATCGCAGAGGACCCGATTAACCGCGGCTGGCATCATAACGAGGCGACTTTCTCCTTGGTATACGCGTTTACGGAGAGCTTTCTGCTGCCGATCAGCCACGACGAGGTGGTGCACGGCAAGGGATCGATGCTGCGCAAAATGCCCGGTGACCGGTGGCAGCAGCTGGCCAATCTTCGCGCCTACCTGGCTTATCAGTGGGCACACCCCGGCAAGCAGCTGATCTTCATGGGAACGGAATTTGGTCAGGAAGCGGAGTGGAGCGAACAACACGGACTGGATTGGTGGCTGACCGATATGCCTCCACACCGGGGGCTGCAGCTGCTGGTCCGCCGGCTAAACGAGCAATATCGGTCCACTCCGGCTCTTTATGCCCGAGACAACGACTCTGAGGGCTTCGAATGGATAAACGGTAGCGACGCACAGCGCAACGTCCTGTCCTTCATTCGATGGGATGGCGAAGGCAATCCATTGGTATGTCTGGTGAACTTCGCCGGTACCCCGCAGGAGAATTTCCGGGTCGGGATGCCAAAACCGGGGGAATGGACCGAGGTGGTCAATACCGATGCCAAGGAATTTGGTGGTTCAGGAGTAGGCAACCCGGAGGGCGTACTCGCCGCGGCTGAAGGCTTCGATGGCAAAGCGGCTTCCGCCATGCTGACACTTCCCCCGCTGGCGGTGCTCTACCTGGTACCGGCGCGACCCTAAGGACCGTGCCCTGGCACCGCAGTTCCGAAGCGTTTTGTCCTTCCGGCGCTGCGGTGCTAGAGTAGATAACCCCGCTGGATGAAGGTTCAGCCGCTGGTTTCCACTTGGACAAGGCCCCAAAGCCATCCGAACTTCTTGAAGATTCATTTCTCAAAGATCCCGGAAACGCAGTAACGACGCGGAATTGACACCGTGATTCCAAGCGGGTAAGTTAGACAAGTTGCTCCGGAGCGAGACGGTTGTTTTTGGTCGTTGAGTGCGGGTGCGTCTGTTGTTTGAGAACTCAATAGTGTGCCAAGTTTTGTCGATACCGATTATTTTTATTGGTTGAGATTGTTGTTGTCTGCCACCCCGTGGTGGGTGACAATTTTTTTGGCTGGTTTCGAATTT
>NZ_JAPNLH010000013.1 GCF_026627425.1 Arthrobacter endolithicus
GAAACAGCGCCCGCCAGATACGGGACCAACGCCGTCGACGGTGCCGGTACAGCGGAGGGTAACGGTACGAGGGTAGAGATCCCGGCCGCGATGGGGACCGAGACGCCAGAGGGTGCGAGGACAGCAGACCTAGCGGGCGAAGCGTCGGTCGTTTCGCTGGTTCCGGTACCCGTCCTCCCGTGATCGAACATATGTCCATTCTAGACCTGTCAACTAGAACAAACAATAGTATACTGGTCTGTGGACAAAGAATTTCCCCGAGTCTAAGGGGCGGGTTAGGGGCGGGTCCCTGGACCGGGTCGCGGGGCCCTCAACCCGGCCGCGACCCGCCGCGACAGGCCGTCCCCGACCACCGAACATGCGAAGACCGGCTTCGGTCAGCCACCGAAACTAATCGGCTGGCCTCAGTCGACATTCAAACTCGCGTGACCTCTTCCGGAGGTCTCCATCGAAACGGCGCTAAGTTCCGCCGATGTCCCGAGAAACAGCAGCCCGAAATTACGGCACTTGGCGACGTTTCGCTAACACTTCCCGCCGTCCACACACCAAATCAGTCGACGACAAGTCCCATTCCCTGACCTCGGGCCAGGATTACCGGGTGGATGGCTCCGAAACCGCGGACCTCCTGAACTTCCTGAGGTATCAGGACAAAGCGCTCATCGGAGTTCAGCGCAGCAGCGGTAGTGGAATCGATCAGCACGGTGCCGGGCTCCGCCAGAGCCGTCAGCCGGGCAGCCAGATTCACCGTGGGTCCGTAGATGTCCCCCAGCCGGGAAAGGACACGGCCCCAGACCATGGACACACGGGCCTCCGGCAGGAAGTCATCCGCTGCCATGGCTTCCGCCAGAGCCAAGGAAATCTCCGCTCCGGCCACCGGCGTTTCGCAGTTGAAAAGGACTTCGTCGCCGATGGTCTTGACCAATCGCCCGCCCCCTACGGAAATGATTTCCGCACACTTGTTTTCGAAGCGCTGAACCAGTTTGGCGAGCGTCTTTTCGTTCATCCGGCGCGACAGGCTCGTATAACTGACCAGATCGGCGAAACCGACGGCACGGGCCAGCGGCAGCGGCGCGTCGTCCTCAGCCCCATGCCGGCCCTCCGCACTCGAATCCAGACCGGCTTGGGCCCGGACTGCAAGGCGCTGCACGCCCGCATTTAGTTGACGGCGCCAAGAATAGAGGAGCATTTTTTCCATTGGGTCAATCAAGTCCGGCAGCTCGGATACCAGCACCCGCCGCGCCTGGGCGTCGCTGACCCCGCGCTCCTCCGCGATGTCCTCCACCAGAGCCTCGATCTGCCACACCACCATTCGGTCCGTCATCTGGCCAATGGCCCGGGTGACTGAAATGGCCGCATCTTCGGTCAGGAGCCCGGCGCGCACCACATCGATGACAGTGGTCAGTGCGTCCTGATCGCGCTCACTGAACGCGACGTCGTCGTCGCCTATGTTCGGAAAGCCCATGGCACGCCACAGTTTTCGCGCAGAAAGCAGCGACACCCCCGCGCCATGGGCCACCTCCCGACGACGGAATTTGCGCTCTCCGCCGAGCAATCGCGCCTCCAGCGCCTGCAGTGCACCGCGTTCCGGGCCGGGGTCCGTTGTCTCGGCTGTATCCGGGGTCTGAACAGGATCCTCAGTCTCAACAAGCCCATCCAAATCCACGGCGGCAGCACGCGCGTCGGCCAGCGTCGAAGTCCCGGGAGCTGCAGGAAGTACTGGCGCCAGTGGCCCATCAACGTCCGGCATTGCGCTTGCGTCCTCCATGGTCCAGTTCC
Source organism: Arthrobacter endolithicus (assembly GCF_026627425.1). Classification (GTDB taxonomy): domain Bacteria; phylum Actinomycetota; class Actinomycetes; order Actinomycetales; family Micrococcaceae; genus Arthrobacter_M. Next base: position 1,777 of record NZ_JAPNLH010000013.1, read on the forward strand.
TCCCGTCCGTCTCTATCAAGCATCCTGCGCATAGTTCCAGTCATCCTCTGGTCCCATCAGCGCCGTGTGCGGCAATTCATTAATAGCGTCCAGCACCAAATCCCGGAATCGCGCCACTTCGGGTATATCCGAGATAGCGGCGGACCCGTCGAACCCCATGTCCAAGGTTATATTCCCGGAGCGCAGTATCCGTTGCAGTGCCGATTGCCGCGTGCCCAGATTACGGACAGAGGCAAGCGCAATGTCCTGCCGTTCCCGGTGCAACCAGCCGCGCCGCACCACCATTCGACGGCTGGTCAGCGTGTACCGTGTTCCGGCCCACCGTAGAAACCTGCGCAGCGGATACAAGACAAGCGCGGCGATACCGAGGACGACGACGGCAATCGCCAGCGGTTCTTGCCAGGCCGCCGTCTGGCTGGGCAACCGCGCCAATCCGCCATGGCTCAGCCAGGCCAGAGCGAACCCGCCGGCCGCGGGGATAAGGATGAAAGCCACGGCCGGCCCCGTCAGCGCACGGGCCTGCGGCCTGCTCTGCACAATGACCTGCTCCCCTGGCGCCAGCCAGCTACGCATAACGGCTGGAAATACCGGAACAGTGCAACTTGGCGGAATTTCCTGGGCCGCTGGCGTCGCGTGCACCGTCGGCATCACCAGCGCCGCTGGCGTCGCGTGCACCGTCGGCGTCATGGCGGCGCAGATGCACCACATCGCCGGCCGAAACCGTGTGCGTGGTTCCCAAAGCATCGGTCAGCAGCAGCGAGCCCGTGGCATCCAGCCCGGCGGCCAGCCCAAAAATGCTCCTATTCCCGGGGAGGTCGGCGCGCACCTGCGTGCCCAAGGTGACCATCTGCGCCGTCGCCCGCTCTATGAGACTATCCCCGCCGTCCAAGGGGCGGCGAGCGTCTCCGTCCACAGCGCAAAAAGCCCGGTAAAGCGCAGCAAAACGGGATAGATAGGCCGGCAGCAATACATTCCTGTCCAGCGTGCGCGAACCCTCCATGGCCAGTGAAGTAGCGGTCGTCACCGGAAGTTCAGCCGGGGTCTGCGAGACGTTGACGCCCGTACCCACGATGACAACTGGACCTGCAGCGACAACTGGACCTGCCGTCGACGAAACGGACGCCGACGCGGCGGTCATGGACGGCAGCGGCGCGAGCTGCGCCAGAATTCCGGCCAGCTTACGACCGTTGACCAGAACGTCGTTGGGCCACTTCAGCTCAGCTCTGACACCGGCCTCATCCGCCACCGCCTCGATCAGCGCAATCGCGGCCAGCAACGACAGCCATGAATAGGCCGTCATCGGCAACGGCTTCCCGGCATTTTCCGGTCGGAGCAGCACGCTGACAATCATTGACCGGCCGGCTTGGGAAACCCACGTTCGATCCAACCGACCCCTCCCGGCACACTGCTCCTCAGCGGTCAGCGCACTGAGGTCAGGCCATTGCGTTGCTTCCAGGAAGCCGCTCCCCACGCCTGCGGCCGCCAGCAGATCGGCATTCGTGGAACCGGTTGAAGCGCTCAGATCCACCCGGCCGTAACGCCCTGCAGGGGGCATCAGCGCACGGCGCAGCCGTTGCAGGTTGAGGGGAACTGGCTCCGGAGTCATACCTGAGATCCTATCCGGCGTCTCTGACATCGCTCTGCAGGGAGCGAGGTGGAAGCCATCATCCCGCAGGCGCAAGCGCGGGTCTGCTGGCTGGGTGGCTGTCGGTGACGGTTGTTACGGTGGAATGCATGGCACCAATTGATGAAACAGATACCCCAGCCGCCCTCCCCGCAGGTTCCTCCGGCTGGGTACGGGTTCGCGGCGCCAGCGAACACAACCTGCGCAGCGTGGACGTGGACATCCCGCGCGACTCCTTCGTCGTCTTCACCGGCGTCTCCGGGTCAGGCAAATCCTCGCTGGCCTTTGGCACTATTTTCGCCGAGGCGCAGCGGCGCTATTTCGAATCAGTCGCCCCCTACGCGCGCCGCCTGATCGATCAGGCTGGGGCACCGGAGGTGGGGTTGCTGGACGGGTTGCCGCCCGCCGTCGCACTGAAGCAGGCCCGCGGGGCCACGAGTTCGCGTTCTTCCCTGGGTACCATCAGCTCGACGTCGGACGTACTCCGGCTATTGTTCAGCCGCGCCGGGACGTACCCCGATGGCGCCGGGCACCTGCCGGCAGCCGCCTTTTCCCCCAACACCGTTGCCGGCGCCTGCCCCACCTGCCATGGCGGTGGCGTTGCCAGAAGCACCACGGAGCAGCTGTTGGTTCCGGACCCGTCACTGTCAATTGACGACGGCGCCATCGCGGCTTGGGCGAACAGAGGCTGGCAGGGCGTGAACTACCGCAGAATCGCCGACGAACTCGGCTACAACATCCACGTTCCGTGGCGCGAACTTCCCGCCAGGGACCGCCGGGAGATCCTATTCGGCGACGATGAGCCAACGGTCGTGGTCCATGCCCGGGAAGGCGGGAATAAGCGGCCCTACAACGGAACGTGGCAGTCCGCGGAAAAGTACCTGCTGCGCACATACGCCAAGACCGAAGCCGCATCCCAGCGCGCCCGGCTGGAGCCGTACATGCTCACCGGCCCGTGCCCCACTTGCCACGGCAAGCGGCTGCATCCGCAGGCTTTGGCAGTGAACTTTGGCGGCTTCGACATTTCGGAGCTGGCAGCGATGCCGCTGTCCAGCCTGAGCGAGGTGCTCAATGTCGGCTTAACGGCCCAGGCCCTCGGCTCGGACAGGCACGGCGCGCCCGCCGCGTCCGCTGCCCGGTCGCTGGTCAAAGATCTCGGCAGCCGGGTCGAGGCCATCATCCGGCTCGGTTTGGGCTACCTGTCGATGAACCGCTCCAGCGTGGACCTTTCACCGGGGGAACTGCAGCGGGTCCGGCTCGCCGGCGCGCTGCGTTCAGGACTTTTCGGAGTTCTCTATGTACTCGACGAACCGTCTTCGGGCCTGCACCCGGCAGATGCCGCTGCCCTCTATGCCTCGCTGCGCGAACTCATCGGCGCAGGAAATTCATTGTTCGCCGTCGAGCACGACCTTCGGATCGCGCGGCGCGCGGACTGGATTGTCGACGTCGGACCGGCCGCCGGAAGCGCGGGCGGGACGGTCCTCTACAGCGGGCCACCTGCCGGTCTCGAGCAGGTAGAAGGATCGGCGACGGCGGCATTCATGTTTCCGTCCGGCGGCACCCCCGCTCACACAGTGCGGACGCCCTCGTCGTGGCGGACATTCGGGCCCTTGACCCGCAATAATCTGCAGGACGTCACAGTCCGGATACCTATGGGCGTCATGACGGCCATTACGGGCGTCTCCGGCTCCGGCAAGACATCCCTGCTGAACGAGCTAATCAACTCTGTTGAGTCCGGCACTATAGGATCCGGCTCTGTTGAATCCGGCTCTGTTGAATCCGGAGACGGGGAGACCCGTGTCATTTCCATCGACCAGAAGCCGATCGGCCGTTCGCCGCGTTCCAACCCCGCCACCTACACCGGACTGTTCGATGGCGTCCGGCACCTCTTCGCCCAGACGCCGGAAGCGGCAGCCAGGGGCTTCACGGCCAGCCGATTCTCCTTCAATGTTGACGCCGGACGCTGCCCCACCTGCCGCGGCGAAGGATTCATCAGCGTGGAACTGATCTTCATGCCCGACGACTATTCGCCCTGCCCCACCTGCTCCGGCTCGCGGTACAACCCGCCAACCCTGGAAGTTACATACCGTGGCGCGAACATCGCTGAGGTGCTGGACATGACCATCACACAGGCCCAGGAATTTTTCTCCGATTCGCCCTCAGTGGCCCGATCGCTGAAGGCTCTGGCCGACGTCGGGCTGTCCTACCTGCGCCTTGGACAGCCCGCGACCGAACTTTCCGGCGGCGAAGCCCAACGCGTCAAACTGGCCACTGAGCTTCAGCGGCCGGGGAAGACCGGCACCATTTTTGTCCTCGATGAACCGACCGGCGGCCTGCACCCGGCAAATGTCCGTGACCTCATCGCCGTGTTCGGCAGACTCACGGCCGCGGGCAATACGGTGATCACCGTAGAACACAATATGGACGTTGTCGCGGCGTCCGATTGGGTCATCGAGCTCGGTCCTGGCGGTGGTGACAAGGGCGGCCGGGTCATTGCGGCAACCACTCCGCCGGAACTGCTCGCCCGCAAAGAAAGCATCACGGCACCCTACCTGTCCGCTGTCATGGCGGCACCGGCCGGAGCGCTGGCGCGAGGCGGAGCTGAACGTGGAATCCGTCCTTGAGGCTAGTTGGCCCAGCGGTACATAAAGGCTGCCATCGCGTCCCGATTGACCTGCTGCAGGGAGCGAAAGGATTTAGTCCCGCGCCCTTCCTCCCAGCCGGTTGAAATGCCTTTAGCAGCAAGCCAGGAAATTTCCTTGTAGTACTGCTGGGTGTTCTTAACGTCGGCGAACGGCGAGGCCTTCGGCGGCGTGTAAGAAGGAGAACCTGCCAGCCGGTACATGAAGGCGGCCATCGCGTCACGGTTGACGGGTTCGAGGGGGCGATACGTTGCCGTTCCGCCAGGGCCGGGATAGCCGGTGGAAATATTTCTGCTGGCCAGCCAGCAGATTTCTTTGTAGAACTGCTGCCCCGCATTGACGTCCTTGAAGGGGGAAGTCTTTGGTGGCGTGTAAGAGGGCGAACCCGCCAACCGGTACATGAAGGCGGCCATCGCATCACGATTCACCTGTTCCAGCGGACGGTAGGTTTTGGTCCCGTTCGCCGCAACGTAACCGGTCGAGATTTTCCGGCTGTCCATCCAGTTCATTTCTTTGAGAAACGCCTGATTGGCCACCAAATCATTGAACGGCGACACCGGGGCAGGCTTGGCTGGTGGCGCAGGCTTGGCTGGCGGCGCAGGCTTCGCGGCGGCCGGATAGGCGGCGAGGTTGGCGACAACCAAGTGCCAGCCTGTGTAAGGTCCACTGGTGGGAACCACCACCCCAACGCCGGTGTCGGTCTCTCTCCAGTCCAGCATGGCAGCCTTGTGGGGCGGTGAGCCCATCCACCAATTTACGATGTTAGCCGCGGTGAAGTTGAACGCGATGATCTCCCCGTACCAGCTGGCTCCGGCCGGAATCAAGGAAAATCCGCCGTCGGCTCTGTGGATCCTCCCCCAATCGAAGCTAGCGCTCTTGGTGGCTTCGCCAAGATGGCTGGCCCAGCCCTGTGCCACGTTGGCGATGCCCGGATTCCACCGCAGCAATGGCACGCCGGCATTGCGCCGTTGTACGTTCATCAGGTCGAAGACCTGGCCTGCGTACGTGGCGTCCGATGATGCGTTCACTGAGGCAGGCGAGGGGTCCATAGGGACGTTGTCCGTCGGCGAAGTCGTTCCGCCAGGCAGCGTGAGGCCAGGCAGCGTGAGGCCAGGTGAGGGCTTGGGCGTGAGAGGTAACACCGGCGCGGTCTCGGCCCCGGAAACGGGAGGCAGTTCGTCAGCGGCTCCGGCTCCGGCGGAAAAGGAGACCAGTGCCATCGCGAGGGCAACAGTGGCAGACAGGCTGGAAGCCCTGAGGGCAAGTTTTTTCAAGAGACCACCAAACCAAATCGTTTCGGGGATGCCGCGCGGTTCGCAGCGCTGGTGAAGGCTTTCATACGGCAATCGAGCAAGGCACGTCCCGTGGAGGTCATCGACGGATGGCCCAACGTCGCAGGAGCACGCAACTGTTCCTATCGGCAGAAACGCCGGCCCGGTCAGTCTTTGCGGCTAAAATTCTTAGCCGCGGCTTTCCGAAGTGCTTCGCCTGAGAGTTATGTGTGGGGAGATCCCGGCGGCAGCGTCGGTCACGAGCGCGACACGCCATGAGGGCCTTAGCCCAGGACCGTTGGACCTGCACGGCTAGGCCATCGCCTCGAAATTGTAGGATTGCTACACAGATACCTGCCCGCCCCCTGATTAGACTGGAGAGGACGTCCCCTGTTTTGTGCGTTTCCTACTTAACGCCAACCCACCAGCGAAGCGAGCCGGAGAGCATATGAGCCACGATCTGACCACAACCGCGGGTAAGATCGCGGATTTCCGTGACCGGCTAACTGCCGCCGAGCAGCCTTCGGGCCCTGCCGCCGTCGAAAAGCAGCACGCCCGGGGTAAGCACACCGCCCGCGAGCGCATCGCTATGTTGGTCGATCCAGGCTCCTTCACCGAGTTCGACGCGTTGGCCACGCACCGGTCCACGGCATTTGGCATGGAGAAGAAGAAACCCCTGGGTGACGGCTTGGTATCCGGTTACGGCACGGTGGACGGGCGTCCGGTTGCGGTCTATAGCCAGGACTTCACCGTGTATGGCGGTTCGCTCAGCCAGGTTAACGGAGAAAAAATCGTCAAGGTGCAGGAGTTCGCGCTGCGCAATGGTTGCCCAGTCGTCGGCATCCTGGATGGCGGCGGAGCCCGGATCCAGGAGGGTGTCGCCTCGCTGGCCATGTTCGCGGACATCTTCCGCAACAACGTCCATGCCTCCGGCGTGGTCCCGCAGATTTCCCTGATCATGGGACCGTCCGCGGGCGGTGCCGCCTACTCGCCCGCGCTGACCGATTACGTGATCATGGTGGACAAGACCAGCCACATGTTCATCACCGGTCCCGATGTGATCAAAACCGTGACCGGCGAGGACGTGGACATGGAGACCCTGGGAGGCGCCCGCCAGCACAACACCACCACAGGCACCTCCACTTACCTGGCCACGGATGAGACCGACGCTATTGAATTCGTCCGCGAGCTGCTGGATTTACTGCCCTCCAACAACCTGGCGGAGGGACCAGTCACGGAACACGAGCAGGAGCTGGAGGTCGACGACGGCGATCTGAGCCTGGATGCGCTGGTCCCGGACTCCGCGAACCAACCCTACGACATGCGTGCGGTGATCGAACAGATCGTCGACGACGGCCATTTCCTGGAAATGCAGGCTCTGTACGCACCGAACATCATCATCGGTTATGGCCGGGCGGAGGGGCACACCGTCGGCATTGTGGCAAACCAGCCGATGCAGTTCGCCGGGACGCTGGACATCAATGCCTCAGAGAAGGGCGCGCGCTTTGTCCGGCATTGCGACGCGTTCAATATCCCGATCATCACCCTCGTGGATGTGCCGGGCTTCCTGCCCGGCAAAGACCAGGAGTTCCAAGGCATCATCCGCCGCGGGGCCAAACTGCTGTACGCCTATGCCGAGGCCACCGTGCCCAAGCTGACGGTCATCACCCGCAAGGCCTACGGCGGAGCCTATATTGTGATGGGCTCCAAAAAGCTCGGCGCGGACCTGAACCTCGCGTGGCCAACTGCGCAGATCGGCGTAATGGGGGCCCAGGGTGCGGTCAACATTCTGTACCGCCGCGAACTTGCCGCCGTTGCCGCCGAGGGCGGAGACGTGGAGCAAAAGCGCCAGGATGTGGTCCGCCAGTATGAGGAGGAGCTGCTCAATCCTTATCAGGCGGCTCAATTGGGATACGTCGACGCGGTAATTGCCCCGTCCGACACTCGAATTGCCCTGCTCCGCGGGCTCCGTGCCCTGCGCGACAAACGCTCGAGCCTGCCCGCGAAAAAACACGGAAACATCCCGCTGTGAGCACCGAAACCACACCGGTGGTGGAGCAGGTCTGCATGCAGCCGCCGGGAGACATCCCAACGGACGCGGCGCCTTTCCTGCAAATCGTCAAGGGCAGTCCCACAGCCGAGGAGCTTGCTGCCCTGGCCGCCGTTGTGCTCTGTCTGCAGCCGGCCAGCGACGGTATTCCAGCTCGACCGTCGCAGCGGCCTTGGGCGCGCCGCGCCGCCCTCAAGCTTGCCCCGAAGCCTGGACCAGGAGCCTGGCGCCGCGGCTGAGTAACCGCAGTCGACTCGGCGGCAGCGCAGTAAGTCCTGTCTATCACCGATGTTCCTTCCCCGGTAGGCTCGGTTGGGTGATGACCAACGCACCTACTCCCTCCCGCAAATCCACCGCCATCGACGCCGTGGCGGACGCCTACACGGAGCGCCTGCTGGAGCTGGACCCCGGCTTCGCCACCGAACTGGGGCTTCCCGGCCATGAGAGAGAGTATCGGGACTACTCCCCTGACGGCCTGGATGCTTTCGCCGCTGCTGCTGCGCAGGCGCTGGAACAACTGCGGGAGCTGGAGCCCGAAGACGCTGTGGACAACATCACCCTGCACGCGATGCGCGAGCGGCTCGGCCTGGATCTTGAGCTGCATGCCACCGGCTGGGACCTCGCGGACTTAAACAATATTGCCTGTCCGGCGCAGGACATCCGGGCCATTTTCGATCTGATGCCTACCGCGACGGTGGAGCATTGGGAGCACATTGCCGGCCGGATGAGCAATGTTCCCGCCGCAATCGACGGTTATATCGGATCCCTGCGGGCCGGCCGGCAGCGCGGCCTTATTGCCGCCCGTCGCCAGGTGAACAACGTGATCGAGCAGGCCGAACGGCACGCGGCGGAGGACGGTTTTTTCGTTACCATGGCATCCGGTGCCCGTCTTGAGAAGCAGGGCACCCAGAGCGACGACGGCGCTGTGTTGCCGCCGTCGGCACTGGCAAGCCTGCAGGAAGCAGCACAGGCAGCCCGCGGAGCGTACGGCGTCCTGACCCGTTTCCTGCGCGAGGAGCTGCTGCCGGCGGCGCCGGATAAGGACGCTGTCGGCCGCACCCGCTACGCGCTGGCCTCCCGCGCGTTCCTCGGCTCCGCCGTCGACCTGGACGAAACTTATGCCTGGGGGGTCCAGGAGCTGGACCGGATCATTGCCGAGCAGGAGCAGGTGGCCGATCAGATCAAACCCGGTGCCGGCATCGCGGAGGCCAAGAAACTGCTCAACGAGGACCCGGCCCGTAAGCTGCAGGGCACCGCGGCGCTGCAGAGTTGGATGCAGGACCTTGCTGACAAGGCCGTCACGGAGCTTGCCGGCGTGCACTTCGACATCCCGGACGTCATGCGCACCCTCGAATGCCGCATCGCACCAACCCAGGAAGGCGGCATCTACTACACCGGCCCCAGTGAGGATTTCTCCCGCCCGGGACGGATGTGGTGGTCCGTGCCGGCCGGTGAGGATTCGTTCACCACATGGTCGGAGACCACAACGGTCTACCACGAGGGCGTGCCCGGACACCATCTGCAGGTAGCAACGGCCACGTATCAGAGCGGCCTACTGAATAAGTGGCGGCGCAACGCCTGCTGGGTCTCCGGACACGGCGAAGGCTGGGCGCTTTACGCCGAACGACTGATGGACCAGCTTGGATACCTTGCTGATCCTGGCGACAAGTTGGGCATGCTCGATGGACAGCGGATGCGGGCCGCCCGGGTCGTCTTCGATATTGGAGTCCATCTGGAGCTTCAGATTCCAGCCCGTTGGGGCACCGGAACGTGGACGCCGGAATCGGGCTATGACTTTCTGCAGAAGAACCTGGATATCAGCACCGGACAGCTGGACTTCGAGTTCAATCGGTATCTGGGCTGGCCCGGTCAGGCGCCGTCCTACAAAATCGGTCAGCGGCTGTGGGAGCAGATCCGCGATGAGCGCCGACTGCTGGACGGGGCGGACTTCGATCTGAAAGCCTTCCACACCCAAGCCCTCAACGTCGGCTCCGTCGGCCTGGACACGCTCAAAGCCGCACTCCTGGGCTGAGAGTTTCCGGCGGAATGGAGAACTTGGGGAATAAATTGGACGCGTCATAATTCGCAACCTGGACTGGAATATGGTACTGGGCTGCTATTAGCGTGTGGGAGTGACTTCAACCGCCCAGAATTCCACCGTCCGCAAGCCCGTCCGTAAACTTCCCAAGTGGGCTACGTCCTTCGGCGTCCAGATCATTGCCGCGCTCATCGTCGGCCTGATCCTGGGCTTGATCGCCAAATCGATCGGCACCGGTCCTAAGGCCGCTCCCAATGGCCTGGACACGACGCTGACCACCATCGGCAGCAGCTACGTCTCGCTGCTGCAGGCTGCCGTGGTCCCGCTCATTTTTACCGCCGTCGTCAGCTCCATCGCGAATCTCAGCCAAGTCGCCAATGCGGCCAGACTCGCCTGGAACACGCTGCTCTGGTTCGCCATCACCGCGCTGATTGCCGTGAGCATCGGCATCGGGCTGGGTCTGCTGTTCAAGCCCGGCGCCGGCACAGACAAGACCGCCCCGGCCAGCTATACCGGCAAGACCGGCGACTGGTGGTCCTTTTTGACCGGGCTCTTCCCCAAAAACTTCCTCGGCTTGGGTGCCAACTCAACCGTGGCCCAAGGGGCGGTCACCACCTCCATCAGCTTCAACGTGCTGCAGATCCTGGTGATCGCCATCGTCGTCGGCGTTGCGGCCTTAAAGGTCGGCAAGGCAGCCGAGCCGTTCCTGAAGCTCAACGCTTCCGCCCTCGCCGTCATCCAGAAGTTGCTCTGGTGGGTCATCCGCGTCGCCCCGATCGGTACCGTCGGTCTGATCGGCCACGCCGTCTCCACCTATGGCTGGGACACCATCGGTTCACTGGGTAAATTCACCGTCGCCATCTACGCCGGGCTCGTCCTGGTGCTGTTCGTGGTCTATCCGATCCTGATCCGCAGCCACGGCTTGTCCATCAGGGCCTACTTCTCCGGTGTCTGGCCCGCCGTTCAGCTCGGATTCGTCTCCCGGTCTTCGATCGGCACGCTTCCCCTCACCCAGCGCGTCACGGAGCGCAATCTCGGCGTACCCCGCGGTTACGCATCCTTCGCTGTCCCGCTCGGTGCCACCACCAAGATGGACGGGTGTGCGGCCATCTACCCGGCCGTCGCCGCCATCTTCGTGGCCCAGTTCTTCGGAATCCATCTCGATCTGACGCAGTACCTGTTGATCGTTCTGGTCTCCGTCCTGGGATCCGCCGCAACGGCCGGAACCACCGGTGCCGTCGTCATGCTCACGCTGACGCTCTCCACCCTGGGCCTGCCGCTGGCCGGCGTGGGCCTGCTCCTGGCGATCGATCCGATCATGGACATGGGTCGCACCGCTGTCAACGTTGCCGGCCAGGCACTGGTTCCGACCATCGTGGCCAAGCGCCAGGGCATCCTGGACCTGGCCCTCTACAACGCTCCGCGGAACGGCGATCCGTTCGCCGATGACACTCCGGCAGAAGACGCCGCAGCTGTGGCCGGCGCAGCGGACGCCGCCGACGCGACGAGTGCCCGCGACGGGGAACTTACCCGAGTTTAGAAGAGCCGGCGGAGGCGAAGCCGGTGCCGCCGCCGGTCCCCTGAATCCCGTGCCGCCTCCTGTCCCGTGAAATCCGTCCCGCCGGTCCCCGACCGGCGGGATTTTTCGCGCTGAACCGGTGGCATCAGCCACACTGGCTGCCCGCGCTGCACTCACCGCAGAAAATGCACTGTCTGCACAAGTTGCACCGAGTGCAACGGCCGCCTATCGTTGGATCATGACAACGACGGCCGCGGAACCTATCGCCCTATCGCGGCGCGAGCTGAACAAGGTCGCCACGCGTGAAGCCATAGCAACAGCGGCGCTGGAGCTGCTGCGGACCAACGGCATGAACGGTTTCACCGCCGACGACATCGCCGTGGCGGCGGGCGTTTCGCGCCGGACGTTCTTCAATTACTTCTCCAGCCCGGAAGCAGCCGTTGCCAGTTTCACGCAGAAATACCTGGACAAGGTCATCGAGCAACTCCTCCTGCGCCCGCAGGACGAGCCGTTACTGGAATCCACACAGCACGCGCTGACCGCCGTCGCCCCCACGGACCTGGCCACCCTGGCGGAAACCTTCGCACTCACCCAGGGCGACGCCCAGCTCTCTCGCTTCCAGCTCGAGGCATGGGATAACTGCAGCAGCAAGATCATCGCCGCCATTGGACGCCGCCTGGCCTTACCCGAAGGGGAGGCCGCCGGCGGCTCGGATGCCAATGGAGAGCTCTACCTGCATGCCCTCGTCCAGTCGGTGATTGCCTGCGGACGCGCGGCCGTCGAGGTTTGGTTCCGCCGCCACGGTGCGGACATCAGCGCCGCATCGCTCGCACAGCTTCGGGAGCTTCTCATCAGCGCCATCGGCCACCTGCGGACCGGCTTCCACAGCTGACTTCTGCTTTACTGCAGCCACTATCCATCGCAGCTAAAAATCACCCCTCAAGAAACGGACCCATCATGGCCTTGCTGCTCTACCGCCTCGGCAAATTCTCGGCCCGACGCCACTGGTGGGTGATATCCGCATGGGCGCTGATTGTGGTGCTGGTGGGCGGTTCCGCACTGCTTTTCCACGGCCAGACGTCCAACAGCTTCAAGATCCCCGGCACCGAAACCCAGCAGGTGGCCGACAAGCTTAAGGCCGATCTGCCCCGGTCCTCCGGGGGAAGCGGCAGCGTTGTCTTCGCCAGTGCCGACGGAACTCCCTTCACGCCGGCCCAGAAGGACGCCATCAGCGCCGCGCTGAAAAAGGCTGCGACGGTCCAGGACATCCGCGGCGTCACGGATCCCTTCAACACGCAGGCCACCCTCGACGGCGCCGCTGGCCAGATTGCCGACGGCGAAGCGAAGCTCACCGCTGCCCAAGCCAAGCTCGATGCCGGCAAACCGCAGCTGGACGCCGCCGCGGCCCAGCTGACGTCAGCGGCGCAGAACCTGGACGCGAGCCAGCGGCAGTTGGACCAGCAGAAGGCTGCCGCAGCAGCAGCGGGCAGCGCCAGCACTGCCACCCAGCAGTTCCAACTGGCCGCTGCGCAGGCCCGGATTGACGTGGGCCGGCAGCAGCTGGCGGCGGGGCAGTCCAGCTACGACCAGAACAAAAAAACGTACGACGACGGCGTGGCCGAAGTTGCGCGCCAGCGCTCCACCCTCGATCTGAGCAAGCAGCAGGCCACGGCCTCGCAGGCCATTCGTTTCGTCTCCGCCAACGGCCAGGCCGCGATCGCCCAGATCCAGTTCACCGGTTCGATCGACGGCATCAGCCCCGAGGTCCGCACCCAAGTCCAGGCAGCCGTACAGCAGGCCGCGGCATCCGGCGTGCGGGTTTATCCGAGCAAGGAAATCACCCAGGACGTCTCGGAAATCTTCGGCACCGCCGAAGTCCTTGGCATCGCCGTGGCCGCCGCGGTGCTGATCCTCATGCTGGGCACCATGGTCGCCGCCGGGCTGCCGCTGATCATGGCCATCATCGGTGTCGCCGTCGGGGTGGGCGGCGGCTTTGCCCTCAGCGGCGTGGTCGAGATGTCCTCAATCTCGCCCATCCTCGCGCTGATGCTCGGCTTGGCCGTCGGAATCGATTATTCGCTGTTTATCGTCAACCGGCACCGGCAACAACTGCTGGCCGGAATGGCTCTTGAGGAATCGGTGGCCACGGCCACCGGCACCTCGGGTAACGCCGTGCTGTTTGCCGGACTAACAGTGGTCATTGCCCTCTCCGCCCTGACTGTCTCCGGGCTGCCGTTCCTGGGCGTAATGGGCGTCGCAGCCGCGGCCACCGTCGCCGTCGCGGTCATCGTCGCCTTGACCCTTACCCCGGCGCTGTTGGGCCTGATCGGGACCAAACTGATCTCCAAAAGCGCCTGGGCCAAAGCCACGCCAAGGCATGGAAAACACGTCGCGGTGGAGGACCCCTCTGCGGAGACGGCCAAGAGCGGCAAGGGCTGGGGCGGGTTCGTTACCCGGCACCCCGTGCTCACCCTCGTCACGGCCGTCGTCGGGCTCGGCATTGTCGCCCTCCCGGCAGCGGGCCTGCGGCTGGCCCTGCCGGATGGCGGCTCTGAGCCGGTAAATTCCAGCGCCTATCAGGCCTACCAGCTGATCGGAAAGAACTTCGGCGAGGGCGTCAACGGGCCCATCATCGCCGTCGGCTCCCTGCCGGCCGGGTTAAGCGCCACCGACGCCCAGGCCTTGGAGCTGAAGGTGGCCAGTGAACTGCGGACGGTCCCGAATGTCGTCGCGGCGGTACCGGCTGCCCTGAGCGAGAACCGCCGGACCGCGGTATTCCAGGTCGTCCCGACCGAGGGCCCGGCCAGCGCCAGCACCGTCCAGGTCATCGCTGATCTGCGGGCCAAGGGCGCTCAGATCACAAAAGATACGTCCGTCACGCTCGGCCTGACCGGACAAACCGCTGCCAACGTGGACGTCTCCAACAAGCTCGGTGCCGCCCTGCCGCTGTACCTGGTCGTCGTCGTCGGGCTCTCGCTGGTGCTGCTGCTCCTGGTCTTCCGCTCCCTCCTGGTGCCGATCCTGGCCACCGCAGGCTTCCTGCTGTCCCTTGCGGCGGCGTTCGGAGGCGTGGTGGCGGTCTATCAGTGGGGCTGGCTCAGCGCCATTTTCGACGTTCCGAACCCGGGGGCGGTGCTCAGCTTCCTGCCGATCATTTTGATCGGGGTGCTCTTCGGCCTGGCGATGGATTACCAAGTGTTCATTGTCTCCGGCATGCGTGAGGCCCACGTGCACGGCCAGAGCGCCAAGCAGGCGGTGCGGACCGGTTTCAGCCACGCCGCCCGGGTGGTGGTGGCGGCGGCCATCATCATGACGAGTGTCTTTGCCGGCTTCATCTTCAGCCATCTGACCATGGTCCGGCCGCTGGGCTTCGCGATGGCCTTCGGGGTACTGCTGGACGCCTTCGTCGTCCGGATGACCATCATCCCGGCGGCCATGCACCTGCTTGGCAGCAGTGCCTGGTGGCTCCCGCGCTGGTTGGACAGGATTCTGCCGGATGTGGATGTTGAGGGCGCCAAGCTGGAGAAATCCGCGCTGGGAAGCAACCTCGCCTCCTCCCCTGCGGACACGGGCCCGGGCGCGACCCGGGGCCGGACCACGATCCGGACCACGGGCGGGGCTACGGGCGATGCCTCAGCCGATTTGGTGGACGTGGACGGGCATTCCTGACGCCCTCGGCTGCGCAACGGGTGCCGCACGCGGCCCTAGCCAACCGGGTGGCCGCGGCGGATACTGGGGACATGTCTGAAACCCAGATGGGTGGGGATCCGTCCGTGGCTGTCCCTGCCCCGACCGTATGGCCGGCGCTGCAGGCGCGCGACGCCGTCGCCCTGATTGACTATTTGGTGGACTGTTTTGGGTTCCTCAAGACGGCCGTTTACATGGACGGCGAGGAGGTGGCCCATGCGCAATTGGATTGGCCCGAGGGTGGCGGCATCATGCTCGGCAGTCATAAGCCGGAAGGCCCTTTCACCTTGAAACCGGGTACCTTCGCTGCCTACGTGGTCTCTTCGGATGTCCCAGCGCTGCACCGGCGGGTCCTGGAGAAGGGCGGCCTGACGGTGACGGAGCTGGTTCAGACGGACTACGGCAGCATGGATTTCTCGGCCAGCGACACCGAAGGAAACAACTGGACCTTTGGAACGTACCGCGGAGAACCCCGAACACCGCCGCAGGGCTCATGAAGCCGTAGATGGAACCACACCGCCGCCCATTGAGCCCGGCCGCCATCCAACACGGAGCGTTCGCCGCGCATGAAAATCTTCGCCAGTCTGCCTCCGGAGTTCTTTCCGGCAGCAGTTTGCGGCCGGAAGTGCGCGAATCGTGGGAACGGTCATTGCGTTACCTCGCCCGCCCCGCTGCCGTCCGACCAGCGCTGCTATGGGGAGAAGACGAGCTCGATGACTACCGGCGAGGTCACCCGCTGGCCGCTATCCTCCCCGTCATTGCCCAGCTTCTGGTCCAGCCAAGCCGCGATACCGGTCTGCTGGTTGCCGTGGGCGATCAGTACGGCAGGTTGCTGTGGGTCCAGGGGGACGCCACTGCCCGGGTCAAGGCTTCCCGGATCAACTTCGTCGCTGGGGCCGACTGGTCCGAGGCTGCGGTCGGGACCAACGCTCCCGGCGCCGCCGTGGCAACGAACCGGAGTATCCAGATCGCCGGCGCCGAGCACTTTAATCCGGGCGTGCATCCTTGGAGCTGCACCGCCGTCCCCTTACGCGACCCGGACACGGGCTCTATTCTGGGGATCCTGGACATCACCGGCGGCGCCGAGGCCGTGGCATGGCACACGCTCGCACTGATGAACGCAACGGTGGCAGCCGCACAGGCACAGCTGCAGGTCCTGCGGCTGGAACAACGCATGACTGCGCCGCAAGCCACCGAACCGCAAGCCACCGAACCGCAAGCCACCGAACCGCGGGCCAACACGGCACGGGCCGCCGCGGCGCGGACCCCCGTGGCGCGGGCCGCCGCACCCGCGACCACTGCCGAAGCGCCGCAGTTGACCAGTCTGCAGATCCTTGGCCGCGATCACGGGCTGCTGCACGTGGCCGGCCGCACCCTCACGCTGAGCGAACGCCATACCGAAATCCTTACCCTGCTGGCCCTACATCCGCGCGGCCTCTCCGCTGAGGAACTCGCCTCCATGGTCTATCCGGAGCGTGCCGCGGTACCCACCGTCCGTGCTGAAATGGTCCGGCTGCGGCGCTTACTGCGGGGATATTGCCAGGCCCTGATCCCGACGTCACGCCCGTACCGGCTGCCCGCCGAGGTGGCCGTCGATGCCCAGCAGGTGCTGACCCATCTGGGCCGGGGAGCGCACCGCCTGGCCTTGAGCAGTTACCGCGGGGAGGTCCTGCCGCGCTCCGAGGCGCCGGCCATTGTCGATCTGCGCCGCTCCGTAGGCGCCCTGCTCCGGGAGGCGATCCTCACCGATGCCGGCCCGGACGTGCTCCTGCAGTACCTTCAGCTGCCCGAAGCCAAGGACGACGGCGATGCGTGGCACATTGCGCTGCGCCTCCTGCCGCTCCGCTCACCCAGGAGGGCCGCCGTCGTCGCCCATTTGGAACGGCTGCGCGCCGATTCCGACTGAGTGCCACGCTCCGCAACCGCACCGCAACCTTAGTGCAACCTGTGCTGGCCTACGCTGTGCAGCAAGGACGACGCCGTCCGCGTGACTGCACCATTATGACTGCACAGCATGACCACACCAACATGACTGCACCAACATGACCGCACAAGGGAGCACACCATGACCGTTTACGCCCAGCCCGGACAGCCCGATGCGAAGGTCACCTTTAAGGACCGGTACGAGAATTGGATCGGCGGCGAATGGGTTGCCCCGGTGAAGGGCCAGTACTTCGAAAACATCTCCCCCGTCACCGGCAAGGCATTCTGCGAGGTGGCCCGCGGCACCGCCGAAGACATCGAGCTGGCTCTGGATGCCGCACACAAGATCGCCCCGTCCTGGGGAAAAACGCCGGTGGCGGAACGGGCCGCGGTGCTGAACAAAATCGCGGACCGGATTGACGAAAATTTGGAATCCCTCGCGGTCGCGGAGACCTGGGACAACGGCAAACCGATCCGCGAATGCCTCGCCGCGGACATTCCGCTGGCCGCGGACCACTTCCGCTATTTTGCCAGCGCCGTCCGAGCGCAGGAAGGCCGGCTTTCCCAGCTCGACGACGACACGACCGCCTACCACTATCACGAACCCCTCGGCGTGGTCGGGCAAATCATTCCCTGGAACTTCCCGATTCTAATGGCTGTCTGGAAGCTGGCCCCCGCGCTGGCGGCGGGTAACGCCGTCGTGCTTAAACCGGCCGAACAGACGCCGACGTCGATTCTGCTGCTGATGGAACTGATCGGCGATCTGCTGCCCGCCGGGGTGCTGAACGTTGTCAACGGCTTCGGCGTGGAAGCCGGGAAACCTCTGGCCTCCAGCCCGCGGGTCCGCAAGATCGCGTTCACCGGCGAGACCACCACCGGCCGGCTGATCAGCCAGTACGCCAGCCAGAATCTGATTCCGGTCACGCTGGAGCTTGGCGGCAAGAGCCCAAATATTTTCTTCGCCGATGTCGCTGCGGCCCATGATGCGTTTTACGATAAGGCGCTGGAAGGCTTCACCCTCTTTGCCTTCAACCAGGGGGAAGTCTGCACCTGCCCTTCCCGTGCCTTGGTCCAAGGGTCCATCTACGATTCCTTCATGGCGGATGCGGTCGCCCGGACGGAGAAAATCATCCAGGGCAATCCCCTGGACACAAACACGCAGCTCGGCGCTCAGGCTTCCAACGATCAATTGGAGAAAATTCTTTCCTATCTGGACATCGGCAGGCAGGAGGGCGCCAAACTGCTCACCGGCGGTGCACGGGCGGAGCTCGACGGCGACCTGGCCGGCGGTTACTACGTCCAGCCCACAATCTTCGAGGGCACCAATGATATGCGCATCTTCCAGGAGGAGATCTTCGGTCCGGTGGTCTCTGTGGCGCGGTTCACCGACTACGCCGATGCCCTGCACATGGCCAATGACACCCTCTACGGGCTCGGCGCCGGTGTCTGGTCCCGCAATGGCAACGTGGCGTACCGGGCGGGTCGGGAGATCCAGGCCGGACGGGTCTGGGTGAACAACTACCACGCTTACCCGGCCGGTGCGGCCTTCGGCGGATACAAGTCCTCCGGCATCGGACGCGAAAACCACGCCATGATGCTCGATCACTACCAGCAGACCAAGAACCTGCTGGTGAGCTACTCGGAGGACAAGCTCGGCTTCTTCTAGGCCGTTCTTCCCGCCAGATCTGATTCGCTGCAGTTCCAGAAGGAAGGACGACGACGATGGCCGCTGCGCTGCTCGACGCCAGTATTACGGTCCCCGAGGAGACCCAATCCCGCGTGGCGCTGACGGCCGCCGCCGTCGACCTTCTGCTGCTTTTATGGCAACGGCACGGGCCGCTGATGTTCCATCAGTCGGGTGGTTGCTGCGACGGCTCCTCGCCGATGTGCTTCCCTGCCGGCGAATTCCTGACCGGGGATCAGGACGTGCTGCTGGGCCGCTTTGAGCTGGCGGATCCCGCAGGCAGCAAACCCCTGGAGTTCTGGATGTCCGGCGAGCAGTTCACGCACTGGCGCCACACCCATCTGACCGTGGACGTGGTGCCGGGGCGAGGCAGCGGCTTCTCGGTCGAGGCACCCGAGGGGGTCCGCTTCCTGATCAGGTCCCGCCTGATCGACTAACCCCGACGATCAGCAGCACCGCCGCCTCAAAGGAGAAATGCTCTGGACGCTGGGCTGCGGCGGAGATATCATCCCACTAAGGTGTGCTGGGGACCCGCTGCGGCGCTGAGATGGCTTGGGCAACGCAGAGGACATATATTCGTTGCTTTCTTTGTGAAGCCGGGTTCTAGCGAGGTACACCGTGGCCTACTTGGGTGCAGTAAAACGACTTCTGGCAGTCCTCGCGACCGTTTCGGCCGTCGTCGGCCTGGGCCTTGCCACAGCCATCACCGCAACCGCAGGAAGCTTTTCTTTACTGTATTCGTACACCTTCGGGGACTCGTTGACGACGGTTGCGAATGCGGCACCCGTGAACGCCAGCGCGACACTATCCTTGAAGGGCTCTGTTTCCGTCCCGGCCGGCGGAGCCGCCGTCCATTTCGACGGCGATACCGTAGCCAAGGCGTCAGTCGGCATCGCCCGACCAACATCCGGACCGACGATGAGCGCTACCGCCCGGGAGGCCTATGGCGCGGTCGTTAAGTTCACTCACCAGCTCGTCGGCACGCAGAAGTGTTTTCTGGACTCGCATAACTACACGCAGATCGGTCGCTTTGGGACTCAGTTATCCCAGATGAAGATCCAGGCAAGCAAGTGCAGCACGAATTCCGGCGCGGTCTTTCCGGAATGCCGGGTCGCAGGGTCACTGAGCGCTACAACGATTCCCGTAGTCCGCGGGACCCAAGCCCTCCTCAATGGGATGACGTACCTCGTCAGCTGCATCAAGGATCCGGACGGTCTTACCGGCAAATCGACGATAACCCTGGAAACGAGCAGACTGGAGCCTGGTGGCCCTGTAACCACTAGAAACGTTGTTACCGTGGCATCAACTGGAGCCTTCACCTCCTACGAATGGCTCAGCGTTGCCAATAAGTACCCGCTTCCGGTGGCCAGCGAAAATACCGATCAGGTTGTCGGCGACGTCTATCGAGTTGCATTCTGCAAAGCGGGCTCCACTCCGGACGTCCAAAGCTGTCTTGCGCAACCGGCACCGGCGAATCGGGCCCCAGTCGCAGCGTTTACGTCTCGCACTACCGGCCTCTCAGTGGCTGTTGATGCCAGCAGCTCTACTGACAGCGATGGTACGGTCGTTTCGTCCAGCTGGACCTTCGGAGATGGAAGCAGTGCGGGCGGATCCACGGCCGCGCACGCCTACGCGGCGGCGGGCACGTATACGATCACGCTGACCGTGACAGACGATCAGGGGGCCACCGGAACGGCGACAAAAACCGTTTCCGTTACCACCGGTGTACCCGCGCAGGGTGCAGTGACGTTCCGGGGCGCCAGCCAGACGAACGTCAACAGCACCGCGCCAAGCCTAACCGCCCCCACGCAGATCAAGTCCGGCGATGGTCTGCTGCTGTTCGCCACGGTGAACAGCACGGCTCCGGCGGCCGGGCCGCCCTCCGGCAGTAGCTGGCGGCTGATCGGTTCCCGGGCCGACGGTAGCGTACAGACGTTTCTTTGGGCGAAAACCGCCAACGCCAGCGATGCCGGATCCACGATCACCGTCCCGCTTGGTCTAATGGCCAAGGCCGCGGTGCAGCTGGTCGCTTACTCAGGAGTCACTGGCCCCAACTGGATCGACTCAGCAGTATCAGATATCCGTCTGACCAGCGAAAATACGCGGACGACCCCGAAGGTGGCCGTCAGCAGCCCCGGCAGCACGCTGGTCTCCTACTGGGCGAATAAGTCCAGCGTGGACAACGGTTGGGCCGCGGACCCCACAGTGATCCCCCGATCCCAGACCACCGGCATCGGCGGCGGCCGGATCACGTCCCTGCTCGGGGACAGCGCCGTTCTGGCCCCCGGGGACAGCGGTCAAATTGTCGCGACACCACTGGCCTCACCAGATACTAAATGTGCAATGTGGTCGGTGGTTCTTCGAGCCGGGGCGTAGACCAAGTGGGCTTCGCACACGGGCTAGGCTTGGACCCGTGACTGATTTGCGACTCATTCTGGCCTCCGCCTCCCCCGCCCGCACCAAACTGTTGACCGATGCCGGCATCGCCCATGACGTGCTGGTCTCTGACGTGGACGAAGACGCGACCACGGCCCGCTACGGGATCACCGATCCGCACGATACTGCCCTCCTGTTGGCGCGGGCAAAGGCCGAAGCGGTGGCTTCTGAATACTCCGCGGATGGCGCCCTGGTGCTTGGCTGCGATTCCGTCTTCGAATTCGATGGCCGGTCCTTCGGGAAACCGTACGAGGCGGACGTCGCGCGCGAGCGGCTGCTCCGGATGAACGGGCGCTGCGGCATATTGCACACCGGGCATTGGCTGGTGGACAACCGCGCAATGGGCCACGATGAAGCCGACGGCACCGGTTCCGGCGCCACGGTTGGCGCCGTTGCCTCGGCAGAGGTCCATTTCGCCACCATGAGCAGTGCGGAGATCGATGCCTATATCGCCACCGGCGAACCGCTTCAGGTGGCGGGCTCATTCACCATCGACTCCCTGGGCGGCGCATTCATCGAACGCGTCGACGGTGACCCGCATGCCGTCGTCGGCCTCTCCATTTCCACGCTTCGGACACTACTGGCGCAGGCGAACGTGAACATAACCGACCTATGGAAGTGACGTGTAGCAACACCTGATAATTTGACGCCGGCCCGGTACTGGCCTTTTCCGCCATGGTCTGGGCAATATTCACCACCTCCGTATGGCCGATGTTTCAACGGTCAACAAAGAACGGCTACAGCTAGCGCTTCCTGACCTCCCTCTTTGGCTACTTCGCCGCGTACACCGCAGCACTGATCGTCGGGGCGGTCTATTTTCGCGACGGTAACTTCTGGTTCTACATCCCGGCCGCCAGCCGGCAACCCTCGGTCAGCAACGCACCCGGCAGTGATCGGCGTACGCCCTGGACCGCAACGGCAGAATCCGGAGCCGGGGCGATTTTGTAGGATCCCTACAAAGAATGCAGTCCAGTCCCACAGAAACGGCATGGTGCGTGGGGTAAAACCTCAAAACCGCGCTAGGCTCCCAAGGGAATAGAAGGAGTCCCGTGTGAGAATTTCACCACCAGCCGCGGTCATCACCAAGGTGCTTATTGCTAACCGCGGGGAGATTGCCGTCCGCATCATCCGCGCTGCCCGCGATGAAGGGATCGTTTCGGTCGCTGTCTATGCGGAGCCGGACCGCGACGCACTGCACGTACGGCTGGCCGACGAGGCCTATGCCTTGGGCGGCAGCAGCGCCGCGGAGTCTTACCTGGTCATGGAAAAGATTCTTGACGCCGCAGCCTCCTCCGGCGCCGACGCGATCCACCCAGGCTACGGTTTCCTGTCCGAAAACGCCGATTTTGCCCGGCAGGTGATCGATGCAGGACTCATCTGGATCGGTCCGTCCCCGGAGGCCATTGCTTCTCTAGGCGATAAGGTACGGGCCAGACATATCGCTGAAAAGGTCGGCGCCCCGCTGGCCCCCGGCACAAAAAACCCCGTCGGCTCGGCCCAGGAAGTGCTGGATTTCGCGGACGAGGTCGGTCTACCGCTGGCCATCAAGGCGGCCTACGGCGGCGGCGGGCGCGGCATAAAGGTTGTCCGCGACCGCAACGAAATTCCCGATGCCTACGAATCCGCCGTCCGCGAGGCCGTTTCCGCATTCGGCCGCGGCGAGTGCTTCGTGGAGCGTTATCTTGACTCTCCCCGTCACGTTGAGACACAGTGCCTCGCCGATGCCGCGGGCAACGTCGTCGTCATTTCAACCCGCGACTGCTCACTACAGCGCCGGAACCAGAAGCTGGTCGAAGAGGCGCCCGCGCCGTTCCTGAGCGCCGAGCAGAACGCGCGCCTGTACGAGGCCTCCAAGGCGATCCTGAAGGAGGTCCACTATCAGGGTGCCGGAACATGTGAGTTCCTGGTTGGCATGGACGGCACCATTTCCTTTCTGGAAGTCAACACCCGCCTGCAGGTGGAGCATCCGGTGTCCGAGGAAGTATCCGGCCTGGACCTGGTCCGCGAGCAGTTCCGATTGGCCCGCGGCGAGGATCTGGGCTACTCGGATCCTCAAATCCGCGGCCACGCCTTCGAATTCCGGATCAATGGCGAGGACCCGGGCAGGAATTTCATGCCTGCGCCGGGCACGGTCGAAACTCTGAAGCTGCCCAGCGGCCCCGGCGTGCGCGTCGATTCGGGCATCGAGGCGGGCGAGGTGATCGGCGGGAACTTCGATTCCCTGCTGGCCAAGTTGATCGTCACGGGCGCCACCCGCGCGCAGGCCCTGCAGCGCGCCGCCCGAGCCCTGGCCGAGATGGAAATAACGGGCATGCCCACCGCCCTGCCGTTCCACCGGGCCGTCGTCGCTGACCCGGCCTTTGCGCCGTCGGACGGCTTGCCGTTCACCGTGCACACGCGGTGGATCGAAACCGAATTCAACAACACCATCCCGGCATTTGTCCCGGCCGGGACCGGTTCGGGAACCGGCGACGACGACGGCACCCGGCAGCGCGTCACCGTTGAGGTGGGTGGGAAGCGCCTGGAGGTGGTCCTCCCCGCATTCCTGGCGTCCCGGCCATCTGCGGGGTCCAAGGATGCCAACGGCAAGTCGAAGAAGAAGTCCGCGCGGCGCAGCTCAACCCCGGCGGCCGCCAACGGTAATTCGTTGACCTCACCGATGCAGGGAACCATTGTCAAGGTGGCCGTAGCGGACGGTGATGTTGTTGCCGAGGGAGACCTAATGGTAGTGCTGGAGGCCATGAAGATGGAGCAGCCCCTCACCGCGCACCGCTCCGGCACTGTCACCGGTCTCGCTGCTCTCCCGGGCGACACGGTCTCCGCCGGGGCCGTCCTGGCCACCATCGAGGACTGACCGACCACTGACAGGTGCGCGTGCTGGGCTGAATCGACCTTCAGCCCAACACGCGCACCTGTTGGTTCCTAAGCGACGCTAGCTGACGTTGGCGGTGTAATCCAGGTCCTTGGTTTCCTTCATCAGGACTAACGCGACCAAGGTCAGAGCCGCCATCGCGCTGAGGTAAAGGCCTACCAGGAAGGTGCTGCCGTGCGCCGCCTGCCAGAGGGCGACGGCGATGAACGGCGCCACCGCCGCGCCCAGGACGCTGGAGAGGTTGTAACTAACAGCGGAACCCGTGTAGCGGACGTTGGTCGGGAATAGTTCCGGCAGCAGCGCTCCCATCGGACCGAAGGTCAGTCCCATCAGGATGAATCCGATGATCAACAGGGCTTGGGCACCGGCAAACCCGGCGCTGAACAGCGGCACAAAAGTGAACCCGAAGACCAGGATCGCCGATGTGATCACGATCAACGACTTCCGGCGTCCGTACTTTTCCGCCAGCGGTCCCGCCACAAGTGTGAAGATGCCGAAGAAGACGACACCCACAATCAGCATCAGCAGGAAATCATTACGCGTGTAGCCAAGGCCCGGAACCCAGGCATTGACAGCAGTCTGCGTCATCGGTTTCCCGGCCTTGACAGCCGCGCCCTTGGCGGAATCCAGCGTCGCAGCGGCAGTGCCATAAGTCAGCGTGAACGTCGTCATCAGGTAGAACAGCACGTAGGTGGCCAGCATGACGAAGGTGCCAAGGACCAGCGGGCGCCAGCTGGTGCGGAAGACTCGGCCCACCGGCAGCTTGGACACCTCGCCCTCGTCCAACACCTTTTGGAATGCCGGAGTTTCCACCAGTTTAAGCCGGACGTACAGCCCGATGATCACCATGATGGCGCTGAGCAGGAACGGAATCCGCCAGCCCCAGGCCGCAAACTGTGCGGTGGTCAGCGTCAGGTTAAGGATCAGGAACAGACCGTTGGCAATGATGAAGCCGACGGGCGCACCCATCTGCGGGAACGTGCCCCAGATGGCGCGTTTTCCGGCCGGCGCGTTCTCAGTCGCCAGTAGGGCCGCACCGCTCCACTCCCCGCCCAGGGCCAGGCCCTGCGCGAAGCGCAGCAGCACCAGCAGCGCCGGTGCCAGGAATGTCCAGCCGGGGACCAGCGCGGTCGGGAGGCAGCCGATGAGGAACGTTGCGATTCCCATCGTCAGCAG
Organism: Arthrobacter endolithicus; assembly: GCF_026627425.1. Classification (GTDB taxonomy): domain Bacteria; phylum Actinomycetota; class Actinomycetes; order Actinomycetales; family Micrococcaceae; genus Arthrobacter_M. The sequence continues at coordinate 26,699 of NZ_JAPNLH010000013.1, forward strand.
GGACGCCACCAAGGTGCCTTTTCGCCCGAATTTGTCTCCGAAATGCCCGAACAGTACAGAGCCGACAGGGCGCGCCACGAAGGCCACCCCGAAGATGGCGAAGGAACTCAGCAGCTGTGTGGTGCTGTCCGCATTGGGGAAGAACAGTTTCGGGAAGACGAGGACAGCAGCCGTGGCATAGACGTAAAAGTCGTAAAATTCGATGGTCGTGCCCACCAGGCTGGCGAGGATTACCCGTCCGCGGGTATTTACTGTGGGAATAACGGGTTCGGAAACCGTTTTGGTGCTGCTCATGGAACCGACTTTCATACGGCCGGTCACGCCAGTCGGCAGACCGGCGTTGGCGAGGATCAGAAGATCATATTAGATCCCCAAGTCCGCCCCGTGGATAAACGATCTCATTATTTGGACGCTGCAAAGCTGTGCCCGGTCCGGGCAGCTGCCTCGGTCCGCCCCGCCGTCAACTTTCCGGCGCGTCCGCTGCTGGTTCTCCGCCGTCGTCGGCCCCGTTGTCTTCGCCCTCCGCGGCCAGCTGCGCATGCCGGCGGTCGTCCCCTTCCGCGGTATTGCCGTCCTGCGCCTCCGGGTCCGCTCCCTCTGCCGGCGCCTCCCCGTGGGCTCTGTCCGCGTCTTTTCCTGCCTCGTGCCGGTCCATCTCATATCCTCTTTTTTGTGTGCCACTGGTCCCGCAAATTATCCAGCCGTCAACCCTCTCACAAGCATACTTAGTGCCAGCGTTGAAGGAGCGTTTCCGCCCGTAAATTTCAGCTCGACGGACCCTCTTAAGGAGGAGCGGATTTTCACGGCACCCGTCCATTTCCACGGCAATCGCGGCCGGGAAGGCGCGCAATCCTACATGTGCACGTGCAGGCGCCGCGCGGCCTCCGAAATGGAACCGCTGAGCGAGGGGTAAACCGTGAAGGTGCTGGCCACATCGTCCACGTGCAGCTTTTGCGTGACCGCCAGGGCGATCGGAAAGATCAGTTCGGACGCTCCCTGGGCCACCACCACACCGCCGATGACCGTCCCGGATCCCTTGCGCGCAATTATCTTCACGAAGCCGTCCTTGAAATTACGCATCTTGGCCCGGGCGTTGGTGCGCAGGGACAGCGTGAACACATCTCCCTGGAACTTGCCGGAGGCCAGATCCGCCTCGGACACGCCCACGGAGGCGATTTCCGGTGAGGTGAAGATATTGGAGGAAACCTGCAGCAGCTTCAGCGGCCGCACCCCATCGCCCAGCAAATGCGCCACGGCGATCCGGCCCTGCATGGCCGCGACTGATGCCAGCGCGAAAACTCCGGTGCAGTCGCCCGCCGCGTAGACGTTTGACGCCGTCGTCCGGGAGACGCCGTCGACCTTGATGTGCCCGCTCTCGGTGAGCGCGACGCCGGCCTGCTCAAGACCGATTCCCTCTGTGTTCGGGATGGAGCCCACGCACACCAGGCAGTGGCTGCCGGTGATTTCGCGGCCGTCGCTGAGCGTCACGACGACGCCGTCCTCGGTGCGGTCGACGGCGGCAGCCCGGGAACGCGACAGCACTGTCATGCCGCGGCGGGCGAAGACATCCTCCAGGACTTGCGCGGCATCCGAATCCTCCCCCGGGAGCACCTGGTCGCGGCTGGAAATCAGCGTCACCTTGGAGCCCAGTCCGTTGTAGGCGGAGGCGAATTCGGCGCCCGTCACCCCAGATCCCACGACGATCAGCTCCGGCGGCACCTCCTGAAGGTTGTACAGCTGAGTCCAGTTCAGGATCCGCTCGCCGTCCGGTTTGGCCGTCGGCAATTCGCGCGGATGAGCACCGACGGAGACCAGTATCGCGTCCGCCTCGACGATTTCAGTGCTGGCCTCGGCCCCCTCACCGACGGTTGCTTCGATTGTCTTGTTGTCCAGCAGCCGGCCCGTGCCCAGAATAATCCGCACACCCACACGTTCCAGGCCGGCACGAATATCGGCCGATTGGTCGCCGGCCAGGCGCATGACGCGCTCGTTAACCGCCTTGAGGTCGGCGCTCATCAGCGGAACGCAGTCACCCTCGCCCCCACCCAAATCGAACCGCACCCCAAGTGCGGCGGCGTCGGTCATGCGCGTCATCGCGTCGGCCGTCGCGATGAGTGTTTTGGACGGGACGACGTCGGTCAGCACCGCAGAGCCGCCAAGTCCGGCCCGCTCCACCACAGTTACCTGCGCGCCCAAGGAGGCGGCGACGATCGCGGCCTCGTACCCGCCCGGCCCGCCGCCCAGGATCGCGATGCTCGGAGCGGACTGAGTGGAAAAGAGATTATGGCTGGTCACAGTCATTCATTCTCGCCCATCGCGTCCATCGGCATCAAGTTCGGTAAGTTATTCCAATGTGTACATCTGATTCTTCCTTCACAGGCGAATCCGCCGCCGTTTCCACCGCCTCCCCCGGCACCGACCCGACGGAATTGGCGGCTGCGGCCGCTGCCTACATCGCAGAGCACACCGGCGTGGCCTGCCACGATATCGCCCTGGTGCTCGGCTCCGGTTGGGGCGAAGCGGCGGAACTGATCGGCAAAACCACGGCCACGCTCAACGCTGCGGACATTCCCGGCTTCTGGGCGCCTGCTGTCCAAGGCCACGTCGGAACCGTCCGCTCCGTGCTGACCACCGCGGGGAGACGCGCCCTGGTGCTCGGAGCCCGAACCCATTTCTACGAAGGAAAAGGCGTGCGTGCCGTGGTCCATGGTGTGCGGACTGCTGCCGCGTGCGGCGCGAAGACGTTGGTGCTGACCAACGGCTGCGGCGGCTTGAATGAGGCATGGACACCCGGCACACCGGTGCTGATCCGCGACCACATCAACCTCACGGCGGCTTCTCCTCTGGAGGGTGCCACGTTCGTGGACCTCACCGATCTGTATTCCGCCCGGCTGCGCGCCGTGGCCCATAAGGTTGATCCGGGGCTGGACGAGGGCGTCTACGCGCAATTCACCGGCCCACATTATGAGACCCCCGCCGAGGTGCAGTACGCCAAGCGGATCGGCGCGGATCTGGTGGGAATGTCCACCGCGCTAGAGGCGATCGCGGCCCGCCACGCAGGCATGGAGGTCTTCGGGATTTCACTGGTCACCAACCTGGCCGCCGGAATCAGCCCCGATCCGTTGAGCCACGCGGAAGTGCTCGCTGCAGGCCAGGCGGCCGGGCCGAGGATCTCCCGGCTGCTGGCGGACATCATCGCCCTGCTCTAGACGCGGTTCGTTCGGCGGTGTGGACCGTTCGGCGGCGCGGACCGTTCGGCGGCGCGGACCGTTTGGCGGGCGGACTGTTCTTCGGGTACGAAGCTTGCGCGGCGTGCACTCCTGCGAAAGCTTGGCACCCATACCTGCGCAGCTTCCGCCGGGTCACCTCAGGGTGCTCTGAGCCGTTCTCCGCGTCACGATAGGTTGGAGCCATGACGCTTTCGGACACCGAGCTCCAGCCCCTGCTGCACTCCGCCCGGAGCTGGGCGGATCAGGACCCGGACCCGGTGACCGCCACGCAATTGAGGGCCCTGATAGTTCGTGCCGGCGGCCCCGGGTCAGGCGGCGCCGTTCCGGAAGCCGGCGGCGCCGTTCCGGAAGCGGGCAGCGGCGGACCGGCTGGTGCGGCGATGACTGCGGACGCTGCCCAGCAGGAGCTCGCCGACAGCTTCAGCGGCAGCCTGCAGTTCGGCACGGCTGGCCTGCGCGCTGCCATGGGTCCGGGCCCGAACCGGATGAACCGGGTCGTCGTCCGCCGGGCTGCCGCAGGGCTCGCCGCATACCTGCTGAAGGCGAGCGCGAAGCACCCTACCGCCGTGCCCGCGGAGGAGACTTCCGGACAGGCCGCGCGCCGCACCGAACGCGGGCCCCACTACCGGCCGCGCGCCGTCGTCGGCTTCGACGCCCGCCACAATTCGCAGATTTTTGCCACCGAGAGCGCCGCAATCCTTACCGCCGCCGGCATCGAGACCTTTCTGCTGCCTGCCGCGCTGCCCACGCCCGTCCTCGCTTACGCCGTCCGGGAGCTCAATTGCGACGCCGGGGTCATGGTGACGGCCAGCCATAATCCTGCCCTGGACAATGGCTACAAGGTGTACCTTGGCGGCCGGACCGTGCCGGGCGCCGGGCAAGGCGCACAGATTGTCGCTCCGTTCGATGCCCTGATTGCCGCGGAAATTGCCGCCGTCGGTGCGCCGGCCAGCATAAAACTGGCCACTGCGGGCTGGACCGTGGTCGGGCCGGATTTCACCGCCGGGTACCAGGACGCAGTGCTCTCCCTCGCTGATCCGCTGGCTTTCCCTTCCCGCGATCTGTTGATTGTCTACACACCGATGCATGGCGTGGGTGCGGAAACTGCCGTCGGTGTGCTGCGCGGCGCGGGCTTCGAGAATATTGCCGTCGTGGCTGAGCAGGCGCGGCCGGATCCGGACTTCCCCACGGTCGCGTTCCCCAATCCGGAGGAGCCCGGCGCCCTGGAACTGGCCCTGGCGCTGGCCCGGGACAGGGGAGCTGACATCGTTCTGGCCAACGACCCCGATGCGGACCGGGCCGCCGTTGCCGCACTGGACCCATCCACCGGCAGTTGGCGGATGTTGCGCGGCGACGAGGTAGGAGCGCTGCTCGGCGACCACCTTGCGCGGCGGTTCTCCGGCCGGTCTGCCGGCAAGCCTGGGTCGTCCGGCGCAGTTCAGGCGGACGACGGCGGCGGCCCCGGTGCCGCCGTCGAACCCGGTGCCGCCGTCGAACCCGGTGCCGCCGTCGAACCCGGTGCCGTTCAGGACAGCCAACCCGCCGTGTTCGCCAACTCCATTGTCTCCTCGCGGCTGCTTGCGCGCATCGCGGCCTCGCACGGCCTCGAGCACACCGACACGCTGACCGGCTTCAAATGGATTTCCCGCGTGCCGGGGCTGAGCTACGGCTACGAAGAGGCCTTGGGCTACTGCATTGCACCGGAGCTGGTTCGGGACAAGGACGGCATCTCCGCGGCGCTCCTGATCGCCGAGCTGGCAGCCGAGGCGAAGGCCCGGGGCAGGACCATTTTCGACACTCTCGATGACCTTGCCCTGGACCACGGTCTGCACGCCGGTGACCAGCTCAGTCTTCGCGTTGCGGATCTGTCCCGGCTCACCACTATGATGACGTCCCTTCGGCAGGAGCCGCCAAGCAGCCTGGGCGGGTCCTGCGTCGAAACGTTCACTGATCTGGCTCAAGGCTCCGCCACCTTACCGCCCACGGACGGTCTACTGTTCCGCACCGCGGATAACAGCCGCGTGATCATCCGGCCCAGCGGAACCGAGCCCAAGCTCAAGTGCTACCTGGAAGTTATTGTTCCCGTCAGCGTAGCGGCGGATCTTCCGGACGCCCGGCTCCGTGCCCGTGCGGCCTTGGACGCTACGCTAGCCGATGTCCGTGTGGCCCTGGATCTGTGATCCCCTGAGATGACCGAAGCTCCACTGTGCTGGTGGCGGGCACGTCCCGGATCGGGATCCTGCTGGTTGGTTGACGGCGGCCGGAAATGGCAGTAACCGGTTGTCATCGGACAACGGCCGTGTCGGTGCGCTATGGGAGCATTGAGCTAACTGATTCTTCTTGTCTGACTCTTGGAAAGGCCTCCCCTTGACCTCTCTGCCCGGCACCTCAGCCAGCGCCGCCCCCAGCTCAGAGCTGGCCCGGTATATTGACCACACGCTGCTCAAACCTGATGCCGGCGAGGCGGACGTACTAAGGATCTGCGCCGAAGCCGTGGCCAACAACTTCAAATCCGTCTGCGTGAATCCGATCTGGGTCAAGACCGTGCACAACGCGCTCAAGGGCAGCGGGGTGCTGACCTGTTCGGTGGTTGGTTTCCCGCTCGGCGCCACCCCAACGGATGTCAAGACGTATGAGGCCCGGGGCGCCGTCCTTGATGGCGCGGACGAGATTGATATGGTGATCAACATTGCCGCGGCGCGTGCGCTGGACCGCGGCGCACTGGTGGAGGATATCTCTGCCGTCGCCGAAGAGGTGCACGGCGGCGACTCAATTCTGAAGGTGATAATCGAAACGTCTCTTCTCACCGACGACGAAAAGCGGCTGGCCTGTCAGGCTGCCGTCGAAGCCGGGGCGGACTTTGTTAAGACGTCAACCGGGTTCAACGGCGGCGGAGCAACGGTGCAGGACGTATCGCTGATGCGTGCCGCCGTCGGCCCCGAAATAGGTGTTAAGGCCTCCGGCGGAATCCGCACGCTGGCCGATGCCCGTGCCATGATCGACGCGGGTGCAACCCGTATCGGTGCCAGCGCGGGCATCGCCATCCTGCGCGAGGAAGCCGGCCGCCCGACAGCGGATACCGTGGCCGATGACGGCCATCCAGCGGGATCGTACTAAGCTTTTAGCCAGAACCGCAAGGCGTGCAGTCCGCGCCCCACATCACACCCCTTTTTGGGGGCCAGGAGGAAACATGTCCAACCGTGCGCAAGAGCGTGAGAACAATCTCGGGCAGAGCGTTATACTCTTCGTCATTTTCTTCGTGCTCTTTCTCGGCGGCATCTTCGCCATGTCATTCCTGTCACTGTCCAATGCGTGGCCGATGGCAATCGCGCTCGGGCTGTGCTTCGTGGGCCTGGTCATCCCGTTGACCTGGTTGAACAAATCCGATTCGGGCGCCAAGTAGGTTTTTCACAGCGGCAACCTTCCGGCAGACGCACGACGGCGGCGCTCGTTTCGATCGGGCGGCCGCGGTCCGCGGCGCTTGGCCGCTAATCGGTGAAGATCGCCTCCAGCACACCCTGTGCCCAGGTCAGCACCTCGGCGTCCGCCAGGTCACGGCCGCCGATCCGTGCCGTTTTCGGCTTCGGAATCAGCACCGCATCGAGCGCATTCTTGACCATGGAACCCGGATACATCCGCTGCAGCCGCATCAGCTTGGACTCGGGGAGCCGGGCCGGCGCAAACTTGATGAAATTGCCCTGCAGCGCCACGTCCGTCAGCCCCGCGGCACGCGCAGCGACGCGGAAACGGGCGACGGCGATCAGGTTTAGTGCCGCTGCCGGTGGCTCCCCGTACCGGTCGGTGAGCTCTGCCAGTACTTCCGTGATCGCGTCCTCCGTCGCCGCTGCTGCCAATTTGCGGTAGGCCTCCAGCCGAAGCCGTTCCCCCGGAACATAATCGTGCGGCAGGTGCGCATTGACCGGCAGCTCAATCTTCATTTCCGCCGGACGTTCTTCCGACTCGCCGCGGTAGTCCGCTACAGCCTCGCCCACCAGACGAATGTAGAGGTCAAAGCCCACACCCTGAATGTGCCCCGACTGCTCCCCCCCGAGCAGATTTCCGGCACCACGGATTTCCAGGTCCTTGAGCGCCAGCGCCATTCCCGCACCCAGTTCATTGTGCGCGGCGACGGCCTTGAGCCGCTCCAGCGCCACCTCGCCCAGCGGCTTGTCGAACGGATAGAGGAAATAGGCGTACGCACGCTCGCGTCCCCGGCCCACCCGGCCGCGGAGCTGGTGCAGCTGTGAGAGCCCGAAGTTATCCGCCCGGTCCACGATGAGGGTATTGGCATTGGAAATGTCCAGTCCAGTCTCGATGATCGTGGTGCAGACCAGCACATCAAAGCGCTTTTCCCAGAAGTCCACAATGATCTGTTCCAGCCGGGATTCGCTCATCTGACCGTGCGCCACGGCCACCCGCGCCTCCGGGACCAGCTCCTTCAGATGCGCGGCCGTCCGTTCAATGGACGAAACCCGGTTATGCACAAAGAACACCTGCCCCTCGCGCATTAGCTCGCGCCGGATCGCCGCCGAGGCCTGCTTGTCCGTGTAGGCCCCCACGTAGGTCAGCACCGGATGCCGTTCCTCGGGAGGGGTGGCCAGTGTGGAGGTCTCCCGGATCCCCGTCAGGGACATTTCAAGGGTGCGGGGAATCGGCGTCGCGCTCATGGCCAACACATCCACGTTGGTGCGCATCTTCTTGAGCTCCTCTTTATGCTCCACCCCGAAGCGCTGTTCCTCATCCACAATCACCAGGCCCAGGTCCTTGAACTGCACCTCTTTGGAGAGCAACCGATGCGTGCCAATGACCACGTCCACGGCTCCGCTGCGCAGACCTTCGACGGTTTCCTTGCTTTCCTTCGCCGTCTGGAACCGCGACAGCGGCTTAATCCGCACCGGGAAGCCGGAGAACCGCTCACCGAAAGTCTCCAGGTGCTGCTGCGCCAGCAACGTCGTCGGCACCAGCATTGCCACCTGCTTGCCGTCCTGAACCGCCTTGAACGCCGCCCGGACCGCGATCTCGGTCTTCCCGTAGCCCACATCGCCGGAAACCAGCCGGTCCATCGGGATTTCCTTTTCCATATCCGCTTTGACCTCGTTGATCGTGGTCAGCTGGTCCGGGGTTTCCACATAGGGAAACGCCTCCTCCAGTTCGCGCTGCCACGGCGTATCCGGAGCGAAGGCATGCCCGCGGGTCGCCATCCGGGCCGAATACAGCCGGATCAGCTCGCCGGCGATCTCCTTAACCGCCTTGCGGGCCTTGGTCTTGGTACTGGCCCAGTCCGAGCCGCCCATTTTGCTCAGCGCCGGTGCATCGCCGCCCACATAGGCAGTGATCTGGTCCAGCTGATCGGTCGGAACGAAGAGCCTATCCCCTGGCGCACCGCGCTTGGCGGGCGCGTATTCGAGCACCAGGTATTCGCGCAGCCCGGCTCCCCCACTGGCGCTGGTGGAAACCTTCCGCTGCATCAGCTCGACGAATTTGCCCACGCCGTGCTGTTCATGCACCACAAAATCGCCCGCCCGCAGCTGCAGCGGATCCACGGCATTACGACGTCTGGACGGCAGCTTGCGCATATCGCGGGTTGAGCTGACCGAGTTTTTCCCGAGTAGGTCCGCCTCCGTCAGGAGCCCCAGCTTGAGCCCGTCGAAGACAAAACCACGGCCGACGACGGCGGTGGTGATCTCGATGATGCCTGGCTGTGGCGGCTCGTCCAGACTGCCCACCCGCGCTGCGGGAATATTGGCCTCATGAAACAGCTCGGCCAGCCGCTGCGCCGGCCCTGGGCCCCCGGTCGCTACGACCAGACGCCACTGATCGCGGACCCGTGAGCCAATGAACTCCATCATCTCGGCCACGTCCCCCTGGTATCCACGCGGTTCGCGGGCGGGCAGGTTCAACACATCGATGTCCGGAAGCAGGTCCTCATCGGTGCTGAAGGAGGTGATGGACCACCAACTCACGCCGGCGGCGAGCGCACTGGCGCGGGTAACGGCCAGGGATTTGAAACTTGCCGCCGTCAGGTCCAGGCCCTCCTGCGAGGCCAGATCCAGCGGGGCGACTCCGCCCTCGGAAGCGGTGGACCAGGCAGCCTCCAGGAATTCCTCGTTCGTGGACTCCAGATCATGGGCACGCGCACGGACCTTCTCCGGTTCCACCACCACGGCCACAGAGCCGGGCGGGAACAAGGACGTCAGCGGGACCATCCCGTCCACTAGTGCCGGAGCCAGGGATTCCATCCCTTCCACGGCAATGCCACCGGCAATCTTTTCCAGCATGGCTGCAGCAGCGGGCATCTTGTCCTTGAGCAGAGCGGCACGCGACATCACCGAGGGCGTGATCAGGATTTCCCGGCACGGCGGCGCATACAGCGTCCTCGGGTGCTTTACGCCTTCCGTCCCAAGCGAGCGCTGGTCGGCCACCGCAAACCAGCGCATCTGTTCCACCTCGTCGCCAAAGAATTCCACCCGGATCGGGTGGTCCTCGGTGGGCGGGAAAACGTCCAGGATCCCGCCCCGCACGGCGAACTCACCGCGGCGGGTCACCATGTCCACGCGCGCATAGGCAGCCGCTGACAGACGGGTAATCAAATCGGTGAAGGAGACCTCATCGCCTACCGAGACAGTGACCGGCACCAAGTCTCCAAGTCCTGCCACCAGCGGCTGCACCACCGCCCGGACCGGTGCTACAACTACGCGTAGTCCGTCATCAGGCTCCGGATGGCTGAGCCGGCGCAGCACAGCCAAGCGGCGGCCCACCGTGTCCGAGCGCGGCGACAGTCGTTCGTGCGGCAAAGTTTCCCAGCTGGGAAACTCCGCCACCGCGTCGCGGGGCAGAAACGCGCGAAGCGCCGCTGCGACATCTTCGGTTTCCCGTCCAGTCGCGGTCACTGCCAGAACGACTCCGCCCCGCCCCGCCGGACCGGAAACGGCGGCCAGGCCCTCGGCCACCTCGGCGAGCAGCGCGGCCCGCAGCCCCGACGGAGCCCCGAACTGGAGATCCTGGCTGCGCTCGGCATGCGGGGTCGCTGCGTAGCGACGGACCCGCGCGAAAGCAGGATCGTCCAGCAGGGCAGTTCGCAAACCATTCAGGCTCATGGATGTTTCTCCTCGGCAGAACAAAAGGCGCAACACAACAACCCGAAGTTCATAAGGAACGCCGGGGACGGACTAATCTTACGCGCCGAACGTCCCGGCCCCGAGGGGTCCCCTGGCGGCGGGGGCACACGGTTTGCCGGTTCGCCTCCGCCGTCGGGCGGGCCGCGGCGCTGACTGTATCCTAGGATCTGCCGGACGCCCGCTCAACAACTTATCGGAGGAACCATGGCGCTGCGCGCAACCACAACTCTTTCCCACCCCGTGCAGCGGGTCACGGCGGTTTTTACCGATGAGGACTTCATCCGCAGCAGCACCGAATCCATCGGCGGAAAACTGACCTCGTTCGAGCGCAAGGGGGCGCTGGACTCAGCTTTCACCACCAAGACGGTCCGCACGTTGCCCACAGACAAACTCCCGGATCTGGCCAGGAAATTCGTCGGTCCCTCAATCACCGTCACCGCGCTCGAAGACTGGTCCAGCCCAGCGGCGGATGGTTCCCGCGAGGTCGCTGTTACGTTCACTGTCGCCGGCGCACCGCTGACCGTGACCGCCGTCGAACGCGTTCTCCAGCAAGGCTCCGGCAGCCTGGTGGAGGTGGAGGGAACCGTCACCTCTGCCGTGCCGTTCCTCGGCCCAAAGATCGTTGAAGCCGCCGAGCCGATGATCGGCAAGGCCCTGAACCTGCAGGCCACGCATGCGCAAAAGTGGCTCGATGATCACCGGGCGTCCTACCCCGCCTGAGGCCACGGAACCGACCGACTACATACCCACAAAACTGGAGACCCCCTCGTGCAGCTCCCTCTTGCCCTGTCCATCGTGCTGATCATTTCCGGTCTCTGGTCTCTGCTGGTCTGGCCGCAGTTCATGCGCCGGATCCTCAAAGATCCCCGGGCGCGCGATCAGGACGGCCGGGCCACCCGGTTCCTCACCATTCACCTCATGCTCGTCTCCACCTCCATGGTGCTCGGGCTGGCGACCGCAGTGATCGGCATCCGCACCCTGGTCAGCCCCACTGGGTAGCAGCACCTGCAGCCGAAACGCGTTTTGCGTGACGTAGCTGCTACCCAGTCGGGACCGTGGCGGGCAAAGTGACAGACATCGTCGTACCGCTGCCCACCGTGGATCTCACGCTGACGTCTCCACCGTGGCGGACCACGATGCCGCGGGCAATCGCCAGGCCCAGTCCCGTCCCGGGAATGGCGGCGGCTGAGGCATTTGTGGCCCGGAAAAAACGGCCGAATAGCTTGGGCAGGTCCGATTCCGGGATGCCGATTCCGGTGTCGGAGACATCGACGGTGACCGCGGCGGTTCCGTCTGCGGCCGCTGCTTGCCGTCCGACGAGGACCACCCGGCCGAGCGCGGGCGTAAACTTCACGGCGTTGGAGACGATGTTGGTAAAGACCTGTTCCAAGGCCGCTGCATCGCCGCCGACGAGCAGGGACCCTTCGGGATAGTCACACTCAAGGCGCACGTGCTTGGCCGTCGCGATCGGCTGCAGAGCTGCGACGACGGCGGTGAGCAACATACCGAGGTTAACTTCGGCAGTTTGCACCTCGTCAGCAACGGATTCGATCCGGGAAATCGTGAGCATATCCTCGATCAGTTGCCGCAGGCGATTGGCATTGCGGTCGACGATATCCAGCATGGCCAGTGCGGTCGGCGGAACCGGACCGCCGGCACCGTCGCGGACCATATCCAGATATCCGGTGATGGAGGTCAGCGGGGTGCGCAACTCGTGATTCACGGTGGCCACGAAGTCACTTTTCGCCTTGTCCAGTTCCAGCAGGCGCTCCATGACGATCTGCTGCGCAGTGATCAGATGACCCTGCACCAAAGCATGCTCGAGGTATCCGCAGACCTGCTGGACCAGCGTGACCTCCGCCGTGGTCCAGATCCGCGGACCGTCGGTCATCAGCAGCCAAACAATGCCGAAAGCGGCCTTGCCTTCACCAAGCGGGATGGCCAGGGAAGCCAAGACCTCCGGCGCACATACACCCTCGGCCAGGTCCGCACCATCGGGCAGCCCCTGGCGATCCGCGTGGTTATCCACGGCCAAGGCCCTGGTCGAGGACCAGAGCCGGTCCGCCAGATGCTGCGTTGGTCCGCCCGCATCCTCCCATGGCAGCTCCACGGCGCGGAGCCCCGGCCTGTTCCATTCCGCGGTGAGGTACGGGACCCGCGAATCTTCAAAGACGTGCAGCCAGACGCGATCGGCCGCAAAAGTCTCCCCCAGACCGGCGACCACGTGGGCGGCCATGGAAGCGGGATCATTGGTGCTGCGGACCTTCACCAAAATGGCGCGGGCATGCTCCCGCAGCCGTTCAGCCCCCTGCCGGGCAATCCGCAGCTGGCCGAACCGGGCCAGCACGGTGGTGATCCGGTGCACGAAGGCCGGCCCGAAGAACGGCGCTATGGCGTAGTCGGCTATCCCCGCGGCGAAACCCATGGACATGTCCGGCATCCCGGAAATAGTCGTCAGTCCGACAACCGGTGTGCCGGCGGCGTATTGGTCCCCGTGCAGCAGGCGCAGGGTGTCGATGGCGGACGAATCGGGCCCGTCTACGTCCAGAAGAATGATGTCCGGTTTCAGTTCTTCCGGTCCTGTCAGTTCGTCCGGCCCCAATAATCCGTTCGACCGGGACACGACCGCAAGTCCGGCCGCCTCAAGTTCGGCGGTCACGCCCCGCCGGGTTTTCGCGTCCGGATGGATGACCAGGGCCGTCAGCGCCGCCGTCCGCCGGGATGGAACAACCACAGCCCGCTCTGCTGCGATTGTGTCTGCTGCCACCGGATCTACCGTCACCGTGTCTATCGTCGCCGCCCCCTTGCAGTCGAAAAGACATATATTAGGGCTACCCTACCCGGCAGGCGAGGCATCGACGCACCGCGCTCCGGTACACTAAGGACCGGTGCGCCGGGAAGTCTGGTCGGCAATTGCTTTGCCGCACCCTCCACCGAATGTGAGACTCCCGATGCCAACGTCAAATTCCCCGTCAGATCCACGCCGGAATCGGCCGGTGACACGTATCTTCAGCCGTTCCAGCTACCCCGAGAATCTGCGCGTAGCCGCTATTTTGCGAAAGGAGACCGTAGGCGGGGCTCTGCTGCTGATCGCGACCATCGTCGCCCTGATCTGGGCGAACTCCCCCGCATCGGAGAGCTATTTCGCCCTTCGCGACGCCACCGTTGGGGTGGATTTTCTGCACCTGATGCTGCCGCTGGGCCATTGGGCGTCCGACGGCCTGCTGGCAATTTTCTTCTTTGTCGCCGGGTTGGAACTCAAACGTGAATTTGTCGCCGGAGATTTGCGCAACCCCAGCCGGGCGGCGGTGCCGGTGGCAGCCGCTTTGGGCGGCGTGGCTCTGCCCGCGGTTTTCTACACACTGCTGAACCTCACCGCCGGCCCCGAGGCATTGCGCGGCTGGGCCATCCCCACCGCCACGGATATCGCCTTTGCCCTCGCCGTGCTGGCAGTGATCAGCACGCATCTTCCCTCGGCCCTGCGCACCTTTCTGCTGACCCTGGCCGTGGTCGATGACCTCATCGCCATCGCCATTATCGCCGTGTTTTACCCCGGTGAGTTGCACCCGTCGATGCTGGCGTTCGCGCTCATTCCCCTCGCGGCGTTCACCTATCTGGTGCAGAAGCGGGTCAGGAACTGGTACCTGCTGCTGCCGCTTGCCTTGGCTGTCTGGGTCTTGATCCACGCCTCGGGCATACACTCGACCGTCGCCGGCGTCCTGCTGGGCTTCGCCGTCCCGGTGCTGCGCTCGGGCAAAAATGGCGGACCAGAAGCCGGCCCGGGGCTTGCGGAGCATTTCGAGCACCATATCCGCCCGCTGTCCGCCGGCGTGGCCGTGCCGCTTTTCGCCTTCTTCTCAGCCGGCGTCGCCATCGGCGGCACCAGCGGCCTCACGTCTGCGCTGACCGATTCGGTAGCTGTTGGCATCGTGGTCGCCTTGGTCGCAGGAAAGGCGTTGGGCGTATTGGGCGCTACTTGGCTGGTCACCAAAACCAGCAAAGCCGAGCTCGACGACGGCCTGGCCTGGATCGACGTCGCCGGCCTTGCGCTCCTGGCCGGAATGGGTTTCACCGTTTCGCTGCTGATCAGCGAGCTGAGCTTTGGCATGGATTCTGCGCATAATGACCATGCGAAGGTCGCAATTCTGGCAGGATCCCTCATCGCGGCACTGCTGGCAGCCATCGTGCTGCGGCTGCGCAACAGACGCTATCGCGCTCTTGCCGAACTCGAGGCGGCAGACCAGGACGGCGACGGGATCCCGGACATATTCGGTAAAGTGTGAGGTGCGACTGCGGCCGACGGGTCAACGGTGGCCGCCCGCGGCCGTTATCGACGCCGAGGGCACGGGTAGTCACGGCCGACCCCGGCCCGGCCCGTCGTACTCCCTCTCACCGCTCCCTCTCTCAAAGGTTTCCGCATGAGCTCCATGGTCCGCTCGCCGGCAAGGGAAGTTCCGCTGGCCACGCTGCTCGTGGGCGGCGGCGGGCGCTATTCCGCGCTGATCCGCCTCCTGCCGCTGGCCGTCATCATGATTCTGACCGGCATCGTATTCAGCGCGGCGTATCCACAGCTCCTTGCCGAGGCATCATTTGTCGTCGGTTATCTGGTGCTCCTGGGAGCCATGGTCCTGGCCGTGCTGGTGCCATGGAACAGGCTCCCCCGCAAGGCGCCGCTGGGGCTGCCGTTACTGGGCCTGCTGGCCATCGGATTGGCACGGGTAGGGTCCCAATCCGTGCTGGACGTCCTCGGACTGCTGGCGGTTTTTCCGGCCATCTGGCTGGCCACATCGGATAAGTACCGCGGCGTCGCCGTCAGCACCGCCGGAACAGCCGCGATCGTCGTCGTTCCTTTGCTTCTGGCCGGTGCGCCGGTCACGTCGCAACACTGGGCCAGACTGGTGCTGCTGCCGCTGGTGGTAGGAACCGTGGGGCTGACAGTCAGCGTGATCACCAGCCGCCTTGAAGCGCAGACCCGGGGGCTGCGCGCCGCTACTTTTCGGCTCAAAGCGGCCTTGGCCCGTGCCGGGGAGCAGCGGCAGCTGCTGCAGTCCATTCTGGACGCCGTGGAGGTCGGTGTCGTCGCCGTGGATGCTGACGGCAACACGCTGCTGACCAATAATTCCGGGCTCGCAAGAGAAGATCGGGCGGCGAAAGGTGCGCAACTTCGTGGCGCCCCCAGAGTGGAATGGGAGGCGATGGGCGAGGGCACCAAGATCATGTATGAATCCGACCGGCTGACCCCCATCCCGGCCGAGCGCCGGCCGATCGCCAGGGCAAACCGGGGCGAAACCTACAGCAATTACCTGTTCTGGACCGAGGAGCGGGGGCGCCGACGTGCCTATTACGCCACCTCCCGCCCGGTCCTGGACGCCGAAGACCGGACCACCGGGTTTGTCATAGCGTTTTCCAACGTCACCACGCTCATGGAGGCTACCGCTGCTCAGACGGGGTTCGTGGCATCGGTCTCCCATGAGCTGCGGACCCCGCTGACGTCTATTCTCGGCTATACGGATCTGCTGCGCGAGCGGTTAGAGGATTCTGCCGTCAGCCCCGGGCCCGAGCTGGATGTTATTGAGCGCAATGCCGAAAGGCTCCGCACCCGCGTGCAGGATCTGATGTCCGCCGCCGAGTCCACACTGAGCATGACGCCGGTGCAGATGGATCTGACCGCAGTCGTACACAGTGCCGTGGAATCCATTGCACCGGCCGCCAGTACCCGCTCCATCAGCATCATCAACGAAACCCGCGGTCCGCTGGTGGCGCTGGTCGACCCGGAGCGCATCTGCCAGGTGCTGGACAACCTCTTCTCCAACGCCATCAAGTACAGCGGGTCCGAAACCACCGTGACGGTCCGGGGCCACCGGGACGACGCGGCCGGGCAGGCTGTCCTGGAGATCCAGGACCAAGGCATCGGGATCGCCGAAGAAGACCAGGACGATGTCTTTAACCAGTTCTTCCGGACGGAGACGGCGCGCAATTCCGAGGCAAAGGGTTTCGGTTTGGGTCTGAATGTGGTCAAATCCATCGTGGAGCGGCACGGCGGTTCCATCCGGTTGCTCAGTTCGCCGGGCAACGGGACGACGGCGGTCCTGCGGCTGCCGCTCGGAGCCTCCGGGTAGCTTCCGGGCCGGCGGGGCTACCAAGGACAGCCACCGGTGCAGGCGCTGGGGCTCCCTGCAGGGGCTAGGGCTTCCGGTGTTTGGCGACCGCAATCCTGTCCAGCAGTTCCTGTGGCCGGAACGGCTTAGTCAGGTAGTCATCTGCCCCTGATTCCTGCCCACGCAGCATGTCGATGGCTTCCGAGCGCGCAGTCAGGAGCACGATGAAGGCGTTGCTGAACTGCCGTATCTGCCACGTCACTTCCAGCCCGTCGATATCCGGCAGGCCGACATCGGCCGTAATCACCGACGGCCCGTAGGTCCGCACCGCGGCGACTCCCTCGATCCCGGTTGCGGCAGTGTGGACGTCAAAACCTGCTTGGGTCAGGATGAGCGAGATGAGTTGGCGGATATCCGCTTCATCCTCGATCACGACGGCAATTGGACGTGCGTTCACCGGGCTCCTTCTGTGGCTGCTTCATGGTGCGGGAAAAACTATACTGGCATGTTACTGAAGCGGCTGGGTCGGCGAGCGTCCAAGGCCAGAGCCAGTACGGTCGAGTGCCCAACAATACCCGCACCAGCGCCTTCCGCCGCCGCGTAATCACCGCGGGCCAATGCTGTTTCAATGCAACAGCACAGCTGCTCCATGCGAAGCGCCCCGATCATCGCTGAGGTGATCTTAAGACTTAAAACTGCGTCCATGGCCACCGCGGAATCCTGTTTTCGCAGGGCAAGGAGGATCCGGCTGACGCGACCGGGCAGCAGCGCCAGGAAGGTTGACATGAAACGTTGAACGGCGTCGTCATTCTGCGTCTCCTCGCACAGACGCGCCACGGAAGTCCATTCGACGACGGGTTGAGCCACACCAGCATCGGTCCCTTCAAGCATCTGTGGTCTCTAGCGTCCCGCACTGTGGAGAGACCGGCTTTCGCGGTGCGGTCACGGTGATCACTCCATTCCGGGAGGTTGGCGAAGGGGAGCAGCCGTGTTATGCCGGCCGGCACGAACCATACTGCCTGCCCAACCTCAAGTGCATGCCCTGAAGACGGACAAAAAATCCGCAAGATTACCGAAATACCTCTGGCTCGTTGGCTGGATCCGCAACGAGTTCGCCCGCAAAGCCGTCCCGGACGTCGCCTGCGGGTGCGGTGTGGTGCTTTATAATTGAGCTGCGCCACCGTTGTGGTGCTTTGACTTTTTGAAATGCTGTGCCGAAAGGGTCGGATGTATGTCGGATCAGTGTGGAAAAGAGCCCGTTGTGAGTGAAGTTCGTGAGTAGAAGCGGACCCAATGCGCTGATTAACCGCTACTTCTACCAGCAAAGCCTGCGCGTCCGCGTCGTACTCACGCAGCTCCCGGTGACCATCACCGTGGCACTGATTGTGGGTCTTGCGGCAGTATTCCATCCCGACGCCCTGGAGAATCCGCTCTTCCAGATCGGCCTCTGGGGACAGGTCGTGCTACTGCTGGCCTGCGCACTCATTCCGTGGGGTCGGCTGCCGTACCCAAGTTTCCTTGTCATTCCTTACCTGGACTTTGTCGCGGTGGGATTCTGTCGTGAGGGCAGTATAAATTCCCTGATGGGAGTAGGCCTGCTGGCGCTGTTTCCGGTCTTCTGGTTGGCTGCCTCCGGCGTCGCCCGCAGGATCGCCATCATCGGTGGCACTCTGGCGACGCTGCTGATGGTCTGGATTCCCGTTTTTCTTGCGCCCGGTCCCACCACCGCGGAGCAGTTGGGCCGACCGCTGATTCTGCCGATGATGATGCTGGCCTTCGCCATTACCGTCGCTGTCATGACCGCCAGCATGGACGCCCAACGTGAGCAGCTGGAGGAAAAAGACTCGGCGCTGCGGGAGGCATTGGCCGCCAGTCACGACCGGGAGCGCCTTCTCGACGCCATCGTCAACACCGTCAGCGTGGGCCTGGTGGCCGTGGACGCAGACGGGCACGACGTGCTGATGAACCGCAAGCAACGTTTGTTCCATCAGCTGGCGGCTCCGAAGGATAATGCCGACCCGGCAGAGGCAGACCTACTCATTTTCGCAGCCGATCGCTGCACCCGGTTGGCACCCCCCGAACGCCCGGTGGCACGTGCCCTTCAGGGGGAGAGCTTCTCCCAGGTCCTCATCTGGGCGGGGCAGGGCAACGAAGCCCGCGCACTCTCCGTCACTGCTCGTCCCATTCACGGTTCCGACGGCCGAGCGGGAGGGTCAGTGGTGGCTTTCTACGACGTAACGGAGCTCGTCTCGGCGCTCACGGCCAAGGATGACTTCGTTTCCAACATCTCCCATGAGCTGCGCACCCCACTGACGTCTATCCTGGGCTATTTAGGGCTGGCGCTGGATGATCGCACCGTTCTCACCGAAGAAGTCTTCCAGTACCTCAAGGTGGCAGAGCGCAACGCGGACCGGCTCCTGACTCTGGTCGCTGACCTGCTCTCCACCGCGTCGCGGACGATGGCAATTAAACCGCGCCTAACCAATCTGGCGGAGATCATCGAGGATAGCCTCGATTCGGCCGGACCGCCCGCCGCAGAGAACGGCGTCATCCTGGTCAACCACGGCCGGGAACTGCTCTACGCCACGCTGGATGTCGGCCGGATCGGCCAAGTGCTGGATAATCTCATTTCCAATGCCATCAAGTACTCGCCGGACGGCGGCACCGTCACCGTTCGGACGAGTACCGAGAATGGTTCGGTGGTCTGCGAAGTTCAGGACCAGGGTATCGGCATGGACGCAGAGGAGCAATCCGCGGCATTCGACAGGTTTTTCCGCGCCGGACCTGCACTTAGCCGGGCCATTCCCGGCGTCGGTCTGGGGTTGCTGATCACCAAGACAATCGTCGAAAACCACGGTGGCACCATGCATTTACGCAGCGAACCAGGCGTGGGCACCACCATCGGTTTCACTATTCCCCTGCAGGCAACGGCCGAACAGACAACGCCAACCGGCAGTGGTCGAGCAGTTCCGGTGCCGCGGTAATTCCCACGACGGGATCTTGTCAACCGTGCGGCCAGACGCTGTTCTACCGTGACTGGTCCTCTGGTCTAGGGCGCCAAACGGTAACCCACACCACGGATAGTTTTAACCCATCGCGGTGCTTTAGGATCATCCCCCAACTTGCGGCGAAGATTGCCCATGTGAACTTCTATGGTGCGTTCATCCGCATCGCTGATGTATCCACCCGTATCGTAGTCATCGTCCCGGAGCCGGCGCACCAGATCCGCTTTCGTCCGCACCATCTTGCCGCTTTCCATTAGCGCGTGCAAAAGGTCGAACTCGGTGCGTGTCAGCTCCAGTTCGGCTCCATCGACTTCGGCCGATCGAGTTGCCCCGTTGAGCAGCAGTCCGTTGTGCAGCAGGTTGCCCGCATCCCTGGTGAGGGTGCCTGTTGACGCTGATCCCCCGTTGGATGTCATCACGGCGGATTCTGCCATGGCTGTTGTCCCGAAAGCGACGGCATTTACGGACAGAGCTGGGGCATCGACGGTGCCGTCGGACGGAACCTCGGCCGTCCTGCTGTCGGCCGCAGAGGTCGGTTCGTGCCCGCGCCGCGGGCGGCGGAGCATGGCGCTGACGCGGGCGCGCAATTCACGGGGGCGGAAGGGCTTCGTCAGATAATCGTCTGCCCCAGACTCCAGCCCCATAAGCGTGTCCAGCTCCTCGGCCCGGGCCGTCAGCATAATAATATAGCTGTCGCTGAACAGCCGGATCTGGCGCGCCACCTCAAAGCCATCAATATCCGGCAGTCCCAGATCCAGGGTGACGATCGTCGGCGAGAATTCCCGCACGGCTTCCACCCCTGCAGCGCCACGATTTACTGCATGGACTTCAAATCCGGACTGGTTCAAAACCACTTCAATCAGTTCACGGATGTCCTGATCGTCCTCGATAATAACGGCAACCCGAGGACTATCCATCCCCTACCCCCACGATTCTGTTAATACCGGCAAGACTTTTGAGACCGGCAAGCTATGCGTACGTGCACTGCATCGTAGTATAACGGGTTCGTAGGTGTTCCGGGTTTTACCGTGCCTGCTGGCAGGACTCATGGTGCTGCTTTCGCATCCCTGCCGAATTTTAATCCCAGGTCTTTGACTGGCTCCGTATGGTGGCGAGGAAAAGGCTTACTGTGCGTTCGCGGACACCGGAGCCTGCTGCTCCAGCTTGTAGCCAACCGACTTGAAGTCATACGTCTGATTGATACTGTCGCGGTTGCTGGTGGACGCCAGGAACGTAAAGGTTGTGGACGCAGTCACGAGGTGCCCGTTGACTGCAGGCGTCAGAACCGTGCTGGCGGAAATCGGGCTGGGTGCGGATGCGGTAACTGATTTGTCGTTGAGTGCCGTTGCCGACACAACGACGCTGGCGGGTGTGAAGCCGGTATTCGCACCGGCTCCGGTCAGGGACAGCTTAGCGGCCATCAGGTCACCGGTCAGGGTCATCTTCAGGTCCTGCGTGTAGGTCAGCGTATCCCCGGGAACGACTCTGTAAGCCTTGACGTCAACAACAGTGCCGGCGGCATTCGTCCATTTCCCGCTGTTGGTTGCAGTATTCACCTCGAGGTTCAAGTCACCGGAAACAACCGAACCCATGGAGGCGCTCTGCGCCTGGTTCCAGGTAGCGAGCGTTCCGCCACCGCCAACCAGCAGAACGACGCCGACACCGGTTGCGATTGCGCCTTTGACCATCTTGTTCATTGTGAAGCCCCTCGGTTCCTGATCTTTATCAGCAGGCCTTCCCGCTAATAAAGACAACCATCCGGCAGGCCGCTCAAGAACGTCATCTGGAAAACTGGAAGATCCCCGGAAGAACTTCTCAATCTTTGCGCAAGTTCTACAACTACCTCAAGGAAGCATCAAGACACTATGAATCAGGGAGAGCAACTGTAAGACCATACCGAACCAGATTTGTCGATGCGAAATGAAAACTCGGTCACCTCGCCCGCTGTTGCTCCGTTTAGCGGCTGCAGCGTTATCCTGAACGGGCCATGACCCTGACCCTGTGCGCCTGGTTTCACCCCAAACCTTGCCTCGGTGGCCGGAGGTGTGGCACCGGAGTGGCTCACGGTCTGTAGATAGGTTTGAGAACCAGAGTTATCCTGCTTCGGCTCCACTATGTAACTGGTTGCGTTGGCGGAAGCAGGCCAAGTGATGATGAGGTCAGAAAGGGGCTTACCTGAGTTAGCGTCCGCTACGCATCGAATGTCGGCGGCGCGGACAGCTGCCGGGGCCAACGCACCAACTGTTACGGCGATCGTCGCGGTTGCGCTCTGCTGCCACTTTGCAACTGCCACCGCTGCGCCGGCTCCCATGAAGGCCACCAGAACGAAAGCCACCGCGGCGGCTGTGAAGCCCGGTAGCGCGCGCATCCTCGCCATCGCACCGGTCGCTGCAGGCAGTTGACCGGACAGGCCCGTACGTGGGGTATGCTCGCTCATGCGTTCTTCCTCCGTCTCCGTACGGCGCTGATCAGATAGAAAGCCGGCGTCGCCAGCACCACCAATACGGCCCAGAACGGGTTGTTGACGATCACGTTGCTGTGCGCGCTGGCACTTTCGAACGTCGGTGCCGATAATTCTCCACGCGGTACACCATCCTTCGGCTCAGCCACGCGATCCATGGCTGCGCCCGCTGCCGCCGCGCCAACGCCGCCGGTGCCCTGGGTTTTTACTACTGCAGCCACGCCCCGGCCCACTGCAGTCCCTGTGCCCGCGGCGCCTGCCGACCGAAGGCCTGGGACCCTGGTCCCGGCGCCGGTGCAGGCATTCAACGCCGGCCCGCCGGCAGTGGCGTCCTGCAGCATAAATACCACATCGAAATTTGCTTTTTGCGAGCGCGTGTCATTGGTGGCCGCCAGCTGCAAAGCCAAGACCATATCCAGCTCAATGGCATGCCCCGGCAGCAGACGCCAACCGGACATGACCTGCCGACACTCACCGGGCGCAGCGAGCGCCATGTTGGCCGATTTCAACGAACCGGACTGCATCTGCAGGCCCAAATTCCGAGCCAACTCAGCATCTCCGGGGCCGCTCACTGCCGCAACGGATAGCGTGGTAGCGTCCGCGCTGTCGTTGCGTACCCAGATACGGGCCGTGCTGGACGCGCCGGGAACGTACCCACCAAGTGCGGAAAAGATGGGCCCGGTGATGTGTTCGGAATAATGCAGTCCGTCACTGCTCAGCAGCAAATTGTTTGCCGCTGCCCGGGCCGGTGCCGGGGACAGAACC
The DNA here is from genome assembly GCF_026627425.1 of Arthrobacter endolithicus. Lineage (GTDB taxonomy): Bacteria > Actinomycetota > Actinomycetes > Actinomycetales > Micrococcaceae > Arthrobacter_M. The sequence goes on from NZ_JAPNLH010000013.1 coordinate 49,376, forward strand.
ACCACGAACACGGTCAGCATCGCCAGGGCGAGGACCGATGCTGCACCGTGGACACCCAGGACGGGATGGCGACGACGGCGCTGGCGGAACGTCGTCGCTGCCGCCGCCTTCGTCGGATTCTCGTGGCTCATGCTGCGGCCCGGTTGGCTTTCTTCAGGAACGCCCCGCGGATGGTGGTGAAGACACCGAATGCAATCAGCGCAACCCCGCCAATCGGCACCAGCGCGCCGCGGTTCACCTGGCCGGCCGCATTTGCCACGAAACCTACATAGGGCACCGCGTAAAGCAGCTTTCCGCGCACCTGAACCTCATGGACCGGGGCCTCGTCCTCCAGGGAATTATTGTCACCCTTGGTGGTGAAGACCCGCTCGCCATTTTGCGTGGAACTGACCGATACGATCCGGTGGCTGATCACCGCAGGCTTACCTGATTCGATTTGGTACGTAATGATGTCCCCGACCCGCAAGTCCGCGAAAGGCTTCGGCTTGACCACCATGAACGTGCCGGGCGCGTACTTCGGGGCCATGGAATTGGTCAGCACAGTGTACGTCTGGGAACCAGTGACCAGCGGAACGAGGATCAGCACTAACGCCGCAAGGGCTGCCAGCACCAGGACGACCAGCGAAATCGAGCGGCCAACGAATCGTACCGCTTTCCCTGCGGGGCTTCGAACCACTTCGCCGCGACGACGGCCGGAACGATCGGCCAGGACAGCACTGGCACTAAGAACAGCACTGCCCTTCGGAACGGCGGCATCGGTCCGCGTGGTCTTGGACATAGCGTTCCTTCTCAAAGCTGGTCGACGGTGAGCGGAATGGAGATGCCGGCGCTCTTACCTTGCAGCCTTCCGGGCGCACTGGCGTCAAGCGTGACTTGAAAGCAAAGAACACCAGTCATGTTTTTGGCAATATCCACAGAGGCCATGTTTTTTGCGCCGGCATACAGGGCTGCACTCTGGCACTGCGCCAAAGTGTCCGCAGCAACGGCCTTAACACTCAGAACGGAAGCGAAGCCGCTTCCCGAGCTGTCAGTTATACCCGGTGTACCTGCAGTGGCCCTGATCTTAAAATCTCCTCCAGCGTTGGTGACATTTCCCAGTTGCACTCCCGCATAGACGGACTGCCCCGGGATGACCACACCGATGGGCGTCGTGCTGAGGGCAACGGTCGCTGGTAGGCCGTTCACCGTCATATCCGTGGTGGTATTCGTGGGGCCATCCGTGAGGCTGACGCGGAAATCCGCTGCCTGCACGGTGCCGGCATTGGAGTTCACGGCTGAGTTCCACAAAGCGTAGGTTCCCTGCACCGTCAAAAGACCCAGCACGACGGCGGCGAGGACCAAGCCGGCCGCCTTCAGTGCTCGTGGGGTATGCATAAACTCTCCGGAAGGGGTGGCGGTGTGCCGGCATTAAGCCGCACACCGCCGGGGTTTCAGTTCAACAGATCCGCTCGGCGGCCCTGTTGGCCGGTCGTGCTAGGAGGCGTTAGCGGCAGGCGGTGCCTGCTGCACCAGCTTATAGCCCACGCCGGCGAACTCGTACGCCTTCGTGGCGGCGCTGTCACGGGCGTCCGTGCTGCTCTTGAAGGTGAAGGTAGTGGAGGCGGTTACCACGTGACCGTTGACCGAAGGCGTCAGAACGTCGTCAGCAGCAATGGCTTTCACGCCATCCTTGATGGTGGTGGGAGCAACCACGACGTTCTTATCCAGAAAGCTGGTGTTGGCCCCGGTACCGGTCACGGCCAGCTTGGCGGCCATCAGGTCACCGGTCAGGGTCACCTTCAGGTCCTGCGTGTAGGTCAGTACATCTCCGGGAACCACCCTGTAAGCCTTGATGTCAACAACAGTGCCGGCGGCGTTCGTCCATTTGCCGATGTTGGTTGCCGTGTTCACCTCAAGGTTCAGGTCACCGGAAACAACCGAACCCATCGCGGCGGTCTGTGCCTGGTTCCAGGTAGCGAGCGTCCCGCCACCACCGACCAGCAGAATTACGCCAACACCGGTTGCAATTGCGCCTTTGGCCATCTTGTTCATGCTGAAACCCCTTGATCTGAAAGTCTTGCTCAGCAGGCCTTCCCGCTGGTGAGTACAACTATCCAGCGGAAACCATAAGAACAAGCGCCGCAAATCCGGAAGATCCGCGGAAGAAAAACGCAACCTTCCGGCAAGAGCGGCGAAGCCTCAAGACGATGACAAGGAAACCTCAAGAAAGGCACAAAGTCCCGGGCCTATGGCGGATTGACAGCAGGGTCCTACGCTGCCCAAGGACTTCCCGTCAGCAAAAGCCTTGCCTCCTCTGTCACCCTAGGCAAGACCGGCACCGGCGCTCCGGCTGGTCCGACCGGCGTACGCGGTATCGGCTGCCGCTTAGGTTACGGGATCGGCCGGCAAGGCTTGCGCTGACGGTCACTGCTGTAGCGCAAAGACGATGCGTCAAAGCATCCCCAAGCTAAGGCAGTTCGGCACGAAGATCTGGATATCGGTAACCTTCGGTGGCAGCCGGGCCTAGTGTACCGCCACCGCTTGGTGAAGGGCCTGTTCCGCGGCTACCCAGGCGAGCATCGCGCATTTGACCCGGGCCGGGTAGCGGGAAACGCCGGAAAAGGCCGCAGCGTCACCCAGCATTTCCTCATCGCCGGCTAATTTGCCGCGGGAGCGCATCACCTCACGGAAATTACCGATCAGCCCCAGCAGCTCCTCCGGCCCGACCCCTTCCGCCAGTTCGCTGAGTACCGAGGCCGATGCCATCGAGATGGCGCAACCGGCGCCGTTCCAGCGCACCGAGGCGACCTTGCCGCCGTCGACCGTCACCCGCAATGTGATTTCATCCCCGCACACCGGATTGAGCTGATGGGACTGCCCGATGCCCGGGAACACGGGAGCAGCGGCCGTCTGGCTTTCAGGCAAGTCTCCCCCGGTCCGCACTTTGGCGTGATCCAAAATGATCTGCTGGTACAGCACGTCCAGGTCGCTCATCTGCGCTCCCCTGAACCATCGGCGCCAAAGTAGCCGCGGACATGAGCCACCGCGTCGAGCAGCTGGTCGATTTCATCCGTCGTGTTGTACAGGTACGTGCTCGCGCGGGTGCTCGCCGTCAGACCGAGCCGGCGGTGCAGCGGCTGCGCGCAATGATGACCGACGCGAACGGCAATGCCGCGTGCGTCCAAAAACTGGCCGACGTCGTGCGCGTGCACGCCGGCAACGTCGAAGGCAGCCAACCCGGTGCGTTCCCGGCCCGCCACCGGACCGAGCACCCGGACGCCGTCGATCCCCTGCAGGCCAACCACCAGGCGCTGGCCCAACTCCATCTCCCACCGGTGGATCCGCTCCATGCCCGTCTCCCCCAAGTAATTCACCGCCGCAGCTAGCCCCACCGCCTGCGACACCGGCTGCGTTCCCGCCTCGAAGCGCTGCGGCGCCGGCAGATACTGCGCCCCGGACATATTGACGCTGGTGATCATGGAGCCGCCGGTCAAAAACGGCGGCATCGCGTCCAGCAGTCCGGCGCGCCCGTACAGCGCCCCAATCCCGGTAGGACCGAGCATTTTATGGCCGGAAAAGACGGCGAAATCCACGTCCAGCGCGGTCAAATCCAGCGGCAGATGCGGCGCGCTCTGGCACGCGTCCAGCACCACCAGCGCGCCCACCCGATGCGCCATCGCCGTCAGCTCCTGCACCGGGTTAATGCTGCCCAGCACATTGGAGACATGGGTAAAGGCCAGTACCTTGGTCCTGCCGGTAATCAGACGCTCCGCTTCCTCCAACCGCAGCGCGCCGTTGTCGTCAATTGGAATGAAGGTGAGCTTGGCCCCGGTGCGGCGGCACAGCTCCTGCCACGGAATTAGATTCGCGTGGTGCTCCATTTCGGTCACCAGCACCTCATCTCCCGGCTTCAGGAGGAACCGCTGCGCCGCAGACCCCGCATGACCCACGCTGGCGTTGGAGAACGAATAAGCCAGCAGATTCAGCCCCGCTGTGGCGTTGGCCGTCCAGACAAGCTCACTGTCCGTGACGCCGACAAACTCCGCCACCGTTGCGCGGGCGTCTTCGAAAGCATCCGTCGCCTCGACCGCCAGCTGATGCGCGCCCCGGTGCACAGCTGCATTGCGTTGCTCATAAAATTCCTGCTCCGCCTCCAGCACACTGACGGGATTCTGCGATGTGGCGCCGGAATCCAGGTAGACCAACGGCCGAGCGTTGACTTCCTTGTTTAGGATGGGGAAGTCGTTACGGATCCGGCGCACCTCGGCGTCGGTGAGCGCGGTGGGGCCGTGTTCCTGCCATTTGGAATCCGACTGCTTCGTTTTCTGTTGCTCTGCGGCGGAGTTCAGGGCCAAAACAGTGCTCCTCGTCGAAAAGGTCATGTTAATGATTCCTAATTGTCCCACGCCGGGCTGGTTTGGACTACGACTCCGGCTCCTGGCCTCGCCTGCCCTATTTTCCAGGTACTGCAGGCAAATCCAGGTTCAGTGAATACATCACGTCACCTGGCGTGCAGGCGTCAGCGTTGGGGTTTCTTCCGAAGACGGGCCCGCAGATGTACTGGAGCGTCATTGTGTTACCGCTGACGGTTCCCAGTAAATGCGAAGGGTGCGAGGAATGGAACAGCGATCCGGCTGTCTCGTAGGCCTTCGCGGATGCAGGGAATTTCACTTCCTCCACTCCCCCTCCGCCGTCCATGAGGTAGGTGACCCCGTTCCGCGGCGCCATCACTTCCGCACCGTGCAGATGGTGGCCGATGTACAGCCGCAGCTTCGAGTACTTGCCGTGGAGGGTATCCATTGCCTTGTTCAGTTCTGCACGCAGCGGAAGCTCGGCGGTAATACTGCTCACGACCGGCCGATGGGCCACAATGACGATCATGCGGATATTCGGATCATCCTGCGCAGCATGCATGATCGGGTCACTGCCAGCTTCGGCATCGACCACAGACTTGGGCTCGCCCCCTTCAGGCCAGAGGAAAAAGCGGATGCCGCCGGCGTCAAACCAGCCCCAGTCATTTCCCTGGCACGAGTTCCCGGTGCCGGGGGCCACCGCCGGGCATCCCGGGTGGGTGAGGCGGGTTGCCGTGTCGCTGCTCAGCACCTGTGCATTGGGCATAGTCAGCCGGCCTTTGTAGTTGGCCAACCTGTCCGGCGGTGTCCCCTTGGGAGCCGGCGGACTGGTTGTCCCACCGTACTCATGATTTCCCCAGGCAAATTCCATCGCGGCGGTAGTGGAGAGGGGTTTGATGTCCTGGAAGAACTGGTGAACCGAACCCACTCCGCATTTATTCGCATAACTGATATCACCTCCGTGCGTGACGAAATCCGGATGCTCGTCAGCTATTTGCTGCCAATGGTCGGCCAACCACGGGGTGGCACATTCGGGTCCAGCGGCGGGGTCCTTAAAGGTTGTGCCGGTATCACCGATGTCAGCCCAGGTGAAGTCCCCCGTGGGAGCTGTTTTAAAGGTGTGGTCCGCGCCCTGACCGATCTTGTAGTGGTAAAGCGTGCCGGCGGTGAGTGAGTCAAGTTTGACTTCCCAGAAGGGTCCGGTGATATCAACGGGCGTGATAGCCGGTGGAGACGCCGTGGCTGAACTGCCGTATGAAGAGTCGGTTCCATAGGAAATCGTAGTATCGGGCCCCCGCCAGTGGACATACATGGAACTTGCCTGGTCGCCGAAATTCACCACAATTTCATCGTCGGTATCCGTGGCCGCGGCGGACGGTCGCACCACGCTGACCGCCACCATGATCACGGCGATCAGCATGGCGATCGACACAAACAACAAGAGCTTTCGAGAGAGTTTTATCCGAGGGAGCTTAAGAGCAAACATGAGACCTGCTTCTTTGTACTGATTATGATCCTACTGATGGCACAGGAGCGAAGCTCCCGTCGCCTGCAGAGTATCCATGCCCGACTGCGAGGCCTTCGCCGCGTCGGCAGCAGCCCCCGATTCAAAGGCCGCATAAGAGGTGCTCCACTGCCGACGGACCACGCTGATATTTTCAACCACGGGCTGGTAGGCATCGTCCGTCGCTGCCAGGATTTCGACGCTTCCGGACAGTTCATCCAAGCCCATGAGAAGCATCTCCAACCCCGACGGACCGGATTTCAGCCCAGCCTGCTGATAGGCGGCCAAAGTGTTCTTGAGCTCTACACAGCTGCTGACCGACCGTGCAGGCAGGACCTGGACGTCGGTGCCGGCCGGTGCAGCGGTCGGGTCAGCCGGATCAGCCGAGGCGGCCGGATCAGCCGAAGCGGCCGGGTCAGCCGAAGCGGCCTGGTCAGCCGAAGCGGCCGGATCAACCGGAGCGGCCGGATCAGCCAAGGCGGCCTGGTCAGCCGAAGCGGCCGGGTCAGCCGGAGCGGCCGGATCAGCTGAGGGAGCTGGATCAGCCGAAGCAGCCGGATCAGCCGAGGGATCGGCCACACCGCTGCCCGTGCCCGTTGCCTCAGGCGCGGGCACGGATGACGAAGCGGTTACCCCTGCTGTTGCCTGTGCGGCTGAGCTTGAGCCACCGGCTTTTGCGAGCCGGTCTTCTGTCCCGGCCCTGCTCCCTGCCCACACTGCCGCTCCGATCACCATAGCGATGACGATAGCAATGGCCGGAATCAAGTACTGACGTTTCACCTGTCGTTTCATGACGGCTCTCCCATTTGATGTTTCATGACCCACCCCTACGATCCGGGGCGGAGGACGACGGACCAGATAGCGGCCTTTGCAGACGCCGTTCGGGTCGTGCCAGTGATCCCGCCGGCCGTTCCGGCAGCCAGTGGGCCACTATCGCCCACGGCCGAAGTGATCTGGCCGGAGCCGGCGCCTCCCGTCGTGGACCGGAGGACCACGCCATCGGCAACCGCCCAGCTATCGTCGACGTTGCCCTTATTCGCCCAGTAGGAAACCAAGATGCTTCCCTCCGTGGCCACCGGCACCTGAGGTGTCCGATGTGCTGTCCCCAGAGTGGTATCGATCGAGGAGGCGGACGCGGCAATCCAGTCCGGCCCTGTCACCCCCTGATAGGCAACCAGGTGCAGCGACGACTTCACGATCATGCCCATCGGCACCGTAACCTGCTTGCCCGCATCTGCGGTTTGGGCGACCTTGGACCACATTACGGTCCGGATGGTCCCGCCGGACTTCGAATCGATCAACTGCCAGCCGGTCACCCCCGATGGCGCACCGACCATCGCCTCCGCAACGTTCGCCGTTGCGACCAGCAGCAGACCGTCACCAGCACGCACAGCCGCAGGGATCGTGAGACCTACAGACGCGCCGTTGACGTTGGTCTGTGCGGCGGCCCGGAAGGACACCTGTGCGGCAACGGGCGCCGGGACCGTCACCGTTTTAGACACTGTTCCCTTCCCGCCCTGGTTATCGGTCACCGTCAGCGTCACCGAGTAGGTTCCCGCTTCACTGTAGGTGTGCGAGGGGGTTGCACCGGTGGCCGTGCCGCCGTCGTTGAAAGTCCAGTCGAAGGAGGCGATGGTGCCGTCAGTGTCAGCGGAGGCTGAACCATCAACCTTCACGGTCAAGCCCGACACCGTGGCTGTGAACGATGCGGTCGGGAGCAGGTTCACCGGCGCCGTGGCAACGGTGACCTGAACTGTCACAGCGCCCGTGGCACCCTTGTTGTCGGTCACCGTCAGCGTCACCGGGTATGTCCCCGGGCTTGTGTAGGTGTGCGAGGCTGCGGCACCCGTTGCCTTCCCTCCGTCGCCAAACGTCCAAGCGAAGGAATCCACCGTGCCGTCCGAATCCGAGGAAGCGGATCCATCTACTGCAACGGTCAGGTCGGTCACCTTGGGCGTAAACGACGCCACCGGCGGAGCATTGCCCGCCGGAGCCGATCCGGCGCTGAGGACAATAGACCAGAGCGCGGATTTAGCGGACGCGGTCAAAGCCGTTCCGGTGAGCTGCCCGGCCGATCCCACCGGCAGCGGGCCGCTGTCTCCCATGGCGGACGTGATCCGGCCGTTACCGCTGCCGGTGGTGGTGGACCGGATGGTCACCCCGTTGCCGACGGTCCAGCCATCATCGGCATTGGACTTATCCGCCCAGTAGGAAACCAGAGTGCTGCCCGCCGTTGTCACCGGCACCTGCGGGGTCACATGTGCGGTACCCAGCGTCGTATCAATGGCAGAGGCGGAGGCGGCGATCCACTTCGGGCCTGCCACTCCCTGATAAGCCGCAAGCTGCAGCGATGTCTTGGCAACCATCCCCAGTGGCACCGTCACCGTCTTGCCGGCATCCCCGGCCTGGGCAAGCTTTGACCACATCAGGGTCTGGATGGACGCGCCCGCCTTCGAATCGACCAACTGCCAGCCGGTCACACCCGATGGCGCGCCCACTGTGGCCTCGGCCGCGTTCACCGTTGCGATCAACAGCAGACCATCGCCGGGCTGCACACCAGCAGGAACAGTGAGGGCCGGAGCGGCGCTGCTAGCGTTCGACTGTGCGGCGGCCCGAAAGGACACCGCTGCCGCAGCCGGCGGGGCGGATACGGTTACCGGCTGCGACACTGTTCCCGTGCCGCCGGCATTGTCTTTCACGGTAAGGGTCACCGTGTAATCCCCGGTTGCCGCGTACGCGTGTGACGCCGTACTACCGGTGGCGGAGGCACCATCACCAAATGCCCATGTGTACGATGCAATGCTGCCGTCGGGATCAGCGGAGGCCGACCCGTCTACTTTTACCGTCAGACCGGACACCGTAGAGGAGAACGACGCCACCGGCAACTGGTTGGCCGGAGCCGCCGCAACGGTGACCTTCGCCGTCGTCGTACCTGTGGCACCCCGGTTATCGGTCACCGTCAGCGTCACCGTATACGTCCCTGCCGCCGTGTAGCTGTGCGCGGGTGTCATCCCAGTTCCCGTCCCGCCATCCCCGAAGGTCCAGGCATAGGACTCCACAGTTCCGTCGGGGTCGGTGGAGCCGGATCCATCCAGCAGAATGTCGAGATTGGTCACGGTGGACGTGAAGGCAGCGGTCGGGGGCGTATTGACCACTGGCGCGGTCACACTCACCGGATGGCTTACGGCCGCCGTGGCAGCCTTGTCATCCATCACGGTCAGTGTCACATCGTAGTTACCCGTTGTCGTATAACTGTGCGTCGCGGTCGCCCCGGTCGCCGTGCCGCCATCGCCAAAGGTCCAGGCGTAGGAAATGACGGATCCGTCCGCGTCCGAGGAGGACGCCCCGTCCACCTGCACCTGGAGACCGTTCACGCTGGAGGTAAACGCAGCCACCGGCGGCACATTCACTGGCGCCGCCGCAACACTGACCTGCCGGGCCAAGACGGCCGTGGCTCCCTTGTCATCCGTTACGGTGAGCGTGACGCTGTAACTGCCGGGGGTCGTGTAAGTGTGCTCCGCGGCGGCACCTGTGGCGGTGCCCCCGTCACCGAAGGTCCAGCCGTAGGAGGCAACCACACCGTCAGAGTCCGATGAACCGGACCCGTCAACCCGTACCCGCAGATTGTCCACCACCGAGGTAAAGGCGGCCACCGGCGGGGCATTGACCACCGGCAACTTTACCGTCACCGGCTTCGTCACCGTGCCCGTCGCTCCCCTGTCGTCCGTGACCGTCAGCGTTACGGTGTAGTCCCCGGCAGCTGCGTAGCTATGCTTCGCCGTGGCTCCGGCCGCAGTTCCGCCGTCCCCAAAGTTCCAGGCGTAGGAGGTAATGGTGCCATCGGAGTCCGCTGATCCGGTCGCGTCCACGTTCACGTCAAGGCCGGAAACTGCTGCGGTGAAGGCGGCCACCGGCGGCACATTCCCGGCTGCCGCAGCGGAGCCAAGTTGGAAGTGCTGCGCAACGGTATCGGCGCTGAGTGCATATCCGTACACAGCTGCCTCGTCAATGGTGCCGGCAAAGTAGGGGCTGCTTGTCCCACCCCACGTGGTGTCCGCGCCAACCCGCCAGTATCCGGTGTAGTTCTCGCCGTTCGTCTCGGCCCGTTGGCCCACTAAAGCACCGTCAACATACAAGGACATACCGGCCGAGTCCTGGCTGGCGACAACGTGGTGCCAGGCCCCGTTGTTGTAGGCCGTCCCGGTGGCAATGGTCGCCGTGTAGCCCGGATACGTGCCAAAGAGGAGGGTGCCGTCATTTTTCATGTAGACCATCCGGTCGTGCTGGCCGGACAGACCCGTCGCCTCATGACCGAAGCCGATCAGCGTACCGCCGGACTGGCTGGTGGTCTTGAACCACGCCTCGGTACTGAATGCCCCGGGGGAGGGAAAGCTTGTGCTGCTGGAAATGAAGCCGCTGGAGCCATCGAAGGTAACGGCCGTATCCTGCGTCGTTTGGACAGCCCCGGTGGCACCAAGTGTGCTGGTGCCCCTGTAGTTGCCCGTGTTCCCCAGACCACTGGCATCGGCAGCTACCGTGCCCGTGCTCTCACCGAGGCGCCAAAAGATATCCGGTACGTCGGCAAAAACGCGTTTGCCATAATCGTCCGTCGGTGCCTGTCCCGACGCCGGGACGCCGGTCCGGACTGTCTGCACCGATGAGGCAGCCAGGCCGCGGCTGTTGGTCACGGTCAGCCGGACCGAATATGTTCCCTTGGCTGCGTAAGTATGCGACGCAGTGGCACCGGTGGCGGTTGACCCGTCTCCGAACTGCCAGTTGTAGGAGCTAATGGTGCCGTTGGCCCCGCTGGATGCCGTGCCGTCGACCGTGACGTCGAGGTTGCTGACCGTGGGGGTGAACTTTGCCACCGGCAGCTGGTCAGCGGGTGGAACGGCCGATCCGAGCTGGTAGTGGCGCGCAACCGCCGTCGGGCTCAGAGCGTAACCGTAGACGGCGGCTTCGTCGAGCGTGCCATTGAAGTATGCGCTGCTCGCGCCGGGCCAGGAGGAATCCCCGCCGACGCGCCAGTACCCGGTGTAGTTCTGCGCCCCCGCCTCCGTGTTCTGGCCGGTCACTGCGCCGTCGACATACAGCCGCATGCCGGCAGCGCCCTGGCTGGCCACGACGTGGTGCCATTTACCGTCGTTGTAGGCCAGTGGCGTGTCCACCGTCGCCACGTACCCCGGGTAGGCTCCGAAGGTCAGCGTCCCGTTATCCTTCATGTAGATTTTCCGGTCGTGGTTGCCGGATTGTCCGGTCTGTGCGTTGCCGAAGGAGATCAGGCTGCCGCCGCGCTGGGTGGTGGTTTTGAACCAGATCTCGGTGCTGTATGGTCCGGGATTGGCAAAGGTGGATTGGCTGGAGACGAGCCCATTGGAGCCGCCGAAGGACGTTGCGGTATCTGCCAGTGCGGGCAGTGCACCGGGCTGTCCCTTCGTGAGGCCACCGCTGTAGTTACCCGGGTTGCCGGAGGGCCCGGAATCTGCCGCCGTGGTACCGGTGGTTTCGCCCAGCCGCCAGAACAGATCCGGCTGGGCGTTGAAAACATCCGTACCGTAGGCATCCGCCGGAACCGTCGGTCCGGTCGCGGCAGTGGCCTCGGCTACCCGCACCACATGGCTGGAGACCGCGGTCGCGTTGGCGCTGTTGCGGACCGTGAGCTTGACCGTGTAGGTCCCGAAGTTGGCGTAAGCGTGTGCCGCGGTTCGTCCGGTAGCGGTCGTGCCATCGCCAAAGTCCCAGGCGTAAGACGATATCGACCCGGTCGACGTGGTGGAGGCTGTGCCGTCAACGGTCAGGTTCTTACCGGAAAGCGTGGAACTGAAGACAGAGGCCGGGCTCTGCGCCGGCGGCGTCGTCGGCTTCGTTGCGGCGAAGACAAAAGCGTCACGGCCCTGCCAGCTGAGTCCGTCAATGGACGGCCCCGAAACCAGGACATTTGACCCTTCCGCGGGCAGAGCGGTTATGGCGTTCCAGTCCCACCTGGTCAGCGCGCCGGACTTGTCACCGACATAAAGCTTGCTCCCGTCCAGCAGCAGCGACCGGGCATTGCGCCAGTTCAGGCCGGCCATGTTGCCGGTGGCTACAAACCGTTCGGCGCCGACGATGTTGATCTGCGTCCCGAAATACCGGTAAAAGAGCCGGCTGTCGTTGTCCAGCGAGTAGTAGATTCGCGAGGTCACCGGGTCGTAGAACAGACCGGTCATATGTGTCAGTTCGCCGGGGAAGTCGGTCAGGCCCCGGAGGTCGATGACAGTCGACGCTCCGAGCGTGGCGCCATCGAACTTCTGGACCTGGAACGTTCCATCCTTGCGGCCGCTATAGAGGTTGCCGTCGATCATGAACAGGCCGGTCGTGGTACTCCAGTCCTGGCCCGTGGCGATTGCACTTGAGGACCCGACGGCATTGCCGTTGAAGGCCCTTTTGATCAGGGAGGTGGCGGGCAGGGCCGCCCCGCTGTCATCCGTGGAGGTGCCGGCCATGTAGACATCCGATGGCAGGGTGCCGGAATAGTCAGCAGGCAGAGGGGTTCCGCCCTTGATCGGCATGAAGGCCAGCCGGCCGTGGTACTGATACCCGGAAATTCTGTCGGTGTCGCTGCCGATCCACAATCCGGCATCCGTTGCCCAGAAATCGTACACGCCGTAGCCACGGGTTCGACCCGGATCCCAAGCGAGGGGCATGCCATTGCGCGGATCAACTGCGGCCAGACCCGGGCGCGGGATGGCGCCGGGGCCCACTGCATCGGCGGCAAAGGGATTGTTCAGCCACCGCTCGTGGCCACCGATGTAGATCGCGGTGTCAGTGACGGCAACGCGGGTAATGGTGTCGCCACCGGTGTAGTCCACCCAGGTGGGCTGCAGCTGGTCTCCGGTGGCAGCAATCTCCCAACGCGCTATTCCGTCGCACAGAGACCCTGCCCGGTAGGAGCCGGTGGTACCGATCACGAAGTACTTGCCGTCGCGGGAGATGGAGACATCGCGCATATAGCTGTCAAAGATTGGATTACAGATCGGTGCATAGCGGTCGGTGGACCAGTTAGCCAAGGTGGTGGGCGAGGTGGTTAGATCCATCATGAAAACCTGCGGCCGGGACTGACCGTTGATCGTGTCAAAATTTCCGATTCCCACCATCCGCGTGCCATCCGGTGTGATATCGGCCCGATACAGGTTCAAGGTCCCTTCCGCACCGGCGCCGGCAGTGCCGCCGCCGGTCCTGGCGCCACTGGCTGTCAGCTGGACGCCAGGAATCAGTGCCCCCGTCACGGGGTTCAGTGCCGCGAGCAATGCCTGGGGCTTCCCCGCAACATTGAGAAAGCGCCCCGTCACGTACAGCCGGTCACCGCGGACGAGCACCTGATTAATGCGGCCGTCGAAGGCGGGCGGCGAAAATGACCTGTCCAAGGCGCCGGTGAACACGTTGAGCTTGGCAATGCCGCGCGCCGTCACCCCGTTAACGCTGGAGAATGAGCCGACAATCCATACGGTGCTTCCATCCCCGGTAGCCTGGACGCCCATAATTTCGCCGTTGACCACCGGATTTAGTGCGGTGATATCACCGGCCGGATTGGTAAAGGCGAAGATGTTCTGCCGTGCGATCGTTGTGGTGTCCGCCTGGGTACGGACGCTGGTGAAGTTTCCCACGGAAACCATCAGGTTCCCGACCTGGGCAAAACCCGAAACGTACCCATCCAGGACGTGCGGGGTCCACCGCACCGGGTTGTCGCTGACGACGACGGATTGCTGCCCGGGCTGTACGGCGGAGGCCGGAGCCTGGGCAAAGGGCGCAACCGTCATAAATGTTGAGGCCATGGCTACTGCCACCAGTGACCATAGCCAGCGAATACCTGCAGTGCGCAACGTCCCCGGGTGCCCCGACGGGGAAGCGTTTTGTTCGTTTTGAGACCGACGCACGTTCTCCTACTTTCCGTAAATGGTGCACACCGTACGTTCCGGGGCGGTTGGCAAATAATTCCAACCGCGCCGGCAGCCACAGGTGTCAGCTAATTACGAGAAGTATTTATGGGTCCGAATACTTTGAACACACGTAGTTTCAGCAGGTTTCAAGTAGCGGCGAAGCGAGTAGCGCCCGCGGAATTTGACCGCTACGCCGCGCATGGCAACGCAGCTCTCGGCCCACGGAGGAGCCCGGAGCGACCCATAGACAGGGGCGGGTTATCGGCGCCAGGACAGGCTGATGCCCGCTGCTTCTTCCAGTTCCCGGTCGTAGCTGTCAAAGTAGCGGGTGAGCCGCTCCCGCAGCCGAGGTTCCATGGCCTCACGTGGCTGGGCGTTCCACGCCAACACTTTCTCCGGCTGCCAGAGAGGCAATCCCAGCCACTTCTGGATCGCTTCAAACTCCCGGTGTGGGTCAGCGAAGAACCTGTCGGCGTCGACCAGATGCAGGCGGTCTTTGCCCACGGCTGTGTGAATCCTGGCCACTTGCTCCGAATAGCGGCTGCGGCCCAGGTAGGCGTGGTGCCGGTGGGCGTAACTTTGATAGCCGGGGTCGTTGCGCATTTTTTCCACCTCGTCGGCCAACCGTTCCGGCTCCAGTTCCACCGCCCGCTCGAACGACTCCGATTCGAATCCGCGGTTCAGCTCATGGCGATGCGCCGAGTAAGCCCGGTCCACCGGCTCCCGCAGCATCATCAGCAGTTTCACCCCGGGGAGGTCCTCGGTAAGCCGTTGGATCGCCAGCGGATGATGGGAATAGTAGCCGCTGCTTTCAAAGGTGATGCGCGAAGCCCCGGATGTTCGGCGGCCAACCGACTGAGCGAGAGGAAAGTGTCCACGGTACCAGCGCGGACCCCGGTCATAGTTCAGGTCAAAATAGCCAATGCCTTTGGAGGCCGTAGGCCGGGTCACCGAAGGATGCTCGGAGAGCATGCGGTAAAGAGTGGTGGTGCCGCTTCGCTGCGCGCCAACGATAATGAAAGACGGCAGCATGCGCAGTCCCGAGGTAACCGTCCCGGTAGCCTCCATGGCTGCCCGGGCCGCCCTCATGGTGCCGGGCGGTAATTTCCCGTTGGCAAAGCGCGACAACTCACGAAGACCTTTAGACACGAACTGCCCTTTCCCACTGCATCGTGAGCCGGGCAAGCGTACTGAGCATCAGCCGGCTCTTCTGATCAATGCTCTCTCCCCCTGGCCCTTGGGCGCCGAGGAGGTACCGGAGGGAAATTGAGGCAACGTAGGCGGCGACGACGACGCCATCCTCGGAGCCTTTGTCCGCCAGTGCCGGAGCACCCTTTTCCAGCCCGTCGAGGACGGTCTGCATAGTCGTTCCGGCCGTCCGCAGGTGCCTATTCAAAGCGTAGTGCACCCGGTCCATACCGGCGGGCACTCCTACTTCGAACCGTTCCCAGTCCCAGAGCTGGAGCCTGTGGCTGCGTTGGGCCATGTTCCACGGGCTGAAATCCCCGTGCCAGGCTCCAACGTCAAGGAGCCGGTCCGGGAACTGGGACTCAACACGGTCCAGGCAGTTCCCGTATAGGGTCCGGATTTCCTCGTCCTGCAGCAGCAGACAATCCGCTCGTAACGCCGTCCACATGGGTGTTTGCGCCAAGGTGGCCGGCGGCTGTCGGAAGGCCGCGGCAAGTTCGTCCATTGCCCTGCGGCGAAGCCGAGCCAGTCCCGGCCCGCGGGCTACGAGGCGGGTGTCCAGCGCGGACATGACCAGGACCGCCATACCATTCCACTGGCTCATGTTGATCAGGGACGGAAGTTCGATGCTGGAGAATTGTTGGGTCCCCAAGACCCTCAGGGACTCCGCTTCCCGCATCACGTGACCACGCGCCGTGGCGGAGTCTCCAACTTTGACGAACGCGAGGCTGCGGCCCTTGGCATCGAAAACCTGAAGCACAGGCTTACGGTTGGCCCGGGCCGGCCCAACACTCAAGCTGACACTTACGCTTTGGGAGAATACGGCTTCGAGATGCGACATCAGGCTTGCGGTACCGGACGAGTCCAGCTGTATCCGGTCACGCAGCAGCAGCCCAGCCGCTCCAACCTGCAAGCCCAGCGCCAGGCCCCAACGCTGTAGCGTCTCACGCAGCGAGATCGCTGCGCTGTAACGGCGCATCGAGGCAGCCGCCGCGTGCGCATTTCCGGCCGGAATTAAGATACGCGGCGCGGCGGCGTTGGGAACGACGAGGAAACCCTTGGAAACGCCACGCTCTCCTTGGGCTCCCCGGCCGTGGCGGCTGACCTGTGCTTGTTCCGACGCGGGCCACAGGTCCCGCAAGGTCTCGAGCAGAGGCTGCATCGGCGTGCCTGACGGATCCATGCGTCCCCCGCTCTGACCGCGAATTTACGGTCGTTGATTTAGTGCCGGTAACTAGCGTTACTTACCCGTTTTGGCCTTCTTCAAGATATCAGCGAACTGGCTGACCTTTCCGGGGTCTGTAATTGGCCATGAAGCACCGTTTGAGTTCAGCGCCGTATTGAAATAGGTGAACGCCACGCCGCCAAATCTAGCCATGTCCGAATATGAACGCGCCAACCACTGCGGATCCTGGAGCGCCGCGGCGTCGGTTTCACCCGTTTCCGCAATCCCCCAGGCAGTGTTGTGCTTGTCGGCGAAGGCCTGCATCTGCGGGTAAAACTCGGTGGCAAAGTTGTCCATCTTAGTGTTCGTCTTGCCGTTTTTGACGGTGCCATACCAGTTGTAGGGATCCAGTCCCACCAGATCGACCAATCCATCACCGGGCCACAATGCATCCAAGGAGAACTGGGGATCGCCGTAGAACTGGTGCCATCCCGTCACTATCATGGTGAACGCCACGTTCCTGCTGCCGCTGTGGACGATGGGGGCAAGCCGTTGCTGCATCTTGACCCAGTCGGCTATGTTGCCGTCACCCTCCGGTTCATGATGGAAGGCGATCCATACCGGTCCATTAAGCCTGCTCAGCTTCGCCGTCAGATCAGCCGTCCAGGCATCACCCTTGCCCGCAGCCATATCACTCCAGCTGTAGGGAAGCTTAAAGCTGATCCAGGGAAGCCGTCCGGCTGCAATGTCTGCCGCGGCCGTGGCGACAGCCTTGTCGACCTTGCTGCCGTTCCAGTAGGTCCTGCGGATCTGCAGCGTGCCACCAATGCTTTTTTCGAAGGCCGCAGGATCCGTATTTCCGCCTACGGCCGCCCCGACAAGAGTGCCGCACGACGGAATGCCAATCACTGACGTCAGACAGCCGGATGGGTTCGGGGCGGCGACGACAGGCGGGGCAGGATGACCAAGCGTGGGGCTTTCCTCTGCGGGCTGCACCCCGGGAACTTCCGTCATTGAAATGTCATCAATGAGCAATTTAGCAGTGGTCGGTACGTCCCACCCAAGAACATTCAGATCCAGCGTTGCCCCGGCCTCGGCAGTGGTCATGCTCAAGGTGACCTGCTGCCAAGCATCGGTGCCTGCCTGGAACGTGCTCGCATGCGTTGTGGTGACGGAATTTTTAGTTTCGCGCACGCGCAATTGTCCAGCGATCTGCGTGTCAACCGCCTTAACCCACGCGCTGACCAAGTAACTAGTGGACGCGGCCGCGTTGGTTACAGTGTTAACGTCATCATTTGCCACAACCACTCCAGGAGCGGTGGTTCCCAGCTCCAGGGCCTTGCCGTAATGGCCGCCGGTCACGGACTTGAGTTGCTGAACAGCCGGATTATTGGTGTGCCACCCGGTGGTCCCGGCCTCGAAGTCACCGTTGCGGGTCAGCTCGGGTGCGGCGGGACTCGGCTCCGCGGCGAAAGCTGCTGGACTCACGTTAGTGGCTGCGCCGATGAGCGCCAGCGTCAACCCCACAACGCCCGCGCTGTGCCGCAGCGTTGGTCTCCTGGTAAAGGCACCGGAGCCGATTTTCGCACTTGGCGAAATATGGGGAGCATCTTCTTTGGATATTACAGACATAAGACCCCTTGGCCACATCGGGCCGGGACGGTGGCGAATTGTGAGACCCGCTGTCGCCGTACTGGAAATTCTCGGGCACTCAGAGAGTACCCGCAACCAGCCCAAGTTGTCACATTTTGGTAACGGCAGGGCGCCGGCGGGCCGCGCTGACCGCCGCTGCCGGCCCGTTACCGACCGAAACAGGCCAGCTGACGCGAAAGATAAAATCACAATGCTCCCCAGCTAATGAAAGGATTCCCTACGCCTGCCTTAAACCTTTTGCAAACGAAACTCCTCAATTATCCCGGAAATAAAGACAGAATCGACTGCCCGCATCTTATATGTTGATAGCCGTTTGTTCTGCATCATGGACACAAACTCGGCAATCGCATAACGCAGGCCGTCCCCGGCAAAAGGAAAATTGTAGTGCTGATTTTGACTCGGATCTTCGAACCGGATGTAGATATCTGTCGTGTTCCACCAGGGTGCCGGTACGTAAATGCTGCCGCGGGTCCCGGTAATCGTCAAATGACCCTCACTCTTGACGCCCAGGCCCACAGTGACCGATGAAATAGCATGCTCGAATCGCAGATTGATCCGGCTGAACTCGTCGACTCCACCGTCCGGTGCCATATAGGTATCGATGGTGGATTTCTGCGGAACCGCATCGAGTATTTTCGAGACGGCCAGCAAAGGAGTACTCGCGAGTTCGGTGACACTACCGCCGAACGGTGACGTCAACTCGCGGGCGGGGCTTTCGGTCAACCGAGTGTACGTGGCGTCCACACACTTAACGGTACCGATAACGCCGCTGCGGGTGAGCGCAACCAGCCGAATAAAGCCCGGGCAGAACGCCGTGGGGATAGCTTCCAGCAGGACTTTCCCTCGCTGAGCAGCCAACTCATACAAGTACGCCGTTTCCCTCTTATTGAGGGTCATCGGTTTTTCCGAGAGGACGTGGACGCCGCTTTCGAGCGCCTGCTTGACTTGGTCGAAGTGGAATTCATGCGGACTCGCAATGTACACCGCGTCAACGTTCGTCAGAAAGGCCTGATAATCCGAAAAATGCCGGTACACCCCGCCATTTTCGAGACGATCCCGCGCCGTCAAAGGATTCGGATCAAAGACTGATTCACATTCCAAACCGCTGACCTTTAGCGCTTCCGGGATGAAGCGGCTCGTCGCTTTCCCATTCCCCACCACGCCAAGCCGGGCGATGCCGAGAGTCTCAGCACGTAATTGTGTGCTCGAAACCCCTGCCGTACGTTCCAGGTAAACCACTTTACAAAAATCATTTAAGTAATCAAACTTGCCCAGCCAGTCAGACCCAATGGCGAAAATCTCGGCCGAGTGCTGCTGAATGTCATTAATCTTTTGACCCTGATAGTCCTCGATGATTATCTCATCCGCAAGGCCCGTTGCCCGGACATTTTCAATCCTAGTCATGACATTATCGCGTACATTCAGCTTGCCGCGGGTCTCATCGTACTGGTCGGTGGTCACTCCGACAATCAGGTAGTCGCCCAATTCCCTGGCCCGCTCCAACAGCTTTATATGGCCTGCATGCAACAAATCAAAGGTACCGTACGTAATAACCTTTATTTGCGCGTCACCGAGACTCATTTAAGTTCTTCCCCCTTGTGCAGCTGCTCATTGGACTGCTTTTCGCGATGGCAGGAGACCGGCAGAAGTTGAACTTTCCGGCAACGGTACCAAAAGGAACCTCTCACTGACCTGCAGCACTGTGCTCCCCGGAACAGCCCATTGAATTATTAGAAGAAGTATCGTCGGGTCCGGATGGTGTGGAAACAGGTAATTTCCCGGCTACCTGCCGAACTTAAACCCGCTACCTACTGACCTAAAACAGGTACTTTTACCCCTATCAAGCCCCGAATCCCGCGCTTATAGTGAGTCTCACTCCCCCCTTCAGCGGCGGAGTTTATTACCGGATCTCACTGACGACATGATCGCCTGCTCAGAGCGCACATGATCACTCGTCAAAATCGGCTGGATGGGGAACACGAGCATGTCCGTAATGCAGCTGCAGCCACGCCACACCAAAGGCCCCGTTCCCGGCCCTGACCCGGTGCTGCGGCTCCCGTCACGTCGGAACGCCTGGCCGCTGATGGTGTTGCTCATCGGCTATCCGGTGTGGTGGCTCTTGGGTTTGAATAACCTGCTGCCGCTGGCATTAGCGGTGCCGATGCTTATTCAGCTGCTGCGGCAGGGCCCTATCCGGCTCCCGCGGGGCACCGGATGGTTGCTGCTCTTCCTTTTATGGGTCGTAGTCAGCGTTGTGGCGCTTTGGGCCGATGCGCCCGGGGCAGTACCAGGAGGCGGCCCTGAACGCCTGCTTGTCTTTGGCTACCGGCTAGGTTGGTACGCCGCCTGCACCATCGTCTTTTTATGGGTTGCGAACGCCAGGGAAGACAACGTTTCGACTCTTCGGGTGACCCGGTTGCTGGGCTGGATGTTTGTGGTTACCGTGGCCGGCGGCCTCCTCGGAGTCCTGGCCCCCAAATTCGAAGTCACCTCTTTGGTCGAGACGCTGCTCCCCCGATCGCTCAGTTCAAACCCATTCCTTCAGTCGTTGATCCATCCCGCCGCCGCCAACCTAACGACTTTCCTCGGCCGGGAGGAATACAGGCCCATCGCGCCGTTTGATTTTGCCAATTCGTGGGGCAGCAACCTCTCCATGTTACTGCCGTTTTTCCTCCTTACCTGGTTTGGCAAACGCGCCGGCTGGCGCGTGCCGCTGGCCCCTGTCATTCTGGCCGCTTCGGCCATACCGATCGTTTACTCGATGAACCGCGGATTGTGGATCTCCCTGGGTGCCGGTGCCGTGGTGCTTTTGGTATACCTCGTCATCAAAGGCCGGGCACGGTCGCTGCTGGTCGTCGTTGCTGCTGTGGTGATAGCTGCCGCTTTGTTCTCCGGCAGTCCGCTCGCCACGCTCTCCAGCGACACGCTGGACAGCGCACACAGTGACGACCGCCGGGCAACGCTGCTGACCCAGACCGTGGCGAGCACCATAGAGGGATCACCGATCATTGGGTTCGGCAGCACCCGCAACCTCCAGGGCAGCTTCGCATCGATTGCCGGTGGTTCCACGCCCGACTGCCCGGCGTGCGCAGTGCCGCCGTTGGGTACGCAGGGGCAGTTGTGGCTGGTCATCTTTTCGCAGGGCCTGGTTGGTGCCGGCTTCTTCCTGATGTTCTTTCTCTCCCGGATCCGGGCACACTGGCGCGCCCGAACTCCCCTGGAGCTGGCCGGCGCCACGATCCTGCTGTTCTTTATGATCCAGATGTTCATTTACGACACTCTGGGTTTGCCTCTTTTCACCATCATGATCACGTTAGGGCTGGTCTGGCGGGAAAGGTCCCGAACGGCGGGGGTTACTGACACCTCGCGGAGTTTGGGCGATTTCGCGGCCACAGGCAGGCGGTATATGCCCGTGCTGCTGGTGTGTAGCCTGGTCGGCGGCATAGCAGGGCTGGCGCTGACACGTGCGCAGCCGACAGCCTATTCCTCGGCCGTAACGCTGCTGCTGGCTCCGTCCCCGATGTATCTGTCGGCAGATGGCACAGAGGACACGAAAACGGGTCAGGTCACCATTGACACGGAAGCTGCTTTGGTACAGTCGCGCCGGACCGTCGAGATGGTTGACAGCTCTTTAGGTTTACAGGATCCGGATGCCTTGCGTTCCCGGATCAGCGTCTCGGCGGCACCCAATACGCTTGTCCTGACGCTGAACTACTCCGACGAGTCGGCAGCCCGCTCGCTCAGCGGCGCAAAGGCCCTGGCAGAGGCCTATCTGAGCGTTCGCAGCGATGGCCTGTCGCAGCGGCGGGACCAGGTGCTGCGGGCTCTGCAGGACCAGCTGTCACGGCTACAGGCCACCAGCGACACGACTACCACCCCCATAACGGCGAACAGCCAAATCAGGTTTGCCTACATTTCCGCAGTGGCAGAGCGTCTTCACTCGGCCATCGATAACCTAACGATGTCATCGACCACGGCCGGCGAAGTGATCCGGCCGGCCAGCGTCAGCAAAGTCCGCGGCCAACCGGAGGTGTACATTGCCTCCTCGGCGCTGATCGGATTCCTGGCTGCTGTAGCGCTGGCTCTCGCCGTTGACTTTATCCGTACGCATTCCCACGTTGCCCCCGGAGGACGGCGTCGTTGGCCGTTGCGGCTGGTGCGTGGCAGCCGCCGATCGTCCAGCTTTGCCGACCGTGCTCTGCGAAGAACGGGAACGAGGCCCTTCGGACCCAGCCAATAGCCGTGCTGGCATGACTTCATCCAGTACGGCAGCCGAACAGCAGCAAATTTCCATGACGAACAAACGAACCGGAGAACTTTCCATGTCCCACTTTGTCTCGGAGCCTCAGCCTCCAACGGTTAGCCCTGATAGAAAACCCCAAACCCGCACGATGCTCTTTCGGGCAGCGGCGGCACGCTCCTGGCCGATCCTGATAGCGTTGACTCTGCTCGGGGGCCTGGCCGGAGCAGCTGTCGGAGGCACAGTTTCCGAGACGCGCCCGGCAACGGCGGTCATATTGTTGAATCCGTTGGAGGGCAATCCGTTCTATCCTGGGACTCGTGGCGAGCTGTTGGTCAATCTCTTTTCGGAAGCTCAGGTCCTGCGCTCCAACCTAGTCGCCAAAACGCTGCCGGATGCGTCCGCGACAGGAGCAAGCGCCGAACAAATCCTCGCCGACCTGTCCGTCTCCGTTCCGCCCAATACACAGATCCTGCAAGTGAGCTATGGCAGCTCTGACCCGGCCGTAGCGCTCGGGCGTGCGCAGGGATTTGCCGATGCATACCTTGCTTACCGCAAGGCCCGGGCGGCGGCCTCGATCGCCAGCCGCGTCGCCGGGATAAAAACCGAGATCGCCACACACGAGGCGGATCTAACGCGCCTGACAGCCCAGGCCGCAGCGGCACCACAGGGCTCCGCGACGGCCGGGCTGCTGCTGACCCAGGTCCAGTCCGTCGCTACCCAGATCAACCAGCTCAATGCCCGGATGGGTGATATTGCCTCCACAGCACTGGATCCCGGTCAGATCATCACGCCAGCGAAACTGCAGGCGCCCAATGCCGTTGGGACAAACGGAATGCTGACCGGCGGGGGTGCCTTGCTGGGCTTCCTGCTTGGTCTTGGCGTTGCTTTCCTTCGCACCGGAGTCCGGTCCTCGTCCGTCCTACGGACCCGGTCTGAGATCGAGGCGTTCGGCATCCGGACCCTGGCTACGCAACCAAATACCTTCGAGGCCGCACACCGGACTTTTTCCGGCAGCGTCCCTGCGGACATCAACTCCAGCTTTTTGCCGTTCGGTGCGCAGATCCTGGACCTCACCCGGCATCACCGCAGCAAGTCGATCCTGATTACGGCATCCCGTACAGATGCAGAGCATCCCGTCTGCGTCGTTTCGATGGCTTCATCCCTGGCGGCATCCGGGATCAGGACCATAGTTGTCGATATGACCGGCAAGCTGGTCCTTCCCCAGGCAGCCGGGGGGCGGAGTCCGGGGCTCGCTGATGTGCTCAGGGATGGCCTACCGCTGGAAAGCGCGCTGGTATCTGTCGGACCGTCCCTGCAGGTCATCCGGGCAGCAGCCAGGACGGACAGTGTGTCAAGGGTCAATGCCGCACCCGGGCTGATGGAGCTGATCGGCTCACTTGCTGAACGGGCCGATGTCGTCCTGGTCGCTGCCGGTTCCATGCTCACTCCTGACACGCAGCTGCTGGCAAGTTCGATTAAGTCCGCGGTCATTGAAATCGAGTATGGCCGCAGCCGGATTTCAGACCTGCGCGCAGCGGTCCAGATCTGCCATGACCTCTCGGTTGATCTGCTCGGGGCCGTGGTGCTTCCGCCCCGGCACAAGGACAGCGTCCGCCCCGTGCCGCCGCGCAAAGATTCAGAGAATACTATTGCCGACGGCGGCGGCCTGGATCGGACCGCTCCGCTGATTTCGAGCGGATCGCATGGCGACTAATACGACGGACAACAGTGCCGACAGCGTCGACTCTCAACTGTCGCGCATTGCCCGCAGCGGATCCTTGAATGTGCTCGGGGCCATCATCGCCTCGATTTGTAACTTTGTGCTGATCGTCGTGGTAACCAAGAACTTCGATCAGTCCACGGCCGGGATGCTTTTCTCCGCTACCTCGGCATTTCTGATTTTGCTGGCCGCGGCGACGCTGGGTACCGAGGGCGGACTGGCACGCTTCATGCTCCGGTATGAGGCCACCGGCCGCACAGCAGATATCCCGGTCTGCCTTTCGGTCGCGCTGCGTCCAGTACTCCTGACGAGCGCGGGACTGGCCGTGGCGACGGTACTGCTGGCGGGATGGATCGCTCCGGCCATTGGGCTGAGCACTCCGGACGGTCATTTGGTGCTCATTGCCTTTGCCGTTTTGCTGCCCGTCGCAGCATGGGGCGACTTTGCCCTCGCCGGCGCACGCGCGTTCGGAACTGTCCGCAGCACCGTAATGTTGGACAAGCTCCTCCGTCCCGTGTTGCAACCTGTTGCCGTGTGGATTACGGCCATCGCCGGGGGCGGCATCGTTCTGTTGTCCGCCGGATGGGCCGTCCCCTACGCGGTGGCTGCGATAGCGTCGGTTCTGGTCTTCCGTCGGATGCTCCGACGCCGAGGGGTGCAAGCCCGGTCGGCAGTATGCACGGAGCGAGTCGTGATCCGCCGTGAATTTTGGGGCTTCACGTGGCCGCGTGGATTAGCCCGGATATGCCAGGCGTTGCTGCAACGGTCGGATATCATCCTGATTGCTGCCCTGCTCTCCGTTCAGGAAGCGGCCGTCTACACGGCGGCAACACGGTTCGTGGCGCTCGGCCAGTTCGGCGCCAACGCCATTGCGCAGGTACTGCAGCCTCGCTTCAGCCAACTACTTGCCCAAGGGCGCCACCAGGACGCCACTGACATCTTCCGAATCTCCACATCATGGTCCATGGCCGTGGCGTGGCCCATGTACATGATTACCGGAGCAGCCAGTACATATTATCTGCTGATATTTGGCGCCGGTTACTCCGCAGATGGGGCGGTCACCGTCGTCGTAATTATGAGCGTGGCGATGCTTCTCGCGGTTGCTGCCGGACCCCTGGATACCATGTTGCTGATGGCCGGCGGAAGCCGGACCAGCCTATGGATTTCCCTTACTTCCCTGGCAGCCGACATCGGGCTATGCCTGGCGTTGATACCCCTATGGGGCATCACCGGCGCCGCCGCGGCGTGGGCCGTCTCGATCATGTTAAAAAATGGACTTACGCTGGCCCGGGTTCATGCCCTCTTGGCCATGGATCCGTTCAGCAAGGGCTCGGCGTTGGTGGCGCTGGCCAACGTTGTCTGCTTTGGTCTTCCGCTTTTAACGCTGACACTGCTGAATCAGCAGCAGCTGTACCTTTACGCCGGCGTATTCCTGGCCGGCTGCCTGGTGTATGCAGCGCTGCTGTGGCTGTGGCGCGGCCCGCTCCGTCTGCGTGCCTTCCGATCCCTACTGGCGAAAAAGTCCGTTCCTAACCCGGCGAAAGGCTCCTGACATGAAGTCCCAGACTGTACTCTTCGAAAGCTGGCGTGGACGATACTCTGATAATCCGCGTGCCATTTCCGAGCTGCTCCAAAAGCTTCGCCCGGACCTGAATATCATCTGGGTCGCGGACCAGGCGGCCCGGCTGCCGGACGGTGTGGGGCGCGTCCGCAGGCATTCGCCGGAATATTTTGCCCGCCTCTTCGGGTGCGACTACCTGATCAGCAATGACATTGTCAGCAAGCACCTCGTCAAGGGGCCCAAGGTGACCTACCTGCAGACCTGGCACGGCACGCCCTTGAAAACAATCGGCTTTGATGAGGAACTACTGACCTACGCCGGCGCAGCCGCACATCAAAAGCGGATGGTCCGGGATATCAAAAAATGGGACTATCTGCTGTCGCCGGGCCCCTCGACGTCAGAGATCCTGCGGCGAGCCTTTCGGTACGATGGCGAGCTGCTGGAAAGCGGATATCCGCGCAATGACGTGCTGAAATCCCCGGACGCTTCGCTGATCCGCGCTCAGGTTCGCCAGCAACTGGGCCTTGCTCCCGACAGCAGGGTAGTTCTTTATGCACCGACCTGGCGCGATGATTCCATGGATGCCAAGGGTAATTTCACGGATCCACAGGCATTGGATTATGAGCTGTTGGCCAAGACAACACCGGCAGGAACAGTCATTCTCAACCGCATGCACAGCGTCGTGAAAACCGCGCCCACGACCGACATGGCCGGCTTCAGCATTGATGTGAGCAGCTATCCGGACATTGCCGAACTATATCTGGCCGCCGATGTCCTGGTTTCGGACTACTCCTCGACCGTCTTCGACTTTGCCGTCACCGGCAAGCCGATCGTTCTCTTCGCCTACGACCTTGCGCGGTATCGGGACGCCGTCCGCGGGCTCTATTACGATTATGAACAATGGGCCCCGGGTGTCATCGCGACCGATACAGAGTCACTCGGTGCTGCCTTGACGAACGTCGAGGAAGGACACCTCGCGCACCTTAAGCAGTACCGGGAGTTCGTCGATCGTTTTTGTCCCAACGACGACGGCCAGTCCTCCCGGCGGATCATCGAACGGGTCTTCACCCGCTAACCATCGGTGCAAGGACTAAGCCCCCGGCAAACCCAAGGCGCCGGGGGCTTCGTCGACCGTGGCGGGCCTCAGATGCCTCGACCTCTCCTGTGCAGCTGCGTCATGACGAGATCGGCAGATAGCAGGCCCGTCGCGACGGCGAGGGCCAGCGGTGTTCTTGGCTCAAAGGGATTACGGCGCATCGCTGACGCCGCCCAGCGAAACGCCACCTTGCGGTTCTTTCCGGCCGCGTGCGCGAAAGCAATCTGTCCCCGAAGCCTGGCCGAGCCGGCCGGTGACGATTCAAATTCCGGATATTTCGCCAACACCCACGACAGACCCTCGCTCATGGTCGCCCAGCGACGGAAAAAGTAGGATTGCCCTCCCCAGCGCACCACCGTGAGAGGTTCGCGAACGTGGGAAATGGCGTGGCTTCTGGAAGCCCTTAAGAGGAATTCGTAGTCCTCGCCGAATCCGCCCGGGACATTTTCGTCGACCAGACCGAACCCATGTAACAAGGCTGAGCGCCGCATCAGGAACGTGGAGGGATGGAGCTCCGTGTGCCGGTCCCTCAACAGTTCAGTGAAGGTCACCGTCTCCCGGTTCAGGGGACGCTCATGGGATTGGCCCGCATAGCGGACCGAAATTCCGCAGGTAACAAAAGCCAGCTCGGGATCGGCGTCAAGACGCCGCATCTGGGCCGCAAGTTTGCCCGGCTGCCAGTAATCGTCGTCGTCGCAAAACGCCACGAACTCACCGGTTCCGGCGTGAATACCACTGTTGCGGGCACCGGCCAATCCCGGACTGCGGGAATTGGAGATGACCCGCACGCTGCGGATGTTGGAGTCGAACACCAGCGAATCGTCGGGGACGGATCGGTCGTAGACCACCACCACTTCGATATCTCCACCGAAGGATTGGTTCAAAACAGAGTCGATGGCTTCGCGGAGCATGTCGGGCCGGTCCCTGGTGGCAATAACGACCGATACCTTCGTCATGATTCTCCCCTGTTCAGCATGAAATGTTGTGTCTTTGGCACTGACGTGGCCGTCCAGAGATCCGGAAGATTCATTTGGCCGCGCATATTCCCCGCGGTCGTTCCGCCCTTCATAAAGTCAGCATAAGCAACGCTGCCGCGCGGAACATGGCGCATCCGCGCCGCCTGTGCGTCGGCCAAAGAGTCGAGCCAGCCCCGGCCGCGGATCTTGTGGCTACCCGAGCCCATCCGGGGTCCGCGGTCCTTACCTGTCACGCAGAGCAGCCGCACATCGATTTCCCTGTTGTGGCTCAACGCAATTGCCAGCGCGGGATCCCGGTCAAAGCACACCAGCGCCCGGGCGCCGGAGATATTTCGCGCGGCTTCATAAATCGCCTGATAATAGTACGCGTGGTCTGCGAGTTGGCGCCGCATTGCCCTGGTCTGGAAAGGCAGCGAACTGAGAGCCGGATTTCCAGCCGATCTGATCGATTTCCGCAGATGCGCCAACTTGCCGATGTCCACCGTATCCCACCCACCGAACGCGGCTTTTCCGGTTTGAATCCAGAAATCACAGTTCGAAAAGGGCAGGCCGCAACTGCACGGGGAATCAGCACCGATACCGTGTTCCCACAGGGCATCTATCTCACCCAGAACTGTTACGCCGTCTGCGGAGCTGAGTGCGGATATCTGAGGTTCGATCGCCGACGCCCTGAGTCCGGAAATGTGTACGACGACTGGAGCACCCGGGGATGACCTTTCCGCAGTGCCCCGTGTTTTGGCGAGGAATTCCGGCAGCTGGCGCGCGGCGTCGTCGACCTCCGCGCTCCCCTGCGCGGCGCTGATCCGGGTCCCAACCTCGTCCTCGACAAGCGCCCGGACGCGGGTATTCAAGTCGCTGATCGAATCTACAGCGGTGACCAGCAATTTGTGGTCCGACCAGCGGGCGAAGCGCTGCTGGTGGTCGTCAACATGCTCTCCGAACTGCGGGTCCCGGGGAAGGACAAGTGGGAGGTGTCCTGCCGCCCTTGCCTCCGAAATTGATGCCGGACCGCCGTGCATGATCACAATGTCGCTCGTTCCCATCAGCCCGTCCAGCAGGCCCGGGGAAAAGAAGCTGCTCCCAGCAGCCACGGCAGGCGCAGCGCTGTGCCCGTATTGGACTGTCACCGTATCCTGCGGATTCGCGCCGGCCCAGCCATCGGCCCAATCAATCAGACGGGCGAACGGGTGGTGGTCAGTTCCGACCAGAACAATGATCGATGCCGCTGCGCGTGCGCTCACAATAGCCTCCCCACCAGGTGAGCGTCCCGGTACAGGCCCAGCTGGTCCGGCCACTGCACCAACATCAAATCTGTAAAAGGCCGGCACAATCTGCCGGTCAGGGTAGCGCTCTCCACCCGGTCATACACTTCGATATATACGGTCGTGATGGACATCAATTTCGCGAGCGCAAAGAATGGAAGTGCACTTCCCGCCCCGGTGGAGACGACAACTGTGGGGCGAAAACTGCGCACCAAGGAGTATGCCAGCTTCGCATTGCGAAGCAAATTGGGGATGTTCCGCGTCGTCGGCGAAAAGGCCCATGCCACATTTTCTTCGTCGCGCAACCCGTACTCGGCATCCGGAGTCCGGAACGTGGCCCAGGCCCTCGTGTGCTGAGACCACCACGGACGCAGTGCCAAAAGCTGAGCAAGATGTCCACCGCTTGAGCCGACCAAAAATATCCGCTCATCGGAGCTGGCGGTGACAAGACTTCGATCCGCATCTTCTGGGGGAATCTTCATTATTTCTCCTGAGTCCTGATTGCGTACGAGTGGATTTCCCTAACGGGCCGGCTCTATGCGGAGAGGATCATTCCGGCCCCGACGGTGTTGTTGGTGTGTTCGTCGATGAGTACGAAGCCACCCGTTTCGCGGTTACGCCGGTACTCGTCCGTCAGCAGCGGCGTCGTGGTGCGAAGTCGTACTCGCCCGATCGAATTCAGCGTGAGCTCCGCACTGGATTCATCGCGATGCAGGGTGTTTACATCCAGCGCATACTGGACCGATTTCACCAGTGCCCGGGTGTTCCGGGTGGTGTGTTTCAGGGCGAGTTTCTGTCCCGGCCGCAGCGGCTGATCGCTCATCCAGGCCACCATCGCGTCGATGTCCTGGCTGACTCTGGGCTGGTTGCCCGGGCGGCAAATCATGTCGCCTCGGGAAATGTCGATGTCGTCTTCCAGCCTGACGGTGACGGACATCGGAGCAAACGCCTCCTCCACCGGTCCATCAGCGGTTTCAATGGAGCTGATCCGACTCGGCAGCCCGCTGGGCAGGACTATGACTTCGTCCCCTGTGCGCATCACTCCGCCGGCGATTTTTCCGGCATATCCGCGGTAGTCGTGGAACTGGCTCGAATGCGGCCGGATGACACACTGAACCGGAAAGCGCCCGTCCACCAGATTCCGGTCACTGGCGATGTAGACGTTTTCCAGGTGATTGAGCAGCGAGGCGCCCTCATACCAGGGCATATTTTCGGAGCGGTTAACTACATTGTCCCCGTGCAGTGCCGACACCGGAATCACGGTCAGATCGGTTATCTGCAGCTTGGCGGAAAATTCGATGAATTCCCGCCGGATGTCCTCATAGACTTCGCGGGAGTAACCCACCAGATCCATCTTGTTCACGGCCAGCACAAGGTGCGGGACCTGTAACAGCGAGACCAGGAACGCATGCCGGCGGCTTTGCTCCACCAGACCCTTGCGGGCATCGACCAGAACGATGGCCAAGTCCGCCGTGGACGCGCCCGTCACCATGTTGCGGGTGTATTGGATGTGGCCAGGTGTGTCCGCGATGATGAACTTGCGGGCGGGCGTGGCGAAATACCTGTAGGCAACATCGATGGTGATGCCCTGCTCACGTTCGGCCCGCAGACCGTCGGTGAGCAGCGACAGTTCGGTGTATTCGGTCCCCATCTCGCGGCTGACGCGCTCCACACTCTCGAGCTGGTCAGTGAAAATGGATTTCGAGTCGTACAGCAGACGCCCGATCAGGGTGCTCTTGCCGTCGTCGACGGATCCTGCGGTTGCAAACCTGAGTAAATCCATTAGAAGTAGCCTTCTTTCTTGCGGTCTTCCATTGCTGCTTCACTGACGCGGTCATCTCCCCGGGTTGCGCCGCGTTCTGTGATGCGGGTGGAGGCGACTTCTGCAAGTACTTTTTCAACCGTGTCCGCTTCAGAGCGGACGGCTGCCGTCAGCGTGGCATCGCCGACGGTTCGGTAGCGCACGGATTCCCTAAAGGTCGGTTCGGCGGCCGTTGGACGGCAGAACTCATTGGCCGCGAACAACATGCCGTTGCGTTCGAATACCTCGCGTTCATGCGCGTAATAGATGGAGGGGACCTCGATACCCTCGGCCGCGATGTACTCCCAAACGTCCAGCTCGGTCCAATTGGACAATGGAAAGACGCGGATGCTTTCTCCCACGTGCACCCTGGCGTTAAACAGATTCCATAGTTCCGGCCGTTGCTTTTTGGGATCCCATTGACCGAATTCATCGCGGAAGGAGAAGATGCGCTCCTTCGCCCGCGCCTTTTCCTCATCCCGGCGTGCGCCGCCCAGCAGAGCGTTGAAGCCATGCTTGTCCGCGGTTTCCAGCAGGACTGGCGTCTGAGTCCGGTTCCGAGTCCCATTGGGCTCCTCCCGCACCACACCCCGGTCGATGGCGTCCTGGACGGAGCCCACCACCAGGTTCAGCGAATGCTGCGCGACGATCCGGTCGCGGAAGGCGATCACCTCCGGGAAGTTGTGCCCGGTATCGACGTGAAGGATGACCATCGGCACCGACGCGGGGAAAAAGGCCTTCCTGGCAAGGTGCAGCATGACCAAGGAGTCTTTACCGCCGGAAAACATCAGGGCCGGACGTTCAATCTCGGCAACAACCTCACGGATGATGTAGATCGCTTCGGATTCCAAGACCTCCAGCTGCGACAATATTCGTTTGGGGCTCTCCACCACGTCACTCACCTGCTCTTTCTTTCGGACCCGCTGCTGGCCAGCGTGGCATCTTTGATGATCCGAAGCAGTGGTTCGCTCAGTTCACGTCTGCAGACCAAAAGGTCGGGTAAATAGGGATTTGCCTGGTTGTAGCGCAGCGCAGATCCATCGATTCGGCTGGCATGGAGCCCGGCACCGCGGGCTACCGCAACAGGTGCCGCGGAATCCCACTCGTACTGGCCGCCGTCGTGCAGGTATATGTCGACTTCGCCGCTCGCCACGGCGCAGACCTTGTAGCCGGCCGAACCCATGGGAACCAGCTCCGCGCCAATTTCTTCGGCCACTAACGCTGCCAGCGCCGGCGCCCTGCTGCGCGAGACCGCCATCCGCAGCGTCGTGTGCGGTGCCGCCACCGCCCCCGGCCGGGCCGAGCTGCAGATCATGTCCAGTCGGGGCAGGGCCACAGCACCGGTTACCAGCTCGCCCGCGGACCAGAGCGCCACGTGGATGGCCCAGTCCCCCCGGCCCTCTGCGTATTCCCGCGTCCCGTCCAGCGGGTCGATGATCCAGACCCGCTCGGCGTTGAGCCTGCCCGGGTTGTCCGCTGCTTCCTCAGAGAGCACCAGGTCATCGGGTCGCGCCTGATGGAGCGCTTTCTTCAGATACTCCTGTGAACGGCTGTCCCCCTCGGCGCCGAGCGTGCCGGAGCCGCTGCGCGCTGCGCGTTTCTGTAATGCAAGGAGCACTTTCCCGGCGCCGTCGGCGAGTGCACAGGCCAAGTCATCATCGGACAATTTTGTGCTGAGAATGGTGTTCCGCCTGAGCAATATCATGGTCCCCCCTGATTTTTTCGTTGCTGTTTATTCGTTGCTGCGGTTAATAAGCGCCAACCGGATTTTTGAGCATCCTCGCGGTGCGCCAGAGAATAATAAGATCGCCGGCGAGAGACCAGTTTTCGACGTAATACAGGTCCAGCCGAACGCTGTCCTGCCAATTCAGGGCCGAACGCCCGTTGATTTGCCACATTCCCGTCAGGCCCGGTTTGATGTAAAGCCGACGATGGACACGGTCCTTGTATCCGTCCACTTCGCGCTGCAGTGGGGGCCTGGGGCCCACCAGGCTCATGTCGCCGCGCAGCACGTTCCAGAGCTGGGGAAGTTCATCAAGTGAATACCGCCGCAGCCATTGGCCGGCCCGTGTCACGCGCGGATCATCCTGCATCTTGAACAACACACCCGCGCCCTCGTTGCGCTCAAGGAGGCCGTCGAGCTCATCTTCCGCGGTCACGACCATCGAGCGGAATTTGAAAATCACAAATTTTTCTCCGGCGCGGCCGATCCGTTCCTGACGGAAGAGAACCGGACCCGGGCTGTCACGGTGGATCAGTACCGCGAGCACGAGGAAAATGGGGGCGAGGACCAGCAACGCGGAAGCGGAGAGAACCACGTCCAACAAACGCTTGACCACGTGCTTTGCTCCTGCGTACTGCGGAAGTTCCACATGCATTAGCGGTAGTCCCTCCACGGGACGGGAGTGGATGCGGGGTCCGGCCACGTTTGTCAGTCCGGTGGCGAGGACAAGTTCGGTTCGGGATTCCTCGAGCCGCCAGCCCAGCTTCTGCACGTAGCTGCTGCCCCGCTTGAGCGGACCCGCCACGATGACCGCATCTGCTTCAAACCGGCGGACCGCGTCCACCACAGAATCGATGGTGGACACGACCGGTACCGCAGTCGAGCCGGCAATGACGCTCAAGCGAGAGTCGCTGCTGGGCAGAGCCGCACCCACCACCTGGTAAGCGGCGCCTGATTTCTTGTGAA
The DNA here is from genome assembly GCF_026627425.1 of Arthrobacter endolithicus. Taxonomy (GTDB): domain Bacteria; phylum Actinomycetota; class Actinomycetes; order Actinomycetales; family Micrococcaceae; genus Arthrobacter_M. Next base: position 82,482 of record NZ_JAPNLH010000013.1, read on the forward strand.
TCTGGTTTATGACGTAACGGACATCTCTGTGCCGGCCCAGCACGATGACTCGGGAAAGGTAGTGGCCGAAGGCGCGCTGGCGCATCAGCCAGCGCCTTAGCGCCCAGCGTGACAGGATGAGTCCAACCACCCCCAACGGAACGGCGAGGGCGAAGTAGCCTCTGGCAATATCTACCTTGAAAACCAGGAAAGTGATGGCCAGCAGTCCCAGCAGCGTTGTCGTAGCGCTGATAACCCGCTTATATTCATCCGAACCAGTTCCCACTACGCGCGCATCCCGGCTGCCGTAGACACCGAGCACCAGCATCCACGCCGCCGCTATCGCCAGCGAGAGGAATCCGTAGCCGATTCCTGACTGACCAACGCTGACGTCGATATCCCTGAAACCGAAGCGGCCTATCTGGGCTGCTAAGGAAACGGCGACCAAGACGGTCGCATCACTGATGCACAAAAGCGTGTGATACTTCGTAGCCCATTGCTCACCGGAGCGGACCGTGGCGGCTGCTGACCGTGGATGTGCCGAACGGTTCGCCGGGTAGTAGCGCGCCGGTGACCGCAGGTCTACGCCGGCGCCGAGGGAAGCCGAGTCGTCAAGGGGGCTCATGCGAGGTGCCCTCCGGTTTCGCGGCTAAAGCGGCCCGGGAGAACAACAGCGAGGGTAACCCGGGCGGGAGTAAGGGGGACCGACGACGGCTGGGGGGAAGTCTTGGTCTCAGAAGACTCCACCGCCGCCGGCCCCGAATGTGGGGCCCGCAGATTACTGTGCGAGCGAAGCTGCAGTGCAGCCGATGGGACAAGTTGGGCGGTTGAAGATAAGCACATAATTCGAGACCTGCTTCGTACCCGGTAGGTGGTTGAGCGGATACCCCAACGCTATTTGCGACGTTCCTGCAGGGCACGAGTATCCGCTACGCGACTTCATTCCCGTGCCTACCGGCCTTTTGCGGCCGGATACCTTGTCGTGGACTTGGCTGAGGATGCGGGACTACTTGGTACAGGACGCGATTACTCCTTACCCGATGAGCGCCCTACGCCTGTGCATACGCACGGGTGGATGGCAAAATTTTTGTTTATGGACTTCATGGTCGTAGTAGCAGCCTTTCTAGTGGCCATAGTCGTCGGATTGACGGGCATGGGCGGCGGAGCCCTCATGACACCGGTTCTGGTATTGGTCTTCGGCGTCCCGCCGCTCGCTGCAGTGTCAAGCGACCTGGTGGCAAGCGCCGTGATGAAGCCGATCGGATCGGTCGTCCACCTTCGCCGCAAGACTGTGAATCTTCAACTGGTCAAATGGCTGGCGCTGGGCTCGGTGCCGGCAGCGTTTTGCGGCGTGCTGGTCCTCAAGGCGCTAGGTCCGGGTGCGGCCGTCCAAGAGGGAGTCAAACTCGCTCTCGGCTGCGCACTGCTGTTGGCCGCCGTCCTGCTGGTTGTGCGTTCGTATCTGCGGCTGGCAGAGCGCGCGCGGAGCCGGAACGGAAAAGGTCCCAAGCCCCCGCAGGACCGCCCCTTCGTCCTGGCGCGTCCGTTGCCGACCGTGCTGCTCGGCGCCATCGGCGGTCTCGTCGTGGGAATGACCTCGGTAGGTTCCGGCTCGATCATCATCATCGGGCTGATGATGATTTATCCCGGGCTCAAGGCAAGCCAGCTGGTAGGCACAGATCTGGTTCAGGCCGTGCCTCTGGTGGCTGCGGCCGCAATCAGCCACTCATTTTTCGGTGACCTGGATCTCGCCCTCACACTGCCTCTGGTTCTGGGGAGCATCCCGGGCGTCTATTTGGGAGCGCAGCTGTCCAGCCGGCTCTCCGGCGGGTTCATACGTCGGGCTCTGGCGTTTGTCCTGCTCGCATCCGCATTGAAAATGCTGGGATTGGACAATATACCGACGGCAATAATTCTCGGCGCTGCCCTGTTGGTGGCGCCGGCCCTGTGGATGTTCATCCGCAGATACAACGGTCTTCCGGCTCTGGCGGTCACCGAGCACCGGCTGCGCCAAAGTGCGGCTGTCAACGCAGAACATGCCCTACCCAATGGGGGATCAAAATGAGCAGTTGGATCGGCGCCGACCAAATACCGGTGCACGCCTTGGCCGGACCCGCGCTGGATGAGTTGGAGCTGCTGCTCGGCGGGTTGCTGGCGCCGGCTCACGGCTACGCTCTCCCGAACGGGGCACCCGGCAGCAGGACGGATGTCTTTACCCTGGCGGTACCGTCAAGCACCGGAGAAAAGGCACGAACCGGCGGCCTGCTGTTCCTCACCGACCCGGACGGGACACCGTTGGCCCGGCTCACGGTCACCGCGTCACTGCACGCCCCAAGGGCAGTGATCTACCTGGCCGGCGAGCTGGCTGCCGTGCGCCCGGCCGAGCACCCCCCGGCCAGGGAACTGCGGTTGACCGGCCCGTTGCCAAAGCTGGAAGGACGCCGCACCCTCCTGGCCGCCTTTTCCGCACAACCCGAGGCCGCGCAGATGGCCATGACCGCAGCTACAGCCCGACGGGAAAACGCCGATATCTGCTTCGTTGCCGTTTGCGGTTCCCAGCCGCACGGGCGCTACTCGGTCACTGCTCTGTTGAACAGTCTGGAACAGTGCGCTGCCCAGCTTCCCGATGCGTCGGTCGGACTGCTGATCATGCCTGCCCCTGTGGATGCTCCCGACCGGCAGGGCCGTCGACTGCGCAACCATGTGCTCGCGAACTTGAACGCGGACCTGACGCTTGACTTTACCGAACTAAATGAACCCCCGAAAGGCAGCCATAAGCTGCCATCCGAGGGCTCGGGCCAAGGCACCGTCGTCTTCCTGACCGGGCTCTCCGGCTCTGGGAAGTCGACCATTGCGCGCGCACTGACAGCCCATCTGCAGGAACGGGCGGGCCGTCCGGTGACGTTGCTGGACGGGGACGATGTCCGCAGGCTCCTCTCCTCCGGCCTGGGGTTCAGCATGGACGACAGGGAGACCAATATCCGCCGCGTCGGCTGGGTGGCATCGCTCATCGCCGGATCCGGAGGAATTGCCGTCTGCGCCCCGATTGCCCCCTTTGATGCCACTCGACGCGAGGCCCGCGCCATGGCTGAGAAGGTTGGGACGTTTTTGCTCGTCCATGTTTCCACGCCGCTGCAGATATGTGAGCAGCGCGACAGGAAAGGCCTGTACGCCCGGGCGCGGGCCGGCAGTTTGCCGGACTTCACCGGAATCGATTCGCCGTACGAAGTCCCCGAAGACGCCGACGTCGTCATTGACGCCGGGTGCACCAGCGTTCAGCAGGCAGTGGAACAGATCTGGGCGGAGATGAACCCGGGTGCGTTACCGGAGCCGGACGCTGTGGAGGCCTGGGGTGTCGCCCCAGGCCTCCACCTTTCCATGGCCCGGTGACTACCGGCTTCCTTCCGGCCCGGCTCAGACAAAGGTGCCTTTTAGCTCCGCTCTGGAGGTGACCTGGAGCTTTCCATAGATCTGGTACAGGTGTCCTTCGACCGTCCTGACGGAAATGTGCATCTTAGCCGCGATTGCACGGTTGCTGACGCCTGCCGCAGCCCAGGCCGCGACTTCCTGTTCCCGTGCTGTGAGAGCCTCGCCGTCTTCGTTGGATCGCTTGATGGAAGCGAGCTTCTCCAGACTCCCGCGAATAATCTGCTGAGCAGCCCTCATCTGATTGCGGTCTACGGCGTCAGCAGCAAACTTTAGCGCCGAGCGGGCGGCATCACGAGCGAACAGATCGTCACCGCAGTTGGCCGCCACCTCCGCAACCGTCGTCAACACGGCTGCATCCATGGCCAGTAATCCGGTTCCGTACTCTTTGCATTGCACTGCAAACGGTCCGTCAATACCCGACGCCACGTCAATCAGGCGCTGTGCCCCAGTGGCGCTGCCAAGGCGGACTGCCGCACTAACAAAGAGGAGTTCGGTAGACGTTGCCTGACACCGGCGCTCCTGATCGGCAAGGCTGAACAGCCGCACAATAGCCTTTTCCTTTGAGGCCAGCTCCGCGGTAGCCAGCACTTGAAAGTACGCGCACGCGCTTGCCAGCATCCGTGATAGCGGGCCCGTAGGAGTGTTGCCTTCGTTCAGGTACTGCAGGGCGCGGTCATTGTCACCCTGTAGCGCGTACGCATACGCCACAGCGGCACCGGCAAGTGCCGACGTGCCGTCAGGATCCAGCTGGCGAAGCTGACTGGCTGCCGGCAACAGATGCTCCAGGGCCTGCTGCGTGCGGCCACGATAGGCAAAAAGCAATCCCTCACCAAGTTCGCCAAATGCCGCGGCACGTGCACCGGTGAAGGTACAGGAGTACATTGCCACGTCCCGAACAGCCCGTGCCGGTGCTGCAGAACCGGTCAAAATGGCAAGCAGTATGGCCGAGTCTGCAACGTCCCAGCAGGCCGGAAGTATGCCGTCCTCGGCAGTCTGCGCGCTCATTTCGCGGGCGAGCCTGACGGCTTGCGTTTGCCGCCCCGTCAGCATCTGCGCCTTGCAGAGCAGTCTTCCTGCATGTCCTCGTCGGTCCGGGCGGCCCCCTGCCCCCTGAATTCTGACCAGCTCAGCCGTAAATTCCAGGTACCGTCCCGCGTGGATAGCCAGCTCCGCACGCGCCAGGACCAGATCCTCGTAAAGACCAGCAAGGCTCAGTGGATCCACGCCTTCCCGGCCCCGGGCGAGCTGGGCAGCCACCCCGTCGAGGATTGCCTGCGGATTCGGTTGCTGCGTGTCCGAGCCGCCGGCAAGCCTGGCGCGCAGGAGTTGCAGCTCAACCCACCGGTCCAGCGGTAGATGGTCCGCATCCAGGTCTGAGGCGGAAAGCACCCTGCGGGCTGCCTCCGTCTGGCCGAGCGCTATGAGTGCATGAGCCTCTACCCCCAGCGCCTCTAACCGATTACCGCGGTCGCGGAGAACACCGACAAGACTCAGGGCAGTCTCAGGGTTGCCGCTGGCATTTGCCAGCCGGGCCGCCCGCAGAGCCGATTCCGGCGCCAGCGCCAGTCCGCAGCTCACGGACCATACGGCCATGGACAATTCCTCGACCTCAAGTACATCCGTCGCAGCCATAACTGCGGCAACGTCGCGATGGAGGTCCCTACTTCTTCCCACCGGCACTTGTCTGCGGAGGATGTGGCCGATCAGACGGTTGGCGATTCTCACACGGGACGGCTCGCCTTTGGTGATGTCCAAATAACCGCGTTGCTGAAGTGTATTAATGGCCAGCGGATCACTGACGCCCAGCAGATGGTCCAGAGTCAGCCCCCCGGCGAGCGCCAGGACATCCATGACCAGACATTCCTGAGCTGAGAACGAGTTGAGCGAGGTCATCACGGTATCCGCGACGGCGGCACTGTATTCAAAAGGCTTACCGCTGAGGACCCATATACCATCCTGCTGCACGATGGTCTGCAACGCTATTTGTTCAGGAAGCAGGACCTCCGCGAAGCGTGGATTCCCGCCACTGGCTTCCCACATTGCCTCGGACAGCGCCCGCGAAACCTTCGCATCGAGCGCGGTGACAAGCCACTGTGCCGTTTCATCCGCGGTGAACGGTAAGACTTCAATCCTGCGCACCAGGCCGTCCTTCCACAGCCCAACTACCCCACCGGGGACCCTCGCCAAATCCTCACATGCAGCCAGCAACCGCACGGTGCCATTTGCGGTCAGCTGGCTGACTATCAGGGCCGTCTGTTCGTCCAGGTATTGAGCGTTATCCACGCACAGGACGATGCTGCGTCCGTGCGCCTTGTTGCGCAACAATGTGGTCAGTCCGCGCAAAACCGCCAAAGGGTTACCGACCGCGTCTTCATCCAGCTCGTTGAGCAGCGAGCTTAGGGCACCGTACGGTATGTCTGCAGCCATCGTGTTGCCCCGTATTTGGACAAGCTGCACATTCTCGCCCAGCTGGGCTATCGCTTTTCGAGCGAGGAACGTCTTTCCGGCTCCGTATTCCCCAACAAGAATCACCCCGCATTTGCTGCCATCATTTAAGACCGTCACAATATCTTCGACGAGTACTTGCCGATAAAATGAGGAATTTTCGATCTTTCGGCCGATACTTCTGAATAGCGAATCGCGTGAAATTGAATTGCCCGCGACGGCAATACCCGAATGCAGCATTTTTGAGACCTTCATATCCAGTTGGCGGTGTATCTAAACCAAACTTACGAAAGTCCTTCTTGCATGGCACGAGTGGAAGGTACTCTATTTCCCAGTGTTCTCACAGAATTCCCGGTACGGGTGTACTCAGTATTCTGCGGGTTCCGGCGGCCTGACGGGTAAGTAGTGCTGAGCGGCCGCAGCGTTCTCGATAGTGGGCCACCCTAAGCTCTGGTCCTGTGAAAGTCGAGATCGGCGACCTCGCCTACCACGACTTTTCGGTCGGGCATCTTGACCACGATGACGGTCGCGGCGCCGGCGCACCAGATACGGTAAGCCGCCGAGCGGGGCATGAATCCCTGGGCTAATAGGATTGCAGCCCGGCGACGAATCCGAGCTCGGATCGTCCGCTAATGCCGAGTTTGGCGTAGCTGCGGTACAGATGGCCTTCGACTGTGCGCACGGACGAATGTAACTTTTCGGCTATTTGCCGGTCGGTTAGACCTTCGAGGGCCAAAGAAGTGATTATCTGTTCCCGGCGAGTCAGGATTCGTTGGCTGTTCGCCACGTTCGGCGACCACCCCTCCGGATACCCCAGCTCGGTCATGCAGGCCTTCAGCCCAGTCTGCGCCCAGCCAGTTTTCGGGGTATCTCCGTCGCGTCTGGACAATCGGGCTGCCGTGCCGAAGCATTCGGCGGCCAAGGGCGTCAGCCCGATGGCGCGCAGCGTTTCTGCGGCGCGGATGAAGTCAGCAGCACCGCCGCCGTCGAGCGCCTGCCCGTAAGCCAGCAGAGCGGCCGCCCACGGCCCCTCACAGCCCGCAGCAACCGCGCAAAAGCGTGACAATCGGGATCTGTCATTGAGGCTTAAACACAGGAAGAGTGCGTGCAGCTCGACGGCCTTGGTTGCCTCGGCGGACAGCCGTTCCGCTAGTTCATGCAGTTGGCCAAGCCCGACCCCGTCATGGCTGCAGTGCTCCTTCCCCGCCGCCACAAATGCCTCGGCGTACCAGCGCGTGAGCATTGATCCACCCTGCTTCGCCGCCTCGAAGTCACCTAGAAAGTCCCGCGCGGTATCCATCTGTCCCAGTGCCGCGGCAGCGAAGAAGGCCATAGCTGCGGCGAGCTGAAAGAGCTGTTGCGGATCGTTGTTGCGGAGTACTTCCACTCCGGGGAGCACAAGGGCCAGGGCCTGCGCAGGGCGTTGCTGCCGTAGGAGGAGAAAACACTTGGCAACGTAGAACCCGCCGCCAAATGGGATCAGCCCAAGCCCGGAGTCCACAACAAAGCTCTCCAGAGCGGCGTCCACACCCTTCCAATCACCGGCTTCGAGCAGGCAAAATACGAGCCGCAACGAGATGATCTCGGCGAAAAAATAGACCTGCTCAGATTTCCCCGAAAAGAGTCCGTCTGCCCGCTCCAGCAGGATGCGCGCCTGCAGAGGCAGCCCGCGGGCGCACAGCCATTCGGCCCGCACGACCAGGATGAACACTTCTGTCTCCGGCGTCCGTAACTGCGCAGGTGTTACCTGCTCCTTCAAGGCCAGCAGCTTATCGCCCAGAGCGCTGAAGTCTCCCTGGGCGGACAACGCCATCAGCTCGAGCAGAGTGCTAACGTCCTCAATTTCCTGCAGGATCTGTGCCGACTCTTCCGGATGGGCAGCCGCAACTCGTTTCCCTGCGAGCCGCAGCCGGTCGGCATCAGCAAACAGGGATGCGGTCGGGTGCGCCAACGCCAAGCGGATGCTCCCCCACAAGAGGCTGCCGACGCGGAGATCTTCTACGGTGGACCCCATCGCGAAAACGGGCCCTAACAGGGCCTCGGCGGCGGCATAGTCCCCACAGTTGTAGTGCGTACGGGCAATGATGGCTTGGGCCCGCTGCTGATGTTCCTTCCCGATAATCTGGGCCGCCGCCCGCCGCGCCAGAGCATTATCGAAGCGCTGGCTGGCCTCAGTTGCGGTACGGATCAGTAACCGATCCGGAACCGCCAGGCCACAATCCAGCGCCCAGCTCACCCGCCGCAACGCAGCTTCCGCGGCCACAGGTTCTTCGGCCAGCTCTGTCAGTAATTGCGCGCGGAGAACCAAACTCCGGGGCACCGATACCATGGTGCGGATCGCTTCGCCGAACAGGGGGGTCCAGAGCCGCAGGACCTGCTCGGCGTCGCCGGTAAGCCTAATCAGCTGGTGCTCAACCAATGCCTCAACGGCTGCTGTGCCACTGATAGCCAGCACCGCTTCACGGCTTACGGGCTCGGCGAGGGCAACCAACTGGAGGGCCTCACGTTCGGCTTCGGAGAGGCGCAAAAACCGGCGCCGCAAGGTATCCCTCAGCCCGGCCCCGCGGGGCGGGGAGCCGGCGAAAAGCCAAACGCCGTGTTGGGACACCAAGCTTCCCGATTCGCGGGATTCATCCAAAAGCACCTGCACCAACATGGGATTTCCCTGCGATGTCCGCCACAGAATATCGCTGCTGCTGGCCGCCACTGGTCCGCCAAGCACCCCTTGGCACATCTGATTGACCTGATCGCGGCTCAGCGGCGGCAGCTCAAACCGCTCGGCGATTCCTTCATACCACAGCCTGGCCAGATCATGCGGCGGCCCGGGCTGCGGATGGGCGGTGATCAGGACTTTGGCCCAGCCGGCCGTGGCGAGTTCCCCAATGACTCTGGCGCTGCCTTCGTCGAGGTGATCAGCATCGTCGACAACGAGCAGCAGAGGCCGGGACCGGAGGTGGTGGACCTGTTCCAGATGTGTCCATAAGGTGCGCAGGATCGACACCGGCGAATTAGCTTCCTCGATCGGCAGGTCCGTCAGAAACGCTGCCAGGACGCCGAAAGGCACCCTGGCGAGCGATGCGGTCGCATGGACGGTCACCACGGACATGTCCGGCTGCAGTACCTTGGCGACCATGCGGCTGGTCACCGATTTTCCGAAACCAGAATCGCCGAGGAGGAAGACGACACCCGTTCCGGTCGAGCGAAGAGCGTTGGCTGCACCGGCCACGATGCTCTCCCGGCCAATGAGAATCTTCGCGCTGGGCTCTGCGGGAACGGTCATTGGGCACATCCCAAAGACGGCAGCCCAGCACTCCACCTTTTCCGGCTAGAGACGCCCAAGGAGGTCCCCCCGTGTCCTGACGTCCAACTTCGAAAAAATTTGATACAGGTGTCCCTCCACGGTTCTGACGGAGACCTCCAGTGCCAGCGCGATATCCCTATTCGAGGCCCCTCCGCCGGCCAGGAGGGCGATTTCGCGTTCCCGGGCGGTCAGTGATAACGAACCGTCGGTTTGGACGACCGGATGCATGGGCAAGATCGCCTCGATGGCGTCCAGGCGACTCTGGGCTGTCCGCAGAGTATTACGATTTCCACACCGGCGTGCCACCTCAACGGCGTGGGCAGTGAATTTCGCCACAGCCGCATCCAGCCGAAGGCTTTGAGCCAGGTCTGCGGCCTGTAGGAATGCAAGCGGATCTTTCGTCCGAGTCCCCCGCACAAAAAGGATCCCGATCTCGGCTAGAGTTCCCTGCCGACGCTGGGCTGTGTGTTCAATCAGCACCTCTACCCGTTCACTCCCCGCGACCGACGCTCCCATGAGGGCAATACCTGCGGGCACGACAAGCCCGCGTTCGATGTCGGCAACGGCAGTGTCAATCAGTGTTACCGCGGCGTTTGAATCTCCGGTCCACAGTCTGGCCATCAGGGCACAGTTTCCAGCCAGCGAGTGTGCCAACCACGAAAAGGGTCCCGTGCAGGTACTCATCCGGGCAAGGTATTTCAGTACACGTTCTCTGTCGCCGAGCTGGGCGTAGGCGTAGGCAGCCACCGCGTAGGCAACATAAAGGTGGCCGTTCGAGGAGCGTAATTCCAGTTGCGCCACCGCCCCCAACAGGGGCGCCAACGCCTCAGTTGCGCGACCGGCGTACGCCAGCACCAGACCCATCGCGAGTTCCGCCTGTCCCCCTTGGTTTTGCAGCTTCGCCGTCGGTCCAGACATGCCATTGACGAGCAGGCTGACGCATTCCTCCCACCTACCCAGATAGAACAAGGACAGAAATTCGCGCCGCGCGTGCTGGACACGACATGCCTCCGCACTACCTAGACCGCCGAGCTGCGGGGAGATCTCATCGATGAGGGCGGCAGCGTCCAGCTCCCGCCCGGTCAGCGCCCACGACTCGCTAAGAAGACTTCCCGCGGCAAGCCGGAACGCAGTATCGTCCGTGTCCGAACGATAAATCTCCTCCAGCCTGGGTGCTATCGCCGCATACTCACCTTGGAATACCGCAACGTCGAATTTCACCAGCTCCAGCCGGTGTGCGCCCCGTTCCAACTCCGTCAGGATCCGGGGAACCGCGGTCGCACGCAGGGCGGATATTCTCGCCGTTGCAGTTTCCACGACTGTTAGAACGTCGGCTGGACCATTGCTCATCGGCAGCAGTGCCTCACACAGGGCCACGACGTAGTCGATGTATTCAAGCGGGCCCAGCAGCTCAATCTGCCGCGCTGACACGTCCCGGACCTCCCGCAGCGCAGATGACGCATCTAAAAGCAGCAGATGTGCGGCAGCCTTGACTACCTGGCCCGCAACCCACAACGGGTCCAGTCGAGGGATATTTGTCGCAGCACGCAGGGCGAAGTGCGGATCGTAAAGCTGAATTGCGATCCGGGCCGAGGATAATGCTGCGACCGGCTCCAGCACAGCCCCGCAATCCTGGGTCCACGACGCGTGGGCGAGAATATCGTCCACACTCATCACCGACGTATCGGCTTTGAGGACACGGACCATCCGAGCGTGCAACTCCCGGCTCCGGCCTGCAGGAACCCACCGCCGGACAATATCGGCTGCATAGTGTTCACGTAACGCAATCCATTGCTGCGTCGAGCCCTCAACGCTGATTAGGCCATCGTCCTCCATGGATGAAAGCTCGGCGGCTCCGAACATATCCACTGCCACCTTCAGCGGTAACCGTCGCGCCAGTGCGAGGACTTCCAGAACTTCCCGAGTCGCTTCGTCGGCACCGGCCCACGTGGTTTTAAACAGGTCCTCTACACTGTCTCCATATGTGGGCAGTTCCTTGAGAACCCAGGTCTCCTCCCGCAGGATCAGGTTTCCGGTACGTTCTTGCTCGGAGGTCAACGCATGCAGGATGCGCGCATTCCCCCGCGACAGTGAATGCAGCACGGCCACCGTACCGGAGCTGACGTTATTGCCCAATGTTCCGTGCAGAACCGTCTTCGTCTGCGCCAACGTGAAGGGATCAAGGTCGATTTGCACGAGTTCGCCGGTGTCCAGAAAATAGAGCAGGTCCGCTGGGACCAGGCCAGTGTCGCGGGTTAGTACGATGAGGCGGACCGTCCCCGAGGCCAGCAAGTGAAGAACGACGGCAATGCTCAGTTCATCCATGAACTGAACGTTATCGAGGACGAGAAAAACTCGCTTACCCCCGGCGTCTTCATCAATAGCGGCGGCGATGCCGGCGATGACGGACCGTGGGTTATCTAGAGCATGCAGCGGCACACGTGCCAGCATGAAGCCCAAATATCCGTACGGCAGATCCTTGCTGAAGCGCTCTCCACGTAAGTACACCTGGTGGACATCACCGGAGAAGCCGAGGCAGGCACGGGCGAATGCGGACTTGCCGGCGCCGGCGTCGCCCGTGACAAGCACTCCAAGTTTATCGCTGTCGGCCAGAGTCTGCCGCACGACGTTGATCTCCGCTTCGCGGGCCGTCCTAAGGGCCCTGCCGCGTTCTAGGACGTCATGCACCTTTGGGCGTAAGCCCCCTACTCCGGTGTCACCGGAAACGGAAACTTCTCTCCACAACTGCATGCACGTGCCCCCCAAACTCTCACAAGAGCCCCGCGGGTCTGGCCGACTCCGCGCTTGTTGGAAGACTACCCCGCCACAGGAGCCTTAAACCAGAGAGTGAGTTGAATAAAGAGACACGAAACAACGTATCACACGCCATGACAAATATTACGCCTAGGCTGACCGTTTTTACTTGGCCGTAATGTCCGCTGTGGGGCTCAACCACGCTCCCGCGCGGTGTGAGGAGAAGTCCTCTAAGACGTGGGTTGCTGCGTCCGAGCGGCTCGGCGCCCGACCGACACCCACGCGAAAACGGTAGTAATCCTGGCTGCCCAGTGAGCTGGAGATACCGCGGAGCCCGTTGTGGACGCCTTCTCGCAACTTTTCAAGTTGAACCATACCAACGGGAGCTAGGCGGCTCCGGTTGTGGTGGTTTTCATTGGTCGGTTAGTTGAATATTGGCTTCCGAGGGGCCACGTGTGGTGCGGGTCGGAGCCACCTCCATAAACCACGGATCGTGTCGTTCAGCGCCACGATTGGTGTGGTTGAGAGCCACCTGAAAAGCTCCTCCCACCATGTGATGGCCACGTGGTGGAAGGAGTACGGGTAATGGTACGGAAGATCAAGGCGAAACTTGTCTTGCAGTTACGAAATCAGGGGTTGTCGGGCAGGGCGATGGCCTCGGCGCAGGGCATCGCCCGCAATAGCGTCCAGGCAGTGCTTGATTCGGCGGACCGCCTCGGCCTCGGCTGGGATGACGTCGAGGAAATGCCGGAGGCCGAGGTGTATGCGGCGTTGTTTCCGGGCCGCGGGGTGCACGAGAGCGTGTTCGCGCAGCCAGACTGGGTCCGAATTCACACCGAGCTGGCCCGGGTCGGGGTGACGTTGAAGCTCCTCCATCAGGAGTATGTTGACGCGACTTCAAAGGCGCAGGCAACGATGAGTTATGACCGGTTCTGCCGGCTTTATGGCGACTACGCCGCGGTGTCGGGGGCGACGTCGCGGGTCGGGCATAAAGCTGGCCGCAGTATCGAGGTCGACTGGTCCGGGCCCACGATGCAGCTGCTGGATCCGGCCACGGGCGAGATGTCGAAGGTGTACTTGTTCGTCGCCTGCCTGCCCTTCAGCCGGTATGCGTTCGTGGAAGCCTGCCTGGATATGCGGCAGGAGTCGTGGCTGCGCGCCCACACCTCGATGTTCACCTTCTTCGGCGCCAGCGTCCCGCGCCTGGTGCCAGACAACCTGAAGACCGGGGTCATCTCCCACCCGAAGGAGGGCGAAGTCGTCCTCAATGACGCTTACCGGGAGATGGCGGCGCACTACTCGGCCGCCGTACTCCCCGGCAGAGTGAGACACCCTCGAGACAAGAGCAGTGCCGAGAACACGGTCTCCCACGTCGCGACCTGGGTCATCGCGGGCTTGCGGCATGAGCAGTTTACGTCGCTGCCGCAGTTGCTCACCCGGATTTATGAACAGATCGATTCCTATAATCGGCAGCCATTCCAGAAACGCGACGGGTCCAGGCTGAGCGTGTTCACCACGGAGGAGAAACCGTTGCTGCAACCGCTTCCGGCGGCGCCGTTCGAGATCAGCTCGTGGTCCTACAAGCGAAAGGTGAACAAGAACGCTCACGTGGTTTGGGCGAGGAACTTCTACTCCGTTCCTTTCAGCCACATCGGCGCCCTGGTGGACCTTCGCGTCACCGAGACGATGCTGGAGGTCTATCGGGGTGATGAGCGCCTGACCAGCCACCTGCTGCTGCCAGCGAGCACAACGAACCAGTATCAGACGAACGCCGCCGACCTGCCAGAAGGCCGCAGCTTCCTGGCCTGGGATCGGGCCCGGATCGAGGAGTGGGCGGCACGGATGGGACCGGCGACCGTCACGGTGATCGGGAAGATCTTCGAGACCGTATTCATCGACGAGGCCGGCTTCGACGCGGCGCTGGCCGTGTTGCGCCTCTCGCGCCGGTTCCCTCCGGCCCGACTCGAAGCAGCCTGTCAGCTCGCGCTGCGGGGCCAGGTCCGCTCTCCGCGCTACGCCCATTTGCGACCGATCCTCGACACTGGGCAGGACAAAACCGGACACACCTCCGAACCGGAACCGGATGATGGCGGCTATGTCCGCGGCGGCGCCTACTACGCCGGAGGCCCCCGATGAGCGCGCTGGATGGAGAGACCAAACGCAAGCTCCGCGAGATGAACGCTGGCGAGCTGCTGGAGGCGATCGATACCCAGGACGAGACCTTGTCGATCAGTTTGACGTTCGAGGAGCGGGTCCGGCTGGTAGTCGATGACGCCTACTCGACCTTCATGCATTCCAAGGTTGAAGGGTTGATCCGGCGGGCGGGGCTGCGTTATCCGAACGCGGATTTGCGCCGCATCGACCTGCTCGACGAGCGCGGCCTGAACCGGCAAGTGCTGACCCAGCTCGGCACCTGCTCGTTCGTGGCCCGGCAGCAGAACGTCGTCTTCCAGGGGTTCACCGGGTCGGGGAAGTCGTATCTGGGATGCGCGATTGGTAAACGCGCCTGCGAACACCGAATCCGGGCCCACTACGTCCGCATGCCCGACCTCGAGGAAGCCTGGGTCGCCGCCCAGGACACCACCGGCGGCGCCGGCAAGTTCCTGCGGAAGTATGCAGCATTCACGTTGCTCGTGATCGACGAGTGGTTGCTGGACCGGCCGACGGAATCGATGCGGACCATGCTGCTGGAGTTGATGGAGCGCCGTTACGGCGAAACGTCGACGGTGTTCTGCACCCAGTATTCGCAGAAAGACTGGCACCAGCGGCTCGGCTCCGGTGTTCACGCCGACGCGATCATGGACCGGATCATCCACAACACGATCTGGGTTGAGACCGGCACCTACAACATGAGGGAGCAGACCGCCCTCACCAGCGCTTAACGATCGGGCCGAGGGCCAGTGGCTCCCAACCACACCACCACTGGCTCTCTTCCGCACGATCGCTGGCTCTGAACCGCACGATCGGGTGGCTCTCAAGGCATCAAATACTCAGTTAATCAACGCTTCGTCGTGTAGTGCGAGGATTTTCGGGCCAGTGTTGGTGGTGTAGCGTTCAGGGATTCTGGCACGGGCTGCAGCCAGCGTTGCCGAGCGTTCCTTGGCTATGTCGGTGGCGTAGCCAAAGTGGACATGCGCAGGGGTGTGAAAGCCGATCCCGGAGTGCTGGTGGGTGTGGTTGCACCATTCCACGAAGCCGCTGATGAAGGTTGATGCGTCGTGGACGGAGGCGACGCGCGGGAAGTCCGGCCCGTATTTTAGGGTCTTGAACAGCGATTATGCCGAGCCGGTGATTATGCCGAGTATAAGCCCTTCTGCTCGTGTTAGTGCTGGTCAGGGGCTGCCGCGGCTTGAATTGCTCGGCATAATCACGTGTTCGTTTGATGCCTGCTCTGTACGGGATTGTCGTTCAGAGGAGGCAGAGATGACGAAGCGAATGTCGGCAGGAGATGTTGGTCCGCTTTCGATGTGTGCGGAAGGATTCCGGGAGGATCTGGAAGGCAGGGGCTATACACCGGACTCGGCTCGCTGAAGGCTGAGGCAATACGCAGCGCTGGATCCTTGGTTGCGGGAGCAGCATCTGGCCGCCTGCGATCTCGATGCCGCCTGCGTGGAACGGTTGGTCACGGCTCGACGGGCAAGGGGTTGAAGACGTTTATAGCGGTGGTCAATTTTGCGCTTCTGCTCGCGTATTTGCACGCGATCGGCGTGGTGCCTGAGGCCCGTGCACCTGTTGATCAGTTCTTACGGATTCTGGAGCAGTATCGCAGCTATCTGGTCACCGAGCGCGGTCTTGCCGAGAGCTCGATACCAGTGACCTTCCATGTTGCTGAAAGTCTCTGCAGGACGTTGGATCATCGGCTCGAGGAGCACTCGCCTGCCGAGGTCAGCGCGTATGTCGCGGCACTCTCGGCACGTTCCAGTGCCGGGTGGTCCAAGAAGACGGTGAGCGCGTTGGTCTCGTTTCTGCGTTTCCTCGACGTCACGGGCATCACCGCCGAACTGCTCGTTGCGGCCTTGCCGAAGCTCGCGGGCGTGGCCTCGCCGTAATCCGATGAGCATCAGGACTAGGCTGTCAAGGGGCTCGGGCAACACAATGGATTCACCGCCGAGGCGGATCCGCACGTCGCTTCCGGCGACGTCGATATGGTCGAGAGTGAGCCGACTAATCTTGGCCGCGAATCGACGGATTCCAAAGCGATGACGATATCCCCTCATCGATTAAGTCATCTTATTGATTCCTAATTGTCCCCCGGTCCGCCACCCTGGCGATGGCGGACTCTTCCACGGTTTAGCAGCCTGCTTAACGCGAAAGACCCACCACGATGTCCAATGGTCCCTTCCATACCGTTTTGGCACTGTATCCGGCGGCGCGAAGAAGCGCATCGTCGGCCCGAGCAGCATCAACGGGATAGTCGAGTCGGCGAATCACCCAAACGGTCTTGACGCCGTTCGCGTTATCCATCGATCCCGCCAGCAGTTTAGAGTAGCCATCAAGGGTGCCGCTGTCAGCACCTGAAACGTCTGCTGTGAGATCCTTGAGGCCTGTAAAGTCGCCAGGGTAAGCAATTGCAATTCTGCGCAGCGTTAATCCGACTGTCGGGCTGTTCGAGGGGTAGCGCGGGCTGAAATAGACGCCGTCTCCCGGTTCAGCATGCTCATGGACAAACATGGCCACGCTGTTCCAATCCGTCCCATTTTTGGCGTACGGCTGTCGCTGTGAAATGTAGACCGGAGCGGCGAGCAGCAGCACGAGTATGCCAACAGATACCTGCAACCGCCGCCATTGTATGAGACGCAGCCCCACACCCAATAGGAGGGCGATGGCTGGAGTGGTGAAAGTGAGGTATCTCGGGTTGTACATGGGATGGACCAGCAGCGAATAGATACCAATGGCAAGGGTAGGAAGCAGTATCGGAGGCAGCAGCCACGAGAGCCAATACCGGAGGCCTTCCCTCGAATCGGAGCAGACAATCCGCAATAATGCGTATAGCATGAGAAGCCAGCAGACGCAGGCCAGAGCAACTGATGCTGGTTTCCACAGCGATTCGAAGACAGATCCAGGGAAGTTCACTGTGGGCGTCCCTCCCAGGAACCACTGATTGACGACGACGTTGCGGGCCCACCGTAGAACGCTCAGACTTTCGTCACCGATTTGTCCACTCTGACGTGCCGAAAGAAGCAGGACGGGCGTGGCCACGGCAGACCCGGCCGCTGATGCGAGCAGCCAGTGCCAACGATGCCTCCAACCGATTCCAGGCAATGACAAGAGAGTCAGCCCATGCGAGGCAACCAGCAGTAGCAAATACAGATTGATGCCGACGGAGAATGCCACCAGCACCGCATATCCCATCCAAGTCCAGACGTTGTGTCGCCGCAAGGCGACTACAAGAACAACTGTCAGCCAAACGGCGGCAAGCGCGCTCAACGCGTACGATCGGGCCTCGATGCCGGCCCAGGATACTCGCGGCAGAATAGCAAACACCAAGGCGCCAACGACTCCGAGACGACGGTCGTGCCAACTCCGGCCTAGCCAATAGACACCTATGGCTGCGCCCCCGATGGCCATCGCGCTGGGCAAGCGAAGGGAAAAGGGAGACTGTCCAAATGCGCCTATCCAAAAATGTAACAACATGTAGTACAAGCCGTGTACTGCATCGACGTGCTGCAGAAGGTACCATAGCTCGGACAGGCTCCGGGTTGATGCCGAAATTGTGGCCGACTCATCCGTCCAAAGCGACACCTGCCACGAACCCGCGGCCGCGAGAAAAGTGGCACCTAAGCCAATCGACACGGCTAAGGTCCAGTCCCGCCTTTGCATGGCTTCATTGCCTGGCAACGAGCTAAAACCATGGTGGTGCCGTGCGTTTGCTGCCAACCCATTCAGAGGTCTACGTGGACGAGCGGGGTGTGACATGATCCTCCTCAAGCACCGGTGCCGCTGAGTTTCCTGCTGTATCCAAGGTTGCCCCATTGTTACATGACTCGATTGCGGGATCCGTCCGAAACTGAAGATCTTTCCCAACCATAGTGGCCAGACGCTCAGTTAGACTCACTGCAACCCGGTCACCACTGTCAAAGGTAGGAAAATGCGCATTTCGGTCATTGGTTGCGGTTATCTGGGAGCTGTTCACGCAGGGTGCATGGCGGATCTGGGCCACCAGGTCATCGGGGTCGACACGGATGCGGCAAAAGTTGATGCACTGAATGCAGGCAACGCACCATTTTTCGAGCCCGGTATGCCCAAGCTGCTGGCCGACGGGCTCGCCTCGGGGCGACTGAAATTTACCACTGATGTCGCGGCTGCTGCGGGTTGCAAAGTGCACTTTATTGCGGTCGGAACGCCGCAGAAGAAAGGGGAAAACGGCGCGGATCTGCGTTTTGTGGACGCGGCCGTTGAAAGCCTGCTTCCGGTCCTGCGTCCGGGCGATGTTGTCGTCGGTAAATCAACGGTCCCGGTGGGTACTGCCAGCCGGCTTACGGCCATGATCCATGAAGTGGCTCCAGAAACGGCGTTGGTTTGGAACCCCGAATTTCTGCGGGAGGGATTCGCTGTCGCGGACACGCTGGCGCCGGACCGTTTGGTCTACGGCATCGCGGCGGGTGGTGAACCCGCAGCTGCAGTGCTGGATGGCGTCTACAGTTCAGCGCTTGATGCCGACACGCCCCGGATCATGACGGACTATGCGACCTCTGAGCTGGTCAAAGTTGCAGCCAATGCCTTTCTCGCAACGAAGATTTCCTTTATTAATGCAATGGCGGAGGTATGTGAGGTTGCGGGGGCCGACGTTTCCCAGCTCGCCGATGCGATCGGTCACGACCCCCGCATCGGACGCCGCTTCCTCAACGCAGGCTTAGGGTTTGGCGGCGGTTGCCTCCCGAAGGACATCAGGGCATTTATGGCCCGGGCCGGCGAATTGGGAGCTGACCAGGCTCTGACTTTCCTGCGGGAGGTTGATTCGATTAATATGCGTCGGCGCGCCCGCACCGTAGATTTAGCGAGGGAGGTTTGCGGTGGTAGCCTGCTGGGCAAGCGAATCGCGGTATTGGGACTGGCTTTTAAGCCAGATTCTGATGATGTCCGGGACTCCCCTGCGCTCAGCGTCGCCGCACAGCTTCAGCTTCAAGGGGCCTCAGTGATTGCATCCGATCCTAAGGCCGTGGCGAATTCTGCCAAACGCTTCCCGGAGCTGGTCTTTGCATACACGGTGGAGGAGGCGGTCCAGGACGCAGATGCCATCATGGTGCTGACCGAATGGGACGAATACCGCAACCTTGACCCCCACCATGTCGCCGGGTTCGTGGCCACGCCCGTCGTCGTGGATGGACGGAACTGTCTTGATCCGCTCAAATGGCGGTCAGCGGGTTGGACATACCGTGCGCTTGGACGCCCGTAGACGATCCTAAACGGGTCTCAGCGGCGCTTCTAAACAGGGTCAATCGTGATCGCCCGGAACTCCACGGGAAACTCACCGTTGTACGCCTTACATAGCGAAAAGTATCCTCCGCGGATCGACGTATTCTTGGTCACCCGCACATAGTCGGCGCTGCCCGTTCGGGCAATTTTTATAGATGTTGGATCTATTGTAACCTTCAGCTCAATCCATTCTCCGGCGCTCGGTGGCCGAGTAGGTAGCTTGAAGAGGACACTGTTCCTCACGTCCGCGTCATTTCGGGTAGATAGGGTAAGAGTCCCGCGGGCATCCAAGAGCAGATGATACCCACCCCGGCCTATGGCCAGTGGAAGATATGGCTCGTCGGTCAGCTGGCCGAACGCTACACCCGCCCCCCCGGACGGAACCACGCGATCCGGCCAACGCATTTGGAACCCCAATGCATAAGCTTCGCGCGCCACCGGGCACAAGGAACCCATAGAGTAGCTTTGATCCTCTCCGTCGACAAGTGCTATTGACGATGATGCCGGAGAAATCGGCGGCTGGAACTTCCAATTGATGATCGACGGCAGGTCTCCTGAATTTCTTCTGCCCGTCGCAAACGTATCCCGATGTGCATTGGCTATGTCTTTCGGAACGTAAGGAATGTTAGCGCACATCAAACCTTGCACCCCTAGTTTTATGAGACGGTCCCGCATCCAACGGGTGTGGACCTCCCAAGCAATGGTCGGTTTTCCATAGCCAACTAGCGTCAGAACGTCGTTGTCAGAGGCAGTATGGTATATCCCTAAGAGGTCATAATTGGGCGCATACTTCGGGAACTGCCCATCCGTTCCATCCATGAAGTAGCCCCAGGTCTTATATCCTCGCTCACGGGCATCACGATACGACTTGAGCCCTGCGGGTTGCTTCCAGACAAAATGGCTGGTTGAATCCCGATAGGTGTCCATCAGGTCGAGAAGAGTCTTGGTATTTGTGCCCTGTTTGTCTTCCAAAAAAATCACATTGTTCGCCGCGTGAGCGTCCAGGACTTCTTTCAGAAGTGGAATCCGCTCCGGGGCAGTTGCTGGCCCAAGCCATTGACGGGCATCAGTCCGCAGGGCAGCGACGGTTGCGTACGTCTGCTCGACAATATTAAGATCGGCGCCCGTCATACGAAGCAAGTTGGTGTCATGATGGCAGATGAGTGTGCCGTCGGCAGTGGCTTGGACGGAGACCTCGATCGCCTTGGCTCCCGCCGCTAGAGCCGAGGAATAAGCCAACTCCGTGTGTTCCGTCCAGTTGTCTCCGGAACCACGATGTGCAATATAAAACGGAGTAGACCCCAGTAGGCCGTCCACTGTAGATCGCGGCGCCGTCCGAGGCACTTGAGCTTCTGCAGCGCATGCGCCAAGCAGAAAGACTGAGGAGGTGGCCAGGAGGAACCGGCGTCGGCTCACCTCGATTTTCGACACTGTGGGATCCATAGCCGCTGTGTATCCTTCCGGTCCGAAGCGGATTTTACCTAGTTTTGACACACTCAGTCACCCCCGTACATTGCCGTGGATGTTTTGGGATCCCCACCCGGCGATGGTAACAACCGGGGCAGAACGGCCAGCCCAACGGTCAGCGCCATACTGGTAATGGATGTGTAGAGCGGGCTGAAGAACACATTCCACAACGAATTGACACAGAGGAACAAGACCAGCGAACTCGCACGGCGGTGAGTAATGGAGACGATAATCCAACGAACCGTAACCAGCACGATAGCAGCGGCCAGTAACAGACCGGGTATACCGAACAATACCCATAGATCGGCCGCCACCGAGTGAAGCTCGAAATGGGTTCCGAACATGTAACGTTCCACGTAGCCATTGTTCGGCTGGTAGTTGATGACAGCCATCCCCGTTTTGGCCACTGCAACGTCTTCCAGGGAAGGCATCACTCCGACCCCAAAACCCCAGGGATGCGATTGGAATAGGGCGTACGATGCTGCCATTTCTGGCCTTGCCCCCAGCAGAAGTGAACCCGTGAGGTTAATTTGTTCGACAGAGCGTTGTTGTGCTGCTTCGCCGAGATACCCGTCAATGAGCAGACTGGTCCCACCTTCGTATGTGATCATCACCAGCATGGCGAAGGCCAAAACCGTCTTTGTTACGGACCTCCGCCTGGTTCGTCCAATCGGAATCAATTGCCATGCCACCAGTATGAGAGTAAGCCCCAACATGGCAAACAGCGACCTCGAATCATGGAGACCGGACATTGCCGCCAATGCGAGCAACACACCTATCTCGACGTAGCCTCGGCACTGCCGAAATCGGATGGCAGCATATCCGCAGAGCGATAACGCGAGGACAATCACCGGAATTGAGTAGCCGAACTTCCACGGATTTTCGGCAGCCATACCGTCCCGGGAAACCCCCAGGAGTAAACCCATGCCATATGCCAGCCCAATGACCCAGACAGGCATGAGGTGCCTCGCCCAGACAACCACCGCTATGGAGAGCAAAAAGCCCATCAGGAGTACTGAATTATTGAATAGCGAGTTTTGGTCCAGCTGATGGGAAGCCGAACTCCAGCCCAACAGCCAGAAACCGGTAATGACTGCCAGGACTCCAAGGAGCAACAGTGGAACCGCACCGCGGTACTTTTTCAACTTTGGCAGCCACACCGGCGCGAGAATAGCTGCAGCGACGTATCCGACGCTAATTGTGTGATTGAACTGTACCCGCATCCCGAGAAGGACGAGTGTAAGGAAAGCCAATGAAACCGTGGCGCGCCGCCACGTCAAACCCCATTCCATGTCACGAGGCTCCGGCGATTTAGAACGGCGGGAGGCTGCTATATTCACCATTCGCCGGTCACGACGAGCTTTCCGCTTTTACCTGTTCCTCAACCGAATTCGTTGGTGCCGCCGCAGCGCTGTGAATGGCACCAGAAGCAGATTTGATTTCCGGTTCGTAACCATACTTGGCGTGCCGCTTTGAGTCCTTGACCCGGTTCAAGATCAGCCCCAGCACATGACCATTGACGGCTTCGACAGCGTCCACGGCTGAGCGCAGCTGACCGCGGCGCGTCGAATTCGATTTAAGGACGACCAACGCACCGTCCGTTATCCGGGTTAGGGCCAGAGAATCTGATACGGGCAAGAGTGGCGCAGAATCGAACACCACGATGTCGTAGTCCTCCGTTAACGTCTTAACTGTGGCGGCCATGGCTTCCGATGTGGTCAGCTGGACTGGATTTGGGGGCACTATGCCAGCGGGAAGGACATGGATGTTGCCCCAAGGTTCTATTACTTCGGCCAGCTCTGCTGATCCAGCCAGCACCGTGGTGAGTCCCACTCCCCCTTCGATGCCGCAGTAATAAGCAATTTGCGGCCGGCGCAAGTCGGAATCCACGAGCAAAACCCGTGCATAGCGCTCCGCAAGCGCAAGCGACAGATTAATCGCTGTCGTACTCTTCCCCTCGTGCGGCAGCGCCGAGGTAACAACCACGCTTCGCACTGTGGAATCCGGATTCATAAACTGCAAATTTGCAGCCAACCGACGAAAAGATTCGGCCTGCGTACCATACGGCGCCGCCTGGAATAACGGCTGGCGTCGCTCTTTCCGTCCCCTGTCACTAATGCGACCAAGTAGCGGAAGCTCCGAAATTCGCCGTAGATCTGCGTCCGTACGTACACGGGTATCCAATATCTGGCGCCCCAAGGCATACACGATGGCGAGAATCAGTCCGATCAGCAGGCCGGTCGCCGCGGACAGCCGGGTATTAGGTGTAAAGGGCCCGACGGCTGGCTGGGCCTCTGCGACCTGCTGCATAGTAATCGCAGGTGATCCGTTGGCCGCCTTCGGTGAAAGGGCTTGGGCAGTCACCGCCAAGGACGAAGAAACGGCGTTTGCAATTCGCGCCGCCTCCGCTGGGGATCCATTCGCCACCGTGATATTGATGAGTACTGTATTCAGCGGAGTATCAACGGAGATTGACGTGGCGAGATCCTGGGCGGATGTCGCGAGGTCAAGCTTCGTGATCACCGGATCCAAAACCGAGGGGAGCTTGGTCAACTGGGCGTACGACTGAATGAGGTTCTGGGTGAATGTTGAACCTTGGACGAGTTCGGTGGTTGTGTTGCCCTGTTGAGTTGACACAAACACGCTGCTGGTGGATTTGTACATCCGGGGCGCCAGTTGGGAAACCCCAAAGCCGACCAGCCCGCCGAGCAGGGTGATAATCACAATCAGCATCCAATGGCGCCTTAGGGCACCTGCATACTCTGACAGCTCCATATTCAGGTCCCTCCGTGGTACTTCCGCCAAGGATACATCCTGGGAGCTGGGAATAGGCCCTGAGTCGTCCAAGCTGAGTGCTTTGGAGGGAGAAATTTGTTTGGAGCTAGACTACTAGAAATTACTTAAGTCCATTGGGGAGCCTCACTGTGGTGTCGCTATTAGTGGTTTGTAGGGCAAATGTCTGTCGTTCTCCTTTTGCGGAAGAGCTCATGCGTTGTCGACTATCTGCAGCAGGTCGGAGCGACATTACTGTCTCAAGTGCAGGCGTTCGGGCGGCCGAGGGCATGGCTCTATGTAGCAACGCCGCTACGATGCTGGGAGGCCAGGACGGGTTTGACAGCTGGCCAGCCGACCGCAGATCGCGCCGATTGGACCGGGACATGATCGAACAATCGGACCTGATCCTGACGGCTTCGGTCGAACAGCGTTCTGCCGTGGCCGTTCTGCATCCTGTGGCGAGGCACCGTGCATTCACTCTCATGGAGGCCGCGGTAATTCTCCGGCAGCTCTCCTTGAAGAATGAGAACAACGAGGCCGGGCTACTGGCGTCCGACAGACCCCTAAGCGAGCTCACCGCGCAAATGTACGCGCTGCGAGGCTCTCTCCCGCTTGTGATCCCTGACAGTCGAGCTATTCTCCGCTCCATCCGGAGCTTGGACGTCCAGATGAACGAATGGGACATTGGGGATGGACACACAAACGGCGGCCGGGCCCATCGGAGGACGCTCCGCCAAGTCCATGATGCGTCCTTGGACATTGCTGCTGCGCTCGCTCAATTAGAGGTGCAGTGACTCCTCGCCCAGACCCGGCGGACGCTTGGACAATTTCCATCCATCCCTGGTACCTTGTGCAGCGGCTAACACGGCACCTGCAGGTCTGAAGAATTGGCGACGGCCGCCGCGAAGCAAAATATCGTACGCCGCTGGAATTGCGGTGCGCCTCCACTTGGCCACGTCCGCAGGGGGAAGGTTAAGCGCCGCGAATAGTAAACGGTTTCGGACATTGTAATAGTAGTAGAGGGTCGATTTCGCCCGCGCCTGGTGCGATCGTTCCAAGTGAGTACCGCCTTCATCGTGGATCGCAGAGGCGCCTTTGAGGACACGCAGATTACCACCCGCTGCGACAACACGAAAGGAAAAATCCACGTCCTCCCAATACAAAAAATACTCCTCGTTGAACCCTCCAGCCAGTTCCCACAACTCCCGGCTGATCATCAGGCATGCACCCGTCAACCATGGTCGAAGCCGGGCCCCAGACGTTCTGTTCCGACGCCGAGTGGAGCGTGTCTCGCCGTTGTCCAGATATACGTCGGATCCGTCAAACCAGACAGTGCCGTCTGTGCGGAATATTCTGGGCGAAACCATGGCCTTCGGATCCGCCGCAACAGCGTCTTGGAGTGCCGTTAGGTCTTTCCGTCCAATTGACGCGTCCGGATTCAAAAGGAGGAAGCGTTGTGCGCCACATTCGATTGCCGCAGAAACGCCCATGTTGACACCTCCACCGAAACCGATGTTTGTGGAAGAGGTGAGCAGCGTCCAGCCTTGCCGATCTGCTAGCCGACAAATAGCTTCCCGTTCGCCAGCGTCCGAGAAGTTATCGACGATAATTACAGCTGCTTCCGGGGTGTGTGCCGAAACTTTGGCTATGTTCGTCTCCAAGAGACGATGGGATCCGTAGTTCACTACAACGATTGCCAGTCTTGAATCCATATTCGTGGGCATGTGAGCACCTTACCGTTCGTAACCCTCATGGGGAGAGCGCTTACGAATTGTCCGATCTGTTTGAGGATAGGCTGTGCACGAAGAGATCAAAGGTGCGGGCCCAGAAGGTAGAGAAAACCATGAAAACACAGTCGCCTCCCGTCGTCTTGGTTGCCCATCCCAATCCGGAGCTCTATGGCGCAGACCGGATGCTTCTTGAGACGGTGCGGGGGCTCATCGGACAGGGCTCGAAGGTCATCGTCACCCTTCCCGAATCAGGGCCGCTCGTGGCCGAAATGGAAAATTGCGGTGCGACGGTTGTGCTGTGCCCCACGCCCGTGCTGCGAAAAGGCTTAGCCAATCCAGTCGGCCTTATCCTGTTGACGGGAGAGGCGCTCAAGGACGCGTTTCGTGGCTTGAGGCTGATCCGCAGGGTTCGTCCGGATGTTGTGTATGTGAGCACGGTGACCGTGCCCCTATGGTTTTTGCTTGCCCGCCTCACCCGATGTCCGGTTTTGTCGCACGTCCATGAAGCGGAACAGTCAGCTTCTCGAATCGTTCGTTTAGCGTTGGCCGCCCCCTTGCTGCTGGCGACTTCCATCGTGGCCAACAGCCACTACAGCGCCGGGGTACTTACGTCCGCCATCCCGCATCTGAAACGCCGGATGACCGTCATTTACAACGGGGTCCCGGGCCCCCCGCTGCCGACGGAAACCAGAGACTCGTTGAAGGGACGGGTGCGGCTTCTGTATGTCGGCAGACTCTCCAACCGGAAAGGAGTCGACGTTACTATCGACGCTGCCGCCGAACTACGGCGCCGGGACATGAACCTTCAGCTGGATATTGTCGGTGCAGTGTATCCCGGATACGAGTGGTACGAGCAGCAGCTCCAACGACAGGTCGAGGCGCTTGGATTGACGCACAGCGTTAGATTTCATGGATTCATGCCCGATGTGTGGCCGTTTCTGGTTCAGACCGACATTGTCCTAGTCCCGTCGCGGGTTGACGAGCCCTTTGGAAATACGGCGGTGGAGGCAATCCTGGCGGCAAGGCCTTTGGTTGTGAGTCAAACTTCCGGTCTCCGTGAGGCGGCCGGAGGATACGAGTCTCCACAGTTCGTCCCGATTGACGACGCCCGCGCGTTGGCAGACGCTGTTGAACGGATTACGAAGGACTGGAAATGCCACACTATCTCTGCCCGCATTGACTCTCTGCGCGCCGCGCGAAGGCATGACCCTCAGGTGTACCGGACTCAGATCAATATGGCGATAAACGAGCTAGCCAAATTCGCTACCAGATGCTAGGCGACAGGCTCCGGGTTCCACAGCTCTTTAACTAGTCGGACCGTGGATTTAATGTGTGCGGCGCTTGAGGCTCCAAAGACTATTGATTCAATATTGCCTTGGCCACGGACCCATTCCAGAGCTTCACGAGGTGCTATCGCTCCCGAGGCGAAAACAGACATTGCGATAGCCCTGAATTGGCGTTCCCGTAACGCCTGCTCATATCCAGGCATACCCCCAGCCATACGAAATCCGATTTTATTGATGTTGGAACAAATAATAGGATTTTCCAAACCGATTCCATCTAAGGAATCCAGCAGGCGCGGCAGATTCATGGTAATGAATCCCGGCACGGCTCCGTAGCGCTTGCGTACATGTTGGTCAAAGATGCGGAACGCCTCGTCGAAACCCAATCCCAGTAATAGGTCTACTACGACGTTCTGAAGAAAAATCACCGGCGTTTGAAGGCCATGGAACATTTTCATTTCTGCATCCACAAGCAACGTTATGATGCCGTCGACATCCTTCCGCGCGAGCGACTTCCCCCCGCGCAGGGCCGCTTTGATCAGCCCCTCCTCGGGAAGAACCCGCTTGAGAGCTCCAAGCATACCAACTTCCGTAACTGCATTTGCGTACTTATGGGCGTATGGCATGCAGGGGTAGAAGACGAAGTTCGGATAACGCGCTGGATCAGTCCGTATACGATCAGTGATGCCAGCAACGCGTTCGTGTGTAGTGCACATGAAGGTCCGCAACCCCGAATCATAGGCGTCATCAAGCACGGACATTACTGCCTCTATATCCTGAAAGCGCAAGGCCTGCGACCGTGCTTTCTCTTCGGACATATGATTGACGCCGAAAAACTGGTTGTCGCCGAAAAGCAATCTGTCCACTTAATTCCCCCTATTATCGGCTGATCGACGTGAGAGCTTTCCCATCGGCCATTTACGTCTCGGATGGGACCCGTCCATGGCCAACGGGCCGGATAGTGACAAGTTAGGATCCGTTTGACTGCCATCTGCGTCCCGTATCAGCATGTCAATCACCGAGTCTGCGACGGCCGAACTCGCAAAACTGTTTTGGTGTCCCGTCTCGGACAGTCCCAAGCCAGCGGCCGCGCTACGTACAAACTGGTCAAGCTCGGCACTGTATTCTTCTCCCCGTAAGTAGAACCAAACCGGTCCCGTCAAATCAGTCGTGTAGCGTACATTCCAGCCTGGTTCGTATCCCTCGGGCACCTTGGCTGTCTCCCGCAGATAAATCTGGCATTCCTGTCGGTCGACGGCGATCCGGCCTTCAGTTCCCCAGATCGTGATTTTCGTTGTCATCTTCCGGTACGACTCGTCCGACCAATTCACTGAGAGTTGCGCCGATTTTCCACCTTCGAAGTGGAGTGTGCTATATACCTCGTCCTCCGTGTTCTCTGAAAATATATGCCCACAAAAAGTTCCGGCAACACTCACAGGTGGACCGAAGTACCAGCTGATCAAATCGATGGTGTGGGCGGCGTAGTCATAGAGGCAACCGCCGCCACTCTCCCTGCGGTGACGCCAGGTAGCACCTTTGGCCTGAAGTACGACTGGCCCATACGACTCTGCCAAGATGTGAGTAGGCCTGCCGATGGCCTCGAAATCAAGCAGGTTCTTTGCCTCCCCGAACGCGGCGACGAAACGATTGTGGTAGCCGACTTGGCTAACGACTCCGTACTCCTTGGACAGAGCGACCAGTGCCCAGGAATCATATGGGTTAAGTGTCAGGGGCTTTTCGCAAAAGACGTGAAGTCGTCGTCGGATGGCCTGTTCCACCATTTTGAAGTGCGTTCCGGTTGGGGTGGCGATGATGACTGCGTCAAGACTTGCCTCATCAAGCATGAGCTCGTAATCGGTGTAGGTTCTAAGGCCCGTATACTTTTCCAACACGTCTAAAATGTACTTAGCCGAGTCACAAACGGCCGCCACCTCAACTTCAGGATGGGCCCGGAGCATCGCTAGATGGGACAAACCCATTTTTCCAATTCCAACTACGGCTACTCGAATCATAGTCTCCCCTGTGGGTTGACCGTGCCACCTGCAATAGTTCTGAATTAACCCCGCTGGCAGAACCGGATCGACGGTATGCGAATAGTATCATTACAGTTTCTTGACCGCCCGGCATAGTGCCCTTGTCCCCTGCTATGACGTCCGGAGGCAACTCGACCACGGGGACAGAATCGTTTGATATACATGGAGCCATGGAGCACATCTCGAAACCTCAGCCCGAAGTATCCTCATGCATCTGACTGTTGCTGTTCTCACATATAACCGACCCACGGATCTCGCGGCCTTATTGCCGCTGTTGACGCAGCAAATCATTAGCGTGCGATCCGATGAGTTGGCTGCCGAAATACTAGTCGTCGACAACGATCCCCGCGGGGGTGCCTGCACATCCGTACAGGCCTACGCGAGCCAATCGCCGTCGGTGCAAGTCAGATACCAAAACGAACGCCGGCCTGGCATATCTGCTGCGCGAAACAAGGCCCTAAGCGACTCTGCCCGTTCCGATCTGCTGGTTTTTATCGACGACGACGAGCGACCAACGGATCAGTGGCTGTGTCACCTGTTGGCGACCTATCAGGATTACCATCCGGCCGCCGTCGTCGGTCCAGTGGTTTCCGAGTTCGAACATCCGCCGGAGCCCTGGATCCTAGCGGGCGAGTTCTTCAAGAGGCGTCGACTGGCGACGGGAACGAAAGTGTCCGTCGCTGCCACTAACAACTTATTATTGGATCTGCGTCATGTGCGTTCCGCGGACCTTTTCTTCGACCTGGAATTCGGCATCACGGGGGGCGATGACACCATGTTTACCCGGCAGTTGCATAAGAGTGGTGGGGCAATGATCTGGTGTGATGAGGCCGTCGTGTTAGATATCGTGCCAGCCACGCGGCTAACCCGTAGGTGGGTGCTGCAGCGTGCCTTTAGCAGTGGGAATACCTGGAGCTTAGTGTCCATCAAGCTTGCGGATCGGACGTTTTCCAAGCATCTTTGCCGGGTCCGGCTGAGTTGGAAAGGCATAGTTCGAATGATCGCGGGACTCGGACGCACAGGAATTGGATTTGTCTCTGGCCTCGATCGGCACCAGGCAAAAGGACTACGCACCCTGGCGCGAGGAGCCGGAATAGTGGCAGGGGTCTTTGCCTACCGGTTTCAGGAGTACCGCCGCCGGTGACTGCGCGTAAACCCCAATGCTTCCTGATAGGCGACCAAATGGCCATCGCCAGCGTTGCTCCAATCCCGTGCTTCCAGCTCGGGCCTTTCGGACCGGTCGTCCTTCCGGACTTGGCGAAGTACCTCCGCGATTCGAAGTCCAGTTAATTCGCCGGAGTACATATAGATCCAGCCCACTCCGACCTCTTGGGCTAGTTTGCGGTTCACTACGTTGTCAGGGACGAGAACGGGCCGATCCAAAGACAATGCAGCCAGCACTCCGCCCGAGTTATGCATTTCAGCGTAGGGCAGCACTACCAACTCGCTTTGGCTCACCTCAAGGACCAATTCCGCATCGGATTGAAACCTCAACGACAGGGAAATGCGGTCATCTCCGACAGCGAGCCGACGCAGCCCTTGGTCCAAATCAACCGAGGAAGGACGTCCAACTATGTGCAGGGTCAGCTCTGTTTCCTCTGCTTCCATCTGTCGAAACGCGGCTATCAGCCGGTCGACTCCCTTGTATCGTCGAATCTGTCCGAAAAAACAGAGCCGTCCGTCAACATGTACAGGTTTTTCATAGCCGCCAAACCATTCCCTGTAGTGGCCGTGGACAACGAGCGCCCCTCGCTGATATGGCGCAAGTTCGGTCGAGGTATTCAGCACTATGCGGTAGGCCGTCATCGCGTCTATAAAATTCAGCAATCTCTCCTCTACCCAGGAGATGTCCTTCGGGGCGGCCACGTTGTGAACGGTTCTAACAACAGAGGACCGGGAAAAACTCAAACGCAGAAGCAACAAGATGAATAGAATCTGGCGGCCCAGCTTCCGCACAGGGGTTCGCCCTGTGACCAGAATTTCCGGCCAGTGAACATGAAAGATGTCGTAGCGCCCCAAGAGGGCTTCCCGCCAAGAAAAATTCTTGATTGCCAAGCCGTCCATATTGGATAGACTTTGCCACAACATGGTGATGTACGGGTTGGTGGTTTCTCTGGGGACCGGGAAGGACTGGAGAACGACAATTCGTTTGGCCATATTGGGCCTCCACTTCAAACTCTTCGCCAATGGAACTATGCCTCACGGTACAACTTCACATGAGTGTTCGAATGCATACACCATACCGGTTGCCCGACCAGAGATGAAATACAGCTCGCGGAAGGAGGGCCTGTGCCGAGGAATCGACTCAAATTCACACGCGCGCGACTCTATGAGTCGCTTCGGACAGCGCATTTAGAGCGCGCTCACGAACTTCAACCGGCCTCAATTCTCTATCGGAAAAGACGATACGATTTTGACACGAGTCTCGCCGCCGAACTGGACGTCATACAGGCTGGCCGGCTTGAAGCCGCCCTGATTTTGTCAACGTCTGCGATAAGGTCTTTGGAGATTAACGAGCCGCTGATGCTTTCCAGTTTGCCAGCGACGGTATTGGCCTTGTTGGGGCTACGATTACGCGAGCTTCTAGGAGGTCCGCATGTT
Source organism: Arthrobacter endolithicus (assembly GCF_026627425.1). Taxonomy (GTDB): domain Bacteria; phylum Actinomycetota; class Actinomycetes; order Actinomycetales; family Micrococcaceae; genus Arthrobacter_M. The sequence goes on from NZ_JAPNLH010000013.1 coordinate 113,695, forward strand.
TTGGTGGTCACCTATGCCATTGGTAATGCCGACCCTTTCACCCAAATCGTGAGGTCGACGTGGAAAAGCCAACTACGAAAACGCGTCGAGCGTGCCATGGCAGCCATGGTCTGGCAGCGTGTGGACCGGATTGCCTATGGAACTGCGGCTGCAATGGTCATGTACGATGGGGTTTTGCCGCATCGACCCCCGGGACTACGGGAGACGCTCATCCCTGCGCTTCCCTCCCCTTGCCGCTGTCGATCAGACATCCCTAAGGAACAAGACCGCGTCATCTATCTCGGAGATCTGTCTGAGCGTAAAGGATTCCCTCTTGTATTGAGGGCATGGCCTGAGGTTGTGCGGCAACGGCCCGGTGCCAAACTCACCATTGTGGGGAAAGGTGTGATGGAGTCGCTGGCTCGAGCGGCGGCGGATAAGAGTGCCGAAATCGAAGTCGCCATTGATCCGAGCCGCTTGGAAATCCACCGACAGCTCCAGCGTTCACATGTCTTGGTCTTGCCTTCTCAAGCAACATCTGCTTGGCGGGAGCAAGTCGGTTTGCCCATTGTGGAGGGACTCGCACACGGGTGTTCGGTCGTGACCAGCACGGAGACCGGATTGGCCACTTGGCTGCACGAAAACGGGCACTCAACCGTTTCCCCCGAGAGCTCACCAATCACTCTCGCCGCCGCGATCTGTCAGCAACTGGCGGGCATGCCCGACTTGGACGAGATTTATGCCGTATTGCCTAAAGTGGATGGAAGGCAAGCAGCGGATGCCTGGCTTTTCGATGGCTCGCCCTTAGGTATGTAGATTGTCAAACATCACGTCTAACGATCCGTCTAAGGCACACACTGCCGGCACCTCCTTGTGGGCGAAACTGGGAACCACCGCTGGAATCAAAGTCGTCGTTATGGGACTGACCGGTCTGTTCGCCGTCATCACCAGCAAACTGATCATTTCGCATTTCGGAACTGATGCTTACGCCCAATACGGTTTGCTCTCATCATTCCCGACGCTGCTCCCGTTTGCCGATCTCGGCATCGCCGCAGTTGTCATCAACGCCATTGCGGAATCGAAGTCCCCCCGAAAAGATGAACAGGTTAGGCGTTCAATCCTCACAGCACTGCGGATCCTGCTGATCTCCGGGAGCCTAATCATCGCCATTTCAGCTTTTATCTCGATCTTCGGCTGGTGGCCACTGCTTTTGGGAAACGGGCTTGAGGCAAACGGAGGCAGCCTCGCCGCATTCGCGTGTCTGGCAATTTTCGCTCTTGCCCTTCCGCTTTCTGTTGGACAGCGGATTCTTGTCGGACTGGAACGAACCGGTACCCAAGTCATGAGCCAGGTGGTGGTCGCTCCCCTGATTCTCGCTGCCGTCGCGATAGCGATTGCTGTTGCCGCACCGGCTGGCAGCTACCTGGCCGTTTTTTCCTATCTGGCAAGTGCTGTGAACTCCGTTATCTGCCTGGTGATTGCTGGACGCCTGATTCATCCCCAGCTGGCTTCGGCTATCAGGTCGATCGTGCGGTTCCGTCGGGATCCGGGAGTTCGCGTTGTACACCTGGCCTGGCCTATGTTGCTGCAGATGATCGCTTTACCGATTGCCATGCAAAGCGACAGACTGCTCCTCAGTCATCTCACTCGCGGACCCGAGCTCGCACAGTACAACCTAGCATCTCAGCTTTTTGGCATGATCCTTCAGACAATCGCCGCTGCGGGAATCGCCCTTTGGCCTTTTTACGCCAAAGCCAGGTCGGTATCCCGGATTGAGTCACCCCTGGTACCGACAATGTGGTTCGCGACAGGCGGCCTGGTTCTCTCCGGAATGATGGCAGCAGTCTCACCGTGGCTGGTCAGGTTCATCTCGGATGGCAAAATCATTTTGGACCCATGGATACTTCTGGGCTTCGTAATATTTGTCTTGCTGCAAGCGGCCAAGTACCCGGTAGGAATGTACATGACTGATCGCAGCGGTCTTAGATTCCAAGTCATTCCGATTTTGGTTCTGGTCCCTATAAATCTGGCCCTGTCCTGGTGGCTCATCGGACTTGTCGGTGCCGCCGGCCCGATCCTGGGATCTGCAATTTCAGTGGCACTGTGCCAAGTGCTGCCGAATCTCTGGTACGTCCACCGCGACCTGCGGCGCCGGCGAAACCTAGAGAGCCAAGTAGAAAGTGGGCCTGCCGCAGTAGATCTCCAAGGTCCTTGACCGAGAGCGGTCGGAAGCTGGCTGGATCTGCCGCAGCGTAGAAGCTGCGGCAGGTCCGGAGTCAACAAGTCTCGTCCTATGCGATGTTGTACTGCTTACCCGAGAATGCCCACTTGTACGGCACTTTGGTCTTGTCATCGGATTTCACGACTAGGGGAGGATTGGCAGTAGTCATCGTATTGCCCGTCCAGTATGGGGACCACGTCTCGATATAGAATTTATTGTTCCCCCAAATATCGTTGTACGTCGGATTGACCACCTTTAAGGTGCCGTTGGCACTTGAGTGAGCAACGCCGCCGCGCGTTAGGGTGAACTTGTCGTTCGAGTGGGTCATATGAACCCCGCGGCGGGTCTCGCGGGTCAGAATCGTAGGGTTACGATGTTCGCAGCCTGACGTCCGCTCGTGGTTGATCCCGCTTCCGGCCGTAACCCCTCGGACGTTGTCGTCGGCCCGCCCAACCTTAATGTTCTCAGTGATGACGTTGAAGGATTGGAACAGAACAACGGGGTTGGCGACGCAATGATGGGCGACGCAGTCCACCATACTGCCGCCAACCGTATCCTGGTAGGTCAGTCCGACGGCACCAAACGACGGCCCACCTTCCGCACGCCGTCCGTCGGCTTCCACTCGCGTCAGCGTATTATTGGATCCACCGTGAAGGGTCAGACCGAAAGTCTCCCCGGGTGGCGCACCGTTGTTTCCTGCCCATCCGGTGACCAAAACATCCGTGACTGCCACTACGCCGCCTGGGTTATAGACGGCAAATCCGTGAAATATATGTCCTTGCTCCGTTCCTGCTACCTGGAACTGACCAAACGTTGCGCCCGAAGTAGAGCCGGAGTGCATCATCACAGTGGTCGGTGTCGTCCCTCCGCTGCTCTGCGCCGGGACCAGAGAACGCTTGCTGGAGGTGTTCTCACGGATAGTAAAGATAGTCCCTGTGCTGCCGCCCACGGTTCCTCGTCCGCTGCCCCAAATTCCCTTGGCGATTTTGGGGATGGAAATCCCTGCGTTATAACCGGTGCCGAAGTCCGAGCACTCGAAGCGACCCTCGGGGAAAGTGATAATGGCAGGCTGAGTCAGGCGGGCCATAGCGGCTGAAACTGTATCACCAGGCTTATACAAGTCCTCGTAGCGAACATACCCGGTACCCGTGGGACGTACAGTGCCCGAATCCGCCGGAGCCGCTGCAGCGGGGCGTCCGCCCGATACCCCGGCAATGCCTAGTGCCGCTACTACGCCCATCCCCAAGGCGCTGCGGCGCGAAAAAGTACTCGATTCCATAAATAATGATCCTTAAGAGGGAGCGAACCTAGAGATTGAAGTGCTCCAATAGAGATAACAGCTCGGTAACGTTGCCCCATAAGGATCGGGGACGCTTCCCCCAAATGTCAAAATTCGTGATCCCTGACTCATCTGTCGCGCCAGCTGCAGCATGACGAAGGAGTAATGATTGAAACCTGTTGATGTCCTGGGGTTCCCTCCCTCGGTGAAACAACTTTCAATCAGCCTGGCATGGGAGTGCGGGTGGTAAGGAACGCACATGCTCAATCTAATCGGAGGCACCACGACGTGCCAAGACTCCCAGAGTCATTTCAAAGTCCGATGAGGTTGCGGGCGATTTTTTGGGTTGCGTCCGGCGGTGCGGAGGGCTTTGGCGATGTTGGTGGCGCCGGTGAATCGGTGGAGGGTGCCGGAGATCAATCCATGCCCAAAACACCTCACCGCAGCCAGCCCGGAACTACGTCCGGGACCGGCCGCCGATCGGTGGATCAAGGCTAAGCCGTGAGCAGGTCACCGCGATCCTGGCAGCCCCGGACCGCTCCACCTGGAGCGGGTGCCGTGACGCGGCCATGCTCACCACCGCTTACAACACCGGCGCCCGCGTCTCGGAAATCACTGCACTGCGCGTAGGCGATGTCCTACTGGAACGTCAATCAGCCATGCATCTAAACGGCAAGGGCCGCAAAGAACGCGTCATCCCCCTCTGGAAAAACACCGCGACCGAGCTGCGGACCTAGGAGTGCGCTGAACAAGGGGCAATTCGGGGCAGTGGATTTGGGTTCCCCACCGTTCAAGTGGCCTTGGGCGGCCTGCTGCGGGCCTGGTTTTCGGGCGCCGGAAATCTGCTGAGTGAATTTTCTGGGGCGTGTGGTCCGTCTGCGGCTCCGGGCGGGGTGGATTTGGTCCGTGGCCGTTGTTGGCCGTCCTTTTCGCCGGTTATCCCAGGGCCCAGGCTCCGTCGTGGCTGGTGAGGCCGAGTTTTAGCAGTCGCCGAAGGTTCAACGCTCCGATTCGTTGTTGCAGCCAGGCGTTGTTCTTTTCCACGCCCCGGTATCGCAGGCGCCGGTTGCCTCCGGCGACCAGCCAGCCGATGGACCGCTCCACCAGGGGACGGTAGGCCCGGTAGTCATGTTTGAAACCGGGCTCGCGGGCGGCGGCCCGGTGGGCGCGCTGGCGGGCGTGGTGCTTGGTGATGACAACTTTCCGTCCGCCCTTGGCCTTGGTGCACTGCTCCCGCAACGGGCACGCCTTGCACGCAGTGCCGAAGTTCACGTTGCCCCGGGGGCTGATCTTCCGGACCTCACCGGCCGGGCAGGTGAGCGTGTTCTTCGCTTCGTCGTGGGTGAAGTCGTCCAGGTCGTAGCCCCCGGGCACGGCCGGGCGCAGCGGCTTGGGCTTGACCAGCCCCCGGTGCCCGGCCGCGTCGAGGGTCTCAAGCATGGGACCGGAACCATAGGCCGAGTCCCCCAGCACCTGATAATCCACGGCCGGATCCTGCATGGTCTCATCGGTGCCCAGCAGCACGATGCCAGCGTCCGCGTCGCTGGAACCGGGCCCGGCGGCCTTCGTCATCACGGCGTTGGTGTAGAGCCCGGTCTCCGGTTCGGCGATGATGTGGCCCTTGAAGCCGTCCATCATCACGGAGCGGGACTTGTGCGCGTGCCGGGCCTGCGGATCGACGGTGGAAACGATCCGGTCCGGGGCGACCTTCCGGGCGATCCGCCACCGCCCGTCCGTGCCGTCGGAGCCCTCGGCCGGCTCCACGTCCTGGCCCGAAACCAGCGCCAGCAACACGTACGCCTGATACGCCGGGGAACCCTCTTCCAGGGTGCCCGGGTCCACCGCGCCCAGCAGTGCCAGGGCGTCGGTGACCAGCCCCGAAATCAGTTCCTCTTTCGCCTCCTTATCGTCCCAGGCAATGTCCGGCTTGCCCGGGCGTGTGTAGTCGTAGGAGGTCGCGTGAACCGCCATCAAGGTCGCGCCGTGCTCCATGTGTGTGTGATCAACTATTTGTAGGCCGTTTTAGCTAGGAATGTAGGCCGAGTTAGCGGCTCGTTTCAGGCCAAAAGAGCGCTAAGAATCAGGCCAGTTTTTTCCCCTCCAAATCATGGTTTCGGGGT
>NZ_JAPNLH010000014.1 GCF_026627425.1 Arthrobacter endolithicus
GCCGCAGCGCAGCAGCCGCGGACCAGCTCGCCGCCGCAGGCTTCACCGCGTACACCATGCCCGGCGGAATGCTCGATTGGACAGCCGCAGGCTTCCCCATCAGCTGAGCCCACCAGAGCGCCCGGGCGGCATGCCCTCCCACCTGCCGCCCGGGCTTCTACTTGACCGGACCGTGTCCCTGACACGGCCGCCCGAACGCTGGGCGGCGGCTGCGTACAAACGCGGCCGCCACCGGAAACGTTCCACAATATATCGAAAGAGATCATGACTTCCTTGACTACAACCCCCACCGTTGATTCCGCTCCTCAGTCCATTGATGCCCCCACTCTGAAGGCCTGGGAAGAAAACCACGACGATCTGATGATCGTTGACGTGCGCAGCGGCGCAGAGTTTGATGCCCTGCACATCTTGGGCTCTTACCATGTACCGCTGGCCATGCTCAGCGAACATGCGGAAGAGTTCGCGGCAAAAATGGGCACCCGCGTGGTCCTTGTCTGCCAGTCCGGTAACCGGGCCGAGCAGGCCCGCAAGCACCTGGATGCTGTTGGTCTGGCCAGTGCCAGTGTCCTTTCCGGCGGGGTCCCGGCTTACGCAGCCGCCGGCGGCAACGTGGTCCGCGGCCGCGGCCCGTGGGCGCTGGAGCGCCAGGTCCGGATGACCGCGGGCTCCCTCGTCCTGGCCGGCGTGCTCGGCAGCAAGTTCATCTCGCCCAAGCTGGGCCTGCTCGCCGGCGGGATCGGGGCCGGGCTGACGTTTTCCGCCGCGACCAACAGCTGCGCGATGGGCAAGGCACTGTCCGCGATGCCGTGGAACCGCTCCGCTAATGAGCCCACCGCGCACCAGGCCCTGCAGACCCTGAGCGCCCGGGCATGATCCTCCCCGCGGCGGCGTTCGGGCTGATCGTCGGCGCCCTGCTGGGCCTGGTCGGCGGCGGCGGATCCATTCTCGCCGTGCCCGCCCTGGTCTATGGCGTGGGGCTGCCGCTTGCCGCGGCGATCCCGACGTCGCTGGTCGTTGTCGGCGCTTCCTCCGCCGTCGCGGTGCTGCCCCGGTTACGGACCGGGGTGAACTGGCGGCTGGCGCTGATCATCGGCGCGGCAGGAACCGTGACCGCGTACCTCGGCGCGGCGGTTAACCGGCTCCTGGATCCGAAGATCCTACTGCTGGTCTTCGCCGTCATCATGGTCTTCGCCGGGATCCGGATGCTGATGCCGTCCACGACCGCCGGAGGGGCCTGCGCGCTGCCCGGCGGCGGGATCAACTGGCGCAGTTGCCTGCCCAAGGCGATCGCCACTGGAGCCGTCGTGGGGTTCCTGACCGGCCTGCTCGGCGTCGGGGGCGGTTTCCTGATCGTCCCGGCCCTCACGCTGGTTCTCGGGCTCCCGATGGCGTTGACCGTCGGAACGTCCCTGGTCATCATCGTCATTAACTCCGCCGCCGGGTTCGCCGCTCACCTGGGTGACCTGCAGATCGACTGGGCCGTCACGGCAGCCTTCGCGGTCACGGCGATGGCAGCCTCGCTCGTGGCCGGACGGATCGGCCGCAGGATTCCGGACACAGCGCTCAAGCGCGGCTTTGGCATCCTGGTCCTGGTGATTGCCGCCTACGTTGCCATCCAGGCAATCCTCTCCTGACAGTGACGGCAAAGGAATACAGAAAGCGCCGGAGGAAGTTTCCTCCGGCGCTTTCTCTATTCCCCACTGTCCTAGTACCCCGGGGCCGGCAGGGTTGGTCTACCGTCCGAACAGCTTCGCGAAGAAGCCCTTCCCGGTCAACTTTTCCTGCTCGTGCCCGCGGCAGCGCTGGGAGCTGGGAACCCCGCGCATGACCTGGTCAATGTGCTGGCCGCAGCCGGCCCACGTCGTCTTACCGCATTTCTTACATGTCACTGCACGGCACATCTGCTTGCTCCCCTACTGGCTGGATTGTCTTATCAGTATACCCCATGGGGTATTTTCGATGAGAAATACGTGCATCCCGCAGACAAGTCACCGGTCCAGCGCGTCGGTGCGTCGCCACCACGTCTGTCTCTGGCTGGCCGGCGTCGTGGATCGGACTCGTCGGTGGGAGCCGTCCTCCTGTTGATCGGATCGCGTAGCCATAGCGGCTTGGCAGGAGTCCTCGTGGGCCCGGCATCGAGCCAAGCGGTACGCAAGGCCCTTGCCCTGCAGGGGTGGGGGGCTACTACGGCGCCGGTGCGGTTCCTGAGGTTGCGGGTTTGTGGTCGGTTCCGCGCATCCGAACGGCCACGAGGATTCCTGATAATGCTGTGAGGGCGGCGACGACGGCGACGGCCGCCGGGATGCCGTAGGCGTCGGCGAGGATCCCGGCGAGCAGCGCGCCGACGGCGAATCCGCCGTCTCGCCACAGCCGGTAAATCCCCACCGAGCGTGCCCGCCAGGCCGGGTGCGCGACGTCGCCGATGGCGGCCAGCAGGGTCGGGTAGACCATGGCGGTACCGGCGCCGAGCAGGACCGCTGCGGCCAGCCAGAACCCGAAGTCGTGGCCGACGGCGACCATTCCAAGGGCCGCTGCCTGGATGAGCATGCCGCCTACGATCAGCCATTTACGCCCGTACTTATCCGACAGCGCACCTGTGACGAGCTGGCCCGCGCCCCAGACGGCCGGGTAAACGGCCGCCAGGATGCCGATGTCCCCGATGCTCAGTCCGGCTGCGGCGAAGAGGACGGGGAACAGCCCCCAGGCGAGGCCGTCGTTGAGGTTGTTCACCAGACCGGCCTGGCTGACTGAGGACAGGGATTTGTCCCGGAAGCTGGTCAGGGTGAAGACGTCCCGGTTGCTGAGCTCCGCGTGGGCTCCGGCATGGGCCACGGTGTGGTTGGCGGCTTCCAGTCTGGCATGGTGATGGGTTTCCTTCACGGCCAGCACCGACAGTCCCAGCCCGAGCGCGATGAAGGCGGCGCCGAGCAGGAACGGCCCCGGCCGCAGCCCGTGGGTGGCGGCGATGTAGCCGGTGGCCAGTGCCGTGGCGGCGACGCCGAGGTAGCCGGCCGCCTCGTTCAGGCCCATGGCCAGGCCCCGGCGCGAGGGGCCGGCGAGGTCCATCTTCATCATCACGGTGGTGGACCAGGTCAGGCCCTGGCTGATGCCCAGGATCACGTTCGCGGCGACGATCCAGGCCCAGGACGGTCCGAGAATCAGCAGCAGCGGCACGGGGATGGCGATGAGCCAGCCAGCCACGAGGACCGGTCTGCGGCCGTAGCGGTCCGAGAGCGTGCCGGCGAAGTAGTTGGTGGCCGCCTTGGCGAGGCCAAACGCGAGGATATACGTCAGGGCGGACGTGTAAAGGTCCAGGTGGAAGACCTGGTCCGCCAGTAGGGGTAACACCGTGCGTTCCTGGCCGAGGGTGCCGCCGACGAGGGCGTTGACGGCTACCAGAAGCATGAACTGGGCCAGGTTCTGCCGCAGGCCCAGCGTAATACCGGGTCGCGCTCCGAGGCGCTGCGGTGAAGAGGTGTTGCCGGATGTCATCGCTGCACTCCAGTAGCTGGGGATCCGGCGTTGGCGGTGGCCCGGTGTCCCGGGCCGCCGCCAACGCTGTCAATCACTTATTTCAGATAGGGCCTGGGTTAGTTGCTGGAGACGGATTCGCGTGACTGCTGCCAGGCGGCCCAGCCTGTGTAGCTGCCGTCGAGTTCGACGACATCATAGCCGGCGCGGCGCAGCGCGGACGCCGCCACGGAGTTCCGGACCCCGCTCTGGCAGTAGCTCACGATAGTGCCTTCGGCCGGGAGTTCGTCAAGGTGCCACATCACGCGGCCGCCGCTGAGCTGGTGGGAGCCGGGGATGTGCCCGGCTGCGTGCTCGGTGCGGTTGCGGACATCGAGCACCATCGCGGCGTCGAAGCCTTCGAGTTCTTCGGGTTGGATCAGCTTCGGCGTGCTGGCAGGCAGTCCCTCGATGCTGGTGACGTAGCCGGCGATCTGGTCGATGCCGACCCGGACAAGGTGGTCCCACATCTGCTGCGCGGACGCCTGGTCCGGCGCCAGCAGCACCAACGGGTTCTTGTCCTTTTCCGTGTCCACGACCCAGGCACCGAAGCTTGCGGTCGACTTACCGTCCGGGATATTCACCGAGCCGGTGACGGTGCCCTGATGGACCTCGGCGTTGGACCGCGTGTCCACGAACGTTACTGTGTCTGAGGCGAGGTCCCCGGCGACGTCAGCGGGGGCGAGTTCCTCCAGCGGGGCACGTTCGCCCATCACGGCCGGGCCCTGTCGGTTTTCGCGCTTCATCCGGCCGAAGTAGGCGTGGGCGTCGGGTTGGCCGTTGAGGAGTTCGTTAATGAAGCCTTCCTCGTCATTGGCGGCCAGGTACGGCCCCCACCAGGAGTAGAGCCGCTCGTAGCCGACTGTGGAGGAGGGGAGGGCGCCCAGGGCCTTGCCGCAGGCGCTGCCGGCGCCGTGGCCGGGGTGGACCTGAACGTGATCCGGCAGGGTCAGGAATTTATCCCGCAAGCTGGTGAAGAGTTGCTTGGCCCCGGCGAAGCGGGTGTCCACGCCGCCGGCGGCCTCATCGAGCAGGTCAGGCCGACCCAGGTCGCCGGCGAAGACGAAGTCCCCGGAGAGCAGGTATCCCGGAGTGTCGGCGAATGCCCCGTCGGTGATCAGCAAGGACAGGTGCTCCGGGGTGTGGCCGGGGGTATGCACGGCCTTGATGGTGATGTTTCCCAGGATGATCTCATCGTTATCGACCAGGCGTTCAGCCGCGAACCCGTACTGCCAGTGGGTCCCGCCCTCACCGGAGACATAAGCGGTGGCGCCGGTCGCGGCGGCCAGTTCACGGGTCCCGGAGAGGAAGTCGGCGTGGATGTGGGTTTCGGTGACGGCGACGATCTTCATCCCGTTCGCTGCCGCCAGGGTCTGGTAGACGGCAATGTCTCGTCGGGGGTCCACCACAAGGGCTTCGCCCTTGGCCTGGCAGCCGATCAGGTAGCTGGCCTGCGACAGGTCTTCGTCATAGATGCGCTCTAAAAGCATGGGGCTCTCCTTCGTTGGGCGGTGGGGGAGTTTCCGGGAGGGGATCCTCCGTTCCTCTCTCCACAACGGTAATACCCCAGGGGGTATCTTGCAAGTAGTCAGCGCCGGGCCGGATGCGCCCGTCCCGCGGCTGGACTATATACCCCCACCGGTATAGAATTGGTGCAACATCCACCCAGCCTTGGAGCCCATCATGGAACTCGATTCGACAGAACTCACCCCGGTCGTCAATCGCCTCAAACGGGCCCAGGGCCAGCTTGCCGCCGTCACCCGCATGCTCGAAGAGGGCCGGGACTGCAAGGACATTGTCACCCAGCTCGCCGCGGTATCCAAGGCACTGGACCGGGCAGGATTCGCCATCATCGCCAGCGGTCTAGAGCAGTGCATCACCAAAGAAGATGCCACCATGAACAAGAAAGACCTGGAAAAACTCTTCCTGTCTCTCGCCTGAGCTGCAACCAACCCAACACCAAACCCGGGAGCGCGGCTTTGTGGCCCGAGCCGCTTCCGGTCACGAATTGCCATGACTCCCGGGCTGACCGCCACGACAGAGACCGGTGAACCAGGAACGGAGCAGGAAAGTGATGAACGGATACGGTTTCATGATGGGCTGGACGTGGGTGTTTTGGCTGCTCCTGATTATCGGTGTCGTCCTGCTCGTGATCCTTGCCGTACGGGCTTTTTCCGGGGGAATTACCCGATCCGGGACCGGCCGAGGCCCTGGTCCGGAACATCCAAGCACTATGGGCGCCACTACCGCCCGACGGATTCTGGACGAACGGTACGCCAAGGGAGAATTAAGCACAGAGGAATACCGTGAACGGCTCAAGGTCCTCGGGGACGATGCCTGATGCAACCTCTCAGCCGCCGCAGTGCCCTGATGCTGGGAGGTGTGGGTGCTGCGGCGGCAGCGACGGGCGCGGCCGGATTGCTCTGGAACCAGGCCATGGGATTCCAAGCTGCCGGCGGCCTGGACCTGAGTGAACCGCACGCCCTGCGCAGTGCCGATGGCCGGCTGCAGATTAAACTGTCAGCGGCCCAGGGCCAGGTGCGGATCGCGGGTCGGGACGCCGATGTGCTGTCCTATAACGGTTCCCTGCCCGGCCCCACCCTTATCCTGCAGCCCGGGGACCGGGTGAACGTGACGCTGGAGAACGGGCTGGGGGATCCGACGAACCTGCACGTCCACGGGCTGCACGTCTCCCCGCAGGGTAACAGCGACAATGTGCTGGTTTCGGTCGACCCGGGAGAGTCCTTTGACTATGAGTACCGGCTGCCGGTGAATCATCCGCCGGGTGTGTATTGGTACCACCCGCACCGCCACGGAAGCGTCGCCGACCAGGTCTTCGGCGGCCTGTACGGGGCGATCATCGTCCAGGACCCCCGACCCGTGCCGGTGACCAGGGAACGGGTCCTGGTCATTTCGGACATCTCCCTGACCGGGGGCGGTTCCACCGCCACCGTTTCCGCGATGGAGAAAGTGATGGGCAGGGAAGGTGCGCTGGTCCTGGTCAACGGGCAGCTGAACGCGGCCATGGCCGCCCGGCCGGGCGAGCGTGAACGGTGGAGGATCATCAATGCCTGCGCCTCCCGGTACCTGAAACTGCGCCTTGACGGCCAGCACCTGCAGCTGCTGGGCCTGGATTCAGGCCGCTTCCAGAGTCCCAAGGACGTTGAAGAGGTGCTGCTGGCCCCGGGCAACCGGGCCGACCTGCTCGTCACCACTGCCGCAGGGACCGCCATCCTGCAGACCCTGCCGGTGGACAGGGGTGGCATGGGATCCATGATGGGCGGCAACAACGGCAGCGGACAGTCCCGGCCCGGCCGGGACGGGAACACCTTGGCCACTCTGGCCGTTGCCGGCGCACCGGCGGCTGCGCCGGGACCGGTCCCGGCGCAGCCTGCACCCAGGGACCTGCGGGCCGCCGCGGTGACCGCCCACCGGGAACTGGTCTTCGCCATGGGAATGGGCATGAACAGCGGCGGTATGGGCGGTGGGATGGGGTCGGGGATGATGAGTTTCACCATCAACGGCAGGCCGTTTGACCCCGCCCGGGTGGACACCACGGTCCCCGCAGGTGCCATCGAGGAATGGACCCTGCGGAACACGAGCCCGATGGATCACCCCGTGCACCTGCACGTGTGGCCGATGCAGGTCATCGAACAGGCCGGTCAGCCCGTGGATAGCCCCGTGTGGCAAGATGTCGTCAACGTCCCGGCCCGCAGCAGTGTCCGGGTCAGGATCGCCTTCGATGACTTCACCGGTAAAACCGTCTATCACTGTCACATCCTGGACCACGAGGACAGCGGCATGATGGGCCTGATCGAAGCCCGGTAGCACAGCAGACCCACAGTCCGTTGCATGAATGAGAAAACCGATGAAGGAGCACAACAATGAGCTACGCACACACCATCACCGTCACGCTGCCCTACGAAGAAGCAGTAACCCGGACCCGTGGAGCCCTCTCGGAGCAGGGCTTCGGCGTGCTCTCCGAAATTGATGTCCGCGCCACCTTCGAGGCCAAGCTCGGCTCCGACGCCGGGCAGGGCCTGGGTGACTACCTCATCCTGGGCGTCTGCAATCCCGCCCTGGCACAAAAAGCCCTCGCCGCGGACCCCGACATGGGACTGCTGCTGCCCTGCAACGTCGTGATCAGACGCGGACCTGGCAACGACACCACCGTCATCCAGACCATCGACCCGCAGACCATGGTCCAGCTCAGCGACGCCCCGGCCGTCGCCGAAGTCGCCTCGGACGCCGGCCACAGGCTCCTCGCAGCCCTGAAGGAACTCGAAACCGCCTAAGACCCGGCCAACAGGCGGCGACGGACCGCCCGCGGAGAGAACGAGTACGGTTGAACGCCGCGTGGCACCGGAGCCCGCCCTCCGGCCGGGCGGCCAGACTACCCGCCGAAGGTGCTGGTCGGCCTCAATGAGTCCCCGCCGAGAATACGCGGACGTTTCTGGTACTCCTGTGCGTTCAGTTCACCGCGTGAGTATCGCTCAGCAAGGATCTCGCGGGCACCGTTCGACGGCTGCGGTTCGTGGGGCTGCAGTTTCAAGATACTTACACTTGAAGCTTAAACCGGTTTACTGGCGTAATCACGGCAATCGGCAACGCGCCGTCAGTCTTTCAGAGGCTGCTAATCGACGGTCCAGATGAAGCAAAGTGCGGGGCCGATCAGCAGGCCGCCCAACGATGGATTGGTCTGAATGAGGCAGACTAATCACCCTCTGAAGCCTGATCCTGGGGCAAATGGGTTCAAATCGGAGTCCATGAAAGGAGTATATAGAAGAATATGACTCAATATAACTATTTTTTTATAAGGATGCATCTTTATTTATGAAATTCATGCAACTCGCAGCGAAAAGTTAACCCAGGCTCGGGGCCTGGTCCTCGAGAACTCCACGCACCTCAAGTACCGCTGAAGCCACAGAAAACTTCAGCCGCCTACTATCGCTGAGGGTGTGACCATGATGTGGGCCCAGGGTAATTGCGCAGCAGGTTGCTGCGCAATTGGTCCCTGAGCCCAAGTCCTCGCAAAAGTCGTCATGTACTGGATGTTGCGGGCCGAGAGTCCCTTCATGTCCGGGAACTCCTTGCGCAGGTCATCTAAGAGACGTTTGATGACCTGGCTTCTCCACCCCTGTTTCTCCTGCTCGGCACGGACCGTCTGCCCAATGGTCCAGTACAGCTCAATGAGCTGAGTGTTGACTGTCCTGAGTGCTTTGATGCGGGCGTCCCGAACGCGCTTCTTGAGCTCACTGAGAAGGTCGGTGTAGCCGGAGGGAAGAGCGAGGTCAGGGGTGTCAGTCATGAATTTGATCCTATCCACCAGAGCCCGTCCGGCATGCCAGCTCCCCCAACAATCAAGTGCTTAGCGGCTGGGACCGCTCTTGGTGCGTTCTGCGCCGGCCGATATCCCTGTGCGCGTCTTTCTGGCCTTTGCGGCGCCCTTGCCCGTCGTCACTGCTGCGCTGGGGTGTGTGCCTTCGCTGCGCGCTGCGGCGAGGCGTCCGCGGATCTGGGTTTCATTCGCGCCGGTGTTTGCCAGGGATTCAGCGAATTTTTCGTGGTGTTCGGCTGAGCCATAGTCGGCGGCTGAGGTACTCTCTGTTTTGAGGCCATGGTCTTTGAGTCGGTTGCTGTCGTTGCCGGTGACGCGGTTCTCGATCTCGCGGCCGACGCCCTCCAAGCGGGCAAAGAGCTCCTTCTCAGCGCGTTCGTACCGCTGTTCCACTGATGTTCGTTCGGAGCCTGTGAAACCGCCCTCGGCCAGGAGTTTCGCTTCATGCATGTCCTTGGCAGCTTTCACGAACCCGGGATCCTCGAAGTGGGCATCGCCGGCACCGTTGACGTTCGCGGTGGTCTCCTTCCGCAGCTGGGCAATGTCCGGCCCGTTGATCCCGTCCTTACCGATGAGGAACAGACGTTCCCGCACGGTAGCGTCCGCCGCTTCCAGTGCTTTGGGGGTCTTTGCTGTGTGTACTGTCTGTAACGCCTGGGCCAGCTCGGGGTTAGCCAGGTACTCCACAGGCACCTGGTGGCGTTCCATTTCCGGGGCCAGTTTTGTGGCTTGTGCGCGGAGTTCTTCTGCGCGGGCCGCGGCGAGCAGGCCCATGGCCTTCTCGTGTTCGGCCGCCGCTTTGCGCGTCTCTTCCTGGCTACGCGCCAGCTCATCCAGCCGGGCCTTTTCGGTGGTGATGGTCTGAATCCCTGATTCCAGATATGCGGCGTCCGCACCGACGTCGTGGGTGTCGATGCCGTACCGGGTGAGCACTTCCTGCCGAATCCTTTCTGAGGCGGCCAGTGCGGTGGGGTCGTTGTCCTTCCAGCTTGTCGCTACGGCGTGCGCCGTGGCAATGTCATGGGGCTGGGCTTTATCCCACCACTGGTCCTTCTCCACCGGTGCCAACGCCGCGTGCGCGGCACTGCGTTCAGCAGCGAGACGTGCCTGGGCTTCGTGTGCTGCCTGGACGTCCTGGTGTTCTTGCTGCCGCTGGCTCTCCTGGCGCCGGTGTGCCAGTATCTCGGCAATGCGTGAGGCGATCAGCAGTGACTGCCGCAGGCCGCCATCCAGAACATCATCCATTCCATCTGATTCACTCATGCTATTCCCCTTTGCAGTTGGTCGTGCCTGGTCTTTAGCGGTCGAGACCCGACCCGGAATCGTGCCGGGCCGGCTGGTAAGGCTTCGCCGGCGTTGCCGGGGTTGGTGTCGTGGGTACTGCTGATCCCGGACGGATGGGTACCATTCCACGTCGTGCGATATCGACCGCCCTGGCCCGCCCGGAAGCATCTGACGTTGACTGCTGCTCGGCACCCACCAGAACCGCTTTAGGCATGGTGCCGGTGAACGGGGCCAGCTGTTCCTCAACCACGGACCGGATGCGTTGGGCTTCACGGGCCCGCCCGGACTGAGCGTGCATCTCATACACGGCGAAGGCCGTGTTGATCAGCTGCACCATGAGGGCCGTTTGCGCGGCCGTCTTATTCTTACTCGACGCAGCCATGAACAACATCGCCGTACCCGCAATCGACGGAAGCGCAACAGGCTTGCCGTGCTGCCGGGGTGCGCGTAGCTGGGCGGTGCGGGACAGTTCAGCGGCGGTGGCAGCCAACGGCCCCGGCGTTGGCTCGAGCCGGTATGACCATGCCGCGAAGGCCCCTGATACGTCCCGTGCAGCTTTCGCCCACGTCGCGTGATCATCCCGCGGAATGGTACGCAACTGGTCAGCCAATGCGGTCGCGTTGCGGGTGTATTCCACCCACATTTCCGCCGGCGGCGTTGCGTTCTCCGGGCCGGTCCTGGACACCGTGCGCCTGTTGCGGGCCGCTGCGTTCCACTCCTTCGCAGCCTCCGTCGCCAAGAGTGGGGTGTCCATCCACTCTGCACGCAGGGCACCAAGCTTCAGATCCGAGGCGAGGGTCCCCCCGCCGAACCAAATAGGCCGCTCACCCTGTCTGGGGCGTTCGGCTACGGAGTACCCGACAATGACGTCGGTGGTGTTCTTCGCGTAGCGCGGCCGGACAAGCAGTCCGGTGTTCCGGGCACGGCGAACGAACTCCCCTTCGGTCGCCGAGGCGCTGGCGCTGGCGCGTACCTTCCGTGCCAGCGATGAGCGGTGTATTTCCCGCTCATCCCTGGCAGCGGTGGCTTTCTCGGCCCGGTCGTAGCCACGGGAGGCGTACACGGTGGAGAGCTGTTCCAGACCGTACTTGACCTCCAATTCGCGGCAGGTTTCCTGGGCCCGCTTGTAGTCCCCATGGGTAGAGGCCTTGGTACCGTCCTCACGGACAAGTGAGACGGCCAGGTGGATGTGGTGGTTGCCGTTCTCACTGGTGCCGTGGTTCACCGCAGCCCACCGGCACTGCGCCTTACCGCTGGTCTCGGTGAAGCCCATGGAGTCCATGAAGTCGTTGGCGATATCGCCCCACTGCTGGTCCGTCAGAGCCCCTTCTTCGGCGCGCAGACTCAGGGAGCAGTGCCAGACGCTGGCGTCCTTGTACCCGACATGCACGCGCTCCTTCTTCACCGCGTCCCACTCGAAGTTCTTGACCTTCACCTCGACACCGAAGTTCTTCCGGGGACGATCCAGATGCTTCGCTATTGCCAGAGCATCATCCCGGTCCAGCACACCATCGTCATACCACGCCATGATCGCCGCATCCCCTGCCACCAGGTGCGGCTCGCTGTGCGCGTTCTTCGTCCTATCCGCATCCGTCGATGCCAGGTAAACCATGAGACCACCAATACGTGAACCACGCGTGATGTTGGGAATCACTCCTACACCAACCCATCCAAGGCACGATCAATGCGCATGGCCACAGACCGAATGAACTTCAACGATTCGTGGGCCTCGACCGGGAACTCACCCGTGGCGTTAGCCTGCCGGGCCAGCTGGTTAATGTTGTTCGACGAACGCGCCAGCAAGGTGTGAACGGCCATCAGTTCCGCTGCCAATGCACGGCGCTCAGTAGGTGAATCGGAATACTCCGACAGTGCCGCCGAAATCAGAAGATTCGGAACAGTCACTTTCTGGCCCGCAGCCTTGGCAATGAGAGCCCCGTCTTCCTCAGCCGTGACCCAAACCTCACGCCGCTTCTTCGTCCCCGCAGGGCGGTTCTCCCGCCGCCGGCGAGAGAGCCTGGAAGGCAGGTTCGGCTCTTCATCCGCCATCCCAATCCATCCCTTCAAAGACCCAGCGCAGCGACCCCGAAACCGGGGACCACACTGACCAGTGTGCTGCACCCGACCGCCAGTGTCGAGCGCCACAAGCCACTTACACCCGTGTAAGTGTATAACTTGCTCCGCAGGTCAAGCCACACGCACGAAAACGACGGATCTGCAGATGGTGAGTAAACGACACCGCTCCCCTTCCTTCCCCCGCCCCGGGCGGGGGAAGGAAGGGGAGCTTAGACTGGGTGCCATGGCTACCCACATTGACGCAGAAAAGATCGAACAAGAACTACAGCAGCGGCTGAACAGCCGCATGGATTCCGTTCGCGCCCTCGTAAAGTCACGAACGTCTATCGCGAACGCGCGTGCAGCACTACAGGAAGCCGAAGACGAAGACACACGCCGCTACCAGGCCGCGCTCAGCGCAGGCTGGACCGCGGAGGAGCTGCGCGTCTCCGGACTCCCGGAACCGGAAAAAAAGCTACGCGCTCGCAAACGCGCAGCCCGGAAACCGGCAGCCGCAAAGCAACCTGCGACTGCCGGCGAACCCGCCGGTCACCAATAGCTGCCTCTCGCCCACAGGTGCACAGCAAAAGATTAATCTCCGGTCTTTTCCTGCACACATGATGGACGACAGGAACCAGCGAACCGGCTGCACACAACCGCCACGACACCGACACCACAAAAGGTCACCAAAGCGAGCAGCGGATGTGCACAGCCTCCACATCCTGGTACCCACCAACAAAACCACCACCTATGCGGCGACAGACAGAAGAAGAGGGCCGGCCAAAGGCCGGCCCTCTTCTTCTTTCCTTCGCACGGGAAAAACTTTGGTGCCACAAAAACTTAGGTAGTGGATTTACCAGGTGAACCCTTCCAACGGGTCCTTAAAGACGATGTCGACCGGCCCGGGGACGGACGTCGCGCGTTGGTCAGTCTTGGCAGCAAGGAGTGTTTCAGCCTGGCTCGCCCGCGGGTCCACGGGGGTGTATTCCAGGAACAAGTCGGGGTGGGATATATCCGGTGCTGACACGGGAAGGCTCCTTGTGTAGGTGCGTTGCTTCCCTAGCCTATCCGCACGATCGAACATCAGGCCTGGTCGCTGCGCCCGCGCAGCGTGGATACGGCCGGGGGAGCGTGCGGCGGAGGCCGCCGCACCCACACGGGGCGGGCTGGGCACCCAACGAAAAAGGGTGCCCAACCCGTCACCTGCTAGGAAGCGCCGGGGTAGGCGTTGGCCTTGTTCTTGACCACCTCGGGCAGGAAACCGCGGTCAATCATTTCCTTCAGCAGGTCAGCCAACCGGTAGCCCGGGACTGCCGCCAAGGCCTTATCCAAGTACTGGACCGCGGTGCTTGACCGGCCCTTGTACCAGCTGAGGTGGCCCAGCATCGTGTAAAGCGGGGCGCGGAACCGGCCCGGGGTGTGTGCCAGCAGTTCCACCAGCAGGGCCTCACCCTGATCAACGCGTGCCCACGTCGGGCAGGTGCTGGTTTCCCCGATCAACACGGCAGCGTATTCTTCATCATCGGTGTTGATGAAGTCCGCGATGACACGATCACGCAAGCCCACGTTCTGCAGGTACGCCACCAGCTGGCAGGCCGTCGCGGTGTCCGGGACGGTACCCAAGGCGTCCGTCCACACCGCCCTGGCTTCGATCATGGCTGGGGCGCCGAAGTCCAGCGCGTCAACGTCCGTGAACCCGGTGGCCAGAACAGCGATCGCGGCCGCGTTGCCGGGTGCCCCGGTGAACTCGCGGTCTTGGGCTTTCCCGGCGTCCGGGTTGGAACCGGCGAAGATCATTTCCGCGTTCGCTTCACTATCGGTGATGGACGCCAAAGCCGTCACGGCGGCGGCGGTGTCGAAGTAGCCTCTCCACCCTCCCGGGCCCACCAGCAGGACCTCTCTGATGGGCATTCCAGCGGCCAGCAGCTCGTATTCCAAAGCTTCAACGTACTCGCGGTACGGCTGCTCGCCGTCCGCATTCGTGTAGACGGCCAAAATCGTGCCGTCCGCGTCCTTATCGTTCAGGAGGTAATCAACGACCGTGCCATCGAACACGGCTGCGGGGGCGTTGGTCGGGATGTTCACCCGCAGCGTTGCCCCGAGACGGCCACCCTGCAAGGTCACCAGCACGAACGATTCCACCGGTGTCATGCCCAGGGTGTGGGCGAAAACGGCCAACAGACCGGCAGGGGTGGAGACTTTGAGCTTTTTCATGGTTGTTCTCTTTCCTTGTGCGAAGGATGGGGGTGAGTGGGCGGTGATACCGGACCAGCTGCCCTCCTCTTTTCCCCGTTGTTTTTTGGTTGCTGGCGAAGCATCGCGTAGCTGTGGCCGACGGAGGCCTGTCTACCCGTTAGGGCAAGGGGCGAGGAAACGTGCGGAGGAAATAAGCGACGCAGGAGCGCCGGAGCACGTTTCCCCCCGCCCCGCGGGCCCCGACGCAGGAGGGGCTAGACAGGGTGGAGCGGCCACGTACAATCCGAAGGACAGCAACCAAAAAACGCGAAGCGTAAAAACAAGGGGACGGGCCGGGCGGAGCTTGCGGAGCCCGGAACGGCCCCCAACAGCCGGCCGCGCAGCGGACGCCCGACAACTTGGTGTGAGCTGACGACGGCTGCTCTTAATTGTCCAAAGTGCTTTGGACAATTGCGTACACCTGGTGCGCTTGGGGTCCTGTCGGACGCAGCGGCTAAGGTGGGTGCGTGCCAGAGATCGAACCTAAGCTGCCCAGCGGCTACGCCGGAATACTCGTCTCACTCAAGGAGCTAGTCACCTCAGCGCAGCTGCGTGCACAGCAGGCCGCGAGCAACGCCATGGTCGAAATGTATTGGGAGATCGGCTCCACGATCCTGCAGCGCCAGGCGGCCCAGCCTTGGGGGACCAAGATTTTGCAGCGACTTGCGTCCGACCTGAAATCCGCCTTTCCACACATGCGCGGGTTCTCCCGCTCAAATCTGTTCTACATGAGGGCCTTCGCCGCCGCCTGGGACATGTCAGATTCATCCGTTCGGAGCAGTGTTAACGGGCTGCCCTGGGGTCACATTATTGAGCTGCTCAAGCTGAAAGACCCGGTGATCCGTGACTGGTATGCCGAACGGGCTGTCGAGCACAAATGGCGGCTGGAAGTTCTCGAACACCAGATCACTACCGGTCTGCACCGCAGACTAGGAGCGGCTCCAAATAACCTTGAAGAACGCCTGTCCGAAGATGGGGCGGCGCTGGCCCGGAGCGTCGCCAAGGATCCTCTGGTTTTCGACTTCCTAGGCCTGACCAAGGAAGTCGAAGAACTGGCCATGGAAGAAGCCATGACTCAGCGGATGTCCCAGACCCTGGCCGAGTTCGGCCGGGGATTTGCCTTCTACGGCCGGTAGTATCACCTCGATGCCCACGGTGAAGACTTTTACATCGACCTTCTTCTGGTGCATGTCCCGACTAACCGCTTTGTGGTCGTGGAGTTAAAGTCTGGGAAGTTCAGGCCGGAGCACCTGGGCCAGCTGAATTTTTATGTCGCGGCAGTCAATGACCTGGTGAGATTTCCTGGAATGGCCCCCAGCGTGGGGATTCTCGTGTGCGGATCAAAACACGAGCCGACAGTAAGATACGCGTTGGACGGATCGTCGCAGCCCGTCGCCGTCAGCTCATACACCTATGACTCCCTTCCACCAGAGGAGCGCGCCGCATTGCCATCCCCTGAGGCGATCACGGCGGCGCTCGAACAGGGAACAGTGACCGATTCCGACACCCTTTAACTAGAAAATCTGGCGGCCTTCTTGATCGCGGTGAGCTGGACTAAGGATCCGGCTCCGCGGAACATCCCCAAGGCGTTGCTACCCCTGAAGGGCCCCTTCCGAAGCAAGATCGGAACCCGAGGCCACCTTCAGCGAACTTCTCGCTTCAAGTCGGCTCTAGGCAAGCGCCTACTCAAAGCTGCAAGCAGGAGCTCCAATGACCCACGATTTTCTATCCTTATCCCCCTATCTGGCCGTCGTTGTGTGCTCAAACCGATTAACGCCGCTTTTCCTTTGCTTGGCCGTGCTTGCCAAGGCGGGAAAGACGTGGCACCCGGGGTCCCTGACATTGCAGAGCGATTTAGGTGTGGTTAGGAACGTCGAGTCCAGGAAAGAACCGGGTCATCGGCCGAGATCACAGTGATTGTCAGGGGAAGTCTGCCCCCCGATGCCCAGGAATGGTTTGATGCGTGGCGTGGAAGGGCTAGGGCTTGTGGGTCCTTTATGCCGAGACGACGCCTGCCGGAGGCTGTGGTGGCCTTCCGGATGAACGCCCGCCGATGACAACCGGTGAGTGCGGCATAGCGCGCCTGCCACGTTTCCAGAATCGCGCGGGCGGCTTCGTGGAGTTTTTCACGGTGTTCGATCAGTTGCACGACATCAGTCGCGAGTGAGTCCTGTTGTGCCTGGACTACAGCGGTTTTCGAGGAAATCTTGTCTTTTTCGCGTAGGGATTCCTGACCTTGCGGGGTTGCCCGTTCCTCAGCGGTAGCCGGGTGGTCTGCTGACTGCTGTTTGAAGGATTTCTTGTTCTCTTCAAGTCTCCGGATTTGTGCTTCGGCACGGGCTATATCGTTGTCGATGGGCCGGAGTGCGGCGATGAGTGCGTCGTGGATTATTGCTTCGACGTGATCGACGTGTGAGTGGAGTGTCCGGGTGAGTGGGTGATGGCCCGATGCGTCGGGTGGGGTGGTCCTGGCATCTCTGCGTCCTTTGAGGCCGGTGATCCAGTTCTCGATGGCGGTATCGATTCCGACGCGTTTTGCGAAGTGGGGCGCATTGGGCAGTTCCCGTGACGCGTTTTTCTTGTCTTCTTTCATGAGATGCCTCCGTTGGGTTTGATGTGCCTGGGGTCCCCTGTTCTTTGTTACCGCTGGGCATGTCAGGTTGTGACCCAGTGCAGGTGGCAAAGAGAGCAGGTGTAGCCAAGGCGGCAGTGCATGCAGTTGGCCGACTTCCATTCGCCTTCACAGTGGGCGCATAAGCCCAGTTCTCCTGCGCAGGAGGTGCATGCGCGGGGAGATGGGTTTCGGGATTCGGCCCGGGTGATGAACCATTCTCGGATTTTTCTAAGCATTTGGGGTCTGGTCTTCTGTGGTGGGCTCCCATTCCGAGGGGACGGTCCATTCGGAGGTTGGGTCGGGGGCAAGGTTCTCGCTCTCGCTGTCGTGGGTGGGTCCCGGGGATGTCTCTGGGCTGAAGCGTGAGCGTACGATGCCGTCGGTTCCTACGCGCCAGTGGCTTATCCTGCCGTTGGATGCGGGTTTGTTGACTCTGCCGAGGTAATCGGAGATGACTTGGTTCGCGTAGGCGTTGTACCTTTCGGCGTAGGCCTTGGCGTTGTCTTGGAGATAAGCGGTGATGGTTGGATCACCGCTGGTGCGGGCTACTCCGTGGATATAGCAGTGCAGTCCTTCACCGACCATTGGGATGAGTGCGCGCAGGTAGTGTTGGGTCTGCCCCGGGATGCGATGGTAGTCGTGCTCAGCATCTGCTGCTTGCTGGTGGGCCAGCAGGCACATTTTTTCCAGGCTTTGGGTTTCCTCGTCGAGGTTGGACTGTTCTTGGCGCAGGTGTCGGAGTTCTGAGATGAGGGCCTGCTTGTTGTGGAGAATTTCCGTGAAAATCAGCAGTGCCAGGCACAGTGGAAGTGCGATGTTGAGAAGGATGAGCATGACTGTTCCCAGCGTGTCCAGGTGGACGCTGGTTAGACCGCCGGCGACGATCTTGCCGCCGCTGTGTTGGGCTGCGGTGAGGGCAGCTTCGACAGCTCCCTTCATGTAGGTGTAGCGGATCCAGGCGAAGCCAGCGATGACGAGTGCGAGAAATCCTAGCGCAGTCCAGGCGATGGCTTTCCCTATCGTGCGTGTCCCTTTGGAGGACATCAGGGCCGGCGCTGCCTGAAGGGGGACGGCTATGGTGATGAACGTGATCAGGCCGGCGAGGAGATAGGTTTTCCACTCTTCCTCGCCCAGCACGAATCCGGCCAGAACGTTGATGGCGAACTCCCCGATGGCGCCGAGAGTGATGTATGCCAGTAGCTTCGGACTCCAGGTCCGCGTCCGCTGACGCTTGTCCTGTCCCGGCTTAACCGGCGAGGTCCTGAGCTCGATGTCGGGTACGTAGCTCTCGTGTGCACGGTCGGTCATCCTGCTGAGTAGGACGTCCACTTTCGCGTCTTTTGTCTTCAGCGCTGCCCGTGCGCTTTGGAGGCGACCTGTGAGTTGGGTGGCTTCGGCACGTGCGCGGCTGACGATGTGCATGGCCGCGCGTTCGTCCTTCCACTGTCTGATGAGGGCGCCCCCGGCGTATTTTTCCAGCCAGAGTTGGACCTTGTGCTCGAACAATAGATGCCGGTCGGGGTGGAAGGAGTGCTTGTCGTAGAGCCCTTTGGCCGCGTCTTGGGCGCCTTCCTGATCGCAGGCGTCATTGATCTGCGACTGGCTGGCGCGTTCGTCGATGTCGGGGCCTTGGACGAGGTTAAGAGTGTCCAGATCGAAGTCCTGTGGTGGAGTGTAAGGCATGTGAGGTTCCCTTCTTATTGTGCGGGGTTTTCCATTTGTCGTGTGGAGGTGATTAGGACCTTGCGGTTCAGGGCAGCTTTTCCTGCGACCAGCTGGCCATGGGTGTCGAGGTCCGATATTCGGCCCGGGCAGTTCGGGCCGTAACCATCGGTGTGGAGGGTGGAAGTGACGCCGAGTCCGCGCAGGACCGTGGCGACGGCTTCGGCCCTGCGCTGGGAGAGCGTCTTCATGCTTTCGCTGGTGGACATGGGATCGAGCGCGGTGCAGCCCGTGAGCCAGATATCGGGGTGGTCGTTTCTGTTCAGATCCGGTGCGATGGCTGCCAGGACGGTTCGGGCCTTGTCCTTGTCAGCGAAGGAGGCCAGGTTGGGGTTGAATCTGAGTTGCGTTTGGGGCAAGGTCAGCGCGACTGGGGCAACCGGCGTGTCGGTGAAATTTACGGGGGTGACGGGGGGAAGCGGAGGTGATGCTGCGTCTCCGGGGGGGAAAATTTCGTTGTTGAACTCCACGGTTCCCCCGCCTGCGGTGATGATCGCTTCCCAGAGTTGCTGGAGTTTTGTATGCGCCCAGATTGGAAGGGCAGGCTGCGGCGCGGCGACCTGCCCGAGGCCCCACCAGGTGAAATGGGTGCCCTGGAAGCGCGGCTGATTGCCTGAGGCCTGGAGTTGTTTCACCAGGCTGTTGACATCGGTCTTCGTGGAGAGCAGCCCGGTCTGGAGCATGACTGGCCCGCTGGTGGAGACACCGCTGTCAATGATGAATACGGACTTGCTGGAACGGCCGGCCGTGTCGAGGGCGGCTAGGGTGTTACTTTCGTTGACTGTTGCGCGGGATGCTGCGATAAGCCCTACCGCGGAAGAAACGTTGGACTCGGTCGAGTCGGATCTGGTCTTCGGATTCTTGTCGATAACGGCCAGGTCTGCCGACCGGGCAGCCGTGGGTGCCCCGTCAGCGGGAATGACGGTAACGGTGAGGCTGGAGGAGAGCTTGTCGTGAAGGCTTTTCCCCAGGGATGAAAGATTCAGTACCTGCCGGTCCTGACCGTCAACGGAAATCTTGGAAAACATCGAGGGTTCGCCTTGCCTGTCGCCAGCGATGATGGCGAGGGTGGGTGAGGAAGCGTCCGTGCCTTGGGGTGTGGCTGTGGAAGAACCGCTGCAACCCGTGAGGATGAGGCAGGCAGCGCTTACGGCAGCAATGCCTGAAAGTATCTTTCGGTGAGGGGAAGCGGAGAACATGGGTTGCCTTTCACAGAGGGGGGCCGAAGCTTACGTGGCTGGATGTCCGGGGCGGGGTCCCTACCGTTGGGCCCGCCGCCCCGGAGTTTCAGTTGAACCAGAACTGGCCGTGCTTGCCATAGGTATCGCAAACGAGCCGCTGTTGCGGCAGTGTTTGCATTGCTTTCCGTTGGCTTTCAGTAGCTGCATTCGATGAGCAGCGAATGGCACTTCTTGCATTGCTTACCCGAACTTGTTCGACACTTCCTCTCTTCTGTGGGGGGGGGTGCTTTTCCCGGGTGTTCACTACTACCGGTCCGACTTGTCGGCTGTGACAGCGATCGGATACTTGATCCGGCGACCGCGAATTGCTAGGGCTGCGAGGTTAGGTGCCATGCGTGACAGTGAGGGCATTGGTAGCTACGAGTTTCGTGTCGGCGTTCTGCGAGGATGCCGTCCCGCTTGTCCAACGCAAACCTGCGCAGTGTGAACTCGGCGGCGGCCCGGTCGCGGAATTGCCGCTTACCCATGGAAGGGCAGATGTCCCAGGCCTGCTCGTCGTAATGAGCATGGAGGCCGGGACGGTAGGTCCTGAAGCTGGTAGTCGACATCGTTTTCTCCTGCATCGAAGTGATGCAGCTAATACGGCGCGGAAATGGTTATCGTGACACAGAAAAAAAGATTCGCCAGATCTGTCACAAGTCCGCATACTGAGCGGTATTAGGGACTGTGAGCTCATGGGAACAGCGGCGATGGCCTCAAAGTTCCAGCCGGCACGTAAAAGACGCTGGTAGCGTCCGCAGAAGATTTGGCTGGTAACCCTGTCACGGATCACATCAGCGGCCGGTACTAGCAGATGTGGCAGATACCGGCTGTGGCGGTTGGAGCTATCCTGCCCAATGGATGAAGGAGAAGCCATGGGACCAGCGGAGACACACGTCATTTTGACGCTCTTTATTGACTCCACGCACTTAGCCCCTTTTATGGTGCAGAATTCAACCAAAATGCAACAGGAAGAAAGGGCAGTAGCGCATGGAACAGGAAGCGCATGATTCGACGGAAGACATCGACTCGGCCGAAGACATCGAATCGGTCTATAAGAAAGAGACGGGGCCGGGTCACGCGCGCGCTAAAGCAGCCGCGCTGCAGTTTGAGAAAACCACCCAAGATCAACCGTTCAATCAATTCCTTGATGAGCAGTACCGTCTCATCAACGGAAAGCTTGTTGGCAAGCTAACCAAAGAACTCGGTTACGACGCGGCCCTCGATGTGGCTGGACAGACATGGACAAAGGCATGCCGATCCCTCCACCGTTTCGATCCCGAAAAAGGGTCCTTCAACAGCTGGCTTTGGAAGATCGCTCATAACTCCAAGGTTGATCACCTCATAAAGGTGGGAGATCGCTGGAAAAAAGAGCTCGGCCAGGACATCTCAGAAATGTGGAACGAATCACCACGCGATGTTTACGCTCACTACGTCCCCAACCCTGAAATGATTGCCATCCGTGCCGATCTTGAAGAAACGATCGCAGGCCTGGGCGAATACCTCAAGCTCGACAGCACGCAACAACAAATCCTGTTATTCCTCCTCTACTCGCCCGATGATGAGGAGGAGGAAGCCATCTCTAACGCGGACCGGCAGCGTCGGACCCGCCTGCGGAAAAAGATTGACGAGCTGACGGGCCTGGATCCGGAAGAAAAAGAAGCAGTACGCCTGATGCGCCGCCACCACAGCTACCAGAACATCCTCTCGGCCCACTCCCTTGACGAGGCAGCGTTCAAGATAACGTACCGGCGTGCCTGTGACAAACTACTCAGACTTCTCACCAAGGAAATCGAAGGAAACGAACCCAATGACTGACTTCCCTGCCGCCCCGACGCTGATCGAGGTAACCCCGGTGGAAACAGGCAACACCAATCCGCTCCACGTCGTCCTGGCACGTAGAGCATGGCTGGAGAACCCCCGTGTCACGGTTTCCTACGACCCTGCAGAGGACACCCTGATCCTCCGCTTTGTCATACTTCCCAGCACATATTCGATGTCCACTGACGAGCCCCTGTTCGCCGGATTCGACGCACTGGGCGAAGGTGCTTGGCCGACCACAATAGCCGTCAGCTCTGCATCGCAGGTTTTCTTTGAACAATCCCGCGCTATGACGAATCTTCGACACCTGATAGGCGAAATGGTGTGTGGGGCTGTCAGCGAGGTCCTGGACTCGGCCAAACCCCTGACTTCCACGGTTGAACTAACCGTCGAACAGGGTTTCGACCTTCACCTGCGATGGGATGCAATGACGACCGTGCTCGACGCGATGAGCGCCGAAGCAATGACCGATGACATCCTGAAAACCGTTCTGCTGTCCTGGACGGTGGAACTGGCTCCCGCTCTGCTCCGTGACGGGACAGCGAAAAAAACCATCGACCCGAAGAAGCTGCCAGAATCGATCCGCCGATCCGCTGCTGTTACCGACGATGCCCTCTTCCAACGGCTCGTTGGTCGCAAGCGACGCCCTGTCGAACCGTGGTCGGTTGCCCGCCTCGATCTGGATCACAAAGGCGAAGATTATCTCGTTTCAGTGGTAATTCCTCTCCCGCAGGGACCGGCAGTAAATACGACAGTGTCGGCCGATATCACCATCAATGACCAGACGTGGAACGTCATCCTCGAAAAAGACGAAGCGCAGGACCGCGTGTTGTCCCGAAAGCTTGTCGGATGCCGCCTCATTCCGGCAGAGGCCCTCATGGTTGATCAGGGCGAGCCTGCGGAAAACTTCTCGATCGAGCTGAAGATCCATGCCACCCCGGCAGATCCGTCATGAATGCGCAGAGCAACACGTGGGAAGAGTTCTTTAAGCGATCAACCGTTGTGGACGACGCTGAGCTGAAAAAGGCTCGTTTGACCGAAATATGCCTCGCATATACCCAAATAACCCGGCCCCACACCTTCGGCGACCGGCCGGGAGGGTCCCCGGCGGGGCGGCCCAACAGGGAAACGGTTCGCAAGGCAGGTAGCGTTTTGGTGGCGTCAACATCAGAGGACGCTGCCGGGTCATCCGATACTGTGCGGTACGCCATCGGCCTGATCTCGGTCAACGCCGCCCCTGCTTGGAATGGTGATCCCGCCGACCCGGGGCCGGAAATGAGTCTCGCCCGAGTGACTGGAGCAATGGCCGTCGACCAGGCAGCAACTGCCGGAGACCAAGATCTCCTTACCTGGGTGCTGCTGCAGGTTGCATCAGTGGCCCGGCGGGCAAATGATTTCCGGGCATCCCGCGACCTGGCTGAGAAAGGCTTGGCTGCAGCCATGACATCACCGCGGTCAGGGTACGGGCCATGGTCCCTGATGGAGGCCGCAGGAAACCCCGATTGGGCCGAGGAAGGCGACATCTACCGCCAAGTTGTTGCTGTGTCCGTTGCCAAACTGCTGGCAGCGAACAATTCCACATTGGGGGACTACCTGAAATGGAAGGAAGCTCTCGAACATCGATATCGATTTGCGGCGTCGATCCGCTCGGAGCGACCGACTCTCTATGCTCAATCCATTTCAGGTTTTGCCGGGCTTGCGAGATCCGTCGGAGACCGCCGCGCCCTCCTTCGAGCCGAACAGGAGTTGGAGGACTTCATCGTGAACGACGGTTCTTATAATCTGAAAAGAATCCTCTTAGCCTGTAAAGCGTCTTCCGCTGATTCCATGCGGGACTGGACGGCGATGCATGCCCTCAATAAGGAACGTTTGCAGTCCGTGCTCCTCTCAGTGGAAGAGCAGGCACGTGCTTCAGGTGTACCGGAGCCCCAGCAGAATGTTGAAGATGTGCTCTCCTTCCTGAAAGAACGGGGGGATCGCGTTTTTACGGCTGCCATAGGCAATTCCTGCCTTGGACAGGCAATGGCCCTCTTCAGGAAGGGTGATACGAGAACCAATGGGGACATATACGCACAAGCGATGGGATTACTCGACATAGCCGAAAAAGCATACGAAGGATACGGGAGCAACGGCTTCGCGGCTACGCGCCTCAGCCGTGCAAGAATCTCGCATGCCGCGCCGGACGGCAGGGGGATATCGGATGAAGCAGCGGCGGCCGAATACCTGACGATAAGCCGCACTGGCCATACGGGTGGCATAAGAAGGAATGCTGTTCTGGACGCTGCGATCATCGCTCCCCCCGGTAATCCATCTGTAGCCGAACGTATTCATGAGCTGTTGGAGGATAGCCAATCGGCCCACCCGAAACTGCGGGCAGCGGAAGCCATCTGGTACCACAAGGCAGCGAGAGCGGACGTGCCCGGATTTACCTGGGCCCAAGTGGAGCGTTTGGCGTTGGATGCGGCAAACGCGCTTGTGGTTGAAGGTCGGCCTATCGATCCCTTGCTTGCCGTTGATTGTTGGCTCGCCGCCGTTGAAGCTCACAAAGAAATGCATGGCAGCCAGCAACTGGACATACGACTTGAGCGACAGTTGCAGGCCGTTTGC
Organism: Arthrobacter endolithicus; assembly: GCF_026627425.1. Taxonomy (GTDB): domain Bacteria; phylum Actinomycetota; class Actinomycetes; order Actinomycetales; family Micrococcaceae; genus Arthrobacter_M. Next base: position 24,407 of record NZ_JAPNLH010000014.1, read on the forward strand.
TTGTTGGCCATGCATTTGGTGACCGTGACGTATGCCTCTGAACGTGGTCGGGTTGCACGACAATATTTTAGAGTTTTCGCTGTTGCTGCCGATATGGCCACACGACTGGGCAATGCCGGTGCTGCCGAAATCATCATGGAAGCAGCGAGGCGTGATCGGGTGGGTGTGCTTCTCGGTGAGCTATCCAGAAACCCCCAGGTCCATGAATCCATCCGTCTGGCCGCCCAGCAAATCGTCGTCGCCAACACTGCCGCCCCCGACGTACCCGATAACGTCGATACCGGTTCTTCCGCTCTTTGGACCACAAGATCGATGGCCGACATCAGGACCAGCCAGGCGATGGCCGCGGCCGATGCAGCCAAGATAATAGGACCTGCATCGACCTTGGCCGACTTCAACGAGTTCCCGAAAATCCGATCCGGCCAGATCGCTATTGATACCAGTATCAAAGGCCGTCCCGGGATAGTTCTTCAGCTGTTCAGACCAGAGGACGGCAGCAACCAGAAACAGGAGCTGTTTTGGGTTCTCACAAGCTCCATCGATAAGGGGCAACCAGTGTCCCAGTGTGGAAAGACCATCCTTCCGGTGAACCCCAGCACGCTCCCGCCGGCGGTTGACGCCGCCTTCTGGACTGAGCTCTACCAGCTGTCGGAATACCTCCTTCCCCAACCGTTACGTGAGCTGCTGTCTGAGCGGGCCCCGGGCAGTTCTGTCAGCTTGACCATAGTTCCCACCGGTTTGCTCAACATCCCTTTTGATTCGCTGGTCGTGGACCAGGACAAAGGCCTGATGCTCATCGACTGCGCCACCGTGATCCTTACCGGTTCACTCGCGGTAACTGACTCCATCGTCAAACCCGGCACCAACGATGGTGCAGGTTCCTGGATAGGGGTCTATGACACCCAGCGGCTCCCACATGCTGAGAAGGAAAGATCCGCAATGTTCGCCAGTCATCCGTCCGCCACGACGATAAACACGGCCGAGGAACTTCACACGGTTTTCAGTATTGAAGGCCAACGGAATGTCGAGGTCCTTACGTTGGCCGTTCACGGGACGGCTGATAGCTCGGGGTGGGGACAGAGTAAACTCATGCCGGATGGGTCGATACTACGAGCCGTCGACGTTCTTCGCTGGAACGCCCCGCAATACTGCGTCCTTTCCTCCTGCCACTCGTCCTTGGCGGCGAACGAAAGCACTGAGTTGAGTGGATTCCCCATCGCCCTTATTCTCCGTGGGGCAAGCACCGTTGTCGGTTCGCTCCACGAGGTTGATGACGCATCCACCGCGGAAATCATGTCAGCCTACTGGGCAAGGGCAGGCATCGGAACGCCAGCGGCACAAGCGCTGGCAGAAGCGAAGCGCGACTGGCTCGGCCGACACCCCGAAAGCAGGCACGCACCTTGGCTCTGGGCGGGACTTATCTCCTACGGCCGCCCATAACTAAGAGTTCCCTGAAGCTTAGAAATTGAGGACGGTGTCATTCCTGAAACTGCAGAAGCTGGCTGGCCCGCAACCTCGACGACCTGCGCTCCAAAGTTCAGAAACCGACAGTCCGCGGCATCCTGAAGGAAAGCCTCCTCTTCACCGGCGAAGACTCGTCCCCTGGCGAACCTGATGCTCTCCATCATGGGAGCGTTCGCGGAGTTCGAGCGTGGCCTCATCGGTGAACGCTAGCGCGCAGCTCCCCCTGCCTCGTCACGGGTCCGGATTCCGTCAATCATGATGTAGGGCCAGCTGCCCAGCCGTCACAGCCCCAGCCGGAGATGACATGCCAGCCGCGGGACTCGACGCGGTCCATTCAGTCATACCCGTCGCCGTTGTACCAGCAGCCCTCGACGGAGGCCTGTCCAACCTATGACGGAGGCCTGTCCAACCTATAAGGCCGAAGCATGTTTCCCCGCCCCGCAGGCCCCGACGAAGGGGGCGCTGGACAGGGTGGAATGGCCACTATAATCCGAAGGAATCTCAATGATGTTGTCAAGGGATGTTGGCGTGCCGCTCCCGGTGGCCCGGCCTTTGATGGCCCGGACACCTCAGAAGCTTTTAGCTGCTCCAGCCCGGGTAGGGCCTGCGGTCCCGTGCCGACAGTTCGGCGGTGGGGAGAGGTTGTCCGGGCCGTCGGACTGGCCGGAGGTCCAGTGGAAAAACACGTCAGCGGTGATCGCCTCGAAGCAGGCGTCCTGGGCCCGGAACCAGTATGTGGCGGTGTCACCTTCGACGTAGGCGCCGTAGCCGAACAACTCCCCTTCGGGTCGTGGGTCGGGCGCCAGCGAGGATAACCGCAGCGTCCGCTGCAGCCTCGGCCGTTCAAATTCCCAAATGGCAGTAGCTGCATACACGTACCACAAGCTACCCTCCGCCGAACAACAGGTAGTGCCAAATGAAGGACACCTCAGGGCAGCGCTGGAATGGGCAGAACCCCGGTTTGCCTCCGATGCCAATCGTGGTTAGTTATCTTTCCCGCAGTGCGGGCAGTTTACCGTAACTCCGTTCCACGACCGCTTGCCCCAGAATGCTCGTTGGCAATGTCGGCACTTATGAACCTCCGTGTACTCGCCCGTGCGAGAAGAAGATGCTGTCTCAGCCATATCTTCGCTTTTCCTTTCGTGATCGGTTATTGGTACAGGGTGGTTGGTTGTTTCGGCTCAGCGGCACGCTCTCCGGACCGAAGGATCCCCCAGGAATGGACCCGTTCTCAGGCGCCAAGCAACGGTCTACCCTCTGACTGCCGCCGCCGCTTGTTCTGCAACCTTTACGCTCTTGGAAAGAGATACGGTATTTTTGACGCCGCCAAAGGCTCGAGACATTCCGGCGTCACCTAGGGCTACGAGCTTCACCTGGCGCTGGTTTCTTTGATTAAACACGTACACCTGTACGGCCCACGATCCAGCCATGCCCTTCTTTTCAGCCAGCAGTTCGACCTCAGCCTTAGGACCGGAATCAAGAAGTCCACCTGTATTGGACTGTAGCGGTTTGAGCTCTGCTCCCCTGAACACGTCTTGGAGCGCTTGCTTGATTTGCTCAATACTGACCGCTGTAGTAAAAACAATTTCTTGAGTCTTCATGCCGCGAGCATAGCAGGCCTAAGAAGTTCCTACCACGGGAACCGCGTTGACCATAATGATCCTGACGCCCACTCCGGCGCTGCCCGAAGTGGGCGATAAACACACCCTAAATCTGAGACACGAAATGGACCGCTGCGTGCTTAGATGTGTTCTTTTTTTGATGTGGAAGCAGGTAAGGACACGGCGGCCGGCTGCGTAACCTTCCCCCACCGACTGTTCTGCACGAACCCGTGCCAGAGGTTGGTCCCGCATCGGTTCCGTTACCGGTTGTCTTTAGCCAGACGGTGACGAAAGCAGTTTCAAACTACGAACAATTCCCGTGGCTGCAACTGTGCCGGGATGTAGGGATTTTGTGCTGGATTGCCTCGTTACACGCCGGGCAACGCCCGTTCGTGTTATTCACCTTGTCCTGACATGCACATGCCATAAGAATTCAACCTTCCAATCGTTGCTTTACATTGGCCCTGATTCACCTATGGAGACTGGTGGAAGAGAGGGTCAAGCATGTATTGCGCTAGATCGACGTCCCGCAGCCGATGCAGGTCGTAGAGTTCGCATTGTTGTTGGCCCCGCACTTCGCGCAGACCTTGGGTTCGCCCTTTGTTGCTGACATGATGTCTCCCTGCCTTCTGTGGATGCAAGAAATACTATGGCTTGAGCCCGATAAAGGGAATAGCCGGCGTTGACTCACCAAAGATGCATGCATAGCTGCTATCAAAGAATCATTTGATAGCGTCGGCGTAACGGTGAGGATGCCGGGCTGGTCCGGCATTGTGAGCCATGGAGCTTGCGAGGACTCAGCGCAGAGCCGTCGCCGTTCGATGTGCCAAGTCTGATCGTGCCGCCAAGACGCTCACTCTGGATGAGTTGCGCGCCCTGACCAGGCGGCACAGGGACCACCCGGAACGTTTTTGAGGCAGGCGCCGGTCCTCAAACGGGGCGAGCCACGGCCACCACGTCCACTGCTCTACGGTGAAGAGGTGATCGAGGCAGTGGGGTTCTGCTGGAGGGGTTTAGGACCCACTGCGGGCGGTTACTGGTCGCTGCCCTGCCGGATCTGGTGCCGCGGTTGCGTCGGTTCAAGGAGCTCGTCATCGACAATGTGGCGTTGCTGCTGCTGAAGATTGCCCCGGTTACGATCGACCGCCGGCTCTAGGCGGGCCGGGCGAAACTGGATCCCGCGGCCGGTCCCACACCAAGCCGGGCACGCTGCTCGATCCTGATGCGGACCCGGGCCAATTGGAACGGTGCGGTGCGGTGCGGGGGTTTGTCGAGATCGACCTGGTCGATCACGAGGGAGGAAACAGCACAGGGAAATTCTGTTTCACCCTGACAATCACTGACATCTGCACCGGCTCAACCATCGTCTCCATAGCGCTTTCCCTTCGCTGAGCACCTGGATATGACGAAGATAACGCCAGAACTAGGAAACACCAAACCGTGGAAAGCAGCTTCAAACCCCGGAACACGCGGTGCCAGTACCGTGACTCGGCTTAGCGTTTTCCTCGGCATAATCGAACTACGCCGGGGCGCTGGCAGGATCAGGGCAAAGACAGCGTGGCTGCGGGGTCGAGGAGGTCCAGCCGTCCGGTTTGGATGGCGGCAATGGCAGAGCCATAGTGTCCCCACGCAGCCACATGGTCACCTGTGACCGTGCCATCCGGTACAAGGTTAGAGGTCGCTTGTTGAAGCCCAATGAGCCACTGGGACTGCTTATCCCAAACCGCAGCGTTGTGCGCCACGGGTGCCAGGGAGGCAAGGACTTCTGGCATCAGGTGCGCCATGGGTTGGCCAGCCTTGGTCAGTTCGATGGCCTTGTTCAGGGTGGCCACCAGAATCGCCTCAGCCTCGTCGGCCCATCTCGCGGGGGAAAGGTGTTCGTGTTCAGTCTTAGGTGCGTCCAGCTTGGCGGCGAGGTCGGAGTGGAGTTGGACGGAATGCTGTGGCGGCCTCTGGGTCCAACGAGCCTCGCGCACGTCACGTTCGAGGACCTGGGCGGAGTCAAGGAAGGGCTCGTGGAGGAGTGTGCCGTTGCCGTCTTCGAGGGTAATCCTGGCCAGATGGTCTCCGGCTCCATATGCGCTCTGATAGTCGTCGCTGACCCCTGCAGTGGTCAGGGCGAGGATCTCCCGACCGTCGGGGGACACGGACGGAAACCAAAAGTAGGGGAACTTCTTCAACATTGGCATATCAAGTGTGATCTGCGGGAACGTCCTGGTGTAGGAATTGGCGGCGAGGCTGAAAAGCCGCGGGACAACCTTTCCGTCTTCGTGCTCGATGGTTAGGAGACTGGACTCGCCGAGGGGCCACCAGGCGGCGTTTGCCACCTCAAGACTCAGCCACCGGCCGGTGGCTGCTTCGATCAGTATGGATTTTCCGCTGGCAGTGGTGATCAGGATCCATGATCCGTCGCCGCTGAACCGGATCGGCTCGTTACCGGCGATCCCCTCGACCACAGTCAGCAGCCGGCGCTGCCCCGTGCCGTTGTATAGGGAGGCTGCTCCTGTGGAGCCACCGAGGAATTCGAGCGACGCGACGGTTCCAGTGGGGCCGTGAAGGTCGACGGACACTACATTGGCCTTCGAGTCCAGGGGGAGGAAGACACCGCTGCGTGACGAGCCGACGTAGAGGGTTGCCGATGGCCATAATAGGCCTCCGGGATGTCCTTGTTCCGTGAAGCTGAACGCGTTGCGTCCATCGATAGCACCTAGGTCGTGGGCGGGCGGCAGGTCCCAAACCTCGTGCGTGAAATGGCCGCTGGCAACGGTCCTTCCAGTGTTGGGATCGAAAGTGGCTGATTGGATGGTCAGCCACGATGGGGAGATCGGGGCGTCCCCTGATGCGCGCCACGTGTGTTCGAATCCTGATTTCCTCTTGGCGCGGAGCTGGTGGGCGAGGGCATTGACGGACTCAAAAGTAGACTCAGACTCGGGCACGGACTCGCGGACACGCTCGGTCGTGATGTACGGGGCCAAGGCCGGCCAGTGAAACGGCCGCAGGGCGGCGCTCTCCTCGGGGGCGGCCTCCAGCCGGTCCCAGAGCAGCCGACCGTCGGGTTCTGGCGGGAGTGTAGGAGCACTGGTGGCCTGACGTAGCTGTGCCATGCCCGTGGCAAAGTCGTCGGCTATGCGCTGACTGAGCTCGCTGAGGCCTGTGGCGTCGATCTCGTCCGGAACAGGCAAGACATAAGCAAGTGTCTCCTCGATGCGCTCGAGCGAGTACGGTCCCTGCCCGTCCAAAGCCGGGTACCGGCCAGTGCCCTCCGATGCGAGACCAAGGCCTAGCATGAGGATTATCCTGCCGTCGATTAGACCGAAAAGCACGTTCATGTCATCGCCATCGACATCCCGGACCTGGCGCTTGTAAAGCTCCTGTCCCAGGCGCTCCCATAACCGTGCGGCGCGGCGAGCCCAGAGCGGTAACGTCATGTGCCCGTCAGAATTCGGTCGGAGATGGGAGAACTCCGGGACTTCCCAAACTGGGACGACATCGGCACCTGCCACAATGTCCACCACGGCCGATGTCGTCGAACCCAAGTTCACCATCTCCATTTTCAGAGGCAGGGAGGCGACCTGGAACGGCTTCAGGACCGCTTCGAGAATGAAGCCAGAGTCGGAGCCTGGCCCACAGACCACAACGAGAGCTGACCCTTTGGGTCCATCGACCGCGGTCCATATCGTTTCAGGGTCCCGGTCCAGCCGAAAGAAGCCGCGGCCCCAATGGCTCGACCTTCCCAGCGCTGGGGCGATCCGAACAACCTCTCTAAGCAAGATTTCTGCACCGCACGGTGCGGTCAGTAGAACGCTCAGTCCCGAGCCTTCCAAGAGGAGGTAGAGAAGCTGACGCGGATTCGTCTGGTCGAGCCCTGGATTCCGTATGGACGCCTTCTCGCTGAGGACTTCGGACTCCGGTGTTTTCGAGGCCACGGGCTGTCCCGGCCCTTTTTGATCTCTCCTGCCGAAAAGGCCCATGGCCTGCCCCCTCCAAGTCCCTAACTGCCCGTGCGTTGAAGCAGTGGTAGTGGTGTTGGCGCGAACGGCGCCGGTGGAATAACTACTACCACACACACCAGTTCTACGGACCCCTTACCGGCAATGAGAGCACCATCTGATTCCAGATTACGGAAAGGCCATTGCCCACGTTTCCTTTCCAGTGGCATCGAGACCGCTGGAAACCCTACGACGCATGGAACAGTGAGGAAGAAATACGGCAAGCCATTCCTCAGTCACAATCGGGGAGGATCTGTGACGTGCCTTGTTTTCGTGGCGAATTCATTTAACTTTAGGCTAAGAGGCTAAAGACCCGTTTGTCATTTTTCGAAGTCGTCTGCACGGGACCGATCCAGCTCGGTTGGCCGAGGCACGGCCAAGGAAGGCCGCGACCAGGTACGAAAACACGGTCCCCAGCTACTACCCGGAGGCGAACAAACTCAAGGAGCCGCTGACCGATTTAGAACGGGAGCAACAGCGCAAGAAGCAATAGCCAGGCAGGCCGAGGCCAACGCTTCACGAGACCGCAGCAGCGGCGCACACCACGGCGACGAAGCACGCGAAGAGCACGGCAGGCCGGACGAAACAAGGACAGGGCCGCTGACGTCAGGTTTGACGGACCCTCAGCGGCCGAAGAAGCCTGGTACCGGGACACGTCCTAACCCACCCACCCGAAGCACAAGAGCAATCCGCAATCGTGACCGAAGAGCGACAGAAGAACGAACGCGCCCGGAGACCGGGCCGCCTGCGCGCCGGACTAGCCTAATGACTCTGTCGTACGTAAAGAAACCCTCACCGCAAAGATTCGCACCGTCGGCACCCCCCGAAAAAAGGCATCCAAGCGCGACAGTTTGCAGAGTCCCAGCAAAAACACCCCCATCACCACGCCGCCGAGGAAGGCGAAACCGTAACCCAAGTCCACGCCAACTTACCAAAGAAGAACCAGGCTAAAGGCAAGCAAATATGTCGAACGGTGTTGCCGCCGTGCATCGGAAGGTGAGAGGAGACGTGGAGTGCCTGCGAACCCACGAGCGGCAAGGCTTGTCCATCACGATGTATCTAGCAGCGGGTCGTCCAGACTTCGACAATAGAGAGGCGGCCCAAGTTAGCACCGTGGCCGGCAGTACGCGTGTAGACAACTCCGGAAAACGACACAGCGGAATAGGGGAATAAGACGAGAAAGACCAGAACGCTCTACAGCTTCCCTTGACCCGCTCGAATTGCCGATTGGATCTCTGGCCCCTTGTTTCCTGCCGGATCGTTGATTGTGGTGCGCCATGGGTGATCGGAAGAACTACGCGAAGCCACAACCTCAACGCGTCCGCTGCCATGATGCGTTACATGGACATGCGGGTAGGCGATAGTAGGCGACCCATTCTTTCCGACGAAATATTCAATCTTTCCACCAGCAGTCAACCTAGAATAAAACTGCTCAAAGCCATTTGCGCGCTCCATGCGACTCCTAAATCAGTCGTTCGTTCTCCGAGGTGAAAATCTCAATCATCTGATTCGCCTCATCAATTTGCTCTTGGTATGTATTAAGAACCATTTGACGCACGTGAGGTGCAGCGTCCGTCATCTTGACCAAAGCATCATCGTACTTGTGCTGCGCTTCGGCGAGCATCGTCTGCGCGCTAGCGATGTTCTTGTCATACTTTCCCAAATTGATTCCTTTACATTGCCGTGGGTTTGTAGTCTGTCAACAGAATGAAATCCATGTCAATGGCAATTTTCGGCTTGAAGGAGTCTGGCGGATGCACTTGCGCGGTTGAACGATGCCGTGACCGCGTTGCAGCTACACAGCGGCTCTCAAGTCAGGTGATTCAGATCTTGGTTGATTAGCCGTATCTTCGACTCTTTAAGCGTCGAAGATAGGCTAAGAACGCTTTCTTTCATCGGCTTAAGGTTCGTCCGACTCCGCGGATCTCGGGGATGATGATGGCACGGGATGTCTGGATCTTCCGGATGATTTGCTTGCCCTCGACCAGCGACGGGGCACGGTAGGTGGCGGCTCGTAACTGTTGGGCGCCCTGTCAAGCCACTTAGACCTCCTCGTAACGGGCATCGGTGTCGATCTCCTTCTCCAACGGAACACGTTGTTTGTCCGTCAACCGCTCTCGGCCGCAGCGCCAGGATTTGATTTCCGTTAAGCGAGTCTGCCTTGTGGCCGGCCGCCCCCGTTGTGGGTCAGGCCGACCATCCCGGCCAGTTCCTTCGGTCCACCGCGACCTTAGTCGATCGGCTCGATGCACGCGGCGTTACCACACGTGCTCGTCCAAGGAGATAGCAGCAGGCCAGAATTTCGTAACTGCTCGCCGGCTTGCGGCTGTTGACCAGTGTTTCCCTACGGTGCTGAAAGATCCGAGCGAGGTCACCGAGTTGACAATTGTCTCCGGATACACGTGCGCGAAGTTGAGGCCTTGGCCGCCATCGTGTCCCCGGACGCTGCCGTCCGGCACGTGGAGACCCCGGGTGTAGCGGGTTGCCGAAGCCACGGACACCGGGATGCCGGCGAACATCAATGACAATGTGAAGTGCGGGTGGCGTTGAGTCGGCAAGTTGGGGTGTACTCCAACTAGACGTCAGGCATGATGCCTTCTCGTCTGTCAGAATGAAGTCTTTTTCAATTTATTGACAGGTGTTGTCGCGGGTCTCGGATCTCATTCTGACGGTTTCAATCCTGGGGGTACTGTAAGCGGTCAGCGTCTGGGATGCACCCGGTTCAGCAGCCTGAACCGAGGAAACCCGCGGATCCACACCACCACTGATGACCTGCCAGCGGGCTACGGGGACCTGTTGGCGTCACTGAAGTCCCGGGTCTCGGATGCAAGGGGGGTCCAAGCGCGGCGAACGGTCAACTCGCTGCTTATCGGGCTCTACTGGTCTCTTGGCGAGGACATCCTTGTCCGCCAGGACAGCCAAGGGTAGGGGAGCGGTGTCATCCGACGGCTGGCAACTGATCTGGGTGCTTCGTTTCCGGATATGAAGGGTCTTTCGTACCGGAATCTGCAGTACATGACCGCGATGGTCCGCGCTTGGGGCGCGGATGAAAATGTGCCACAGTCTGTGGCACATTTGCCGTGGGGCCATGTCTGGACGATTTTGGACAAGGCCGCCACAGCCAAGGAACGGGGACTGGTATGCCGCAGCGGCCGCCCAGTACGGCTGGTCCAGGAACGTGCTTCTAAACTGAAGTTACGTTGGTCCTTTCCAACGTAACTTCCGGCTATTGGGGGCTGTCGCTTCGGTCATCAGAGGCGCGGCCTTCACTGCGCGTCCGCCGGCCGGTGCGGGCAATGCCGGCCGGCACCGGTTCCCAGGTCCTGCCGTTGTTGTGCCGGCGTTGGAGGCGGCGGACTTCCTTCAGAACTGCAGCCTCGATGAGCTCGGAGATCGAGGCGTAGCCCTCCACCGCTCCAGCGGCAAGGAACGCAGCACGGATCTGGTCCGCATCGACCGTTCGGAAGTAGGGGCTAAATGAGTCCGGCTTTGCCCTGCTCATTACCGGTTCGTTCCCGACGTTGCCGCAGCAATCCCACGAGAATGATTTCTGCGGTCAAGGGCGCGCGTCAGTGAGGTGACGGTGAAGTCCGCGACCGCCGTTCCCGAGCTGGTGAATCGCAGCTCGGGAACGGCGGTGAAACCGGCACCGACGGTGGTTGTTCTCTCTCCGGCCAAGATGCTTGCCTCCTCCTTCCTAGCGCTCTTGCGCGTAGTCGAACAGTTCGTTGACTCGTGTGGCCAGACGGTCCTCGTAGATTTCCCCGAGAAGGACCGCATTGGCCATCATGTAGGGCTCCTCGTCGGGGTTGTCTGCCGGTATTTGGCTTTCAGCCAGGTAAAACCTGCCTTCCGGCCCGCTCAGCGGCCGCTCCAGTCGAAGCATGCTGTCGACCAGGAACCTGATTTCAGGATCGTCGTGCATCCCTTCGGGGATCTGGCGCCGGGTGAGGAGGTCGGTGATTTCGTCGTCGTTGAACATGATAATCAGATCCTTAAGTCCGGTGCCGGTTCCAGTGAGGTTCGTTCTGCCTTGGTATACTTCAATTCTACCATCTTTCATATGAAAAACAGGGTTTGTTCCTTGAATTCCAGCGGTTTTTTGCCTATTTTATGCCCGGTTTCGTCACTGGCGTGCGCGGTGGTTGGCGGGTGTGGGGCAAGGCGTTTAGCAGCTCCCTGGGAGCCCCCTTGCGCCTGAAATCCTGCCGACTGCGTGCGGTTCCTGCGACTGCGATGGCTGGCGCATCGTTTGGAATCTGTGTCGTCATTGGCTGAAAGAAACCCGGCCCAGCGTGTTGGCGCGTCGACATTGAAGGTCTTGGACCATGGGAAACCCGGCCGTCAGCCCCGCAGCGGATACTCAGCACCACAAACACTCCTAAACAGCCCCGTGGCCTCACCTGCTTTCCCCCACCACAGACAGGCAACCACCACGTTACGGACAGCCAACAGCACAAGACGAGTAGCCGACCCGGCCACAACCTGCCAGCACAACGCCTTCGATTTCTCCCCGGGACAACAAGCTGAGCCAGCGGTCATGGAGGACGAGAGCCACAACAATCAATAACCTTGCCCCTCCCCCGCATGAGCACGGCAAAAGCTAAATCCTCCGGGCTTTTCCCGCACACACCCGGACGACGGGACCCAGCTGACCGGCTGCACACAACCGCCAGGACACCTTGGAACCAAGACTCACCACCGGGGCCGGCGATCATGCACAGCCTGGACGCGTGTATCACCAACGGCAAAGTCTCCCAGGGACTCCCACTTTTAGGAAAATCACCACCGGTGCTATTTTGTCCGGCGCCCTCGCCCCTGCACGGCTGCCGGCTCACGTCTCGAACCCTTTCCCTTAACACCATGATTAAGGAATAGTGAACCCATGGCTATTGATCGAACCATCGAAGAGCTGACCATCGCGCAGGCGCACGCTGCCTTCCTCGGCGGGGAATTCACTGCCGAGGATCTTGTCGGCGCCTACTTGGACCGCATTGAACTAATCGACCGGTCCGGGCCAGAACTCAACTCACTGATTTCCGTCTCGCAGAGCGCATTGGAAGAAGCACGCCAGCTCGACCGGGAACTCACCGAAACGGGCCGGCTCGTAGGACCGCTTCACGGCGTACCGATTGTCGTCAAGGATCAGATCGAGACCGCCGGCCTGCCTACGACATTTGGCAGCATCGCATCCGGTGATTATCAGCCCAAACAGGACGCACCCGCCATCACAAAACTCCGTAACGCCGGCGCAATCATCCTGGGCAAGACCACACTCCCCGACTTCGCAACGTCCTGGTTCTCGACCTCCTCCCGCAGCGGGGTGACCAAGAACCCTTACGACCTTGCACGCGACCCCGGCGGTTCATCCAGCGGGACCGCAGCAGCCGTAGCAGCTAATCTCTCACTTGTAGGAGTTGGAGAGGACACCGGAGGCTCCATCCGCCTGCCCGCGTCCTTCTGCGGCCTCGTCGGGCTCCGCGTCACCCCAGGGCTGATCAGCCGCGCCGGCATGTCCTCCCTGGTAAAACCCCAGGACACCTCCGGGCCAATGACCCGGACGGTGGAAGACACTGTCCGGCTCCTCGACGTCATGGTCGGCTACGACGCAGCCGACGACTACACCGCGGCCGCCGTCATTGCACGCCAAGAAAAGCCCTACGCGGACGCACTTCAAAACGCGACCCTCACCGGTAAGCGAATCGGGATTCTCCGCCAAGCCTTCGGCGACGACTCCGACCCGGACGGGGCCAAGGTCAACACGACCATCGAGGTCGCGCTTTCTGCTCTCCGCGACGCAGGCGCTGAGCTCATCGACATCACCATCGACAACCTCGACGATCAGGTCGGCTTCACGTCGCTTTACACCACACGATCACAGTCGGACATGAACGACTTCGTCGGTGCCCGCCCCGCTGCGGGGATCCCGTCCATGCGGCATCTGATCGAGACAAAGCAGTACCACGAGAAGCTGGACCTGCTCGAGGCGATCGTGGCCGGACCGGAACAGCCCACCGATGATTCCCACTACGTGGAACGTCTCCTCGCCCAAACCGCGTTCCAGCGACAGGTCATCGGAATCATGGCGCAGAACCAGCTCGACGCCATTGCCTTCCCTGACGCCAAACTTCCGGCACCCACACGCGAAGACATTTTCGCTGACCGCTGGACCTGCCTGACTTACCCGACCAACACGGTCATCGCATCCCAGCTCCTCTTCCCCGCGATCACCATCCCGGCCGGACAAACAGCTGATGGACTGCCCATCGGTCTGGAGTTCATGGCCGTTCCTTACGGCGAGCGGGCCCTCCTGGCACTCGCCGCCGCATCCGAAGCAACCCTGCAAGGACGAACGGCACCTGCCCTCTAGGACACCATGACTACCACCATCACCATCAACTCAGATCTCGGTGAAGACATCGGGATCCACTCGTTCGGCAACGATGACGCCATCCTGAAGATCGTCGACACAGTCAACGTAGCCTGCGGCATGCACGCCGGGGATCCCAGCACCATGGACCGTACCGTCCGGGCGGCGGCGGCAGCCGGCGTTACGATAGGCGCACACCCCGGGCTGCCCGACATAACCGGTTTCGGTCGCCGGAAGATGGCGATCACCACCGACGAGGCGCGCGACTTGGTGCGCTACCAAGTCGGCGCCCTCGTCGGCTTCCTCGCCGCCCACGGGACGCCATTGGATCACGTCAAACCTCACGGGGCCCTTTTCGGTATGGCAGCCTCCGATGAGAAACTCATGCGATCCATCTGCGAAGTCGCGGGGCAGTACGGTGTCCCCGTGTACGGGCTCGCAGGAACAGCCCACGAGTCGTCCGCTGAATCCTGCGGGGTGGAGTTCGTTGCCGAGTTCTACGTCGACCTCGACTACGGCAAAGACGGAAGCCTCATCGTGGAAAGAAGACCGAGGGAGCGCACTTTGGAGTCCGTGCGCGCCCGAACGATGCAGGCATTATTGGAAGGGACCGTCTCGACCGTGGAGGGCACGCTCGTGCCGGTCACCGTACAGTCCATCTGCGTACACTCTGACCTGGCAGCAGCGCCGGCAGTCGCAAAGACAGTCAAAGAAGCCATCGCGGCTGCTCTAGCAGCCAGACCAAAGGCTTAGAGCGCGGCTCCCCTTTCAGGGCCGACCGTTGCGGCCTTGTAGCACCTCACAGTGGGTGGCCTCCTTTTCTGCTGACAACCCCTCCTGAACCGGACTCCCTTAGACGCGAAGCCAACCGGGCACTGGGCCCTAGACTTCAACCTGTGATTACGCTTCCGGTGGATGACGAGGACGAGGTCCAGTACAGCCAATGGATCATGCGGCTCTTCGACCGAGCAGCAGAAATTGATGCGGCGCTGGAACCGCTGGTGGATCCCGTGGAGGGCTCGTCCCTGTTCTCGGACGACGACCGGTCACCCCATCACAACGTCTCCGGCTATGCGTATGGTCAGCTCGCCGTCGCAAGAGGTTGCATCGCGTCGCTCAGGCAAATGATCGTCCAGGAGTCGGAGCACAAGATTGACATGGTTGCCAGCCCTTTCGGTGCCTATGCCTTGGTAAGGAATGCACTCGACGCCGCGGCGGTCGCATTGTGGCTCTTGGAACCCGTCAACGGCACCCTGAGAATTAAGCGGAGGCTTCTCCTGGGGGTCGATGAGGTGGGTAAGGCCGCCTCCCTGCGAGACACTATGAGCCAGCCCTCGCCGAGGGCAAAGCGGCGGGCCAGATTGAAGGAAGTTGCCGGACAGGCAGGTCTGGGGGCATGGAACCCGCTCAGCGAGAGACTTCCGACGACGACGCAGATCCTGAAGCGCTTGGAAAGGTTGCACAGCAATGCCGTTTTCCCGTGGCTGGCAGCCTGGCAGCTCGCCAGCGGCCATGCCCATGGAAAGGTGTGGGCTCAACTCGCTTCCAATGAGCTACAGGAAGTCGCAGGAACCCGTACAGGGACCGGCGCACAGTTTCAAATGACCATCCGCTACGGCATGCTAGCCGTCGTGCTGTTTGAGGCGGTCCAATTGCTTGAGGCTGCTGGCGCCCGCTACGTCGAATTGTCCGGCGGTTTCAGAGATGGATCGCGTGACAGCGGCCATTAGGCTAAACGACGTCCAGACGGCCTACCTTTAGGGCCTGTGGACGCCTCCAGCAGCCATCTTTCGACGCAACTTCTCTGAATCAGACGCAGGAAAGGCTGGCGAAACTAACAATTACAGCGGTGGCCGGTCCAGCCTGTAGACGACGAAGGTATCTCCCCTGTTCAGGTAGGCCAGCGCCTCACACGTCTGTGGCCGCGCAGCGGTTGCTTACCGCTCGAGGTCAGTGTTCCTTACCCGGTGATGGTCTGCTCCGGGTCTGCCTTGAGTTGTTGGTACAGCGCCTGAAAGATGCGTTAATCCTGGTCCCGCCGGGAAGCTCGCAGCGTGGAGCTTGCGATGCCGGGCCAGCGCTGGATCCTCCCCGTCAACGATCTCCGGGGCTTGTGGTTCAGCCGGTTTGACTGGTTCGATGGAGGCTTTCAGCTTCTCGTCCAGCTCTTTACAGGCTAGTCGTGCGTCCACCAGCTTTTCCTCGTACTTGAACGGGCGGAGAAGTTGAGCGTCGGCTTCAATAACGAGCAGCTGCTTTTCGGCAATGGAGGTTTGTAGCCGGTCGGCTATTTCCGGGATAGCGGCGACCCTGTTTTCCAGCCGGGTGAGAATGCCTGTACCTCCCTCCAGGATTTCCTGTCGGCTAAAGACCGTCCCGGTATCGGGTACTCCCTTCACCTGGAGGAGGAGGTCTTGGTACTGACCCAGACGCGATTGTGGCCCTGCGTTGGACACGACCAGTTCGTGCCCGCCCAGGACGGCCATCGTGCCGTAGTCATGGTGTCGGTGGGAGTAGTTGCCGTAGTCGGGTGTATTGGTCTTGATCCAGTCGCAGATGCCGGCAACAGCATCTACCCGTTTGTCCACGGTCTTCTCCCCGACCTTCATGGTGAACGCATCACCATTCGTGGGAACGATGTTCGGGATCGCGGCGAGCACGGCGGGGAGTTTGTTCTCTGCGGTGTCGATGGTTGATTGCGCCGAGGTCTTGGACCAGGTGAGGGAGCTTTGGTTCTTTTCGAACGCGCGTTTGAGCCGTTCAAGCTTGGTCCGGGCGGCGTCGGCTGCGATCTTTTCCATCACCAGGGGATTGCCGCTGGTGGCTGCCTTAATCTGCGCCGCGTTCATGGCAAGGTCTCCGACATCTTCCAGTTCACGCACATCCAAGCGCCCGCGCAGTACCTGGTTGATCATGGTTGCCTTGCGTTGGATCCCATCCCACGCTGCACTGTCGTAGCTTCCGACGGTCGCGTACTGAAAGTTATGCACCTCTGCGTTGGCATTGCCCTGGCGGATGATGCGTCCATCCCGCTGGGTCAGATCCGCCGGACGCCAGGGGCAGGTCACATGGTGAATGGCCTTGGCGCGCAGCTGAACGTTCGTGCCGGTGCCCATCATGGCCGTGGACCCAAGAAGCACCGCCACGTCACCGGCACGGCATTGCTCAAAGAGGGCCGCTTTTTGCTCGGCTTTGGGGAAGTCATGAATGAACTTCACCTGCTCGGGCTGAATACCGCCGGCTACCAGTTGATCCTTGATCTGTTGGTAGGCCGTCCACACCGGTTGCCCGTCCGGGTCTTTGTCTTTTGAGGGAGTGCTCATGTCGCAAAAAATCAGCTGCAGTGCACCGCACTGCTCAGAGATATCGCCGGAGTTGAACGCAGTCTCATACTGATTGTCCCGGTTCGCTTCCCAGACTTTCAGCGTGTTTGCGACAACGTGGTCGATTTTCGTGGCGGACTGCGGCTCGATGTTCACCATGCGCAAATCCAGGGCTGCCTTGCGGCCGTCGTTGTAGACCGTCAGGGCATTGTCCTGCCCCTTTTGCGCCCATCCTGAAAGGTTGTCCAGGCGGTGAGCCAACTCCTCCATGTACTCCGCCAGCTCCGGTGGCTGCGGGATCAGGACCAGCTCGGGCTGGCGCTCCCCATCACTGGAGCGCCTCACCAAATCAGGGGTTGCCAGGTGCAGGTCTTCGGAGAGCTTCACATCCGCGAAGACGTGGAAGGTGCGCAGCATTTCCGGGACGTTCTTGAACTTAGCGAAGCGTGCCTTGTTCTTCAACCGCCCGCCGGCATCCATCTCGATGGCCGTCACGGTTTCACCGAACGTCGCACCCCAGATGTCGAAGTTCTCCACCCCGGCGTCTTTGAGGAGGTCAGGGCGCAGGTACCGCTGCATCACGTGGGCCTCGGTCAGGCTGTTGGCGATGGGGGTGCCGGTGGCCATGGTCGCCACCCGCTCACCGTGGGTGGCGCGCAGGTATTCCAGTTTCAGGTGCATGTCGGTCGCACGGATCGAGCCGCCGATTTCAGCGCCCCTAATGTTCGTGACCGTGCGCAGGTTCTTAAAATCGTGGGCCTCGTCCACGAACAGATAGTCCACGCCCATGTCCTCAAACGTCAGCCCCGGATCGGGGGCCGTGTCCATGAGCTTCTTCATCCGTTCCTCTTCGGCCTGAAGCTTGGTTTCCAGCTTTTTGACCGTGGTCTTATCTTCGCCGGAGTCCATGGCGTTGGTGATCGTTTCGCGGACGTCACGGATCAGGGAGTGCTGGTATTCCTCGATCGTTTCGGCCTTGACGCCGATGCTCTTGAACGCGGTCTGGGTGATGATGATGCCGTCCCAGTCGTTCGCGGCCGCGCGGGAGACAAAACGCCTGCGGGAGCTGCTGTTGGTCCCGGTCGTCTTGAGGTCATCACTGCCAGCGGAGAGTAACCGTGCCTGCGGGTACAGCTCCAGCCACTCGCGGGTGAACTGCTCCAACATGTGGTTGGGAACCACGATCATCGGTTTGCTGGCCATGCCCAGGCGTTTGAGTTCCATCGCCCCCATAACCATCTCGGCCGTCTTCCCGGCCCCGACCTCATGGAAAAGCCCCACGGCCGGTTCGGAAATAATCCGGGCCACGGCCGTGCGCTGGTGCCCGTGCGGGGTGAATGAGGCGGCGAGCCCGGGCAGGGTGAGGCGCTGGCCTTCCTGGGTGTAATCGCGCAAGGCGATGGAGTTGAACCGTCGGTTGTATTCATCAATCAACCGGGTGGCCCGCTCCGGTTCCTCCCAGACCCATTCCGAGAAGCGTTCCTGCAGCTGGTTGGAAGATTCCTGGGCGGTTTCGGTTTCTTCAAGGTTGGCAACCTGCTTGCCGTCATCGTCCTTATCTTCAACCTGGATGCTCTTTTGTTCCAGGATGCTTTGCAGCAGGTCCGGGGCGGGCCGGCGCTGGGTTCCCCATTCGCTGGTGGCCTTCAACGAGCTGCGGTTGGCCTTCACCCGCCAGATACCACTGCCGACGCTCGTCACCGTCGCTGACCGGTCGCCCAGGGTTTCGCGGACGAATCGCTGATGGTCTTCAACGCTGATCCAAACAGCGCCGAGTCTGGCTTCAACATCTTCCATGCCCACGGGAACCGGTTGTACCTTTTCAAGGGCTGACACGTTGGTGTTCCACCGCGGATCCTCACCCGCAGCCGCCCGGGCCGCGTCGAGCTTAACCCTGACATTCCCGGACAGATACTCCGGTGCCGTCACCAGAGCCTCGGCAGCCGGGTCGTCAAAAACGAGCATGCCCAGCTGCTCCCGGGCTTCCTCCGGTGTGCTGCCCACCAGATCGGCAATCACGTCCAGGTCAGGGGCACCGTAGGTGTCCAGGCAAATAGCCAAAGCCTCATCAATGGTGTCGGCCCCCAAAACGGGCTTACGTACCTGCACCTGGCGGTGCCGCAGCAACCCGCCAGGCGTCGCTATTTGCGTCTCGGTATTGAAGTCTTCCAGTGCGCTAGGCAGGCTGCCGAACGGATCAAGGTTCTGAAGTTTCTTTACAGCCGGGGCAGAGACACGGGTAACGATGGTTTCACCGGTTTCCTTATCGGTGCGTTCCCTGGTCGTGAACCTGTTGATCGGTCCGAACTTCTGCACATAGCCGGTGTAGTCCGCCCGGAGTTCGGCCCGTTTGGAGTCCATTTCGGGGGTGTCGTCCTGGTCCGCTGCCTCCATTTCCATCAGGGCCCGTGCTCCATCGCGCAGCCCCAGCAGCCCACGCATTTCCGATGCGTGGGCTTTGGCAATGTCCAGGGGCACGGGAGCACCTTTTTCAACGACCGTGAACGAACCGTCGATCTCTGCGGTGATTGTCCCGTCCCATGCAGCCTGGCTGGCGCTCAGGAGGGCAGCCGGCTGTTTGCCGGCTTCGGTTTGGCTGGGGCGGTGGCCTCGGTCTTCGGCCAGTACTTGGGTCGTGATTTCCTGCAGCCGCTCCCCCAGCAAGGCCGGGACGGCGGACAGGTTGCCGTCGGCTTTGACGCTGACCGTTTCCGCGCCATACATTCCGCTGCCGACAGTGATCCTGCCAAGAACGTTGTGCGGGTGAGTTGCGAAGTAATTGTTGATCTTGATGTTCGTTCCATCAACGATCAAGGGCCCCACGGTTTCCCAGTCGGTGTTGGCCGGCACCCGTCCTGGCTCACGCTTGCGGAACATCAGGACATCGGTGAGGGCGTCCGTTCCCGCGGCTCGGCGGTGAGCTGCGGTGGGCAGCCTGACGGCACCCACAAGGTCCGCCAGGGCGCTCATGTCCCGTCTCGCTGCGGGGTTGGCAGCATCCAGGGTGAAGCTGGAGGACAGCACCGCGACGTAACCACCGGGTTTGACGGCTTCCAGCGACTTGATGATGAAGTGATTATGGATCGAGTGTTTGTTCGGATTGAACGTCTTGTCATACAACGCGGTCCTGCCGAAGGGAACATTGCCCACGACCAAATCAAACGAATTCTTCTGCAGCGGGGTGTCCGCGAAGGACTCGGCACGGATCACTGCCTGCGGGTAGAGCGCCCGGGAAATGGAGGCGGTGAGCGGGTCCAGCTCTACACCGGTCATCTGCGCCCCGGCCGGTGCCATGCCAATGAACGTCCCCGACCCTGACCCCGGCTCGAGCACCTGCCCGCCGGTGAATCCCAGCTGTTCAACCGCTGACCACATCCGGCGGACAATTCCGGCATCTGTGTAGTGGGCGTTGATCGTTGTCCGCGAGGCCGCGTCATACTCTTTATCGGTCAGTACCTCACGTAGTTTGGCACGTTCCTGGGCCCAATCGTCCTTGTCAAAAAGCTGCGGCACCGCACCCCAACTCGACCATCGGGCAAGACTGCGCTGTTCCTCAATCGTGGCAGCACGCTGCCCGGACTCCAGGACCCGGACAATCCGGATGGCTTCATAGTTGGCCGCAAACCGGGCCTTCTGCCCCGACGGGGCAAAATCATCCTGGGACGCTGGCAGGAATGACTGTCCCTGCGCTGCGGGTTCTACTGTTGGCTGTTCTCCCGATCCAGCTCGCTGTCCGTCCCATCCGTCAGGGGCGTGAAGTCCTCCATCTCCTCCGGCTCCGGAGGCAGGGACGAATAGATCATCTCCTGATACACCATCTCCCGCGCCCTGAGCCTGGCCATGTTCCGCTCCCCCAGAATCTCCAGGGTGGACCGACCCCTGGTGTCCCGCTGGATGAGACTGTCCATCACGTTCCCGATCTGGTCCTCGATCTGGCTTCCCAAAGTCGAAAAGTACTCCTCGGGATTCTGCACCTGACTGAACGTTTCCGGATCGTGGTTCTGCATCGTTTCCATGGCGTGTCGCCCGTGCGTGTTCATTGCGTATCTCCTCCTGCTCCGACCACAGTGCATCCAAACTCATCTGGCCGTCTATGTCGTACTTGGTCCTTCTGCGTGCCACGCCCGGTTCCCCTATTCCACAGATACTCCTACCACGGTAACGGGGCGGACCGGGTTCTGGGAGTTGGCTGTGGTGCGCCGTTGCCCGCCTGGACGGTCCGTGGGGTGTGAGAGTTCGGCTTTGAGGGCCTGGTTTTCGGTTTCCAGGGCCAGAACAAGACGGATGCCGGAGGTATTGAGTCCTTGGGCGAGGAGTTCGGCAATCCGTCGCAGGGTCACCAGATCGTTTTCGCTGTACCGGCGCGTACCGCCTTCGGTGCGCCCGGGCGCCACCAGGCCTTTGCGTTCGTAGAGCCGGAGGTTTTGCTCGCCGGTCCCGACGAGTTCAGCCGCGACGGAGATGGCGTACACCCCACGTGCCCGTTGATCCCTGATTACCATGGGCATCCCCTCACTTGCGCCTGCTCCTGCCAAGTTCCCCGGCCGGCAGAATCTTCGTTCTGAATAAAATCCTCTTGCACCAGTGTGCCAGTCGTGTTATAAAAAATCTATACCCATCAAGACAGAACTTGATGGGGCAGCAAGCAAGTAAAGATGGCATCAAGTGACACTGACAAGGAGTGAATAGCCATGTTGATGCGTACAGACCCGTTCCGCGAACTCGACCGACTGGCCCAGCAGGTACTGGGGACCGCGGCCCGCCCGGCGGCCATGCCGATGGACGCCTGGCGTGAAGGGGACACCTTCGAAGTCGAGTTTGATCTCCCCGGTGTCAGCCCGGACTCGATCAACCTGGACGTGGAACGCAACGTGGTCACCGTCAGGGCCGAACGCCCGGGCCTGGACGGGAACAAGGAGATGCTCGCCACGGAAAGACCGCGGGGTGTTTTCAGCCGCCAATTGGTCCTGGGCGAGAACCTGGACACGGAGAACATCCAGGCCAGTTACGACTCCGGCGTGCTGAGCCTGCGCATCCCGGTGGCGGAGCGGGCCAAACCCCGCAAGATCTCCATCACCACCACCAAAGAAGGGGACCGCCAATCCATCAACTCCTAAAAACACGAGGGAGGAAACCTCACCAACCTCGCCGGAGGCGTAACGAAAAGACGGCTTCTGGCACTGCCTCCCAGGGATGGTTCCCGGCCCCAGCGGCCGGGGACCGTCCCACCCAAAAACACCCCCACCGCTGCAATGCCGGACACCGATGCCGGCGCCAGTGATGTCGGCCGGGCGTACATATCCCTGTTGCGCCGCCGCCACTTGAGAGATTCGACAGACGCGGCGCCCGTGCCCGGGCAGGCGCCCATGGCCGGCCGCTCTGCCAGAGGCCAGGTGTCCATACCCGAGCCTGCGCTTAGGCAGCCGGAGATTATCGTCGGGCCGCTGCGGTGGGACCCACCCGCTAGGAGGTGCATTTAGATGAGTGCATGGCGTCGCTACGACTCACCCTTGTTGCCGGCATTTCATGAACGCTTCGAGAAACGCTGGGGCAAAGGCACCGCCCCGTTCCTGGACCCGGAACTCCACGAACAACCCATGCCCCGGGCACAGTGGATCAACGCCGACACCGGCGCCGCGCTGGCCGTCGTCCCCGTATGGGCCGACGACGACGACACCCACCGCTCCTTCGCCGTGTTCTACCTCCCACCAGCCGGGGACATCTGGCTCCTACGCCCAGGTATTACCGACTACATTGAAACCCGGCAAAGCGACCACATCACATGCGCAACGATGCCTTCAAAAAAGCCGTCGATCACGCCAAAGCCTTCATCTACGGCCCCGACGACCACTAACCCCAAGGCAAGGGCGCCACGGCACCTTTCCTGAACCCGTCAGGACACTTAGACCCGGCGGAACAGGAAACCATGCGGCGCCTCCACCCCATTTTTCGGGATCCCAGTCAAGGCGACGACCACTACCATCTTGTCAAAGGATCCATTGTCGAGATTTTCGGCCCGGCTGGTCGGAGCTTCGGCGATTGGAGCACCCGTGCGATCAGCAGCGCTCCAGTCTGAAGTCTGAACATCGCCACTGAAACCGTGTCGTCCTAGCGTGCTGGAGGTTTGATTCGCATGTTCTCGGCGGGTCAAGGTTATGGAAAATGCCGGGGTGCCGTTCCCGTCTGGTCGTCGAGGTTTGGGCGGTTCATTTCCAATGGACCGGAACGGTGACCGGGTGGTCACAAATTGCCGAAACACGGAAGCTGGCGAAGCAATGCAGACGACTTCGGGTATTTCGTGGAAACGACTTCTGGGGATGACATTTAGGGGATTCAACGGCACGATTAGCGGGCCAGTGTCACCACTTCGAAACCGGTCGCGTGTGCAAGACAGTCAGCGGGTTGACAGTACTGCCCCTCCCTGATCGCCCAATAATTGTTTCCTGACTGATCCTCAGATGCCCTATCTCTTTTCCTACCTCCGGTTACTTGTAACCACTGCGATGTGAGCTGCTGTGGATCCTTGGTCATTGCGATAGACGGCCCTGTGTCCGGCATCAAGCGCATCGTTTCCACAAGTCAGGATTGGTCAAAGTCAACACTCATGCTGGCAACATAGCCCTGGCCGCCGTCCAAGGCCGCACTGCGCGCCAACGATCCTTCGCAATTCTCATGTTCCCCTCCAACCGGTGGGAGCATTCAGGCTCCATGTGCTGGTGGTCACAACCTGGACAGTTCTTGCGCGTCTGAGTCGCTATCCATATCATTAAAAAACTTTCGTTAGACGGAAGATAAAGTTCACCCTATGAAAGAGGAACTAATGCAGCGTCGCATTATCCTGAAAGCCACTTTGGCGATTGCCGGTCTGGGTCTCACGGCCTGCAGCACGGCCCCCACAAATGAACCCTCGAAGGCCAGTCCGTCAGCGGGCCCGGTGAAGGTCGGCCTGCTGCTAGCTGGCAGCTCAACCGACAAGGGTTTCATGCAGTCCGGCTTCGACGGCCTCAAACGGGCTGAAAAAGAACTCGGCATTACATTGACTGTCCTTGAAGGCATCAAACCGGAGCAAACGGACCTCGAGGCGGGCCTTCGCAAACTTGCCGAGACATCACCGGGCCTCATCGTCGCCCACGGCGGCCAAAACGCGAAAGCAGCCACGAAGGTGGCGGGGGAATTCCCCAAGATCATGTTCGTCGTCACACAGTCCGATGTCGTCGGTCCCAACCTCTCCAGCTACGAAGTCCTCCAGGAAGAATCCGCCTGGCTGGCCGGAGCAGCCGCCGGCCTCCTGACGAAAACGAACACTGTGGGCCACATGTCCGGCATCCGAGTAACGCCAGGACTCAAAGGACGGGCCGCATACGTGAACGGCGTGGCCCACACCAATCCGCAGGCCAAAGTCCTGACCAACTTCTCCGGCAACCAAGACGATGTAGAGCTCTCTCGCAAGGTTGCTGCCGCGGAAATCAGCGCGGGAGCCGACTACATCTTCACCATGCTCAACGCAGGCAGACCCGGCGTGGCCCAGGCTATTGAAGCATCAGGTGGCAAGACCCGCGAATTTGGCAACGTCCGGGACTTCACCCAAGACGATCCTAAAATCTTCGTTGGTTCAGCGGTAGCCGATTCGGGTGCGGCAGCCTTCGCCGCGGTTAAGGATTTCGTCGAGGGAGACTTCAAGGCTGGTACTACCCATCTTATTGGGCTGGAGGACCCCGAAGCCGTCCGTCTGACGCTGGCCGACTACGTACCCGAGGATGTACGCGACAAGATCAAGCAGTTCACCAGCGATATCGTGGCAAAGAAAATCACCGTAAGCGTAGAGTATTCAGGCCCGGAATTTCCCACCCCGTGACGTGACCCTCCCAAGCTGAGCTGAGATGCCGCGCGGACTCAGGGGATGATAGAGCGAGGTCCTGTCAAAGGAACCTTTGACAAGACAACTACCAGCCACTCCCCTGCACCGACAGCTCCCAATGTAGATCGCCGAATATTCGCAGTTTGCGTCAACTCCGAAAAGTCTCAGCAATGTGTCTCATTCTGATATTCTCAACATCAGAGGAAATTATCCTTTGATGGGAAACAACAGGAAGAGATCCATGACGCGCCTTGGATACGCCCGAGTGAGCACCGCAGACCAGGACACCGAGATGCAAATCCGGGAATTGGAAGCTGCCGGTTGTGAACGGATCTACCGCGACCACGGAATCAGTGGAACCAAAACAAGCCGCCCCGAACTGGACAAGATGCTGGACCGCCTCAGCCAAGGCGATGAAGTCATTGTCTGGAAGCTGGACCGCCTCGGACGCCACACCCGCCACCTGCTCGAACTCCTCGACGACTTCAAGGCAGACGGCATCAAGTTCCGCTCCCTGCGCGACGGTATCGCTACGGACCCCGCCAGTGAACTGGGCGGGGCCATGGCCCAAGCCATGGTCACCATCATCTCCGCCTTCGCCCAGCTCGAACGCGATCAGCTCTCCGAACGCACCAAAGCCGGCATGGCTGTCGCCGCCTCCCACGGCCGCAAGGCAGGCCGGCGGGAAGTCACCGCCGCCCACGCGAACGTCAAACGAGCCCGGGACTTGAAAACCCAAGGCCTGAAACCAGCCGATATCGGAAAAATCATCGGGGCAAGCCGGGCCACCATCTACCGCTACCTCAGTATGGAATCCGGCTAACGACAGCAAAGCCTGGATTTACCGGACCAGGAACACCTCAAGGTAAATGAAAGTGCCGGGAGATCCCATTTTAAGCTTCCACCCAGCTCGGGTTGTTAGCTGAGTCGTTCGAGCTCTCTGGCGACTGCCAGGACTTCGTGGTCGTGGAAGCGGCGACCGATTACTTGGATGCCGATTGGCATTCCGTTTTCGCCATGGCCTATGGGGATGACGGCGCTGGGCAGGGCGAGGATGCTTATCGCCCGGCAACTGGATCCGAGTTGGGACCACGGCACGACTGCCCCGTCGAACTGCTCGGAGGTTGTACCGATGAGTGGGGCGGTGACGCTGGCGACGGGCAGCAGGAGGATGGGATGGTCGTTGAGGAAGGTACTTACTGCCGTGTAGACCGCGTCCCTGCGGGCGGTAGCGGCGAGTAGATGGGTGAGGGCATCGCTGGCGCTTTGGTTCGTTAGGGTTGCTTCGACCGAGTCGAGGTACGCGAGGATCCCTGGCGTTACCGCGATATCGGCTTGTTCGGCCTGTGCCTGGTGGATGGCTTTCGCTACCTCTGGCAGGCCTTCAGCATCGCGGAGCTCAAGGAAGAGTCCTGCTGCCTCATTGAGTCGGGGAGGGCGTTGCTCACGGACGGATGCGACGCTTGGAGTGAGTTTTCCGGCGGCAGCGGAGAGGGCCGCGACGACGTCGCTGCGGATCGGGACTGTGCCTTCGCCTGCACACCAAGCCACCGACAGCGTTGAGATGTCTATGGTCTTTGAGGACGGGACGGTGACGGGGGCGGTTTGAGCATCAAGGCCGTCGGGGCCGGCCATGATGCGGACGAGCAGTTCGAGGTCATCGACTGACCGGGTGATCGGTCCTGCAGTCATGTAGCGATGAAGGACGGACGACGAATTTGGTGGTGCGATCGGCGCCGTCGTGTCGTAGGGCAGGATGCCCGTGCCGGGGAGCAGTCCGATCGTGGGGCGCATGCTTAGTGTTCCGGTGCAGTGTGCGGGCCAGCGGACAGACCCGCCGAAATCGGTTCCGATGCCAAAGGCGCTGAGCCCGGCGGCGACGGCAACGGCGTCACCGCCGCTGGAACCCCCTGGTGTCCGCGTCGTGTCGAGGGGGTTTCGGGAGTCTCCGAAGAGCAGGTTTCCGGCATGTGTGTCGACGGCGAATTCTGAGCAGTTTGCTTTACCCAGAAAGATGGCCCCTGCGGCCAGGATCCGGGCGATGACGGTCGCTGTTGCCTCTGGAATGTAGTCCTTGAGGACCATTGACCCGGCGGTGGTCGGGTAGCCGACCACCGCGAGGGTGTCTTTGACGGTGAAGGGTACGCCGTGAAGTGGGCCCAGGACCTCTCCGCGGGCTTGGGCCTCGTCGGCGGCAGCAGCCCGGGCGAGGGCTTCACTGCGAAGCCTCGCCGGACCAGGGGAAACTATCGCCCCCAGGAGGTGGTTGTAGCGCTCAATTCTTTCAAGATAAGCCGTGACTGCCTGCACCGCGGTGACTTGTCGGTCGCGGATGGCAGCAGCTAGGGTGCCGGCGTCCATGGTGTGGATCGGCGTTGGCTCTGTAGTGATCTCGGGCATGGTCTTCCTTGTAATACGGGGTTCACAGCGTGGTGGCATTCCGGCGGCTCTGGGCATCCTGGTGGTCCGGACGCCCAGAGCCGCCGACGGGTGGAGCTTTAGGGGGTGGTGGTCGTCGTTGGTGCGACTTCAAGGTTTTCGACCTTGTTGTCGAGTTCGGAGATCTGCTCCAGGGACTTGCCCAGGGTTTCCGGACCGAACCTTACGGCGGCAGCTGCGATGAGGTACATGGCTACGACGAGACCGAAGATGCCGACTGCGCCGAAGGACTCAAGGACTTTTCCGGCGAAGGGAGGGATGATCGAGCCGGCTGCGGAGGCAATGAACACTGATGCGCCGACGCCGAAGGCCCGGACACGGGTGGGGTACATTTCAGGGGCCCACACCCAGACGAGCGTGTTCAACACCATGGACATGAGTTGGAAGAGTGAGCCAAAGAGAAGGACCAGCCCTAGGTTCGGGGACATGACGAACCCGATGGCGGTCACGACGGCCGCGAGGCAGCCGTACGTGAGGACGATCTTGCGCCGCCATTTGTGGGCACCGAAAGCACCAAGGATGGAACCGATCAGCCCGCCGAGGTTAATGATCAGGGTGAAGCTGAGGCTGGTTGCCACCGCGTAGCCCTCGTTGACGAGAATCGAGGGCATGAAGATGGTGATGGTGTCTTGTGCACCGAAGGCCATGAAGGACACGATCCACAGCACCGCGGTCCGACGACGGAGGACTCCACGGAAGATGTCCAGGAGCCGAACCGATTCTTGGGGAGTCTTGAACCCCTCGGGCGTTTTCACGTATTCGTTGACGGGTCCGCCGTCATTGCGTAGCCGGCCACGCGAGAACAGGCTAAGAACGGTGTTCGCTTCCTTCACGCGGCCGCGGGTGAGGAGGTATCGCGGGCTTTCCGGCATGAAACGCCGGTAAACGAAGACCAGGAGTGCGGGTGCGGCCAGGACTCCCAGCAGCCAGCGCCAGCTGAGGTCCTCGCCACCGAACAGGTGTCCTCCGGGAACGAGGATCGCCCAGGAGAGGGCGCTGGAGAGGAAGATCCCGAGACCGCCGCCAGCAACCTGGACGATCGCGGTGCACGCCCCGCGCAGCTTCGTCGGAACCATTTCCGAGACAATAGTGATGCCGGTGTTCAGCTCGCCGCCGAGCCCGACTCCGACGATGATGCGCCCGATGATCAGGACGGTGTAGTCGGGGGCAAAGGCACAGACAAGGGCCCCTAAGGTGTAGAGAGCCAAGTTGTACAGATAGGTGACCTTGCGGCCCAGGACGTCTCCGGCGACGCCGGCCAAAAGGCATCCGACGGCAACCCCGCCGAATGTCGCGGTGCTTAACAGGCCCACCTGGAAGTCCTGCAGGGCCCAGACCCGCTTGATCGCGGGGGCGGCGTAGCCAATGTTGAACTGTTCGATTGCATCAAAGATGGTGCCAATGGCGACGAGCAGGATGATGATCTTCTGGGCCCGACCGAGGCCAATGGTGTCCAGGGCGGAGGCTAATTGAGAATGTTGGCGCTGCGATGTCGCAGCTTCTTGGGGCGTGAGCTGAGGGCTCAAGGGATTCTCCCTTCAGGGGCAGGCACTTCACGTGCCTGCAGGCATGGGGTGACCGGTCGGGGGTACACGATGCGTCTTGGTGCCGTAACGGTCTGGAGATGTTGAGGTTTGCTCTCAGGATAGAGACGGTGGTCCGCACCCTAAAGCTCAATACTGGGATCCCAACTTGGGATCCCAGTGATGAGCCTAAATGTGATAGGCAACACGCGTCAAGGGTTTTGGGGTGGCAAATTCGCCCGACAGTCAACGCACTCCATTTCACCCGTCCCACTTCCCCGGCCGGGCAGCCGGGCCTTCTGGCGATAAAGGACGACAGTTCCAGTTGAAGTCGCCTGACCTCTTGACGGTTGGATGCTGCGGCACCTAACGTGGCCTTGGGATCCCAATTAGTTTCACGTTTAGGCTTTGGACCCACCCCTGTCCGGAGCGTCGTGAAGAGCGTGCAGTTCGTCTTTCAAGGGCGTACTCCAGCCTCACCTGCCGCTGCTTAGTCCTACGGAATCGATAGTTTGGACGTTGAAGTGTCGGTGGATGCTGCGGTTTCACAAGGTGAGGCAGGTCGATTGGCTTGGCCGTTTCTCATGTAGTCCCATAGATGTTCTCGTTGAGCCTTGGTTAGACACCATCAGCTGCGTCCGTGCAGCTTGAGCAAAGGAGCAAGAAGTGGCGCAACCGTTACCAGAACCACAGAGGGGTCGGCCACTGCGTGAGGAGATTCGCGATACCCTGCGAACGCGAGTCTTTGAGGGCCATTACGCCGTCGGGACGAGGTTGGTTGAGCGGGATCTTGCGGCGGAGTTCAATGTTTCCCGACTGCCTATCCGCGAAGCGCTACGCATGCTCCAGCAAGAGGGCGTGCTGGCCGAGCGGGCTACCCGGGGATCCGTCGTCGCCGGGCTGAGCGAGCGGGAGGTCGAGGACCTCTTTGACGTTCGTGCCTCACTTGAGGTTTTGGCCTGCCGGCGTGCGACCGAGAGGGCAACCCCGGAAGACATAGCAACACTTGAGTCGATCTTGGACAGGGCCTCAGACGCCCTCGCCAGGGGAAGCATCAATGAGGCACACCGCGCCAACAGCGAATTTCACGACGAGGTCACACGGATTGCAGACAACGGCTTCCTGAAGGCCGCCTTGGAACCGCTGCAGGGCCGCATGCACTGGCTCTTCCGGCATGTCACCGACCTGTCCGAGCTCATCCAGGAACACCGTGAACTCCTCGCCGCGATTGCAAGCGGGGATCCCGAGCGGGGCGCGGAACAATCAGTCCATCACATTGATAAGTACAAGGACCAATACCCGCACACCATTTAGGTAGGGGCCTCCCAGGACCCATGCCATCACTGCGGTCAAGAGACAGGGAACCATCCATGAAACTTCTAGTGGTCAATCCAAACATTAGCCACGACGTTACGGAACTCATCCGTGACGAGGCAGAGCGCTCGGCAGGCCCAAGCACTGAACTGGTCGTGGGCACTGCCGGATACGGGGTCGAGTACATCGAGACCCGCTTTGAGTCACTCATCGCCGCAGGGGCGGTGGCCGAGCTCATTGCCGAACACCGCGGTACAGTCGACGGTGTCCTCGTCGCGGCGTTCGGGGATCCCGGTTTGCCTGCTCTTAAGGAACTCGTGAACGTCCCTGTCATTGGTATTACCGAGGCGGCCCTGTGTGCTGCGGCCCTGCAAGGCCAGCGGATTTCGATCATCGCGATTTCGGACCGCATCACGGCCTGGTATCGCGATTGCGTAGAACAGTTCGGCTTCGGCCAGCGGCTGGCCTCGATCCGCTCTATCAAACAGGCCCTTGGCAGCATCGGCGCGGTTCAGGACGACTTCCGTTCCACCTTGGTGGATCTTGCCCGTCTCGCTGTCGCTGAGGACGGCGCCGACGTGGTCATCCTTGCCGGCGCTCCCCTGGCGGGACTAGCCCGCAGCGTAGCCTCCGACATCCCGGTCCCCGTCGTTGACGGAATAGGAGCAGGCATCCGCCTGGCAGAGGCCGTCATCGGACTCCGTTCCGGGCCACATCGTGCCGGTTCGTTTGCACCCCCACCACCCAAGCGCAGGGGCGGGCTCTCACCGGCCATGGACGCCGCGCTCGAGGCCGCCCAAAACTCCTCGCCAACCACAACGTCCACCCGCATCGAAGGGGTTGTTCTCTGATGAGCAGTCTCGTAATTGCCAACGGCCTGGTCGTCAACTCCTTCGGTAGCCGCACAGCCCACGTGGTGGTCGACGGCGGTCGTATCTGCGCCGTGCTCGATGCTTCCGAGCCAGTGCCCCCAGCTGACCGCGTCATTGACGCCGCTGGCAGGGTCGTTATTCCCGGCGGCGTGGATGGCCACTGCCACATCGCCCAGGTGACGGGCCGCTTCAGGACCATTGACGACTATGCCTCAACGTCTATCGCCGCCCTATGGGGTGGCACCACCACTGTGATGGACTTTGGCATTCCCCGTGATGCGACAGAGTCCCCCCTCGAGGCGTCCAAAGCCAAGCTGGAGTTGGCCCGCGAATCACGCAGCGATGTCGCCCTCCATGGCGCCGTCATCGACTGGGATGAGACCATCCCGACCCAGCTTGAGGAACTCGCAGCCCTCGGCATCCGCTCCGTGAAGATGTATATGACGAACCGCGGCACCACGATCGCGGAGAACGACACGGTGCTAAAGGTCATGAAGGAGATGGTCCGGCTTGACGGGCTTACCTATATTCACGCCGAGCATGACGCCATCATCGTAGACTGCACCGCCGAGCATGCAGCAGCCGGAAAAATCGGCATTGAATATTTACACGAAACCCGCCCCGAGCTAGCCGAAGAGGCTTCCGTCAGCGAAGTCCTCGCCATGGCAGAGTACACGGGGGCCCCTGTGTACTTCGTGCACCAGTCAACTGCACGTGCCGTGGACCTGGTGACTGAGGCCAGGGCGCGGGGACTGGACATCCACTCCGAGACATGCCCGCACTACCTTGTTCTGGATGACGGCGTCTATGCCTCCCGCTTCCCCGAATGGTACTCCTGCTGCCCGCCCATGCGTTCAGCAGAAACGGTCGCAGCCTTAAAGCAGCGCTTCGCCGACGGATCAATCCACACCGTTTCCAGCGATCACTCTTGCTACGACCTAACCCAGAAACGTGAGAGGACCGACGACATCCGGCAAATGCCGCACGGCCTTCCCACCATCGAAACACGTATGCCGGTCGCCTTCACTGCACTTGCCGAAACACTGGCCACGGGTGAAAAACACACCGACAGCGCCCCAAACCGAGCACACGAAGAATTGCTGGAACGATTCGTGGAGCTTTTTTCCGCAGCTCCGGCCCGCATCAACGCTCTCCCCGGCAAAGGCGTCATCGCGGCCGGATACGACGCCGACCTTGTCGTCTTCAACCCGGACGAAACACGTACCGTCGACGGGAAGGAATTGCACATGGGTACGGACTTCTCACCTTTCCACGGCCGCGAACTGCGAGGCTGGCCGCAGATCGTCGTCGCCGGCGGCCGTCTTGTCCTTGACGAACAAGGCTTCCACGACCCCGGCCCGGTAGGCCGCTACATTGCCCGCCTCGGCTACCGGGAAGCCGCAGCAGCATCAGATCCGCAGTCTCCGGGCGACAACGAGACCGCCGGCAGCATACCTGCCACAACGGGAAGGACCCTGTCATGAACCACACCGCACGCCCCAAGCGCATCGGCATGATCGTCCCCTCATCCAACACGTGCCTCGAGCCGCAAAGCTACCGCATCCTGGGCGGCCGCGAAGACGTGACAATCCACTCAGCACGTATTCCCGTCACCCGAATCGGGGTCGACGCCGGCGCCGACAAGCAGTTCGACATCGCGGGTATGCGCCACGCTGCAGAACTGCTAGCAACCGCCGACGTGGACGTCATCGCCTGGAACGGAACGTCCGGATCCTGGCTCGGCCCCGGACACGACCGCGCGATCGCCACCGAGATTACCGCGGCCACCGGCGTGCCCGCAACAACCTCTACCCTGGCCTACTTCGACGCCTTCACCGATTTCGGCATCCAATCGATTGGTCTCATCACCCCCTATACCCAGGACGTCAACGAAAAAATCATCACTCGATACTCTGAGGAGGGGATCCATGTTGCCGGACACCGCTTCCTAGGACTCAGCGACAATGAATCCTTTGCACGCGTCGCACCCGAAGAACTCATCCCCGGCTCACTCGAGCTCGCCGCCGACCACCCCGACGCGCTCATCTACCTTTGTACAAACCTCTATGGGGCTCCCGTTGTCGAAGACCTCGAAACCCGCACGCAAGTGCCCATCCTCGACTCCGTCGCCGTCACCCTCTGGCGATGCCTTCAGCTCGCCGGAATACCCCTCCTCGACCCCCGCTGGGGCAGGCTCCTGGCCTGAAGCCGCAACCCTCACTAACCCGCACCGAAATCGCGGGTTAGTGAGTGCAGCTGTCCTCGGGACATGCGTTAGCGCTTCTTCGAGTCGCCATTCTCCCGTGCGAGATTCGTCGCGTCTGGCAGTTGGATGCGGGCCATCAGGGCGTCCTGCGTTTCCCTTAGCATGGTCCCGGTTGCGCGGACTTCGGCCAGCTGAGTGTTAAGCTCGGCGATGTCTACAGCATGCTTGCACGAGTCAAGGACGAGTTGTTCGCTGGCCTCAGCCGCGGCCGCCACATTGTCGTCGACGGCCCGGCTGGGGAATCATCGACACCGACAACTAACGAGACCAAACGATCACAGAAAGCCCCCGTCGAGCACTGAAACCCAAAATCGGATTCCCCGTCTGCGCGACCTTTGCAGGTAGGCGATGTATCCAGTTGGGGTGTACCCCAACTTGACGTCAGGGTGATGCCTTCTCGCCTGTCTGAATACTGTGAGCGGTCAGCGTCGGGGATACATCTGGGCCAGCAGCCTGATGCGGCGCACGCAGCGAAAGTTGGAGTAGGCCCCCGCAGGGCGAACGGGGTCTTTTGCCTGCCTGCACGCTTTACCTGCTTGCCTCCGACCGCAGCTGGTGCCCAGCCTTCAGAGGGCGGTGGGTGTGGCGCAAATAAGCGGCCGACGGCCAGTACAGAGCACTTTGGCCGGCGTCCGTCCGCCGGGCCTCCCGCGGGTTGCTGGCGGCACGGGACGGACTTTGTACCTTCAAATGTTGAATAACCGGGTGGCAAAGTAGTATCTAAGATCTCGCACGATATGGGCGTTCTTATCAATGGGGGGACACTGATGTCCAGAATAATTTCGTGGTCAGCATCGTTGGTGCTGGCCGCGTCGGCTGTGATTGGCCTGCCGCAGACAGCGGGTGCTGCTGATACTGCAAGTGCGGCTACCGTGCTGAGCTACCTCAGCGTTGGGGAAGAGTCGAACGCGGGGTATGATCGTTCCTCCTTTGAACATTGGATCGATGCGGACGGCGATGGGTGTGACACCCGCGCCGAAGTGCTCCAGCAGGAGTCCCTGGTTCCCGTGACCATGAGTTCGGGCTGCACGGTCGCGACGGGGCAATGGATGTCCTGGTATGACGGGAATACATGGACCAACGCCTCTGACGTGGACATCGATCACATGGTCCCCTTGGCTGAGGCCTGGGGGTCAGGCGCCAGGAACTGGACAGCGTCCCAGCGCCGCGATTATGCAAATGACCTCGGTCTCCCCGTCGCTTTAGAAGCCGTCACAGATAACGTCAACCAATCCAAAAGCGATCAGGACCCCTCCACTTGGATGCCACCCCTTACCGGCAGTGCCTGCGACTACGCCACAGACTGGACTTTGGTGAAGTACCGGTGGAACCTGAGCATCGATCCCGCCGAGCACACCGCACTCGCTTCCGTCCTTAAAGACGACTGCGGCGCCAGGCAGGTAGCACTTCCGGCTGTGGCGATAACCGCCGCGCCCGTATCGTTTGGCGATGTGCCGCCGTCAACACAGTTTTATACCGAAATTTCCTGGCTGGCAGCCCAGGGCATCTCCACGGGGTGGGTCGAAGCAGACGGCTCAAGAACCTACAGGCCCCTTAGCCCCGTTGCCCGGGACGCCATGGCCGCGTTCCTTTACCGGCTCGCCGGGAAACCCGTCTTCACCTCGCCTGCAGTGTCACCTTTTGCGGATGTCGATTCGTCTAATCAGTTTTACAAGGAGATCACCTGGCTCTCAGCCATGAACATCTCAACCGGATGGCCGGAACCTGACGGCCGGCGAACATTCCGGCCACTTGAGCCTGTCAACCGGGATGCCATGGCGGCGTTCCTCTACCGATCTGCGGGCAGCCCCTGGTTTCAGGCTCCGCCTTCATCTCCCTTCGTTGACGTCTCCACCGGGAACATGTTCTACCAGCAAATTACCTGGCTCGCCTCAATGGGGATCTCCACCGGGTGGGATGCAGGCTCCGGGTGTCAGGCCTTCCAGCCGGTACAGCCCGTCGCCAGAGACGCCATGGCCGCCTTCATCTTCAGATTCGTCAATGGAGGCACCAGCCCAGTCGGAAGCGGATGCAACACAGGCGGTGGTGGAACGGTCCTGCCACCTCCGCCACCTCCCACTCAACCGGCAAATCCGGGGGACACCAAAAACTGCGGTGACTTCGACACCTGGCAGGCGGCACAATCCTGGTTCGATACTTACTACCCCTACTACGGGGACGTGGCCCGGCTGGACTCCGACGGCGATCGCATCGCCTGTGAGACCCTTCCCGGACACCCCTGAAGCGTGAGCGGCCAGGTCCGAAACCGGATGCACCTGCCCTAGCCAGCCCGCCCTGCTGCTTCCCCGTGCCAGAACCTGTGCAGGCAGAGCGAACCCGTTGAGGTTAACCGGTTTCAGTGGCCCGGGGTCGGGGCGGGGCATTGTGGCCGGGTGTTGTTGTCAGAACGTGAGGTCATGATCCTGCCGGCACCACTACAGGTCGGCACTGCCCACGAAGGTGCTGCGCTGGGGAAGGATCCGGGGCCAGGACCACTCCGCCGGCGCTGGGCCTGGCGCATCCCATACGGCGGTGGGTGAGGTCGATGCCCCGGCGCACCTCTCGCCGTGAGGAGCTGGTGCAGGGCTGCTTCGACTCTTTCGTTGAGCGGTTCGGGTTTCATGCTATGCCGGTTTCCTGGATGAGTAGGTCGAGCTGTTTGACCAATGCTTGGTGTCTTCGTGCTTCGCTGTCCCAGCTGCGCCCGATGGCGTCTTGGGCCAGGAGGGCGGCGTCTTTGCGTTGGGCTTGAAGCACTTGCAGGTTGCTGTTCTCGGTGCGGAAGCTGGGGCAGTGTTCGCAGATGTTCGCATAGGGGCAGGCTTCCTGCGCCGGGGCGCGGAGGCAGAAGCCGCCGGCCAGGCGGGATTTGATGATCGGTGTTTCACGCCAGTTGCCGCCGGTGATGCTTGTGATGGGCAGCTGGGTTCTTCCTGTTCCGGTCGTGATGCCGATGCGGGTCTTAGCCAGGTCCAGGGCTCGTTCGTATTGACGGGTGTTGTCGCGGGTCTCGGATGTCTTCCTGACGGTTTCCTTCCTGGCGTGCTGTAAGCGGTCAGCGTCTGGGATACACCCCGTTCAGCAGCCTGAACCAGCTCACGCAGCGGGATCGGGCGCATCCCATCGCCATCGTTCATGAGCTGACCTCGGCGTACTTTCCGCTGCCGTTCAGTGCTGCATACAGCGTCTGCCGCGAGACGCCAAGATCCCGGGCCACCTTGGCTTTGGGCGCGTCCTGGGCAATCCGCTGGCGTGCCAGCTGGATTTGTTCCGGTGCAAGCTTCGGAACCCGGTCGTAAACGCCGTTCCTCTTGGCAATGGCAATGCCCTCCGCCTGACGCTCACGGATGGTCTTGCGCTCCAACTGCGCGATGGCGGCCAGGACCGTGAGCATGAACTCCCCCTGGGGCGTATCAGTGTTCAGGGCCGGGTTGTCGATGAACTCCAGGGCGACGCCCTTGGCTTTGAGTTGCTCAACGAGAGCGAGAAGGTCCGTCGTGGACCGTGCCAGGCGATCGGGTGACTTCACCCGAACCTTGTCCCCGTCGCGGACGTAGACGAGCATCTGCTGGAGCTGGGCTCTGTCGTCTGTGTTCTTGCCGCTGACCTTCTCGGAGAACAGCCTGTCCACAGGGCCAAGTGCTTCGAGCTGCCGCGCCTCGTTCTGGTCGGCAGCGCTAACCCGCACGTAGCCAACTACCTGCCCTTTGTGTCCAGCCATCTTTATAACCCTCCATCAGTTATGTCTAACCATAGTCGAAAAATACCTTGATTGACGTAACTCTGCAGTGATCTCAACATGTTAGTTCGGGTACACCCTGATGGACACTTGACAACGGCCCCGGTGCAACGAGTATTCTCTCGCCGCATCGGAGACGTCGTGGTTCAGCTGCTGCTTACATTGCAGCTGGTGATACCCGTCCCAGCCTGATGAAGGGGATCAGCTTCGTCGCGGGATCGACCCACCCAAGCCTTGTGATGGTCAGCAACGAATAGCCCACTTCTTCGCCTACCTTGGAGTACACCGACCCTCGTGCGGCCTTCGACTACTTGCAACCCTTCACTACTTGGCTGCAAGAGTACGCGCGAGATAAGGATGGGCGGGACAAGCCAAGTCCCCTCGCCGGCCCAGGCATCCACTATGCCTGGCTGATGCTCTCGAACCTTCAGAGAATATTCATGGAGTACGGCGTATCCTTCGATCACGTCAGGCTCACTTGGACCGGTCTGCATGGTGTCTAGTTCCTCTACGGGAACGGACTCACATGACCAAGCAACGCAGCTCAGATCAATGGTGCCGTAATCCCTTAGGAATGGCTCGTAGGTTCCGTGTTCCCAGAGCCATTGCCTAATGACTTCATCAGGCCACCCCAGTGCCAAAATGGCCGAGTGCCGGAAAAATGCCTCGCGTCCATCGGCGTCAAACCAAGAGTCCGGCCGGGGAAGACCGCTGAGATCTTTGAGATAGACAGACACCGTTAGATTCTTGCAGAGTGAAAGACCAATGTTCTAGTACTGCGTCCCCTCCGCCCGTGGTTCGTCATTCAGGCCAGTACTCGGGCTACGTCGTAGCTTGCGGACTTTGCCAGTGTGTGCCGGGCGTGGTCATAGCGACGGGTGGTGCGCGGGTCCGAGAGGTCGATCATCGCCGCACGAATTCACAAACCACCCCGATGGGACCACTCTCGGTTAGATGTCGCCGGCGTGGTTGGGCCCCCAAGAGGTTCCGCCATTGTGACCCCGGATATAGGGCCTGGACCCAGCGGGCCCGGTCATAGCATCGTTCACTGGAAATAGTCGACGGGAAACGAGGAGAACGGGCCCCGGCGCCGACCCTCCCGCCTTTAACGGATGAGCCGGAACATTCTCAGTTATAGCGCCAGCGGTGGTTTTCCAGTGCACGCAGCAGTGGAGCGGGGTCGGTCGTCAGATGGTCAACGGGGCGGTTCCCGGCCAGGTCCCTAAACGGGGCGATCATCCAGAGGGCGAAGTAGTTAGGTTGCACACCCAGCTCCATGGCCCTCCGAAAGAGCGCGGTGACGGTTGGCTGGAGTTGTCCGCCGGGGAGGAACTGGAACCCGGGGCAGAAGGTGCCGTTGTCGATGAAGACGCGGACGAGCTGCTGAGTCACGGGTTCGGGGTCTTCCATCAGCTCGGAGAGCCGGCGCCGCAATTACCCGAGGGTTGGCAGTGTGAACTCTCGGCGGATTCCTGCCCAGCTCTGATCGCTGATGGGCCGTGCCTTCAACGTCGACGCGCCCCTAGTAGTACTTAGTTAGGTCGGCGTGGCGGCTTTTAATCCCTGACCGATTCTGTTAATTTTTGAGGCACGAAACCGGATGAGCTTGCTGAGACCAAAGCGGAACTGGAAGCGTTCGTTCAGGATGTGTTCGCGTCGCTTCCGCGGGCGGATCAGCGGAACAAGGGGAACCTGTATCTGCACGGTCTGATGCTGGACGGGCGGCGGAAGTCGATGCAGCCGATGGGCGTCCTGCTCGGGGTCGATTACCAGCAGCTGCAGCAGTTCGTCTCGTCCTCGCCGTGGAAGCTCGAGCCGGTGCGCCGGGTCCTGGTGCGCAAGGCCGTTGAGGTGATCGGCCCCGATGCGTGGGTTGTTGACGATACCGGGTTCAAGAAGGAAGGCGGCTCCTCGCCGTGCGTTGCGCGGCAGTATTCGGGCACGTTGGGCAAGATCGGCAACTGCCAGATCGCGGTCAGTATCCATGCGGCCACTGACCAGGCGTCCTGCCCGCTGGACTGGCGGCTCTATGTGCCGCAAGCCTGGGATGACACGTCCGCGGACACGAATGCCCAAGCCGAAATGATCGCCGCCCGTCGGGCCAAGGCGCAGATCCCCCAGCTCCAGCGCCACCGGACGAAGTGGGCGATGGCCTTGGAAATGATCGACGAACCGGGCGCCTGGGGCTATCGGCCCCCGATCATGGTCGCAGACGCCGTCTATGGGGAGATCACCGCGTTCCGGTCCGGGCTGACCGAGCGGGCGATCCCCTACATGGTCGCCGTCAAGCACTCGACCACAGCACATCTGCAGGACGCAGCGATCGGCGTGGCTGAGTACGCCGGCAAAGGCCCCCGCTCACACCAGCGCCGCTACCTGGACGCCCCCACATCACTGAAGGACATGGTCGTGGCAGCCGGCCGTAAGGGATTGCATCAGGTCACCTGGCGGCACGGGACCAAGTCCACCACGAGCAACAAAACCGCTTCGATGAGGTCCCGTTTTATTGCACTGCGGGTCCGGGCCGCAAACCGTGAAATTCCCCGCGCCCAGGACGGTTCCCTCCCCGCCAAGTGGCTGCTCGCGGAATGGGCCAAAGGCGCACCCACACCCACCGATTACTGGCTCTCCACCTTGCCGGAGACGACACCGCTGAAGGAACTCGTCCGGATCGCGAAAATCCGGTGGCGCATCGAGCACGACTACCGCGAACTGAAAACCGGTCTCGGGCTCGACCACTTTGAAGGCCGCACCTGGCTCGGCTGGCACCACCACGCCACCCTCGTCACCGCCGCCCATTTATTCATCACCACACTGCGCCTGACACGCCCAAAAGCGCCTGGGGCAGCCTGAGCCTCTACGGCATCCTCCGCGAGCTCCAACACCTCGTCGCCGTCCGGACCGGATACTGCCCCTACTGCCACCCACGAGCACCAACCTAACTAAGTACTACTAGCCGCGATGCTTTTCAAGGAGCCATTGGGTGGAGAGAGCGGGTTCCGGCGCAGTGTGAAGGTCCGCAGCGCGGAGCTCGAGGAGCTCGAGGCGGACCTGAACTAACTTGCCAGTATTCGATGCTGACCAGGTCACCGCTTCCCACAGTCGCGGTGCAGGGGGCATCCCAGTTGCAAGGAATTGAGACATTGCCATTCGTTGGCCTGTCCGGGAGAGGCGCGGCCAGATCAGCAACGAGCTGCGGGTAAAGTCAGTTAGGCCCGCGCGGGCCTAACAGATCAGCGCGGCCTAAGATGCAAGGAGTATGGCACCAGTGACAGTGACGGCGACGGTGACGGTGACGATTGTTGAGGAGCAGGTCGTGAAGTCGCGCCATCGTGTCAAGACCTACGGTGAGGTCTTCACTCCGCGTCACATGGTCGACCGAATGCTCGACTTGGTCCGCGAGGAGTTGGAAACCGGCCACGACTTCGTCGACAAGACCTTCCTTGAGCCTGCAGCGGGCGACGGCAACTTCCTGGTCGCGATCCTGCGCCGTAAGCTCCACGCGATCGAGAAGCGTTACCCGGTCGAAGAGTGGCCGGAGGAGTCGCTGTTCGCTCTGGCCTCGATCTACGGCATCGAGCTGCTGGAGGACAACCACCAGGACGCGAAGGCGATCATGATCGCCGAGTTCCTGGGCTTCCACCAGGCCCACGGCACTCCCTGCGGCCCGGACACCGACCTGCGCCGGGCGGCGGTGTTTCTCATCGACACAAACATCGTCCGCGGCAACACCCTGACCGGCCAGACCCCAAAGGGTCAGGATATCCAGTTCTCGTGGTGGATCCGGATTGGAGGAACCCCCAGCATGGTGCAGCGTGAGCCGTTCACGCTCGCCTCGTTGCGCGACGACGGCGTCTTCGACTTCACCATCTACGACAGCTATCAGGTGTGCCGGATCGACAAGGTCCCCGAGGAAGTGAGGGCCGGTGCCTAGTCCGAAGATCAGCACGTTCCGCGAAATCACTCCACTGATCTACGCGTGGACGACGCCGGACATCCCCAAGTACGTTGGCTGGGAGAAGATCGGGTACACGGAGCAGGAGAGCGCCGACGCCCGTATTGCACAGCAGGCATCCCAGCTGTCCGTCGAGAAGAAGAAGGTGTGGGTGCGCCGAGCCTTGTTCACGTCTGAAGCCGGTGGGCGCTTCACGGACAAGGACTTCCACTCCTACCTTCACCAGCAAGGCGTCGAGCGTGAGACTCAGCCCAAGCGCACGGAGTGGCATCACTTTATGATCGCGCCGAAGGGGTCAATAGAGTACTTCAACGACTTTGCCGGTCAGGACTTCCGCGACGTACCGAGCATCGGCGTGGAAGAAGACTATGTCCTGCGTCCCGAGCAACAGGCGGCCGTCGACCAAGCCGTGGCTGCTTTCCAGTCGGGGCAGAGCGAGGTGCTCTGGAACGCCAAGCCCCGGTTCGGCAAGACGCTGACGACGTATGACCTGATGCGGACTCTTGGCGTCCGGCGGGTCTTGATCGTTACTAACCGCCCGGCAATCGCGAACTCCTGGTTCGACGACTTCACGCACTTCATCGGCCACCAGACCACATATCGGTTCGTCTCGGAGTCGGCCTCACTGGCCAGTCGTTCGCCCATGACTCGCGAGCAGTGGCGAGCCTTCTCGCTCAACCATCAGGACGAGGATCCGCGCATCGTAGAGTTCCTCTCGCTGCAGGACCTCAAGGGGTCTCAGTACTTCGGCGGCTCGTACGACAAGCTCACGCACATCGCTCACTTCGACTGGGACCTACTGGTGATCGACGAGGCTCACGAAGGTATCGACACCACCAAGACCGACGTCGCGTTCGACCAGATCAATCGCAGGCGGACGCTGCACCTGTCGGGTACGCCTTTCAGGGCGTTGGCTTCCGGCAAGTTCGACCGGGACCAGATCTTCAATTGGACGTACGAGGACGAGCAGACGGCCCGCCTGCAGTGGTCCGATGAAGGCAAGGAGAACCCGTACGCGGCACTGCCGACGCTCAACCTGCTGACCTATCAGATCTCGCGGATGATCACGGACCGTCTGGCCGAGGGCGTCGCGATCGATGAGGACGATGCGAACATCGACTACACGTTCGACCTCAACGAGTTCTTCGCGACCAAGGACAACGGGTTCTTTGAGCACGAGGCCGAGGTAATCAAGTTCCTCGACTGCATGGCGACCAATGCGAAGTACCCATTCTCTACTCCCGAGCTGCGCGATGAGATCCGGCATTCTTTTTGGCTGCTAAACCGGGTTGCCTCCGCGAGGGCTTTGGAGAAACTCCTCAAGGGGCACGACGTATTCAAGGACTACAAGGTCATCCTGGCGGCGGGGGACGGCCGTTCCGACGACACCGATCCGATTACCGTTGGCAAGTCTCTCGACAAGGTGCGCGCGTCCATCTCGGCGGCCGAGAAGGCGAACGGCAAGACCATTACCCTGTCGGTTGGGCAGCTGACTACTGGCGTGACAGTGCCCGAATGGACAGCGGTCATCATGTTGTCCAACCTGTCATCTCCGGCTCAATATATGCAAGCGGCGTTTCGCGCGCAGAACCCCTGCACCTTTGAGCGTGCCGGGCACGTGTACCAGAAGAAGAACGCGTACATCTTCGACTTCGCACCCGAGCGCACGCTGACGATCTTCGACGCCTTCGCCAACAACCTGCACCCGAACCCCTCGGGGGACGCGAAGGTGCGGCAGGAGAACATCCGCACGCTACTGAACTTCTTCCCGGTTCTGGGCGAGGACGCCGAGGGCCGGATGATCGAGCTCGATGCCTCCCAGGTCCTGACGTTCCCGCAAGTGTTCAAGGCCCGCGAGGTTGTGCGCCGCGGATTCCTGTCCAACCTGCTGTTCGCGAACGTCGCCGGCATCTTCCGATACTCCGAGCACGTCAAGGAGATCCTCGACAAACTACCCACCGCCAAGCAGGGCAAGATCACTAATAGGCAGAGCTTCGACATTCCGCAGCCGCCGCCCGTCACGGATCTTGATGGCAACGTCCAAGTCGACTTGGAGACTGTCATCAATCCCAAAGTGGCCGAGCTCGG
Organism: Arthrobacter endolithicus; assembly: GCF_026627425.1. Lineage (GTDB taxonomy): Bacteria > Actinomycetota > Actinomycetes > Actinomycetales > Micrococcaceae > Arthrobacter_M. The sequence continues at coordinate 67,208 of NZ_JAPNLH010000014.1, forward strand.
CAAGCCCGTATGGCGTATCGAAGATATTCCTACGCCAGAGCCCGGTGCCCCTGCGCACGAGGCGGCGACGCAGATCGCGAAGGCCGTGACCGAGCAGAGTCGCCAGAAGCGCGAGGAGTTGAAGGAAGCCTACGAGCTCACGGTCAAACAGGTCGAGCGCGACGAGAAGCGCACCGAGCAGGTCGTGAAGGGCCAGGTGGAGCGCGCCTACACCGAGCACAGCATCGCCAGTAAGCATCTGGAAGACGAGCTGAAGAATGCGGCCACCGAGGCCGAGGCCCAGGTCACCAAGGCCAAGAAGGCCGAGCAGGACAAGGCATTCACGACGAATATCCTGGCCCTCGTCGAAGGGACGATGGACTCGATCGTGCCCGAGGTGGTGACTCGCGAGGAAACCAAGAAGGAGCAAAAGCGTGCAAACCAGACGATGGACGACGCCCGCTCCCACCTGCGCGGCTTCGCGCGAACGATCCCCATGTTCCTCATGGCGTATGGGGACCGCGGCATCCGCCTCTCGAACTTCGACGACTACACGCCCGACGACGTGTTCGAGGAGATCACAGGCATCAGCGAAGCCGAGTTCCGCCTCCTTCGAGGCGGTCAGGAGATCACCGAGGAGAACGGCACAGTCACGAAGATCCCGGGCATGTTCGACGAGGCCGTCTTCGATCAGGCTGTCCAGGAGTTCTTGGGCAAGAAGGAAGCGCTGGCCGACTACTTCGACGACGCGCAGACCGAGAATATCTTCGCCTACATCCCGCAGCAGAAGACATCTCTCGTGTTTACCCCGCAGCCGATCGTGAAGATGATGGTTGACACCCTCGAGGCGGAGAGCCCGGGCATCTTCACCGACCCGGACAAGACGTTCGCGGATCTCTTCTCGACAGCCGGCCTGTTCCTGATGGAGGTAGTGCGTCGTCTCGACACAGGCCTGGCCGAACTATTCCCCGTCCAGGATGAGCGCCTCCAGCACATCCTGACCTCACAGATTTTCGAAATGAGCCACAACGAGATCCTTCACCGCATCACCATCGAGGCCGTCTCCGGCGGCGTTGATGAACGGAAGAAGTGGGTCGAGTACTCCGGCCACTTCAGGGTCGGCAACCTCGCTCGGATGACCGCGGATGAGCGGCAAGAGATGGCCGATGACATGCTGACGGAAAGGCACTGACCATGAGTAAGAAATTCGACGTAGTGATCGGCAACCCGCCGTACCAGGAAGAGGCCGGCGGCACTGCGACTCACAGCATGCCCGTGTACCACCAGTTCATGGACGCGGCTTACGAGGTCGGAGAGAAGGTCGTGCTCATCACCCCGGCGCGTTTCCTGTTCAACGCTGGGTACACCCCGAAAGCGTGGAACGAGAAAATGCTCGCAGACCCGCATCTGACCGTCCCGCACTACGTGCCCAACAGCGACGAGCTCTTCCCTGGCACGGACATCAAGGGCGGTATCGCCGTTACCTACCGCGACGACGACTACAACGGTGAGCCGATTGGCACGTTCACGAAGTACCCGGAACTCAATACGATCCTCCACAAGGTGATCGAGTCGCACGTGGAGTCAATCGCCCCCGAGATCACGAGTTCGCGCTCATATCGGTATACAGCCGAGATGCACAATGACCATCCCCACGCGTCATCCATCATGTCCAGCGGTGAACAGTTCAAGATCAACACCAGGACATTCCAGCAACTCTCCTTCCTCTATCACTCCGAAGACCCTGGAGGAAACCAGGAGTATGTCCGCGTGTACGGGCTTGCCGGGCGTGCTCGTGCTTACCGCTGGACTCGCAGCGAGTACCTCACCGGCCCGAAGAGCTTCGGAGCGCACAAGGTCGTGGTCCCGGCCGCAAATGGTTCCGGAGATTTGGGCGAGGTGCTGTCAACCCCTGTTGTCGTCGGGCCGGATGTGGCAGTCACTCAGACCTTCATCACGATCGGATGCTTCAACGACCAGGCCACTGCCGACGCTTGCCTCAAGTATGTCAAGTCGAAGTTCGCCCGCGCACTTCTCGGCATTCTGAAGATCACCCAGCACAACCCGGCCAAGGTCTGGAAGTACGTCCCGCTGCAGGACTTCACGTCGGAATCGGACATCGACTGGAGCAAGCCGATCCCAGAGATTGATAAGCAGTTGTTTGCCAAGTACGGGCTCGACGCCGACGAGATCGCCTTTATCGAGGCCCAGGTCAAGTCGATGTAATGACCGCTGGAGATGCATGCCAGAGGTGGAAATCCGCGCTCATCTGCGAGTAGGTGGAGTGCTGGTCTTCGACAGCAGGAACCCCCGGAGACCGTGAGTGGGAAAGCTGGTGTTTGACTATGTCGACCCTTTTTGGCCCCGGCATGACGGGTGGATTCCAACCATCGTCGCAGTTCTCAGTCCTGCGTGATTGTCACGGTAACGGACGTTTAGGGTTTCCGCTGCACTCCGGCGTATGCGTTTCACCCGGCCGCTGCCGCTTGTTGAGTTGGTGCTGTCCAGTGTCAGCTCAGCGCTTGGTCTTCAAGTTGTTGGAAGGTTCGACCTGTAGCTGTTTTCCATGTAATTCTGCCGTTGATGCTGCCGCCCAAAATTACTGCACCGGCGGTGCTGGGGCTGTTGAATAGCTGGTCCTTAAGGAAGACGTAGTTATTGCCGCGAACTTCGACAACGCCTTGCGCTATAAGGTCATCGCGGCGGCGTAGGAGAGATGCTGAAAGCGATGGCCGGGCGGTTGCGTTGCCAACGGATCCTGCTAGAACCAAGAGGCCTTCGGTCGTCGGCCTTGCTCTGGCTTCGGTTCCGCCCTCTCTGAAGCCCAGGGTACCGGCACCATCGCTGGCGCCCGGCAGCGGTACCGCCATCAGAGGCTCCAGGATTGGATAACCCAGAGTCGTCAAGAGGATTGAGATGGTTTCCAAGTACTCTCGGCAGTCAGATTCCAGGGGGGCCGGGGTGTGGGGGTTCGAGGCATCGTTGCCGTTGTGCAATTCATAACGGGCGGCCACGGTTGCCCGCTTGATGACCTGCCATTCCATGTATCCGGTGTGAGTGTTGGTCCAGGCGTTTGTCAGGGACACTGCGACCAGTGCATGGTCCCAGAAGTTCTTTTTATCGGAGTGTTGTTTTAGCCTGTCTCCTATGGCGCCGCTCTGTCCGATATAGCAGGAAGGAAGGCCCGATGACGAGGAACCAAAAAGGAAGTAGACACCGACCTGCTTGGATTCGGGCATGTCCCTGAATTCCCGAAGCAGCGGGCGGGGAACTTCGAAGACGCAAACGGTACGTGTGGTGATTTCGGCCATTCGGATGCCGGCGGGGTCACCCTGCGGCAGGTATATCTGAATGGTTTGGGGCAGTGCCGTGTTCCGAAGCATGCATTGATCCTTCCACAGTGGAGGTTAGGACGCTGGGCCATGAGGCACACCAAACTTGACGATATTCGGTGAGTAACCGGCGCTAACGCCAGCGGAAGGATTCCAGCGCGCGGAACAGGGGTGCGGGATCGGTCTTCAGGTGGTCAATCGGGCGGGTCCCGGCAAGATCCCGGGGCTTGAGGACAAACGTGCGGGAAAGTCACGCTAGGCCGGTGGGGCCGTGCAGCGGAGGTTCTGGTCAGCATGACTGTTACGCGCCGCCACGGCGCTGGGGTGGCGTGTCGCCCAATGTTTGATTTGTTGAGGTGATCGTCGTAGCGCAGGGCCTGAAACAAGTTGGCGACTCATTGGACGGTGTGGTCCGAGGCATCGGACGGTCACTGGTTGACGACTGAACCGGAGTCGATTGCGATCACTGCGCCGTTTAGCGACGAGGTTCGGATCGGAGTCGTCCAGGAAGAAGAACCGCTCCGACACCGCCTGGGACGGGGTCTGCGCCTCGAATCGCCTGTACGGGGGATCCTCGGCCGCAGTCAAAGTATTTGTGTTTAGCCCTGCAGGCTCAGCGAGCCGAGGCAACCCTCGTTACGGCTGGAGATTGGTCTAGCGTGACTTTTCCGAGCATTGGTCCTCAAACCCTTGGCGCAGACGACTTCTGAAACTGACATATATAGGGTCTGGCGGGTGATGCCGAGTTCGGTGCTGAGGTCGCTGACCTTGGTGTCGGGGTTGCCCATGGAGGCTAGAGCGAGACGGAGTTTCGCAGGGGTCATCTTGTAGGCAACGGCTGGCAACGTGTGGCGGTCGAGGGGATTAGCCCCTGACCTCACGATTGTGCGGATATTGGTTGTGCCTGACCGTCACGGTGCGTCTCCCCGCGTACTCCCAGATGGCTTAGTCGTATGTTTTCTCGTATATGAGGGACCGAAATTTATCGTTGCCGAAGGATAGTGCGCGCCTGGCAATGCCTACGCGGAAATATTTTCCTCCCTCTCCAGGTCCAGGATTGTCCTTTTCCCAATGGAGTGCAGCAGGAAGGTACGTCTCCAAGTCAGCTCGCAGTTGTCCGACGGTACGATACCCCACCTCAATGAGTTCGGCTACGAGTATGGACGTCCCAAGTTGAACGTTGACAGGGGGCACGCCTTTGGGTGGCTCTATATAGTCGACTCGGCCCGGAAGCAGCTCTTCGAGTAGTTCCGTGGTTGTATCCAGGTCAAGGGGGTAGCCGGAACGTGGGGGCTGAGAGCCTGCTGCTGCAGTGGCCAGTTTCTGAAATTGTTCGTCGGCTAGATACAACGTGGCCGCCAGGGCGTTGAAGCCCTTCTTTTTATCCGCTGGGAACCCGTGCTCGCCCTTATAGGCAAGGTGGTGTGAAACATTCGCCCAAGCATCCATCAAAATTGTCCGAACTTGCAGCTCGAATTTAAGGCCGCACAGACGGTTGTACCGCGAACCCGAGTCAGTCTTGCTGAGCGTGCACACATAGTGCACGGACGTGTATCCGAAGCGGTCATCATCTTCGGACGCGGTCTTGTCTTCGTATGTGAGAACATCAAAAAGCGGCCTGATCAGACCATCGACCTTCGCTAAGTCGGCGCGATAAAGACAGATCACCCTTACCCCGACTATGTCTTCAATTTCCTGGCCGGGCGATGCGTAGGACTTCCGTGTGATCTTGCCGAAGACGCTTTTTCGCTCTTTTACCCTGCCCACTACGCTGTGCACTGGGAAGTCCAACGCATCTTCGAGGGTGAAGATGACCTCGTCTTTCAGTCTGTTATACAGCCCGATATTGTCGTCATAAAAGCTCAGATCGCTGTAAGGCGCTTTCTTCCGGACGGGCTGTTTCTCCATGGCCTCAGCTTAGGCGAGCCACTGTAGTGTCAAGATCATCGAATGAGCGAGCGAAGTATGGCGGTATCCCTGCCCAGGTCTGATCGCTGATTGGCTGGGGGTTCAACGTCGTTCCGCCGTTAGTCGCTGATACTGTCAAACAGCCATTGGGTTGAGAGCGGGTTCCTGCGCAGGGTGAAGGTCCTCAACGCCGAGGTTGAGGTCAGACGAACCTGGACGTGCCAGAACTCGATACTCACGAGGTCGCTACTGCGGACGGCCGCGGTGCGCCTCTTCTCCCACCAGGTTGTCCAACCACTCCACAGCGCTACCTCCGGATGCCTTTGCCAGAGATACTTTCCCGGCCCGATTTCTGTCGTCGTGCCGTCAGTCCTTCTGCTTGCGATTCATGTCGCGCAGCTCGTCGCGTTCAGCCAGGAGGCGGTCACGTTCGCCCGCTACGGCCTCGGCGCGGGCCTCTGCCTTGTCGGCGCGGGATCGCTGCTCAGCCAGCGCCGCCCCGTTTCTGATCTCGGCAGCGGCCGCCTGTTCCCGTGCTGTGAGGGTCTCCGCCCGCGCCTCATCTCTCGCGGTCGTCAGGGCCTCATACGCGCTTGCATGCAGGCGGCCTGCGTCCTCTAACCGCCCGGCCAAGGCGTCACGCTCGGTCTCAGCCCTCTCAACGTCCTCCACTGCGGCGTCGTGCTCGGCTTGTGCCTGCTCCACCGTGGCGTGCCATCCGGTCCGAGCCTCCACGAACTCGCCCCGGGCGACGGCCACTGCCTCGCGCCATAGCGCAACGAACCGCGCTTCAACGGCGGCGGGAGGCGCGGGCACTGCTTCAGCTTGGGCTTCGCGCTCATTCCAAGACCGCGCGGCCTCTGCCGCTACGGTCATGCGCACTCCGGACCGCTCACGGACGGCTCGGGCTGTGACGGCAGTCCCGCCGGCGGCCAACGCCTCGGCGGCCTCCGCCGCCCGCTGCTCAGGTATCTGCTGCCCAGTCATAAAACTAGCCTTCCCTTTGATAACAATGGTAATAACGTTTCCTGTTTCCGACGTTACCATAGATGAGAACGCTTCTACCAGTCTTGGTTCAGGTCTGCTCCTTGCCTACTCCGGGTCCGCTGGCAGTTTTGATGTCTCTTCGAACGCGAATGGCGAGGCCGGGTTGGTAGTCTCCACTGCATGGACGAAAGCGAAAGCGGAGGCGAAGGTGAGACGGTGCGGATGTTCCGCACGGGTATCCCGGCTCCCACGATTGTTGAGCTCACGGGTGTGCCCCGGTCGACGGTATTTCGGCGGATCCAGGTCGCGACGGATCGTGATCCAACACTGCACTCGGACCACACCGCAAACCGGAAACCGACCCCGGGGCCGGAGACCAAGACCGTTCCGGCGAGCTGGGCAGCACGGACCCAGGAGATCCATGAATATCGGGCCCGGACGGGTTGCTGGCCACACCAGCATTCGGGAGACGCGGAGACGAGGGCCATGGCCGGATGGCTGGCGGTCCGGCTGGCCGCGTGGCGGCGCCTTGAGCTACCGTCCGGGCACGAGGCGTGGCTTGATCAGCAGATCCCGGGATGGAAGCAACCATCCCGGGCTGTCAGGGATGCGCAGCGTTGGTTGGAACGCCTCGACCAGTTGGTGACCTTCACAAACCAGACAGGATCCTGGCCGCGGTACCCGGCGGCAGCCGATGACCATGAGCGGGTTCTGGGTGTGTGGCGACATGTGCAGCGACAAAAGCTCAGCCAGGGAACCCTCGCCCCGGATCAGCTAGCCGCTCTTGATTCACGGGCTCATGGTTGGGCGGGGCTGACGCGCCAGGGCCGGCGGGATTCTTAACACCCACCAGCCTCATGTTTGCTGGTTGCCCCGGTTTTTCTTTCTTTCTGTGTCTTGTTCGGTCCTGGTGCGTTGTCCCGGTCGGAGGGCTCCGGGGCCGGCTCCTTCCCAGGGCTTGCCATTGTGGTGTTTGCGTTGGAGCCGGCGCACTTCTTTGAGCGTGGCGGCTTCGATGAGTTCGGAGATGGACGCGTAGCCTTCGACATGGCCGGCGGCCAGGAACGCGGCCCGTACCTGGTCAGCGTCCTCACCGGTGAAGTAAGGGGCGAAGGAGGATGGTTTCTTTCTACTCACCGGTCCCCTCACTGTCCCAGGCGACGGGGCCGCCACGGTAGCTGCCGGGGCGGGTACTTGCCCTGGCCCTGCGGACCTCTGCCATGGTGAGCGTGTTCGCCAGCTCCGCCCTGATGTGCCGTTCGCAGTCCTGGAGGGTGAGCTGGCGGCGCGCGGTCAGGTCAGCGAGGTTATCCATCCCGTCCCTCTCGTCGTCGTGGCCCTGGGCCAGTCCGGTCTCGTACCCTTTCAGCCAGATCCGCCAGGCCAAAGGATCGGCGGTGATGAAGACGGCCAGGTCTTCTTCGTCCATCATGGCCCCTCACTCCCCCGCACCAGCGGTCGCCGTCGTGATGGCCTGGGTGTGGAAGGCGGCGATGGCCTCCTCGATCATGTCCGGGCGGAGCCCGGACCAGTGAAAGTGGTCATCCACGACAACGATAGGGGCCTGGGAGTAGCCGAGCTCTTCGGTCACATACTCCAGCGCCGCGGGCGTCGTGGTCAGGTCAACTTCCCGGAAAGGGACACCCTGTGCTGTGAACTTCTCGGCCGTTTTGCGGCATCCGAAGCAGCCAGGCTTGGAGTAGAGGGTGATGGTCAGCATGGTCAGTCCCTGGTTTCGTATGGTCAAAAGTTACGTTCGGCTGTGCTGCTGTATAGGTTCAATTATACCCTTCATTCATATGAATGAACAGGTGCTTTGGCCTGATATTACGGGAATTTTTAGAGGATAGTTGGACTGTTTCGGGTGTCGTTTCCGGCGTGCGCGGCGTCCGGTGGCTGTGGTGCAAAAACGGAGAGAACCTCATCGCCAATCCCCCAGGCGCCTGAAAACCCGGCTCCCCTACCAAAGGCTCCCATCCTCACTCAGCCCTCCCCCGCCGCCACGGTGTGGTCATGGCTGCTCTTTCTGTGGCTGTGGGTGCTGTGGGGGTGGGGGGTGTGGTGGCCCTCCCCCGGCTTTTGGGGAGGGCCACCACACGTTGGTGACTAGTGGAGCCAGCCGGGGAAGGGCTGGGCGTACTCGGCGCGCATGTCCGCCGCTGTTTCCGGCAGGTCACCGGGGCCGGACGCCTGTCCGCTCATCCAGTGGAAGTGGGCGTGGACGCTGATCGCTACCCAGTGGCCTTTTCGGGTGCGGTACCACGTCGTGGTGACGTCGCCCTCGCAGTAGGTAGCCATACCGAACAGCTCACCGCGGTGATCGGCGGTGCCGGTAGCGGCCACCATGACGTACGGCCACGTCCCAAGGTCCCAGCCCTCGACACCCCAGCTTGGAATGACCGCCCAACCCGCAGCTTTGATGTCTTCCATCCAGTCGTAACCGGTGTCGTGGTGGTAGTCGCCCAGGACCTGCCCGGAAGTAATGATTTCCCGGGTGTCCTGCGTGGTGACGGGCATCAACGTTGTCAGGCTCATGGTGTTCTCTTTCCTGGTGCGAAGGATGGGGTGAGTGAGCGGTGCAACCCGGCCAGCTACTCTCTGTCTTCTCCCCGTTGTTTTTTGGTTGCTGGCGAAACAGCGTGGAGCTGTGGCCGACGGAGCCCTGTCTACCCTTTAGGGCAAGGGGCGAGAAAGAGTGTGGAGGAAATCAGCGACGCAGGAGCGCCGGAACATGTTTTCCCGCCCCTTGGCCCCGACGCAGGAGGGGCTAGACAGGGTGGAGCGGACACGTAGAATCCGAAGGACAGCAACCAAAAAATAGTGGGACCGGACACGACGGAGCCTGCGCAGTCGTACCCGGGCTTAGACAGCCGGCCGCGAAGCGGACGCCCATTTCCCTGACACGAACCTGCAAACACCCAGCACCCTATCTTGGGTGCTGCTGCCGGGTTTTCGGGATGAATGGCTGGCCTCGGACACTGACGGTGACCGGGGTGGTGGACACCTCCGTCGAGGCTGCACCCCGGGCGACAGTGGCACCTCCAGGTGCACCAGGGCGGACCACTCAGGGGAGGTCCGACCGGGGTTTGGTTGACAACTGACTCGTGAGTTTTGCTTGCGAGTGAAAGGGTGTTCGGCTCTTAACCGAGGTCTTATGTTGAGTCTTGTTTATGAGTTAAAGCAGACTCCAGTGGTTTAGCAGAGGTGGGTTTAATTCAGGCTTAATTCAGGGGTTAGAGTCTGTCACCCCTTCTGGATGAGCCAGACCTATGAGCCAGCGTTGGGTATCGAAACTGATAACCACGGCATTTTTGGCGGCCGTGGTTTGGGCACAGCTCCAGTGGCCTCTCAGGAAGAGGACCTTCTTCCTGACAGGCGACCACTATGCCCCGCAACTTGCTACCCGCCCTTCATTGTGGCTGCGCCCTAACCCAACTTGGTGGCATTCGTTGCTAGAGTCATCACAATGAGCTTAATTCCAAGCGTGCCGCCAGCGGCATTCCCGCTCCCTCACCATCCTCACACTGCAGTTCCAGCAACGGGGATGGTCTTTCGGTTGACAACGGGGAAGCTCAAAATTGGCGACACGGTCCCGAACGCTGACTGGATTCTTCCGATCAGTAAGTCAATGGGCGCGTGCACCGCACCAGGGTCAGACGCGAAACGTGACTGTTATGGGCACTCTGTATTCACAGATATCGAGGACTTGGTGAAGGCCCAACAGAGCACCCCGTGGGCCCGGAAAAAATCGATATCGTCAGTCGATCTGACGTGCGGTTGGATCGATGCGAGCCCTAGAAGCGGTGACTCTCATCATGACTGGTGGCCCAATCCACTTACCCATATCCCGACAGCAACCTGTGTGGCGGAAAAACCATGACACTTGTACCTACCACTGACACTGTCCTCGGGCCCCTTGAAATTTCGGAAGTCTTTTTTGAACACGACGGGCCGCGCCTCTTCGTCGCACAGAACCGCGCGGGGAACCTCTACTTGGCTAACTGTGTAGACGAGGATGAAGAAGAATACACCGAAACCTATCTCTACGTTTCGGTGTCCCGCGATCGGATGAATCTAGTTCGTAGCGGGTATATCCCTCTGCGGGAGGTATATACCCAAGCAGAAGATCGCTTCGTATATAAAATTACGGCTGAATATGGGAAGGCCGATCCCGGAAATCGACTTGAGACAATTCCTGCTGATCAAATACAGGATGACTGGCTTCCTCTTGCCGAAGCACGGTTGGAGATCGCAACTGAAACTCTCCCCTCTTTCAATCCGGAAAAGTTCAGAGCCGACTCCGAGGGGGAATTTAGAACTCGCATCGCACTAGAGATATTTCCCGTCGACATGCTTCGAACCGAGGTTTCACTCCGCTCAATGTCTCGACTGGCAGGATCCTTTCAAGACACAGTTGACTCGCTGGCGCAAGAAGAGCGTGGCAGGCCGACGGCTCGAGGGCTGATACCCGAAGAAATTCTCCAAGAATCAGAACTCGTTTTCACCGGCGCCCAAGCAGCATCATTCGTCATGGTTCTTGCACCAAAATCAAGCCCTACACTGATCGGGCACGACCTAGTAAACAAATCGACAGGGAGATTGCTCGAGCTTCTACAAGCGGCCGACTCGCAAGAAGAATTGACGAGGCTACTTGGTGGATATGGCATTAGGGCTCGAAGTAAATTCCGTAGCCTTTTAACGATGCTTTCAGACGACGAGACCGGAGCCGGCGTGTTCTTGGCTGATCATCGTGGACAGCTGAGCGTCGCTAAAATTGGCCTCGAATCGGTCCGGAATGCCCTGTCGATCATTGACAATCGAAGCCCTGATAGTGAGAAGTTGGAACTATCCAGGGTTACGTTGGTTGGCGTTAATCTCCGGACCGGCATCTTCGAGCTCTTCGACAACGTTGCTGGACAAAGGTATTCGGGACAGATGGCGCCTGATGCCAAAGTCCAGATATCTGGGCTTCCTACGGGAGAAGAGCACTTTTACACCGCGTCTCTTTTGAAGACCATGGAGTACTCAACCATGACCACCGATGTATCTAGCAGCTATCGCTTGTTGTACATTCGCCCCGTCAACGTGAGCCTCTGACGAAGACCAACTGAGATGACTGGCAGCCGAGTCAGCATTTACCTGGGGAAAGACGGTCATTCCCTGCAGGCTCTGGCTCTCAGCTAACCTCTTAGCCTTCGTGTAACCCCTCTCGCGCTCTGGTGCGCTCTGTGTAGCCTCTCTCCCCCACTCTTCTGTTGTGGGCTTGCCACCTTTTCGCCTTGTAGCGTCTCTGGACGCTCTATTTGTGAATCGAACCGGAGGGAAGGAAAGATTGAGAGAGTCTGCAGCGGGGAGTCTTACACAGGCTTGTGAATTCGTCAAATATCCGACGCTAAGCCTGCGCAGCGTCCGGTAACGATCGTTCGCAAGACACTGGCTGTGATCTCATAGAGGCCAGCAAATACAAGGGCCCACTGTGTAGCTGTTGTCGTGTCCCCACCAAAGCAACGCGCACCTCCCTTCGCTATACACCAAATGCAGACGGTGACCTCGCGTGGCCACGAGCAGGCCCCGTCGTCACGCCTTCGACTGATCGTTTCTGTTGAAATATCGCACTAACGTCGGATATTTCACTTTTTCACAAACCACCCCAACAACAAGGCTAACCCCAGGCACGTGGGGCCAGGCTTCTGGCCAAGCAAGTCGAAATCGCGTCCGACCAAGGTCCAGTCCTCCATAAGTCCAGTATTCACTCCACCACAATCACACGAAGAGGCGTCGCTCCGCTACAAACTTGGCGGCTCACGACACCTTCAGGAGTACCGGGCCCATAGGGTTGGGCCTTTTCGTTCGGTACTGGTTTTAGATCCTACATGTCAGTACTTCCGGTCGGCCCCCTGCAGTTGCTTCCCTACTTTGACGGCATTACTGTCAAAGACTGCATCGCGGTCAAAGCTGAATCTTTCGGCCTGGAGCCAAGTTCCGCGCCCCACCCTGGTACCGATCTCCTTCGTTATAGAGACCTTCACGCCGTTCCACTTCCCTGAGGACAGCACGGGAAACAAAGTCGGACCAGCTCCGATCCATCTCCTGGCCGCTGGTTCCGGTGTAGGCCGCCTTGGCTCGCTTTAGGTCATCCGTGGCCATGTAAAACGTGACCTGCTTCGGCGCAGTGTCCGGTAACGGGCCAGGAGCCGACATCGGAGAAGCTGCGTTCGTGTTTCCTTCGTTTGTCCCGGGGCTTCTGTTCGCCTTCACCAGGTTCTGCACGGAAAGATTGCCAGTTTGCCGGCGGGGCGGGACACCGATCGGTTTGCGGTTGCTTTCAGTCATGATGCATTCCTTTCCTCGGCGGCTTCCAAGCGAGCAACGAGTTCATGGGCAATCTGGTAGAGGTCTTCAGCGACATTGCCGGCCGACCGCGGTTGGCTCTGCCCGGCTTGGGCTGTTCCCTTCAGTACCTCGTACCATTTAGGGGCAGCCTTAACTTGTTCTTCGAGTTCGTGGACCAACACTCCCCTATCGCGGGCTGCCTGGGCCGGAGCTTCCGCGTGACGCACCATTCCCGTGAAGAGGACGGCATCCGTGCCGAAGGTCTCGGCGATGGCTTCCCGCGTCATCCGGTGAACGTTAGTGGCGGTAGAGGATGTGGCAGTGATGATCACACCGAGCAGATCGAGGTTTGGATTGACATCAATAACTGTTTCCAAGCGTTTAGCGACTCCGATGAGTCCTTCGCGGCCAGCCTTGTCCGTTTTGGTTGGTACAACCACGTAGGAGGCTGCACCTAGGGCCGCAACCTGCAGGGGTTCGTTGCCCGGCGGGCAGTCGATGAAGATTATGTCGTAGTCGGCGGCGATCGGTGCGAGCGATCGCGCAAGTGCCAACTTGGCCTTGCTGCCGTCTTTGCTGCCCTGTGAGATGAGGCCGGCCGCTGCCTGGTCAAGCTCTGCCCCTCCAGGAATGACGTCAAGGTTAGGACGGATGTCCCTCAGCGGCGTCAGCCGTGACCCGAACATAAGGCTTTGGGCAAGGGCACTGCCGTCGTCGTCAAGGGTGCCGTGTCTGTACCCAAGGTCGAGACCTAGATTTCCTTGCGGGTCCATGTCTACGAGCAGGACTTTCCACCCGGACGTTGCGAGCAGGGCGCCGACGTTTGCCGTCAGTGTCGTCTTCAGCACGCCTCCCTTGCCATTGACGAAGCCGCAAATGCGGTCCATGCCTGTCCGGTCAAATGCTGTTGTAGCTGCCATGTACCCCATCTTACTGTCAATACTGTCGTAGACGTCTTTGAAGGTAATCGTGTCAAAGACTTTTTTACTGGTTATACTGTCTTTGCAGCTATTGACTACTTTACTGTCAATAGCTGCATTACGGTCAATGAAGGCTTTCCTGTCAAATCTTCCGAAGCGTCATGCCACTCGCCATATCGTCCCACTCCAGTCCAATTCCCCGTCTGAGGGAGGAATCCAGTACAGGTCCGACCCGGGGTCGTCGACTTCGTGTTCGGCGACCTCAGGTACCAGGTGACGGTCAAGCCACGCGTGCCAGGCTGCGCGTTGTTTGCGGTGCCGGCTGATCTGCTCTGCAGCGTCATCAAGTGCCCCAAGGCGGCGTGCCAGGTCGGCGAGGCCGGTCCCGGCCGTAATGGTCCAGTGTCCATGCCGGCGTTCAATCATGGTGTAGCTGCTCATGGCAGCCAATGCGGTTTCAACAGCGGTACGACTGAGCCCGGTAGAACGGACAATGGCTGCGGTGGTGGGGGAGAGACGTCCACGTTCAATCGCTTCATACACGAGGGCCGCAACGTCACCCAAAGCACGAAAGACGGGGCGGATACCATGGATTTTGCCCCTACGCCAGGACAGGTCCCGGGCGAGTTGTTCAAAGTGCGGAGGAAGCTGGATCAGATACGTATCCGCGTTACGTCCACGGGCCTCAAGCACTTTAGAAAGGATTCCGTCCGAAGCTCCGACCAGGGCCGGCAACAGCCGTGCGACCGTGACGTGGTGCTTGCCCAGGGCAGCCGCGAAAGTCCGGCAGCCTACGTCCAAGAAATTGGTTTCCATAGTCCGCATGTAACCCAGCACCGCACGGATAAGCAGCCGAAGACTCACACCTTCCCGTCCCCGTTCTTTCAACCGGTGGTCCAAGACCGCATAGAGGACATTTTCCAGATCGTTCACGAGCTGTTGCACACCAGCAGTGCTGATGGATCCAGGTGCCCCCCCTGTGGGTAAGGGCTGGCTTGTGTTGTTAATACGGGTACTCTTTTGGCTCTGCTTCGGGTTGGCCGGTTTTTGGATCCAGGCGCAGGCCTTGGCCCATTCGGCCTCGAGCAGGCGTTCCTGCCGGCCGGTGCTGGCGTAGAGGGCGGCCAGGCCGGGGAACTGCCCGCCGAGTTCGCGCCGGACCTGTTCCAGGGTCCAGCCGCAAGCACAGAAGTGGTTCAGTACGGCCATGCGGGCCTCTGAGGCGCTGGCATACTGGGCTTTGTCGTACAGACCGGTACGTGCCGTCCAGCGCAGCGGGGACTCGCTGCCAGCGCCTAAGGGCAGCTCTGTGGCCGAAGGACGCGGTGCCGCTGCAGCTTTGGCCAGACGTGCTTTAAGTGTCTGGTTACGGAGCAACTCAGGAGCCAGTACGGCTCGGAGTGCCGCAACTGCTTCGGCTGGATTGCGGCGACGCATAATGTCATAGGCGCGGGACAGGGGAGTGACGAGGGTTTGGTGGCCACCCAACTTATGCGCAGATCCTGGGACGCGGATACATCCATCCGTGATGTTCTGATGAGGTCCCGGGTCCAGACTCGCGGCTATGCGGCCCAGCCCTTCAACGAGCTCACGGGCCTCGACAGCGTCAAGACGTTTTTGCAGTGGGATGTACAGGTGCCGGCCGCCGCTGGGGGAGAAGTCCTCCACGAATATGACCCTGGCCGCGTTCAGCAGCATCCTCAGCCGCTGGGCGTCAGCGTCCACCACTCCCTGCAGGGCCTTGGATGTATCCAAGTCAATGCAGAGTGTGGCCACGGTACCGTCCCCGCCGTGGATCATCACTGCTGCTGGACGCTCAGGCAATGTCCCGGTGATCCTCGGCGGGTTCCTCGGCCGAGGGTATTGGAACCTGGAACCTATCCACTTACCAAGCCGGTAAGACGGGCTACCAGCGATCAGTGGGGCAAGAACCCATGCTTCACCGGGGGTCGACGGAGAGCCGACACTCGTGTGGGCATGCATTGACGAAGAAACTACGTGGGGTACGATGGAGTCATTCCTTCCCTCGTGGATGGGTAAAACAAAGTCCACCCACTGGGTGGGTGTTCAAAATGTTCAGATCTTCGTCCGCCAAGATTTCGGATCTGAACTACACACTTAGACGAAGGCCCGCCAAGGCGGGCCTTCTGCTTTTAACTGGCCTTCTGGATAGGCAAAGCCTCCGGAATCTGGCTACGGTCGGCCCAGGCCGGCAATCCATCGGCCTCTAGCTCGAGGCGTTCTAGGATAAATTCAAGACCCTGGGATGCACTTATCCCCATACGGTCCGACATGTCGTGAAGCTTGGTCTTGCAGGAGACAGGAATTGAGTAATTGGTCTGGACATTGCTCAGACCTGACCCGCGCGGACGCCGCTGTACGTTTCCCATAGAACCCAGACTATTCATAGGACTAGGCATTTGGGCCTACCGACACGCTGGTCATGTTGTTCTCCATCGATCAGGATTTGGCTATATCTGCTCCGTCAGCCAGATAAAGGTCAGTCAGAACGTGTGCACTGTAATAATCTTAGTACACTGCATCTACAGTACACCTCGGGTTGTGACTGATCGAAAGTTTCAGGGGGCCGTCCTGATGGTGCTTACCCAGGACTCCACCTCGTGTTCGAATTTTTCCGGCAGGGAGTTCCACTCACATTGGTGGGGGACTGCGGGGAATTCCTTGAGCGTGACGAGGTTATTGTTAGAGGCGGCAAACTTGAGTGACAGCGAGTACGGCACCTCCGTATCTCCGGGCGAGTGAAGCACTAGTGCCGGCACGCGGAGCCGGCTGGGGATACGAGTCCAATCCAGGTTCTTGAAATCAACGGGTTCTGTGAGCGAGGTGAGCCGCCTCAGTAATGGACTGGAAAGTATTCGCGGAACCCACGCAGCGATCTTCCTGGGAAGCCCCGCAGTCTTGGCGTTTTCGGTTATGACTGCTTCTGTATTCGGTCCTGGCGATACAAGGACCAATCCCGCGATCAGATGCCGGTATTTAGACGTCTCAGTGAGCAGAAGCGAAATCGTCGCGCCCATGGACCACCCGAAGAGGTAGATGGCCTTGGCGCCGTGGTCGGCTGCATACCCTAACGCTTTCTCAACATCAGCGGCCTCCAGTCTTCCGTAGTGACAGACCTGGCCCTTGCTATGGTTCTCCGCGTCTCCGTAAAAGGAAGGCACTAATGAAACCATCCCGAGGTTTGCGGCCGATGGCACGCTACGAAGCATCGAAGACCGGGAGGAACGGAGGCCATGTATATGTATGGCCCATATATCCTCAGACGTGCTCTTCGGGCGGAAGACCCAAGCTGGGAGTTCTCTTTCTGCTTGGCCAAGTCGCACCTCATCGAAAACCATGCCTAGCTGGTCCGGTGATGCAATGGCTTGGCCAGTCCATACTCCGCGCAATCTCCCAGTAGCGCGTGAGCCCCTCCACTGCGTTATTTCGCGTGTTACTTCACCGCCGATCGTCTGTGAGACGACTTTTCCGACCGTTAGATGGGCGTCCTTAAGGAGGATCCCGTAGGTACCAGGAGCCGTGGTTTTTGCGTCTGACTCTAGTGTTACTTCACTGTAATCGGCAGAGACAGTAAGGCCCCGTTGCTTGGGATCTTTCCAGGCAGTCATCCTTTGACCTAGAGCTGCTACTGCGATAATCAGCATTGACAATGCGGTGGCGGTCATAATGCCAGTCCATGTTTTAGGGGACATACGTGTTCCTTACTTCAAGAGGAGTTCGTGAGCGGGAATTCAGTGAGAAGATCGTCGGCCCTGTGGGTAAGCGTCAACTCCGAGCTGTTAAGGATGAACCCGCCAAGAGCCATGAAGTCACGGACAAGGATCAGACCTTGGTAGCAAGCGTTCTTGGGGTCTAGGAAAACTGCCAGCCAATTTGGGGATTTCGCTTCCGTGTGAGCCAATATTCTCCAGATTCTGACTGCGTAGTAAAGGAATCGGTGGTACCTGAGCAGGGAGTAGAACGACCCTCGCAGGAACCCACCACAAAGAAGGATGACACCTGCAAAAAACAGTGCGATGTAGACCTTATACAGAAAGGCCGGTACATTGGGGCCGACAATCTTCGTGTGTTGAAGCCAGAGAAGTCCGATATCGATCGCGTTGCCAAGACTTACTAGGGAAAACCCCGCAATAAAAACTTTGGATCGCGGTGCCGTCTGCCAAACCGCATAGAGCGAGAGCAAGGAAATGATCCCCACGCTACCCAAGTAGATGCTGAGGTAGAGAGCCGTCCATGGTTGGTCGATGAGTGTGGCGATAAAGCCTTCAACAGACACAAATCTTTCTTGCTTGTCGTCGATGAGAGCGAAGCACGCTGAACAACAGGCGATAGCGAGCATCAGGCCAAGGTAATAAAACCGAGCGGCTTCTCTCGATGTGTGGATAAGAATTGCCTGGTACATGAAGTGGAAGGACAGAATGGCTGAAGTCGACCCAAGTATGTTCCAGTACCCGGCCGAGCCCAGCACAGCGTCAAGCTCGGGGATAGGAATAACAAAGCCCAGGCAAATGACCGCAAGCAAACCGAAGGTACCAGCCAGCCATCCTGGCCGCGAAGCTTTGGTCCGCAATGCGTACGGTGCCCGCAGCACCAAAATAATCCCTGTCAGGTAGAGCAGTAGCGTGGAGGGTTCCCTCATCAGCCAAACGCCTGGCTGCTGCGAGGCTTTCGGCTGATAAGAGCGGTGATCTTGTAGGCGAGGAACTCCGCCTCCCTCTCAGCTTCATTCCAGAGCAGCTGCTGGGTCGGATCCGAATCAGGAGCCGTTGCTGGTCTTTCGCAGTTGGTGTGGCCGCACAACAGGTGTCCAAGCTCATGGAAGAGGCTATGCATCTGATAGGAGTGAGGATCAATCCCACGAAAGACGATGAAAACGAACTCCAAAGTGATGGCGAAACTACCAGTTGTAGTCTTAAACCGCTCGTCTACGGTTGATTCAAGCACGATCGGTTTCCCGATTACTTCCGCAACAGTTTCAACGACGTCGTTTGCGGTCATACCGGGAGACAACCGAATTTTGCTGAGCGCATCTTCGGCACGTATGCGTGACTGCGATGAGATCCTGATCGGCTGGTTGTCATATCTCCGTGGCACGACTCAGTCCTTTTCAGACGTGCCTAGTCTTTTTTGGACGAGCTCTGCCAATGCTTGGAGTGCCCCACTGTCCAATGTTCCGCGGCCTCCGAAGCCGGTGACGCCAGCAAGAGAAAGTGCATTCTCGGCTCGCATACGATTTTCTACCTCACGAATAGTCTCATCGTCATCTGTGAGTAGATAACTTACTGTTCCCGTGAGTACTTCCGAAAGATAGTTCAGAAAATAATCGCTAGCAGGGCCGCCCTGGTCGACGAGGGTTGCCCAAGATTTGTAGCTCATCGTCATATTGCGTTCGGCCATGAGGGGACCATATTTCTCATATGCCTGGCGTGAGTCGCCGGCATCCTTAATTTCAATCACCTTGTGGAGGCGCAGGGACACAGCCTCGGAACGATTCTTTTGTGTCTGCGATGTTGTCGACGCTGCTAAGAGCTGTGCCGCGGGGGTTTGCTGAGTTCCAAAACGCTGTTCAAGGAGGCTCGACGGGGCCACAGTCATCTGAAGTTCGCGTAACAGCCTCACCAACATGCTGGTATGTTCTGCTGGGTGTGGGCCTACAAACTTCTTCAAGAGCGCAAAATCAGCGGCAATTATTGAATCAGCGGTAGATATTCCGTTGGCTGTGAGCGACCACAAGACTTTTCTTTTGTCCGTGCCAGAGCCTCTCTCCACCAGCCCTTTTGCAACTAGAGAGTCAACGGATCGGAACGGGTCTCGGTTCAGGAGCAACATGTCCCCGAGTTCTTGCATGGAACGAGAACCAGACTCGTTAAGCATCAATAATATTTCGACTTGAGCGCTCGTTAGATCACGGGTGCTTCCCTGATCCAGAACTGCCCGTTCCCATTCTCTTGAGATGGCAAGGAGCAAATACCGAAGCTCAGACGGGGCCAGATGTTGTTCGGACATAGCTCCCTAGCGTCGGTGATATTCCCAAAATCTTTGACTCAGTCTAGCGCGACAGCACTATCAACCCCTCCCAAAGCTACGAAATAGAGAGAATATGCCTAGCGAAATAATATAAACAGTGCTACTACGCAGGAGCTACCCAGTTTCCAATGTATGTACAGTGCATTATGTTAGATTGGTTGCACGAACCGGCGGCCGACACAAATTGAGCTCACGGGGACCAGTCTCTGCCGGAAGTACTACCGGCATCCGAGGTCAATGAAAGGGGAGCGGCGTCATGGAGGCATTGCCGTCTGGTACGGATCGGCCAATTACGGCCCATCCTGGAGAACGTCTCGTTATGAGTGGACGATCATGAGCCAACCCAAATCGCTTGGTCTCGTGGCGCTTATCGCGGTACCTGGACTGTTCCTTGGGCCGATCATGACCATGTTCTTGCTGTTGACCCCGGCAACACCGGCCGTTGCTGATTGCGGCCCGGCTGTGTCGGTTGCTCTTCCGGATGAGAGCACTAAGGTCTACGGGTACGACGAGGAGCAGTTGACGAACGCGGCGGCGGTCATGGGTGCCGGCAAGGCACTGGACCTGTCCGTAAAGGGGCAGATGATCAGCGTGATGGTTGCCCTGGGGGAGTCGGGATTGCGTGTTTTGGACTACGGCGACGGTGCCGGCCCTGATTCGCGGGGGTTGTTCCAGCAGCGTGATAACGGCGCGTGGGGCTCCTACACGGATCGTATGGACCCCATTATCAGCGCTACCAACTTCATCAAAGCCCTGCAGGGTGTCGCTGGCTGGGAGCTGTTGGAACCGACACTGGCTGCCAGCAAGGTTCAGCGCAACGCCGACCCGTACCACTACCAGAAGTACTGGCCCGAGGCCGTCAAAATTGTGTCGGCACTTTCGAACTCTCAGTTCTCCGTGGAAGGCAGCGGCTGCGCCATTCCGGGACAGTCCGGTGCCGGGGATGACTACCCGTGGAAAAACTCTCCAACCTGGGTGCAGGTTGGTGCCGGCGCTGCCAGCACTTCCCCGTTGGGCATGTACTACCGGGAGTGCGTGGACTTCGCTTTGTGGCGGGTGAACCAGCAGGTGGGTTCGACCAGCGCCCCGTTTAAGTTCCTTAACGCCACGTTCCGCCCGGATGGGCAGGTCCTTGGCTCGGCTCTGACGTGGAAGGCCGGGTGGGACGCCAAGGGCTGGCCTACCGGCAGTACACCCAGGGTTGGTGCGGTTGTTTGGTACGCGCCGGGCACCGGGGGAGCGGACCCAAACTTCGGTCATGTCGCGGTGGTCAAGGAAGTCAGGGACAACGGGACCTACGTCGAAGAGGGCTACAACGGCAACCCGGCCCCGGAAGACCACAACTACTACACCCGGACCGTGTCCAGCACTGTCCCCACATCGTTCCTGTACCTGCCCATCCAAGAGGAGAAGAAGTGAAAAAGTCTTGGACCCTGCTCGCCGCCGCCTTCGCCAGCACCGTGGCCGTGTTCTGTGTTTCGTGTGCACCGGCAGCAACCACTACCCCGGCGCCGGCGGAATCAGCCAGCACCGTCCCCACCGCGTCCGCGCCGGTGTCGTTGAGCGCCAACAGCGGACCGCAGGCACCTGGCGGCACAGCCCCGGCCCCCCTCGGTATCCGCTGGGACCAGGCCAGCAAAGACAAAGCCGTCGACGTCGCAGGGAAAGCCATGGCGGACTTCGCCCGCCCGGCGGTGGAGGAAAAGCAGTGGGCCAATGACCTTGCCCGGTGGCTGACCCCGCAGGCCATTGCCGACTACTCCGCCGTTGACCCGGCCAACATACCCGCCCACCGTGTCACCGGCCCGGCCACCCTCAGCGTCGAGGAGGCCAACGGTTTCGGCGTCACGGCAGCGGTCCCCACCAATGCCGGGACCTACACGCTGCAACTGCTGCGCACAGGCAAGGACGCCCGGTGGAAGGTCAACCAGCTCACACCACCGCCCTCCTAAACACCGGCACTACTGGCATCTCATACAGGTAAGGAAGAAGTTCATGAGTACTACACCAACCGAGGTCCTGGCCTTTCCCGCCATCAGGGCCATTGTCAGCGCTAACGGGACCGCTGAGGTCATCGTCGCCGGGAATTCCCGCGTCGTTCCTGCCGGGGACTCCGTGCAGGAACTGCGCCGCAACGCCCTCGCCCTGGTGGTGGTCGAGGCACAGACATTGCAGCGCCCCGTGCGGGTCCGGATTGAGGATCCCGAAGGGCACGGTGAACTGATCGTGCACCCGGATCACACGATTGAATCTCTCTCCTACCAGGCTCATCCGACCCGCCGCCGGACAGAAGCCCCGGAAACCACGCCCGAGACCAGAGCACCGGCCCTAATTGGTCCCGTCCCTGCTGCACCTGTTACTGTCCCTGTTGCTGTCCCTGAGCCGGTGGCGACCGCCGCCGTAGCGCCCACGGGGGCTCCGGCCCCTGCAGCAACGGTGGACCGTCAACCGGGGGTACCCGATTCCGTAGCCTCCGGCAGCAGGGGGGTGCCGGCCACCCCGGGACCGCAGACGGCTGTCGTTGCTGAGGAAGCCCCGACGCGGCGGAGTTTGAAGGAAACCTCCTTCCTGGTCAGCGCCCCGGTGCTGGAACCGGCCACCCAGGGCTGGCGGGGAACGCTCACGCGCCTGGGGCTCCGGCTGGGCCCCTCCGCGGAGGAACTTTCGGAGCGGGAGGATATCCGTACGGTCAGCCAGCACTGGCCCGGCCCCCGCACCATCGCCGTGGTCAACCGTAAGGGCGGGTCGAACAAGACACCGACCGTGGTGATGCTCTCGGCCATTCTTGCCCGCTACAGCGGGGCTGCCACCGTGGCCTGGGACAATAACGAATCCCAAGGCACCCTGGGATGGCGGACGGAGAAGGGATCCCACGACCGGAGCGTCCTGGACCTTATTGATTCCTCGACCGAGCTGCTGTCCCCGGCAACGAACGCAGCCGAAATCGCCACGTTCGTCCATCACCAGACGGGGGATAAATTCGATGTCCTGCGCTCGGATGAAAACGAAGAAGGCGATCATGAAGTGAGCGCTGAGGAAGTCGATATCGCCCACCAGGTCCTCACCCGCTATTACCGGCTGGTGATCATGGATTCCGGTAACACGGCTCGGGCCGCGAACTGGCGGCGGATGATCGAGCACACCAACCAGCTCGTCGTCCCCGTCACGGCCATCGAGGACCGCGCCGAAGCTGCCCGGCTGACGCTGCAGACACTCGAATCCCGTGGCGGCCACAACGCGGAGCTGGCCCGCAACGCCGTCGTCATCGTCTCCGAGTCCACCGACTCCAAGCCCCACCTGAGCGGGGACGCTTTGAAGCGGGCCAAAGACGAAGCGCAGCGGATCGCTGACGGTTTTGAACCGTTCGTCCGGGCCGTCGTCCGTATTCCCTACGATCCTGCCCTGGTCAACGGCCCTATCCGCTACGAAGCCCTCCACCCCGCCACACGAAGGGCGTGGCTGGCCGCAGCGGCCGCCGTCGCTGCCGGCTTCTAAAACACTCAGCAACGAAAAACCGTTGAAAGGAGGAAACCATGCAACAGCCCCTGAACCCCTGGCTCACCCACCCAACCCCCACCGACCGGGCGGACGAGGCAGCCCCGGACGCGTACCTGCTCCCTGCGGCGGTGATCAATACGCCGTTGCGGGGAATGGTGGAACCTGACGCAGCAGACCGCCTGGCCTGCCGCACCGTCTCCGGCTCCGCAGTGCTGTGGATCACCGGCGCCCACGGGGGAGCGGGGGAAAGCCGCATCGCTGACCTCATCCAGGGGGCACGCGTGAGCGATCACTGCTGGCCCGTCCTCCAGGATGGTGGAAGTACGCCGCGGGTGCTGCTGGTCTGCCGGGCCGACATGCGCGGCCTCACAGCGGCCCGGAACGCACTGACCCAATGGGCCGCAGGTGCAGCACCTGCGGTGGAGCTGCTCGGCCTTGCGATCCTGGCCGACGCCCCGGGGAAAACCCCCAAACCTTTGCGGGACTTCGCCGCCATCATCGGCGGCGGAGCGCCCCGGCTCTGGACCCTGCCGTGGGTCCAGGCGTGGCGGCACGGGGACTTCACCACCGTCCCGCCGGGCCGGGAGTACCAACGCTTCATCACTGACTTAACCGCTTTGGCTACCGACACCACCCCCAGCATCACCTTTTGAAAGGTCTCCCGTTCATGAATTCCTTGTCCATACGTGCAGCAAACGTCATCCCCGACCCCACCCCGGTCGTCCCGCCCGAGGCCGGCGGGCTGCTCACGATCCTGAACTGGGCCTCCGGTATCGGCCTGGTCCTGGGCGTCCTGGGCGTGATCATCGTCGGTATCGGCATGGTCATTCAGCTCCAGCGCGGTGAGGGCGGCCAGGCCCTCGCCAAGCTCGGCTGGGTCCTCTTGGGCTGCATCATCATCACCAGCGCCGCAGGCATCGTCCGCGCCTTCGTCTAAGCCAGCACCAACAAAACGGGAGGTTCACCATGAGCCAGTCACCAGAGAGCACCACCGAACCCAATCCGTTCACCAAACCCGGGTTCATCATTGCTACCGCCCTGGTCATCGCCCTGATCGCAGCCACCATCGTCATCTTTCTGCTCCCCAAAGGCGACGGGAACGCACCACCGGCCCCCGGACCGGCCGCCGCACCGTCGTCCAGCAACCAGTCCGGCAACCCGGCCACCGCCGGCCCCAGCGCCCCGGCGGCAGCCGGTAAGAGTATTTGTGGACTCCCGGCTTCCTCGGACACGTCGCTGGGGGCCGCACCGGTGACGACGTGGGAACTTGTAGGGACCATGGCCGCGCCAACCGATCCGAAAATCGGGCCGGGAAAGACCGACGATCAAGGCATCAGGTCCTGTTTCGCTCACACACCGACAGGGGCGCTGTATGCGGCCGTGAACCTTTGGGCGCTGGGCAGTGACTCATCCAAGGAACGGGCCATCGCCGATCAGCTGGCAGCTAAAGGACCTGGCCGTGATGCCGGGATGAAAGCACCCCCGACCTCAGTCCCGGCTTCGGCCGTGAAGATCCAGATCGCAGGCTTCAATGTCTCCTACACCGCAAACCAGGCCGTGGTGGAACTGGCCTTCAAGGCCGACAACGGAGCGCTGGCTTCGGTACGGACAACGCTGCTGTGGCAGAACGGGGACTGGAAGGGAGTCGTCGCTGACACTGGCGCACCCCTGGAAGAGCCCCGGCAGATCCGTGACCTGTCCGGATTCATCCTCTGGAGTGGAGCATGAGACCTGCATGGAACCCGGTCGGGAACTGGCTGTCGGGGCTCGGTAATGACGCCATGGGAAACATGGCCAAAGCCATCATGGAGGGCATGAGTCAGATGGTGACGACACTGTCGACGTTCTGGGTGTCCACGCCCACGGTGAACCTGGCCAGTGCAGACGGAACGACGCCGAGCCCGGTCGTGGCCATAGTGAACAGCGAGTTGATGGTCTGGACGGTGGCGTTGGCGGTCCTCGCCGTCATTGTCGGTGGCATCCGAATGATCTGGGAACAGCGCGGGGCACCGTTGAAAGAGCTTTTACGCTCCCTGGTCACGCTCACCGTGGTATCGGGTCTGGGCCTGGGTGTCATCTCGATCCTGGTCATCGCAGCGGATGCTTTTTCAGCGGCCATCATCGACCGCTCCACGGACGGTAAGGGCTTTGCTGAGGCAATGCACATCGTCGTCCTGACCACCCCCACAGGGGTCGGCGTGTTTATCCTCATCATCCTGGGCCTGATCGGGTTACTCGCCTCCCTCGTCCAGATCGTCCTGATGGTCATCCGCAGCGGCATGCTGGTGATCCTGGCCGGCATCCTGCCCACCACGGCCGCTTTCACGAACACGGAGATGGGCAGGCAGTGGTTCCAAAAAGCTGTCGGCTGGACCCTGGCTTTCATCCTCTACAAACCCGCTGCGGCGATCGTGTACTCGGTCGCGTTTCTCCTGATGGGAAACAACACCGGGAAGGACACTTTGATCGGGTCCATTACCGGGTTCACGCTGATGGTTGTCGCCCTGTTCGCGTTGCCGGCGCTCATGCGCTTCGTCACGCCGATGGTGGGTGCCGTTGCCTCCGGCGGGGGCGCCGGGGCCGGGATGGCCGTTGGTGCCATGGCCACCGGTGCTGTCTCCCTGGGGCGCAGCGGCAGCGGTAAAGGCCATGCCGCCCCGACACCGGCGAGCACGCACAGCGACCCGCCAGGCACTCCTCCGAAGGGCAGTGACGGAACACCCGGCCCTCAGGGAGGCGGCGGCCAGCCGACGCCGGGCTCGACCGGTCCCACAGGCCCGGGCGGAGCCACCAGCACCGCAACCACTACTACCGGGACCGCCACCGCTGGTACTGCAGGCGCCACCACCGCTGGTGCTGCGGGTGTTGCGGGGACTGCTGGAGCGGGGGCTGGGGCTGCTGCCGGCACCGCCGGTGCGGGGGCGGCGGCGTCTGCGGGGCCGGCCGGGCTCGTCGTCGCCGCTGGAGCACAACTGGCGTCCAGGGCCGGACAGGCCGCACAACAGGCAGCGCAGGATTCAACCCAGCACGATTCACCACAGGAGGGCCCCAGTGGCAGCAATTAGCACCGACTATAAGGAACCGTCCTACGGCAACTGGCGGGTGCCGCGCTCAGCGGGCCTGGGGAACCTCGGTACGATCGGCACCGGGATTGTCATGGCCGGGTTGTTGGCCGGCATCATCAGCTTCGCCCTGGCCGGTTTACTCCCGGGCCTGGCGGTCCTGGCCGTGGCCGGGGCCAGCGCCCTGCTGCTGAGTGTGAAAGACAAGCACGGCCAGTCCGTGGTGGACCGCGTCGGAACACGGCTGAGCTTCCGCCTGTCCAGGTCTTCGGGGACGAATCTTTATCGTTCCGGTCCGCTGGGGGTGACGGCGTGGGGGATGTACCAGCTGCCCGGGCTGGCGGCGAAGTCGACCCTGTACGAGTTCACTGACTCCTACAAGCGCCCTTTCGCGCTCCTGCACGTACCCACCACGAGCCATTACACGGTGATTTTCTCCACCGAACCCGATGGTGCGTCTTTGGTGGATCCGGAGCAGGTTGATGCGTGGGTCGCGAACTGGGGCGGCTGGCTTGCCGGGCTGGCCGATGAGGCCGCCCTGGACGCCGCGGCTGTGACGGTGGAGACCGCCCCGGATTCCGGCTACCGGCTCCGCAACGAAGTCATGATGAACATCGACCCGGACGCGCCGGTCTTTGCGCGGGCGATTCTGGGCGAGGTCGTGGATACCTATCCGGAAGGTTCGGCCACGGTGCGGGCCTGGGTGTCTCTGACGTTCAACGCCGCCCTGCGGGCCGGGTCGAGGAAGCGTGTCCCGGAAGATGTGGCCCGGGATCTTGCCTCCCGGATCCCGGGCCTGTCGGCCCGGCTGCAGTCCACCGGTGCCGGGATCGCCCGGCCGATGTCCGCGCAGGAACTCTGCGAGGTCGTGAGGATCGCGTACGACCCGCCGGCGGCGTTGATCATTGATCAGGCCCACGCCGCCGGTTCCCCGGTGTCCTTGACCTGGGGTGAGGTCGGCCCGACCGCGGCGCAGGCGAGCTGGGAGGACTACCGGCATGATGGTGCGTTCTCGGCGTCCTGGACGATGACCGGGGCGCCGCGGGGGTCGGTGAATTCCTCGGTCCTGTCCCGGCTGCTGGCCCCGCACGGGGACATTGACCGGAAGCGCATCTCGCTGCTGTACCGCCCGATGGATTCGGCCCGGGCGGCGGCGGTGGTGGAGCGGGACCAGAACAACGCCAATGTCCGCATCACCTCCGGGAACCGGCCCTCCGCCCGCGCCCTGGTCGATGCCCGCTCCGCCGTACAGACAGCCCAGGAGGAAGCCCAGGGGGCCGGGCTGGTGAACTTCGGCCTCGTCGTCACGGCCACCGTGACCGACAAGGACCGCCTCCCCGATGCGGTCGCGGCCATTGAACAGACCTCCGGTACCGCCCGGGTCCTGTTGCGCCGGGCTTACGGTGCGCAGGACACCGCGTTCGCAGCCTCCCTACCCCTGGGCCTGGTGTTGCCCAAGCACAGCATGCTGCCCGCCGAAATCAAGGACGCCCTCTAATGGCTCTCACAGAGTTTCTGACGTCAATGACAGCAAAGACAGTAAAGCCGGCAAAAGCTGGACGCGAATGCAAGGCTGAGAAGCAGCCCCGGGCGGCCGGGCCGGGCTCCCGGGGCTGGACCGGACGCGGCGGGGGCATGGCCGCCCTCGTCCCGTCCGTAAAGGAATACCGGGGAACCACGGTCCAGGTCTGCGGGCTGTGGCCGTTTTCCTCCGGTGCGTCCTCACCCATGATCGGCGTGCCCTTAGGACGCCATGAGGAAACCCAGGCCACGGTCTGCTGTGACCCGATCAGCTGGTTCCAGCGCGCCCGGCTGATCTCCAACCCCTCAGCGTTCATCCTCGGCAAACCCGGCCTGGGGAAGTCCACCCTGGTACGCCGCATGTTCTTAGGCCTCTCCGCCCAGGGCGTGAATGCACTGGTCCTGGGGGATTTGAAGGGCGAGCACATCAAAGCCGTCCAGGCACTAGGGGGCCAGGTGATCTCCCTGGGCCGGGGCGTGGGGTACCTGAACATTCTCGATCCCGGCCAGGCCGTCGAGGTTGCCCAACTCCTCGAGGACCATGGTCACCACGAAGCGGCCACCCGGGTCCGGGCCGACGCGCACGGCCGGCGCCTGAACATGGTCGTCTCCCTGATTACGATCAGCCGGAACAACCCGCCCACCGACCAGGAACAAACCATCCTGGACCGGGCCTTACGGGTCCTCGATGACCGGTTCACCGGCATCCCGGTATTGAAGGACTTGCTGGATGTGATCGTGTCCGCCCCGGAGGAGCTGCGCCAGGTCGCCCTGGACCGGGGAGATATGGCCGTGTACCTGCAGGAAACCCGGGCCCTGGAGGCCACCTTGCTGGGCCTGACCGGGGGTGGGAAGCTCGGGGAGATCTTCTCCCGGCAGACCACGAACCCGATGAAACGGGACCGGGCCGTGGTCTTCGATGTCTCCAGCATTGACGAGACCGAAACGGACCTGCAGGCCGCAGTGCTGCTCGCGTGCTGGTCCTACGGGTTCGGGACCGTCAACGTCGCCCACGCCCTCGCCGACGCGCATCTGGAACCGCGCCGGAACTACTTCGTGGTCCTGGATGAGCTGTGGCGGGCATTGCGCTCGGGTAAGGGCATGGTTGACCGGGTGGACGCCCTGACCCGGCTGAACCGCTCCGTTGGTGTCGGGCAGATCATGATTTCCCACACCATGTCCGATCTGCTGGCACTGCCGGCAGAAGAGGACCGGATGAAAGCCCGCGGATTCGTGGAGCGTTCCGGGATGGTGATCTGCGGTGGGCTCCCGGCCTCGGAAATGCCGTTGCTGACCTCAGCGATTCCCCTCTCCCGGCAAGAGCAGCAGAAACTCATCGGGTGGCAGGACCCGCCCGCGTGGGACTCACGCGGGGTCGACGTTGAACCTCCCGGTCGGGGGAAGTTCCTCATCAAGGTCGGCGGCCGCCCGGGCATCCCTGTCCAGATCGGGTTGACGTCCATTGAGCAGGACGAAGGGCTGAACGACACCAACACCCGCTGGCATACACCCGTTGAAACGCTGCTGGTGCCGGTCGCTGCGAAGCTGTCACAGGATGGAGGGAACTGGTGAGTGCACCGAACCGGAAAGGAATGGGCCTAGGAGATGCCCTGTTGGTCTGGCTCGGCATTGGCTTCATCGTCGTCGTTGGTGGTGGGGCCTACGCGGCCGCTCACCTGGGGTCCTGGCTGGCCGGCCTCGACGCACCCCCTGCCCAGCCGATTGACCTGATCGCCGGGCTGGTCAAAGGACAGATACCCTGGCCGACCCAGTCCACTATCGTGGCGGCCCTCATGGCCGCCGTGATCGTGGTCCTGGCCATTCTCGTCCTGGTGGCCTGGAAGAAAGGCGCGTCCAAGCGCGCCCGCGTCGATAAAGCCGCCCGCTATCTCGGGCGTGGGAAGTCCCTGGCCGCGTTCTCTCAGAAAGGCGCCCAAGCAACCGCTGAGCGCCTCGGCGTGAAAGACACTCCGGGGATCGTGGTGGGCACGGTCGTCTCCACGGGTCAGAGGTTTATTCAGTCCTGGGAAGACCTCAGTCTCGATATCTGGGGGCCCCGGACCGGTAAGTCGACCTCCCGGGTTATGCCCGCGATCCTGGACGCACCCGGTGCCGTCGTCTCGACCTCGAACAAGCGCGACGTGGTGGACGGCACCCGGGGCGTCCGCGAGGCCACGGCCCCGGTGTGGGTGTTTGATCCGCAGAAGATCGCCCAGGAGGAACCGCGCTGGTGGTGGAACCCGCTGTCCTACGTCACGGACGAAGAGAAGGCCTACAAACTCACCCAGCACTTCGCCGTCGGCTCCCGGGTCCCCGGGTCCAAGCCGGATGCGTACTTCGACCCGAAAGCCGAAGACATCCTCTCCTCCTACTTCCTCGCCGCCGCGCTCGGGAAGCTACCCATTACTCAGGTCTATTTGTGGGTGACGGAGCAGGTCAGCCGGGAACCCATCGAAATCCTGAAAGAGCATGACTACGAGCTGCAGTACAAGGGGCTGGAGTCCACACTGAAGCTGGCCGACAAGCAGCGCGACGGTATCTTCGGCACCGCCGAGAAAATGATCCAGTGCCTCAAAAGCAGGAACACGCTGCGCTGGGTTGCTCCGGCCCGTGGCGCGTCCGTGGCCACGGACACCCGGCGCCAGTTCAACCCGCATGCTTTCGCGGCCTCTCAGGAAACGATCTACCTCCTCTCCAAGGAAGGGGCCGGCTCCGCTGCCCCGCTCACCACAGCACTGACGGTGGCCATCGCTGAGGCCATGGAGGAACGGGCCGAGCGCAGCGGCGGACGCCTGCCCCTGCCGGCATTGTTCGCCCTGGATGAGTTGGCCAACGTCGTCCGCTGGGCTGCCCTGCCGGATCAGTTCAGCCACTACGGTTCCAAGGGCCTGATTGTCATGGGTATCCTGCAGTCCTGGTCCCAGGGCGTCGAGCTGTGGGGGGAGGCGAACATGCGGAAAATCTGGTCGGCCGCGAACGTCAAGGTCTACGGCGGGGGAGTGGCCGAGGAAGGCTTCCTCCGGGCCCTCTCCGACCTGATCGGGGACTACAGCTACACCAACGTCTCCATCTCCTCCGGCAAATCAGGCTCCAGCCGCTCCCGGCAGGAAGGCAAGGAACGCATCTTCGACGTCTCCAACCTCGCCGAACTCGACCGCGGCCGCGCCGTCGTCCTCGCCTCCGGCGCACCAGCCACCCTCGTCCGGACCATGCCCTGGTACACCGGCCCGCACAAAGAAGCCGTGGAAGCCTCCATCAGGACGTACAGCCCCCGTCCGGAAGAACCGTTCGTCCTGGTAGCGGATGTGGTGGCTGAGCCCGTGGCCAATCCTTGGGTCACGAAGTAGAGGTTCAAAATGACCAACGACATTGGACGATTCAGCTCAGCTCCCGCCGTCCAGAAGACGGAGAAACCTGCTGAGAAGGCGGCGGAACAGCAGAAGCAGCCTGAGCTGGTCTACGGCTCGGCCGAGGAGTTCCTGCACGAGCAGTTGCTGCCAACGTACGTCCGCGACGTTGATGGCCGCGCCGCGAAATGGTGCGCGGAGTGGTACTTCCACCCCGAAGCCGTCTCCCGCGTAGAAGCGTTGTGGCGGGCCTGGGAGCACCTCAGACTGGACGGAGCCACCGGAATTAGTGTCTGGTGGAAGGATCACGCAGACCACCACATGAGCGTCCTCCTGGACCCACGCGGTCCGTTCTACAAATGCGACATGCAAAAGCACCGGGACCCCGAACATCTGGAACCAAAGAAAGCCCCTGTGGGCTGGTTCCCGGACGTGCGGACGCCAAGAAGCTAGGGAAACCAAACCACACAAAAAGGCGGACGACCGTTGGCAGTCCCGACCCAGCAAAACACCGATTGTGTGCGCTGATGCTGGTTCTTCTGCCATGCTGAGTCCTGCCGGGACAGCAACCCCTAGCTGCACTCAGGTGGAGTGAAGAATGGCCCCGGACTAAAGCCGGGGCCATTCCGCTGTCTACTGGAGAAGGAGGAGTGGTGTTCGTCGGGGCCTACAGCCCGAGGAGAGCGGCGAAGCCGGTTGTCAGCTTGGTCGTGCTCGCGTAGTCGGCCTAGCCCGACCCGCGGCTGTCAGCGAAACCCGGGGGCATATCGAAGGAACATACCGATGTTCACTAGAAACAGTTCCTGGGGGAGGATTCTTGCTTTCATGGCCGTCGGGGCGCTCTTCGCGTCCCGACAGTGCGCTACGCCAGCCAGAACATCACGATCACCGGCGATTACTGTGCCGCCGTTGACGGCGCTGATATTACCGGCACCCAAGGGGGCCTCTGATAAACGCAGGCGCCGCATTTCTCCGTCGCGCCGTTGGGCGTGCCCAGCTCCAACCGTCATAAGCTCACCGGCGAGTCGCAAGGTGGTCCTGGATCAGACCGTCACAGTCACCGCATAGCATGTCTTGGAATATTCGCAGCAGATTCTGCCCGTCGAAGGTTGGTCCTGCCGATGTTGGAGGAGTTGTTATGACGGACACCGATTTTTCGAAGGGTCCGCCCGAGGCCGATGCCTCGAGGGGTGTTGTGGTCCATTGCGTAGGACCGGCCGAGAGTGCCGGGCTCATCGGGGCCCTGCGCAGTGCGGCCAACGCTGTGGCAGCACTGGCTCCGGGTGTCCCTGTTGAGGTCGTGGTCCAGGGCCCGGGCGTGGGTCTGTTGGCCATAGAGTCAACGCTGGGGGAGTCCATCAGTGAAGCACTCGGTCAGGGCATCCGGGTTCTTGCCTGCGGGAACAGCTTGCGTTCGGTGGATTTGGCCCCGGGGCAGCTTCTCCCCGGGGTAGGTTCTGTGCCGGCTGCCATTGCCCATCTGGCGACGCGGCAGTGGGAAGGTTGGGCGTACATCCGCCTGTGATGCCCGATGCCGGTCAGGCGGACGGGCTGCTCGACGGACCCGGCTTGGTGGGAAAGAGCGGGCGGCACGTAGTGCACACATCGCCGGTATCCCCGTCGGTGGAGGGCGATACGGCCTTCCGCTCGAGTTGGAGGCGCTCCCGCAATGCCCAGCCCAACAGGGCAAGGGAGAGGAGCGCGAAGGCGGGTTGGATCATCCCGGCCAGCACTGCTGGGGCGGTGCCGGTGAATAAATGTGCGGCCAGGGCCTTTTGGCCGGTGGACGTTGCGACCACCAGTCCGGTGAGGCCGAGCACCGGCCAACGGGTGTCGCAGACCGTGGCCCCGGCTCCGATGGGCGCACCGATGTAGCTCCCGGCCACCAGGCCTGCCAGCAGCGAACCGGCCGCGACAATCATGATGTTCCACCAAGGGGCGCCGACTACTGTCATCATCCCGTTGAGTGAGATGACAACAGCCGCGGCGGCGGCTGCGGCGACGCCGCAGCGGCAACCCGCGACCACCTCCAGCTACGAAGCTGACGCCAGTAACCGTTCAGGGAACCCAGTCGCGCATGAATAATTCCCCGGTCGTCGTCGCCGAGGATTTCCTGCTCGATCCGGCTGTTCGTATCCATGTCTGATCCTGGCTGTAGGCAGGTTGTGGTGGCGACGGTGCGCTACGTGTACCGGCTCGATGGCGTCGGTCGCCAAGCCATGGGCCGATTTTGCGTTGCCGGCGGCCGTGATAACGCGTTTGCTGCTCATGAGCGTTCCTCGAGCCGCGGGGTCGGCATGCCCAGGGGCCCGGACCCGGCTGGGGCCCTGGGGTTTCCTACGATGTCGGGGCGGCTGCCATTTTCGCCCGTACCTCTTCCATGTCCAGCCCCTTGATGCCGGTGATGAGATGCTCGAGTCCGGTCGCGTTCATCGCCCCCGGCTGGGAGAAGACGAGGATCCCTTCCCGGAAGGCCATCAGGGTGGGAATGGAGGTGATGCCGGCGGTGGCGGAGAGTAAGGGCTCGGCCTCGGTATCCACCTTCGCGAAGACGATGTCCGAGTGGCTATCGGAGGATTTGCTGAACGTGGGGGCGAACATCCGGCAGGGCCCGCACCAGGCTGCCCAGAAGTCCACCAGTACGATGTCGTTGCCGGTGATGATGTCGTTGAAGGTCTTTTCGGAAATGTCGATGGTTGCCATAGACCAATAATATACCCCCTGGGGTATTGGTGCAAGGCGGGTACGCGGTTTGCACGGATACCCCTAGGGGTATCATAATGGAAACGACGGATGGCCGCCCGGGGCTCCCGAACACCATGAAAGGACACCAGTAATGAAAAGCGTCTCCGTGAACGAACTGACCACACTCGGCTCTGATGTTTCGATCATCGACGTCCGGACCGCTCATGTGATGTGCGCTTCCGGTGGCCGCAGCTTCTGCGCCACCGAGCACCTTGCAAGGGAAGGCTACGACGCAGCTGATGTCGTGGACGGCAGCACACAGTGGCACCACGACGATCACCCGGTCACCTACTGCACCTGACCCAGGCCGGCCCGCCTTCCTCCCCGGGAAACGACTTAGTTCTGATTTTTGCACCGCAACAGCCCCGTCCTACCGAAAGGTCCAGCCCATGGAAATCACCCCACAGCAGCTCTCGGAGCAGCTCACGAACGGCCGCGGCGCCCAGATTGTGGATGTCCGCGAATCCGCTGAAGTCACCGAAGGCATGATCCCCGGCGCCAAACACATTGCCCTGGGCGAACTGCCCGGCCACCTCAAAGACCTGGACACGTCCCGTCCCGTCATCGCCGTATGCCGCAGCGGACGCCGCAGCGCAGCAGCCGCGGACCAGCTCGCCGCCGCAGGCTTCACCGCGTACACCATGCCCGGCGGAATGCTCGATTGGACAGCCGCAGGCTTCCCCATCAGCTGAGCCCACCAGAGCGCCCGGGC
>NZ_JAPNLH010000015.1 GCF_026627425.1 Arthrobacter endolithicus
CTCAACCAATAAAAATAATCGGTATCGACAAAACTTGGCACACTATTGAGTTCTCAAACAACAGACGCACCCGCACTCAACGACCAAAAACAACCGTCTCGCTCCGGAGCAACTTGTCTAACTTACCGGATCAACGCCCGCCACGCAAATCGGCTAACCGACCCACCCAACAAACCCAAACCCACCCACACACCACAAAAAACAAGCGACACAAAATCACCGGACAAAACATCCGCAGAAAATGTGGGGGTCCGTCCCACCAGAACGGCGGCAACTAGAGAAACACTACCCCCCAACCACCCAAAACACCAAACCAACACCCCACCACCCCGCACAGCAAACTCCTCCTCCACCGGTCCCGTTGCGGGGCGATATCCTGTTGATACATTGACGTACTTACTTGGGGGACAAATGAATAGCGACTCTGCACAGCACGCTCGAGGTCACTTCCGTTCGGGAAACCGGTGGCGGTCCGTAATCTTTGGCTGTGGTGCGCTATTGCTGGTGCTGTCGGGCTGCGGAGGTGTGAGCAGCGCTGCCGCGCCCACCTCGGCAGTTTCCGCGCCCACTAGCGCCAGCTCGACGCCGTCGCCCACGGTTGTTGCCTCAGCTCCTGCCGCAGCTCCGGACGCAACTCCGCTGGACCCGGACGTTGTCCCGGTTGTAGAACTGGCCGCTGCAACAGCCCCCAAGGCCCAGCCCGCCAGTGGCAGTAAAGCCTTAGCGGTCCTGTCCACCCTTGCTGTTAAGGGAAGGGCACCGAAGACCGGCTATGCCCGGACGCAGTTCGGCCCGGCGTGGGCGGATGTGGATCACAACGGATGCGATACCCGCAATGACATTCTCAAACGGGATCTGACCGGCGTCACCGCCAAGGCCGGCACCCGGGATTGCCTGATCCTGACCGGGACCTTGCAGGATCCGTACACCGCAACCGTCATCCCCTTTACACGTGGGGCGGTTACGAGCACCGCCGTCCAGATTGACCACGTCGTGGCGCTTAGCGACGCATGGCAAAAGGGTGCGCAGCAGCTAACGCTCGCGCAGCGGACCGCGCTGGCCAACGATCCGTTAAACCTGCTGGCCGTTGACGGTCCTACAAACCAGAAGAAGAGCGACGGCGACGCGGCCACCTGGCTGCCACCGGCGAAGAGCTACCGCTGCGACTACGTATCGAGGCAGATCTCGGTAAAGGCAACCTACGGACTGTGGGTTACGCAAGCCGAACATGATGCCATGGCCGGCATCCTCGCCGATTGTGCGCAAATGTTGGTGCCGACGGATCAAGCCGCCCCGGCCCAGGTGCAGGAAGCCGCGCCGGCACCCGCACAGCCCGCCCCCGCCGCGCCGGCACCAGTCGTCCCGCCGGCACCAGTCGTCCAGCCCGCGCCCGTCCCGCCCGCGCCCGTCCCGCCGGCACCTGCTTATTATGCGAATTGCGCCGCTGTCCGGGCCGCCGGCGCGGCTCCGATACTCATCGGTCAGCCAGGCTATCGGTCCGCTTTGGATCGCGACGGCGACGGTGTCGGCTGCGAGTAAGACGGCGTCGGGTCTGAGTGTGACGGTATCGGCTGACCCTGCGCTGCGCGCAGCAGGGTTCAGCTGCGCCGGCTCCGCCGTAGCGTAGGGAACGGTCCACGGTAGCGCCTCTTGGGCAGCCACTCGGGGAGCGTACCCGAGGCCAACGCACGGCACGGCCCGCACGGCGAATCCGCGCTTAGGCGGCAAATCCGTCGGCGATATCCAGCACTTCGTCAACGATAGTCAGACCCAGTCGGGCGTCTTCTGCACTGATATTGCAGGGAGGCACCACATGGATCCGGTTGAAATTTGAAAACAGCAGCAGGCCGCGGGACTTCGCTTCGGTTATCACCTGGTTCATCTCGGGACTGGAGCCGCCGTAGGCAGCAAGGGGCTCCCGCGTCCGGCGGTCCTTGACCAGTTCAATGGCCCAGAAGACGCCCCTCCCGCGGACCTCGCCGATCACACGGTGCCGGCTGGCGAACGCCTGCAGCGCCGGTCCGATCACTGTGTCGCCAATGGCGGCGGCGTTTTCCACGATGTGCTCATCCTCCATTGCGTCGAGGGTGGCGACGGCGGCGGCGCAGGCAAGCGGGTGACCGGAGTAGGTCAGCCCGCCGGGGTAAACGCGCTTGCCGAAGGTCGCCGCGATCTCCGGGCTGATGGCTACGCCCCCCAATGGAACGTAGCCCGAGGTCACACCCTTGGCGAAGGTGAGCAGGTCCGGTGCCACATCGAAATGCTCGACGGCGAACCACTTGCCGCTGCGGCCGAACCCCGACATTACCTCGTCTGCGATAAAGACAATGCCAAACTGCGTTGCCAGCTCACGAACGCCCTGCAGATAGCCCGGTGGGGGGAGGTAGATTCCCGCCGTGCCGGGAATGGATTCGACCATGATGGCCGCAATGGTGTCCGGCCCCTCAAGGCGGATCACCTGCTCCAGATGTTCCAGCGCGCGCTGGCCCTCCTCCTCCTCGGTGCTTGAGTGGAACGCCGACCGGTACAGGTAGGGCGGGAAGAAATGGATGGTCCCTGCGGTGGCGGTGTCGCTGGGCCAGCGGCGCGGATCCCCGGTGATGTTCACCGCGAGTTCCGTGCCCCCGTGATAGGACCGGTAGGCGGAGAGCACCTTGTGCCGACCGGTGTGCAGCCTTGCCATTCGCACGGCGTGTTCATTGGCATCTGCTCCCCCGTTGGTGAAGAAGATCTTGTCCAGGTTTCCGGGCGTGCGCGCGGCAATCAGCCGGGCAGCCTCGGAACGGGCGTCGTTCACATAGCTCGGTGCAATGGTGCATAATCTTTTGGCCTGTGCCGCGATGGCCGCCGTAACCCGCGGATGCTGATGACCTATGTTCGTGTAGACCAGCTGGGAGGAAAAGTCCAATAATTTATTGCCGCGTCCGTCCCAGATATAGGACCCCTGCGCGGCGCTGATCACCATCGGGTTGATCAGATCCTGGGCGGACCACGAGTGGAAAACGTGCTTGCGGTCCAGATCGTAAGCACGTTGGGCTGCAGCCTGGTCGATGTGAATTGCGCCGGCGTCCGAAACAGCCGTGTCCGGTTCGACGGGGATAGTCATGGCTTGTTCCTTTTTTCAGTCAGTGGCGGGGCCGGACTAATCATTCTGCAAAAAGCCGAGGCTGATCCCGCCGTGGCTGGGATCGAGCCAGCGCGGGGTGACGACCTTGCCTCGGTGAAGAAGTTCACGCCCTCGGTACAGGCCATAGGCCGCCGCCAGCCGGAAGCAGTCAGGCCTCCAGGACCAACCGCCGACCCCGGCACCGTGAGACACAGATCATCATGGTATCCATGGCTGCCCGCTCGTCCTCGGAGAGCAGGCTGTCCCGGTGGTCGATCTCCCCCGCCAGCACCGTTGTTTCGCAGGTGCCACAGATCCCCTCGCGACAGGAGCTGAGCACCGGCACGCCGGCGTCCTCCAGGGCCTTCAGGATGCTGGTATCGGCGCCCACCTCCACCTCGGTCCCATCTGCGAGTTCCACGGTGAAGGCGTGGTCGCCCGCCACCGGAGCGGCCGCGGCGGCATCCGCCGGATCGGGCACAAACTTCTCAAAGTGGAAGCGTGATTGGTCCGCCCAGGAGTCCGTCATGGACTGGATGACCTTTAGCAGCGGCCCCGGTCCGCAGGTGTAGAGATGGAACCCGGCGTCCGCGGTATTGAGGAGGTCCGCCAGCGGAAAGAGTCCGTTTTCGTCGTCAGCATGGATGTGCACGTTGGGGCCGTAGGCCTCAAGCTCATCCAGGAACGCCATACTCTTCCGGCTGCGCCCCAGATACACCAAACGCCAAGGCACCGAGCCTTCCGCCGCCCGGCGGATCATCGGCAAAATCGGCGTGATGCCGATGCCACCGGCAATGAAGACATACTCGTTGGCGGCTGCAAGCGCAAAGTTGTTCCGGGGCGCCCTGATCTGGACCTTCGATCCCGGCTGTAGCTCATCGTGGACGTACGCGGAGCCGCCTCGTCCGTTGGGTTCGCGCAGGACGGCGATACGCCAGTGGGAGTTTCCCGGCTCGGAGCAGAGCGAGTACTGACGCAGTACGCCGTTAGGCAGCAGCACGTCAACGTGTGCGCCGGGTTCCCATTCCGGCAGGGCCTCCTCCAGCGGGTGCGTCAACACAAGGGAGAGAACACAATCTGATTCGCGGTTGATGGCGCTGACAGTGACGTCAAAGAACTCTGTTAGTTTCATGACTCTTACTTTCGGTGTCCGGTCTTACAGGACCGAGGCCAGGAAGGCCTTGGTCCTCGGGTGTTGGGGATTGGTGATGACGTCCCGCGCGGGGCCCTGTTCAACGATCACGCCGTCCGCCATGAACACCACTCGGTCCGCAACGTCGCGGGCGAAATTCATCTCATGTGTCACCACCACCATGGTCATTCCGGACTGAGCCAGGTCCTTGATAACTTTCAGGACTTCCCCCACCAACTCCGGGTCAAGGGCGGACGTCGGCTCGTCAAAGAGCATCAGCTTAGGCTCCATGCACAGGGCCCGGGCGATCGCGACCCGCTGCTGCTGGCCGCCGGAAAGCTGGCGGGGGAAGGCATCGGCCTTGTCCGCCAGACCCACAGCGTCGAGCAGTTTCAGGGCCCGCTCCCTGACAATGGAGCGTTTCTGTTTGAGCACCAGCCGCGGCGCCTCCATCAGGTTCTCCAGCACGCTCATATGCGGAAAGAGATTGAAGTGCTGGAATACCATGCCGATTCCCGTCCGGTTCCGGCAGACCTCGCTGTCCTTCTGCTCATGCAACCGCGTGCCCTTGATGTCATACCCCATCACCTTGCCGTCGACCCACATACGTCCGCCGTCGATACCCTCCAGATGGTTAATACAACGCAGGAACGTGCTTTTGCCGGATCCTGACGGGCCGATCAGGCAGACTACCTCGCCGGCCTGCACTTCCAAATCGATCCCGTTTAGCACCTGGAGTTTGCCGTAGTTCTTCTCAATTCCGTCCGCTCTGACCATCGGCGTCGCCGACTGAGAAAGGAGAGGTTGGCTTGCCGTCGCGCTCACAGTTTTCCGCCTTTCCGGGCCAGCCGGTCATGGGTGTTGAAGAAGAGGGTGATCCTTTGCAGCGGCGTCAGCGGCAGGTTCCGCTGGCCGCCCTTGGCGTAGCGGCGTTCCAGGTAGTACTGCCCCACGCTCAGGACGGAGGTCACCACGATGTACCACAAGCTGGCCACGATCAGCAGCGGGATGGTCTGGAACGTGCGCGCGTAGATGATCTGCGAGGAGTAGAGCAGCTCAGGTACGGAGATGACGCTGACCAGGGCCGTGGTTTTGAGCATGCCGATGGTTTCATTACCCGTCGGCGGAATAATCACCCGCATGGCCTGCGGTAGGATGATCCGCCGCAGCGTGTGCAGCCGGTTGATGCCCAGCGCCCCGGCCGCCTCCAGCTGGCCATTGTCAACGGAGAGAATCCCGGCCCGGACAATTTCCGACATGTAGGCACCCTGGTTGAGCCCCAGGCCCAGTATCGCCGCGAAGATCGGGGTGATGAGCTGGTTGGCGTTCAGCGCCACCCCGGGAATCCCAAAGCTGATCAAGGGGTACAGTGCGGCCAGATTGTACCAGAACAGCAGCTGCACCAGCACCGGGGTGCCGCGGAAGAAGTTGACATACCCAAAGGCCGCCGTCCGCACCACCGGGTTCAGCGAGAGCCGCATGACGGCCAGCACCACGCCGATCACCACACCGATGGCCATGCAGACCACCGTGAGCATCAAGGTGACGCCGATGCCGTTGATGATCGATACGTCCCGCAGGTACTTCCCCACTGTCCCCCAGCCGAACCTCGGATTAGTGAAGACCGATTGCAGCAGCACCGCAAATACAGCAAGGATGAGGACGGCGGACGCCCACCTTCCGGGGTGCTTGGCCTTCACAATGGTGTAGTGGTCCCGTGTCCTCGCGGGCACTTCGTCGGCCACGGTTATCTGGGTACTCATGCGAATTTCCTATCCTGTCTTTTCCACGCTACTTAGCGGTGACCTTGTCAACCGTGATGGTGGTGCTGGCCGGAATCGACCACTTGGCGTTGATCTCGCCGTAGGCCGGGCTGCCGACAATCGCTTTCATGGCCGCCTCGATGGCCGGACGCAGTGCGGAATCCTTGGGCAGCGCAACGCCCACCGGCTCCGGCTGGTAGTCCTCTCCGGCGGCCAGTTCGAACTTTTTCCCGGCCAACGTTCCCTGGTACGCCAGCGAGACGCTGTCGGCCATCACGCCGTCCACCCGTCCAGAGGTCAGGGCAAGATTGGCATCCGTCTGCGCGGGGAACAGCTGGGCGTCAATGGCCGGCTTCCCGGCGTCGGTGCATTCCTTGGACAGCGCCGGCATGACGTCCAGGGACTGGCTCGAGCCCTTCTGCGCCGCGACCTTCTTGCCGCACAACGTCTCCGCCTTCATGGAGAGCTGCTGCGGGTTTCCGGGCGCGACGGCTATTCCGGATCCGCCGTCCATGTAAGGAACAAAGTCAACCGCCTTCTTCCGCTCCTCCGTGATGGAGAAAGCGGACATGCCTGCGTCGTACTTCTGCGACGTCAAACCGGGCAGGATCGTGTCAAAGGTGGCCGCCACGTGCTCGGCCTTCAATCCCAGCGTTTGCGCCAGAGCGTCTCCCATATCGACATCCCAGCCGATCATTGTCTTGTTGTCTGTGTCGAAGTACTCGAACGGCGGGTAGGTAGGGTCGGAGCCGATGACGAGGGTTCCCTTGTCCCGGACCGCGGCCGGCAGCAGCGCCCGGGCCTGTTCGTTGACGCTGACTGCGGTTTTTGAAGCAGCCGCGGCCGGCTGGCCGCTCGCGGCGGATTCATCGATCGACGCCGTGGTGCAGCCGCTGGCGGCCAAGAGAGTGGCTCCTGCGGTGAGGAGCAGTACCGCTTTGTGGGTAAAACGCATTGTTTTGCCTTTCGTGGTGCAGCCTGGGAGATCGGATGGTGCGGAGGAATTAAAGTTCCGGTTCGGCGCAGAGTGGGGCCACCTGAGCCAGATGACAGCCCGGCCGCACCAGAGTGGGTCGGCGGATGATAGCCACCACGCCGTCGACGGAGGCGTGGAAAACCTTGGGTTGGCGCTCAAGCTCGTCTACAAAATGCACGCGGCCTACCTCGTCCCCGGCCAGCACACGCTGGCCCAGATCAACCAGCGGCTCGAACAGACCGCCCGCGGTGGTGGTGACGGCGGACCCGTCCACCAGTTCGATCCAAACGGTCTCCGGCCGTACGGGAGCACTGACCGGCACGCAGGACTCATCCGTGCCGGCCAGCGGCATGACGCCGGTGCTCGCCAGCAGCGCGGCGAGACCGTCCCGTGCCCGGGCCAGCACCCCGCGATCCACCGTCCCGCCGCCGCCAAGTTCGGTGGACAGCGTCAGAATGCCGGCGTCGTCGCCTGCGGTGCTCAGGGAACCGGGCTC
Organism: Arthrobacter endolithicus; assembly: GCF_026627425.1. GTDB lineage: Bacteria > Actinomycetota > Actinomycetes > Actinomycetales > Micrococcaceae > Arthrobacter_M. The sequence continues at coordinate 7,474 of NZ_JAPNLH010000015.1, forward strand.
CAGCCGCGGCGGCACCACCATGGTGTAGGGCAGTGCCATGCTGCGCGCGGCCGCGACCTTTTGTGCCCACAGCGCCTCATCCGGGCCGCGGTACAAGAACATGCTGGGCACGTAGATGGAGTTGGTGCCGCCGGAGTGCAGGTCGACGACGACGTCGGCCCTGGGCAGCAGGCCGCGGCTGATCAGGTGGGCCACCTGGCCGGTGGGGGCGCCGCAGGCATCCCCTGGATAACTGCGGTTCAGATTGCCCTGGTCCACCGGGGAAACCCGGCTGCCGGCCAGCACTGCGGCGTAATTGGCGGAAGGAACCATGATCAGGGTGCCGGTGAGGCGGTGCGGATCGACGCTGCGGATCAGCTCATGCAGCAGGATCTGGCCCTCGTATTCGTCCCCGTGCGTGCCGGCGACCAGCAGCACCGTGGGGCCGGCGCCGGAACTGAGCACTGCGACCGGCACTGGGATGACCGAGCCGTCGTAGACATTGTCGGAATGTACCACCTGCCCATATCCGAGCTGCCGGCCGGTGCGGGAGAAGTCGATGCCCGCCACGCTGACACCCGCGGCCGCGCTGGCTCCCGCGGGCCCATCAGCTGTAGCCATGATTGTGGTGCCTGGCATCAGGGTACCCAACGCAGGGCGTGCGCGCGCACCGGGGCCAGGGAAACGACGTCCACACGAGCCTCGCCGGCGGGCAGCGAAAGCCGGAGCGTTTCGTCGTCCTCACCCTCCACGACGAACACATCGCCGGGCCGCAGCCAGCGTTCCCATGGACCTTCGGCCGAAGCCACCAAGGCCTCCCCCGCCAGTGCGGCCACCACCAGTTGCGTGCCCGCCGGGCGATTCAGGAGTCCCGTGTAACCGTTGCTGTACTGCTGGGTTTCCGGCCGGATGTGGTCCGGGTCGGCGCTGACTTCAACGCCTGGCCGGGCACCGGTTTCATCCAGGCTGATGGTCCAGCGCCACGGGTCCCCGCGTTCGGCGGTGTCCGGCGAAGCCGCAAGCGTCCTGGTGCCGCGCTCCGGCTGCGTCTCTATTCCCAGGGCATTGGCCCGCACAAGCATCCACATATCGTCCCCTAAGCCGACCGGGGAGCAGCAGGCTCCCGGGTTGCCACCGGAGCAGCGACGGTTTGTCCATTCTTCGGTTTTTCTTTCTGCTGCTGTTCTTTCTTCAGGAGTGCGGCCAGAATGCGCCGGGCCTTGGCCACGCCACCGTCCTGGGCAATCAGGACGTCGAACTCGCCGGCAGGGCGGTCCTGCATGCCAATCTCTTGGGCTTCAAGGGCTGAGGCGTCTTCATCCAGTACGGTGGCCAGACCAACGTGCAGGTCCGCGGTGGCCTGTGCATCATCGATGGCGAAGTTGCGGCTGAACGCGTAGTAGTACCAGGAATTGTGCTCATCGATCGGCGTGATGCCGTTGAGCACCTTGATCAGGTAGCCCTCTTCACGCGGGCGCCCCTCGCCGGTGATGCCCGAGTGCAGCACGTGCAGGTTAGGGACGAAGAACTCGGTGCAGTGGAAGCGGTCAAAAAGGCCGCGCGCGTCCATGGTGTCCGCGTACAGCGGCGGCGCCACCACGGAAGGCATCAGCCGATCGACGCTGACCACGTTATTTTCCACTTCAACCGTGATGCCGTGTTCGTAAATGTAGTCATCGCCGACGGTGGTTTTGTGCAGGAAGGACTCGTGGGTGAGGTCCAGCAGATTGTCGTGAATCAGGTCGGCACGGCACTTGAAGTGATATGAGTGCGTCACCGTGGCCCATTCCGGATCCACCATCCAGTGCGTGTCCGGCACGTCCGCCGGATCAGCCAGCTCGGCGTCCCCCGTCCAGACCCAGATCCAGCCGTCCTTCTCCACGATCGGGTACTTACGTACGCGCGCCCGTTCCGGGATTGTGGTCTGCGCGGGCACCTTGGTGCAGACGCCGTCGGCCCCGTACGTAAAGCCGTGGTAACCGCACTCCACCGAATCGCCAATGGTGCGGCCCTCGGAAAGGGGAAAAGCGCGGTGGGCGCAACGGTCAGCGAGCGCAACAGCAGTGTTGTCCTGGGTCCGGAACAGCACAATCGGCTGTTCACAGATGACCCGGCGCACCGGTTTGCGGGTTACGTCGGTGGACCATGCGGCTACATACCACGTATTCAAAACGTACATTTCAAGCCTCCTTGCTCGGGTGTATACACTGTATACGGCGAATACAGGAGGGTCAAGAAATTTTGTGAGGTTGCTCACCGTCGGGGCAATTCCCGCCAGGGCGGCGCGCACTAGACTTTGACAACCGGCCTACGCTGACGACAGTCCTTAACGGAGCCGACCCTCCACCACAATCGGAGAATCCGAATGGCATCAATGCCCAGCACCATCAGGACGAGCGATCCCCGTCCGTTGGCTGTCCGCGTCTATGAGCAGATCAGCTCCGACATCATCGACGGTAAGTTTGCCCCCGGCTCGGCGCTGGTCCAGGAGCAGGTCGCCGCGCAGTACGGCGTTTCCCGCACACCCGTCCGCGATGCACTGACCCAGATCACCCAGGCTGGCCTGGCTACCCTGGTCCCGGGCCACGGCTACATCGTCAACGAGCTCACCGATCAGGACGTCAAGGATGTTTATGAGGTGCGCTACACGCTCGAAGCCCTGGCTGCCCGACAGTCCTGTGGCAAGCACTCCCCGGGCCAGCTGGTCCGGCTGCGCGCCATGATTGATGAATTTGAGACCGTGGAACCGTCCGACGCCGCCGGGCTGTTCCAGCTGGGGCGCCAGTTCCACACCGCCCTGATCGAACCGTGCCCCAACGAATACCTGCGCAGCACGCTCGCCAGCATGTGGGAACATCCGGTCCAGCGCCGGATCACCATGACCTACCGGCAGGGCCCGGAGCATCAGGCCAAGGTGGCGCTTGACCACCGGCGCATTCTTGAGGCGCTGACGACCAATGACCCGGACACCATTACCGAGGTGCTGCGCATCTGCCACGACCCGTCGGACTTCCGGCCCGGCCCGGCGGTTGATCCTACGAGGGGAACGCCTTTCCGGGATTGAGCAGTCCCGCCGGATCCAGTGCTGCCTTGATGCTGCGGTGCATCCCGATCACGCGCGGTGCAAACTCCGCGAGCATTCCCGGCAGCTTCAACAGCCCGACGCCGTGTTCACCCGTCGTCGTTCCGCCCAGTTCCAGTGCGTCCGCCACGATCTGGTCGAACGCGCCTTTCGCGCGCGACTTGGCGCCGTCGTCGTCCACGGGGGCAATGATCAGCGGGTGCAGGTTGCCGTCTCCGGCGTGGGCTATGTTGGCGATCTTGGTATCGAAGCGCCGCGCGGTGTCTTCGATCCGGCGAAGCATTTCCGGCACAGCGGTCCGCGGCACGCAGACGTCCTCGGTGAGGACGGGGCCAAGCCGCTCCAGTGCCGGGTAGGCGAGCCGGCGGGCCAGAAACAATTCCTCGGCATGCTCGGCGCTGAGCGACCGCTCCGCCTTGGTTGCTCCCGCAGCGGTAAAGATCGCATGCAGCGCCTCGGTCAATTCCTCTCCCCTGGTCCCCGGTTCGTCCACCGATGCCAGCAGGAGCACGCCGCCCTCCTGGGAGAGTCCCAGGTGCTGCCAATCGTCCACCGCCTGCAGACACGTCCGGTCCACCAGCTCCAACGCGGCGGGAATGATCCCGGCCCGGCTGACGGCCGCCACGGCGCGCCCGGCGTCCACCAAATCGGCGAAGTAGCCCGCGACAGCCCGGTTTTCCCGCCCCGCCAGCGGCAAGAGCTTTAGGGTCGCTTCGGTGATGATGCCCAGCGTCCCCTCCGAACCGACCATGAGGGCGGTCAGATCGTATCCGGCGACGCCCTTGGCGGTCCGCCTGCCAAGGTCCACCACCGATCCGTCGGCAAGCACCACTTTCAGACCCAGTACGTAATCCCGGGTTACGCCGTACTTGACGCAGCACAACCCGCCGGCGTTGGTGGCAATATTGCCGCCGATGGTGGAAATCTTGTAACTGGCCGGATCCGGCGGGTACCAGAGTCCCTCCACAGCGACAGCCGCACGAAGCCGATCATTAATCACCCCGGCCTGCGTCCGGACGAACCGCTCGTCGGCATTGATTTCCAGGATGGCTGTCATGAGCTCCAGCGAGACCAGCAGGGAGTTCGCGACGGCATTAGCCCCGCCGGATAATCCTGTTCCGGCACCCCGGGTGACCACGCGGACCTTCTCCGTTGCCGCAATCCGAACCACGTCCGCGACCTCTTCGGTCGTTGCGACCCGGATCACCGCCAGCGGTGGCACAAAGTCAGCCCACTCGGCGTCGTCGTGACTGTATTCCAGCAGTGAGGGCCCATCGGTCAGAATCCGGTCGGCCGGAACGACACCGTGCAGGCGCGCCAGAAGATCAGAGCTCATTCTTCGCACGCTACCACGCGCCATCCGTACGGGCACCGGTTGAACAGCCCCGGAGAAGCACCGCAATTCCCGGGGTCTTGTATGGCAAGCAATACCACCCGCGCATCGCCCGCCGGCGGTGCTCTTGGTGCGGGCAAAATGACGCCGCAATGTAGCGGGTGCGGCTCCGTAGGATGAATATATGACCTTCGTAATCTATTCGGAGCACCGGCTGGAGCCGTTACTTTCGGAGCGTGAGCCGGTCTCCGGTCTGAGCGCTGACTCATGAAGTCCACAGTCGTCCGCTATCTCGACAACCTGCCCGACCCGTGGCCCCGTCAGAGCGCCGAAGCCGTCATCATGATGATCCGCGGAGCCGGCGTACTGGACGAATTCATCAAGTGGGGCCACCCGTACTTCAGCCTGCGCGGCCACGCGATTGTCAAAATCTATACCGCCCGCGACTGGATCAACGTCTTCTTCTACCAGGGCGCTGAACTCCCCGATCCGACCGCACTGCTGGGCGCTGAAGGGCGAAGCAGCATGCGCAGACTGCAGATTTTCCGCGGCCAAGGGATGCCGGGCGGTTTACCGGAACTCATCCGTCAAGCGATCATCCACGCGGAGCAGAGCGGACAACCCCGTCCCCGCTGATGGAAATCAGCTATCCGCTGCCGGCGCTGCTCGAAGATCAGGTTGCAGGTGCATCCGGGCCAAGAAGGAATCCATTTCTCAACAGGCGTTTCTCAACAGCGCCAGCTCAACAGCCCCTGTCGCAGCAGCCGGATAGTGCTTAGTCAAGAACACGCTCGTTCACTCGGGACCGGGGGCGAAAACCTGTCCATGTAACCGGTCCTGGACTTGTGCACGTGGCCGCCCATCCGCTGTTCCGCCGCGGAAACGTCGCCGGCGTCGATCGCAGCCATGATGGAACGGTGTTCGCTCCACGCCTGCCGGCCCCGCGAGCCGACGTCGGCGGCGTACAGCCATTCAATTTTTCCGGCAATCTGACGCAGTAGTGCGGTGAGCGATGCGCTTGCGCTCAACTCGGCGACGCCGAGGTGAAAGCGGACGTTGAGCTCGGGCAGGAGGTTCAGGGTGTCGTCGAATATGGCGGCGTCACCGGCATCAAGAATTTCCGCGATGTCCTTGCGCGTTTTCCACCAGTTCCCGTCGGGGACACCTGCGGAAAACTGTGCCGCGGCCTGCTTGGCGGCCCGCCGTGCGATTGCCGCCTCAAGGGCCTCCCGGACGGCAAACAGGTCGTCCGCGTCGTCCACCGGAATCGCCGCGACGGTGGAGCCGGCATAGGGTTTGGATTTGACGAAGCCCTCGGCTTCCAGTGCGTGCAGGGCCTCGCGGACCGGCACCCGGGAGATGCCGTATTTTTCACCAAGCGAGGCCTCGGTGATGCGTGTCCCGGCGGAAAGCGTGCCTGAGATGATATCGCGGCGAATCTCGTCCTGAACGCGCTGCTTCGGCGCGGGCATGTCCTTAGCTGGCGAACGCGGCACCGGGGATCGCTCCAAGTAGCTCCTTCGTGTAATCGTCTCGGGGCGCGAGGAAGACCTGATCCACATCGCCGTTTTCGATCACTTTACCGGATTTCATCACCACCACATTGTGGGCAATCTGCCGGACGACGGCCAGATCGTGGGTGATGAAGAGGTATGTCAACTCCGGCTCCAGTGCCAGCGCCCGGGCAATCGCCACGCGCTGGCGCTGCCCGCCGGAGAGTTCATTGGGGCGGCGCTGGGCCACGGTGCGCGGCAGTGCCACCTGGTCCAGCAGTTCCGCCACCCGCTGCTGCCGGCTCTCCTTGCCGCCGACCTTGAAGATGCGCAGCGGCTCATCGATCAGCCGCTCGATGCTGAACGTCGGGTCCAGGGACCCGTAAGGATCCTGGAAAACCGGCTGTACCTTCCGCAGCAGCCCCCGCCGGTCGCCGGCGTTGCTGCCGGTGATGCTCTTGCCCTCGATCAGGGCCTCGCCGCCGGTCGGATCCTCCAGCCCCAGAATCATCCTGGCTACCGTGGTCTTGCCGGACCCAGACTCCCCAACTACCGCCGTCGTCGTGCCGCGCGCAACGGTGAAGCTGACGTCGTCGACCGCGGTCACCAGGGAGCCGCGTTGACCCCTCAGCCGGAACTCCTTGCGTAGGTTCCGCACGGAAAGAATCGGTTCGGCGGCACCCGGTTCGGACGTGCCGCCGTCGAGCGCCGCGGTCGGAACGGACGACGACGGCGCCACGGCCCCCGCTGCCGTCGCGGCGACCGAGGGGGCTGCGGCAACCAGACGCTGTGTGTACTCCTCGCGGGGCGCGAGCAGAATCTGCGCCGGAATGCCGACCTCCACGATCCGCCCCTCGGACATCACGATGATGCGGTCGGTGCGGTCCGCGGCGAGCCCCAGATCGTGCGTGACGAACAGCAGGGAGGTGCCGCGCGCGTCCACCAGCGTCTGCAGCTGGTTCAGGATCTGCCGCTGCACGGTGACGTCCAGCGCCGAGGTCGGCTCGTCGACGATCAACAGTTCCGGCTCGCCCGCCAGCGCGATGGTGCGGTCCCGCCGTTTCCGGCGTCCCGTGCTGTTTCAGCGTCCTGCTGCATATCCCTGCGCGCCTCTTGGATTGGCGGACGCCTTCAGTACGCCCGTGTGCGGATCCCGGACGACGGACGAGAGCCTGCCCAGCGCCCAGTCGCCGGCCCGGGTGATCAGATGCCCCCGCCGCTCCAGCTCAGCGATGACGTCCTCGCCCAACCTGTCCTCCACCACGGCACCGCCGGGGGTCCAGGTGCGGGGGAAGAAAGAGCCTGGAATGCTGGTGGTGTGCAGGGCGGGGGCATCCACTGCCTGCTGCGGCGTGTACCCGCCGACGATGGTCCGCAGCAGATACAGCAGCTGCCACTGATCCTGCTGATCCCCGCCCGGGGACCCCAGAGCTGCCACCGGCTGGCCGTCCTTGAGTACCAGGGTGGGTGTCAAAGTGGTCCGCGGCCTCTTACCCGGAGTGAGTGTGGAGGGCGAGCCGTCCTCCAACCAGGTCATCTGCAGCCGGGACCCGAGCGCAAAGCCCAGCTCGGGGATGGTGGGGGAAGACTGCAGCCAGCCGCCGGAGGGGGTCGCGGAGATCATATTGCCCCAGCGGTCCACCACGTCGATGTGGCAGGTGTCACCGCGCGTCTCCCCGGTGTCCAGCACCGTCGGCTCGCCCACGCCGGCGAACGTGGTGTCGCTGCCGTTCGCCCTGCCCGGGGCTTCTGCGTTGCCGGCCAGCACCGGCGGCAGGTACTCGATACGCAGCGGCGGGGTGAAAACGGTATGTCCGGGAAGGGACCCGGGGCGGAACTCGTGGGATGCGTGTTCTTCGATCTGGGCGCGGCGGACGGCCGCGTATTCCTTGCTCAGCAAAGAGTCCATGCTGACGTTGGAATCCCCGTAGTAGGACTCCCGGTCAGCAATGGAGAGCTTCTGTGCCTCCAGAATGGTGTGGGCGCCCAGCGCGGTGGAAGGGTCCAGGTAGTCGTCCGGGAAACCGTCCAAAATGGCCAGCGTCTGCAGCAGCGCAGGTCCCTGGCCCCAGGGACCGGTCTTGGCGATCGTGTAGCCGCGGAATTCCAGCACGGTGGCAGGCTCGTAACCGGCGGTGAAACCCGCAAAGTCCGCTTCCGTCATCACGCCGGCCAGGTCCGCGCCGGAGGAGTGCCGGTGCGGGATCTGCGTGAAGGCGGCCGCGGCCGCCGCCACGAAACCCTGACGCCATTCGGTCCGGGCCGCGTCAATGCGCGCTTCACGCGATGTCACTGTGCCCTGCGTTGCCGCCGCGATCAGGCGGTCCAGCACCTGCGCGTAGGCCTCATTTTTTAGCATCTCCCCTTCCTCGGGGATCCGCCCGTCGGGCATCCATAGTGCCGCCGAGGTGGGCCAGTGCTCGGTGAACAGTTCCGCCACCGACGCAATGGTGCTGCCCACTCGGGCCAGGGCCGGGTGCCCGTTGCGCGCGTAGCTAATGGCAAAGGCCAGGATGTCAGCCAATTCCCAGGTGCCGTGGTCACGCAGCAGCGTCAACCAGCCATCTACCGCTCCCGGCACCGCGGCAGCGAGGCCGCCGGCACCGGGAACCATGTCCAGCCCCAGGGCCCGGTAGTGCTCCGGCGTCGCCCCCGCCGGAGCCGGCCCCTGCCCCATCAGGACCGTGGGCTCGGCGGGATTCTCCGCGGTGGCGAAGACGGCCGTCATGTCTCCGCCGGGACCATTGAGGTGGGGCTCGACCACGTGCAGGACAAATGCGCCCGCTGCCGCCGCGTCGAAGGCGTTCCCGCCGCGCTCCAGCACCGCCTGGGCGGTCGCCGTCGCCAGCCAGTGTGTTGAGGCGCTCATACCGAAGGTGCCCTGAAGCGTGGGGCGGGTGGTAAACGAATCAGGTGCTGTGAAGGCCATTAAGGTTTCTTTCGGCTGGTTTTGGTGGGGTCCAGGGCGTCGCGCAGGGCATCCCCGAAGAGGTTGAAAGCCAGGCAGATCACGGCAATGCCGATACCGGGGAAGATCGCGGCCGTCGGAGAGCGGAAAATATACTGCTGCGCGTCCGAGAGCATGATTGCCAGGCTTGGCGTGGGCGGCTGGATGCCCAGCCCGGGGAAGGACAAATTGGTGGTCCGAGCGGCATACGGGCCTCGATCGATCTAAGGTTTGTGACATTGCATACAATCGTTCCTAAGAACCTAAACTTTGTATTCAGTAATTACAAGACCTGACTGAGGATCCTGCCGTGAAATCGAACTTTTCCGTCTCCACAGCGCGTTTGCACCTGTGCTTGATGCTTACCCTGACCTTTTCCACCGGCGTCGTGGACGCCGTCGGCTACCTAGGGTTGGACCGGGTCTTCACCGGAAATATGACCGGGAACGTCGTCCTGCTCGGCATGGCCTTCGCTGGCGGCGCCCATCTGCCCATCCTTCGCCCGGCGCTGGCGCTGCTCTTCTTCATGCTTGGAGCGGCCCTGGCCGGCCGCGCCCTGCGCAACGCCCCCGAGGGCTGGTCACACCGCACGTCCGTGGCCCTGTTGATGACGGCGGCTGGCATCACCGCTTTGGCATTTTTCGTCGGCTTCTCCCCGGTGCAGGGGAATGAACTTCTCGGCAGCATCACCACTTCGGTGCTCGCCCTGACTATGGGCATCCAGGCCGCCACCGCCAAGCGGCTCAAGGTTGCCGAAATCACCACCGTCGTGGTCACCTCCACCATCACCGGCCTCGCCTCCGAATCGCGCCTCGCCGGCGGGAAAAGCCCGCACTGGGTCCGGCGCGCGCTGACCATCGGCCTGATCATGCTCGGTGCCATAGCCGGGGCCGCCGCACTGCACCTGCACTTGTGGATGGGCCTGGCCATCTCCGCCGTACTTGCCTCCGCGGTAACGCTGGTCGGACACCGGCGATGGCTGCAGGAAAACGCGGCGGCGGGCGCCGGCGACAGCGGCTGGGCCGGCAGCGGGAATGTAGCCTCAGTTTCAGCCTGATGCTCCGACTGGCGGACCGTTCCGCTGGCCCGTCCCTCGATCGTCGTGAGGGAACCAACCTGCAGGACGACGACGTCATCGCGTTCAGGGCAACGGCCCCCTTAGGCGCGGGGCAAAGATCCGCTACAGGTCCACGACCCGTGCGAGGGCCTCGTCGACCCGTTGCATCTCCTCGACGGTCAGAAAGCCGGCCCGGCGACGGACACCAGCGGCCAAAAAAACTGGTCACCTGTGCGCTGGTGCTGGTGGAGGCAACGATCCAGGTACTGAGCGTGAGCCAGTCCGGCTGCAGCACGACGGCGTAGCGCCGGCCCTGCTGTTCGTGGCCCCTTCCGCGCGCGGGCAGCCGGTAGACCTCACCCCTCATGCAACGCGGCCATATCCTGCGCGATCGCCCGAATCTCGGCAAGGTCCCCTACGTCGTCCATAATGGCCGCCCCCGGTTTAGACGGACGCGGCTGCTACAGCAGGTGCGCCGGTCTTTTACGGGTGCGGCACCGAGGACCGCGGCGGCCGCAGCGGGTGTCCATTAGCATGGAAGCAGGCACAGAGCCGGGAACCGGGCAGCAGCCGCAGAGGAACAAAATGGACTACTACGCGATAAATGCGCTGCGTGAAAACCACGCCGGGTGGTCCCTGCTCCGCGCCCAAAACGCCCCGCTGGCGGTATGTCTTTTCATGGCGGCCTTCACCGGGCCGAACCAGCGCAACATCGGCCGCCAGCAGCTGATCGACGCCCTCGACGACCTGCTGTTCGGCCTCCGTGATTCCTTCGGCGAGGACAGGTTCCCGCGCCCGGCCTCGGAGTACCTGGACGACTGGGCGGCGCCGGAGCGGGCCTGGCTGCGCAAATACTATCTACCCGGTGCGGATGAGCCCCGCTACGACCTCACCGCCGCCTCAGAAGACGTGGTCCGGTGGGTGGAGAGCCTGCGCGGCCGGGACTTCGTGGCCACGCAATCCCGCCTCACCAGCATCTTCGCGGTGCTCAAGACCCTGGTCCAGCAGTCCGAGACGGACCCGGAGGTTCGCCTGGCGGAGCTGGCGCGGCAGCGCGACGGCATCGACGCGGAGATGGAACGGATCCGCAGTGGCAACGTCCGGGTGATGAGCGCCCCGGAGGCTCTGGACCACTTTCAGCAGTTGACCACGCTGGCCAAGGACCTGCTCTCGGACTTCCGTGAGGTGGAGCAGAACTTCCGCAAGCTGGACCGCCAGGTCCGGGAACAGATAGCCACCTGGGACGGCAGCCAGGGCGAGCTGCTGGTTTCCATCTTCGCCAATCAGCAGGACATCACTAGTTCGCTGCAGGGCCGCACCTTCCAGGGTTTCTGGGACTACCTCATGTCCCCGCAGCTTCGCACGGAGCTGCGGGACCTATTGGAACGGGCCACGAAAATCGAGGCCCTGGCCGGTGTGGAAAACCTGCAGGCCGTGACCACGCTGCACCAGGATTGGCTGCCGGCCGTGGAGCAGACCCAGGGTACCGTCCGGCAGCTGTCGGCCCAGATGCGCCGCCTGTTGGATGACAAGGTGTTCTTGGAAAATAAGCGGATCATGCAGCTGGTCCGGAGCATCGAATCCGGCGCCCTCGCCCTGCGAACGCAGGCGCCGGGCGGCGTGTTCACCGGGATCTCGGCGCCGTCGGTAGAGGTCGCGTTACCGTTTGAGCGCCCGCTGTATGAGCCGAGCCGACGGACCGTGGTGGACGACGACGTCGTGACCGCCGACGACGCCGACGTGGATGCGGGAGCGCTGTTCAGCCAGTTCCACGTGGACCCGGACCGGCTCAAGGCCAATATCGACGATGTCCTGGCCGACGCCGGCCAGGCGACCCTCAAGGAGATCACCTCCGCGCATCCGCTATCCCAGGGCCTTGCCGAGCTGGTGGCCTACTACCAGCTGGCTACGGATTCGGACTGGGCCAGCATCGACCCCGGAATCGTTGAGCAGTTGTCCTGGACCTTGCCCGATGGCAGCATCCGGGAAGCCACCGTTGACCAGATCGTGTTTGGAAGGCCTGCATGACCAGCACAGAGGAACACGCAAGCACCGAACAGGTTACCCGCACGCCGGAGGAACTTCCCGCCGTCGTCACCCGGCTATTCAAGGGAGTGGTCTACGCCGAGGGGGACGAGAGGCTCTGGCAGTCGCTGCTGGGACTGGTCTCCCAGGTCCGGGATTACGTTGCCGTCCTGGGCCTTGACTTGATCCTGGACGAGCCGGAGGGGTACGCGTTCCTGAGATCCCGCGAGGACGCCGACGGCACGCTGCCCCGACTGATCCCGCGCCGCCAGCTGACCTTCAATGTCAGCCTGCTGCTGGCACTGCTGCGCGGGAGGATGCTTGAATTCGACACGAACAGCAGCGAGCTGCGGCTGATTATGACCGAACAGGAGATCGCCGACATGGTCGCGGTGTTCCTCCCGGAATCCAGCAATGAGGCCCGCATTCTTGACCAGCTCGGCACCAACATCAAAAAAGTGGTGGAGTTGGGCTTCCTGCGGAAACTGCGCGGACAGCTTGGCACCTACGAGGTAGCCCGCATCCTTAAGGCCTACGTGGATGCGCAGTGGCTTGAAGAATTCGACGCCAGGCTGGCCGACTACAGGGCATCCCTTGGCGGCGGCGCGGGAGAAACCACCCTTGACACAGCCGCCAAAGAGACCGTGAAGGCGCAGAGCTGATGACCACCGAACTGCAGGACAGTCTCTTCACCCTTGAGGAGCCTGAAGATACAACAGACGACGGCGGCATGCAGCCGGGCTTCCGGCTGCACCGTTTGGAGCTGCTGAACTGGGGCACGTTCCACGAGGGGGTGCGGGTGTTCCTGCTCGATGGCGACAACAGTCTACTGACCGGGGACATCGGCTCGGGAAAATCGACGGTGGTGGACGCCATCACCACGCTGCTATTGCCGGCGAACCGGATCGAGTACAACAAGGCCGCGGGTGCTCAGAAGAAGGAACGCAGCCTGATGTCGTACGTGCGCGGCTTCCACAAGAGCACACGGGGAGCCGGGGGCGAGCATTCCAAGCCCGTCGCTCTGCGCGGTACCGGAGCCCTGAGCGTGGTCCTGGGCGTCTTCCACAACGCTGTTCTGGGCAAGTCCGTCACGCTGGCCGTCACGCTGTGGGCCACCCAGGAGGCCGGACAGCCGAGCCGCTTCTACTCACTCGCCGAAATGGAGCAGTCCATTGCGGGGGACTTCTCCCACTTCGGCAAGGATCCGGCCAAGCTCAAGAAGAAGCTGCGGGCCCAGGGCGCGTCCGTCCACGATTCCTTCGACCCGTACGCCGCGGCCTTCAAGCGGCAGTTTGGCATTGGCGGGAACCAGGCCATGGACCTGTTCCACCGCACGGTGTCGATGAAGCAGGTGGAGAACATCACCTCCTTCGTGCGCACCAACATGCTCCAGGATGACGACGTCGACGCCCGGATCGGCAACCTGATCCACCACTTCGATGACCTCAAGAAGGCCCATGACGCGGTGCTGCGCGCGAAGGACCAGATCAGGCTGTTGACACCGATCCGGGACGGCGCTGCAACCTACGCCCGGCTGAGCGCAGAGGATGGGCTGGCCCGTGCACAGCGGGACCAGCTGCACCCTTGGTTCACGGACCGCAGGCTGTCGCTGAGCCGCGAACACCAGGGCGAGCTGGAACGGACCGGCCACCGGCTGGAAGTGGACAGGAACAAGCTGACCGAAGACATCACGGCGCTGCGGCACGAGCTTTCCGGCGTCCAGGAGGATATCCGCAGCAACGGCGGTGGCCGGCTGGAGGCCATTGCCGCCGAGGTGGCCCGGCTCGCCGGTGAATCCCGGACGCAGCGGCAGCGCTTCGAAACCTACGCTCTGGCCGCCGCAGAACTGGGTCTGCAGATGCCCGAAAACCGCGTCAATTTTGATGCCAACCGCGCACGCCTGGACCAGGTCGAGGCCGGCCTGGGCGGCAAAACGGCAAAACTGCACGGCAGCCGCACGGCTTTGACTATTACCCGGGCTGAGCTGACCGGACGCACCGCGGAGCTCACGGCGGATCTGACCAGTCTGCAGGCCCGCACCAACCTGCTCCCCCGCGCCCAGCTTGAGCTCCGCCGTCGGCTGTCCGAGGCCACCGGCATCGCCGAAAGCGACCTTGCCTACGCCGGCGAACTGCTGCGCGTGCGCGACGGGGAGTCCCTGTGGGAGGGCGCCGCGGAACGCACCCTGCGCGGCTTTGCCCTCTCCCTGCTGGTTCCGGACCAGCACTACGCGGCCGTCAGCAATTGGGTGGACGGCAACAACCTACGCGGCCGGCTGGTCTATCTGCGGATCCAGGACGCCTACTCGCCCAAGGCGGCCGCCCCCGGCACGCTCGCCGCCAAAATCGCCATCAAAGCCGGCACCGGCTTCCGCGACTTCCTGCTCGATGAACTCGCCGGCCGCTTCGACCACTTCTGTGCCGCCACCATGGAGGATTTCCGCCGCCATCCCAAGGCGCTGACCGCCAACGGCCAGCTCAAGGGAGGCCGGGGCAGGCATGAGAAGGATGACCGCAAGGACCTGGCGGACCGCAAAAACTACGTGCTCGGCTGGGACAATCACGACAAGATCAGCCGCTTCCACGCCGAACTTGAGGACGTCACCGGTCAGCTGGCCGGCACGGATGCGCAGCTGGCCAAGGTGGACGCGTCGCTGGGCAAGCTTGGCCGGGCAAACCAGCAGCTCGGCAGCCTGCGCTCCGTCGCCGATTTCGCCGAGATCGGCTGGCAGCTCACGGCCCGCCGCATCGAGGAACTCAGGGAGGAAAAACGCCAGCTCGAATCCACCAGTGACGTCCTGGCCCAGCTCACGGCCAAGGAAGCGGATACCTTGCTCCGGCTGGGACGGCTGGAAGAGCAGGCGGGGAAAATCCAGCAGCGCCTGGGCGCCAACGAAAAAGACGCTAAGGACATTGCCGAGGCGATCGAAGAGTGCCGCACGGTTCTCGCCGCTGCTCCCCTGACGGGCGACGGCGTCGTGCTGGCCGCCGTCGCCAGGCTTGCCGCCGCTGAACTCACCGGCAAGCCGCTCACCTACCGGAACACCGCAACGGTGGAGAGCACCGTGCGGACCGGACTGACGGAAACCATCGATGCACTGACCAAACGCATTGCCCGGGCAGCGGAGGGCACGGTCCGTCAAATGGCCGATTTCCGAAACAAGTATCCGAACGCAACGACCGAAATCGACGCGTCACTGGACTCTGCCGCCGAATTCGACAGGCTTCTGGAGGAGCTGGCCAGCAACGGCCTACCCCGTTTCGAGGCGCACTTCAAGGAGTCGCTGAACCAGAACACCATCCACGAGGTGGTGGCGTTCAATGCCTTCCTGGACAGCCGGCGGCAGGACATTGTGAACCGGATCGGCGAAATCAATCTCTCGCTGGCCGGCATTGAATACAACCCCGGCCGGCACATCCAGCTGGAGCACCAGAACACTACGGACCTTGACGTGCGCCAGTTCGGCATCGATCTGCGGGCCTGTTCGGAGGGGACCATCGGGGACGACGACCAGTACTCCGAACAGAAATACCTGCAGGTAGAACGTCTGATCGAGCGCTTCCGGGGGCGCGACGGCTTCACCACGCTGGATGAGAGGTGGACCGCCAAGGTCACGGACGTGCGCAACTGGTTCACCTTCTCCGCCTCGGAAAAATGGACGGAAACCGGCGAGGAATACGAGCACTTCACCGATTCCGGCGGAAAATCCGGCGGTCAGAAGGAGAAACTGGCCTACACCATCCTCGCCGCCGCCCTGGCCTTCCAGTTCGGGCTCGGCGCGGGCAAGGGCGGCGGTGGCCGTGGCTCCAGTGGTGGGGCCGGACGGCCCGGTGCCGGCAGGTCTGCGGACAGTGGCCGCAGCTTCCGCTTCGTGGTCATTGATGAAGCCTTTGGCCGCGGATCCGACGAATCCGCCAGATACGGCCTGGAGCTCTTCCAGCGGATGAAACTGCAGCTGCTGATCGTCACGCCGCTGCAGAAGATCCACGTGATCGAGCCTTTCGTTTCCCATGTGGGCTTCGTGGCCAATCCCAACGGCAATGATTCGCAGCTGCGCAATATGACCATCCAGGAATACCGTGCCGAGCGGGACAGGCGCACCGAACCGGACATCTCTGCCGGGCGGGACATACATGCCGGCTGACCCCCGGCGCTCCTGGACCACCCTGGCCACGCTGCGCGGCCTGTCCAAGGGGTTGTGGGACAGGGGCCAGCTGCTGCGCGAACTGGTGGAGCCCACCGAAGCCTATCCCCGCCGTCGCGCGCTGAAACGCCCCACGGCCGCCGAACTGCGCAGCGACTACCCTGCTGCCCGGGCCTGGGCCGCCGAGCTGTTCGCCGCCGCCGGGAAATTCTCGCTGGAAACCACGGAGGCCGGCCGCACCACCATCGGTTCCAACACGCTCCCCTCCGCCGCCGTCTTCGGCACCGCGGAGGATGAGATCGCCTTTGCCGGCAGGACCCAGGACGCCGCGCGGTTCCGGAAACTGGCCGCGGAGCTCCTCGAGCTCGACGCCGCGTTGGGCAGCTGGGTTGCCAAGCGACCGCTGCAGCTGCTGGAGCTCGACGGCGCCGCGCTGACTGCCGCCCGCGCCGCCCGCTGGCTGCGGGACAACCCCGCGCCCGGCATCTACATCCGCCAGCTCAGCCTCCCCGGCGTTCACACCAAGTTCATCGAAACGCACCGCCGAATCATCGATGAGATGACCGCTGCGCTGCGGAGCCTGGACGCTGCCGAAGACGACGCAGGGACCACCCTGCGGGAAGACGTGGCCGGCGATAATGCCATCGACGACGATCCGAACGGCGCGGCGCTGTCCGGCGGACCCGCCGGACACGCTCTCCTCAGCGATCCCGCCGCACGAACCCCGGCAGCACGCTTCGCTGCCCGGCATGGGTTCGCGCACCCGCCCGAGCAGGTCCGCTTCCGCATTCTGGACCCCGGCCTTCCCGCCCTGGGCAGCGCGCGGGACATTACCGTCACGGCCGAGGCCTTCGCGTCCCTCCACCTGCCCGTGCGGACCATCATCGCCACCGAAAATCTGGTCAATTTCCTGGCCCTGCCCGAACGCCCGGACACAGTCGCCCTCTTTGGCCGCGGCTACGGCTTCTCCGCCCTGCGTGAAGCGCACTGGCTGCGGCACTGCGAAATTCTCTACTGGGGAGACCTGGACACGCACGGCTTCCGCATCTTGGATCAGCTGCGCGCGGTGCATCCGCACGTGGTCAGCCTCCTGATGGACCAGGAGACACTGCTGGCCCACCGTGACGCCTGGGGACACGAGCCCTCCCCCTCGCGGGCCGCCCTGACCCGGCTGACCGAGGCGGAATCCGCCGTCTACAAGGAGCTGGGCAGCGATGCTTACGGCCGGGCCGTCCGGCTGGAACAGGAACTCATCCGCTGGGACTGGGCGCTGGAGCGGCTCCTGCGCTAGCTTGCGCACGGGGCGTTCTCTCCCCCAAATGACAAAGCCATGGACCTTCCGAACATCCCCTCCTGCCGCGACCTTTCCGGCAGGCGCCAGCGCTACTTTTGTACCAGCGTCACCCAGGTAAACCCGCCCGGGAACACCTCGACCCGGCCGGAGTGGTCCGCTCCGTTGGCATTCGGCCCGGCTGGGACAGGGCGGCCGGAGGAGTCAAACGCCTGCTGCTGCAGCTTGAACCCCTTCGGCAGGTCAACGCGGTGAAAGGAGGTGCGTGCCGCGGCACTGACGTACAGGCTCGAGTCGCCGCCGGGCCCGCTCACGGATACGGAGGAGATTTCCGGCTGGAGCAGCAGCGCATCGATGGCTGCGGTCCCGTTGGAACGCCCGACGACGACCGCCGCGTTTCCGGCCGGCAGCGGCGAACCCAGCGCAAACGGGTAGAGGATCCCCGGTGCCCCGGTCACTCCCTGGGCTCCGGCGCCGCCGTTAGGCGTTGTTCCGAGCACGGTGCGCCCGGACGTCCACGAAGTATTCCCGGCCGGGGCGATGCTGCGGTTCCCGATCGGGTAGACGTTCCGGGGCTGGTTGTCGGCGGGAACCGGGATGGCTACTGATCCCCCGGCGGCAAGGGAGACATATGCTCCACCGGATATATTCGCCTCCCCGGTCCAGGCGGCGGCCGGTTTCACCACGGTTCCGCCGGTAATGCTGCCGGATTCTGCCTCCACCACGCTGAGGCCATGGGAGCTGACCGTCTTATTGATCGCGAGGGCCTTGTCCTTAAGCGAAGGGTTCGCGTCAAGGGTGAGCATGCTCAGCAGCGTATGGATGGTGGATTCGGCACCGGAGTTGGGGTTGATCCGGCCGTCCGATTCGATCCCGTCGATGGCGGTGCCGGTGGCCCGGTTGTAGGCGGGGGCACCATTGGGGTTGGCCCCGAAGAACCAGGCCGCGGCAACCGCCGCCACGTCCAGTAGCCCGGGCGCATTGCTGGCCGTCGCCGTCGCCACCAGGGACTCCACGCGCGAATCCACGCCATAGGCAATTTGCGCCTCGCCCGGCGTCGGGCTCCAGGCGTTGTCCGGGCCGCCCGCGGCGAGCAGCTGCGGGGTGAACTGTGCGGAGTCCTTAACCGCGGCGGCCAGCAGGTCCGGCCGGTGCAGCACTGGGGCCGCCGTCGCGACGGCGGCAGGGGCCATGCCGCCCCATGCATGCCAGAGGGACTGGGAGGTGACGGAGGGCAGGATGGCGCCGAAAGGCCACTGCCGGGTGGAGCCGGAGGACATCTTCGCGATGCCCTCGGTCAGCTCGCGCAACGCGGTGTTGGCGCTGTCGTCGCCGGGAGCGGCGGTGACGTACGCGGCGAGGCCAAGCACCGCTTCCGCAGAGGCATCCGCGCCCCCGGTGATCAGCCACGCCGGCACCTGCACGCCGTCGGCCACGTCGAAGTGCCCGTACCTGGCCAGCGACTGCCGGTTGAGGGAAGCCAGCGCCAGGTGCAGCCGGTCGGCCAGAAAGGCAGCGAATTGCGGGTCTGCGGATTTGAACGCCGCGTACCCCTCACCAAGGGCCCATACCGTCCGGGCCAGCCAGTAGGACTCGGCCGAATCCGACGGATCGGGCAGCTCCACCGGCTTGGCGCTCGGGTTCAGCGTGCCGTCGGCCTGCTGCCAGAGCACCACATTGCCGGCGTTGGGGCCGGTTGTGGTCTGCAGGTACGTCAGCGAGCGCAGCGTCTGGAAGGCGTGCTCCCGGCTGGCAGCGTTCCCGGTCTGTTGCCAGTGCCTCAGGTAGACCACGGCCGTACGGGCAATATCGTCGGCGTTATAGGCCCCTTGGCTCCAGTAGCCGGTGGCATTGTCAAGGGTGCCGCCGCCCAGCCGCGTGTAGCTGCCATCAACGTTCTTGTTGGCATATGTCCACGGCGCCTGCGCGGATGGCTGCTGCTCCAGCTGGTATGTGGTGTGCCCGCTCACGGGTTTTAGCGAGACCGCATCCAGCAGAAAGTTCAGATGGGCCAGGTTGGTCAACGGGACGGACGACGGCGGCGCAGGTGCCTGTGGCGCGGCCGTCAGCTGGGGTGCCGGGGACGCGACGGCGGCCGTTTCCGCCCCGAGCAGCAGCATCGATAAAGCGGCGACGATCGCCACCGGTTTGGTCATTCTTCGTGAAATAGCGGTCACGCGAACCATATCTGCCTCCTGAGAAGGTGCTAAGTAATGAATCTCCCTGCGGACGCTGCCGGGCGGACCGGCGCGCGGCGGGGGTCAGATCCGATCGAGCCTGGCGACTCCAATCTTGGAGTCGGCCATGCCGTAGAAAACGAAGAGCTGGCCGGCAACTTCTTCGATGGCGGTCGGAAAGACCACATTGGGCACAATCCCCGACTTTTCATCCGCCGTTTCCGGCGCCAGCAGCGGTTCAGCACTGCGGGCGATCACCCTGGAC
The DNA here is from genome assembly GCF_026627425.1 of Arthrobacter endolithicus. Taxonomy (GTDB): domain Bacteria; phylum Actinomycetota; class Actinomycetes; order Actinomycetales; family Micrococcaceae; genus Arthrobacter_M. The sequence goes on from NZ_JAPNLH010000015.1 coordinate 27,267, forward strand.
GGGTCATGGGCATCCAGGATCATGGCGGCCGCCGCGTAATTGACCTTCTGCTGGAGGGCGAAGGCGGACTTCGCCATTTCCCCGGAAACGCCGTGGTGGATCAGCAGCCAGCCCTCCTTGACCCGGATGGGCGCCGGGCCGGCGCCGATCTTCAGTTCCTCGAATGGGAATTCGCTCATCGCCACCAGCCGGTGCTTAGACATGTGCACCAGGTTGCGGAAATCCCGCTGCACCTCTGCCACCGGGACATAGGAGATCCAGATGCCCGGCCTGTTGTCCGTCAGACCGGCGGGCAGGTGCTCACCTTCGCCGTCGCGGACCCAGCCAAGGTCCCACATCGGCCGGTGCAGCATCGCGTAGGAAGGGACGCCGTCGGGGTCATTCACCGGCTCCGGGAAAAAGACGGCATCCTTGTTCGGGAACAGATTCAGATCCATGGACAGATCCGCCTGGTACTCGAAGAAACATGGACCGAGCCGGTGCCAGGAGCGCAGGTCCTCGGACCAGGCAAAAGCCAGCCGCGGCCCCAGCGGCCCGTACGCCACGTAGGTCATCAAATGTCTGTCCAGTGCCGGGACCCATGTAACACGCGGATCCTCAATGCCGGCATTCTGCAGGCCACGTTCCCAGCCCTCATCCGGTGCCAGCACAATACCTTCGCGCTCCACGGAAGCGGGGACGCCGTCGTCGTTCATGACCACTTTGGCCAGCCCCACACGGGAAACGTTGCCGGCGGCCACCAGCCGGGGCAGCAGATACAGCTCGCCCTCCCGCGTCCATCCGCTGGCAGGGTTAAGCACGCCAGCCGCCTCGAAGTCGTTGCCCTCCTGCGGCACCATAATGACGCCGTTGCGGGTCAGTGTGAAGGGGACCGCCGGCAACGCTGAAGGTGAAGAACTCATACTCATTAGCCCTTTACGCTGGATCCGAGATTCGTGGAGATGAATTGCCGCTGGAAGAAAATGAAGAGCGCAACGGCGGGTGCCGCGAGGACGCAGGCGCCGGCCAGGATGGCGCCAAACGGGTTGGACGCGGTGGCGGCAATGTTGGAGATGTAGTTGGCAAGCGAGACCGCCAACGGCTGCAGCGACTGGTCCTTGGTGACCAGGAACGGCCACAGGAACTCGTTCCAGGGGCCAATGAAGGTCAGCAGGATCGCGGTGACAATGGCCGGGCGGACCAGCGGGATGGCAACCTGCCACAGGATCCGCAGTTCGCTGGCACCGTCGATCCGTGCCGCTTCGAACAAAGTGGACGGCAGCTGCATGAAATACTGCCGGAACACGAACACCGCGGTGGAATTGATCGCGAACGGCAGGATCATGCCCAGGTAGTTATCGCCCAGGCCGTAGTCGCGGACGATCATCACGTACAGCGGAATGAGCAGCAGCTGGAAAGGGATCATCTGCACCAGCAGCATCATGGCGAACACCACGCCGCGGCCTCGGAACTGCATCTGCGCCAGAGCGTAGCCGACCAGCAGGCCGAAAACCACAGTGGCCAGGATGACCCCGCCGGTGAAAATGCCCGAATTCACCAGACCCTTGAACAGATTGATGGAGCCGTTAATGTTGACGTAGTTTTCCCCCGTGATGTTGCCCGGCTCCGGGAAGGCCCCGCCCACCGAGGTGTCCGGGGAGGTCTGCAGCGAGCCGATCAGCATGTAGTAGAAGGGGAAGAGGAACACGAAGGCTCCGAGGGCCAGCAGGATGAAACTGCCTACACTCAGATTCCGGCGTTTGTCCACCGACGCTCTTTTCGAGGTGATCGACATGTTATTCCTCCCCGCTTCTGCCGCCAACGAGCCGGTTCTGAATCAGCGCAATCACGAGAACGCCAAGGACCAACACCACGCCCAGCGCCGCCGCGACGTCCGGATTCCCCTGCAGAATGCCCTTCTGGTACATCAGGAATACCGGAGAGCTCGAGGCACCATCGGGCCCTCCTCCGCCGGTGAGCAGATATGGCTCGGTAAAGAGATTGGCGCCGGTAATGGTTGCCAGCAGGGTCACCAGGACGCTGGCGGAGCGGACCCCGGGCACCGTGATGTTCCAGAACTGCACCCATTTGTTGCCGCCGTCCACGGACGCGGATTCGTACAGCTCCTCCGGAATGTTCTGCAGTGCGGCCAGGTACAGCAGAATGAAAAACCCCAGCTGCTTCCACGTCACATACAGCGCCACCGTCGGCATCGCGAGCCAGGAATTCACCAGCCAGGACGGGTTCGGCGCCAGCACACCCAGGAGCGAGTTGATCAAGCCGTTCTGCTGGAACAGGAAAAGCCAGACGCCGATCACGGCGACGCTGGCCGTGACATAGGGAACGTAGTAGCTGACCCGGAAGAAAGTCTTGAGCCTGGTGATGCGGTTCAGCGCATTCGCCAGGATCAGGGACAGGCCCACGGTCAGCGGGACGTTGATCACCATGAACACCAGAATGTTCAAAAATGACCGCCGCACCACCGGATCGGAAAGCACCGTAATGTAGTTCGCGATTCCCACGAACGGCCGATCCACCTGGACGCCGGGAGCGGTGAAATAGAACTGATGGAAGGAGATCCACACGGCATAGCCCAGCGGGTACGCCAGCACCCCCAGAATAAAAATCACGTATGGGGCACTGAAGAGAAGGCCTAGCGGCTGCTTACCCAGAGGCCGGAACTTTTGTTTGATCTCGGGGCGACCGGGCCTGCGCCGCAGTGTCTTCCTGCCTGCCGGCTGCTTACCGGCCGACGGCGGCGCACCCGCCTCCGGCCCGGTCGGCGGCACTGCGCCGTCCCGGCGGGATGCGCCGCTTGCGGAACGAAGTGACATGGCCGATCACCCGTTACTTCTGCGCCGCGAGTTGGTTGATCTTGTCCGCCGCACCCTTGAACGCATCGTCAATGCTTTGGTTGGCGAAAATCACCGACTTGTTCCAGGCGTCCCGGAACGTCTGCCAGATCTGCACCGAGTTCGTCACATTGGGAACTTCCACGGTCCGGCTGGCCTGGTCCGCGAAGTCCTTGTATAGGGGATTCGCGGTGAAGTAGGCCGCGTACGTGGCAGGCAGGTCCTTGCGCATCGGCATCTGGCCGGTCTCAGAGAGCAGTTTGCCGTCTTCGTCCTTGCTGGTGGCGAATTTCAGCACCTCCCAGGCCGTCGCCTGGTTCTTGCAGGATGAGTACAGCCCCACGTTCTTCGCGTCGGAGAAGGTATAGGACTTATCCTGCTTTTCCGTCCCCGGGATCGGCACCGACCCCCAGTTCACCTTGTCCTTGTAGGAGGCGATTGCCCACGGACCGGCGAGCGCCATGGCGGATTTGCCTTCCGCAAAGGAATCGCCCTGGTAGACCTCCTTAGAGGCCAGGTTCTCCTTGTAGAGCGTGGCAAACATGGACGCTACCTGCTTACCCTGATCGTCGTCGAAGGTCGCCTTGCCGTCCTTGATCAGCTGCGTTCCCTTGGTATTGGCAGCGTAAAACGGGTAGAAGTCGAACCAGGACTGGAAATAATCTCCCGCCGGCGAGGGCCAGATGGCCTTTTGCGCGGCTCCGGACTTGACTAGCGTACGTGCCGTGTCCAGCAGTTCCGACTCTGTGCCCAGCTTGGGGTTCGCCGGATCCAGTCCGGCCTTGGCGAACAGGTCCTTGTTGTAGAACAGCACCACAGGATTGGACTTCCACGGCAGCTGGTAGAGCTTTCCGTCCGCTGACTTGTACTGGTCAGCCAGGTCTCCGGTGCGGTCCTTGATGTACTGGGCGCCATCCGGGAAGGAATCCAGAGCCACAAGACCGCCCTGCTTCTGGAACTGCGGGACGGCCACCGGTGCCGTATTAAAGACCAGGCACGGCGTGTTCCCGGCTGTGATCGCTGCCCCAATGGTTTCTTCGGAGCTCTTTCCGGCCGGGATCTCCTGCGCATCGACCTTTTCATCCGGATGGGCCGCGTTCCAGGCAGCCACCATCTCCTTGCCCCATTTGACCTCAAACTCGTTGTTCGAGTACCAGATCTTGATCGGTCCCTTGGCCGTAAGGGCCGCAGAGGCATTACCGCCACCGCCGCCGCCGCAGGCTGCCAACCCTGCGCCCAAGACAGCGATTGCCGCCATGGAGATAATCCGGACACTGCTAGTGGTGCGTTTCATTGCGTCTCCTGACGATGATTTGATTCCTGGCTAAATCCCTGCTGTCGAAATTTGCGAGCGGTCCTCGGCGACGGCAGCTACGTGCTTCGGCACCACTGCGGTGGAGCCGCGCAGCACAAGGCGCGGCGGTCTGAGAACCAGGTCGCCGCCGTCGTGCGTTCCCTTCACCTGGCCCAGCAGCATGGCCGCTGCTTCCCGTCCCCAGGCCAGCGGATCCGCAGCAATGGTGGTCAGCGGCGGATTCAGATACCGCGCGAACTGCGCATTGTCATATCCGGTGACGGACAGGTCCCCCGGCACATTTAACCCGTGCGCCTGCGCGTAGGACTGCCCCGCCGTAGCCATCAAATCGTTGGCGTAGACGATCGCCGTCGGCCTGTTCTTGCGCGCCAGCAGCCGTGCCGTGGCCGCCACGCCGCCCGGTGCCGTAAAGTCCGCCTCCGCGAAAAGGTCCGCGTCCAGTCCGGCTGCTGTCAGCGCATTTCCCCAAGCCCGGCGACGGCTGCGGCCGTGCAGGTACGCCTGCTCGCCGCCAACGTGCGCGATGCGCGTGTGGCCCAGTGACATGAGATGCTCGACCGCGGCGGTGATGCCGACGGCGTCGTCCATGCACACCGCGGGAAACGGCGACGGCGTATCCGGCCGGTTCAGCGTCACTGCCGGCAGCCCCAGCCCGCTTAGCAAGGCGATGCGCGAATCGTCGTGGCGCACGTCGCTGAGGATCACGCCGTCCACGCGGCCCCCGTCGGCAAGCTTGCGGTAACTGCGCTCCTCGGCACCCGGCTCGGTGGCGACCGTCAGCACCAGCGTGTAATCATGCTTTTCCAGCGTCATCTCAACTCCGGCGATGAATGACGGGAAGAACGGATCCGAGCCCAGCAGCTTGGCCTCCCGGGCAATCACCAGACCCAGGGCGTACGCCTTTGCGGACCGGAGGCTCTTCGCGCGCAGACTGGGCGTCCAGCCCAGCGTCTTCGCGGTATTGAGAATCCGCTGCCGGGTCTGGTTCCCCACGCCCGCATGGCCGTTGAGCGCAAGGGAGACCGCACCCCTGCTCACCCCCGCCGCCCTGGCGACGTCGCTGATCGTGACTGCCACTGGTTTATCACCTGCCCCGCGTGCTGCCGCCGTGACGTGATTCACTAGATCGATTTAGTAGCCGTCAGTCAACCTGCTTCGGCGGAGGTTGTCAAGGCTCATAACCCGTGCTCTTCGATTTGGTCATGTAGGCGCTACGTTTCGCGGCCGGGCCAGCGCTAAAGGCCGGAATTCTTATGTTCGGCTTAAAGGTAGCCATGTCGTCCGTTTTGTTTGTTACGAATGCGAGTTCCGTGCCGATGGTCAGAAGTAAGCAAGCTAGGTTCCGCCGTCTGATTCTCATCGGAAAATGGCGCGAGGAATCATAGCCGGGGGCTACCCCTCGGAACCGGGCGGGAAGCAGGGGGAACCGTGAATCTTTTGCGCCCGGACCTCTTGCCTCTTCACTCGCCCTTTCTTAGGAACCCACCATGTCTGAACCAATCGCACCCGTGTACGAACCTTTGCCGGCACCTGCACCCGTAGGCCCTGCCAAAGGCAACGTTTTTGGTACCGTCGCTCTCGTTTTGGGCATCATTGCAATGGTCTTCTGCTTCATTCCGGTTGCAGGCATAGCTGCCTTCATCCTCGGTCCGCTGGCCATCGTCTTCGCCATCGTCGGTCTAACGCGCAAACACGCAAAAAAAGGCACATCGATTGCCGGACTCATCCTTGGGGCCATCGCCATTGTTGTGGCCATCATCGTCACAATCGTCATCAGCATTGCAGTCAGCAGCATCGACAAGTCGGTCAATGCCGAGCACCAGATCGACTACGTCGTCACCTCCGCTGGCCCCGCCCACGTCTCCTACTGGACCGGGGGCGGCACATCAACGGAAGACATCACGGCAGACTGGAAAAAGTCCGTCACGGCCAAAGGATTCGAAATCAGCTCCCTCACTGTGACCGGCGACTACGCTACGGCCGGACAGGTCAGCTGCGAAATTCTCGTTGACGGCAAATCGATCTCCAAGAACAGCGGCTCCGGCACCGGCGCGAACGCACTTTGCTCAGGATCTACGTCGAGCTCTAAGTAGTAGCTGCCGGCCAGCTTCTCACTGGCCTGCACAATTCGGGGGTGCCGGGATAACCGGGCACCCCCGAATCAGCAGCCGCCACGGGCTTCTGCCTTCGCGCTGTCCTGCAGTGCTGCTACTGCGCCCGCTGAAATAACGCGTGCAGGGTCCGGTGCCTGCTGGAGCGCACGTGTTGCTCGGCGACCTTGGCCGCCAATTCCGCGTCCCCGGAGGCGATGGCATCCAGCAACTGCTCGTGCTCGCTGCAGAGCAGCTCCAAGTCGTCCGTCTGGCGGAAGAGCCATTGCAGGCGTCCGTGCAGCGGTTCCAGGATATTGCGGAGCAATTCGTTGTGGGCCAGCCTCGGGATCTCGTCGTGGAATTTGCCGTTGGCTTCGCGGGCGGCGCCGACGTCCTTGCGCGCGGTGGCGTCTTTCGCGTCGTCCAGGATCTGCTTCAGGGCCGACAGGTCCGCGTCCGTGGCCCGTTGGGCTGCCAGGCGGCAGCTCATCCCTTCTAAGGCTTCACGGACGTCAAAGAGCTCCTCCACGTCGGCACGGGTCAGTTCCCGTACGACAAGCCCGCGGGTGGGCCGTTCGGTGACCAGGCCTTCCTCACGGAGCATGCGCAGTGCTTCCCGGATGGGCAGCCTGGAGACATCGAACTCCGCGGCCAGGTCGCGTTCGATCAGACGGATGCCGGGTGCGTACCGGCCGTTGTAGATCCGCTGCCGGATCTGGTCCCGGACCGTTTCGCGTAGCGGCTGTTCGCGGAGGGTGCCTTCGCTCAGAGATGGCAAAACTGTCCTGTCCTGGCGTACCGATGTAGTGATGTGTCCTTTGCTCTTTATGTTAGCCAAGTCCAGTGCTGCCGCGTGCGGATGGGTGCGTCGGGAGGGTGTGATCACGACAGCAGGCGCCCCCACTGCAAATCCAGGCCGGCTGCCCCGGCCAGGGACAGGCACTTCCACAGGGTCACGGCAACCGAATCCAGGACCGGAACACCGTGGTCCCGTTCCATCTGGGCCACAATGGGCGCGCCGTAAAGATTCGTGCACAGGTAGATCAGCGCCTGAAGTTGGGCGCCGGCGTCGCTGAGAAGTTCCTTCGACGGAGCCAGCAGCTCGGCCGGATCAACCCGGGCGAAGGATTCGTTGACGCTCAGGCCCAGGTGCCTCTCGCCGACGACGGAAATACCCTCGGTCCGGTAACTGGTGATCACGGCATCGTTGACGTCCTGGGTGTAGGGGGTGACCAGCCCTATCCGGGAGATCCCGAAAGCCTGGAAGGCATCAAGGTAGGCCAGCGTGGACGTCGTTGCCGGTATGCCAGTGGCCGCAGTGATCTGCCGGACCATTTCCCGGTCGTGGTCCGCTCCCAGCCAGGAACCGGCGGTGCCGTTCCAGGCCAGCACGTCAACCTCGGCGGTTTTGAGCAGCTCGGCCGCGTCCAGCATCGTTTGGAAGTCGAACTGCTGGGCGGAGCCGGCATCCAGGGCGATGCGGGTGACGCCGATCCGGGTGGAATGGACGGTGACGTCGGTCCGGTCGCCCAGGATCCGGTAGGTCTGCGGTTCCAGACAAGTGTTGGAGGAGGGTACGATCATGCCGATCCGTACGGGACGTGTTGACATTAGAGAGCCTTTCCGGCCAAAGCGGCAGTTTTGTGTGTGTCGTAACGATTCAGGAAGCGGCCGGTGGGTCCCGGATCGGTGAATTCGCCGGCGTGCAGCACCACCCGCCCGCCCATCACCACGGTGGCCGGCCAGCCGGCCAGCTCCATGCCGTCAAAGGGTGAAAAATCGGTCCCCATATGCAGCGCCTTTCCGTCCACCGTTCGCACGTCGTCCGGATCGAAGATGACCAGGTCCGCGTCGTAGCCGGGGGCGATAATGCCTTTGCCTGGCAACTTGTTGATCCGCGCCGGCCCGGCGGCGAACAGCTCAACAAACTGCTGGATGGCCATGCCCTGCTCTATGACGAGCGTGGTGAAGGCAACCGGCATCCGGGTCTCGATGCCCGGCAGCCCGTGCGGCATGAACCGCACATCCTCGCTCCGGGACTGCTTCTGCGCCAGGTCATAGCAGGAGTGGTCCGAGGAAATAGTGTGCACTTCCCCGGCCTTAACCCGCTCCAGCAGGGCCGCCACCGTTTCGCGGCTGCGCATAGGCGGGCAGCAGGCAAACTTTTCCGGGAATTCGGACGCGTAGACCGCTTCATCCAAGGTGAGGTAGTGCGGGCACGTCTCGGAGTAGGCCTCCAGCCCGCGGGACCTGGCGTCCTGGACCAGAGCAACGGCCTCCGGAATGGTCTGGTGCACAAAGTAGACGGGCGCCCCGGTGTATTCAGCCATCGAGAGGACTTCGGCTACGGAGGCCGCTTCCGCCAATTCCGGCCGGGTATGGTGCAGGCGTCCGGCGGGAACAGGCACCGAGGCGCCGTGTTCATCAAAGCTGTGCTGCGCCAGGCAGTCGACAATGATCGGATCGTGCTCGGCATGGATGTAGGTGAGACCATCCAGCCGCACCATTTCGCGCATCACCTTCACGATAGTGTCGCCGTTGGCCATGGTGGAGCCGCGGTTGGTGGTGTACATCTTGACGGAGCGGATGCCAAGTTCCGCCAGCCGGTCCAGCTGCGCGGGGACGGTCTCGTCCCAGTCGATCACGGCGCCGTGCAGGGCCACGTCGCAGCGCGAGACTTCGGCGAGCCGCATCTTGTTTTCCGCGGCCTCAAGGGGGGTTTCGCTCGAGTCCGCCGGAATACCGAAGTCCATGATCGTCGTCGTGCCTCCCCAGAGCGCGGCGATGCTGGCGGTCTCGTAGGTGTCCAGGGATTTATAGGCGCCGGTCACCTGTTCCACGTGGGCGTGGGAATCCACTCCGCCGGGGATGACGGTACGGCCGGCGGCGTCCAGTGTCCGGGTGGCCGCCGGCAGGCGCTCCGGGGACGTGGCGGGGTCGTAGAGGGCGGTAATCCGGCCGCCGCTGACGGCAATATGGCCTTCTATGGTGCTGTCTGCATTGACGATGGTGGCGTTGGTGATGAGGAGATCCACGGTCATGGTGCTACCGAACTTTCTGGCTGGTCTTCGGGCCCCGGTCAAGGGTGCGGGTGATGTCCGCAGAGAGTCCTGCGTTGGTTTTCAGCGGCGGCCGGGCAAAGCTGCCCTTTCGGTGGGTGCCGCCGTTGAGGCTGACGAGCAGCTCGCACTGCTTCACGCCGGCGGAGATGCCGTCCACGACGGGGACGGGGATTTGGCCGCCGATCTCCCGCGCCAGGCCGGCGAGCGGTGCACCCGCCAGTATGACGACGTCGGCCCCGTCCTTGTCGACGACGTCGTGGGCCAGCTGCAGCAGCTTGTCCTTGAAATCTTCCTGGACGGAGCCGATGCTGCCGAGTGAATCCTGCAGCGAGCGGATTGAGGCGAGGCTGCTGCCCATCCCGTTGCGCTCCACGCATTCCCGGTACCAGGCCTGGATCCGTTGGGAAATGGCAACGATGGAGAACCGGCTTCCCTGCAGGGCCGCCGTGTGGATGGCCGCCTCCGTGATTCCGACGACGGGAATATCGACGAGTTCCTTCAGTGCCGGCATTCCCGGGTCCCCGAAGGCCGCCACGACCACGCCGTCTATGTTGCCGTCCTCCTCGGCGATGATCTGCGCCACGGCGGTGCCGGCCAGCAGCGCCTCAACCCGAGTTTCGATGTATTCGACGCCGAACGCAGCGGTACGGACAATGATCTCGGTACCCGGGGATGCGGCACGCTCCGCCTCGGCTCGAATCAGCGCGGACACGCTCTCGCTGATATTGGGGTTGATGACCAGAATCTTCATGGCACGTACCTGTCTGCACTAGGGAGGGTTGGTGGGGCGTTGTCAGGGCCGCGAAAATTCGCGTCCCGGCGACGGGGATCCGGCTGCCGGACGAGCAGGCCCGCGCGCAGGCGGATCCCCGTGAGGGAGGTGACGCGTCGGTTGGCTTAGACCGGGAGGCGGCGGCTGTAGTCCATGGTCAGGACGGAGACGGCCATGATGACGGCGGAGCCGACGAAGTAGAGCAGCGCCCAGGTGTACCCGCCGGTGGCTCCGACGATCAGTCCCACCGCGATGGGGGTGATGAAGCCGTTGATGTTTCCGCTCAGGTTCATTGCTCCGCCCAGGATGCCGGCGTTGGCCCGGCCGCCGAGGAGTGCGGGAATGCTCCAGAACAGGCCCACCCAGCGCAGGAAGAACAAGACGGCGGAGAGGAGCAGGACGGCGGTCAGCGGGTCGGATACGACGGTCACGCCCACCAGGCCGAGGACAACGATCAGGCTGGAGATGCCCAGCAGCGTCCGCATGACCAGGTTGGCGGAGGCGCCCTTGGTCTGCCACCAGTCGGCGATGAAACCACCCAGAAGTTCGCCAACGAAGCCGGCGCCGAAGATCGCGAAGGTTCCCCAGCCAACCGCCGCCAGGTTGAAGTGCTTTGCCTGCGAGAGGTACAGCGGGCCCCAGGTCAGCAGGCCGTAAAAGACGCCGTTGAAGCCGAACCAGCCAAAGCACATGGACCAGAAGGAGCGGTATTTCAGGTACGGCAGCAGGCCACGCCGGCCGGCACCCTTAGCGGCTTCAGCCTTGGCGTCCTCTTCGGCGTGGCTGGCCTCGATGTAGGCGAGTTCGCCCTCGTTGACGTTCTTGTGCAGCCGGGGATTGTCACGGATGTACCACCAGGCAAGGAAACCAAAGGCGGCGGTGGCGATGCCGACGGCAATGAATGCTCCCCGCCAGCCACCGGTCAGCGCGATGAGACTGGCAATGATCAGACCGCCGAGGCCCGCACCCAAGGGGGCTCCAGCGTCCAAAATCGTTGCCCCACGGCCGCGTTCCTTCTGTGGCATCCACGTCGCATTCAGCTTGCCACCGGAGGGCATGATGCCGGCCTCCGTGATGCCGATAGCCGCGCGGGCGGTGAAGAGACTGGCGAAGTTCCAGGCCAGCCCGCAGGCTGCGGTGGCCAGGCCCCAGCCAACACACGACGCGGTGACCATCTTGCGGGCGCCAAAACGATCGATCAGCCAGCCGGCCGGGACCTGCATGAGCGCATAGGCAAAGAAGAAGGCCGACAGCAGCAGGCCGATCACTTCGGGGGAAAGGTTGAATTCCTTTTGAATCAGCGGCATGGCAACGGAAATAGAGCCGCGGTCCACATAGTTCAGGGTGACCAGAACAAGGAGCAGGACGAAGAGCTTCCAGCGCACCTTCGTGGGCCGGCGCTTAATCAGTGGTTCGGTGGTTGGCGGCCTTTCGGCTTCAACCTGAACGGTGGGTTCATTGATAGTCATTGGAGAAATCCTTTGGATGGACTGACAGCTCGGGGTACGGGCGCCGTCGCCTCGACGGTGAGGTAAAGATTTGGGATCCCAAAAATGAGAGTACGGCGTGGTGTAGATCACTGTCAACCAAAATTGAGAAAAGTATTTTGTATCGCGGATTATTTCCTTCACCGATCCATCCCCGACTCCATGAATTGCAGTCAACGGGCGACACAATAGCCACACGGCTTGCGGTACGCCCACCCCTGCGGCATACACTTTGGTATCCCATGAGGAACTGGGCGGGATCGCCAAGCCGCTCCAGCCGTTGACCATCTCCTGCCGGACAGCAACCAAAGGAAGCCAGATGAAATTCGCCCGAGTCGGACCCCACGGCGCAGAGATCCCCGTCCTGGTCCACGAGCAGCGGCTGTTTTCGCTCCAATCCTTAACCGCGGACATCGACGGCGCCTTCCTCGCCACAGGGGGGCCCGCCAAGGCGGCCGCCGCGCTGGCGGCCGGCGAACTGACCGAAGTTCCCGCCGACGGCGTCCGCTACGGCGCCCCCATAGCCCGCCCGTCCGCCGTCATCGGCATCGGCCAGAACTACGCTGCCCATGCCGCCGAGTCCGGCTCCCTGCCGCCGGAGCAGCCCATCATCTTCCTGAAAACCCCCAATACTGTGTCAGGTCCGAATGATCCGGTCACCATTCCGCACAGATCCACCAAGACCGACTGGGAAGTCGAACTCGGGGTGGTCATCGGGAAGACCGCGTCCTACCTGGACTCCAAGGAAGCCGCCCGGGAATACATCGCCGGCTATGTCACCGTCAACGACCTTTCCGAACGCGACTTCCAGATCAACATCTCCGGCGGCCAGTGGTCCAAGGGCAAGAACTTCCCCGGTTTCTGCCCCACCGGACCCTACCTGGTGACCCCCGATGAAGTGGACGCCGGCAATCTCCGGCTAAGCAGCTGGGTCAACGGCGAACCCCGGCAGAATTCGACGACGTCAGGCATGGTGTTCGACGTCGAGACGCTGATCCATGACCTCAGCCAGTACCTGGTGCTGGAACCGGGCGATCTGATCTGCACCGGCACACCCGAGGGCGTCGCGCTCTCCGGCCGCTTCCCCTACCTGAAAGCCGGCGACGTGCTGGAGATCGAGGTCGAAGGGCTGGGCCGCCAGCGCCAGGACTTCCTGAGCTAACCGGCCAGCCCACGCGCGGGTACCCGCCTACCGGGTCGGTGTCGAGTACCGACAGGACGAGTCCTTCCAGGATCATTGTGGGCAGCGTAGGCGCCGCCATGTCCGCCCGGACGGGTACCCCCGTTTGCTACGGGCTCCGACACTCCCAAAGCTACAGCTGCAAGTGCAGGCGAAGCGCCTCATCTAGACCGTGCATGGTCGCCGCTGAGAGTTGGCAGAGGACCGGTCCCAGCCGCTCTACTGCGACCGACCGGACCTGCTCCGCCTGCGCCTTGGAATCGACCCGCAACCCGGTCACTTCCACGGGAAGCAACACCTGGAAGGGAAATACCCTGCTGACGTTGCTGGTCATGGGCACAACCGTCACCACCCCGCGACCCAGCCGCTCCGCCGTCGAATTGGCGCGATCATTGCTGACGATGACCGCCGGACGCCGATTGTCCGCTTCGCTACCCCGGACAGGGTTGAGGTCCACCAGCCGGACCTCACCTCGCCGCATCCGCCAGCCCGTCTCCTGTGGGTTCGTCCCAGACAGCCTGCTCGCCAGCTGTCTCCCATTCTTCCCAGGCTGCGGTGTACGCAGCATCCAACCCGACGTGCCGCAGGAGACGGACGGCCTGTTGCACTGCCGCAGAGCGGGACGGCAATCCCTGTGTCCGGGCGTAGGTTTGCTACCGCTCAAGGCGACCATAAATTCTAGAGGTGCGAATCGCGTAGACGGGCATTCCGTTTCGATGTAGATTTCTTCCATCTTCGTGCGAAGGACTACGTGATGGACAACGACTCGCGCCCTAATGGAAACGCGTCAACCGCTGAGTTTCGCGGGTGTGATACCAGCGAGATGGTGGTGATCCATCGAATGTTTCGCCAGCAATTTTCCCAGGCTCCCCAGCTCGTTCGAGAAGTCCTGCCTGGGGATACAGGACGCTCGATGATAGTCGGCTGCCATATCGCAGAATTTGCGTCGGCACTCCGTCATCATCACGCGACTGAGGATGAGCGGCTTTGGGACACGTTGGAATCACGTTCTCCGGCATGCGCCCTACACGTCTCGCAAATGAAGGCCCAACACGCGGATGTGGTGGCGCTCCTCGACAAGCTCGATGCCCAGCTGTCCCAGTGGCAGGAAAGCGCAGATCCGGCAGCCGGGGAGGTGGTTGCTGGAATTCTCGACGAGGTCAATGCCACGCTTGCCCTGCATCTCGGCCGGGAAGAGGACAAGATGCTCCCTGTCGCATCAATGACAATGAGCCAACGCGAATGGAACAAGTTCCAGGCCCTCGGACGGGCGAGTGTTCCGAAAAACCGGTTGATGGTCCAACTCGGGTATATCCTCAACCCGTTGACGCCCGAGGAACGGACAGCATGGATGAAGGCAGGCCTACCCGGTTTCGTGCGACTGCTTTACCGCTTGGTTGGCCGCCGCCAACACGAAGCGGACTATCGCCGCGTGTATGGAACGGTTCCAGGCTAGTGCCTCGTCAGGCAACGTTTGCCTGTGCGATGTTGGTTCGATGTGAGGATCCAGCACTCGCCGCTGACCTGGCATCTGCCAGCGACGAAACGGACAAGGCGATAGTGCGGTTATTTGGAGTGCTCGAATCCACACCTGCTAAATGCGTCCGGCTTACAACACTGTCTAAAGTCCTTCACCGGGTTCGCCCGGCGCTGCTCCCGCTCTTCGACGACAACATCAAGCATTGCTATAGCGGAGTTTCCGGCGCCACTGTGCCCTAGAAAGACGGCAGAAGTCGAGCCAACTATCGCTGAGCGTGGCTCGAAGCGCTGCAGAATGATTTAGCAACCCAGCTGCCCCATTGGGAGGAAATCGCCGCTATGGCCCCAGGCCCAACGATCACTCCTTTACGTGCTCTGGACATCATTGGCTGGGAACTACGCGTATGTTCTCGGCTTCCCACTTACTGCCGGGACAGGGGGCCGTCGGGCGACGCGTGGTTAGCGACCCGCCTAGAATGGTGGGCGAGCTGCTTGGTTTTTCCGCAAACCGGACACTGGCCTACGGCCGTCAGATCATCCACGATGACCTCTTTGGCTCGAGTGCCATTGCCAGGGGCCCTACGAATTCGTTCGATGCTTATCCCGGACAGCGCACAGTCGTCCAGGTCATTCCCCTGGTCGAGGTAGCACATTTGCGAGTTTCTTCTCGTCGAAGTCCGCGCCGCAAATGGGACAGTTGAAAAATTGGCTGAGTCACAAAGCCACCGCGCTGGCGACCACAAACACGTCCGAGGGCATCGGGCGCTGTAGCTTCCAGTTGATGGCGATCGGCTTGGTCCCCGAATGCTGCACATAGTCGACCTGACCAAGGCAGGTGTAGGGCATGGTCATGCCCGTGTCATCGTTTTCGCGGGCCCGGGTGAAGAGCAGGATCTGTGAGCCGAATGCCTTGTGGTCCAGGTACCGCTGCCCGACAGGGCTCTCGGGTGAGGTTGAATTCTGCGATTCCCAGTGGAACAGGTCCTCACTGAGCGCGTAGTCCTTGTACATGATGGACGCGGCGCGGTCCTTGGCGTCCTTCTCCAGGGTCACGAAGAAGGCGTCCGTCTTGGTCTCCGCACTCCACGCTACACCCTCGCGGTGCCGGGCTTTCCGGCCATGCACGGATAAATATCCGAGGGCGGCGAGGATCTCTTCCCTGCGATAAGTGGCGTGGGAGTAGAGCGGGACGTGTTGAAGACCGAGCCCCAATCCTTTGGGCGCATACCGCGAGCGCTTGAGGCCCAGCGCTGCCAGTTGCTGGATTTCGGCGCAGGCATGGGGGAACTGCCGGAGATACTCAAGGCCTTCGTCGTAGGACGTGAAGCCGCCGGCTTCGGGCCAGAGCGCGAAGAAGAGCATGCGGGCGAAGGTCTGTTCGCGCAGTCCAAGGTCGTCGTAGCGTTGAGCGTCGGGCGAGGTGAGCCGGGTATAAGCGTCCACCCGTTCGGGATCGTCAATGCAGAGCAGTTGGGTCATGCGCTTGAGAATAAGAAGTTCTTCGGCAACGGACCGTTCGGAATCGACAGTAACCGGCATGGGACGGGCGCCGCCGGCCATCCCGTCGTTATCCAGCTCGCTATCCTCGAGCAGACCGGCGTCGCGCAGCAGCGCGGTCCAGGAATCGCCGGTCTTGCGGTACACGTCCTGCAGCGAGTTGCCCGATTCACGCAGGAAGTCCTCGAGCAGCAGTTCAGCATGCGAGCGCACGTCGGTGACCAGCTGGGCCCGGTTGAACCGAAGCTGCGCTTTGAGGTTCGCCAGCACAATCTGTTGAGCCACCCGGTCCAGCACAATCTGAGAGCCGGACGGCAGGAACGGGAATTCGTCGATGACGGCTTTTTCCAAGGCCTTCCGGCTGAGCCCGGTCAAGGCGCGGTACTTGGCGTCGAAGCGGAACTCGCGGCGCTGCTGGCCGATGTAGTCCAGCACGGTCAGCACGGACTTGTCTTTGGCCCGGCGCAGCCCGCGGCCAAGTTGCTGCAGAAAGACCGTGGCACTTTGGGTAGGCCGAAGCAGCATGATCGTGTCCACCTCGGGCAGGTCGAGCCCCTCATTGAAGAGGTCGACGGCGAAGATCACGTTCAGTTCGCAGCTCCTGAGCCGCCGCAGCGCGTCCGCACGTTCGTCGTCGGGCGTCTGCCCGGAGACGGCGACGGCGGCAATACCGGCGGTGTTGAAGACCTCGGCCATGTAGTGCGCGTGCTGCACGGACACGCAGAAACCGAGCGCACGCACGCCATCGGTGCTGGTGACCTTGTCGCGGAGCTCTTTGATGACCTTGGCCGCGCGGGCATCATTGCCGGTGTAGAGCCGGTCGAGCTGCCCGGTGTCATAGTTGCCGCGCTTCCACTCCACCTGGCTCAAGTCGACGTCGTCGGCCACACCGAAGTAGTGGAACGGGACCAGCAGATCCGCCTCCAGCGCATCCCAGAGGCGCAGCTCGCTGGCGGTCCGGCCGCCGAAGAACTGGTCGGCGACGTTGATACCGTCGCCGCGCTCAGGGGTGGCCGTCAGACCGAGCAGTTCCTGCGGCTGCAGATGGTCCAGGATGGCACGGTAGGTGGGTGCCTGGGCATGGTGAAATTCATCAATCACGACGACGTCGAAATGGCCCGGTTCGATGGTCCCGATCCCGAGGGCAGCCAGGGACTGGACGCTCGCGAAGACGTGCTTCCAGTCCTTGGGTTTGTGCTCACCCACGTAGAGCTCACCGAATGAACCGCTCTGCAGGACGTTCCGGTAGGTGGCCAGGGATTGCTTGAGGATTTCCTGCCGGTGTGCGACGAAGAGCAGCGTCAGGTCACGGCCGGCTGCT
The DNA here is from genome assembly GCF_026627425.1 of Arthrobacter endolithicus. Classification (GTDB taxonomy): domain Bacteria; phylum Actinomycetota; class Actinomycetes; order Actinomycetales; family Micrococcaceae; genus Arthrobacter_M. The sequence continues at coordinate 44,304 of NZ_JAPNLH010000015.1, forward strand.
GCGCACAGGCGCTGATAATCCAGCGCGGCGACAACTGTCTTGCCGGTCCCGGTCGCGGCGACTAGCAGATTGCGGTGCTGGCCGTGGATTGCGCGCGCCGATTCAAGGTCCTCGAGCATCTCCTGCTGATGAAGGTACGGCTGCACCTCCAGACCCGTGAAAGTGTCCGGCCGGCTTACTGCCCGCCCGCCGTTGCGGGCCAGCGCGGCATCCAGCTTGTCGCCGTCGTTCTCCGGATCGTAGGGCTGGAACGCGCGCTGCTCCCAATAGCTGTCAAAGGTGATTTCAAACTTCTGCAGCAGCTTTGGCGTGCCCACCGAGGACAGCCGGACGTTCCATTCGAGGCCATCCAGCATGGCCGCGGCGCTGAGGTTTGAACTGCCCACGTAGGCCGTATCGAAGCCGGTGTTGCGGCGGAAGAGCCATGCTTTGGCGTGCAAACGCGTGGCGTGGGTTTCATAATTGATCCGTACCTCGGCACCGTACTTTGTCACCAGATCATCAATGGCCCGGCGTTCAGTGGCACCCATATAGGTGCTGGTCAGGACGCGCAGCTGGATGCCCCTGTCCCGCAGCTCCAGCAGTGCCGGTTCCAGCAAACGAAGCCCTGTCCAGCGGATGAAGGCGCAGAGCAGATCAACCCGGCTGGCCGACGCCATCTCGGTGCGGATCTCCGCGGCGAGGTTCGGATCGTCCTTGCCGTTGGTGAGCAGGGCGGCGTCGCTCAGCCTGGTGGTGGGGCGGCGGAGATTACGACGGCGCAGGCCGGCCGGAGCGGCGAGGGATCTCAGTTCCTGCGGACCCGGGTGGATGGTGTCCGGATGCTGCAGCGCGTGCAGGAGATTGTTTGCCAGGGCGACCCGCTCTTGCGGCCTGGCCTGCACGAGCGCTGCGCGTGCCAAGTCGCCGATATGCCGGGCCAGAACCTCAGGGGATGCGTCGTCGTCGACCGCTTCGAACACGGACAACAGCTCCTGCTGGCCGGCCACTCGCTCGCTCAACCGGCGCGTGCGCAGCGACTCGTATAGACCTTCAGCCAATAGCTCCGGCGGTTCTCCCCCAATGTTGTTCACTTTGCCAGGGTATGTGGTGCCGGAGACATTCAGGAACCAGGGGCCGCTGGCCAGCCGCTCAGGTTCCGTCGGCACCGGAACCAGCCTGCCGCCGTCGTGCCTCACCCACATCAACGAGTTCCGCGGCAGGCACCCGGCCCGCACGGACGCCGAGCACCCCACCGGAATTAAACTCCGCCGTCGGCATCGCCGCGACATTGGGGGAGAATGCGTTCATGACTGATGACATTCCCCGCCCGGTGTACTTCCTCTCGGACAGTACGGGCATCACCGCAGAAACTCTCGGCAACACCTTGCTGACGCAGTTCCCCGTCAACAATTTTGACCGCACGACGGTCCCCTTCATCATGACCGTCGAACAGGCGCAGGCGGTCGTGGACACCATCGATGAACTCGCCGCCCGCGGCCCGGCACCGATCGTCTTTTCCACCGCCGTCGGCGGCGACATCCGCAGGACCCTGGCCCGATGCAAGGGAACGATGGTGGACCTGATCGGGACGAACGTCGGCCAACTGGAACGGGCCCTTGGCACCCCTGCCAGCGGCGAACCGGGCCGTGCGCATGGTCTGGGAAACGCCGCCCGCTATCAATCCCGAATGACTGCCGTCGAATACGCCATGGAACATGATGACGGTCAGAGCCTGCGGGCGTTGGAAAAGGCCCAGGTCATTCTGGTGGCCCCCTCCCGCTGCGGCAAGACGCCCACCACCATGTATCTGGCGCTGCAGCACGGCATCTTCGCCGCGAACTTCCCGCTCGTGGACGAAGATTTTGAACGGGAGGGGCTCCCGAAGCCATTGCGGCCGTTTGTTAAGAAGTGCTTTGGCCTTACCTCCAATCCCCTCCGCCTGAGCCAGGTCCGCACCGAACGCCGTCGCGGCTCCCCGTACGCCTCGCTGCGCCAGTGCGGCTTTGAGCTGCGCAGCGCCGAACTTTTGTATGTCTCGCATGGGATTCCCTACCTGAATTCGGCCAGCGTGTCTGTGGAGGAAATGGCTGCCACCATCCTGCAGCGGATGCAGCTCAAGCATTAGAGAAAAGTTTCACAAGTCATGCGTGGCACACGTCACATGGAAAACCTGGCGGAAACCTGCCACGGTGGACGGGGACGCTTTCCACCGGTGTTTGCCGAACACCGAGGCAGCGCCGCACATGCCGCCGCTTGCAAAGGAATAATGACCTATGACGACAGACATCCTGTGGTTCTCAGAACTCGGACTCAAGGACTTGGATCGGGTGGGCGGCAAGAACGCCTCTCTCGGTGAGATGGTGGCGAACCTGACCTCGGCCGGCGTCCAGGTGCCGGACGGGTTCGCCACCACGGCGGACGCCTATCGCAGCTTCCTGGCCGACTCGGGCCTGGATCGGACAATTGCCGACAGGCTGGTCGGCCTGGACACCGATGACGTGACCGCGTTGGCCGAGGCGGGCCAGGAAATCCGGACCCTGATGCGGCAGACGCCCTTCCGGCCCGAGTTTGAAGCCCAGATCCGCACCTCCTACCAGAAGCTGGTGGACAAGCACGGGGGCTCAACGGACCTTTCCTGGGCTGTCCGTTCCAGCGCGACGGCGGAAGACCTTCCGGATGCTTCCTTCGCCGGGCAGCAGGAAACCTTTTTGAACGTCCGGGGCATCGACAACATTCTGCTGGCCATCAAGGACGTGTTCGCGTCGCTCTACAACGACCGTGCCATCGCCTACCGGGTGCACCACAAATTCGAGCACGCCGAGGTGGCGCTGTCGGCCGGGGTCCAGCGCATGGTGCGTTCCGACATCGGGGCATCCGGCGTCATGTTCACCATGGACACCGAATCCGGGTTCCAGGACGCCGTCTTCGTCACCTCCTCCTACGGCCTCGGCGAGGCCGTGGTCCAGGGCGCCGTCAACCCGGACGAGTTCTACGTATACAAACCCGCTCTCGAGGCGGGCCGACCCGCCATCCTCAAGCGCGGACTGGGCGAGAAGGCGCTCCAGATGACGTACACGGCCAACCGTGACATCGGCCGCACCATTGATTTTGTGCCGGTCGAGGCTGCACTGCGGAACCGCTTCAGCATCACGGACGACGACGTCGAACAGCTCGCGCGTCATGCCCTCGCCATCGAGCGTCATTACGGGCGTCCCATGGACATCGAATGGGGCAAAGACGGAATCGACGGTGGCCTCTACATTCTGCAGGCCCGCCCGGAGACCGTGCAGTCCCGCCGGCCCGCGGGCCGGCTCAGCCGCTTCCTCATGAACGAGACCGGCCGGGTGCTATCTGAGGGCCGTGCCATCGGCCAGCGCATCGGCGCCGGCCGCGTCCGCATCCTCACCGCCATCGACCAGATGGCCGGCTTCGAAACCGGTGACGTCCTCGTCGCCGACATGACCGACCCGGACTGGGAACCGATCATGAAGCGCGCGTCCGCCATCGTCACCAACCGGGGCGGACGCACCTGCCACGCGGCGATCATCGCCCGCGAACTGGGGATTCCCGCCGTCGTCGGCACCGGAGACGTCACGGACATCCTCGCCGACGGCACCGAGGTGACTGTCTCCTGCGCCGAAGGTGAGACCGGGCTGATCTACGAAGGACTTCTGGACTTCAGTGTCCAGGAAACCGAGATCACCCAGCTGCCCGAGGCCCCGGTCAAGGTCATGATGAATGTCGGCACACCGGAGCAGGCGTTCGCTTTCGCGCAACTGCCCAACCACGGTGTCGGCCTTGCCCGGCTGGAGTTCATCATCAACCGCCAGATCGGCATCCACCCCAAGGCACTCCTCAACGTGGACGAACAACCGGCGGACGTGGCAGCGCAAATCCGGGAGCGGATTGCCGCTTACGACAGTCCGCGCGACTACTACATCAAGCGCCTGGCCGAAGGGGTGGCAACCATCGCCGCCGCGTTCGCGCCGCAACCGGTGATTGTGCGCATGTCCGACTTCAAGTCCAACGAGTACGCCAACCTGCTTGGCGGACCCGCCTACGAACCGCATGAAGAAAACCCGATGCTCGGCTTCCGCGGCGCTTCCCGCTATCTGGAGCCGTCCTTCCGGGACTGCTTCGACCTCGAGTGCGAGGCCCTGTCCTTTGTGCGCAATGAGATGGGTCTGACCAACGTCAAGCTGATGATCCCCTTTGTGCGCACCCTGGACGAGGGCCGCGGCGTGATCGACCTGCTCGCGGAGAACGGACTGCGCCGCGGCGAAAACGGGCTGGAGGTCATCATGATGTGCGAGCTGCCCGCCAACGCACTGCTGGCCGATGAATTCCTGGACCACTTCGACGGGTTCTCCATCGGCTCCAACGATATGACCCAGCTGACCCTGGGTCTGGACCGCGATTCCGCCATCGTCGCCGGCAGCTTTGATGAACGCAACCCCGCCGTCAAGAAGCTGCTGAGCATGGCCATCACGGCCTGCAAGGCCCGGGGGAAATACGTGGGGATCTGCGGGCAGGGGCCCAGCGACCACGCGGACTTTGCTCAGTGGCTGGTTGGCGAAGGCATCGATTCCGTGTCGCTGAACCCGGACACCGTGGTGGACACTTGGCTGCGCCTCGCCAATGCAGCAGCCGGCCCGCAGGAATCGGGCAGCATGACGTCCTAATGGCGTCCTCAAGGTCCTGCAGGTTGCGGAGGTGAGGACAATTCTTGAGTGTCGTGCGGTGGCCGGATGGTCGCTGGCGACGTTGTTCAAGAACCTGTCCAGCATGTCAGGGCTGAATTCGTTCAGCCGCACTTTTGCACGAGCAGGTGCGATAACGCGAGTCTAGGTGTCCTCCTGACCGTCGATGGTACGCTGCCCGGACCTCGGGTGAGGTGTCGTCGTCGACCCTTTCGAATGTGGAGGTAAGGTCCGGTTGAGCGGCCAAACGAGCAGCCAGTACGTCGGGGTAAAGCGACTCGTAGAGGCCCCGCACAAGCGAATGAGCGATTCAGTCCTCATTTGTCCCCCCCGCGAAATTGTTCCCTTGACCGGGCTAGCGGAGAGCGACGACATGGACGCGTGATGACGCGGAGGAAAGAGCAGTATTCGCCGTGCAGCGGCGCTGCGTTCATGGAGGCGCTCCGGCGATGAGCCGTGCGCGCAATAGGGCCACAGTCTGGGAGCCCGCCTCCGCATAGGGCGCGGCAGCTGCCACCATAATGTCGGACGCTCTGGATAGCGTGATAGAACGGCAGAGGGGCTATCTATGGGGGATACATGATTATTGAGTTTGGCTGGTTCCTGGACCGCGCGCCGTGGGCCTTCGCAGCGCCCGGCCTTAACCGGGTCCGCGTCGGCCGCAAGAACCTGATCGGCCTCCTGCAGACCCGCCTCGGTCTCACGCGGCCTGACACGCCGAACGCCGAGCGGGTGAGCCAGTATCTGGAGCGTCTGCAGAGCATCGACTCCCCGGCCGCGTGGTTTCACGCGTCCTTTGGCGTGGATGCCTGGTCCACGGCGCAGGAACTGCTCGCAGCCCGCGATGACGCGGTCTCCAACGGTTGGGACGGACGGCTCCCGGAGCCTCTGAACGGAGCGGACGACGACGGACCGTCACCGCTGCTGCACACGCTCGCTGCCGCCGAGCAAGCCGACGGCGGGCTGGCGCCGTCGCTCGCCGACGATCTCGTCGAAATCCTCGACGAACTACAGGCGTCGCCGCTGCCGCTGGGCATCGATGAGCTAGTGCTACAGCACCCAGAGGTAACCTTTCCCGCCGTTTGGCGGCGGCTCATTGCCGCGCTCCGCAGCCGAGGTGTCCACGTCAGCGAGGCTGCCCGCCCCGGAACGCAGCCACAGCTGACCATCCTGAACGCGGAGACTGAATGGGAGGCTGCCGAGCATACGGCCCGGTGGCTGGCAGCGGCTGACAACGGGCGCACCGCCGTCGTCTGTTCCGACTCCACCTCCGTTTTGGACCAGTATCTAACCGGCCACGGGCAGCCTCGTCTTGGGGTCGGAGCCCAGTCCCCGTGGCAGGCTCAGGATCAGCTGATTCCGCTGTTCTTTGAACTCATCTGGGCCCCCGTCAACGTGCACCTGCTCGTCGAGTTTCTGACCCTGCCGGACACTCCAGTGCGGCTCAAGGCAGGGCGCTTCCTCCTGCGCGCGCTGCGGGAGGAGCCCGGAACCGGCGGGGAAGCCTGGCAAAAAGCCGTTGAGGAAATCGCCGGTGACGCGGACCTCGGCCCCGCGCTGGCAGCCACCCTGGACACGGCGTTCAACACTGGACTGCTGCCCGCCAGCGGCACCGTGGACGGTCGGTCGCTGCTCGCCGCCGCGCAGTGGTTCGCCGCCGTCGTCAACGCACGGGCCGCCGTCGAGCCGCGGCTGCAGGCCACCGCGGCCCAACTCAAACGCGTGCTGGCGCTGCTGGAACCACTGCCCGACGTTTCGCGGCAGGACCTCCGGCGGATCATTGCCGCCGTCGTGACACCCGCCTCGGAATCCATCCTGCCCGCCGAAGCGGCACCGTGGCTGCGGCTCAACCACCTCGTTGAGCTCGGCGAGGACGTCGAGGATGCGCTGTGGTGGGGTTTCCAGTCCGCAACGACGCCCGCCGTGCAGCGTTGGGAAACGCACGACGTTCAGACCCTCGCCCGCATGGGTGTGCACCTGCCGTCGCCAGAGGAGCTCACTGCCCTCGCCGTCGAACAGTCCGTGGCCTGCGCCGGGCACGCCCGCCGGCTGCTCATCGTCCAAATCGCACAGCGCAACGGCGAACGCCTGAATGGCAACCCGCTGCTTGAGGGCCTGGTGGCCCGGCAGCCCTCGCCCGCCGGCCGCACAATGGAGCAGCGGATTCTTCACCGCAGCGTCGCGGCGATGACTCTCACGGGTGAGGACGGACACTGGGAACTGATGGGAAGGACCAGCCGACTGACCCCGGCACAGCTGCGCCGGCCGGAAGCCCCGGCCCCGGTGCTGGAAGTCGGCGCCAACCAGACCCTGATTCCGCAGACCCTTTCCTTCAGCCAGCTCAACACCCTCCTCGGATGCTCCCTGTCCTGGGTGCTCCAGTACAAGTCGAAATTGCGCATTCCCGACGCAGCCCAGATCCCGTCGGAAAACCGAATGCTCGGCTCCTTCGCGCACAAGGTCGTCGAGGTGCTGCACGGTCAGCTGAACGCCGAAAACCGCGCCGTGCCGTCCGCCGAGGAGGTGCGGAACACCATCGGGCAGCTCCTCCCGCACTTCGCCTCGGAGCTGCTGCTGCCCGGCGAAAAAGCGCGCCGGCATGCGGTGCAGAGCACGCTGGAGACCGCCGTCGCCACCTTTTTCGAGCAGCTGCAGCGCGGCGGAGTGGTGCTGCAGGGGATGGAAGAAGAGTTCCGCAAGGAACTCCGCCTGACCGCCGGCGGCACCGAACACCTGATCCCGGTGAGCGGCCGCGCAGACGCCGTAGGCATTGACGAGGCGGGTCACAGGACTGTGGTGGACCTTAAGTGGTCCAACTCGGATAAGTACCGCAGGGCGGAAATTCAGGACGGCGAGGCACTGCAGCTTGCCCTCTATCAATGGGCGCTGGGCGAGGGCGACTTTCCTTCTGACAACCCGACCGCGTACTACCTGTTCAAGCAGCGCAGCTTCGCCTCCGCCCACGGGCACTTCGGCGCCAAGCTTCCGCGCACCCAGGAACCCTCGGAACTTTGGCGGAAAACCGTTCGGGCCGCCGAATTCACCCTCGAGGAGGTCCTCGCTGGCCGGGTCACGGCAGCCAAACCCGCCGAGGATGCGCTGCCGGCGGAGGGCTTGGACGCTCCCGCCCAAGCCGCCGAAGCAGGACGTCTGTACGTCAAGCCGAACTGCCGCTACTGCAACTTCGGCACGCTCTGCGGCCTGAAAGGGGACTTCTCGTGAGCCGGCTGGATAACGTCACGATGGTTTCGGCGAGCGCCGGAACCGGCAAAACCTACACGCTGACAACTAAGATCGTGGAGCAAATCGAAGCCGGCGTCCCGGCTGCCTCGATCATGGCCACCACGTTCACCAAGAAGGCGGCCGGTGAGCTCCGTGAGCGGATCGCCGGCCGGCTGCTGGACCGGGCGTCCGAGGCCGGTGGGGGTACCGGCGCAGGCGGCGGAATGTCGGCACTGGATCTGGCGGCCCAGGAACTTGGCTCAAGCCTGATTGGAACGGTCAACAGCGTCTGCGGACAGCTGCTCCAGGAGTACGCCATCGACGCCGGCCTGTCCCCGGCCCTCGAGGTGATCGGTGAAGAACAACTGGACTCCATTTTCCGGCTGGCCACGGATGAAGTCCTCGCGGCGCATGCCCCGGAGATCCTGCCGGTGGCGCACCGGCTGGGCTTTGACGGAACAGGAGCGCGGGACGCGGCGACCTGGGAGGACACCGTCCGCTCCATTGTCGATGCCGCCCGGACAAATCTTTTGACCGCTGCCGACCTGCCGGCGTGCGCCGACCGGTCATGGGCCGGGCTCCGTCAGCTTCTGGACACACCCGGGGCTGACCGGCGGCCCGAGTGGCTGACCCAGCTGCGCGCTGCGGAATCCGAACTGGAGCAGGTGCTGGCCAGCGGGCTGATGCCCAATGGGAAAAAGGCCAACGTCACCAGCGCCGGCTTCCTGGACCAGCACCCCAAGCTGCTGGCCAAGCTCGCCACTCTGCGCGACGTCAAGGACGTTCCCTGGGAGGTGTGGCGGGGCTTTTGCTTAAGCAGCCCGGCGGGCCCGCTCAAGCCGATCTTTCTGAGCCTCCGGCAGGACATCCATGCGGAGCTGCTCGCCAACCCGGCTCTGCACGAGGACCTCGAAGGCTACATCCGAGGCGTGTTTGTCTGCGCCGCCGAATGCCTTGAGGCATATCAGGAATTCAAGGACGCCCACGGCCTGATGGACTTCGTGGACCAGGAAGCCCGAGTCCTCCAGCTGGCCCAGCGCAACGAGGCCTTCCGCCGGGCGTTCGCGGGGCGCATCCGTTTCCTGGTGGTCGACGAGTTCCAGGACACCAGTCCGCTGCAGCTTGCCCTCTTCCTCGAACTGAGCTCCCTGGCTGAGCAAGCCGTCTGGGTCGGCGACCCCAAGCAGGCGATCTACGGATTCCGCGGCGCGGACCCCGAGCTCATGGAAGCCGTTGTCAGGCAGGTGCCCCGCCGGGAACAGCTCTCCTACACCTGGCGGTCCCAGCAACACGTCATAGACCTGTCCAATACCGTCTTCGAGCAGGTCTTCGCCGAGCACGGGATGAGCCCGGAATCGGTGCACCTGGAACTTCCGCCCGGGCGCAGCGGCAACCCCGTCGGGCATCTTGAGGCGTGGACCCGACCCCAAACCAATGACGGCGAACGGCTCCGTGCCACAGCCGCGGGCGTCGCTTCACTTCTCGCGCGGCACCGCGACCTGCGCCCGTGCGACGTTGCAGTCCTGGCCCGGTCAAACGCCGACGTCCTCACCATCTCGGCAGCGCTCGATGGCCTTGGGCTCAGGGCAAGCCGCAGCGCCCGCACCCTGGGCTCCGCCCGGGAGGTGCAACTGGCCCGCGCAGCGATGGCTTACGTCGCCGACGCCTATGACACCGTGGCTCTGACGGAACTCGTTGCCATCCACCCGGGCCATCCGGACCACGGAACCTGGCAGCAGGAACTGCTCGCAACGCCCGGGCCCGCCGCGGTCCTTGCGTCCTGGAAGACGGCGCCGGTCCTGGCCACGCTAGGTGCCCTGCGCGCGGACGCTTCCTCAGCCTCTCCGACGGCGGTCTTCGAGGCAGTGGTCGGTGCGCTGGGTCTATCGGAGCTGATTGCGGGCTGGTCAACACCGGAGACACGACTACGCAATCTGGACGCACTCCGCGGCAGCATCGACCAGTATTACGAACGGTGCCTGGCCCTCCGCTCCCCTGCCACGCTCCGGGGATTCCTGGATTTCTTCGCCGGCGAGGAGCAGCAGTCCGCCGAAAACTCAGGCCCCGACGTCGTCAATGTCCTCACCTATCACAAGGCCAAGGGCCTCGAATGGAAGGCCGTCGTGCTTGAGGCGCTGGACAAGGACCTCCGGTTCTCGTCCTTCGGCCCCGCCGTCGTGCAGGACGTCGCACTGAATCTTGCCCAGCCGCTGGCCGGTCGCTGGGTCCGCTTCTGGCCCAGCCCCTTCCCCTATGGCGGTTCACCACTGGACGAACGCGCCAAGACCAGCAGCGTGGCCCAGGAGGCCGAGGGCCGCGAGCGACGGAACATGGCTCGTCTCATGTACGTCGGGATGAGCCGCGCCAAAGAAATCACCGTGCTGACCGGTAAAAACGGCACCCCCGCGCTCCTGAACAACCTCGGCGTCCCGGACCTCATGAGTTGGCGGGCCGAAACCGGGGACGATGCCGCCGACGCGGGCACCGGCGCTGGCGCCAACGGCGTCATTCTGGTCGGCGGCGATACCCGGCTCGCAGCGCGAGTGGAGACCTTGGAACCTGCAGCAGCAGTTCCTCCGGTCCGCACCTGGACGCCCCGCTACATCGATTTATCCCAGCCGCCGGCGGCGGTCCGCAAGGCCGCCCGCCTCAAAGCGAGTTCCCTCGGTTCTGCCGGGATCGGGGCTCAGGTTCACGCCGTCGCCGAGCTCGGACCGCGGCTTGCACAGCACGGCTCGGACGACTGGGGTGCCGTCGGCAGTGCCGTGCACGCCTACCTCGGCACCGAGTTCCGTTCGCTGAACGAAACCGCCCGGATACGTTCCGCGGAACGCCTGGTTCAGCGTTGGGGCGTGAGCCAAACCGTCCGCGCGGACCTGCTCCTGGCAGCTGGCGAACGCTTCGAGGCCTACCTCGACGCGGAATTCTCTGGCTGGAAACGCCACCGTGAGGCCGCCATCGGGTGGCGCCCACAGGGCCAGACGATGGAAGGCTGGATTGACCTGCTGCTGGAAGGGCCGGACGGGTACGTGCTGGTGGACCACAAAACGTACCCCGGCAGCGATCCTGTAGGCCACATCCGGGCCAAGTACCTCGGCCAGATGAAGGCCTACGCCGATGCCATCGAGGCCGCTACCGGCAAACCGGTCCAGCGAGTGCTCATGCATCTGCCGGCAGTTGGGAACGTCTACGAGGTGTCAGGACTAGGCTAACGGGCAATGCCGACGAGGGGGATTCGTGCACACTTCCCCTGCCGGCTGCACGGCTGGAGGTGCCAGAACAAATCCTTAGTCGCCCGTGTTCCCGGCGAGCTGGCGTGCCGCGGGCGGCGCGGTCTGGATGGCATAGCTCATGTGAGGCCGAGTTCGGCCTTAACTTCTTCCCAAGGTATTGGCGTTTGGCCGCTTTCAGTCATCTTCGTCCGGGCTTGGATGAGGGAACTGGTGCTCATCACACGCTCCCTTGTACGTCCCCAACGCCGGGTCAGCCGGCGGGGCTGTCAGGCAGCAGGCTTCGACGGTCCTCGGCGATCGAGGAGTGGCTGCTCATCCCGCCGTCGACCACCAGGCACTGTCCGGTGACGTAGCGCGACTCGTCGGACGCCAGATACAACATGGCCTGAGCGATGTCTTCCGCCGCGCCAATGAACGGCAGGGCGTTGTGCGAACGGATGGACTCGATAGCCTCAGCCGAGAGGTTGTCACGCAGCGCCGGGGTCATGATCGCGCCCGGGGCAATGGCATTGCAGCGCACGTTCTGCGCCCCGTACTGCGTCGCGACGTATTGGGTCAGACGGATCACCGCTGCCTTCGCCGTGCCGTAGGAGACCTGGAGGAAGTCCCCGGAAAGCCCGCCCACAGACGCGGTGTTGATGATCGACCCTCCGCCGGCGGCGATGATGTGCGGCAGCGCCGCACGCGAGCCGACCACGGTGCTGCGCACGTTCAGGCGCATGGTCCGGTCAAATTCGTCCATGTCCAGGCGCAGCAGGTCCAGGTCCTTGCGCGGGTTGCTGCCGCCGACGTGATTGCACATAATCTGCAGCGCGCCGAACTCCTGAACTGCCGCCTCGACGAGGGCGGTCAGCGACGCCTCCTCCATCGCGTCAACAGCGATCCCGAGGGCCCTGCCGCCGGCCTCGGTGATCTGCGCCGCAGCCGCTTCGGCCTGCTCCGGCTTTAGGTCGCCGATCACGACAGCGGCCCCTTCAGCGGCGAGCAGCTTCGCTGCCGCGAGACCGATCCCGCTTGCACCTCCGGTGATTACAGCGACTTTACCCTGGACTCGATTCATGGCTGACACCTCACACTTGGCGGTACTGGTGCATCCACGGTAGTCCCGTTGCGGCGGCCTGCACAGGCCCAGCTGGTCAGCTGGCGCCCCCGGGAAGGTACGGCGAGGTTCTGGAAGGGGACTGCCGCACTTATGCCGACGCCGCCGCCGTCCAGCCGAGCGCCGGGGCAATGTACTTCGCCACGTTGGCCAGCAGCTTGGCGTTGTACGCAACACCCAGCTGGTTCGGCACAGTCAGCAGCAGCGTATCGGCGGCCCGCACGGCTTCGTCGGCGGCCAGCTGTTCGGCCAGCGCGTCCGGCTCGCCGATGTAGCTCTTGCCGAACCGGGACATGGCGCCGTCAAGCACCCCGACCTGGTCCCGGCTGCCCGCCTGCCCCGACTGTCCGAAGTAGTAGCGGTCCTCGTCGTCGACCACGGGCAGCACGCTGCGGCTGACCGACGTCAGCGGCCGGCGCCCAGGGCCGGTGCCGGCACCGTTCCCGGTGTGGTTCCAGGTCTCGTGGAACAGCCGCAGCTGCTCGGCCTGGAGCTGGTCGAACGGTACTCCGGTGTCCTCGGTGAGCAGGGTGGAACTCATCAGGTTCATTCCCTGCTGGGCCGCCCACACGGCGGTTGCGCGGGTCCCGGCGCCCCACCAGATCCGCTCCCCCAGCCCGGGCGACGACGGCTGGACCGGCAGCAGGGCGGCCGGACCGCCGCCGTGGTAGCCGGTGCCCGCGCGGGCAATACCGGCACCGGTAAGGGCGTGCCGGAATTCTTCCGTGTGCCGGCGCGCCATTTCCGCCTGCGTCTCATCCTTCACCGGAATGTGACCAAACGACGCCGGGCCGTCAAGGGCGGGCTCGGGTGAGCCGCGGCTAATGCCCAGCTGCAGCCGCCCGGCGCTGATCAGGTCCGTGGCCGCGGCTTCCTCCGCCATATAGAGCGGATTTTCATAGCGCATGTCGATCACGGCGGTGCCCATTTCGATCCGGCTGGTCTTCGCGGCGATCGCGGCCAGCAGCGGGAACGGGGAAGCCAGTTGCCGGGCAAAGTGATGGACCCGGAAGAATGCGCCGTCTATGCCCAGTTCCTCCGCGGCCACGGCCAGATCGATGCTTTGCAGCAGCGCGTCCGCGGCGGTGCGGGTGCCGGAGCCCTGGAGCGGACCCCAATGGCCAAAGGAAAGGAAACCTATTCGCTTCATATGCTCTCCAACCCAGCGCACACGGCTGGCATTCCGCTGGATACGTAAAGGATGCTCAATTGGAGTGATCCGACGAACCAGCACCGGCAGCGGGCTCAGCCCCAGGCGGCCAGCCCCAGTGAACCCCCGGAGTCGAGGATCTCCTGGGCCCGGCCGGGGGTGGCCAGGATGGTGTTCCCGCCATCATTGACCACCAGCACACCGCCGAGGTGTGCCACATCGGCCAGGATCTGGTCCCAGTGCCGGTACTGCACATCATGTCCTTCACCGTCGTAAATCCGCTCCTCAATCACGTTCGGTAAAGCCGAACGCCACGTCTTCAGATGGGCGAGCGGGACGGTGGAGTCGGCACGGCCCCAATACAGAAAGGCCGGTGCGTGGACAGCGCCGAGTTCGGGCAGCGGAACGGTGCTATAGAGGTCGAAAGCCTGCACTAGGCCCTCCGGCGCAACGTCCCGCCCGCGGGCGAATACACCGCGGGTGGCCTCCTCGACCACCGAATCATCGAAGCCTGGAATCCGGTGCACGGGGCTGTCCGCCGGAAATTTCCACCAGGCCACCGGATCCGCGGCAACCGCCGCCACGTCATAGCGTGCGCCGGGTCCGTCCAGATACTCGGAGAAGGCGCACGCCAGGTGAAGTGAGCGCACCCGGCCAGGATGGGCAGCGGCCAGCTGGGCGGCGTATGGTCCACCGCCGGAGATCGCGACCACAGAGACCTTGTCGATGCCAAGACTGTCCAGCAGCGACCAGACGTCGGCCGAGTATTCGGCAAATCCGACCGTGGGATTGAACGGCGTCTGCCCCAGCCCGTTGCGTTCGACGGATAGCACCCGTACCTGCAGCTGCTCGCGCAGGGAACGCGCGAACTCCAGCAGGCCAAAGGCGCGCACGGTGGTACCGGCGCCGCCCAGGAACAGCAGAGGCTGCCACCCGGCATCCCCCTCATCGATGAAGTTCACTTCCCGGCCGGAGGCGACTACTGTGCTGTGCACCGTGGGGCCCAACGAATCAAACCCTTGTTGATGCACTGCGGTCACGTGTTCCGCGGTAGCCTGGGCCGCCGGCACCCGTGCCACGGCCCCCTGTGCTGCGGAGGGCTGTGATTCACTGCCTGGTGCTTCGGCCTTCAGCGATTCCTGCACCGATCCCATGGCCATCCCCTTATTCGTAGTTGTAAAATCCGTGACCGCTCTTACGCCCCAGCATCCCGCTTTCCACCATGCGCATCAGCAGCGCAGGCGCTGCATAGTGGGGTTCCTTGAATTCCTCGTACAGTGAGTTGGCCACGTGGAGCACGGTGTCCAGTCCCACCAGATCGGTCAGCCGCAGCGGTCCCATTGGGTGGGCACAGCCGTTCACCATCCCCGCGTCTATGTCCGCCGCCGAGGCATGGCCGGCTTCGACCATGCGGATTGCGGAGAGCAGGTACGGCACCAGCAGCGCATTGACGACGAACCCGGCGCGGTCCTTGGCGTAAATAACTTTTTTGCGCAGTGTTCCGGCGGCATAGTCGCGGGCGCGTTCGAGTGTTTCTGCGCCGGTGAGCAGCGAGGAGACCAGTTCCACCAGGTTCAGGACCGGTACCGGATTGAAGAAATGCAGGCCCACGACTTGGCCGGGGCGCGACGTCACGGCCGCAATTCGGCTGATCGGTATGGAGGACGTGTTGGAGGCCAAAATGGCATCCGGGGCCCGCACCGCCGCGTCTATACGGCGGAAGGCAGCCAGTTTGAGTTCCGGGATCTCCGGCACCGCCTCGATCACCAGCTGCCGGTCCGCGAAAGCCTCAATCCCGGTGCTGAAGCTGACCCGTGCCAGCGCGGCATCCCGGTCCTCGCCGCCGAGCTTGCCGGCCGCGACGGCCTTATCCAGGGACTGCGTGAGCCGCGTGCGGCCGTTGGCAACGGCGGAGTCGTCAAATTCAACCACGACGACGGCGCTCCCGGCCCGCGCGCAGACTTCGGCAATACCGGCCCCCATCAGCCCGCAGCCAAGCACTCCCACACGTTCAATCCCGCTCACTTCCCCTCCTCCGCCGATCTGTTCAGCGCCGCGTAGGCCAATTGCTCTATCAGCAGCGAGGATGCGGAGGAGGACTCCGCGGCGGCATCGATGGCGGCCTTCGTCCAGGCGACGGCCAGAGCTGGCTGCGCGGCCAGGAAGCCGGCCCGTTCCAGCGCCACCGGCATAACCTCACCGGCGGCCACCACCTCACGCACCAGCCCGAGCCGGTACGCCTCGGTGGCCGGAAACCGCTCCCCGAAGAGGATGATTTCCCGCGTCACCGCCGCCCCCACGGCCCGGACCAGACGGGTCAGGCCCCCTGAACTGGGCAGGATCCCGAGTCCCACCTCGGGCAGGCCGAACTGCGCGGTTTCGTCGGCAATGCGGATGTCGCAGGCCAGTGCCAGCTCAAAGCCGGCACCCAGACAATAGCCGGAAATAGCGGCGACCGTCGGCTGCGGCAGCCGGGAAACGACGTCGTACACGGACCCGCTGCCCCGGTAATAGGCCGCGATCCGCTCCGGTGTCATCTGCGGCAGCTCGGACGTGTCCGCACCGGCGGAGAAAGCCCGGGCAGATCCGGTGAACACGATGGCGGCCGCGGAACCGACCGCCGGCGAGCGCAGCACCTCCAACAGCTCCTGCTCCAAGGCTGTGGAGAGCGCATTGAGTTTGGCCGGCCGGTTCAGCTGCAGGACCACCACCTTGCCGTGGTCCTGCAGCTGAATCAACGGTTCGGTACCACTAGGGTCCGGGATTTCTGTCACCGCGGCACCGCTCCGGCGTAGCTCAGCAGACCCTCGGCCCCGCGCTTGTTGATTTCATTGCCGATGATGATGGTCTGGATCTCCGAGGTGCCCTCCCAGATCCGGTCCACGCGCAGTTCGCGCCACAGCCGTTCCACCGGGTTCTCCCGCATATAGCCGCGGCCGCCGAAGATCTGCAGGGCGTTGTCCACACAACGGTTGGAGGCCTCCGACGCACCAAGCTTGATCACCGCGGCCTTAGCATTGAGCAGCTTGCGGTCCATCCCCTGGTCCGCCTCCCATGCCACCTGGTAGGTCAGCACCCGGTTGGTCATGATGTCCACAGTGTTCTTGGCCAGCATGTTCTGGATCAGCTGGAAGTCCAGGATCGGCTTGCCGAACTGCACCCGCTCCTTGGCCCATTCCGCCGCCAGCAGGGTGGCTCTTTCGGCGGCGCCGATGGTACGGGCTGCGATCATCAGCCGCTCCTCCACAAACCAGTCCCGGGTCAGCTCGTAGCCTTGGCCGATCTCGCCCAGGATCTTGTCCGCCCCCACCCGGACGTCTTCGAAAAGGAACTCCGGGTGCTCGTAGACGAAGGTGTGGGTATACCGCGGGACCCGCTTGACCGAGACGCCGGGCAGGTCCTTATCCACTAGAAACATGGTGGGTGCGCCGTCCACGCTGGCCAGCACCAAAATGAAGTCGGCCACATCCCCAATGGTGACAAAAAGCTTTTCACCGTTTATCAGGTAGGAATCCCCGTCCTTGACGGCAGTGGTCTGAATATTCTGCGGGTCTGAGCCCGCCTCCGGCTCCGTAATCGCCACCGCATCGCGCCGCTCGCCGCGGATTTCCGGGATCAGGTATTCCTCGCGCTGGGCCGGGGTGCAGGCCTTCAGCGCGTTCGCCGGTCGCCACATGGTGTCCCAGAGCGCACCGGTAAGCTTGCCGACCTCCTCGGAGACGATGGCGTGCTCCAGCACGCCTAGTCCGGCACCGCCCCATTGAGTCGGCATGTTGATGGCGGCCAGGCCGTGGTTGATGATCAGCTGTTTGACCTTCACATGCTGCTCGGCGCTCAGGCCGTTGTTCATTTCGCAGTCCAGCTCGTACTGCATCATTTCATTGGTCCAGGCGATGGCGCGCTGCTTGAGTTCGATCTGCTGCGGGGTCATTCGGAAGTCCATGGGAATCCGCCTTCTGTTCGTATGACTGATTGCTTAGCTTGGTTTTGGGGTGGGCGTACAGGGGGCCGGCCGGCTCCTGCCCTGCGGGCCGGCCACGGCGGGGACGTTCAGTCGAGCACTATGCGTGCGTCCAGGGCGATGGCCCGGTCCGGCGTCGCTGCGACCGGGTTGCATTCAATTTCGCTGATTTCCGGGTGTGCGGCAGCAAGTTCGGAGAGCCGGGCAACGACGTCGGCCGCGGCATCCACGTCCACCGGAGGCCGGCCGCGGGCGCCCGTCAACAGGGCAGCGCCGCGCAGCGAGAGCAGCAGATCGCGGGCCTGCGCGGACGAGACGGGGCCGAGCGCGCAGCGGACATCGCGCAGAATCTCCGCGAAGACGCCACCGAGGCCCACCAGCACAATCGGACCGAAGCTTCGGTCGCGTCTGACTCCCACCAGCAGTTCGACGGCGCCGGTCAGATCCGCCATTTCCTCCAGCGAGCACGACGGCGGCGCAAGCCGGTTCTGTACGTCGTGCCAGGCGGCCAGCAGACTGTTGGCGTCCTGAAGGCCCAGGATCACCCCGCCACGGTCGCTCTTGTGCTCGTCGCCGAGCGCCTTGAGGACCAGGGGGAACTTCAGCCCGGCGGCCGCGGCCAGCAACTGTTCCTTGCTGCTGACCTCCACGGCCGGGACGAAGGGAATTCCGGCCCCGCTCAGCAGCCGGCGCGAGGCGTAGTACCCGGTGTCCGTAAGCGGATCGGCAGGTCGGGGCAGCTCGGGGACCCCGGTTGCCGGCTCGGTGTGCCGCCGTACCAACCGCCCCAGCGCCCAGGCCGCCTCCTCAATCCCCCGATATACCGGAATGCCGCCGTCCCGGAGGGTATCCGCGGCCGCGGACTGCCAGTTCATTGTCTGCACCACCACGGTTCCGCCGCCGGCCCTGGTGGAGCCGGCCATCTCCCGGGCGGCGTCGATCTCGCGGGCCGCCAGTTCGGGCCCGTAACTGCCGTAGCCGCCGAAGTAGCCGCTCATCAAGGTGGCATCAACATCCGCGCTGCCGGTGAGGTGGTCCAGGACCCGGGCGAAGCACATGATGTCCTGCTCCCCGCCCCCTGCCACATCCACCGGGTTGCTCACCGCGGCCGTCGGCGGCAGTTCCGCGGCCACCGCGGCCTGCAGCGCAGGCGGGAATTCGACGACGTCAAGCCCCTGTGCCGCCGCACTGTCGCTGGCAACCGAGGCCTGCCCGCCGCCGTCGGCGAACACGGCCGTCCGGGCTCCCCGCGGTACCTTGCTGCGCACCAGCGCCTGCAACAGGTGCGCCATCTGCGCCGGAGACGAAACCTGCTCGATCTTCGCGGCGCGGCAGGCGGCCTCCACAACGATCCCGGAGGACACCATGGCCCCGGTGTGGGATTTGGCGTTGCGCACCGAGGCATCGGTAGCACCGACCGTCAACAGCACAACGGGTTTGCCCGCCGCTGCGGCACGGGCCGCGGCGCGGGCGAATCGGCGGCCGTCACGGAAATCCTCGCAGTAAACGGCGATGGCGGCGGTGCCCTCGTGCGTGGCGTAGGCGTCAACCAGATCCGCGGCATCCAGATCCGCTTGGTTGCCCAGGCTGGCGAAACGCGAGACGCCCATGCCATGGTCCACCAGCAAAGTGGCCAGTTCGAGAGCAAGATTTCCGCTTTGGGAAATCACGCCGATATTACCTACCGGGAATTCGTTGGAGGCAAGGGTCAGTCCGCTGCTGTGGTCCAGCACTCCTAGGCAATTGGGGCCCAGCATCCTCGCTCCGGCAGCACGGACCTTCGCGGTGATGCGCTGCTCCAGTCTGCGGCCTTCCTCGCCAGCCTCGCCGAGCCCGGCACTGATGCCGACGATGGCACGGGCACCGGCGGCGAGCGCGTCGTCAACCGCTTCCTCGAACCCGGACACCGGGACCGCAATGACGGCCAGATCCACCTGGCTGCCGACGGAAACCACGCTCGGCGCCGCGGCCCTGCCCAGGACGGTCGCCCGGGTACGGTTGATCAGATGTACCGGTCTGTCACCTTTGAGCGCCTGCACGGCGATCCAGTTGCCGTATTTGCGGGTGTCGTCACTGGCACCGATGATGGCCACCGCGTTGGGTGCGAAGAGGGCATCCAGATTGCCTACGGTACTGCTTGAGGTGTTGATGTTCCCGATGGTGATTGTCATCAGAGCTCCTTTGCTGGAACGGGACGGCCGGAACCCCAGGCATTGGCTCCGCCGTCAATATCTATGGTGGTCCCGGTGATGTAGCGGGCGGCGTCGGTGGCCAGGAACGTAATGACCTCCGCAACGTCGCTGGGTTGGCCGAGCCGGCCCAGCGGGACACCCTGCTCCCACTCGAGCCGTGCCTGGGCGGAATACTGGTCCAGGCCTTCGCTGATGATGCTGCCGGGTGCGACCGCAACGGAGCGGATTCCATAACGGCTCCACTCCAGCGCCAGCCCGGACGCCAAATTTTCCACAGCTGCCCTGGCCGCGGTGGCATGCACCATGCCCGGGATGCCGCGGTGCGGTGAGAATGCCATGAAAACGATGAGCCCGGACCTGTTGGGAATCATGCTGCGCGTGGCCACCTCACGGGTGACGTTCCAGACCGACTCGACGGACAGCCGATGGACAGCCCGCCAGCCGTTCACACTGATCTCCTCGGCCGGGGCCTGGAATTGGCCGCCGGCGTTGTTGACCAAAACATCGATCCGGCCAAACGTTGCCAGCGCCTGATCCACCAGCTCCGTCACCTGCTCGGGCTCCCGGATGTCACCGGCCACTGTCTGGGCCTCACCCCCTGCCTGGCGGACCAGCTCGGCGGTTTCCTTTAACAGCGCCTCACGCCGCCCGGCCAGCACCACTTTTGCTCCGGTCCGTGCCACGGAAAGGGCTGTTGCCCGCCCGATGCCGGTGCCCCCTCCGGTGATCAGCACGATTTTATCCGCGAGTGCCTCGGGGTGGAAGCTGGACCGCACGGTTGGTTCTTCTGCCGGAGCGCTGCGCAGACCCGTCACAGCGCACGCGCCTGAAGCTCGTCGGCGGCAGTGGGGCCCGCCCCGGCAGCTGCCGTCCGCGGCCCGGCGTACAGCCGGCTGGGCAGTTGGAAGTTCGGCGTGGCCTTCATCAGCGAGCGGGTGTAATCATGCTGCGGGTTGGCAAAAACGTTCGCCACATCCCCAAACTCCACAATCCTTCCCTGTTCCAGGACAGCTACCTGCTGGGCAATGTTGCGCACCAGGGCAATGTTGTGCGTGATGAACAGCAGCGTCAGCCCCATCTCGGCCTGCAGGCTCCGGAGCAGATCCACCAGTGAGGACTGGACCGAGACATCCAGTGCGGAAGTAATTTCGTCACAGATCAGGACCTCCGGTTCGGTGGCCAGGGCGCGGGCGATCGCAACACGCTGGCGCTCACCGCCGCTGAGTTGGTCCGGATACCGCAGCGCGTGATCGGGCCGCAGCGACGCACGTTCCAGCGCGTTGCCCACAATCTCGCGGGAATTTTTGACCCTGCCGCGAACGGCAATGACGGGCTGCAATATCAGCTCCTCGACGGTGCGGCGCGGGTTCAGGGACTCGTACGGGTTCTGGAAAATATACTGGACCCGGCGGCGTTGCTCCTTGCTGCGCTTGAAGCTGCTGGCGGCCAATGGCACCCCGTCCAGCAGCAGTCCGCCGGTGAAATTGTGGTGGAGCCCGGCGATGCAGCGGCTCAGGGTGGTCTTACCGGAACCGGATTCACCCAGTAGAGCTACGCAATCACCGGTGTAGACGGACAAATCGATATCCTGCAGCACGGTGTTGCTGCCATAACCCGCCTTGAGCGCCTTGATCTCAATGGCAGGCCGTCCCGAGGCACCCCGGGCCGAATGTGCGCGGTTCGGCTGCGCAGCGATCGCGGGCAACGGCGTATCTGCCTTGAAGCAACGCACGCTGTGGCGCTCTCCCACGTCGGTGACGCCGGGCGGGGCCACCGTGCAGCCGGCATCAGCGAGCGGGCAGCGGGGTGCGAAAGCACAACCCTGCGGCCGGGCCAGCGGCGAGGGCGCGTTGCCGGGAATGCCGACCATCGGGCGCTTGGCTTCCAGATCCGGTACCGCCAGCAGCAGCCTGGCAGTGTACGGATGCGCCGGGTTGGCGAGGACGTCAGCGGTACTTCCGATCTCCACGATCCGGCCCGAATACATCACTGCGATCCGATCGGCCAGTTCGGCCACCACCGCCATGTCGTGGCTGATGTACACGGCGGCACAGTCATAGGTCTTACACATGTTCCGGACCGTCTGCAGGACATGCTCCTGCGTGCTGACGTCCAGCCCGGTGGTGGGTTCGTCCATGACAATCAGGGCCGGCCTGGCAGTGAAGGCCATGGCGACTGCGACGCGTTGCTGTTGGCCGCCGGAAAGCTGGTGCGGGTAGCGGCGCAGGAACGCGTCGTCGTCCGGAAGCGCAACCTCGCGGAGCACCTCCCGCACCCGGTTCAGCACCGTCTCGTGGTCACCGGCCAGGCATTCCGCCAGCTGGGTCCGGATGCGCAACGCCGGGTTCAGGGCCGACGCCGGCGACTGTGGAATGTAGGCAACAGTGCGGCCACGCAGTTCCCGCACTTGGCGCCAGTGCAGGCCGGCCAATTCCTTGTCCCCTACGGTGACGCTGCCGCCGTCGACCTTTGTGCCTTCCTTGCAGTAGTTCAGCAACGCCAACCCCAGGGTTGTCTTGCCGGAGCCGGATTCGCCGACCACTCCAAGGATTTCTCCGGGTCGGACCTCGACGGAGAGTTCGTCGATAATAGCGGCCATCGAGGGGACGCCGATGATTTTCAGTTCCTCCACCACCAGAGTGGGTGCGCCGGTGCTCATGCTTTGACTCCTTCGTCGCTGCCGATGGCCGCCTTGGCCAGGCCATCCGTGACAAGGTTGGTGCCAACGGTCAGTAGTGCGATGGCAATGACGGGCAGCGCCACCGACCACGGTGAAATGGTCAAGGCGATCCGGTTTTCGTTGATCATCAGCCCCCAGTCCGCGGTGGGCGGCTGCAGGCCAAGACCCAGGAAACTCAATCCCGCTACCAGACCGATCGAGTACGTCAGCCGCAGGCCAAATTCAACGGCCAGGGTACTGCTGATATTGGGGACAATTTCACCCACGAGAATCCGCCAGCGCGGGATACCCACCGATTCTGCGGCCTTGATGAAATCGCGTTCGACGACGGAGAGCGCAGCTCCGCGGACCACCCGGGCCACGCGTGGCAGGTGGCCCAGACCGACCATCACTACGAGCAGCCACAGCTGCGGGCCGATGATGGACAGGAACAGCAATGCCAGCACGATCTGGGGGAACGCCAGGGCAACATCGCCTGTGCGCATCAGCGCCTCGTCTAACCAGCCGCGGCGATACGCTGCGATCACCCCGGTAAGTGCGCCCAAACCGACCCCGAGGCCGGTGGCCAGCACGGCCAGAATCATGAGCGTCTGGCCGCCGGCCAGGAATCTGGAGAGGACGTCACGGCCCAGGTTATCCGTCCCGAACGGCCCTCCAACGCCCGCCGGGGAAAATGGCGCTGCCACAAACTCGGTGGGCGAATGCGGCGTCAGGTAGGGTCCGAGGAACGCCACCGCGAAGACCAAAATGCTCAGCACCAGGCCGATCACCGTCCGCTTGGACTTCAAAGACCGACGAAGCAGCCCTTCTTTACGTGCTGCACGCGATGGTGCCACGGACCTGGAGATAACCGAACCGGCCGTACCGTTGCTCACTGCGCTGTCCTTACTTTCGGGTTGGCCGCCAGGGTCACGACGTCGGCGAAGAGGTTTACGACGACGTAAAAGAGTGCGATGACGATGACCAGGGACTGGACAACCGGCAGGTCCCTGTTGGTCACCGCATCGATGAGCTGGAAGCCGATGCCGGGGAAGCGGAAAAGGTACTCCACGATGACAACGCCTCCGATCAGCCACGCCAGTTGTAGGGCCACCACCTGGGCGACGGGTCCGATCGCATTGGGAATGGCGTGCCGCCAGATCACGGTCCGCTCCGGCAGGCCTTTAAGCCGCGCCTGCTGGACATACTGGCTGTCGAGGACCTCAAGCATGGTGGCGCGCATAATGCGGATGATGTACGGAGAGACCGCCAGTACCAGGGTCAGAACCGGTAGAACCAGCTGAGCCGGATTACTCCAGACCTGTTGGCCCGGGATGAGCACGAAAACCGCCGGGAAGAGGTGCAGGAATCCGGTGGCCAGCAGCAGCACCAGCAGCACTCCGACCACGAATTCCGGCAGCGAGGCGAGCACCAGGGTGATCACGCCGGTAACGTGGTCTACCGCCGTGTCTTTCTTCAGCGCACTCCAAGTGCCGATGAAAACGGCGAGCGGAATGGCGATGACGGCGGCGCAGAGCATCAGGACGCTGGAGTTCAACAGCATCGGCGCAATCGTCTGGACCACAGGTTTGCCGCCCGCCAGCGATATACCCGGATTAAAAGTGATCAGCTTCCCCAGCCAGGCGAAATACTGCTCCGGCAAAGTGCCGCCCAGATGGAGCTGCTCGCGCAAGGCGGCCAGCCGCTCCGGTGTCGCCTCGCGGCCCAGGATGGCCTGGGCCGCGTCCCCGGGCAGTGCCTGCGTGGCCACGAAGACCACGATCGACACTACCCAGAGGGTAAAGAGGCCGAAGAGTGAGCGCCGCAGAAGCAGCCGGCGCATCCCCCCTGCGTTTGCTTTTGTCATTTGTTCAACCACACGTTGCGGAAGCCGAATGAGGTCAGCGGGATACCGCTCTTATCCGGGGTGAATCCGTTGACGGCGGAAGTGTAGGCGTCCACGCTGTTCGGGAAGCCCCAGATGATGTAGCCACCGCGGTCGAATTCGATTTGCTCGGCTTTCTGGATCAGGCCGCAGCGCGTGGCCTGATCTGTCGCCGCATTGGCCTGCCCGACCAGGTCGTTCCACTCCTTGTCATCCCAGTGGGTCTCGTTGTAGGGCGAACTGGTGAAGCCGGATGCCGCGGTCTGCGGCAGGTAGTCGCGGGTAAACCAGAAGTCCTGGGAGAACGTCCACTTCGTGTACTGGTCCCCGTAGAACTCCCCCGGATCCACCTTCTTAACATTGACAGTTACGCCGGCCGCCTTCGCCTGCTGGGCAAATACCTGGGCCGCTTCGACCAGCCCGGCGGCCGCGGCCGACGTCACCAGGTCCACGCTCAGATTAGACTTTCCGGCCTCAGCGAGCAGCTGCTTGGCCTTGTCAATGTCCTGGTTGCGCTGGGCGACGTCTTTTGGAAAGCACGCGTCGAACGGTGCATACATATCGTTGCCGATGGTGCCGTGGCCGCCGAGGACCTGGTCAACCATTTGCTTGCGGTCCACGATCAGTCGGAAGGCCTGCCGGACCTTCGGGTCGTCAAAGGGTGCCTGGTCCACGCGCATGGTGAACGGCAGCCACGAGCCGGTGGCCGATTCGAGCACCTTTAGCTGCGGGTTGGCCTGGACCACATTGACCTGGCCCAGCGGCAACTGGTCTATGGCGTCCACCTGGCCGCCGAGCAATGCGTTTACCCGGGCCGTATCATCGGGGAAATCGATGATGGTGACCTTGTCCAGGTATGGTTGTCCGGCCCGCCAATAGTTCGGGTTTTTGGCGAAAGTGCTCTGTTGGCCCGGGGTGAAGCTCTCCGTCATGAACGGGCCAGAGCTCACAGGATTCTTGGGATCGTAGCCGATCGGCACGATGCCCGCGTTGTATTGCGCGATGATATCCGTGAAGGTGGCAAAGGGCTTGGTAAACGGAAAGACGATGGTCTGCGCATCGGTTGCCGTCATGGCATCCCGCTCCAAGCCGGCTAATGCCGTGGCGCCTGCCTGCGGATTCTTCGGATCCGTGATGCGCTTGAAGGTGAAAATGACGTCGTCGGCGGTGATCGGTTTCCCGTTGCTGAACTTCAGGCCAGCACGCAGGCGCACGGTCCAGGTCTTTGCATCGGCGGAGGGCGTGATTTTCTCCGCCAAAGCCATTTGAACCTTGTGGTCGTTGTCATAGCTGGCGAGCGTTTCGTAGAGCTGGATGGCCCGGGCTTCATCCGGGTGGGTGACCGGTGCATGGGCATCGAGAGTGTCCTTGGCGGATCCCCCGACAATGCCGACACGCAGGGTGCCTCCGGTCTTGGGCGCAGATCCGGCGCCGACATCCGCGGTGGGAGTACCGGCTGAGGAACAGCCTGTAAGGCCCATCAGTGCGACCGCTAACGTCACGGCGGTTAGTGTTTGAAGACTCCTGAAACGACGGTTCGCGGTCATAGACTGTGACTCCTGCGGCGATGAAGGATGAAGATCCGGGACCAACGCATCTGACTGACGCGTCGGTTATAGGACAGCCTTGTGTGTCAGATCACACCTGTCAAGCCCCTGGCATATTTGTGACGTGGATTCGCCTAAAGCTGCTGCATTTGAGCAGAAAGTAGGTCAGGAATATCGCCGTCGCCAGCCGTCCATCGCGAGTTTTAGACTGATTCCCGGCCAGTCAGGGCAACACATAATTCTGATTGACGGGTCAGTTTTGGCAGTAGACTACAGTCATCAACACAGGTCACGCTCTTCGCAGTGAAGGAACCGCAATGAACGAAACTGCTGAATCCAGAGGGAATCAGGAACGCCGGAAAGCCATCCTTGACGCAGCGTGGCAGCTCATTGCCGAGCGTGGCTACCACCACGTACGGGTCCAGGATATTGCCAGAATCTGCGGCACCAGCACCGGTACGGTGCACTACTATTTTCCGGGAAAAGATGATGTCCTGCGCGAGGCACTCCGGTATTGCGTCGACCAGGCATTTGAACGTCAGGGAGTCGCGCTCCGTCAGATCGATAACGCCCGCAAACGGCTTCTCGCCCTGATTGAAATGCAATTGCCGACCGGAACCCAGGTACGTAACGAATGGTCGATCTGGCTCCAATTCTGGGCCGAAACCTGCCTGAATCCCGAGCTCCGTCCGATCCACAATGATTTTTACGCTCGCTGGATGGATACCGTGGTCAGCATCGTACGACGTGGCCAACGGCAGGGCGTTTTCAGCGACGTGGACCCCGTCGATTTTGCCCGTCTGCTGACTTCCGCCACGGATGGTGCCGCCATCAAGATCCTGACCGGCGCACCCGATATGTCCGTCGATGCAATGCGTAACATGCTTGTGCGGATTTTGGACAAGGAACTCGCCCTGTCCAGCCCGGCCATCTGAACCGCAATGCGGACGGGTGACGAGCTGGCCTCACTTCCGCTGGCGGAGCTACGCCCGATCATCGCAGCGCGGCTCTCCGGCTTGGTCCGACGGGCAGTCGACGACGATAAAGCGGACCGGCGCGCAGCCGTCGCCATCGCGGTATACGAAAAAGTCGGCGGTACGCATTTCCTGATGATCAAACGGGCACACCGGCACTCCAATCCCGGCCAGTGGGCACTGCCCGGTGGCCGGATGGATGACGGCGAAACAATCGCCGGAACAGCGATCCGTGAACTCTTCGAGGAGACCGGTCTCGCGGCCGGACCTGATGACGTAGTGGGTCTGCTGGACGACTTCACATCGTCGCGGGGGATCGTCATCACTCCTGTCGTCATCGCGTTGTGCGGCGTGCAGTCTCCCCTGCGAAGCCCAAACGAAGTGGCATCCCTGCATCCCCTGCCCTTGACGCGGCTGACGGCCCCGGGGGTGCCCCGCTGGAAGCGCTCGTCAGGATCAGCGGCCCTCTTACAGCTCCCGCTTCGACATGACATGGTCGTTCATGCTCCAACCGGGGCAATCCTCTGGCAGTTTGCGGAGGTGGCCTTACAGGGCAGACGCACCCGCGTTGCCGATGTTGCCGAGCCTGGCTTTACTGCTCACTGACAAGCGCCCCGTAAGGCATCCGGCTAGCTCCGGCCGCCGGGCGGACCGATGATCAGCAGCGTGCTCATAATGAGAACAACAGCCAGCACAAAGACCGCGCCCAGGACGGCCGGGCGGCGAAGCATCCAGCGCAGCAGCCGGCTGACCGTGGTGTGATCTCGCGGGTCAGCCGTCGCGGTACGCCGCCAGGCGCCGTCGAGCTTTCCCTTCCGATCCATCACCAGATCGAAGGGAATGGTGGCGTAGGGGACAATGGCGGCTGCGACGGCCAGGGTGGTCAGCCGCTTCGGCCAGTGCTGGTTCACGCCCACCAGACCGGCGGTCAGCGCATAACTGATGAAGACGAAACCGTGGATGGATCCGGCGATCTGCACCGGGAGGCCGCCGGCGTTAAAGGCATACTTGAGCACCATGGCGACGATCAACAGGGTCCAGGTGACGGCCTCGGCAAAGGCGAGCGTCCGGTAAAACAAGCGCGGTGACATGCGTAATTCAGGTCCTAGGGTTGTCGGGTGGGTCTATTGACGCACGGAACCGGCACCCTGAGGCGAGGGCGTAGCCCCACCCGGGTGTGTGCCGTTAACACGGCGAAGGTTGCGGTGCCGGCAGATGGGGATGTCTGACCGCCATGACCACGGTTTGTTTCCCTTCGACCGCATCTACGATTCTATGGCCCTTCGTCGCAGCGTGCGGTCCGGGTCCGTCACCAAACCGCAACCCGCCGTCGTCGTCATATGGTCCAGCTCACAGCTGCGACCGCTGTAAGGTCGGCACAAGGCGCTCTCCGGCGCACCCCTGATGAGAGAAGCAATCCATGCGATCACGATATGCCGCCGTCTCCGTCCTAGCCGCTGCCGCCCTCCTGCTCACGGGGTGCGTTGACAACAGCACTCCCCCCGCGGGCGGTGGCGCCTCCTCCGGATCCTCCGGCTCCCCGGAGGCGGTGGTGGTCAAGAAAAATGATGCGATAGCCGCCATGCTGCCGGAGAAGATCAAAACCGCCGGGGTCCTCAACGTCGGAATGGCGAACAATTACCCGCCGAACGAGTTCAAGGACGGCAACGGCAAACCTGCCGGCTGGTCGGTGGACCTGACCAACGCGCTGGGCCAGGTGCTAGGCCTGAAGGTCAACTTCGACATCGGCACGTTCGACAACATCCTGCCTGCCATTAACGCCGGTAAGGATGACATGGGCATGTCCTCCTTCACCGATACCGCCGAGCGGGAGAAGCAGGTGGACTTCGTCAACTACTACTCGGCCGGCATCCAGTGGGCTGCCCCGGTGGGCAAGACGGTTGATCCGAAGAATGCCTGCGGCCTGAAAGTAGCTGTTCAGGCCACCACCTACGAGGACACGCATGAGGTCCCCGCCAAGTCGAAGGCCTGCACGGATGCGGGCAAGCCGGCCATCGAGATCTTCAAGTACGACGCGCAGGATCAGGCCACGAATGCGCTGGTGGTGGGCCAGGTCGATGCGATGAGCGCAGATTCACCGGTCACGCTGTACGCGATCTCACAGACCAAGGGAAAACTGCAGCCGGCGGGCGGCGCGTTCGAGGTCGCACCGTATGGAATGCCGGTGGCCAAGAACAGTCCGTTCACCCCGGTGCTGCAGAAGGCCCTGCAGGCGCTGATCGACGATGGCAGCTACACCAAGATCCTGTCCAAGTGGGGCGTTGAAAGCGGCGGGGTCAAGACGGCAGACATCAACGTCGGCGCGAAGGGGTAACCGGCCATGCTGGATCCGGAGGAGGGCGAGGCCATTAAGGCCGTCCCGCTGCGGCACCCGTGGCGCGTCCTGATCGCCGTCGTCCTGGTGCTCTCCTTGGCCGTCTTCATTCTCGACGCCGCCCAGCGCGAGGATTACGGCTGGGCCAATGTGGGCAAATACATCTTCGACAAACGGATCAGCCAGGCCGCACTGGTGACTCTGCAGCTGACCGTTTATTCCATGCTGATCGCCATTACATTGGGACTGCTGCTGGCCATCATGCGGCTCTCGCCCAACCCCGTGGTGAAGAGCGTCGCCTGGTTGTACCTGTGGATTTTCCGCGGGACGCCAGTGTATGTGCAGCTGGTTTTTTGGGGCATCGTGGCGCTGATTTATCCGGTGCTCACGCTGGGCGTTCCCTTCATGACGCCGTGGGTGACCGTGCCCAATGACGTTTTCCACAATCTTTTTATCACCGCTGTGATCGGACTGGCGCTCAATGAGGCGGCGTACATGTCCGAAATTGTGCGGGCGGGCCTGCTGTCGGTGGATGAGGGGCAGGAAGAGGCATCCAAGGCCCTGGCGATGTCCTGGGGACAGACCATGCGCTACATCGTGGTGCCGCAGGCGATGAAGATCATCATTCCGCCCACCGGCAACGAAGTGATCTCGATGCTCAAGACAACATCCCTGGTGGCGGCGATACCGTTGAGCATCGATCTTTACGGAGTCTCCCGCGGCATTTCCGCGGTGACGTTCACCCCGGTACCGCTGCTGATCGTGGCCTCCATCTGGTATCTGCTGTTCACCTCCGTGCTGATGGTGGGCCAGCATTTCATTGAAAAGCGCTTCTCCCGCGGGACCGGGCGCCGCAAAGCGGATAAGCCGACGACGGGCGGCGATCCAGCCGCCTTCGCAGGTTCACATGCCGGCAACGGGCCGACGACGGCGGCACTGACCAATGCGCCCGCCGGCAACGAAGCAGGGGGCAAAGGATGACAGGCAGGACCATGGTGCACGCGGACCGTGTATCTAAAAGCTTCGGGACCAATAAGGTGTTGCGAAGCATCAGTCTGACGGTCAACGCCGGTGAGGTGCTGTGCATCGTGGGTCCCAGCGGCTCCGGAAAGTCCACCTTTCTGCGCTGCATCAATCACCTGGAACGGGTGGATGCCGGCCGGCTCTCCGTGGAAGGCCAGCTGGTCGGGTACCGGGAGAAAGGCGGCAGGCTGTACGAGCTCAAGCCGAAGGAAGCGGCCTTCCAGCGCCGTGACATCGGCATGGTGTTCCAGCGCTTCAACCTTTTCCCGCATCTAACCGCGGTGGAGAACATCATTCAGGCCCCGATGCGGGTCAAGCGGATGTCCAAGGCCAAGGCGACCGCGCGGGCGATGGAGCTGATGGAACGGGTGGGGCTGGGCGACAAGGGCGATTACTATCCGGCGCACCTCTCCGGCGGCCAGCAGCAGCGCGTGGCCATTGCCCGGGCGCTGGCAATGGACCCGAAGCTGATGCTCTTCGACGAACCGACCAGCGCGCTGGACCCCGAGCTGGTTGGTGAGGTCTTGGATGTGATGAAAGGGCTGGCGAAAAGCGGAATGACCATGATCGTGGTGACACACGAGATGGGCTTCGCTCGTGAAGTGGCGGATTCGCTGGTGTTCATGGACGACGGCGTCGTCGTGGAATCCGGGGACCCACGCCAGGTGCTGACCGACCCGCAGCATGAGCGGACCAAGGCTTTCCTCTCGAAGGTCCTCTGACCGGGAGGCTCCGGGCCGGATCTTCCGCACGGGAAGCTCCGATCGTTGCGGCGCGGCCAGGCTCAGGCCGGCCAGTTCCAGGGCCGGAGGCCATGGGCGCCGGCGAGCGCGGCGGCGCCCTCCCATACGCGTTGCAGCACGCTCATGATGCCCATCGGGCGGTCGGGCGCGGCGGGGCCTGTCACCGGGCCTGTCGCCGGTTCGCGCCCCAGCTCCACCTTTCGCGCAGAGGCCAAGGCCCGTCGTCCCATCCACGTACCCATTGCCGCCACCCACTTCCGGTTTGTTGGTGCATAAATACGGTGCGGGACCGCCAAATGAACGCCGGTCACGGGTGCAGCGGCCGCGCAGACGCTGGGCAGGAGCAGGCGCGCGGCCCGCGCATAGCCCAGCGGAGATGAATGGAAATGATCCGTGGCGAACATCTGCCCCGGGTTTTCCAGGAACTGCGGCCCGAGCATATCGCCAATCGCGACCGCCCTGCCACCGGTCCGCAGAACCACGAAGGTCTGCGCCACGGCCAGGACCCGGCTGTACCATCCGGCGATGAAACGCAGTGGAGGTACCAGCGCCTTGATGGTCCCCATATCCGGACAGGTACCGACCACCACCTGGCCCCCCTGAGATTGCAGATGCCGGATCGCGCCGGCAAGCAGCGCGGCCGACGCCGGAATGGACCGAAGCTGCATTACGTCGTTGCCGCCCACCAGGATTGCTGTCACATCCGGAATTCCTTTCAGCAGTCCGATCTGCGCGGTCAGGTCCCTCGATTCGGCCCCCGAAACCGCAACGTTGTCCAGGACCACGGGGCGCATGGCCTTTGCCGAGAGGCCGCGGGCCAGCAGTGCAGGAATGGTCTGACTGCTTCGCGAGGCTCCCACCCCCAGAGCGTTAGAATCCCCCAGGACAGCCAAACCGATGGTGGCACCTGCATACCCGGAACCGTAAAGTCCCTCCGCCCGGGGAGGATCTTCGGCCGCGGCCCTGCGGAAATGAACCCCGATCCAATACGCCTCGACGACGGAAATGACCGCTGCAGCAATAACGCTGCCCAGGCTGAGCCGGATGAGGCGCATCGCCAGAAGGGACACTTGGCGGGTCAACAGCGGCAACTGCTGCGCGCCGCCGTCGTACTTTCCGATCAGCATGACGTGCCTCGTTCGACGAAAGAAAGCCCGCGCCCAGCGGTGGCCGGCTCGCGGCCGGAACCGGCCGTGTTCTCACCATACGCGCCGTAACCGACCGCGACGTGGGCAAACTTTGTATAGTGGGGCCATGGCTACCCAACGTCCCCTCGGATTCTGGCTCAAGTTGGTTGACGGGCTGATCAACCAACAGTTTGACGGTCTCGTCGAAGAACACGGCGTAACGCGCCCGCAATGGCAGATCATGAATGTGCTCGCGGAAAATCCGTCAAGCGAGACGGAACTGACGAATGTCCTCCAACCGTTCTTCGACTCGACGGTCTCCGTTTCCGCCGCCGAACCGGTCACCGAGCTGCTCGAAAGCGGCTGGGTCGAATTCGACGGTGAACGCTACTCGCTCACCGGGCTTGGCCACGACAGTCTGCTCCGGCTGGGGGAGGTCGTGGAACACCAACGGGAGAAGATCACCAAAAATATTCCTGCCGAGGAATACGAGGCGGCCCTGGACGTATTGCAGAGGATGGCCCGCAACCTGGGCTGGCGCGAATAACTCGATATCCTTATGAGCTGGACGTGCGTTTTGTAACGGGCGCGGGCAGTCGAAGATGAGGATTGAAAATGACGGAAGCGACATTCACAGTAGAGACCGCCATGGTCCTGGCCGAGGTTGCGCACTCGCGCCAGAAGGACAAACTTAAACGGCCCTACCGCGACCATGTTATCGCCGTGGGTGACGCGCTGGCGGATTTTGGTGATGAGATCCGCATCGCCGGGTATCTGCACGATATTGCTGAGGACACGCCCATGACGCGGCAGGGACTTCTCGACATGGGAGTGCCGCCACACTCGGTGGAAATCATCGAGCGCGTGTCTACCAATCTCCAGGAAGATCCGGACGATTATCTGGCCTGCATCCGCACCGTTGCCCAGCATCACGACGCGTCCTTAGTGAAAATTTCGGATAATGCGCATAACTCGCTGCCCGAACGGGTGCAGGCGCTGGCCAGGAAATGGCCGGATAAGACGCCGACCACCAAGTACGCAGATGCCCGGGAGATTCTTTACCGGGCCGTCCCCGAAGCCGAGGTGCTGCTCATCCTGAAGCGGGCAAATCCCTTCCTGATCCCCGCGCTGGAGGCAATCATCGCCGCCGACAACGACGCTGATACCGGGGAGGGAGATTCCGGGGACGCCGGTGATTCACCCACTGTGGACGGCACGGATGCAGCGGAATCCACGGACGCAGCGGAATCCACGGACGCAGATTCCTAAGCCGCACCGCGATCCCTGCGGGCGCCCACTGCCGGCAGGAATTGTCGGTGGCCGCTGATACGTTGTCAGCACCATAAGAGCTAAGGGCGGGACGGCATGTTTCTTCTTGACGGTGCGAGGGAGGGCGGGGCTTCATCAACGGATTCACCGGGCCGGCCGCAGGACCTGGTGTATTCCGCCAGCGACCTGGTCATCGCTGCGCACTGCGAGTACCAGTTGCTGCGCAAACTGGACGAACGGCTGGGCCGCAGCACCAGGTCCGTCTTCGCTGTGGACGCGATGCTGGCGCGGACCGCACAGCTTGGAGACGTGCACGAACACAGGGTCCTGGACGGATTCGTGTCCCGTTATGGAGCCTGGAATCCGGTAACTGCCAAGGGTGTATACGATGTTGCCCCCGCTGCGTCGATGGACCGCGCAACGCTGCAGGCCAAACACGATGAATCCATTGCCGCCCTGCAGAACGGTGCGGACGTCGTTTTCCAGGCCGCCTTCTTTGACGGCACCTTCCACGGGCGCTCGGACTTTCTGGTCAGGAACTACGACGGCACGTACGCCGTGTTCGACACGAAACTGGCGCGTCACGCGAAGGTCTCCGCGCTTCTCCAGCTGGCCGCCTACGCGGACCAACTCCGCAAAGCCGGGATCACGCCGTCGCCCGCCATCACGCTGGTCTTAGGCGACGGACGGCACAGCGATCACCAACTAGCCGATGTCCTGCCGGTCTTCAGGGAGAGGCGCACCCGCTTTTTGGCCATGACTGCCGCTCATCGGGCGCAGGAACGCCCCGTCCGCTGGGCAGATTCACAATACACGGCCTGCGGACACTGTGACTATTGCGTCGAGCAGGTCCAGAAGAACCGGGACCTGCTGCTCGTGGCCGGCATGACAATGGCGCAACGGCAGAAACTACAGGCAACAGGGATCAGCACCATCGATCAGCTCGCCGCCATTCCGGCTGACCGGCTCACGGGGCTAAGTCCGACCGTCGCGAGACTGCGCGAGCAGGCCCAGTTCCAGACCGGCACAGCGGTTCCGGACGGCGTGGTCAGCTACTTAGACAAGGAAGGCCTCCCCCAAACCATCAGCTACCGGGTCTTGGAGAACAACACATTGGGCAGGCTGCCGCGTCCGGACAGCGGCGACATCTTTTTTGACTTCGAGGGCGACCCGCTCTGGCAGGACGCGGTAACCGGCAGATGGGGACTGGAGTACCTTTTCGGCGTCATTGAAGCTCCGTTGGCACCGGATGAAAAACCGGTTTTCCGCCCCTTCTGGGCGCATAATCGGGCCGAGGAAAAGCGCGCTTTCCTGGACTTTCTCAGCTACGTCGCCGAGCGCCGCAGAGCCCATCCTGCCATGCGGATTTACCATTATGCGACGTATGAAAAGACAGCGTTGCGCAATCTGTCCCTGACCCATCTGGCAGGTGAGGACGCCGTCGATGCGCTCCTGCGGGAGGGGGTCCTGGTGGACCTCTATGAGACAGTGCGGCACAGTCTGCGGATCTCCGCTGATTCTTACAGCATCAAGAAACTTGAACCCCTGTATATGGGAACCACTCTGCGCAGCGGCGATGTCACGGATGCCGGCGCATCGGTGGTTGCCTACGCGGACTATTGCGCCGCCAGGGACGCCGCAGAGACGGAAGATGCGACGGACGCCGAGAAAGATTCAGCTGCGGCCCTGGCAGCCCGGATCCTTGCCGGAATCCGTGACTATAACGCGTACGACTGCCTCTCCACCCTGCGGCTGCGGGACTGGCTGCTGAGTGTGGCGGCCGCACGCGGAACTCCACCGGCCGGCACCCCGGCGGCCCCGGACGACGAAGACGGGGACGGCGGCGGGGACGTCAACGGGGACGGCAACGGGGACGGCAACGAGGACGGAGACGGGGGCGGCAACGCAGCGGATTCGGCCAGGCACCGGTACGAGCCATCAGCCGAGGAAGCCAACCTGCAGGGTTACCTCGCCGCTCTCCCTGCCGGTAAGCCACTGACCGCGCAGGATCAGGCCGTCGCGATGGTGGCGGCCGCCGTTGGATACCACCGCCGGGAAGAGAAGCAATTCTGGTGGGGACACTTTGACCGCCTTAATCAACCGCTGGCCGCCTGGGAGCAGCACCGGGATGTGTTTACTGTGGACCGGGCCGAGGTCGTCGAGGATTGGGTGAAACCGACATCGCGGAGCAACGCTGTGCGGACCCTCCGACTATCCGGACATTTGGCCGATGGCTCGGTGTACGCTCCCGGGAAAACCTTCTTCCGTATGTACGAACCCCCGTTTCCGGAGGCTCTTGAGCGGGCCGATGACGGGATGACTGCGCGGGCAGGCTGGTTTGCTACGCAAGTACTGGAGGTATCGAGGGAGGCAGAGGAGGATGTGCTGCTGGTGCGGGAGAGGCTGCACAACGGCGCCGAGGAGCACCGGCAGCTGCCCTTTGCCCTGACACCGGAGTGCCCGATCGGTACCGACGGGCAGAAGAACGCCCTCACCGCCCTTGCCGCCAAGGTCGGTGTTTCACTGCCCTTTCTTCCGGCAGACCCGGCCCTGGACCTCTTGCAGCGCCGCCCACCCCGTTTGAAAACCCTGACCGGATTACCGGCGGTCGGGGAAGGTCCGGAAGCTTATGCGGACGCCATTACGGCCACTGTTGCGGATCTGGACCGTTCCTATCTTGCCGTCCAGGGCCCTCCCGGCACGGGTAAGACGCATGTGGGCCCCCATGTCATCGCCAACCTAGTGGCCCGAGGCTGGAAGGTCGGCGTCGTGGCCCAGTCACATGCCGTCGTCGAAAACCTACTCCGTGCGGCGATCCGCACGGCCGGCGTGTCAGCTGACCGAGTAGCCAAAAAGGTGCTGGGAACGAGTACCGAGGTGCCGTGGTCCGGAAGATCCGACGACGCCGTCGCCGGTTTGCTGGCCCGTCCGGGTGGGTGCCTGGTGGGCGGGACCGCCTGGACCATGACGGGGTCGAAAGTCGCAGCGGATTCGCTGGACCTCCTGGTGATCGATGAAGCCGGACAATTTTCCCTCGCCAACACCATGGCCGTTTCCCGCGTTGCACCGAGGCTGCTGTTGCTGGGCGATCCCCAGCAGCTGCCGCAGGTAACGCAGGGCAAGCATCCGGAACCGGTGGATGAATCGGCGCTCGGCTGGCTATCGCCCGGCGTGCACACACTGCCGGCGGAACTGGGCTACTTCCTGTCCACCTCGTGGCGGATTCACCCCTACTTGTGCGCGGCAGTCTCCGATTTCTCCTATGATGGCCGGCTCCGGTCTGCGCCGTCAGCGTCGCTGCGTCACCTCGCGGGCGTTCCCGCGGGCGTGGCCTGCGTTCTTATCCGGCACAGCGGCAACTCCACGTCGTCAGGGGAAGAAGCGGCCGAGGTAATCCGGCAGACACGTGCCCATCTTGGTCTTGCCTGGCTGGACCGGAAGCAAACAGAGGTGCCGCGGCCGCTGGAACAGGAAGACATTCTGGTTGTCGCCGCCTACAACGCCCAGGTCCAGCTCATCGCGCGGGAACTCGGCAGGGCCGGACTGGGTAAGGTACGAGTGGGCACGGTGGACAAATTCCAGGGACAGGAAGCGCCCGTGGTGATAGTTTCCATAGCCGTCTCTGCGGCCGGTGACATTCCGCGCGGCATCGAATTCCTGCTTTCCCGAAACCGCATCAATGTAGCCGTCTCCCGCGGACAGTGGCGCGCCGTTATTATCCGCTCCCCCGAACTGACCAACTATCTTCCTGTCCGTCCGGAGGGACTGGCACAACTTGGCGGATTCATCGCCCTCTGCGAGCGGGCGGCGTCCAGCGGGAATGGAGCCCGGGCCACCGGCAGTTCTGCGGCCGCCCCATGAGAGCATTAAGAGGTGTCTAGTCCCGTGGAGCTGGAGGTCATTCTGCCGCCCATGGTGGACATTACGGACATTGTCCGGCTGGTGGGTGAACCGGCACTGGGCCGCGCCCGCCCTTACGCGCGCAACGGATCGGTGCACAGGATCGGCTGGGACCCCACGAAAGGGCTGCTGACCGGAACGGTGCAGGGCGCCGCCGCTGCTCCGTATCACTGCCGCATCGACCTGGTCGCTCAGGGCAGCGGGCGGCTCATTCCGGTCAGCAGCTCGTGCAGCTGCCCCGTGGCCTTCGACTGCAAACATGTCGCGGCCACTCTGCTCAGCAGCAATGCCGTGCGCCTGCAGCGGGAGATGGCAACGACCCGCAGTGCTCCGGACCAGGACACGTTGACGGCACCGCCTGCGGAGCGCAAACCGCTGGCCGGCTGGAAATCCAGCCTCAGTACTTTGGTCGGGCCGGTAGCCAAACCGGGCCGGGACACCCCCGGGCGGCTCGTTGCCGGCGGCACCGGCCCGCAGCGCATGACCACGGCGATGGGGCTGCAGTTTGAGCTGCGGCCCGTCGCCCCGGCGCGCCGGACCCGTTGGGCCATTCCCGGTCCCGCTGCACCAGCCAAGGCCGGAACACGCGGCCCGTCCGCCGGGCCCTATCGTCTGGGCGTCCGGCCGGTCACCCTTAACAGCAAAGGCAACTGGGTCAAGGGCAGCCTGACCTGGAATACGGTCAGTTACCAGGTGAACAGGCTCAATCTAGACCCGGAACAGCACCGCTGGTTCTGCCAGTTCGCCCCGCTGCACCGGGCGAACGGCCAAGTCTATTTCGGCCAGGACAATGATTGGCTCTATCTGGATGACTTCAGCAGTCCGCTGTTATGGAATCTGTTCGACGATGCCGCCCGATTGGGCATCGCTTTGGTGGGGACCAAGAAGGATGCCGTCATCAGTATTGGCAAACATGCCGATGTGAGCATGGACGCCACCGGGGAAGGGGATTCTTCGTTGCGGCTTGCCGCGGTTCTGCTGATCGACGAGCAGGCTTACCCGCCGCTGGACGCAGGAACCATCGGCAACCATGGCGTGTATGCCTACCAGGTGTCCCCCGCAGCCATTACCTTGGCGCCGGTTTCCGCTGGGCTGTCAGCCGAGCAGAGGGCTCTGCTGCGACAGAGTGCCGCCGTCGTTATCCCGGCAGCGGACGTTGACGAGTTCATGACGGAGTTCTATCCCCGGCTGCGCCAAGCAGTCAGCGTCCGCAGCCCGGACGATTCCATCCAATTCCCCAAAATCCAACCGCCTGTATTGGTGCTGACTGCTGCCTACGAGCCGGAGCACACGCTGTTGCTGCACTGGGACTGGGAGTATCCGCAGCCCGGTGGCGCCCTGCGGCTTCCGCTCCACGCGGTACCGCAGGCTGCCGGCTACCGGGATGCGGAGACCGAGGCCACCGTGATGGCGCTGGCCACCGCGGCGCTGCGTCCGGCCGCACTCCAGGCCAACGCCATGCTCAAGGGCATCGACGCCGCAGAATTCAGCGAGCGTTCGCTGCCAAAAATTGAAAAGCTCGACGGCGTACGGATGGACGTGCTCGGGGATCGTCCCGACTACCGCGAACTGACCGATCCCCCGGAACTGACTATCAGTACGGTTGAAACGGATCAGCGGGACTGGTTCGATCTCGGCGTCATGGTCACGATCGGGGGACGGAAAATTCCCTTTGATAATATCTTCCGGGCGTTGGCAAAGGGGAAAACCAAGCTGCTTCTGGTGGACAATTCATACCTGTCGCTGGACCAGCCCATATTTGCCCGGCTTCATCAGCTCATTGAGGAAGCCCGCGCCCTGCAGGAATGGGAAACCGGCCTGCGGATCAGCCGCTACCAGGCCGGTCTGTGGTCCGACTTCGAGGACCTGGCCGAGGACACGGAACAGGCGCAGAGCTGGCGGGCCGCTGTCACCGGGCTGCTGGAATTGGATGCCGTGAAACCGACGCCGGTGCCACAGTCTCTGCTCGCCACCTTGCGCCCTTACCAGCTGGACGGATTCACGTGGCTGGCGTTCCTCTGGAAGCACCAGCTGGGCGGCGTCCTCGCCGATGACATGGGTCTTGGTAAGACGCTGCAGACTCTGGCACTGATACTTCACGCCAAGGAGTCCGCCGGACAAATGCCGTCCGGTCCGAATGGAGCGCAGCCGGACGGACCACCGGCCGCGCAGCCGGACGGACCACCGGCCGCGCAGCCGGACGGATCACCGGCCGTGCAGCATGATGCACAGTTGCCGTTCCTCGTCGTCGCACCCACATCCGTGGTTCCCAACTGGCTCTTGGAAGCCGCACGGTTCGCCCCGGGCCTGAAGACGGCCGGGATTACTGACACGCAGGGAAAAAGCGGCGTGCCGCTGTCCCGCACGACTGCGGGGACCGACGTCGTCATTACGTCGTACGCGCTTTTCCGGCTGGATTTCGAGGCGTATCAGGGGCAGAAATGGGCGGGGCTGATTCTGGATGAGGCTCAGTTCGTAAAGAACCGGACCGCGAAAGTCCACCTCTGTGCCAAGGACCTCAAGGTTCCGTTCAAGCTGGCCATCACGGGCACGCCGATGGAGAACAACCTGATGGAGTTATGGTCGCTCTTCGCCATCGTGGCGCCGGGGCTGTTTCCCTCAGCGCGTAAGTTCACCGAGACATATCAGCGGCCGATTGAACGCGGCGAGGACCAGGCCCTGCTGGCCCAGCTGCGCCGCCGGATCCGGCCGCTGATGATGAGACGCACTAAAGACGCGGTGGCAAAGGACCTTCCGGCGAAACAAGAGCAGGTGCTGGAGGTGGAGCTGGGCCCGAAGCACAAGAAGATTTACGAGACCTTTCTGCAGCGCGAACGGCAGAAACTGCTCGGTCTGATCGAGGACATGGACAAGAACCGCTTCATTGTTTTCCGCTCGCTCACGCTGCTGCGCATGCTCAGCCTTGACGCATCTCTGGTGGACCCGAAGTACGCATCGGTGCCCTCAGCGAAACTCGAGGCCCTCTACGAGCAGTTGGAGGATGTCCTCGCCGAAGGCCACCGGGCATTGATCTTCAGCCAGTTCACATCGTTTTTAAAGAAGGCGGCCCAGCGGCTGGACGAGATGGGCATCCCCTACTGTTATCTGGACGGATCCACACGACGGCGGGCGGAGGTCATCACCAAATTCAAAGACGGCGCCGCCCCGGTGTTCCTCATCAGCCTCAAAGCCGGTGGCTTCGGCCTGAATCTTACCGAGGCGGACTACGTCTTCCTCCTCGATCCATGGTGGAATCCCGCGACGGAGAATCAAGCCGTGGACCGGACGCACCGGATCGGCCAGACCCGGAATGTGATGGTCTACCGAATGATCGCCAAAGGGACCATTGAGGAGAAGGTGATGGCGCTCAAGGAGCGGAAGGCGCGGCTCTTCGACGCGGTGATGGACGACGACGCCATGTTCAGTTCAGCGCTGACCGCAGACGATATCCGTGGGCTGCTGGAGTAAACGCAGATCCCCCTTGATGATCGCAGCGGGTGCCGCTACTGGACGGTAAGCTCACCCATCCGGCCCCAGCCCTCGGCGCCGATCTTCTCGCTGATGATCTGCGGCGTTTCAGCCAGGGCCTGGGGCATGACCGTCATCGCGCGCTGGAAGTGCGCGCTGTTGACGTGATCTCCGGCGGCGTCATCGTGGAAGGCTTCGACCAATGTGAATTCATTGGGATTATCCACGCTCCGGGACCAGTCGAACCAAAGATTGCCCGGTTCCTGCCGCGTGGCCGCGGTAAATTCGCGGGTCAGATCCAGCCAGCGCTCCGTCCAATCGGGCTTGACGTTGAATTTAACGACGATGAAAATCATTGCACGCCTGCTTCCTCAAGTAACTGTCCCAAACGGTCCCTGCCATCATTCCACTGACAAAATAGGTCTGCTAGCTTGCCAACGCAGGATAATCCGTGTAACCGGCAGCTCCGTCGGTGTAAAAGGTCAGCGGATCCGGTGCATTCAGTGGCAGGTCCTCCTGCCACCGCCTCACCAAGTCCGGGTTAGCTATCGCCGGCCGGCCCACAACGACTGCGTCCGCGTGGCCGTCTGCCATCAGCGCCATTGCTTCGTCCCGAGTGGTCACGATGCCGAAACCGCTGTTGAGCAGCAGCGGGCCAGCAAACCAGGCCCGCAGATCCTGGACCAAAGAGCCGGTGGGGTCTTGGTGCAGAATGCTCAGGTATGCCAGATTCAGCGGCGCGATCGTCTTCAGCAGCGAGGCATAGGTGGCGCGCACGTCTGCGGCGTCAGTTTCCAGGGCGCCCTGGATATTGTGCTCGGGCGAAACCCGGATGCCTACCCGTTCGGCACCTATTTCCGCCGCCACAGCCGCAACAACCTCAGCCACAAAACGGGCCCGGTTCTCCGGCGAGCCGCCATAGCCATCGTTGCGCTCATTCGATGCAGGGGAGAGGAACTCATGGAGTAAATAGCCGTTGGCACCATGCAGCTCGACGCCGTCGAACCCGGCGGTAATTGCGTTGCGTGAAGCACGGACAAACTCGCCAATGACCCCTTTCAGTTCGTCGCCGCTGAGCTCATGCGGGACGGGATACGCAAGCTTGCCCTCGTAGGTCCGGGTTAACCCGTCGATGGCGATTGCGCTGGGGCCCACCACCGGAAAGCCACCGGTTATTGCCTCGTGCGTGACCCGGCCAGCGTGCATGACCTGGGCAAAGATACGGCCGCCCTCCTCGTGGACTGCCTGCGTTACTTTGCTCCAACCTGCCAGCTGCTCATCCGTGACCAGTCCGGGCTGGCCGGGAAAGCCCTGCCCCGCATGACTGGGGTATGTGCCTTCACTGACGATCAGGCCAAGGGAGGCGCGCTGCCGGTAATGCTCCGTTACGAGCGGTCCAGGAACCCCGCTCCGCCCCGAACGCGAGCGGGTCAGGGGAGCCATCACTAGCCGGTTTCGCAGCTCAAGAGCGCCAACGGTCAGGGGAGAGAACAAGTTCAAGGGAGTCTCTTTTCAGTCGAGTTAGGTTCACTGGTCCCAACGTCTCTGCCCCTGCCACTATTTCCGTTTGAGAGCAGAGTCACCACCGCCGGCCCCGGGTTAGCCCCTGACTTTGCGCACAAAAAACGCCCCGGTCCTGAGACCGGGGCGTTCTTGTTTCCCTTGGTTTGACCCTGAAGGAATAGAGCGTGCGCGAGGGGGGATTTGAACCCCCACACCCGTTAAGATACTGGCACCTGAAGCCAGCGCGTCTGCCGTTCCGCCACTCGCGCGCTGCCGTCTTTTGTCCGGTTTTTCAGCCAGATGGTTCAGAAACCCAAACCAAAAGAACAGCGAGATCAAGATTACCCGACGCCGTGCCGAAATACCTAAACGCCTGGATCAGCCATGCCAGGGGCCGCCGAACAGAGACCAGTTCGAAGCCGAAGGCGCAGTCATCCGTGACCCTGGCGTGTGGCCATACCGAGGTATGAAACTGCGCCCGCAAGGAGCACCAGATGGGGATTTTCATGGTTCCGCCCAGTAGTATCGGGATGGACAAGTTCGCGCAGAATATCGAGAAATTGTGAGGAGAGGGCCGATGGGGCTGTTGGATAACGTCGAAAAAGGCATCGAAAAAGCCGTACGTGGCGCCTTCTCCCGTGGATCAAAAGCACAGGTCCAGCCGGTGGAAATTGCCAGCCGCCTCCGGCGCGAGCTCGATGACAAGGCCATGACGTTGGCCGCTGGACGGACGTTAGCGCCCAACGTCTTTGACGTTCAACTCAGCGAACAGGATTTTGAGCGTGCCCGCAGTTGGGGCACCGCGCTGGCCGAAGAACTCTGCGACGTCGTGATCAATCATTCGCGTGGTCAGGGCTATATATTGCAGGGCCCCGTCCGGGTCGCCTTTCACCAGGAAGCGGAGTTGAAAGCGG
The DNA here is from genome assembly GCF_026627425.1 of Arthrobacter endolithicus. GTDB lineage: Bacteria > Actinomycetota > Actinomycetes > Actinomycetales > Micrococcaceae > Arthrobacter_M. The sequence goes on from NZ_JAPNLH010000015.1 coordinate 87,190, forward strand.
GCGTTTTCCAGATCGGCTCCCGGACCGAAAAGACCGGCGGCAGCGCCTCCGCGGACCAGCCCAAGAGTCAGCCGGAGCAAAATGTGGCCTCGGTCGATGTGCCCGCGGGTTATCCCGCAGGGCCTCCCGCGGCCCCACCGCGCCCACCCGCCCGGGCCGCAGCACAAAATCTTCAGCCGGTGCTGGACATTGACGGCCAGCGCTACTCACTGAATGCGCCGAGCATCATTCTGGGCCGGTCATCGGATGCCGACATTCTTATCGATGACACGGGCGTTTCCCGAAAGCATCTGGAAATCCGGACCGAACACGGCCGGTCGACGGCCGTAGATCTGGGATCCACCAACGGCAGCTATGTCAATGGCCGAAAGGTCTCCGGCAGCACAGAGCTGTCCGACGGCGCCACGGTGACGATGGGCCGGACTAAGATCATTTTCCGGTTACTGCCGATGCGAAACGGCGGACGCGGATGAATGAGCTCAGCGGCCTGACGGTTACCGTACTGCGCTTTGGCTTCCTGCTATTGCTGTGGGTGATGATCTTCAGTGTGGTCGGGGCGATGCGCCGTGACCTGGTGATCGGGCGGAGGACCAAGGTCGGCACCCCAACCGCCCGCCAGGCGCGCAGGCACCCCGAGCTGGTGGACGCACCTCCGGCCCGTGCGCAGGCACGGACCTTGGCGGTCACCGAGGGCCCGTTGGCGGGGCGCACCCTGGAACTGTCCGGGACACCGATTCTCCTCGGACGCGCTCAAGAAGCCACGCTCGTTCTCGAAGACGATTACGCCTCCGGACGTCACGCCAGGCTCTTCCCGCAGGGAAGCCGCTGGTTCATCGAGGATCTAGGTTCGACGAACGGCACGTTCCTGGGCGACCAGCAATTGACCCGCGCCTTGCCGGTCGAGCTCGGCGTCCCGGTCCGGATCGGTAAGACGGTCATCGAATTGAGGCCGTGACCATGGCCGACCGTCCCTTGGTCCTCCGCTATGCCGCGCGCTCGGACGTCGGCAAAATCAGGGCCAAAAATGATGATTCCGCCTACGTGGGACACTTTCTCGCCGTGGTCGCTGACGGGATGGGAGGCCATGCCGGTGGTGACGTTGCCAGCGCCTCCACTGTGCTGGACCTGATCCATCTGGACCGCGACGGGTATCAAGGCGATGCCGGCACCTATCTGGCCGACGAAATTCAGACCGCCAATTCCCTGTTATCCGAACTGGTCCAGGTCAATCCGAAGCTGGCGGGTATGGGCACCACGGTGACGGCATTGCTGCTCTCCGGTCATAAGCTTGAATTCGCCCATATTGGGGATTCGCGTGCGTACCGGCTCAAGGACGGGGTCTTTGAGCAGATCAGTAAGGACCACACCTTCGTTCAGCGGATGATTGACGAAGGCCGCCTGCGTCCGGAGGAGGCGGAGACGCATCCGCATAAGAATGTACTCATGCGCGTGTTAGGTGATGTGGACGCCTCCCCCGAACTAGACCTCACGACCTTCGACGTCACACCCGGAGAGCGTTGGCTGCTTTGTTCGGACGGCCTGAACTTTGTCCGCCATGACATGGTGGAAGACGTAATCCGCAATACCCGTTCGCTTTCCGATTGCGCCGACACACTCATTGAACTGACTCTTGCCGCCGGAGCTCCGGACAACATTACCGTAGTGGTGTTTGAAGTCGCCGAGCTGACCGGGGATGATTTGGACACCGCGGCGCTGCCTGCCGTGCCCGCGAAGACCGGCCAGCTGTCGGAGCACGAGGGACCGGTGGTCTCCGGCCTGTCCGAAAGCACTACGGCAGAAACCAGTGCGCCGGAATTCGAGGCAGGGGAAGCCGCCGCTGAGGCCGAGCCGGCTGAGGAGGTCCGCTCACATCTCAGCGCCGACATCATCAATGCAGAACTGGCAGGTCGGCCGCACGAACTGGTCGGGGCCGCCGTCACGGCCGCGGCCGAGGGAAAGATTCCGGCGCTTGCCGGACGTCCCGCAGCCTTGCGCGCCGCCGCCGTGCTGACGCATAAGACCGCCGCACCCTCGGTCATCGAATCTGCCGAGGGGTACGAAGCCGACGGGTATGAGACGGAAAATCCCCTTGCCCCCCAGCGGCGCAGCATCCTGCGAATCGTTATTGCCGCCGTCATCGTGCTGATTCTGCTGGTGGGCTTGTGGCTCGGCTACGCGTGGACCCAGACGCGTTATTACGTAGGCCAGGCTAACGGGCACGTAGCGATTTTCAACGGCGTGTCTCAGCCGTTGGGACCCATCGCGCTTTCCCACGTTTACCGGGAGACGGGGGTAGACGTCTCAAGTCTTCCCGACTACTCACAGCAACGGGTCGCCCAGACCGTGCCGGCCGCCGGGCTTGAAGACGCCCAACAGATCATTATCGATCTGCAGCTGGGCACCGGATCCGGAGCTCCACCGTGCCCATCGCCAACACCGTCGACCACATCAACCTCAGCAGCCACAGCCACAGCAACAACCTCCGCTTCGACCTCATCACCCGCCGCGGGCGGTCCCCCGGCCTCCGTTCCGACCGCTTCCGGGCAGCCAACGGCATCCTCCAGCGGCCCGACCAGCCGATCAGCATGCTCGGGAGGTGCCAAATGAGCCAGCTGCAGACCGTGGCAAAACCGCGGCGGAACATTGAGCTAGTACTGCTGGTTCTGGCGTTGGTGGTGGGCATTTCCGCCAATGCCTTAGTGGACATCAATTTGAACCGCCCGTTCGATTCCGACTTCTACTCCCAAGCGGCCGTCCTAACGGTCCTCTCCCTCGGAATGCATATCTCGCTCCGCTTCCGTGCAAAATATGCCGATCCGGTCATACTTCCCATCGTCGTTGCCCTCAATGGCATCGGTCTCGCCATGATCCACCGGTTAGACCTCGCCACGGACGACACAGCCAGCCCGCGCCAGTGGCTGTGGACCTCGGTTGCTGTCATTGCAGCAATGGCCGTCATCTGGTCCCTGCGGGACCATCGAGTCCTGCGGCGTTTTACCTATATTTCCCTCATCATCAGTGTGGTGCTGCTGATCCTGCCGCTGATTCCCGGCATCAGCGCTGGAGATGTCAACGGAGCCAGTGTCTGGATCAGGATCGGCAATAATTCCTTCCAGCCGGGCGAGATAGCCAAGATCACGCTGGCTATATTCTTTGCCGGTTATCTATCCTCCAACCGCGACCTGATCCTTCTCGCCGGAAAGAAGATCGGTCCACTGCAGCTGCCCCGGGCCCGCGACCTTGGCCCGATGATCGTCGCCTGGCTGGCCAGCGTCGGCGTCCTGGTATTCCAGCACGACATCGGCACCTCGGTGTTGTTTTTCGGTCTGTTCATGATCATGATCTACGTCGCCACCAGCAGGATCAGCTGGGTTGCCATCGGTCTGGTGCTGATCGCCGTTGGCGGCTTTTTTGCGATGAAGATCTTCCCGCACGTTAGCCTGCGGGTCAACACCTGGGTGCACGCCTTCGATCCGGAGGTGATCGGCCGCAGTGTGGGCAGCAGCTACCAAATCGTGCAGGGGCTGTTCGGCATGGCCAGCGGTGGCCTGATCGGCTCGGGGCTCGGACAAGGCCGGCCGGACATTGTTCCACTGGCTAACAGCGACATGATTATTGCCTCGCTAGGCGAAGAGTTGGGCATGATTGGCCTGTTCGCCGTCGTGCTCCTCTATCTTCTGCTGATCACCCGGGGCTTCCGCGCCGCATTGGGAACCCGCGATGCCTTTGGCAAACTGCTGGCCGTGGGCCTGTCCTTCGCGATCGCCCTTCAGTGCTTCGTCGTCATTGGTGGCGTTACCCGGCTGATCCCGCTCACCGGACTGACCACCCCATTCCTTGCCGCCGGCGGCTCTTCGCTTTTGGCCAACTGGATAATCGTGGCCCTGCTCCTGTTGATCTCCAATGCAGCCCGCCGCCCGATCTTCACTGCCCCGGCGAAAGAACCGCAGGTCCCTGCCGGCGAAGCACCCCCGCCCGGTTCTTCCCGCGCACCCGTGCAGACGCCCCGTTCGATCAAAACTCCCGCCGAGAAGGTGATCAGCCCGTGAACCAGGCCATCCGCAGTTCCTGGGTTGTCGCCGTCGCACTTTTCGCGTTGGTTCTCGGCTCCATCACGTATGTCCAGTTCTTCGCCGCTGACGATCTAAAAAACAATGACCTAAACAGCAGGGCCCTGATCGCACAGTTCTGCAATGACCGCGGTGCCATCCTGGTCGGCGGCCAGCCCATTGCGGAGTCCGTCCCCTCCCCGGACAAGTGCAAGTTTCAGCGCGTCTACCATCAGAGCGAGCTTTATGCCGGTCTGACCGGGTTCTTTTCCCAGGCATACGGACAGTACGGCATCGAGAAAGCGGAAAATCCGCAGCTCACCGGGGAAACCGCCGATGCCTTCTACGACAGGGTTGTCTCCTTGCTCTCCGGCGCGCAACCCAAGGGCCGATCCGTGGAACTGACCATAGATCCGGCCATCCAGCAGCTGGCATACAGCATGATCCCGGACGGCCAGAAGGGTTCCATAGTCGTAATGAATCCCAAGACTGGAGCCATCATCGCCATGGTCTCCAAGCCGTCCTACGACACCAATCTGCTGGCCAGCCACGATCCCAAGGCGGTGGCCGAAAACTACAACAAACTGCTCGGCATTGACGGAATTAATATGTTTGGCTCCAGCGCCTACACGAAGCTATATTCTCCGGGTTCGGTGTTTAAGCTCGTTGATACCGCAGCCGCACTCGCCTCCGGCAAATACAACAAGGATTCCGTTCTGGCGAACCCACAGGAGTTGACGTTCCCCGGCACCGATGCCACGCTGCCCAACTACGTCAACGGCGGCTGCGCAGCCAAGACGCAGGCGGATTTTTCCTTTGTCCTTGAGCAGTCCTGCAACACACCCTTCGCGCAGATAGCCTTGGATTTGGGGCAGGATGCCATCACCGAGCAGGCCAAGAAGTTTGGCTTTAACGACGATTCACTGTTCTTCCCGGACAAGGTAACGGCCAGCAAGTTCCCCGGAAGCAAGGGCCCGCTGGGGCCGGCCGAACTGGCCCGCAGTGCCGTTGGACAACAGGATGTGCAGGCAACGCCGCTGGAGATCGCCATGATGACCGCGGCCATTGCCAACGGCGGCGCTCAGATGAAGCCAAAACTGGTGAAAACGATCCGGACCCCGGACCTTAAACCTGTCGAGGAATTGACACCGGAGGTTCTGCGGCAGTCCACTACTCCCGAGATTGCTCATCAGATCACCGACTGGATGACGAATGTCGTGGACAAGGGGATAGCCCATGCAGCCAGCGTTCCGGGCATCGAGGTGGCGGGAAAAACCGGCACGGCCGAGGGCATTCCCGGCGTCGTGAACAACAATGCCTGGTTCACCGGATTCGCTCCGGCGCAAGATCCTCAGGTGGTGGTATCGATCGTCATGTCGAATGTCGATATTGCCACCGGAGCAAAATTGACCAGTCCTAACGCAAGCAAACTTATCGAGGCGGTGTTGAATAAGTGAGGCCAACTTCGGGTATCACCTTAGGCGGCAGGTTCCAGCTCACATCTCGCATTGCGATTGGTGGGATGGGCGAGGTGTGGCGGGCGAAAGATCTGGTCCTGGGCCGGACGGTGGCGATCAAGATTCTCAAGGAGGAATACACCGGGGATCCGGGCTTCCGCGAGCGGTTCCGGGCCGAGGCCCGCCATACGGCACTGCTGAACCACATTGGCATCGCCAATGTCTTTGATTACGGTGAAGAGGACGGCTCTGCCTATTTAGTGATGGAGCTGGTCCCGGGCGAGCCTTTGTCCAGCATTATTGAACACGAGCACGTGCTCTCCTCCGACCGCACGCTTTCGATCATCGCCCAAACCGCCAGGGCATTGTCCGTCGCGCACGCGCAGGGCCTGGTGCACCGTGACGTCAAACCCGGAAACCTGCTGATCACGCCCGAGGGCAGGGTTAAAGTCACCGATTTCGGCATTGCCCGGCTCGCCGACCAGGTCCCGTTGACCCAAACCGGACAGGTCATGGGGACGGCGCAGTATCTGGCTCCGGAGCAGGCCACAGGTCAGCTCGCCACCGGTTCCAGCGATATCTATTCTCTTGGCATTATCGGATACGAGTGCATTACCGGTCACCGCCCCTTCTCGGGTGAATCCCAGATCGCCATTGCGTTGGCCCAGGTCAACGATGCACCCCCGCCGCTGCCGGATACGCTTCCGACGCCGGTCCGTGCGCTGCTGATGTCCATGCTGGCGAAGGATCCGGCGAACCGTCCAGCCAACGCGAACAAGCTCGCGGACGCGGCCGAAGCCATCCGGAATGGGGACATTAAGGCCGCTCACGCTGCCGCGCCCGGGATGCTGCTGTTCGAAGCGACCACCGGACCCATCACGGCGCCGGTGGATGTTCCCGGAACCGCCGCAACAACAGCCGTCCCGACGGGCTATCCGTCGGATTTTTCCGCTGCCACTTCTGCCCTCCCCACCGTTGCAGGGGCCACCATCAGCGCACAGGCCGGGCCGGGAAATAGACTCTCCGGCGGCGAGGGGATGGTGGCCGCGACACAATGGGAAGAGGACGACGACGAGACTGCCGCACCTGCCAAGCGCGGACGCAGCCCCTGGACCTGGCCGCTGGTTGCCCTGATCCTGCTGATCCTCTTTGTCATTGCGATGGTGCTCCTGCAGCAGCTGGGCGTTTTTTCCCCCAGATCCACGTCGGTGACATCGAGCGCCAGTTCCAGTTCCAGCGCTGTGCAGTCGCGTTCGACGGCGACGACGGTTTCCAACGTGGTGACGATCCAGCCGGATCAGTACAACGGCCGGCCGTTCAGCGAAGTCCAGCGGGCCCTCATTAATTTGGGCATGGGAGTGAACCCGGTGGAGGCCTTCAGCTCGACGGTTGAATCGGGAATTGTCATGAGTGTTGCCCCTACAGGATCGCAGCCAAAGGGCAGCACCATCACCGTGACCTACTCCAAGGGACCCGAAATGGTGACGGTGCCGGCCTTTGCGGGCCAAAACGCTGAGACCTACAACTCCGAACTTCTGCGCCTCGGACTGGTGCCCGCGACCAACAACGCGCCCAATGCAGCCAAGGCCGGTACGGTCATCGGGGTCGCGCCGGCTCCGGGCAACAGTGTGGCCAAGGGATCCACTGTGACCTACACAGTCTCGACCGGACCGGCACCGACACCGACACCGGCGCCGACACCGACACCGGCGCCGACACCGACACCGACACCGACGCCGGCACCGGCACCGACGCCGACACCGCAGCAGCCGACTGCCACACCTACCGCGCCGGCCACGCCTGCTGCGCTTGGCGACTGCGGCGTGGGAGTGCCCGAGGGAAGCCCCGCCACCTGCAAGCCCGCCCCCTAGTCGAAAGCAGCCGCCGTCGTAACCCGCAACCACCATGGCCCTATCACCCGGAAAGGACCGCTGACTTATGAACATCCCGCGCGTCCTCAATGAACGTTACGAACTGGGCAAGCTGCTGGGCCGCGGCGGGATGGCTGACGTGTACATTGGCAAGGACACCCGCCTCGGACGTACCGTGGCCGTGAAACTACTGCGCGCTGATCTGGCCCGGGATCCGCAAGTGCAGGCACGATTCCGCCGCGAGGCGCAGGCGGTCGCCGGGCTGAATCATCCATCGATCGTTGCTGTGTATGACACCGGTGATCATGGTGCCGGTGACCCGCTAGGGGATGGCACCCGGATGCCGTTCATTGTGATGGAATTCGTTTCCGGCCGGACCCTGCGCGATCTGGTCCGGAGCAAAGAACTGACCATTGACCACGCGATTGATTACACGCTCGGCGTGCTGTCCGCGCTCGAATACAGCCATCGTGCCGGCATTGTGCACCGGGACATCAAGCCCGCCAATGTCATGGTCACCGACGACGGCAACGCGATCAAGGTGATGGACTTCGGGATTGCGCGCGCCATCGCCGATTCTTCCGCCACCATGACCCAGACGCAGGCCGTGATCGGCACCGCTCAATATCTCTCTCCGGAGCAGGCCCGCGGGGAAACAGTGGATGAGCGCAGCGATCTGTACTCGGCCGCCTGCCTCTTCTACGAGATGCTCACGGGACGGCCTCCCTTCCTGGGGGACAGCCCGGTCTCAGTGGCATACCAACATGTCAGGGAGACGCCGGAGGCGCCCAGCCGCTTCAATTCGTTGGTCAGCCCCGCCCTGGACAGTGTGGTTCTGCGCGCACTGGAAAAAAACCGGACTGACCGGTTCCAGAATGCCGCGGCCTTCCGGCGTGCCCTCCGGGCCGCCAAGGGTGGCGTGCAGATCTATCCCTACTCTGCTTCCGAAGCTCCCACCGAGGTCTACGGCCTGCAGCGTACGCCGACTCCGCCGTCGGTGGCGACTGTCGCCGTCGCCGTTGAAGCGCGTCCGCGGCCCGGCGCGCACTATCTTCAAGACGACGGTCCCGCCACCCGTGCCATGGCCAAAGCGCTGACCGGAGGACCGCTCACCACGGGTTCGGTGCCCGAAGAGGACCCGGACGCGCTGCCGCTCGGGCTGCCCGCGGAAAAGGAATTGGACCGGACTGTCCGCCGGCGCCGTCGTGCATGGATCATCACCTTGTTCGTTTTGTTGGTCTTGCTGCTCGGTGGCGGCGGCTTCCTGGCCTATAACCTGCTCAACGCAAAACCACCCGCCACGGTCCAGATCCACATTCCCGATGTCCGCATGATGCCGGAAACCGATGCGATGGCCAAGCTCTATAATGACAATCTGCGGCCTTCGCTGCAGCGACGCTACGATCCCAGCGTCGCCAAAGGACTGGCAGTAGGCACGGATCCAGCCGCAGGAAACTCTGTTAATCCCAATACGACGGTCACCTTGATTATTTCGGACGGTCCTGCCAGCGTTCAGATCCCCACGTCCCTGGTCAACGTCACCGAACCCACCGCCCGAGACGCGATCAGGTCGCTGGGGCTGCTGCCGGGGGAGACCAAACAAGTCAATGACGGCACTGTCGGTGCCAACCTGGTCGTCACAACCAGCCCATCACCGGGCCAGGTGGTGGCGGCGGGATCGAAGGTGGATCTCATGGTTTCTACCGGCAAGGTGACGATGCCGTCGCTGATCAGCCTTAGTCAGGCGGAAGCCCGGCAGGCCATCGCGAGCGCGTCAGGAACCCTGCAGATCGCCTTTGTCGAAAAGGAGAATGCCGTGGTGGAGCCCGGCCGGGTTACCGGCCAGTCAGCGGACGCGGGGTCCAGCGTCGACCAGTATTCCACCGTGACGGTGGAGATCGCCAAGGCTCCCGCTCCGGCTCCGGCACCCACTCAGGCTCCCGTAACCGCAACCGCACCGACCGAGACGGCGACCCCGACGCCCCCGCCGACGTCGTCGGCCTGCACGTCCAAGAAGGACAAGGACTGCACGCCTCCGCCGGCCCCTAGTAAATAGCCACTACTGGCTGATGAGCGGGCTCATGCCGGCGGCCCTGGCCGCCGCTCCCGTCAGGCCCAACGACTCCAGCCAGTTGCCCAGCATCAGATAGCCGCCCTCGGTCAGGACGGACTCCGGGTGGAACTGAACTCCGTATAACGGCGCACGCCGGTGCGCCAGTCCCATGACCACCCCGGTGGCGGTTTCCGCCGTAATCTCAAGCTCGGCCGGAATGGATTCCCGCACTGCCGCCAGCGAATGGTAGCGGGTCGCCGTAAACGGGTTGGGTAGCCCCGCGAAGACGTTTAAGCCCCCGTGCTGCACCGGGGAGGTCTTGCCGTGCATCAGTTCCGGTGCGTGCGTCACGGTTCCGCCGTACGCCTCCGCCAAGGCCTGATGCCCAAGGCATACACCCAACATGGGTTTACTCTCGCGGCCGCACCACTTAATCAGTTCAATGCAGATGCCCGCCTCGGCCGGCGTCCCCGGCCCGGGGGAGATCAGCACACCATCACGCGGACCGGTGAGTTCGATGGCTTCGGCCAACGTCACATCATCATTGCGGACGACGGTGGTCTCAGCTCCCAGCTGCTGCAGATAGCCCACCAGGGTATAGACGAAACTGTCGTAGTTATCCACGACCAGAATGCGTGTGTTCATGATGTGTTGGTGCCAATCGTTGATTCGGTAAAAGGTTTGCCCTGCGAACGCCAAGCGAAGACGCCGGGGAAGTAGTCCCAGCTTGCGGTTTATCACAGTCCTGTGGCGGCACCGCCCCGTCATGGCCCGGTTTTGCCGCATGAACGGCTAGAATTGCAGCCAGAAACCGAACAGATCCCGTCCGCGGAAATATTCCTCTCAGGATACCAAGTGGCCGGGCTGCCCCCGTTACAGCAAGGGCGCGCCGCTGGTGCCAGCCCATCAAGGAGATCCTGTGCCCGAGTCAAAACCGCGCCGCCAGCCCCGCCGTGGAAACCAGGAGCAGGCCAGCGCTAAAACCAAAGCCAATATGCCCAATCCGGTCTGGTACAAGCCGGTGATGTTCGGTCTTATGCTCATCGGCTTGTTCTGGATCATTACCTTCTACATCAGCAGCGGCGCATTCCCACTGCCGAACGTGGGAAACGGAAATATCCTGATTGGTTTTGTTATTGCGATTGCCGGCTTCTTGATGACGACGCGCTGGCGGTCCTAGACCTCCTCGTCCTCGGGCTCTACTTTGCCGCCGCTGCCGTAGTCGCCTTTGGCATACTGCCCGGACCCGTGTTCCCCGCTGCGCGGCGCTACGTTGCCGGCACTTCCGTAGTCGGCTTCGACAAAACGGCCCGTCTGCAGTTGTTCTTCCGGCCCGGCTTTCCGCGCGCTTTCGCTCCCGGCCTTGCCGTACTCACCTTCGATGTATTGGCCCTCGCCCGCTCCGCGGCGGTGTCCTGCCTCGCGGCCGGCCTTGCCGTAGGAGCCCTCGACGTACCGGCCTCTGTCCTCGTCATTGGCCGATAGCCCATCCTCACCTTCCGGGAGCACAGCGCCACCCTGCGCGGCAGTAGCGCCGTCCTTCAGCTGCTCGCCTTTGTCGGGGATGGAATCGCCACTGTGGGGAACCTCCGGCTCTTCGTAATTGCTGTTCTCGATCATCATTTGCGCCTCTCCTACTGTCGTTGCAATGTCTTGGCCTTCGAATTCCAAGTCTAGGGATGACAGACCCGCAGCAACAGGGGCGACGAGACTCAGCTAAAGTGCTCGCGAAATGGGGTGCGTGCCGCATTTGAGAAGTGCTCGCGAAATCTCTGGTGCATGTTCGGGTGCTTTGGTGTGCTGGAGGGATGGACTATGGGATGTCGTT
>NZ_JAPNLH010000016.1 GCF_026627425.1 Arthrobacter endolithicus
GCCACCACCAAGGACCCCAAAATCCTGGCCCTGCCCGAAACGGTATGGATCAACAAGCCACCAGAAAAACCCGAGACAAAGAAAGCAGCCTAACTCCCACTGGCCTCATCCACCTTGACAAATTCCGGGTGGGCGAGCACCGTCATGATCAAAATCAGCGGAGTGAAGAAGACTAAGGCCAGACCATAGTGTCGGGCCATGAACAACTCCGTCGGGAACTGGAAGACTGCCACCAGGATTGACAGGGCTACCACGCCGGGGCGCCCGGAGAGAACTACAGCTGTTAGACCGAGACCGGCGAAGGTACCCAAGATACGGTGGATCCCCCGTCGGATGCGGCCGGCGAAGTCCGCCCCTGCCAGCGGTACAGCGGCCGCCGCCATGGCCCAATATGCATGTCCGTCCCCTGTAAGTTGACCCACGGACCCCGAAATACCGATCGCCAACGCGTATCGAAGAGCGTGCACCAACGAGGAGCGAAGCCGCGGGCCCCTTATAGATGCGGTCACCCGACGCGCGCCGACCTCCCACTTGCGGGCGCGGGCCCAGCCTGCAAAGCCGAGAAGAACCGAAAATGCTGCTGCCCCGGACACAACGGCAAAGATCAGCGGCAAAGGAGCAATCGAGGGTAGCGAAGCACAGGCTCCGAGGGCGAATATCCCGAAAAAAGGACCGGCGGGTTTCAGGTTGGCACGGTCCGCAACCAAGGACCCAACGGCTGCCAGAGACGCTTCAACTGTGACGAGCACCCAATGCGGGGCGTCCAACGCTGATAGCACAGCCCCTACCATGACACCGGTAAGCAGCAGCGAAGCCGCCACTGTTTGATGGTAGAGCCTGAGCTGATGGCGCTCCTCACGACCATACATCCCCGCAAAGGCGCCGAATACTGCATATATGGACAAGTCCGGGCGCCCTACAGCAAGCAAGACGAACACCGGGACCGCCACACTCAAGCCAACCCTTAGGGAGGACAATTGATCCCCGTAACCCGGTCCAACACTCAAAACACCGGTCAAAAGCCTTCTTACCTGCACCGTTTAATCCTTCCTCTGGGTGTGACCTGGATTGAGCTGCCGGTTTGGGGTCATCTCTCCGGGGAGAGGTCAAGCGGTCCTAAATATTCTCTCCAGCCTGCTAAAGTCCACGACCAGCTCCACGGCGCGGCGCACCACGGCTACGGTAGCCATCCGTTTCGCCGCCGCTCAAAACGCGGGCGCAACTGTCCTTTGTCTGCCTCGGTAAATACCCGTGGACGGACCCTTTCGTCGCTCAGTAGTTTCGCGAATATGGAAGAGATGACGGCTTGAGTTAGTCGCGCTTGACGGATCGATAACCAGGTGGCCGGTCCCCGGACTCAGACTTTCCGCTACCCCCAAGGGTGCGCCGGCGCGGATTCTCCCCCGGACATGGCGGCCAGCATAGTGCGGTTCCGTACGCCGGCCTTACGCAGGATCGAACCGACGTGTTTTTCGATGGTCTTTACGGAGATGCCGAGTTCACGGGCAATCTGCTTGTCCGCCATGCCGAGGACCACACTGTCATGGACCTCCTTTTCGCGGGCAGTGAACGCATTTGTCCCTGACCCGGACTCCGGGGACGGGGAGCCCATCAGTCGGTCGAAGACCTCGCCCTCCACGAGCGCCTGGCCCTGCCCGGCCGCGACGAGGACGCGGGCAATGGTCTCCCCGCTGGCCCGTCTGTTAACGAAGCCGCGCACGCCAGCGTGCCGTGCCGAGCGCACCTGCTCCGCGGTGGGGTTGTCCGTCAGCACCACGATTGCTACCCGGGGGTCCAGTTGGCGGATCCCCGTTAGCACTCCGGTGGCGTTCTGGTAAACCATATCCAGGTCCACCAGGAGAACGTCCGGACGGAGCAGTTCCAACGCGTCAAATAACTTCTCCGCGGACGATACCTCCGCGGTCACTTGAATCGCCGGCTCGGCGATGCTGAGCAGCCGGACCAGGCCGGCGGTGATGAGGGGGTGATCATTGGCGATCAGAATCTTCCAGTGCGTCTGCCCGGACGCCGCCGGCTCCGGTGCCCGGTCCGGCAGACTTGCGCGGACCTTCGTGCCCCAGCCGGGGGTGGTGTCGATGTGCAGATTTCCGCCGAGGTGGATGGCCCGTGAGCTCATTCCGTGCAGTCCCAGGCACCCCGCGGGCAGGGTTGCCTGGGCACCATGGGCGGCCGCGAGGTCAAAGCCCTGTCCGTTGTCCTCGACGACGACGGCGAGCGTTCCGGCGTCGTAGATCAACCCGGCCCGTACCGAGATCGCCCGCGCATGGGTCACCACATTATGGAGCGCTTCCTGGACGATCCTAAACGCATGATGTTCAATCTCCGGGGCGAGCGCTCGGGCCTCACCGATTACGGTCAGCTGCGTCGCGGTGCCGGACATGGACTCTACCCAAGCCAGTTCGCCGGCAATCGCGTCGACCAAGGTCCGGCCGGCGAGCGCCGCCGGTCCCATGCCCAGGACGGTCCGGCGCGTTTCAGTGAGGGCATCATGGGCGATGGTCCGGGCCTTTCCCAGGTGCGGGGTCACCGTCTGCTCGCCGCCGTCGAGCCGGCTGGCTTTTTCTGCCTCGTCGAGGCAGAGCAGCAACGCGGCCAAGGAGCGGCCCACCGTTTCGTGGACATCCCGCACGGCCCGCTCGCGTTCGGCGGCGACAGCCGCCTCGCGCTCCCGGATGGAAGCCTGAGCATGAAGATCGGAGTTGGCCAGCGCGATGGCGGCGTGGCTGGCAAAGAGTTCAGCCAGCCGGGCCTCTTCTGGGTTGAACTTACGGCCTTGGTCCGGGCTAAAGACGATGAAGGCCCCGATGATCTGTTCACCCCAGCGGATAGGCACTCCGATCACGGCGCAGTTCCAGCGCGGATCAGTCGCCGGGATATGTCCGCGTTCGATGCTGCTGTAAGCCTCCAGGATTAGGGTGGAGCGGCTGCGCACGATCTGCCCGGTAAAGCCTTCCTTCAACGAGAACGTCTGACCTTCCTGGCAACCGACGCCGATGTCTACTTTTTTGGTGTAGGTGCCGCTGGTTTCATTGACCAAGGCAATTGAGCCGGACTCGCAGCCCAGCAGACTGGTTGCGTGGCCCAGGATCCGGCCCAACAGCGGCTGCAGCTCGAACCGGCCGGCGAGGTCACGGGCCAGCGCAGGGACACAATCCAACTTGTGCCGGGCGCCTTCGACATCACACAGGCTACGGACCAGCATGTCGAATTCCGGCTCTGTTTGTGTCATTGTTTGTCCTCCTTGACGAAAGGCAGGCCGCAAATCAGGCTGGTCCGCTGAAGAAATCTATACCACCATAACCGGACGTTCGTACACCGTGTGCCGGGTTGTCCCCGGGTTGGCGGACGGCTAATTGCTCACTGGCGGCGGGCGCAGGACAAGAAACCAGTGGGGCCGGCCACCGAAAGGTGACCGGCCCCGCCGTCGTGCTTCGCTTCCGCACTCTGCCCCAGGGCAGAGTGTCTAGAACACCCGGATAGGAATCTCGGCCGGGTCCATGAGCAGCGACTCGATTTCGTCGTCGAGCTTAACCATGGTGATGGACGCACCGGCCATATCCAAAGAGGTGCAGTACTCGCCGACGTAGCTGCGTCCGACGCTGATGCCCTGTTCGGCGAGACGCCGGTGGGCCTTGCCGTAGAGCAGGTACAACTCGCTGATCGGGGTGCCGCCAAGGCCGTTGACCATCAGCGCCACCCGATCCCCGTCACTGAACGGCAGGTCCTGAACGATCGGGGTGAGCATCTCGTCGACGATCTCATTGGCCGTCATCATCTTGGCGCGACGGCGCCCCGGCTCGCCGTGAATGCCAACGCCAATCTCGATCTCATCATCACCGAGTTCAAACAGCGGGCTGCCCTTGGCCGGCGGGGTGCAGGCGGTAAGCGCCACGCCCATGCTGCGGGTCACGGAGTTGACCTTCTCACCGATCCGGATGACTTCCTTTAGGTCCGCTCCGCGCTCGGCTGCGGCACCGACGGCCTTGATGACAAAGAAGTTCCCTGCCACGCCCCGGCGGCCGATCGTGTAGGTGGAGTCTTCCACAGAGACGTCGTCGTTAATGAAGAGCGTCTGAACCTGAATGCCTTCGGCGGAAGACATCTCTTGGGCCATGTCGAAGACCATTTTGTCTCCGGTGTAGTTGTTCACCAGCAGCAGTACGCCCTTGGGCGAGGCCATCATCTTGGTGGTCTCGTAGACGTAGTCAAACGGCGGAGCGGCGAAGACGTCGCCGGGGCAGGCGGCGTCGAGCATGCCCTTGCCCACGATCATGACGTGCGCGGGTTCGTGACCGGATCCGGAGCCCTGCACGATCGAGACCTTGTTCTGGTCCGGGCCGTCGGCACGCATGATGAGGTTGTATTCAGGGACGTACTTGAGCGTGTCGGGGTTGGCGAGCGCCAGGCCTTCGAGCATCTCGGAGACGAACTGTTGAGGGTCATTGAGAAACTTTTTCATGAGATCTCCACGTCGTTGTGCTGGTCGGTTTAGTACGGTAAAGACGGATAGGGGCTATCGCTTGTCCCAGCCCCCGGTGATGTTTTCGATGATGATCGCGATCGCGACGGCGCCCGCGTCCGGGGAGCCGATGCTGCGTTCCCCGCTATAGCTGGCCCGGCCGCGCCTGGCCTGGAGCGTGCTGGTACCGTCCGCACATTCGCGGACGGTTTTGGCGAACGCGGCGCGGCATTCGGCCGGCGGCGCGCCGGCGGCGAGCTGCTTGTCCAGTTCGTCGGTTGCCGGGACCAGCGCGTCGAGCAAAGTCTTGTCCCCCATGCTCGCGCCGCCCCGGGCCATGATGCCCTCGGCGGCGGCACGCAGCATGGCGACGGTGGCGGCGCCGTCTATTGTGTCAACTGTCTTGGCGGCGGCGGATGCGCGCAGAAACGCCGTCCCCCACAGCGGGCCGGAAGTGCCGCCGATCCGGGAGGAGATGGCCAAGGCGATCTGCTGCAGGAACGTGGCGACGTCGTCGCGCTTAAACGTATCCCAGTCGTGCAGGACTTTCTCGAAGCCACGGGCCAAGGAGTAGCCGAGGTCACCGTCGCCCACCACTGCGTCCAGGTCGCCAAACTCCTTTTCCTTGTCGACGGCGGTCTGCGCCAAACTATGGACGACGTATTCAACGTCGGCGAGGTCTGTGGCAGTCATGGGGTCTCCGTCGGATTTGTAGGGGCGGTGGGGCTGCCGGCGGCGGCCCTGAATCCGGCGTCGTTCCGGGGCTGGGCCAGAATCGCTTCAAGCGTCGCCAGGTTCACGGTACCCGGGATTTCTACACCCGCGGGGTTAGCCAGCACTTCGGCCCGCTGGCCTGCGTCGCCCAACGAGCCGACTACGAGGGAGGCGCCGGTAAAGTCCTCCTCACGGGTAAAGCCGCTGACGGTGACGAGAGCGCGAAGTCCCGCGCCGAGCGCCGCGCGCAGGCCGTTAGCGCTGTCCTCGACGACGATCGTCTCATCCGGGTCCAGATCCAGCTCCTTGAGCGCGAACAGGTAGATGTCCGGGGCGGGCTTCTTCTGCGGGACAATGTCCCCGGCAAATACTGCGAAGTGCTGCGCTAATGACTCGCCAACAGCGTGCGTGAGGACGGCGCGGACGGCGGGTTCCGCGGAGGTGGAGGCCACCGCGAGGGTCCAGCCGGCGTCATGCGCTTCCCGGACGATCCTTGCGATTCCCGGCCGTGCGGGCAGCACACCGGATTCCACGAGCTTCTTATAGACGGCGGTCTTGCGCTGGTGCCAGGCCAGAAGGGTCCCGTCGATGGCTGCGTCGTCTTTCAGGTTCAGGCTCCGGGCGAGGTCGGGGGTGAGGATGCTGCGCATCCGTTCCTTGCCTCCGCCGATTTTGACCTTCTGCGCGTACTCCGCCACGCTCCAGCGCACGGGGACGTTGAAGTCGGCAAAGGTCTGGTTGAAGGCCGGCAGGTGGCCGTGCTGTTCAGTATCGGCGAGGACTCCGTCGCAGTCGAAGATGAGCGCCGGCATCAGCGGCCGCCCTTGCCGGCGCTGCCGAACTGTTGTGTGAGTTCGTCGACCATGGTGATGATGTCAGCGCGGGTGTGCTTGAACAGAGACGGCGGGTCCCATTTGTTGTTCTGCTCGGCCTGCTTGAGGAAGTCCAAGGAGGACTGCATGTAGGTTTCCTTGAGCGCCGTGGAGATGTTGACCTTCGCGCAGCCTCGGGCAATCAGGTCCGAGAACTGCTCCGGACTCAGCCCGGAGCCACCGTGCAATGCGATGGGCATATTGCGGGCCTTCACGATTTCGCTGACGCGGCCCACGTCCAGCACCGGTGCGGCCTTGTAGGAACCGTGCGCGTTGCCGATCGAAGGGGCAAAGACGTCAATTCCGGTTGCGTCAATGAAGTTCAGTGCGGTGTCCAGGCTTTGCTGCGGAGCAATGTTGTCGGAGCCGTGGTCATCCTCAACGCCGGTGATCGCCTCGATCTCACCTTCCACCTGGGCGTCGTAGTGCCGTGCCTCGGCTACCACTTCGATGGTCTGGCGCTGGTTTTCCTCCACCGGAAGGTTGGAGGCGTCAAAGAGCACGGAATTCCAGCCAGCCTTCAGGCACTCGGTGATTACCTCCCGGTCCGGGCAGTGGTCCAGATGTAAGGCGACGGGGACGTGGATACCCCTGGTGAGGGACTGCCACATGTCGAACAGCTGGCGGGAGCCGATACTGCGGACCGTCTTGACTGAGGTCTGCAGGATGACCGGGGAGTTCGCCTCCTCGGCGGCCGCGAGGACGGCCTCCATAGTCAGGTCGTTGAAAATGTTGATGGCTGGCACGCCGTAGCGGGCTTCAAAGGCGGGACGGATTATGTCCTTCAGGGGCACGACACCCATGGGAAACCTCCTAGGTTGGCTACTGTCCACCATAGGGCAGCTTGTCTGCCTCCGGTACGGGGGGAAACCCGCATGCGGGCTTGGGGGTCATCCCCACCTATCGTGTGGCCCAGGTCGCGTGCTCTAGTGGGAGGGCACGCCCTCCCCCCAACTAACGGATTGGATCACAGCCATGGCCGACGGAAGCGTCCTTGAAACCATCACCCTCGAAGAAGCGCAACGCGTCATCAAAGCAGCCGCTGAGAAAGCCACCCAAATAGGCCAGCCGATGGACATTGCCGTGGTTGATGCCGGCGGGAATCTTAAGGCACACGCCCGGATGGACGGCGCAAATATCGGCTCCATCACCATCGCGATCAACAAGGCGTACACGTCGATTGCTTTCCAGTGCCCGACCCGGGACCTGCAGGAAGCCACCCGCCCGAACGGCCCGATCTACGGACTGAGCGAAGCCCACGGCGGACGACTGGCAGTATTCCCCGGCGGTATTCCCCTGGTCCGCGACGGGAAGATTATGGGCGCGATCGGTGTCTCCACCGGGTCCATAGAGCAGGACCAGGAAGTTGCTGAGGCCGGCGCGGCGGCATACTGAGGCACTCCGTCGCACTCCTACGGAGTCGCCCTCTGAGGGAGCACTAGCATAAGCCCATGAACCGCAATCCCCCCGCAGCGCAGGGGTCAGGACACGAGGCTGCCCGCGAACCCGGCCGCGTCCACTGGATGGAATTATTCTTCGACCTTGTTTTTGTCGCTTTCGTGGGCCAGTTGGCCCACGGCATCCACGGGGACCCCGGTTGGACTGCGTTCGGCACCTTCATTCTGCTGTTTTTCCCCGCGTGGTGGGCCTGGGCCAATATTGTGTCGGTGGTGAACCTCCTCCCTGGACTGTCCGCACGGACTCTTGGTGTGGCCATGCTGGCAGCCATGGCCGCCGCCGGGATCATGGCCGCGGCCGCTCCGGGGGCCTTCGGGGACAGGGCCTGGGCTTTTTCGCTCGGCAACGCTGCCATGCGCGCCATCTTGCTGGTTCTATGGCTATACCAGCACCGCCAGCAGTCGGACCAAACACCGTGGCGCATCTGGATCTACAACGGCAGCACCGCCGTGCTGTGGCTGTTCGCCTCGCTCCTGCCGCTTCACGTCGCTGTCATCTTCTGGGCCGTTTCCATCGCCGTCGAAGTGAGTATGGTAACCGTTGGCGGGCATTTGTGGGCGGCCCTGGCAGCCGCCAACGTCAATATTGACCATGCCTCGGAGCGGCTGGGACTTTTCGTCATCATCGTCCTTGGCGAGTCGGTCTTCACCATCGTCAGTGAAGTTTCCAGCCACTGGGACCCCCGCGCAGGACTTGCCGGGGCCCTGGGCTTCCTTGTGGCGGCTCTCCTGGGTTGGGCATTTTTCCAGTACGGCACGGGCATCGTGACGGCGGGGCTTGAGCGCCTAAAATCGCGGGCGGATTTTGCCGGAATCCTGCAGACCACTTTATTCCTGCCGTTTCTGCTGGTCTTGGGAGTGGCCTCCGTTGCGGCCGGAATTGCCACGGCTATCCCGGCTCCTGACCAAAGGCTGCCCCTGGGCGCGGGGATCTCCCTAGGAGGCGGATTGGCCCTGTTCTATGCCGCCAACGCGCTCGTGTCGCTGCGCTACGGTCAACCGTGGCGCTCAGTGGCGCCCTGGGCCGTTCCGTCCGTGGTGGCAGCGGTCCTGCTGATTGCGTTGGGCACCGTTGCTCCCGCCGTCGTGGTACTGGCGTTGGCCGCGGCGCTCCTACTGGCCCTGACCGCCCGGTCGGAGATTCAGCACCGCAAGCTATAGCGGCATGAGTATTTTTTCCTTACCGTCGGGACGGTCTAATTCGCCGTCCGCGCGACTTTCCGCAGTGCCAGCGGCGGCAAGAGTTCTACCTTGACCCTCCCCTGCAGCCCAGCCAGGGTGATGCCGAAGGTTTCCCGTACCCGTATGCCGTCCTCAGTGAGGAGGAAGACGGCTTCTGGTGTGTAGATGCGGGTGACGCAGCCGACGCCGGTGAGCGGGTAAGTGCAGGTCGGCACCAGTTTAGCGGTGCCGTCCTTGGCAAACAGGTTCATCATGACGTAGACGTCCTTGGCTCCGGTGGCAAGGTCCATGGCACCGCCGACGGCGGGGATCGCGTCGGGTGCGCCCGTGTGCCAGTTGGCGAGGTCGCCGGTGGCGGAGACCTGAAAGGCGCCGAGCACGCAGACGTCCAAGTGGCCGCCGCGCATCATGGCGAAGGAGTCTGCGTGGTGGAAATACGAGGCTCCAGGCAGTTCGGTGACCGGGACTTTGCCGGCGTTAATGAGGTCCTCGTCAATGTCGGCGCCGTGTGCTTCCGGGCCCATGCCGAGCATCCCGTTTTCGGTGTGCAAGGTGACGGCCTGCTCAGGCCGGAGGTAGTTCGAGACGAGCGTGGGTTGACCAATGCCGAGGTTGACATAGGAGCCGGACTTGATGTCCGCGGCCACCAGCCGGGCCAGGTCCTCTCGGTTCAGCCGTGCCTCGGGACCGGGCCGCGCGCCAGGCTCGGGACTGGTGCTGGGAAGCCTGTTCATTGGTTTACCTCGTATTCTGCCAAAGTCGGTGTGGGCGCTGGGACGCGGACGATCGTGTTGACGTAAATACAGGGGGTCACAATGACTTCCGGATCAAGGTCCCCCGTCGCCACGATGTTGCTGACCTGGACGATGGTGATGCTGGCGGCGGTGGCCATGATCGGGCCAAAGTTCCGGGCTGTCTTGCGGTAGATCAGGTTCCCGGCCCGGTCCGCGGTGTGCGCCTTGATGAGGGCGTAGTCGGCGTGAATGGGGGTCTCGTAGACGTGCCCGCGCCCGTCGATGACCCTGGTTTCTTTCCCTTCGGACAGCAGGGTCCCGTACCCGGTGGGAGTGAAGAACCCGCCAATCCCCGCCCCTGCCGCCCGGATGCGTTCGGCAAGGGTGCCCTGCGGGACCAGTTCCAGTTCGATCTCCCCGGCCCGGTAGGCTGCGTCAAAATGCCAGGAATCAGACTGCCGCGGAAACGAGCAGATGATCTTCGCCACCCGGCGTTCCTTGATCAGCAGTGCCAGGCCGGCGTCGCCTTGGCCGGCGTTGTTGTTCACCACCGTCAGCCCCGTGGCACCGCCTCCGAGCAGGGCGTCGATGAGTTCCATGGGCTGGCCGGCGTTGCCGAAACCGCCAATCATCACGGTGGAATTGTCTCTGATGCCGGCCACGGCCTCGGCCACGGTGGATGCAATGATGGGCATGGTCTTCCCTTAGTCCTTCGCGGCGTTGTTGGCGCAGACGTTCTCCAGCACGATGGCCAGACCTTGGCCCACGCCGATGCAGATGGCGGCAACGCCCCACCGCTCTCCCGTCGCCTGCAGACTCCGTGCCAGTGTGCCCAGCAGCCGGGTTCCCGAGGCGCCCAGCGGGTGGCCCATAGCGATAGCGCCACCGTGCCGGTTCACGATCCCGGGATCAATGTCCCAAGCATCCATGCAGGCCAGCGACTGGGCGGCAAATGCTTCGTTGAGTTCGACGGCGACCACCTGGTCCCAGCCGATCCCGGCTTTTGCCAGCGCCCGGTTTGCCGCTTCGACGGGCCCGTAGCCGAAGAATTGCGGGTCCACCCCGGCTGCGCCCCGGCCGGCGATCCGGGCCAGCGGGTCCAGGCCAAGGATCCCGGCCGCGGCTTCAGACCCCAGCCACGCCGCCGACGCCCCGTCAGAGAGCGGCGAGGCATTCCCGGCCGTGACCGTGCCGCCGTCGGCCCCGTCAGTCTCCGGGCGGAACACCGTTTTCAACACCGACAGCTTTCCGGCCGTCGAACCGGGGCGGATGCTCTCATCCCGCAGCAACCCGGTGCCTGGCACCACCGTGGTCAGATTGTCGTAAAACCCAGCGTTCCAGGCCGCGTCGGCCAGCCGATGGGAGTTCGCCGCGAATTCGTCCTGACGCTCACGGCTAATCCCGTATTTTTCGCGCAGCTGCTCGGTCGCTTCGCCCAGGGATACCGTCCACTCCTGGGGCATGACCGGGTTGACCAACCGCCAACCGAGCGTGCTCGAGGACAGGGCCATGTCCCCGGCAGGATAGGGGCGCTCCGTCTTGGGCAGCACCCAGGGGGCTCTGCTCATGGATTCGGCCCCTCCGACCAGGAGCAGGTCCGCGTCGCCTACCTCGATCTGTCGCGAGGCAATCATGGCCGCGTCCAGGGAAGAGCCGCATAAGCGGTTAACCGTGGTGCCGGGAATGGAGGTGGGCAGTCCAGCCAACAACGTGGCCATTCGGGCGACGTTCCGGTTCTCTTCCCCGGCCCCATTGGCGTTGCCAAAGATGACCTCGTCGATCCGGTCCGGTTCAAGCTGCGGGGCCCGGGCCACTGACTCGCGCACCACATGGGCAGCCAGATCGTCCGGGCGGATTCCGGCCAGGCCGGAACCGAACTTGCCAAAGGGTGTGCGGACAGCGTCATACAGGAACGCCTGGTTCATGGGAATTCCTCCTTCTTGGTGGGGGCGGCTGCCTCGGATTCGGCGTCCAATTGGGCAAACATCTGCTGGGCGGTCTTGAAAGCCGTGTTGGCTGAGGGCACGCCGCAGTAGATGGCCGTTTGGAGCAGGATTTCCTTAATCTCTGACCGGGACAGGCCGTTGCCCAGGGCCGCCCTGATGTGCATGGCCAGTTCCTCCCAGTGGCCGTGGGCCACCATGGCAGTGATGGTCACGGCTGAGCGCATTGGGCGGCTCAGACCGGGCCGCGTCCAGATGCCACCCCACGCGATCCGGGTGATCATTTCCTGGAAGTCGGCGGTGAAGTCGTCGGCCGCCGCAGTGGCCCGGTCCACATGGGCATCCCCAAGCACTTCGCGGCGGACCACCATTCCGGCGTCGTAGACCTCCTGCTGGGTTGCCTCCGAGCCTACGGTGCCGGATGGATGGTGTTCCTGTGTCATGGTTGGCTCCTTGTGATGAGTTCCAGCAGCAGTTCTGCAACTTCGGCAGGCGCCTCGGCAGGTGCCAGATGGGCAACGTGAGGGAGGGCCACCGCATATGCCCCATGTCCTGACGGGGCGTTTGTCCGGGATACGGAGGAATTAATGGCTTCCACATAGTGGCGAGCCATTTCCGGCGGCGCCACCTCATCCTCCTCGCCGGCGACGGCGAGCACTGGAACCGAGATCACACCCAGCTCTTCACGGACGTCAAACGCCGCCAGCGCCTCGCAGCAGAAGGCGTAACTAAAACGGTCCGCGTCGCGCAGCGCGTGCAGCAGGCGGCTGGCCAGGGCAGGGTCACGGTCCATGGAGCCCTGCGCAAACCATCGTTGCGCCGAGCCCTGGATAAGGACGGGCGTGCCTAGGCCCCGCACAGTCTCCGCCCTCTCGGCCCAGGCCTCGGGTGTGCCGATCTTGGCGCCCGAGCATTGCACCGAGAGGCTGTGCAGCCGCTCGCCGTGCTCGATGCCCAGCTGCAGACCCACCGCACCGCCCAAGGAAACACCGGCGTAGTGGAACATGGAGCCGGGGGCAATGGTATCCACCAGGGCGACGACGGCGTCCGCCAGCCCGGCCACGGTGAACGGTGCCTGCGCAACCGGAGAAACCCCGTGTCCGGGCAGGTCCCAGGCCACCACATCCACATCCCCACCGAGCAGCGTGCCAACTTTTTCCCACAGCACCGAGGATGTCCCCAGCGAACAGCCCACCACCAGCAACGGCCTGCTCCCCAACGGGCGCTGCGGGGACAACAGCACGGCCCTGACCTCAGGACGCTGGGCTTGAAGGGTCTGGGCTTGAAGGGTCCGGGCTTGAAGGGTTCGGGCTTGAAGGGCCCCCGCATGTAGGGTCTGGGGTTCGCTGGCGGTTTCACTCATGGCCGGCTCCTTTCGGGGCGGTTTGCTGCATCCCGTGCGGCGTCGGCTCCTGGGCCCATTGCGGGTGGGCTGCAAGGATCCGCTCAATGATGGCCGCGCTCTCCCCCAGGTACCCGGCTGGATCCAGCAGTGCGGCGAGTTCTGCGTCGGACATGAGTTCCCGGGGGATCTCCTGTCTCAGCAGCCGGGCAAACTCCGCGCCCTGTTCCCCCGGCCGGCCCTGGAGCGACTGGTCCACAACGGCCTGGAACCGGGCCTTCCCGCCGGTGGCCAAGCCGGTGTCGAACAAGGGCACGACGGCGGCACCCACCGCTTCGCTGAGCAGCAGCGGGCCGCTGAGCTCCAGGTTCCGGTGCATCGCGTCCGGAAAAACCCGCAGCCCTTCGGCCAATTCACGCACAGCCGCAGCGGCACCCCCGCACAAATCCAGCAGGGTGCGCAGCGCACTCCATTCGGTGTGCCACGCGCCGTCGGGCCGCTCATCAACGGCCAGGGCCGCAGCAACGTGGAGCTGCGCGCCCTGCAGCGGAGCGGCCACCGCAGCGCTGCGTATCAGGACCGAAAGAACGGGATTCTGCTTTTGTGGCATGGCGGAGGACACGCCGCGGCCTGCGGCGAGCGGCTCGGCCAGTTCGCCAAATTCCGGCCGGCACAGCAACAGCACGTCGTTGGCGATTTTGCCTGCCGCATCCGTCACGGCCACCAAGGCGTCGCCCAGGGCCGTCACGGCCGTCCGGTTGGTGTGCCACGGGGCCGTGGCCCCCGCCAATCCCAACTCCGCAGCCCAGGAGTCGGCCAGGGCGAAGGGGTCAGTTCCTGCCTTCCGGGCCAGCACTTTGCCGGCGGCCAGAGTGCCCGCAGCGCCGCCGAACTGGATGGGAAACGCCATCGCGTCCAGGCGGGAGGCTGCCGCGGCCAGGCCATGGAACCATTGGCCCGCCTTCAGTCCGAAGGTCGAAGGAAGGGAATGCTGGGTCAGGGTCCGTGCGGCCTGGAGCGTGTCCGCGTGGGTACGGGCCAGCCCGGCCAGCGCTGCGGCGGCCCCGGCCAGCTCCTCTCGCAGCATAGCTACGGCGTTGCGGCAGACCCACATGAGAGCGGTGTCCAGAACATCCTGACTGGTCAACGACGCATGCACGGAACCGGCAGCGGCCGGATCATGCCGTGCCACCAGGGTGCGAAGTTGCGCCACGATGGGGATCACCGGGTTCCCCGCGCCCTGGGACTCGGCCGCCAGCACGGCGGGGTCGAAGTCACCCTTTTGCGCCGCCTCGCGGACCGCGGCAGCGGTGCCCTCCGGCGCCAACCCGGCATCCTCCAGGACGCGCGTCCAGGCCATTTCAGCCGTCAGCATTGCCTGGACGACGGCGCCGTCGCCAGTCACCTCCCGCCACCGGAGCCCGGCCGTGACGGGTGCCAGCAGGCCAAAGTTGCCGGGCACGGCATTCACCGCGCGTCCGGCGAAACGGTAGCGCCGCCGTCGAACTCCAGGAACACAGTTTCGTCCTCACCCTGCATGCGTACGTCCCAGCGGAGGCCGCCATCAAGGTCACGTTCGGCCAGCAGCGTGGCACGCCGGTTTGCTGGCAGAGACGAAAGCAGGGGGTCGTTGGTCAGGGCCTCGGCATCCTCGGGAAGATACACCCGGGTGAAAAGACGGTTCATCAGCCCGCGGGCAAAGACGACGACGGCGATAAAAGGCGCGGAACCCGGCGTGGTTGCCCCAGGGTTGACGGTGGTGAACGTGTATTTGCCGGTGTTGCCGGTGGACGTGCGGCCCCAGCCAGTAAACGTGTACCCGTCACGTACCAGGGACCCGGTCTCGGCGACGATCGAGCCGTCGGCGGCGGGCTGCCAGATCTCCAGAACAGCGTCCGGGACCGGCTCCCCGGCCCCGTCCGTGACGGTGCCGTGCAGGCGGATGCTGCCGGCGCTGCCCGGGGCAAGGAGCTCATTGTCCTTCCCAAACGGCAGCGCGTAACCGAAGAACGGGCCCACGGTCTGTCCGGGGGTGGGGATGTGCTTACTCATGGTCGTCTCCCTCCACGCCAAGGGCCTCGTTTTCGGTCCAGGTCCGCTTGGAACCGGTCAGGACAATGTCCCAGTTGTAGCCCAACGCCCATTCGGGTGACGTCAGCTCGTGGTTGTAGGTGGCCACGAGCCGGTCCCGGGCATGCTGGTCCACGATGGACTGATAGATGGGGTCAAGGGGGAACAGCTGGTCTCCGGGGAAGTACATCTGCGTGACGATGCGCTGGGTGAATTCACTGCCGAACAGGGAAAAGTGGATGTGCGCCGGCCGCCACGCATTCAAGTGGTTCTTCCAGGGGTAGGCTCCCGGTTTGATGGTGGTAAAGGAATACGAGCCGTCGGCACCGGTGATGCACCGGCCCACGCCGGTGAAGTTCGGGTCGATCGGGGCCGGGTGCTGGTCCCGTTTGTGGATGTAGCGGCCCGCAGCGTTGGCCTGCCAGATTTCCACCAGCTGCCCGGCCACCGGCCGGCCGTCACCGTCAAGGACCTTGCCGGCAACCACGATCCGCTCCCCCTGCGGTTCGCCAGCGTGGACAATTGTCAGGTCCGATTCCAAGGGGTTGACGTCCTGGTGGCCAAACGCCGGGGAGAACAGCTCAATGGTTTCGGGATCGGCGTGGTGCAGGCTCTTCGTTGGGTGCCGCAGGATGCTGCTGCGGTACGGCGGATAGTCCAGGCGCGGCTGCGTCAACACGGCACCGCCGGCGTTCACGGACTTCCCGTACCCGGCCGAGATCGCCTGGATCTCCGCGCTCATCTCCCGTTGCGTGTTCTGCCGGGCATCGGGTTTTTCCAGTACGTGGCTATTACTAAAATCTTCGGTCTCTCCCATGGAGGGTTCTCCTTCGTCGGTCCGAAACGTGATGGTCAACTGTGCGGCCAGCCAGTGTAGGCCTCGGCCAGGTACTGCTGCCCGTAGCGGGAGGAGGCCACCCCTGCCAGTTCGCCCAGGATGCGCTTGCGCTCGAAAGAGCTCTGGTCCTCGCGGGAGTGCAGCATGGTGGTCATCCAGTAGGAGAAATTCTGCGCCTTCCAGACCCGTTCCAGGGCCGTGTCGCTATAGCCGTCCAGGAGTTCAGGGGAACCTGTTGCATAAAACGACTCGAAGGCCTCGAAAAGCACTTTGACGTCGGCCAGGGCCAGGTTCAGTCCCTTGGCACCGGTGGGCGGGACCGTGTGGCCGGCATCGCCTGCCAGGAACAGGTTGCCGTAGCGCAGGGGTTCGCACACATAGGAGCGGAACGGCAGCACCGTTTTCTCGAAGATGGGGCCCCGTTCGAGGGTGAACCCGTCGGGCCCGTCAACCCGTTTTTGCAGCTCGCCCCAAATTTGTTCGTCGGTCCAGGCGCCGGCGTCCTCGTTGGGGTCGCACTGGAAGTACATGCGCTGGACGTGCGCGTTGCGCTGGCTGATCAAGGCAAAACCATGCTCAGAGTTTGCATAGATCAGTTCCGGTGCGCTCGGCGGAGCCTCGGTCAGGATTCCGAACCAGGCAAACGGGTAAGCGATGAAATGGTCACTGCGCAGCTCCGCTGGAATAGCTTTTTTGCAGATTCCCTGCGATCCGTCCGCACCAACGATTAAGTCGGCATGCACTTCAAACCGCTGCCCGTCGGCCTCGGTGAAGCGCATTTTCGGAATGTCTGTTTCCAGGTCAAGGACGGCGGTGTCCGTAACGGAAAACCGGACGTCGCCGCCGTCGCGCCGGCGGGCAGCGGCCAGATCCACGAAGACCTCATTTTGCGCGTAGAGCCAGACAGAGTTCCCCACGAGGTCCTGGAAGTCCAGGCGATGACTGACCCCGTTGAAGCGCAGGTCTATCCCGTCGTGGCGGTGACCCGCGGTCAGGACCCGCCCATCGACGCCGGACTCGGTCAGCATCTTCACCGACCCTGCTTCCAGGATCCCAGCCCGGTGGGTGTTCCGGATGGTTTCGTGGTCACGCTTCTCAATGACAATGTTCCCCACACCGGCGTTGGCGAGCAGGTGGGAGAGCATGAGCCCGGCCGGCCCGCCGCCAACGATGCCGACTTGGGTCTTGATGATCTGGCGGGCAGTGTCCATGCGGGTCTCCTTTTGTCAACGTGGTGCAGGTCTCCCTCAACTGTGACACCAGCAACACCGCCCCTCACTGCCCTTCTCAATGAATGAGAAATGTGTGCCGATGGGGCATTGGTTCACTCCGGCCGCTCGCCCAAGGCGCGGGCTATTCCCCTGGCCCCCGTCAAGAGCGCCGGCAAAACGGATTGGATACTTCCGTCCCGCTGGGCAACCACCACGCCCAAGGCTGCGACGGCCACTTTCCCACGCCCCAACACCGGCACTGCGATCCCGGTGGTATGCTCGTCCACCAGCCCGTCAAAAGCGGCATACCCCTGCTGCCTGACAGCGGCGAGGACCCGCCTAAAGCCGCCTGGGCCAAATTCTCCGGGCAGGCCGGCGTTCGGATGTCGGTGCAGGTAGGCGTCCTGGACATGCGATGGGGAAAAGGCCAGCAGCACCACCCCCGCGGACGTCTTATGCACCGGAAGGCGGCCTGCGACGCGGGCCTGGTTGATCACGGACTCCCTGCCAGAAAGCCGCTCGATGAAGAGCACCTCGTCGTTTTGAAGCACGCCCAACTGCGTATGCTGGCCCACCACGGCCTGGATGTCCTCCATGAACGGCATGGCTGCCTCCCGAAGGGTCAGCGCCGATGAGCTGCGGCTGGCCAGTTCCCACAAGCCGAGCCCCAATCGCAGGCCCCCGGAGGAATCCCTGCGCAGGAATTCGTGGCCAATGAGCTGGTCCACCAACCGGTAGGCGGTGGCCAGCGGCACATCGGCCCGCACGGCCAGGACCCCCACCGTCATGGACGGGACATCAGCGTCAAAGGCGCCCAATATCCGCACCAGCCGATCCAGCGACGAGTCCCCGGACTTCGAATTTGCCATGTAACACATGCTCCCACGGCTGACCGCATGGGCTACTTCCGTCCAGCCGAATAGTGCCGTGACGGTACCGGTTCCCGCGGACCCAGCGTGCACACGCTACGGCAGTACCAGCAGGTGTCCACATTCTTGCTTCCACCCAGCGGAAATCCTTGCCGATGCCCCGGGGCTGCGGTGTATCCTTTCGCTTAAAAGCTAGTGCGGTACCGTTCAGTTTCAGCACGGGAGCATAAGGACAGTGGCAACTCAAAGTGGGCAGGTTTCAGCGTCGGCGGGGCAACTGATCATTGCGAGGCTGGAGCGCCTCCAAGTGTGGTCGCTGTCCTGGGTATTCATCGGAATCATCGGTTTAGGTTTCCTGTTCACGTTCTATGACATTTTCGACATCAATGTCTCCTTCATCCAGACCTGTGTAGCGCTCAAGCCCGGCTGTACGCCCGTCAACGCGCTAGATGCGCTGCCGCTGCCGGTACTGCTGAACTTGGCGGGCTACGTGGTGGGCACCTTGGTCCTCAGCCCGGTGGCGGACAAGATCGGCCGCCGCAACATGCTGCTGATCACCATGCTGATCACAGGTCTGGGTTCGTTGTACAACGCGTTTTCCACGGACTACCTCACCTTTAACCTGGCGCGGATCATCACCGGGATCGGCATCGGAGCCGACCTCGCCATCGTCAACACGTACATCAGTGAGGTCGCCCCGCGCCGTGCCCGGGCAAAATTCACCACGATCATCTTCATCATGTCCGCGCTGGGTGCGCTGGCCGGCATCTGGCTGGGCCTGATCCTGACCACGCCGGCCACGCCATGGCCCGGCGGCCTGCCGTTCGCCGTGGCTTCGCCAGGTTTCGAGACCGGCTGGCGCTGGATGTACGGGGTGGGGGCGCTGCTGGCGGCCGTCGCCATCATCCTGCGATTCGAACTGCCCGAGTCTCCGCGCTGGCTGGTCGGACAGGGCAGGGACAAAGAGGCCGACAGCGTTGTGTCAGCCATGGAGGCGCGGGCGCTGCGGCACGGCCCGCTCACCGAACCGGTCCTTGAGGCCGCCGCGGCGCAGATCCTCCCGCCGTCGAAGGTGCCGTACCGCGACCTGTTTTCCAGCCCGCTGTACCGTCGGCGGATCCTGCTGCTGTTCATTATGTGGTTCATCGGTTACATCACCGTTTATTCCTACGCCTCAGGGTTCACCAGCGTGCTGACGTCCTTGCACTATTCGCCGCCCGAGGCCGGTGTGATCGCCGCTGTGGGGACTTTTGGGTTCGTTGCTGAGGCTGTGATCATGTCGTTCATTGTGGAAAAGCTGGAACGCCGCTATTGGCTGCCTATCGCCGCCGTCGTGACGCTGGTCGGGGCGTTCCTCGTGGCCCTTGCCGGCACCAACATCGCGCTCGCATTCGCCGGCTCCATCCTGATCTTCGCCGGTTTCAATTTGTGGGTTTCACCCACCTACGCGCTGACCGCCGAAAGTTTCCCCACGCGGGCGCGCACAACGGGGTTCGCCCTGGTGGACGGCGTGGGCCACATCGGCGGCGGCATCGGGGTTTTGGTCATCGCCCCGATTCTGCCTAACATGTCCATCCTGGGCGCGCTGTTGCTGATTTCCTCGTTCCTTATCGTGGCGGCTGTGCTGGTCCAGTTCACGTCGCACACCCGCAACCGGCCGCTGGATGAGGTTTCGCCGTAGCCTTCCATCGCACCAGCCGGCGAGGTCCACATTGTCGTCGCGGACCTCGCCGTCCAAGCGGATGTGAGCCGCGCCGCCGCGGAAGTGGCTACCCACTGCCAGGGTGTGTACCTGCTCGTCCTTGACGCCGGAGAGCATTACTGCAGTGGCGCCATCACCAACCGCCGCGCGTTGGCGTATGTCCCTTTCGGGCATCGTCCGGCATTGTCATTTCGGCCCGCAGGCCGAGGAGTCGGATCGGACGGCCCGCTTCGATTCCGGCTGCGAGGTCCAAGACCCGCGCCAGGATGTCCTCCCGGTCGAAGGTCTCGGGAATCTTGCTCGCGTGGGTCTTGGTGAAGAATGGCGCGTACCGAATCTTCAGGGTCAGCCCAACCACGGGCCGTCCTTCGGCCAGAACATCCTCAAAGACCCGCGTCGTGAGCTCCCTCACGGCGTCGTCCACCTGGGCAGGCTCGGTCAGGTCCCGCTGGAAGGTGGTCTCCCGGATATGCCCGCGGGCAACCCATGGGGTGTCGTCCACCACGCTGGCGCCGTCCCCGCGTCCGAGCTCCGCGTACCAAGGACCCATCTTGGGGCCGAACTCAGGGACCAGATCCTGAGGGTTGGCTGCGGCGAGCTCGGCGACTGTGCTGATGCCGAGTTTGGCCAATCGGCCCGACACCTTGGTTCCGACGCCCCACAGGTCCTTGGTGGGCCGGCTACCCATGACATCCTGCCAGTTCCCGGAGGTGAGACGGAAGACGCCGGCCGGCTTACCGAAACCGGTGGCGACCTTAGCTCGGACCAGGGTGTCTCCGATGCCCACACTGCACTGCAGCCGCGTTCGCTCCAGGACAGCGGCCTGTACCTGCCGGGCGTAGGCTTCCGGATTCTCTGTCTCGGTGCCTATAAAGGCTTCATCCCAACCCAGCACCTGCACGGTAGCGCCTGGCTGCGCGCGCAGGGTAGCCATCACAGTTTCCGACGCCGCGAGGTATGCGTCCTGATCGACGGGCAGGATCACAGCGTCGGGCACTCTGCGGGCCGCAATGCGTAAGGGCATTCCGGAACCCACACCGAACGCCCTGGCTTCGTAGGATGCGGTCGACACCACAGCTCGTTCCGTGGGGTCGCCCCGACCACCGACAATTATCGGCTTGCCCGCAAGCTCCGGCCGCCGGAGCACTTCGACCGCCGCGATGAACTGGTCGAGATCGACATGCAGCACCCACCGGATTCCGTTCACGCCACCAGTCTGCCTTAAACATCCCGGGCAGGCATCGGCTCTCCACCGAGTCTGGCCGCTGAGTCTGCCATCTTCGCGCCAGCGTTGACGTCTCTTCCAAACTGCGTTCCACCGGCGGCCGAGCCCGTCCAAAGGCCGCCCGACGACGAAGACCAGTTCCGTCGTCGGCTTCCAGTTCCGTTGCGGCAGGCAAATATCAGGCAGGCTATGGACTCTTGAGCGGGGCCCAATCAGACTGTCTACAACAGCTGTCCCGGCCTGACTGACTTACCGTATTTCGACCGGTCAGGAATCGACAACTGTATTTATTGGGGTTTTGCCGTGATGCCCGTTCCACACCCTTGAAAGGATCAGGTCATGCCGGACTTCTCAGCATTCTTCCCGCTTCTTGCCACCATCTTGGCGGTGCTTTTTGCCGTTGGTTTTATTTGGGGGGCAACAAAACTGATGTGGAAGGTGGCTGAGCCCAACGAGGCCCTCATCATCTCCGGGCTGACCCGTGGAACCATTGAATCCAGGGCCGGGATGGATTTCAAAATCGTTACCGGCAAGGGTGCACTGGTCCTTCCCGGCCTCCAGACGGTGCGGACCTTGTCGCTCACATTGAATGAAACAGAGCTCAAAGTTTCCTGTGTCACTTCGCAGGGCATCCAGGTAATCGTGGAGGGAGTGGTCATTTACAAGATCGGCGACGCCCCGCCCTTCATTGCCAATGCGGCACGGCGCTTTCTGGGCCAGCAACCCAAAATGGAAAGCCAGGTGTACAACGTCTTTGAGGGCCACCTGCGGTCCATCATCGGCAGCATGACCATGGAGGAGATCATCCGCGAGCGGGACAAGCTCGGCTCGCAGGTCCGCAGCGCCAGCGGCGTGGAGATGGAAAAACTCGGGCTCGTGGTGGATTCCCTGCAGATCAAAGACCTGCAGGACCCCACGGGGTACATCCAGAACATCGCGAAGCCGCACATCGCGCAGGTGAAGATGGAGGCCCGAATCGCCGAGACCACCCGCAACCGTGAAGCAGCCGAGAAGGAAGCCGAGGCCGCGGCGCTGATCGCAGACGCGCAGAGCCTTTCAGCCATCAGGCAGTCGGTGGCGCAGGCTAACGCCGAGCGCGCCAAGGCCAACGCAGCCCAGGCCGGCCCACTGGCCGAGGCCACGGCGCGGCAGCAGGTGGTGGTCCAGGAAACCGAAGTCGCCAAGCTCGAGGCGGACCGGGAAGAGCAGAAGCTCCAGACCACTGTCCGGAAACCCGCAGACGCCAGGGCCTACGCCAAGCGCACCGACGCGGAAGGCCAGAAAGCAGCTGACATCAGCGCAGCCGAGGCACTCGCACGCCGCACCGAGCTTGAAGCCCAAGCCAACGCCCGCCGGACGGAACTGCAGGCCCATGCGAATGCCACCGCAGCAGCTGCCGCTGCCGGAGCCACCAAGGTCACCGGCGAGGCCGAGGCCGCGGCCACCAAGGCCAAGGGTGATGCGGCGGCCTCCGCGATCAAGGCTAAAGCGCTGGCCGAGGCAGACGGCATCAAGGCGCGGGCCGAGGCCTTGGGGACCAACCAGGACGCGGTGATATCGCAGCAGCTCGCCGAAAACATGCCCGCCATCATCGCCGCAGCGGCCGAGCCGTTCTCACACGTGGGCCAGATGACCGTCCTGAACGGCGGCAACGGCGTTAACAAGATGCTCGGCGGAATCCTCGCCCAGGTGGGCGACTACCTTCCCGCCCTCGCGTCCGCCCTCAGGAACGGCCAAGAATCCAAGCGCCCGCCCAAGGCTCCCGGCGCTTAGGGACACCGTATGCACAAGGACGTTGACCGGAGCCTGACAGGCACGATCGGGCGGGTGACCGGGCGCATCGGACCGGGCACCATCGGCGAAGTTATGCTTCCCTACCGTGGCGGCACCATGGCCTTCCACGCTCACCCGTTCAACAAGACGAGCGGCTTCGCCGTGGATGAGGAGGTGCTGGTGATCTACCTCGAGCCGCCACAAACGGTTTACGTGGACGAACTTCCGGACGTGTTGAGGCACGGTGCTGACCTTTAACCGGGCGGTTGATTCGGACGCCACCGTTCCCTCCGCTGCACCCACGGCCAAAGGGTGCCTCGACTCGCGCGCGGCGTTCGGCCGATGGTCGGTTGGAGTCACAACGTCACGGACCACGACAATCAGCCCTGCCGGCGGTGGCCGATCAAGCCGTGTTCGTAAGCGAAGATGACGGCGTGCACGCGGTCCCGCAGCCCAAGTTTCATCAGGACGCGGCCCACATGGGTTTTAACCGTTGATTCGGACACGAACATCCGTTGGGCGATCTCCGTATTGGTCAGCCCTCCGGCGATGGCTGAGAGAACTTCCGACTCTCTGGGCGTCAGGGCTGCGACGGCGTCGTCAGCGGCCTCGGGGTGGCCGGAAGGAAGCCTTTGGCTGAAGAGGTCCAGCATCCGGCGACCGATCCTTGAGGAAATGGCGGCGTCTCCTTCGGCGACCGCTCTAATGGAGGCGAGCAGCTCAGCGGGTCCGACATCCTTGAGCAGAAAGCCGCTGGCACCGGCCCGGAGCGCCGCGAAGGCATACTCATCGAGATCGAAGGTCGTCAGGACAATGACGCGTGACCGCGGGCACTCTTCCGTGATTAGCGCGGTCGCGGCGATGCCGTCAATGCCCGGCATACGCACATCCATCAGCACCACGTCCGGTGCCACGGATCGACACATGTCGATGCCACTCTTGCCATCAGCGGCTTCGCCAACCACTTCGACCCCATCCTGGGCATCGAGCACCATGCGGAATCCCATGCGGACAAGGGTCTGGTCATCAACGAGCAGTACTCGGATCGGACCCGTGGCCGAGGGACCTACCGTGGCCATGAGGCTCCTTCCTGCGGCTGGAACCGGGCGGTCACGGACCATCCGCTGCTGGTGGTACGAGGCCCTGCGTTCAATGTGCCGCCATACAGTGCAACGCGCTCCCGCATTCCTGCCACACCCCGCCCGGCACTGCCGAAAGAAACGGTCTCTTGTTGCCCGTCGTCTGTCACCGAGACCATGATCTCCTCCGCGCTGAACCGCACACGGACCATGACCGCCGTTGCTGCTCTCGCGTACTTGAGCGCATTCGTGAGCCCTTCCTGGATGACCCGGTAAATCGCGAGCTGGATCCCGGGGTCTTCCGGAGAAACACCGGCAGCTTGCACGACCACGGGGAGGCCAGTAGAACGAAATAGCTCCACCAGCGCCGGGACGTCCGCCATTCCTGGCGCAGGTGCTACCGCACCGGTCAAACCTCCGGTGCCGTCTTCGTTCAGAACTCCGAGCATCCGGCGCATGTCCGCCACCGCAACGCGGCCGGTCTCGGCGACCTGGCGCATGGCATCGACAGCGCGGGCAGGATCAATCGCGGCGATCTCCGCCGAGCCATGGGCCAGGGAGATCATCACTGCCAGTCCGTGCGAGACAATGTCGTGCATCTCCCGGGCGATCGCGTTCCGTTCAGCGGCAGCTGCAATGCTGGCCAGGTGTTCCCGTTCACGCACCAGCCTGTCGGCACGGTCCACTAGGGTGGCCAGATAAACTCGGTGCGAGCGAACGTTCAGTCCGATCAGCGCCGCAATGACTAGTACGACAATCGCCTGGCCAGCTTGGCCAAGGTCGACTATCGATCCCGGTAGGAGGATCGCGGCGAGAAGGAGGATTCCGCCGGTCCCCAGCAGGCCAAGGACCGTACGCCGCGCTGAACTGTAGACGGCGACGGCGTAAAGTGCCATGGCTGTCGCCACCGCTGCGAAGCTGGCTGGAGCCGAGAACGTGACGACCATGATGCCGGCTGTGGCAGCCAGCGAGATCATCGGTGCTCGACGCCGGAATAACAGAGCAGTGCCGGAAACAACCACAGCGAGCAATTGGAGAACGAACACCGGCCCTCCGGTCCCGCGAAAAATAGCGGCTGCCGCCACCGCCGACCCTGTGTAAGAGGCGGCGGCCAGGACGTCTGTGATTCGCGGATTAGAGCGCCATCCGCTTCTCCGCAACGATTCACCCGACGAAACCGGTGCAGCCACGGCCACTTCCGAGAACGCTGTCCGGCCCTTAGCGTCCCCCTTCCAGTTCATGCTTCGGACTCTACCCGTCGAGGAGTGCATACACTCCCTTTTGTCTGCTGTTATGAGGGCGGCTGGTACCGCTGGGCTGAAGCACAGGGCTGGTCCTGCAGCCACTTGTTCAAGGTCAGTGGAGTGCAAGGACCAAGTAGAGGGCTGCGAGGGCTAGCGTGGTGGGAGTCATGACGAGGCGTTCGGGTTTGCTGCGGGAGATCCCATTCATGATGACGCCGAGCACGAAGTAGGCCGCCATTACCCATACGGTGATCGCAGTAAAGGATGCGCTGACCAGCGGCGGGAGAAGGCCGGCCTTGGCCAGCGCTGCATAGCCGAAGAGGGCATACACGGCGATGGATACCGCGCTCCCGATTCTGAGGTTGGCTGGGAGGACGCGGTGTTGTCCGCCCCACGCCCTTCTCCCGAGGGGAGCTCCGGCGATGAGCGCGCCCTGGAAGACGGCCAGGCCGGCCAGAAGCGCGCAGGCAAGTATTGCGGACAACTGTTCCAACGGCATTACAAAACCACTTTCTTGTCCGGTGCCCGGCCGTCATGGTTCCCAGAAGGTAGGGACCAATGGTGAGGGCTGCAGGGAGAAGCATCGCTGCCGACATTTCTCCGATGGCGCGCCCCCGGAATCGGCTGAGTACGGGAGCAATTCCATCATGTACGGGGTCATATCATCTGCCGCTGTGCCCGGCGGCGGACAAGGGTCCGTATGATCGCCGGCAGGGAGCCGACCAGAATCGCGATCCGCAGACCGAGCACGACCAGAATAGGAACGCGCACAGATGTCCGGCCAGCGGGAAGGTTCAGATGCGCCGTGGGGTAGTCGATCATCTTAGCTGCCGATAAAGCGGTGGCGCGGTCGGTATGCTGCGCCAGATACTCTATGGCGCCGTCGAATCCGGGCTCCCCGCCGGCTATGGTTTCGACAGGCGTGTTGCGGGACGCGGCCCAAGCACTCACTTGCGGATCAATGTCCTGGACCCTGGCGGCGCCCGGGACGATGACCCTGTCCATTGGAGGTGCCTGGCGTTCCGGGACCGTCAGGAGTATCAGCCCGTGTTTAGTGGTGACTGTGTTCGTTGCGGCAACCGCCACCGTCCGGGCCGCGAAGGACACGTTATAGACCTCAAATGCGCTGGCGACGTCGATTTCTCCCACTCCGTTAAAGAGCCCGACGCCGATGGTTGGCCGAAGCCACGGGGCGAGGGCATTGAGCGCGATGGGAATGTCAGAGGTAGCGAAGGACTCGGCGGGTATCGACAGCGATGCCGCGACCGACCAGCCCGGGTAGTTCATCAACCGGCCGACCCGTTCGGCTTCGGCGGCCCCTGCCAGGTCTTCCATAACTTTCAGGGCGCCCGGGATGCCGGACGTTACTCCGGCTGTGGTGATGACCCTGCCGTCCTGGACGAATCGCAGACCGCCCGTCCATTGGACCTCGGGATGGCTCTGCTTCAGCGCGCCCAAGCGGGACCAGTGGCTTGTCGCCTTGTGTCCGTCGAGGAGACCGGCCCCGGCCAAGACCATTGACCCGCTACAGACGCCCAGGATCCGGGCACCTCGACTGGATTGTTCCACGATCCAGTCCCGCATTGGCGCTTCCTCCGTACCCTCCGGGGCGCCGACGGCCGGGACGACGACAACGTCCGGCTGCCGGGCCATGCCGGATCGGACGTCCTCGAACGTGTATGTGGGCACTATCGCGGGACCTCCGTCAACGGCGGCGGGAACGGCCTGTGCTGCGACGGTGTAGACGGAGAAATCCGGAGAGCTGGCAAACACTTCGTAGGGCGCCAACACGTCACTCCCCACGGTGCCTGACGAACCCAGAACAACGGCGACAACTATAGGGCCGGAGGAGGAAGGCCGATTTGTGGGCAGCTCCTTCAGCTTTTCAGCGGAGGGGCGGACGTGACTTTCCGCATCCGCCATCCAAGGGCCGGCGAAAGCCAGCGCCGCAACGGTGAGGAGGGACAATACAACCGCGAGAGCGGCGTGGACAAAACGTCTGGAGCGGGCAGCCATGAGTAGGTCTCGATTCCTTATGGAGTAGCGGGGCCATCACCTTTTAGGGCCCTGCGTTGCTCTTTCACGCTACGGATTGCCGCCTGCCCATACATCAGCCATCGGGACATACCGGAGCAGGTACAACCGGTACCCTGGTACGACGCAGTCGCCCACTGGCCGGC
Source organism: Arthrobacter endolithicus (assembly GCF_026627425.1). GTDB lineage: Bacteria > Actinomycetota > Actinomycetes > Actinomycetales > Micrococcaceae > Arthrobacter_M. The sequence goes on from NZ_JAPNLH010000016.1 coordinate 26,916, forward strand.
ACCTGTATGCCAGCGGCAGACACAGTCGTGCCGAGGCGTTTCCGCTTCCCGTCCGCTCTGCCTATGGTCGAATTGCTACTCGCAACGGCGGGCTGCGCTCCGGGCCGGCCGCCAGGACGGCTGCAGTTGGACCGGCGGCCCATCATGTACCGACGTGATAATCGGTTTGGTGCTGGTGGCCACAGCGGTCATGGCAATGTCGGTGGGCCCGAGCATTTTCTCGAGCCTATGGGGCTGGAAATGGCGTAGGACAGCCATTATCGTCGGGACCGGCATCGTTCTGTTTCACAGTGTTTGGAGCATCCTCGAGGTGGTTCTCGTGGAACTTCGCGTCGCCACCCTCGCCGCGGTGCTCACCCTCAAACTACTCAACACCGGTGCATCCGCCCTCTCCACCCGGTTCGGACCGTCTGAGCCCGCGACGGGAAGCTGACGCCACGGAGTCACCGCGATCGAAATCCTCGCCGCCGCTCAGACAGCCAGCCGAAGGCGCTGACTTAGACCGTCAAGAACTGGAAAGCGGGCACGCGAGCAGGCGGTACCAAGTTGCCGATAGTCAGTCTTGCAACCATCCCGATATGACGCGCCCGGTGGGGCGTTTCCACGCCCCTTCTGCTTCAGCGCATGGATGATGCCGCAGGCTATCCCGATCGGTCTTACTCAGTGTTCGCGTGGGCGGCAGCCGCCGCCGCGTTATCGACCTGCAGTCGCGTTGCCAAGAGCAGGCAGACGACGTCGAGAGCCACGTGCGTGGCCTGGTCAAAGAGGCTGGAGAGCGGTTGAACCGTCATGGCCTCGCCCGGGCGGCGGTATTTCGTGGCTGCGGGCAGCACCAGCACCGTCGCGGCCTGGGCGGCGAGCGGCGAGTCAGGGTCAGTTGTGACGGCGTGCACCATCGCGCCGACCGTGGCAGCCTGCTGCGCCACCCTGACCGTGCCCGCCGTCGTGCCCGATCCCGAGATCGCCACGAGCACGTCGCCGCGTTGTACTGACGGTGTAGTGCTTTCCCCGATGACGTGCACGGACAGGCCGAGGTGCATTAGGCGCATCGCAAATGCCTTTGCCATCAGGCCACTGCGGCCCTCGCCGGCGGCGAAAATTCGCGGGGCGCCGGCCAACACGTCAGCCAGGCGCTGGATATCCTCCCGCTTGACGCCCTGCACCACGGTGGTGATCTCGGACAGGACGACGTCCAACAAGTCCGATTGCGGCTGCTCGGGGGCCGCATTGGTTTCAGTCATCGCGGTGCCACCTCCCGCTCGGCGGCGTCAGCGGCGGCGCGGACCGTCCGTGCGGCGGCGGCAGGATCCTCGGCGCCGGTAATTGCGGAACCAACGATAGCGCGGAGGTTCTGGACTCCGCCAAGCGCAGCCAGTTGGTGCGGTCCGAGGCCCCCGGCAACGGCCACCGGGCGTCCGGAAGCCCACGGTCCCAGAAGGTGGACCGGCTTTGCTCTGGATTGCTGCGCGTCCTTGCCGATGTGCGCGGCCAGTACAACATGGGAGGCCAACCGGGCCGCGAGCCCGGAGCGCCTCGTTTCCGGCACAACCATCAGGTCGACGACGGCTTCCAAACCCCGTTCAGCGGCCACCCGGACTGCTGTGTCGACGGTAACGTCCTCCGCAAGGGCCAGTACCGTTGCCGATGATGCACCGGCGTCGTAGGCCAGGCCGAATTCGAACGCAGCGTCATCCACGGTCTTCAGGTCGGCCAAGACCGGCTTACCACCGGCTGCCTGGACAAGCTGGGCCACCGCGTCCATACCGTAGTGCTTGACGAGTGAGGTGCCCACCTCTATCCAGTCGGCGTAGGGGGCGACGGCTCGGGTGATGTCGATTGCCCGCTGTAGTGGCATCCGATCGAGTGCGATCTGCAGCTGCACTGCTTACTTCCGTTCTGTTGGGTGAAGCTTTCATGGTTCGATTGAAGTGCTGGTCCTCAGCCGAGTCCGCTCAAGGCAGGCTCCCCTCAACTCAGGGCGGCCGTCAAGTGCTGTTCCGCCAGGAACGCCGCAAGCGCTGGCCGGTCAGGAAGGCCATCCTTGTCGCCGCTGCTGGTGGTGGCAAGCGCGCCGATCGCCGCCGCCCTCTCGAGCGCGGCCTCGACCGACAGCCCGTCCAAGTGCGCGCTGATCAGGCCTGCGGCGAACCCGTCCCCCGCGCCGACGGTGTCGACCACCTCCACGGGGAAGATCCGGCGGCCCCATCGGCCGGCAGCCGTGTGCAGCGAAGCGCCCTGTACGGCGGCCTTCACGACGACGCGCTGCGCCCCGCGGTCCAAGTAGAAGCGGGCCACCTGGTCCGCGTCTGCACCGGTCAGACCAGACAACAGCCGTCCCTCGGCCAGACCGGGCAGAACCCAATCCGCGGTGGCGGCAACATCGTTTGTCACTTGGATCATTTCTTCCGGCGACGCCCAGAGGCCTGGCCGGAGATTGGGGTCAAAAGAGACCGTCATTCCTGATTCCCGGGCTATTGTGATGGCCCGGAAGGTGAAGGCACGCGTGCTAGGTGATAGCGCGAGCGGGATTCCGGTCACGTGGAGATGGCGTCCCGAGGAGATATAGGCATCCGTGGCGGGCGACGGCGACAGGCGGCTGCCGGCCGAGTCCCTCCGGAAGTAAGCGACCTCAGGGTCTCCGCCGTCCGCACGGCTCTTGAGCTGGAATCCCGTGGCGGCCTCTGGGTCGAAGGAAACCGCAGCGGTGTCGACACCATTGTTGGCCAGTTCCGCGAGCGCAAAGCGGCCAAAATGGTCCTGCCCCACGCGGCCTACCCAGCCGACGTGATGGCCCAGCCTGGCGAGACCGATGGCGACGTTCGTTTCCGCTCCGGCCAAGGCACGGCTGAAATTCACTGCACTCTCCAGTGGCCCCGACTCGGTAGCGACGAACATCGCCATCACCTCCCCGAAGGTGACGACGTCCAACACCGGGCCGTTCACGACGCTGCTCCGGCGTCCGCAAGGACGGGTTCCGCAGCCACGGTACTCTCCAAACGGCCGAGAAACGGCGAGCTGACCAAGACCCGGTCCCCGGGCCGAATCCTGCCGACCGCACCCGGTGCCCCGGTGAGCACGACGTCCCCGGGGCCCAACGTCATGAAGGAGGGGATGTACACCAGCACCTCCACGACGCTGCGCGCGAGTTCCGCGGTGCTTCCGGATTCGGCCGGCACCGCGTTAATACTCAACGTCAGCCGCATATCCGAGAGATCAAGCGCGGTTTCGAGCCAGGGTCCCAGCGGGGTCCAGCCGTCGAAGCCTTTGGCTGTTGTCCAGAGCGGATCGCCCGCCTGAAGGCCGCGGGCAGTGACATCGTTCGAGAGCGTGAAACCGAGCACGTGCCGGAGGGCGTCTAGCGGCGTCAGGTGCCGCGCCGGCAGTTTCCGATCTGCGGTCCCGGTGTTGCGCGACATGCCCACCACGTTCATCGGTGTGGCCGGCGCCAGCAGCCGCGCGCCCTTCAGCGGCACCCTCTCACCGGTGGCCACCGCCACGCCCGGCCACGGGTCCCGGATCAGTCCCAGAATGGAACCGTCGACGACGGCCCACCGGGGGCCGCCGTCGTGCTCTACACGGACGAGCCTCATGCACGTCCTCTTCGGCTCTCGCTGGAGAGTGGCAACTGCGCCCCGGGGAGGGTTCGTGAGGCTGCGGCGGGACGCACCCACAGCATGATTGCGGCCGCCGCGGCAAGGGACGCGGCCATCAGTAGGAAAGATGCTGAGGAAGATCCGGTGAGGGAATCGAGCCAGCCGACCAGGTAACTGCCGATGAACCCGCCGATGGCACCGAAGGAGTTCACCACGGCAATGGCCGGCGCGGCGATAGCCTTCGGCAGGAACTCGGAGATGTTTGCAAAGTACGGCCCGTAGGGGGCGTACATTGCGGCGCCGGCGACAATCAGCAGCGGGAAGGAGAGCCAAAAGCGGTCCGGTCCCAGAAGATATGAGCCGTAGAAGGCAACAGCCCCCAGAGCCAGCCACGGCCAAACGTACCGGTTACGGTTCCCCGAGCGGTCAGAGGCGCGACTGTTAAACACCATGACGAGGATGGCCAGCGCATACGGGGCGCCGGAGAGCAGGCCTGTCAGTCCGATGCCCTGGCCCGATCCGGCCTTGACGATGGTCGGGAGCCAGAAGACGAACCCGTAGACACCCAGGCTCCAAAGGAGGTACTGGATGGAGAGCAGGACGACGTTGCGGGAGCGAAGTGCGGCGGCCAAGCCGCCCTCGACAGGGGCGATCGACTTTTGTTCGGCTTCCAGGGCATTGATGACCTGGTCGCGCTCCGTGGTGTTGAGCCACTTCGCGTCATCCGGGCGGTCGGCCACCAGCTTGCGGAAGACGAAGGCCCAGATGATTGCCGGGATGCCCTCGAGGATGAACATCCAGCGCCACGAGGTCGCCTCGATCAGGAATCCCGACACCACCGTCAGCCAGAGGACTGTCACGGGATTGCCGAGGATCAGGAAGGTGTTCGCCCGGCCCCGCTCGGCTTTGGTGAACCAGTGAGCCAGAAAGATGACCATGGCCGGGAGCACGGCGGCTTCGACGGCGCCGATGAGGAACCGGTCGACGATCAGAAGGGTCACATTTTGGATCACACCCTGGGCTGCCGCGAGGACGCCCCAGAGAATCAGGCTCCAGAAGATCAGCGTGCGAACGCTGCGCTTTTCCGCGTACTGCGCTCCTGGAACCTGGAAGAGGAAGTAGCCGATGAAGAATGACGCGCCAATCAACGCGGAAACACCGCCGGTGATCCCGAGATCGTGCTTCATCCCTCCGGCGACGGCGATCGAATAGTTCGATCGGTCCAGGTACGCAAGGCTGTACGTGACGAAGGCTATCGGCAGCAGCCGGGCCCAACGCTGGTGGCCCAGAACGTCTCCCACGGTGGTACCCGGGTTGGGCGAGCGGCCAGCTTTGCTAGATCCCTGGGACTGATGCGCCCCTGATTGCGTGTCCATATTGGCTCCCTTGCCGTGGTTGGAGGATTAGCACCACTCCCATCTGATGGGAGTGACTCTCATCAGATAGAAATAGCATGACTTCCTCTGCAGGCGCTTGTCAAGGAAATATTCCATCCTCCGGGCGTTATTCCCGTATGGTGGGAGTAGTGACGGATACGGAGGCGGAGATGAGCGAAACTTTTACCGAGGTCGATGACCCGGCAGATGCACGGAGAAGCAGCGGGCGGGACATGGTAGCCAAGGCTCTCGGTTTGCTGAATCGACTCGGCGAACACCCCCACGGCGCCGCAGCCGCCGAGCTGGCCCGTGAGTGCCAGCTTCCGCTGAGTACCGCGCACCGGCTGCTGGGGTCACTTGTCCGGGACGGCTTTCTGGAGTTCGAGTCAAAATCGCGTCGCTACACCCTGGGCCTACAGGTTTTCGTGCTCGGGCAGTCCGTGGCCCAGGCCCGCGGGCTGACGGGGATGGCGCGCCCGATCCTGGAGGAAGTCTCAGCGCTCACAGGCGAAGCAACGCTGATGGCGGTCCGGGAGGGGGATCAACAACTGTACGTCCACTCGGTCCAGGGCCCCCAAGGCGTCAGCGTTATCGGCAGGCCGGGTACCCACGGTCCGCTGCACTGCACCGCCCAGGGCAAAGTCTTGGTCTCCATGGCGCCCCAGGCCGTCCGCGAAGACCTGTTGAGCAGGCTCGAGCTGACTGCCAAAGGTCCCAACTGCATCACCGACCGCCAGCATTTTCGCGCGGCCATCGACGAAGTGCGGACCCGCGGTTGGGCTCTGGCTGACCAAGAACACGAGGTCGGCATCCGCGCCGTGGCAGTCCCCGTTCTCGGCCCGGATGGCGTGGCACTGGCCGCGATCTCGACCGCCGCGCCGGCTTACCGGACCAGCATCGAGCAGCTCATCGAATACGTGCCGGTGCTCACTGCGGCCGCACGCCGGATCGCTGTTCGGATGCCGTCCCGCTGATCCCCTGCTCGAGCGCCCGTGCTCCCAGCATCTCCCGCGTTCTCGAGCGTGCGGCCACTGCGCGCACCGCGGAAGTCCTGGCGGGTCTCGAAACCATCCAGCGCGGGCTGACCAAGGAGTCGTTTCCGCTTTCCGTCCGCTCTGCCTATGGTCGAATTGCTACACGCAACGCCGTGGAGTGCTCCCGGCCGGCCGCCAGGACGGCTGCAGTCAATGACACATCGAAAGGACCATGGGATGATCCGGATGCCAACCGCCTGCCCCTCCGCTTACAGTCTCAGCCGCAGCCGTCCTGGCTGTTGGTGCTTACGGCGAGAACCGTCGTCGGGCCTGCTGCGTCGATCCCGGCGGCCGGCGCGGTGACTGCACGGGCTCCCACCCAGTCACCGGCCAACCTTGGCAGCCTGGGGGCGGAACGGTGTCGTTAGCGGGCAGTTGGACCGGCGGCCCATCATTTACCGACGTGAAAATCGGGTTGGTGCTGGTGGCCACAGCGGTCATGGCAATCTCGGTGGGCCCGAGCATTTTCTCGAGCCTGTGGGGCCGGAAATGGCGTAGGACAGCCATTATCGCCGGGACCGGCATCGTTCTCTTCTACAGTGTTTGGATCATCTACCTGGCCCGAACACTGCCTGCCGTAACCGTCGCGAACAATTGGAACATTGCGTGGGCTGCCTTGGACAGCTTCGAAGGACTTGCAGCGCTATGCAGCGCCATACTCCTGCACAGACGCAGTAAGTACGCAGTGTTGGCCACGACAGCGTTCTCCACGAGCCTCTGCATTGATGCACTCTTTGCCATCACCACAGCCCCACCGGGGACGCCCCTGACCGTCGCTATCCTCGAGGCGGTTCTCGTTGAACTTCCCGTTGCCACCCTCGCCGCAGTGCTCGCCCTCAAGCTACTCAACACCGGTGCATCCGCCCCCTCCGCCGGGCCCGGACCGTCTGGTCCCGCGACGGGAAGCTGACGCCATGGGAATGCCGTAGGAATTCTGACAATTCCGACCGGGATATTACTCTCTCGGTCGTCGCTGATGAACGACGACGGCGGCACCGACGTGGCGGATCGGTCCGGTGCAGTCGTGGCCGGATTCCGACGGCGACTGTACTGCGGCGGATCTTGCGCCTTTGTCGCTCGTGAAGCTGCAAGTGCGGTCATTTCGTTGCCGTCCACACAGACGGCGCCTGCCGCCTTACCTGACGGGATACTTGCCGGCAGGGCTTCGGACAGGGGTATCCTGATACCTGTTGTGCAGGTCACACTGGTCCTGGAACCGGGGCCAGCCGCTGCCTGGGTGACATCATCGCCGGAGCACGCTGCGTTTAACAGTCGGACGACCGGGAGCTGGGGACGCCTAAGCCACGCGGCGAGCCCCGTTCTTCCGCAGCTATGCAAGGCATCAGAAAGGATCGCGATGGGTGAGCAGGACGGGCCGGTCCGCCGGGAACAGGTGAGCGTGAACGGGACGGAGCTGTCCTATCTTGCCGCCGGGGATAAAGGAGCTCCCCCGCTGCTTCTGCTGCACGGAACGTTTTGGAGCCGGGTCTGGCAGCCGGTGCTGCCCGCGCTGGGCACGGTCAGGCGGTGTATAGCGCTTGACCTGCCCGGATTCGGCCGCAGCAGCGGTGAGCTCGACGTTGGCCGTGCCACCGTCCCCGCACTCGCCGCGACCGTCCTCGATGCAGCCGACGAGCTCGGAATCACGGATTTCGACCTGGCTGCACACGATATCGGGGGCGGGATCGCCCAGCACATCGCTGCGACCAGCGGCCGGGTGCGGAGCCTTGTCTTGATGAATTCGGTGATGTTTGATTCCTGGCCCGTGCCCGCCGTCGAGAAATTCCGGGATCCGGACGTTCGTGCGGCCACCAGCGGCGCAGACCTGCTCAGCGCGCGGGAAATCTCAACCCGCGGCGCCGTCGCCCGGCCGCTGCGCCAGGAAGAAGTCGACGACTATCTCTCACCGTGGCTTGAGCCTGCCAGGCAGCGGTCATGGATGGCAATGGCCGCCGCCGCCGATCAGCGCTACACCATGGAGGTCGTCCCAGCCCTGCAACGGGCCGCCATCCCTACACTGTTGGTGTGGGGCCGGGACGACAACTTCCAGAAGGTCTCCTTCGCACGCCGGTACGTCGAAGAAATCCCCAATGCCGAGCTGACTGAAGTTCCCGGAAAGCACATCCCGACCGAGGATTCGCCCGAGCAGGTAGTCGCGGCGATCCTGCACCATTTGGAGGCCCACCAATGAAAAACCCTGACATCCGGTTCTACTTCGATCCGGTGTGCCCGTTTGCCTGGATGACCAGCAAATGGGTACGCATGGTCGCCCGACAGCGTGATTATCGGGTGGAGTGGCGGTTCATCTCGCTCCGGCTTATCAATGCCGAGGTTGATTACGACGCCCGTTTCCCGGAAGGGTACGATGCCGGCCACACCGCGGGCCTGCGGCTGCTTCGTGTGGCAGCTGCCGTCCGCGCCGACCACGGCCCGGAGTCTGTCGGCGCCCTCTACGAACGGCTGGGAGCACAAGTCTTCGATTCCGACCCCGACACTAGTTTGGACACACCCGAGCTTGACCACCGTGGGACCTCGGACTTCGTCGGGCCCGCATTGGCCGCCACCAATCTGGACATCTCGTACGCCTCGGCGCTGGAGGACTCGTCGTGGGACGCCGTGATCCGGGCGGAGGGCGAGGAGGCGCTGGCACTTACCGGCAAGGACGTCGGCACGCCGATTCTTCATTTTGAGCCTCCCGCCGGGATCGCTTTTTTTGGACCCGTGATCAGTCGGCTTCCCCGCGAAGAAGACGCCGCGGCCTTATGGGATCATGTGGTTGGCCTGGCGCGCTTCCCCGGGTTTGCTGAAATGAAGCGCAGCCTGCGGGAGCAGCCCCAGCTTCGCAGCTTCGGGGTGCGCGACGACGAGGTCGGCCTTCAGGAGGACTGGCACGGTGGAAGCCGGCGCACCCATACGTAGGGACTTCCGGTTAATGGACCGCATGATCCGGAATGCTCCAGACAAAGCAGTTGCGTAGCTTCGGATCAACGCTTCAGCACTTAGCTACACAACCAGCCCACCCGGCGCCGACGTCAGCCGGGAGCACAACGAAAGAGGCCATTACATGACATTTGAACTGCGCACCTACACCGCGGCCGAGGGCAAAATGGAGGATCTTCTGCAGCGTTTCCGCGATCACACGGTCGGACTCCTGGAGCGGCACGGGATGAGCAGCATCGGGTACTGGGTTCGCGACCCAGATGCCGGTACCCTCGTTTATCTGCTCCGACATCGGGGGGCGCCGAAGGAAAACTGGGCAGCGTTCGCAGCCGACCCGGAGTGGATCAGCGCCCGCGCGGCCTCTGTCCTAGAGGGCGAGCTCACGACGCATATCGAGTCGGTATTCCTTGAAGCGGTTGATTTCTCTCCGCTTCAAGGCTGATTTAGCACATCAACAGTTAGAAGGCGCTCTTATGGATATCACCGAAATCATCCTCAATGACCACCATGAACAGCGGCGCATGTTCGCCCTGCTGGACGAAATGCACGCCGCAGAACCAGGCCAGGCAACCGCAGTATGGGAGCGGCTCCGGATACTACTGGAAGTCCATGCCAAAGCCGAAGAATTGCTTTTCTACCCGGTCTTGCTGACCCTGGGGAAGAACGCCGGCGCCAACGGGAGCCCCGGTGAGGAAACCAAAGACGCCATCCACGACCACAACGAGATCCGCGACGCCATCCACGATGTTGCCGCCCACGATGCCGGATCAGACTCCTGGTGGTCAGCAATCGCGAACGTTAACAAAGTCAACGGCGACCACATGGCCGAAGAAGAACGGGAAGGACTAACCGATTTTCGCCGACACGTCAGTCTGGACGAGCGCCATACTATCGCGGTGGCCTTCTGCGCGTTCGAAGCAGCCCACGCCGCCGGCATTGAACCCCATGATATTGATCCGGAGGACTACGTCAAGGACCGGCAGTGACGGTTTAAAGTTAGCTACTGTATGGGGTTCCCCTGGCTTCATAGGGCTGTCAGGGCAGCGTCGGTGTAACGGGTGTTGCACCCGGCGGACAACGCCGCTCAGACGTCGTCGCACCAATTGGCTGGCCAGTCACTGTGAAGAAATTTCCCACGCCAAAATCTTGCAGCGCCCTGCTGGCCTGTACTTGCGGGCGCTTGGTCGCGGGTACGCAGGCACGCGGCCAGATGAAGTCGCTGGCTCGGCTTAAATTCTCGGACCGGTGCATTGTGTGCGACGGGCCCCATCTGTGGGCGTAGACGTCTCGATGGTGCATACTTAGTCAACACCTCTCCGCGAGGGCGGTGTTCACGTACCTGATCAACGAAGACAGGACACCGGATGACCATGACGCAGACGACGCTAAACGAGGCGGTCGCGGAGGTTACGGCAGTGGCCGCTGCTCACGCCGAACAGGTCGATACCGACGGCGTCTTTCCCGTAGATTCGGTCGCGGCGCTCCGCGCAAGTGGCCTGCTCGGTCTGGTGATCAGCGAGGACGCCGGGGGCATAGGCGCCGGCCCGGCCGAGTTCATCGAGGTGATCGGTTCCATCGCTGCCGCCTGTGGTTCGACCGCGATGATCTATTTGATGCATCTCGCTGCTGCGGTGACCGTGGCAGCCGCCCCGCCGGCCGCGATGCCGGACCTCCTCTCGCGGATGGCGTCGGGCGAGGTTCTGGGCACACTCGCCTTCAGTGAAAAGGGGTCGCGCTCGCACTTCTGGGCTCCCGTGTCGGAATCCTTCGCCGACGGGGACGACCTGCGCTTCACGGCCGACAAAAGTTGGGTGACCTCGGCCGGCTACGCCGATGTGTATGTGATGTCGTCGAAGAGCGCGGTCGACCCTGAGACAGTCGACCTGTACGCGATCCCGTCCACCACCCCGGGTCTGGAGATCGCCGGTCCATGGAGCGGGCTGGGGCTGCGCGGCAACGCGTCGAGCCCGATGTCGGTGTCGGTGACGATTCCGTCCAGCTATCGCCTCGGCGAGGCGGGCAGCGGATTCGGCACCATGATGGCCACCGTGCTGCCATGGTTTAACTTGGGCAACTCGGCTGTCTCGCTCGGACTCTCTCGGACGGCGGTGGATGCGGCGACGACCCACGTGGCCGGTGCCCGCTTGCAGCATCTGGATCAGGCGTTGTCCGCGCTGCCGACGATCCGCGCCCAAGTGGCGAGAATGAGCATCGCACTCGCCGCGCAGAGCTCTTACCTTGCGCAGGCGGCGGCACGGGTCGCGACCCCCGCCGATGACACCACACTGTTCGTGCTCGGGGTGAAAGCCTCGGCCAACGACGCCGCGCTGACAATTACCGAATCGGCGATGCGGGTCTGCGGAGGGGCGGCGTTCTCGAAGCATCTGCCGATCGAGCGGGCGTTCCGGGACGCACGCGCCGGCTCGGTCATGGCGCCGACCGCCGACGTGCTCTACGACTTCTACGGCAAGGCCCTCACCGGCCTTCCGCTGTTCTGAGTGCCAGATGTCGCAGCTAATCGGAGCCCCTCTGCTCGTCGGAGCAGTCGCCTACACGCCGAACGTCGTTCCCATCTGGGAAGGTATTCGCGACTACTTTGACGAGCCCGCATCGGCCATGGATTTCGTGCTGTTCTCCAACTACGGCCGCCTGGTCGACGCATTACAAGCCGGGATGATCGACATTGCCTGGAATACCAACCTGGCTTACGCGCGTGCCGTGCTGCAGACCGATGGGCATGTGCGGGCCCTCGCCATGCGCGACACGGACGCCGCTTTTTCGACGGTGTTCGTGGCGGCCGCAGGAAGCGGCTGGTCCGGCCCCGGCGACATCGCGACCCGGCGCCTGGCACTCGGGTCGGCGGACTCAGCTCACGCCGCAATCCTGCCCCTGCACTACCTGCGCACGGCCGGGGTGGACGTCGACCAAATGCAGCTGCGACGCTTTGACAGCGACATCGGCAAGCACGGTGACACTGGGCGCAGCGAGCTGGACGCGATCGACGCGGTACTTGCCGGTGATGCTGATGTCGCCGCCGTCGGCATCACGGTCTGGGAGAACCTCGGCCGCGGCGATCTGATGCCCGGAATGCTCGAGCAGGTCTGGCAGACCGAAACCTACTCGCACTGCATGTTCACCGCCCTCGACACCCTGCCCGAGTCGGTGTACGCGCCGTGGGTGGCGAAGCTGCTCGCCATGGACTGGGAGGTTCCTGCACACCGGCGCATCCTCGAACTGGAGGGGCTGACTGAATGGGTCGAGCCGCACCTCGAGGGCTATACGGGTCTATTCGAGGCCATCGAGGAGCAGGGGGTGGACGCACGATGGTAGTCATGGCGCTGATGCGGACCGTTGAACAGCTCGCCGAGGGTGACACCGCCGAGTTCGCGGTGGCGTCAGCAAGCGACCTGGAACTCGTGCGCCGCTGGTGCGAGAAGACCGGTAACACCCTCGTCAGCACCCTGATGGTCGAGCAGGACTCTGGCCACGTCACGGTTGGTCGGGGCCGGCCGCGCAACCCGGCCTCGATGATCCCCGCCGACCGGATGCCCGGGGCCCGGCTGTGGCTGTACACCAACTTCCACTGCAACCTGGCCTGCGACTACTGCTGCGTCGCGTCCTCACCGAAGACCGACCCGCGACTGCTCGGGATCGACGCCATCCAGACGCTCGTGGCCGAAGCCGCGGCGTGGGGCGTGCGCGAGCTGTATCTCACCGGCGGCGAGCCGTTCCTGCTGCCCAACATCGACATGATTGTGCGGGCGTGCGCCGACCGGCTGCCGACCACGCTGCTGACCAACGGGATGCTGTTCCGTGGCCAAGGGCTACGCAAACTGCGGGCGATGCCGCGCGAGGGATTAACGCTGCAGATCAGCGTGGACTCACCCACGGCCGACGTTCACGACTCGCACCGCGGCGCCGGCAGTTGGAAGCGGGCGCTTGACGGCATTCGAGTTGCACTCGCAGAGGGCTTCATTGTGCGGGTCGCCGCGACGATCTCGGCGCACGACGACCCGGCCCTAGACGAGCTGCACGCCCTCTTTGACGGGCTCGGGATCCCGCGGGCAGATCAGGTGATCCGACCCATCGCGCACCAGGGCGTCGCCGAAGAGGGGGTCGCGTTCTCGAGCAAATCGCTCATCCCCGAGGTGACTGTCACGGCGGAAGGCGTTTACTGGCATCCGGTTGCCGCGCTCGACGAGGACGCGCTCGTGAGTCGACAGATTCTGCCGCTCGCTCCCTCGCTCGACCGGGTGAGCGAACTCTTCATCCAACAGTGGTCGTCGGTGACGGCCGCCACTTCGATGTTCGCCTGTGCCTGAACGGAACGAGAACGCCATGACTAGTACGACCCGGACCACCGAAGCGTCGGGCATCAACCGTCTCGAGACCGGTCGGCCCGCGCGCGCTGTGCTAGCGGCCGTCCGGATCGCCGTGGGGCTCATGTGGCTTCAGAACGTAGATTGGAAGCGTCCGCCCGACTTCGGGCAGGCCTCTCAGAGTGGTCTGTACCAGTTCACCTCCGATGCGGTGAAGCATCCGGTGCTCGAGCCCTTCAGTTGGCTGGTGCAGAACGTTATCTTTCCAAACTTCGCGCTCTTCGGCTGGGGGGTGCTGATCGCAGAGTTCTTTCTCGGGGCGTTCCTGCTCGTGGGTTTCCTGACGCGCTTCTGGGCGGCCATCGGCATCCTGCAGACCGTGGCCATCACCCTCTCGGTGCTGAACACGCCCGGGGAGTGGCAGTGGAGTTACTACCTGATGTTCGCCGCGCAATTCGTAATCCTGGCTACCGCGGCCGGTCGTATCACCGGCGTCGACGGGCTGCTGAGACCGCGGTGGTCGTCCTTGGCGGGTCGTCCGGCTCGGATCGCGATGGTGCTCTCATGAGCAGCGCGAGCGGCACCGCGGACACCCGTTCTGCCCGCACGCCGAGGGATTGGCGTATCCGCGGGCTGATAGTTGCCGGCTTCACCGCCTTGAGCTCCCTGTTCGCGCTGGTGAACTATACGCCGCTGCAGTTCGTCTCGGTCAACCTGGTGCAGGCACTTGCGTTCGTCGTTTTGGGCGCCCTCGCCGCCCTGGGCTGCGTGCTGCGGATACCTGTGCTCCTGTTCTTGGCCGGCACGATCCTGATCGTCATCGGGCTGGTGCGCCTCGTCACGTACGGTCAGACGATCGGAATCATCTCGGGCTCGGTCAACGCCGCAGCTTTGATGGTCGGCTTTGGCGCTGCGTTCCTCGCGATATGGCTCACCTCGAGGCCGGCATAAGAGAAAAGATGACTGGGCTTGTCAGAGTATTCATTGGCAGCGACGGCAAGCTCACGACTCATAACCGTTGTGTCGCTGGTCCAAGTTTCAAAACCGGTCGGGCCAAGTCGAAGGCCACGGCTGACAGACCACTCCCCGTGGGCGTCCCGAATTGAACCCACCGCGGATCAACTAACGGGAAACCAGGAACTCGCCAACACGTTCACCGTCACGACATCGAGTTCAACCGAGCCCGTCAGTCAGCATCGCGGTAATCACCCGAGTCAGCGAGCAGCAGCAAGCCACGCGCCCAGAGGCATCAAAAGTGAGCACGGACTCAACGCCGATAAACCGACACCGGCCGGAAACTGTAGTTCAGGGCCGGGTTAGGTGGGTGCTACGCGCAACGGGCTTTACCACGTGTCGACGGTGACATGCATAGCGTTGAGGTATTGGTGGATCTGGGGTCTGCGCCCGAACGCATGATGACCTGCAACCCCAACAGGTAAGTGGTGAGGAGGTCCGTTCGCGCTTGGGCAATCGCTGAATCGGCCTCCCCTTCGGGGAGGGCCCGAACGATGAGGGTGCGGATCTGCTCGCGCATCTGTCGTCGGTAAATCTTCGAGAAGTCATAGCCCGGCAGGGTGCCACGCAGCTCGTTAGAGGCCATCACCATCAGGCACCCATCGCGGCCCCGCTCGGAGATCGCGTCTACTTCGAACAGCTCCACGAACCTGTGGACGCCCTCGACCCCGGGCCCGGCCTGTTCGATCAGTGCAGCGAACATTGCAATCCGCTCGGCGAGATAGCGGCGCAGCACCGTGGCGAAGAGTTGTTCCTTGGTGCCGAAGGTGCGATAAAGACTCGGCTTGTGGACCCCGCTTATCCTCACGATCTCCGTCATCGAGGTCTGGCCGTACCCCTGGCGCCAGAACAAATCGGTCAGCTTGGCGAGAACAGCTTCCTCATCGAAGAGTCTCGGGCGACCGATCGCGGCATCCACGCTAATGCTCATTAGCTCAGTCTACGTCGCCTGGACGACTTTGGTACCTCTCGGTAACAAAGACCCCAATAATAGGGTACCGTTTGGTACAGAAAGAGAGTTCACCCCCCGGGTCCTGTCTGTGGTCCGCGACCTCAACCCGGAAGCTCAATCGTGGATTTGCTGGTCAATAACGCCGGCAACGTCCGGGCCGGCCTGCTGGAGCAGTCCGAGGTATGCAGCAGCTTTACGTGACCGACCCGCACGCGGTCGATGCCGCGATTGCTCCGAAGCTGCGCGAGCTGGAAGGCGCAGTCAAGGACCACAAGAGCATCTGAGGGGCAACTAACCAGAATCTCTTTGAAGATTCCTCAACCACTGGCTTGCGATGGCCGACCGAGACTGAAACGGAGAAACCCATGATCGATTTCCAACGGCACGACGAAGACACAGCACCCGAAGCGAGCAAGGCTCTGCTCGCCAAATCGAAGAAACAGAACGGGAGGATCCCGGGATTGCACGCGACCATGGCCGAGGCGCCCGGCCTGCTCGAGGGCTATCAGCTGGTGCATCAGCTGTTCCTTGACTCGAGCTTTGACAAGGACGAGCTGACTGTCGTTTGGCAGACGGTTAACGTCGAACACGCCTGCACCTACTGTGTTCCGGCCCACACCGGTATTGCAAAATCCATGAAGGTGGACGATGCAATCACCGAAGCGCTGCGCAATGAAACGCCTTTGCCCAGCCCCCGTCTGGAGGCCCTGCGCACCTTCACTTTGGGTATGGTGCGTGAGCGAGGAAACGTGGACGACGACGCCGTGCGGGCCTTTCTGGATGCTGGCTTCACCAAGCGCCAGGTCCTCGAAGTAGTCCTTGGAGTCTCGCAAAAAGTAATGTCGAACTACACCAACCACCTGGCTCAAACGCCGGTGGACGTGCCTTTCCAGAAGTTCGCTTGGCGCGAAGCGGCCGCAACGGCCTGACGTCGGGGCAACGCCTCCCGAGAGATGCCGTCCACAACAAACCATCCTTTCCGTTACCGGAGGTGTCCGGCCAACGGGACCTCGTTGGCAATGAAGGAAAAGTCTTCAGTGCCAGCTTCCGGGTGCGACAGCTCGGCGTAGCGGTCTTCACCCAACGGATCGGTTATCACTTCCTGGACCAGGGAGTAAGTGTCTTCATTATTGACCAGTACCGGATACAACAGGGTGTATTTTATGTCGGCCTGCAGCCCGTGGGCGGCAGCAACCCCCTCGACCACCTGTACCGCGCGTTGGCATATTTTCGTCCGCGATTCTGCGCTGAATCTACGGATCGTGGCTTCGAAAGCGGCTTCTCGGAAGATGATATTGTCCCTGGTTCAGCCGGATATTTTCCCGACCGTCAGGACAGCCGGATCAAAGACGTCGAAGGTGCAAATGACCATGGTCTGCAGCGCTGGCAGCGCCTACGCGCCTTTAATGGAGGCCGAGGTTGGTGCGGGACAGCGTGGCGCGGACGGAGACGAGCGCTTCCACGCGGCGATCGCCGTTGCGGGTCACTCAGAATTGCTGGCCGGTTCATGGCCGAGATCTCCGACCTGGTTCGTGATACGCGGTTGGAGTCATGGAGCCACGCGACTGCTCATCAAGGCTGAGCCCGCCATCAGGACGCCTCCATTACCCGACCGGAAGCGATAGGCTCCCTGCCTGGCGCCGCGGGCACGCCTAGGCGGGGGCTACATCAATGAGCACCTTGCCAACCATGCCCTCTTCAACCGCAGCATGGGCCGCAGCCGTGTCCGCCAGGTCAAAACGATGCAGCGGCAGGCCTGCCTGCTCCCCCACAGCCAAAGCGCCGTCGGCAACTGCTGCATTGATGTCCTCGGCTGCGGCGTGCACAGCCTCCGTCCCCAGCGTGTACAGCAACACAAACTGGTAGCGGACATTGAGACTGAAATGTCTGCGCACGTCTAAATGAACGTGATCACCACCATTATTGGCGTAGACAGCGACACAGCCGTTGTTACGGACGACTGCCAAGTCCAGTTCGGAGTTCTGCGCGGGCGCCACCTCGACGACGAGATCGACGCCCTCCGGAGCGATATAGCGGATCTGCGCTGCGGTGTCGGCTTCCGTGTAATTGATGACATGGTCGGCTCCCGCGTTGCGGGCCAGCACTGCCTTTGCCGGACTGCTGATGGTAGTAATAACGACGGCGCCGGCCCACTTAGCGAGCTGGATCGCGGCATGACCGACAGCACCTGCCCCTCCCGCAACGAGCACCACCTTGCCACTGAGTGAGCCTGGGCTCAGCCTGCGTGGACCATCCTCAGCAACAGTTAAGGCCCGATGCGCGGTGATGGCTGGAACGCCCAGGCTCGCACCGAGATCAAACCCCGCATGCTCCGGAAGCGCAAAAACACGCTCGAGGGGTAAAACCGCAAATTCCTGGGCGGTCCCACCGTGTGCCCGCTGATACGCGGCCAACGCCAGCCAGACGTGATCTCCGACCCGGAACCGGTCGACGCCGGCACCAAGGGCATCCACTATGCCCGCGCCATCCTGGTTGGGCACGACCTCTGCAAAAGGCAGCGGTTCACCCGGTTGAGCGCCTCGGCGCGACTTCCAATCCGTGGGATTTACCCCAGAGACCCTGATCCGGACACGGACCTCTCCGGGCCCCGGGTAGCTCACCACACGGTCGACAAGCTCGAGAACAGATGGGTCGCCGGTAGCCCGGTACACAATAGCTTTCATACTCCAACCTAACGCGATCCCCCACGGTAAATTCCCGCCTGCTATGGAATTCCCCGTAGACGACTTCCGCCTTGGCTACGGGGTTAACAACAAAAAATTCGGCCCGGACCCAACAAGACTTCGAGATCGTGGCGTCCAGTATTCTTCGACGAGCCCGAGCGAATCCGCGATACGCACTGTGTCCATAATCAGCGGCACCCGAGCCTAGACCGAGCGGCGTGTCTCCGCTGTTCAAGTGATCAGGACAAACGTCTGACCAGCAGCGCCAGCTGCGACCCGCCCATCCGGTGGGAGGGGAGGATACGGTAGCGGGGGTCCGGGCAGGGGCGGCAGATCAGGAGTTATTGGTTTCTGTTCCCGCCCGGCAGCGGGAGCGACCTGCCAGGAATACGGCGGTCAACGTCAAAATAACGGCGACCGAGGTGAAGATCAACGCCTCGGGGTAGCCCGTGTCCGGGGCCAGAAGAGCGAGCAGGTAAGGCACGGCCAGTCCGGAGTACGCCAGGCTGTAGAACAGAGCGATGACAGCCCCCAGCTCTCCGGGCGCGGCGATGTCCTCGACCTCCCGCAGACCCACGATGAGGCATATTCCGTAGCCCGCACCGAGGAGCAGTGCGGCCACCGCTGCAGCAGGCATCCCGGGCCACGCTGTCGCAAAGGCAGCCGCCAGGCAACCGGCGGCAACAATGCCCAGGCCCGTCATCGCTGCGGCGGTCCCTCCGTGGACCGCCCCTGACTCATATAGCCGCCTACCCAAAGGCTGGGAGATCACACCCGCGACGAGGGCACCGGCGGCAAGCAGCCCAGGGAAAGCCACACCGAGAACGCCGGTCGATCCGGTTGCGTGTCCCGGGAGCGTTGTGAACGCCAAGGTTACGCTCCCGAACACCCACGGACCCAACGGAACGACCACGCGCCGGAAGCGGTCCGAGAAAACCGCCGCGGGCAAAAGCGGCTCCCGGGGCCGCAGGCGCCGGCCGGGCGGCAGCGTTTCGTCTGCGCGCGGTAAAACTACCAGGGTGGTACCGGCCAGAACCAGATGCATCACGTAGGGCAGCACCACAGGTGCGGGCCCCCATTGGGCCAGCGGACCGGCGACGAGCGGGCCGACACCGAATCCTGCCGTTAGCGCCAGCGCAGCCCGCCTCGGGCCGGCAGCGCCGTCACCGGAAAGCTCCTTCACCCAGGCGGTGCCAGCTGTAAAGACGGTGCCGGAGACCACTCCGGTGAGCAACCTGCCGGCGTACAGGCCAGTCACACCCCACTGACCAGTGATCAAAACTGCTGTCGCCAGCAGCGAAACCCCGGTGAAGGCCAGCATTACCGGTCGACGTCCCTTAGCATCGCTGACCCTTCCACCCAGGATCAGACCCGGAATCAGGCCCACGGCGTAGATACCGAACACGGCCGTCGCTTCCGCATCCGAAAGCCCGAGCGTGTGGCGATAAAGTGCCAGAAGGGGAACAAACTGGTTTGCCCCGTAGCCGGCGGAAAACATTGCCAGCGCGGGCCAGCGCCATTGGCCATTCATGGAGAGGTTCATTTCACACAGGGGTTACCTGCTGTGATCCCGACGGATTCCCGGTGTGCTTGTGCGCGCTGCGGTAACGGTGGAGCACGGGTTCGGTATATCCAGACGGCTGAGCGGCGCCGTCGAGAACGAGTTCGCGGGCTGCGAGGAATGCGTCGGTGTCGAACGACGGCGACATGGGCAGGTAGGCAGGGTCCGCCGCGTTCTGCTCGTCGACAATCGCAGCCATACGCCGCAGTGATGCTTCCACCTGTTCGTGGGTTACGACTCCGTGCAGGAGCCAGTTGGCAATGTGCTGTGAACTGATGCGGCAGGTAGCGCGGTCCTCCATCAGTGCGGTGCCGTGGATATCGGGCACCTTGGAGCACCCCACCCCGTCATTGACCCAGCGAACTATGTATCCCAGGGTGCTCTGAATGTTATTGTCCAGTTCGTTGCTCCTGGCATCGGCCGCCCAACTGCTGGGTTCACCAACGGGGACCGTGAGCAGTTGCCGCAGGGACGAACGGCGCTTCCCGGCGAGTTCGGCCTGCCGGGCATCCACGTCGACTTGGTGGTAATGGATGGCGTGCAGGGTCGCGGCAGTCGGTGAGGGGACCCATGCGCAGTCAGCACCGGCGAGCGGGTGGGAAACCTTGTCGGCAAGCATGTCAGCCATATTGTCCGGCGCTGCCCACATGCCCTTTCCGATCTGAGCCCGACCGCTGAACCCGCACTCCAGTCCAATATCCACATTGGCGTCCTCGTAGGCTGCGATCCAGCTTGACTGACGCATGTCCGCTTTGCGGACCATGGGACCGGCGAGCATTGAGGTGTGGATCTCGTCGCCGGTACGGTCCAGGAATCCGGTATTGATGAATGCCACGCGGTCACGCGCCTGCCAGATGCATGCCTTCAGGTTGGCGGAGGTGCGACGCTCCTCGTCCATGATTCCGATCTTCAAAGTGAGCGGGTCAAGGCCCAGCATTGCCTCGGTGCGGGCAAACAGGGCGCAGGCCACAGCAATCTCACGAGGTCCGTGCATTTTCGGCTTCACGACGTATACCGATCCAGTCCGCGAGTTATGGCCGGCATGCTGCCCGCGGATGTCGTGAACGGAGCCAAGACCGGTGAACAGTGCGTCGAGGATACCCTCAGGCACTGGTTTCCCGGACGCGTCGAGCACCGCGTCGCTGGTCATCAGGTGGCCCACCTGACGGATCAGCAGCAACGAGCGGCCGGCCAGGGTAAGCTCCGAGCCGTCGGGGGCCGTGTATACACGATCCGGGTTGAGCCGCCGGTTGAATGTGCGACCGTCCTTGGCCATATCTGCAGTCAGCGTCCCCTGCATCAATTGCAGCCAGTTGCGATAGCCCGTTACTTTGTCCTCGGCGTCTACGGCCGCAACCGAGTCTTCCAGATCCATAATCGTCGTAATGGCGGACTCAAGTACGATGTCTTTTACACCGGCCGGGTCAGCCGAGCCGATGGGGTGGCCGCGATCGATCTGGATCTCCACGTGAAGCCCGTTATGAACGAAAAGGAGGGCTTCAGGGTCAGCACCGGTTCCCTGATAGCCCGCGAGCTGACTCGGTTTGGCCAGTTCCGTCGTACCGTCATTGGTCTCGGCAACGAGGGCGCCGTCTGCGATTCGATAGGCCACCACAGCGGCGTGCGATCCGTCCGCCAGGGTCAAGTGTTCATCCAAGAACTTTTGCCCGCGGGCCACGACGGCGGCGCCACGGAGTGGATTGTAACCAGCCGTTTGCCCACATCCCTGAGCTTGATCGATGACGTCGGTGCCGTACAACGCATCATAAAGGGAACCCCAACGGGCGTTGGCCGCATTGGTCGCAAACCTGGCATTCAGCAGCGGTACGACAAGCTGCGGTCCGGAAATAGTCGCGATCTCCGGGTCAACTTTGCCGGTCGTGATGGCGAAATCACCGGGCACCTCTACCAGGTAGCCGATCGAGCGAAGGAAATCCTCGTAGGCGTCCGGATCCACAGGCGCCCCGCCGAGTGAACGGTAATACTCGTCAATCTGCTGCTGCAGCAGGTCACGGATATCCAGGAGCTCACTGACCAGAGGCGAGAAGTGCCCAATGACTTCTGCGGCCTGGGCCCAGAACGCGTTCTCGGCCATTCCGATGCCCGGCAGCGCCTCGTCACGGACGAAAGCATAGAGTTCCTCTGCCACGCTGAGTCCGCTGGCATTCACATAGTTGGGCATACTCCAACCTTCCAAAAGTTTTGTCTTGCAAAAAATAAAAGCCTGCCGAGCAAAAGTCAGCCCTGCCTGAGTTCGACCCTCGCCACCGAATCGCCTTTGAGCTTCTTAGGCCCGCCCCCGGAAACGGGGGGTGGCTCGCCTTCGGGCCTTGCCCGCCATTCTCCTCGGGAAAACCCACAAAGTGGCATACCAACCCATAATGCGGGTTCAATCTGACTGTGTCAACGTTCATTGCGCTGACGGGCAGAGGCATTGACTGTGACCGGAAACACGCTTATTGTCGTCTCCACCCAGCAACAATACGATTCCGCTCTGTGAAATCCAGTGCGGCTGTCCTTGAATCAACGCCGATTCTTCCCCCTTCCTGAAAGCCCGGGAGCATTCATTGTGACTTCGTTCCAACAGATTCTTGCGCCGCTCGGCGGCTCCTTGCTCGTCTCGGCACTGTGCGCCGCGGTGCCGCTGATCATTCTCTTCGTTCTCCTTGGCGTGTTCCGCGTCAAGGCCGCCAAAGCTGCTCTGGCCAGTCTTTTATCGTCAATTCTGATGGCCATTCTTATCTGGCAAATGCCTGTCGGCCAGGCCCTCAGCGCCACAGCGGCGGGCGCAGTCTACGGAGTCTTTCCGATTCTCTGGATTCTTATCAATGCGCTATGGATCTATAAGCTCACCGTGGCGACCCGCTGGTTCGAGGCGCTGGGCAACACGATCCGCTCGATCTCCAACGATCAGCGGATCGTGACGATCCTGATCGCCTTTTGTTTCGGTGCGTTGCTTGAGGCCCTCGCGGGATTTGGGGCTCCCGTCGCTGTTTCCGCAGCCATGCTCATGGCCACGGGAATGAAACCGCTGAAGGCTGCGATGGTATCCCTGCTGGCGAACACCGCACCCGTAGCATTCGGCGCCATGGCATCACCGCTCATTGCACTCAATGGCGTCACGGGTCTGCCATTGCGTGATCTTTCCTCCATGGTCGGTCGTCAGACACCCTTTTTGGCCGTGCTTGTTCCGCTGATGCTGGTCTTCATCGTCGATGGGCGCCGCGGAGTGAAGCAGACATGGCCGGTGGCTCTGGTCGCGGGCGCAGTGTTCGGACTGTTCCAGTTCCTCACCTCCAATTTCCTCGCGGTGGAGCTGACGGATGTTGTAGCATCCGTGGCTGCCATTGGGGCAGTCTTGCTCATGCTGCGGTTTTGGCAGCCCTCGCAGATTCTTACTTCTTCCGGAGAAACGGACGCCGGGCATGTCGGCGGGGCCTCTGTTATATCCGCAGCTGCAAGCGGGAGGCCTTCAGCCGGTCACGGGAACATGGCCCGGGGACCGGCTGCAGCCTCCGTCACCGAGTCCGTATCAGCATCTGCCGTGATCAATCCCCTGTCCGTGACTCACAAACGGCCAACGGCGCGCTCTGTCTGGATGGCTGTCGCACCGTATCTGGTCATCGTTGTCATCTTCTCGATTTCACAACTACCAGCGGTCAAGACATGGCTCGGGCACGTCGGCACCGTCACCTTCCGCTGGCCCGGCCTGGACGTTGTCGACGCCGTCGGTAAGCCGGTGGCCAACGAAACCTTCCATCTGGACCATCTGAAAGCGACCGGGACCCTGCTCCTCTTCGCAGGCCTGGTGACCACTGCAATTTACCGGATCCCGTTCCGGCAGGCAGTGCGCATCTATGGTGAGACCCTGGTCCAACTTCGCTGGACCATCGTCACCGTCAGTTCCGTGCTGGCCCTGTCCTTTGTTATGACGCTATCCGGGGAAACGGCCACCCTCGGCGTCGCCCTTGCCTCAGCCGGGGGCTTCTTCACCTTGCTGTCTCCGCTCATCGGATGGCTCGGGGTGACGCTGACGGGATCAGATACGTCCTCTAATTCACTGTTCGGTCCGCTGCAGATTGCGGCCGCCAAACAAATCGGCCTCTCACCCCTCCTCATGGCGGCGGCCAACTCCTCCGGAGGTGTCTTGGGCAAAATGCTCTCACCACAGAACCTCGCGGTGGCGGCAGCTGCCATCGGAATGGAAGGCTCCGAAGGCACGCTGCTGCGAAAGCTTGCGGGCTGGAGCGTGGTTCTCCTGCTGCTGATCACGGTCCTCGTCTTCCTTCAGTCAACCCCGATTCTGGGCTGGATGGTGCCCTAGCGGCGCCCCCGATCCGGCATCAATCCAGACTCCGAGTAAAACGAGGCAAAAACATGTCCACCAACACCGTTGTTCCGTCAGAGCTGAATTCATCAACCGCCCTGCTCAAGGGCCTAAGGAATACTTCCAACTCCGAAGCAGCGCGCTCGGCTGCCAATACCGACCGCTCCGGCTACACTCCCCCGACGCTGCCGGATGGCGTCGTTTACGCCGAATCCATCCAGGACGTTGTCGAGGCCATGAAGCTCGCATCGGAGCTCCGGGTGCCTATCGTTCCTCGCGGCGCAGGTACCGGTTTGGCTGCCGGCGCCTCTGCCCAGGCAGGTGAGGTAGTTGTCGACGTTTCGCGGATGAACCGCATCTTGTCGATAGACCCGGTCGAGCAACTTGCCGTCGTCCAGCCCGGAGTGCTCAACGCAGAGGTCAACGCAGCGGTCGCTGACTACGGATTGTTTTACGCCCCTGACCCCGCCAGCACGGCCATCTGCTCGATCGGAGGGAATATAGCCACCAACGCCGGCGGAATGTGGTGCGCAAAATACGGCGTGACCAGAGAATCGATCCTCGCCCTGAAAGTAGTACTTCCTGACGGAACCCTCCTGCAGACAGGGCGCAACACGATCAAGGGTGTATCCGGCTACGATCTCAACGCGTTGATCATCGGATCTGAAGGAACATTGGGGATCGTGGTGGAAGCCACCCTCCGCCTTCGCCCCCGGCCCTTCCAAACCGCTACTGTCACAGCCTTCTTCCCCGACGTGGAGCATGCTGCCCAAGCTGCTTCCGCCATCATCGCAGCACGCCTGCAGCCTTCTGTCCTTGAGCTGATGGACAGCCAGACGGTCGAAGCGGTAGACGCCATGCTGGGAACAAACCACCGGGCCCGGGGTGGAGCTTTTCTCTTAGCCCAAACAGACGGCTATGGCGCCTATCTTGAACAGGATGTACTGCTCGAGGCCATCAAGCCCTACGCCACATCCCATGAGCGCGCAACCGACGATGCCCACGCGACTGAGCTCGTAACCCTCCGCCGACAGGCGATTCCCGCCTTGGAACGGCTAGGGACCGTTTCGATTGGAGACGTTGGCGTCCCCCGCAACAAGCTGGCAGAAGTAGTTGCCGGGCTTGAGGAGATCTCGGCCCGGACTAACGTTCCGATTTACACTGTGGCCCATGCAGCAGACGGAAACCTGCACCCCATGATAGTGATGAAACACGGCGAGTCGATTACCTCTGGCCCAGCCAAGAAAGCGCTGGGCGACATGTTCTATCTAGCGAAGGGACTCGGCGGAACGCTCACCGGAGAGCACGGCATCGGACTGCTCAAACGCGACTGGCTCAAAGATGAACTCGGTCAGACGTCGATCGATCTGCAGCACAGGATCCGTAACGTTTTCGATCCGCAAGGCATTCTCAATCCTGGCAAAGCCATCTAGAAACCTGTTCACCGAATTATCACCGGCAGCTTTTCCCGGCACAGCCCCGGTGACACACGTGGCAACCGCCATGGATGGGTCCCTCGCCTACCTCCCATCCGGTCACCCGCGCGAACAGCAGACCGTGAGTGTCGCCGTCGCGCGTTACTGACGTCTCGACGTCGAGCTCCAGATCAGCAGCGGCGATTCGGCCCCTCGAGAGCACAGCTTCGGCCGGCAGGCCGGTCCGAGGACCTAGCCGTGGGCGGCCACGGCAAGGGGCTGCCATTCTTTCCAGGTCTTCAGGGGTGATTCGTAGTCGGCAGTGGCGGTGGCCAGGGGCGCTTGCCCGAAAAAGACCCGAAGAGGAGGTGTACCGGAGTACACGGGGTGGCTTGTGAAAAAGTGAAATATCCGATGCTAAGGTTTTGCCGGTCGTCGTAGGGGCCTGTATTTGCCGGGTTTGATGTGGCTGGCGCGCGGCCAGGTGTAGTCGCCGGTGAGGTTGATGTGTTCCCAGCCCAGCGGTGAGAGGAACCGCAGGAGGTCCGGGTCGATGTCACCGCCGTTGCTGGTCAGGGTGGCGACGGTGCGGTCATGGGTTGAAACCCGTCCGTATCCGATACGCATCCCCAAAATGTATCAGTAACCCGGCTGGACGTTACAAAGAAAGGGGTTTGACCAAGCTTTAGTTGACATCTAACTTGTGAGTTTTGGCTTGCAGGTGAAAGGATGTTTAACATGCCTAAAGCTTTTCCTGAAGAGTTCCGCCGTGACGTGGTCGCGGTGGCCCGTAAGGACGAATCCACTATTGTCCAGATCGCGAAGGACTTCGGTATTTCCCCGGCGGCCTTGCATCGGTGGTTGAAGATCGCCGACGTCCAAGACGGGGTCGTTCCCGGGGTAACGAAGGAAGAATCAACCGAGCTTCGAGAAGCGAAAAAACGCATCCGTCTCCTCGAGCAGGAGGCGGAGGTGATGCGCCGGGCAGTGGCTTACCTTTCCCGGGATATCAACCCAAAATGATGTACCCGCTGGTCCTTGAACTAGCCGCCCCGGATGCTCCTTTGCGGGTGCCGGTCGCGGTGACCTGCCGGGTCTTGGGATTCTCCCGCCAAGCCTTCTACCAGTGGTGTGCCAGCCCTGTCAGTGACCGGGACTGGGAGGAAGCCCACCTGGTTAACGCCGCCCTGGACATTCATGCCGAGGAGCCGACGTTCGGGTACCGGCTGATCCATGACGAACTCGTCCACGAACAAGGCCTCGTGGCTTCCGAGACCCGGGTGGGGCGGCTGTGCAGCGAGAACAGGATTCTCTCGGTCATTCACCGCCGCCGCGGGACCGGAAAGAAAGCCGGCCCGCCCGTTCATGACGATCACGTCCAGCGTGACTTCACAGCCACAGCCGCCAATAAATTGTGGCTGACGGACATTACCGAGCACCACACCAGTGAGGGCAAGCTGTATCTGTGTGCGGTCAAGGATGTCTACTCCAACAGGATCGTGGGGTACTCCATCGATTCCCGAATGAAAGCGGCTCTGGCCGTTGACGCGCTCAAAGCGGCGATCAGTCAACGAGACCCGCAAGGAACGCTGATACATAGCGACAGGGGCTCTCAATTCCGGTCCAAGAAGTACGTCCGCCTGATCAACTCCGCCGGCCTGCGAGGGTCCATGGGCCGGGTCGGGGCATGTGCAGATAACGCCGCGATGGAGAGTTTCTTCTCGCTGCTGCAAAAGAACGTATTGAACCAAAAACGGTGGGAAACCCGCGAAGAGCTACGCCTGGCCATCGTGGTCTGGATCGAGAAAACCTACCACCGCCGACGCCGCCAAACGACGCCTCGGCAAACTAACACCAATAGAGTTTGAGACAATAAACAAGATCACTCAACCGGTCACCGAAATATCAACCCAAACTGTCAACTAAAGCTTGGGCAGACCCTTCCCCCAACAAGAGACCCAGCGAAGAGCTGATGAACGTGACGGTATACCAAAAACCATCCATTGCCCAGAGCAAAAAGCTTCACATATCAAAAGCAACTACTCAGATAGTTGCTCCCACGGCTACCCCTTCCGCTGGCCCGGGAAGCCATGTATTATCCCGTGCAATATGCCCTTCCATTGGAGGAGCCCGAAACGGGAAGACCATTAAGGGGTTCTTGACTGCTCACATCGATTTACTCTCAAATGAGTAAAAACTCATTTGGGAATGAAGGCGCGATACCAGGCGACAGTTGAGAAAAGTCGAGGATTCACCATGCCTGAAGCCGCTAGCTTCATTGGGCTTGAGGTGTTCCCCGGGGGCGTGGTATTAGCTGCCTATAAAGGGTCGAACGCACCCAAGCAGGCCTACAGGCTGCCCGCGAACAGGGCACGGTCGGCGGCCGCAAACGTGTAATGACGGACTCCAAAATCCGCTGCGCACGAAGGCTCCTCAGCCAAGGCACACCGCCCAAGGAAGTCGCCGCCAGGCTCGGGGTTTCGGTGCCCACGCTGTACCGCTGGGTCCCGACCAGGGACCCCGAAGCAGTTGCAGTCCCATAACTCGGCCTTGGTGCAGACGACTGTTGAAGAAATGTGGGACCGGCTTTGTGATCTTGCGCAGGTGGTGACCCTGGGCAAGATCACAGCCCAGCCCTCGAAGCAGGATCATTTGGACGGCCGGCAAATACAGGCCACTACGACGATCCACAAAACCTTAGCGTCGGATATTTCACTTTTTCACAAGCCACCCCTACACCAGGGTGAGTACAGCTTCCCGTGTTGCTGCCGGGTTCCCTGGCGTGCCACAGCGGCTGGGCCTGTTAGCCGCCAATAGAGGAAACCCTGCAGAATATGGCCGCTGCCCTGGGCGCGCGGGAAAGGCAGCGCGGCCTGTTCGCCTACGACAACAAGGAGGCCCCCCGCGAAGGCTTGTCCTACCACTCCCTGTCGGAACCCAATCTCATAAAGTACTGGCGAAGTAAGCGGCAGCCATGTCCTGTTGGGAGCGGCCCTGAGAGGCAACTCGTTCGAGTCGGGCGGCGGATGCCTCAGCACCGTCGAGCCGGATACCGTGTTCGCGGGCGGCGTCAAGGATGAGATGAGCATCCTTCAGGGAGGTGTCGACGGCGAAGGACGCCGGTTCCAGACAATCTTCGACAATAAGGCCGGCCTTGTTTCGCAGGAACGGCAGATCGAGGCCACCGCCGTTGACCAAACTAAAGAACTGTTCGGGGTCTACCCCTAGCGCCTGGGCAAGGGCAAGGATTTCACCGGCGGCATTCGAGGCCGCGATGACCCAGCTGTTCACAACGAGCTTGAGCCGAGCCGCTGAGCCTGCGGCCGGATCCTGACCGGTCCAGATCGTGCGTGCGCCAATTGCGTCGAAGATCGGCGCCACGCGCCAACGCAGAGCCTCTGGCCCGGCAGCAATTACAGTGAGCTGTCCGGCCTCAGCAGGCTCGCGGGTGCCGGAAACAGGCGCTTCAACCAAGTCGAGACCAAGCTCGTCTGCCAGGGATGCAAGGCCCTCTATGTCGCGCAGACCGACGGTCGTTGACTGTACCCAAGCGACGCCCGGGCGAACGCCCGGGCGAGCCTGTCGAATCACGTCAATCACGGCGGCGGCGTCATAGAGCATAGTCACGACGACGTCCGCGCCGGCGACGGCTTCGGCCGGGGACACCGCAACTATCGCCCCGGCGTCGGTAAGCGGGGCCGTCTTGGCCCGGTCGCGGTTCCATACGTGGACCTCATGTCCGGCCCGCAGCAGGCTGCGGGCCATTGCGGCACCCATGATGCCGGTGCCCAGCACCGCCACCCGGCGTTGTGCGTTCATACTGTTGTCCCCTCGATCGTCGTGCTTCCCGGATGCTGGCACCCGATCGGACGCATCACAGCGTTCGAGCGGCACATCGACGGCGTCAGGTGTCCTTCCCTGCGTGAGGAAACCGACTCTAGCACTTTCGCCGCGAGACTTTACGACTGTCGGATGATCATTTCCGGAGCACTCCGCGCCGGTCAGGCGCCCGATTCAGAAGGTGAAATGTGGCGCTGAGCTATGGTGAATCTTCAGGCGGTCCGGCTGGCCGCTGTCGCCGTGTGGTTCTCTTTGAACCCTGAACCGGACGGTTCAGGGTTCCCTTAGGTTCAGAGTTCCCTGAGGTTTAGTGTTTCCTTAGGTTCAGTGTTTCCTTAAGTTCAGCGGTGCCTGACCAAACCAGCGTTCCCGCAGGAGTGATGTGAGTGCGGACATCATGATATTGAGGCCAGAAGTGCTGCCGGATAGTGCCCGAACCACGAAGCCGGGCCCGTTTAGCTGTGAGATGCCGGTGAGAGCGTCTTGTTCATGGTCACCCAACAAGATGCGCAGTTCAGTGACGAGGGCGGCATCGACCCGCGGATCCACCACGAGCAGGGACCCCAGATGGCTGAAGCCCTCCATAAAGCCCAGCCCGGTGATGTCCGCTACGGGTTGGCCGGAGATGTCAGCGGTGCCGGCTGAAGGTGGTGTGAGCAATACATTGTCAATGGCCAGCAGCCGGCCGCCATACCGGATCTCGTTGCGCAACCTCAGCTGCTCATACTTGAATGGCTGCCCGTCCGGAGACCAGCCGGGAGTGATTACCTCGGACATAATCAGGGAGGAGCTTTCATCCATGTTTATCAGCGTTCCCTGCCGGTAGGCGGCCCCGCGGTAGGCGATGAGCTGGTCTGGGACGTATTCGAGGGTGCTGTCCGGCCCTAGGCTGACCGTCAGGCGCTGCTCGGCGAAGGCCTTCGGTGTCCGGTAGATCTTGGTGGCTGACTGCGTAGTCAGCAATAGTCGGGCACCTTCAGCCACGGTAATGTCCATGGTGAACAGGTCCCCGCCCAGATAGGCCCCACCTTGGTTGACTGTTACATAGCAAACCTGTCCGGACTCGTCCAGATAGTGCGGGCGGAGCACCCGCAGCGCTCCGCGGTGATACTGCCCAATGGCCAAGGACCGGCCACTGCGGATGCCGATGTCCAGACGGAGTTCCCCCATTGGTGCTTTGACGGCCGGATCCGTCAGCAGTGCGCTCATTTGCTCAGGTCAAGCATGAGCACATCGTGCCGGATCCACTCGATCACGTAGTCCAGCCCCTCGTCGGTCTTCAGGTTGGTGAAGCAGAAGGGGCGGGCACCGCGGAACTCCTTTGAATCGTGTTCCATCACGGACAGATCGGCGCCGACATACGGGGCCAGATCGATCTTGTTGATGATGAACAGGTCTGATTTGATCATGCCCTGGCCAGCCTTGCGCGGGATCTTCTCACCTTGGGCAACGTCGATGATGTAGATGGAAAAATCGACCAGTTCCGGGCTGAAGGTGGCGGAGAGGTTGTCGCCCCCGCTTTCTACGAACACCACCTGCAGGTCCGGGTGGCGCTGGACGAGTTCGGCGATCGCCGCCGCGTTCATCGAGGTGTCCTCCCGGATGGCAGTGTGGGGGCAGCCGCCGGTCTCGATGCCGATGATCCGGTCCAGCGGCAGGATACCGTTCTGAGCCAGAATCTTTGCGTCCTCGATGGTGTATATGTCGTTGGTGATGGCTGCCATTGAAATTTCAGCGCTCATGTGGCGGGTAAGGCGTTCGACAAGCTGAGTTTTGCCGGCACCGACGGGTCCGCCGATACCGATTTTGATTGGTTCCATAGTGTTCTCCTTGTGCAAATGCGTCAGCTCATAAACATGCGGGCGAGTTGGTACTCGTGGCGCATTTGGGCGATTTCCAGGCCGGGGGCAACGGCGCCTAAGTCCTCTTCGTCGAGTGTCATGACGGTCGCCACGGCGGCCGTGACGTCGTCGTGTATCAGCCGCAGCACGCGCTGACCGGCGCGCTGGCCGAGCGGGATGGCGCGGACCGCGTTTTGTGTCAGCGTGGTGGCGGTGGAAAAGAAGTAGGCGGTCAGCATCTGTGCCAGTGGAATGCGAAGCCCGTGCGCCGTCAGCGCCAAGGCAATTGCCGTGTGCCCTGCGCAGCGCCCCGCCTGTATATGAGCGCGGTATGCATCTAGATCCGGCGTAGGGAACAGTTCCCCGCCGATTTCTAACATACGTAGACCTATTTTAATGCCGGCCCCACGCATCTGAAGCGGCAGGGCTTGGGCTGTGACCCTGCGGTCCAAGTTGAGGACTTCCGCAAGACCGGTGCGTTCCATCGCTTCGATAGTCAGACGGATGGCCAGCCCATCGCTGTAGACCAGCTGCTGGCCGATGAATTGCCGCAGCCACGCCGCGAAAGTAGTCTCGTCATGGACAACGCCGCGGGCCAAGTAGGCTTCCAGCCCGAAGGAATGGCTAAATGCCCCCGTGGGAAGCGCCGAATCACACAGCTGCAGCAGCGGCAGCAGGTACGACGGCGACGCCGGCAGCTCCCGGCAGGGGGGTGCGTGCTTCTGTGGTTGAGTACCCATCAGTGCGTGTGCTCCGCATGCCGAAACGGCGCGCTCATCACCCGCTCCTGCCGGCTATAGGGTATCTCCAGCTGGTGCAGCAGCTGGACCACCGTGTGATCATAGGGGACCACCATGACCTCCGCCCCATACTCGCTCTGGGCACCGAAGAACTGTGCCTGCAGGTGGCGATTGCCCAGCTGGTGGGCCACGGTACCCATCTGGCGGATGCTTTGCGGGGTGATGATAAGGACGTCCGTGGGTAGTACGGAAACAACAATCAAGCTCGCGGCATCACGGAACAAGATGTCGCCGTCGCATAGATCCCCGGCACTGCCGGCCGTGGCCCGCAGGTGCAAACCCAGTTCATTACCGTGATCGGTGCGCACACGTTGGATGCGTTTAGATAGATCCGCGCCGGACAGCAAGACTTTTTCAAGGTGCAGCCCGTCAAGCTCGGCTGCTGGCACAGCATGGACGTTGCCAATGACTGAGTCAATGATCATGGGATTGTCTTTCCTCGGCTTCTCTTAGAACAGAAAGTAGCGCTGCGTCATGGGTAGCTCATCCACCGGATCGCAAGTCGCCAGCACGCCGTCCACTGTCACGGTGTAGGTTTCCGGATCCACTTCGATGTTGGGGGTTTCACCATTGAACTTCAGATCGGCCTTGGTCAGTTTCCGGATGCCGTGCACGGGCCGGATCTGCTTGCGCAGCCCCAGTTCTGCCGGCACACCGGCATCGATGGCCGCCTGGGACAAAAAAGTGATGGCGCACTCGTCGACGGCCCTGCCCATGGTGGCGAACATGGGACGCATGAGTTGGGGCTGCGGCGTGGGGATGGAGCCGTTGGGATCCCCCATGATGGCGCCGGCGATCTGCCCCCCCTTGATGAGAATGTCGGGCTTCACCCCAAAGAAGGCCGGGTGCCAAAGCACCAAGTCAGCGAATTTACCTTCTTCGACGCTACCGACTGAGTCAGCGATGCCCTGCGCAATGGCGGGGTTGATCGTGTACTTGGAGACATAGCGCTTAAGCCGAAAGTTATCGCCCACCTCCGTGTCGCCGTCGAGCTTGCCGCGCTGCTTCTTCATCTTGTCCGCCACCTGCCAGGTGCGGATAATGACCTCCCCTACCCGGCCCATGGCCTGCGAATCGGAAGATGTGATGGAGAAGACGCCCATATCCTGCAGAACGTCCTCAGCGGCAATGGTTTCCGGCCGAATCCGGGAGTCCGCGAAAGCGACGTCCTCCGGGATATCCGGGTTCAAATGGTGACAAACCATGAGCATGTCCAGATGCTCATCGGCAGTGTTGCGGGTGTACGGCAGGGTCGGGTTGGTGGACGCCGGGAGCACGTTTGACATGCCGGCAATCTTGATGATGTCCGGTGCATGCCCACCACCTGCACCCTCCGTGTGGAAAGTATGGATCACCCGGCCTGCTATGGCGTTGATGGTATCTTCGACAAAGCCACACTCATTAAGCGTATCGGTGTGGATGGCCACCTGCACGTCGTATTCGTCGGCCACCTTTAGTGAGTTGTCGATCGCGGCGGTGGTGGCGCCCCAGTCTTCGTGGACCTTCAAACCGATCGCGCCGGCACGAATTTGCTCTGCGAGAGGTTCGATGGCGCTGGCGTGGCCTTTGCCGAACAGCCCAACATTCATCGGTACCCCGTCCAACGCCTGCAGCATGCGGCTGATGTGCCACTTACCCGGAGTGAGCGAGGTGGCCTTGGTTCCAGATGACGGGCCAATGCCACCGCCGATCATAGTGGTGATGCCGGAATGCAGGGCGGTCGGGATCTGGTCCGGACTGATGAAGTGGATGTGGGTGTCGATGCCGCCGGCGGTCACGATCCGGTTCTCTCCGGCAATGATTTCGGTGCTGGCGCCAATGACAATGTCCACACCGTCCATGATGGCCGGGTTGCCTGCCTTGCCGATCCGGAAGATGTGCCCGTCCCGCAGCGCGATGTCCGCCTTGTAGATACCGGTATAGTCCAGCACGATCGCGTTGGTGATGACAGTGTCCGGAACATCCTCCCCACGCACCACCTGACCATTCTGTCCCATACCATCGCGGATGACCTTTCCGCCGCCGAACACCGCTTCATCGCCGTAGACGGTGAAATCCTTCTCAATTTCCAAAAAGAGGTCAGTATCGGCCAGCCGGATGGCGTCCCCAACCGTCGGCCCGTACATTTCTGCGTACTGTTTCCTGCTCATCTCGTAGCTCATCTGGACCCCTCCACGTTGTCCGCGCCGCCGTCGTTCTGCGCTCTGACCGAATCCAGCGGACCGTTGACCAAATTAGCCAGGCCGTAAACTTCCCGACTACCTGCCAGAGCCACCAGAGGGACCGTTTTTGCATCCCCGGGTTCGAACCGCACCGCGGTCCCAGCCGGAATATCCAAACGAAAGCCGTACGCGGCCGCCCTGTCGAAATGCAAGGCCCGATTGGTGTCAGCAAAGTGATAGTGGGACCCAACCTGGATGGGCCGGTCGCCGCTGTTGGTCACCTCGACTGTTGCCGTGGTACGTCCAGCATTGCAGAGGATGGGTTCGTCCTTCAGAACGAATTCACCTGGCTTCATGACCAGCTCCTAGCGGATCGGGTGGTGTACGGTGACCAGCTTGGTACCGTCGGGAAAAGTAGCCTCGACCTGGACATCTGGGATTATCTCCGCGACGCCCTCCTGGACGTCCTCCTGGTGCAGGATGGTGGTCCCGTAGCTCATGAGATCGGCGACCGTCCTGCCGTCGCGGGCACCCTCCATCAATTCATAACTGAGGATGGCTATGGCTTCGGGATAATTGAGTTTCAAACCGCGCTGCTGTCTGCGCCGGGCAAGGTCGGCGGCGACGACGATCAGCAACTTTTCCTGCTCGCGAGGCAACAAATGCATGGACACTCCTTCGGACTTTGGGGGCGTAAAGGTGTGACGGAAAACGGTTACCCAACCCGCTTCCAGCCTGTGTGGTTCGTCCGCTATTGATGACGTTGACGTTTTGGATGCTACACCCGTCCGCAGATAGATTGATCCATGCAACGGCTGCCACGGAGGTCCGCTCTTCGCCCTTGCCAATTCCTTCGGCCGCAGCGTCCGTCGAAGTCCCGCTGACAGGTTCGTACTCGAACTTTTCGACGCGACTGGCGTATCCGCCCGCGCCCACCACGCTGATGTTAGGCTGGGCGTCCAAAATGGAGCGCAGCCCGACGCGGATCACATCCTGGTCATCGACAATCAGTACTAACGCGCTTCACCGGAAACGTGAAGCGCAGGGCACCTCCGGGTCAGGTGCGACCGTGCCCATCTTCATCAGCCGTGAGACTTCGACAAGTGCTCCCTCCTCACGATGGCCATGACGGCTAAGCTGACCTCATACAAGGAGGACCACCGAAAGCGGGGACGCAAGTCCCCGCTCAGGCTGGTACACCTATTCGTGATGTTGGCCCTGACCCAATGAACGGCGCCACGATCCTGCTCCAGCTTGCCCCCAGCGCCCCGAACCGATCTTGATCACGGTGTCGATCTTCTGCGTCGACCGTGCCCTCACAACGGGTCTGCCGACCCCTGCCTCAACAACGATCCTTAAGCGACGACGATCACCTTACCCACCATTCCCATGTAGTCATGAAGTGCGCAAACATATTTGAAGGTGCCAGCTGCAGTGAACGTCACGGCGAACTTCGAGTGCGGACCCGCGTTCGCAGGGATGATCCCAGAGCTGAGATTGCCGCCGCTGAAATGAGCGGGATCGCCGCTCGGACCAAATATGTTTGCCGGCTCTGTACCGAAGGTGACCGTGTGAGGTTCACCCATACCGGGGTTACTGAACACCACGGTATCCCCCACATGCACTCTCACAGTTGGCTGGACGAAACGCATAACCATCGAAATGCTGTCATCGGTTCCGGTCAGGACCAGGTGATTATTGGCTTGACGGGCCAAGGATGCGTCCAGCTGATGTCCATCCCGAAGAATGGCACGTTCCTGAACCTTGGATGAACGGTCATAGTCCGCCTGTGTATGCGGATACGCCGACCCTCTCTCCTGGACGTGGACTGTCCCCTTCATAACCATGCCGTGAACAAGGCACCAGTACGTGAAGTCTCCCTCCTGCGGGAACATCAGACTGTAACTCTTAGCAACGGGAAATCCGGGGACTGAGACATTGGCCAAAAGACCCGAGTTGTAATATGAGTGGCCGTCATAGCTGGCCCCGCCCCGCTTTAACAGCTCGTCAGGGACGCCCGGATTAAAGGGCAGCAGTGAGTCCAGCGACTGGCCCTTAGCGAGGAAAGTCACCGTGTGGATCTCGGCTGAATTGGCCTGCCAGTTAATGGTGTCTCCCTCATTGACCGTAATGTTGGAGGGCAAAAAAGCCATGCCTTGAATTTCCTGATCCCAAGACTCAGAGCCAACCTGTACTTTCCAGGAATGCGGTCCCCAGGTTGACGCGCTGGCCGGACCGGCCGCCATCACAGACATCGCGAGTGCAATGGCTGCTGCAAAAATTATTGGGAGTTTGTGGAATCCCATACGGATTCCATGATTGTGCTTCATCGCAGAGCTCTCTCTTTGAACCATGCTCGGCCGATCAGGCCGACGCTTCAAAGTGGCCGGTTCGCCCCTTCGGGGGAGACTGCCGGACTGGTCACTATTCCTCGGCGGAAAAATCCACCGGCCGCCTCATGCGCTGGCATTTTTGGCCCCACAACCGGTGCGACCCTCCGGCCGGAAATGCACCGCTACTGCGGTGCCGCGAAGGTTTGGATATTCATTCCAAGCGCCTCCGCAGCCGTGCGATTTCCCGACCGCGCGAAGCTGGGGCGCAAGTACTATAATGATCCAGTTTCACCGCGTTGTCGATATTTCGACAAGATTTTTTAGGAAGTCACTGTCTGCTGTATTCAAATCGATTTGATAGTGCCGCTGGAGATTGCCGTA
Source organism: Arthrobacter endolithicus (assembly GCF_026627425.1). Taxonomy (GTDB): domain Bacteria; phylum Actinomycetota; class Actinomycetes; order Actinomycetales; family Micrococcaceae; genus Arthrobacter_M. The sequence continues at coordinate 63,488 of NZ_JAPNLH010000016.1, forward strand.
ACCGAAATAAACCCGGAGCATGGCCAACGGTCCAGTAAGCGCGCAATCCGAGCAGCCGTAAGTCTGGTGGAGGATGGTTGAGGGGGTTTACGCTTGAACTGGAGCGGCATAGCAGAGGCGTCGGCCGCTCCTCGCAAGACTGTCCGCTGAGAGGACGCGCCTAACGGCTGCGCTCAGAAGTTGCCGCTGTCTCCACCGAAGTTGCCGCTGTCTCCACCGAAGTTGTCAGGTCCCCCGGCACTAAACCCGCCGTCACCGTCGCCCCAATCCCCGTCGGCGCCGTCTTCATCCCCGACTCCGAAAAAGCCGCGGTTGCCGGACAGCATTCCGCCAAGTACTCCGCCAAGGAGACCACCACCGAGGCCGCCAGCGAAGCCTCCTCCACCAGACCCGCGGCGGCCCGGAAGGCCTGCACCGTATCCGCCGACGCCGTAGCCAGGATTACCTCCGGAACCACCGCCAGCAGGCGGGGCGAAAGTGGTATCGGCCTCCGCCCGCCGGCCTGACTGCTGGGCCAGTTCTGCGGCTTCTCTGGCAGATTCCAAGGCACGAACTGGATCAGCTCCAGCAGAATTGGCCCGGTTCAGAGCTGCCTCGGCCGCCGCCAACTGCTGGCGAGCTTCGAATCCCGCACCCGGACGCGAGATGATGAAGTCCTTCGCTCCCGATACCTGGACCTCTGCCGCAGAAATTGCCTCCGGCAGTGTAGCTTTTGCTCTCTCGGCCTGCCGCTGCGGGTTTGGTCCGGTGACCAATTCCTGCACGGCGGTGCGGAGTTTTTGAATCAGACCTGGTCGTGATGGCATATACAAGGCTTTCTGAACGTCTGAAGGCTGGCGGCGAAGCTTTCACCCAGGCCTTGATCGGAAGGCTACTGGCCGTAGATGAGCATTGCCTGAGAGACGCTCGCCATGTGGTTGGGAACCGAAGGTCCTGGCTGATTTCGGCGGCGTTAAACAACCGCCATCTACGGCGTAGGCTCTCGGTGCGTCCTTGGAGCGTCTTCCCTCCGGCCTCCTAACGGTCGCGGGCACTCCCCCATGCAAGGAACCACCAGAGGACAAGTGCCCCGCAACCGGGTGAACTTCTCCTTAAAACCTCCACCGTTTTCGCTCCGGAGGGAAGGGTCGGCGGGATAATCGAAGCATCTAACCAATCAGGGTCCGGATTGCGCGGATCAAGGACAGGAATGAAGCGATGGCCATCAAGCGCGTGATCGTCATGGTCCAGGAAAACCACACCACCGACAACTACTTCCGGGCACTGGCGCCCTACGGTGCCAACGTGGCTACTGACTGGCCGGTTCAGGCGAACCCGCCCGCCTCCGACCAGCCCCACGACCGGCACGCCTACTATGCCTGGCTCACCGGCCAGCACAAAGCCACACGCACCCAGTTCGACACGGAGAAGGTTCTGCCGTTTTACGAATATCTGGCTCTGACCGGCGCGTTTCTGGAAAACCACTGCAGCGGATTCGGGACAAACTCGACCCCGAACCATCTGCTGATAGTTGGCGGCCAGACCCCGACCCTGCGCAACCCATCCCGGACCCAACCCCCGCCGCTGTGGGATATGCCCTCCGTTCCCGGACTCGCTCAGGACGCCGGGATAGGCTGGCGCTGCTACACCGGCAGCGGCAACTACCCGGTCGGTTTCTACACGCAACTGAGCGGCTCACCGAACCTCGTCGCCAACGCCCAATTCATTAAGGACGCCGCCGCCGGGACCCTTCCGGCGCTGTGCTACCTCTGGCATGACTCCCCCGAGGACGAACACCCGGTCGCCGATGTGACGGTCGGGATGAACAAGATCTGGGAAAGCGTGGACGCAGTCGTCCAATCCGGCGGCTGGGATGAAACAGTGTTCCTGCTGACCTGGGATGACTGGGGCGGCTGGGATGACCACGTCGCCACCCCCAACGTCGAACACACCCCGGACGGCGTTCAGCTCGCCTACGGACCCCGGGTGCCGCTGCTGATGTTCGGCGGAACCGTCAAGGCCAGGATCGATAGCCGCTGGTCCACCCACGCCGGCATCCCCAAAACCGTCATGCAACTGCTCGGACTGCCCAAACTCGGCGTGGACCGGGTCGATAACGACCCGGGCCTTTCCGACCTGGTCGACTCCTCCCTGCATAACCCGACGCCACCGGCCTACGGAACCAAAGTTACGCTTCCCGCTCCCCCGCAACCGGCGCCGAAACCTCAACCGCTGCCGGCGCCGCCGGAAGCCCCCTCGAGCCCGGTCGGCCCGGTCATCTTGCGCGGCGGGGGAACCCTCCCACCACCAAACGACGTCCCCCTCAAAACAGGAAACCCCTAACTCCGGCATCCGCACCTTGCCTGCGACTTCGAGCACACCTATGGCTACGGAACACCGTAGGCGCATCAGGCCCAGGGGTGGCCTGCTCTCGTGACCGCGCCATCGACCCCTGTGCTCGCCGATGCTGCGGGCACACTCAAACAGATCCGGCCCTGATACGCCTAAGCGCGTTGTGCATACGGAGAAGATAGCCATCGTCAGAGTCTGACCGCCCGAGGGGAACGCCTATAGAACGAAATTCCGTGGGGTGTCGCGCCTTTTTCGTAGTGCCAGCCGTTGGCGCCTCCTTCTGTTGGAACTGGATCACCGCGTCACGTTTTATCCTGGTGACACCGGATTTTCCATCACCGATTCCCCCGTCTGCGAGTAGGCTCGGCCTCATGACCATTAACTCTTCATCCGACCATGTCCGACGACCCGGTGGCTGGCTGCCGGAGCAGCAGGATGACCTCGAGGAATGGATCGCCGGTCACCGTGAACGAGTGGAGGCGCGGGGTGACGATGTTCCTCTGCATCCGGTGATCGTGGAGTTCCAGGAACTGATTGCCAGCGACCCAGTGGTCCGTCTCTACATGACGGAGATGATCGAACAGGTTCCGAAGTCCAAGCCCTACCGCAAACGGCACCTCACGAGCGTTGACCAGATGCTCCGGCTGATCAACGAGGTCCTGACGATGGCCCCGGAGTTCAGCGAAGGCGGCATGATCACCACGCCGATGGCGGCGATCCTCGATTGGACCATGGGAACCGAGGCAGGGTTCACGGCCCACCGCGATCCGCGGATCGTCGCCATGTTCCGAAAGATTCTGGATGCTTGGTGCGTGTTCTTGACCAGCGAGGACTCGCTGTATGTGTTAAACAATTCGCCGGCCGGGTGGATGTCGGAGAAGGCGCGGAAAGTCGTCGGGATGGACGACTACCAACACGACCCCCGCGCCGAGCACTGGGGCTTCACATCGTGGAACGATTTCTTCGCCCGTCGGCTCACGTCAACGTCTAGACCAGTCGCTGCCCCCGACGACGACAAGGTCATCGTCAGCGCCTGCGAGTCGACTCCCTACAAGATCAGCTCCGACGTTCAGCGCCAGAGCCGGTTCTGGGTCAAGAACCAGCCCTACTCACTTCAGGACCTGCTCGCCCAAGACGAGTCGGTGGATCACTTTGTCGGCGGAACGGTGTATCAGGCGTTTCTCAGCGCGTTGAACTATCACCGGTGGCACGCACCCGTCGCTGGAACGATCGTCCGGGCATACCTTAAGGACGGCACGTACTTCTCCGAGGCTGACGGGGAGGGAACCGACGCCGTCGATCCGACCCTCTCTCAGTCATATTTAGCCCACGTCGCAGCCCGTGCGATCATCCTTATCCAGGCCGACGACCCCGTGATCGGTCTTATGGCGGTGATCCCCGTGGGCATGATTGAGGTCTCGTCCTGCGTCATCGATCCGGAGATCGTCCCGGGCCATCACGTGAATAAGGGCGACGAGCTGGGGTACTTCCAGTTCGGTGGCTCCACCGAGTGCCTCGTCTTTCGGCCCGATGTTATAGACCAGTTCGCTCTGACCGCTATCCCCCAGCCGCAGAATCCGAAAGCACCCCTCGTACAGGTTCGGTCCAAGCTTGCGACCGCTAAGTCTTGAGGACGACGGTCCGGCTTCCTGATCTGTCGTTCACCCTCGCGGCGAATCGCTACGGCCTCCGCAACCTGCAGAGGATAACGAGGCCGCGGGGGGGGGGGGGGGGGGGCTCCCACGACAAAGCACCGGTCCGGGCCGGCTAAACCTGAACACGCCATTTTATCGGCCGGCCGCTGACCTAGCTGTCACAAAAGGGCGACACAGCCCTGGCAGGCCAGCTTTTCCGCCCCGCCGCAGACATAGCTGACCCGGCACGGGAACCCCGTGGCCGGGTTCCAAAGCCGCGCCCTCTGCATTCTGCAGACCAATCCGACCACCGGACGGGTGATCCACTGATCCGCTAATGCCGGACGCTGATGACGTGCTCCGTGGCGTTAGTCGGCACCGTCTTAGGCTATTTTGGAGAACGGATACTAGCGGCCCTGCCTCGGGCCCGATAAGGAGCATCGAGTGGACAGCAATCCTGGTACGTGGTTCCTGAGTCGTGCTGAGCGGGGGAATCCGGCCACAGACGTGCACGCAGGTGGCGACGGGTCGCCGTCCTGGTCGGAGGGCAACCTAGTGCGGCCCCTGATTCATGGAGCGACATACTTTGCCCGGCTGCATGAGGAGCTCTCGGTGCTTCGTCACGGAGACCGTGTGTGGTTTACCGATTGGCGTGGCGATGCCGACGAGCGGATGCTGGCGGACGGGCCGTCGATCGGCGATCTGCTCGCTGGTTTGGCCCAGGCAGGAGTGGAAGTGAGGGGCCTTGTCTGGCGATCCCACGGGGAGCGCGTCTCAGCCCCGATGAGCGGCCGATCCAACGAGCTCCTAGGGCGTCAAATCAATGAGGCCGGCGGGGAGGTACTGCTGGATCAGCGGGTACGCTTCTTCGGCTCCCACCACCAGAAATTCTTCGTCATCCGCCATCGTGACGACCCGTCGCGGGACGTCGCGTTCGTTGGCGGGCTGGACCTTTGCCACAGTCGTCGAGATGATGCCGACCACGACGGAGACCCGCAAGCGGTGGCCATGGATTCCCGGTATGGGAAGCGACCCCCGTGGCACGATGCCGCCCTCGAGCTTCGCGGCCCCGTGGTAGCCGAAGTACTGGCAGTGTTCGCTGAACGGTGGAACGACCCCCATCCGCTGGACCGGCGAACTCCTTACCGGATGCTGCTGCAGCGTCTCGCCCGCATGCCCAGGCACCCTGAACCCCTACCAGCCACTGCGCCGCCGCCACCAGCGGCGGGCCCCCACGCCGTGCAGCTGCTCCGCACCTACGGTGTGAAACGCCCCCCGTTCCCATTCGCACCTGGTGGGGAGCGCAGCGTTGCCCGCGGCTACGCAAAAGCCTTCGCCCGCGCCCGCTCGCTGATCTACATCGAGGACCAGTATCTGTGGTCGGCCGAGGTCGCAGCCGGAATCGCGGAGGCGCTCGAACGGAACCCCGAATTGAACGTGATCGCCGTCGTGCCCCGTTATCCCGACTCCGACGGCCCACTGTCAGGGCCGCCGAGCCGGCTCGGGCAACTGCGTGCCATCAGATCGCTGCGCCGGGTCGCGCCCGACAGGGTCGGCGTGTTTGATCTGGAGAACAGTGCTGGGACGCCAATCTACATTCACGCTAAAATATGCATCATCGACGACACCTGGTTCACCTGCGGCTCAGACAACTTCAACCGCCGATCCTGGACCACCGACAGCGAGCTCACCTGCGCCGTCGTCGACACCGCTACCGGCGCCCGGGAACCGTCCGACACAGGCACCGGCCACAATTCCGGCCGACCATTGGCCCACGGACTCCGCCTCCAACTATGGGCCGAGCACCTGGGCCTGGACCAAAACGATGCTCGGCTGCATGACCCGGCGATCGGGCTCAAACTGTGGAACACCACCGCCGACGCTCTTGACCGTTGGCACGACACCGGCCGCCGCTCGCCCCGACCCATCGGACAGGTGCGCCAGCACACTCCTGAACCTGTGTCTCTTTTCCAACGTCTGTGGGCCACTCCGTTAAACCGTCTCGTCCTGGACCCAGACGGCCGCCCACACAGAATGCGAGGCACCACCCGGTTCTAGGCAAGCAACCGTGGTGCAGTCAGTCCAGCTCTTTCCCTGCATAGGCCGAATACGGCGAACCCTTCATCCCACTGGCCGCGGGCCGGGACCACTACCTCATCGTCGTCGGGGCTGTCCTCACTCAGCGGCCACCTCCGGAGCAACACGCCCCGTACCCTCTTGGGCGCTCATCCCAGCCCCACCGCATAACTGCATAATTTACCAAGAGTCTGAAGCGGAAGGCGCTATTTTGCTTGACAGCTAATTAACTGTTTGGTTAAGTATCTTGCATGAGCAAATTCCGGAGCACTCCATGACTGCGGCAGTCGGCGAACGACTCGACGCGGCGTTCGCCGCGCTCTCCGATCCGACCCGCCGGGCAATCGTGGCCCGGCTCGCCGTTGGTGACGCGACGGTCAATGAGCTGGCAGCGCCCTTCAAGCTGAGCCTGCCCGGCATCTCCAAGCACCTGAAGGTGCTTGAACGCTCGGGACTGATCAGCCGCCGCCGGCGGGCACAGTTTCGCCCCTGCCACCTGGAGTGGCAGGCCCTAGATGTCGCCGCCGACTGGATCGAGGAGAACCGGCGTCTCTGGTCGGAGCGCTTCGACAAACTCGACGAGCACCTTCGCACCCTGCAAGAACCCTCGAATGGAGATCCCCATGAATGAGCACGTCCTGCACTTCACCCGCACCTTCGACGCCCCCCGGCAACTGGTCTTCAGCTGCATGATCCAACCGAAGCACCTGACCCACTTCTGGGGCCCTATCGGAGTCACCACACCCTTGGACACGATCACCGTGGACCCCTATGCCGGCGGGGCCTTCAGGACGGTGATGGTTAACGACACCGACGGCAGCACCTACCCGACAAGCGCACGCTACCTGGAGGTCAGCGCGCCGGAGCGGCTCTCCTGGATCGAGGACCAATCGGGAATGACCGTGACCATCACCTTCACCGAAGTCGGCGATGACCGCACCCAGGTCGACATCGAACAGACAAACGTACCAGCGCCCATGATGGATCCTGCTGCACAGGCCGGATTCCTCACCTCACTGGACCGGTTCAACACTCACCTGGCACAGCTGAACGTAGCGGACCGATGAGCGCAGATAACAATCTGATGCCGACCGTTGCCGCCGAGCGTCGGGCGTTCAGCGACGTGCTCGAATCCCGATCCGAACAGGACTGGAATACCCCGTCGCTGTGCGCGGGCTGGCGTGTGCGTGAAGTGGTCACGCACATGACCATGCCGCTGCGCTTCTCCGCTCCACGGTTCATCGGCGAGATGATCCGTTCCCGGGGCAGCTTCGCGCGCATGGCTGACCGGGTCGCACGCCGGGATGCTCAGGCACCGACCCGCAAGCTGCTTGAGCCCTGGCGCAGCAACGAGGACACCCCGTCAGCGAGGCGACCCTGCGCGTCGTCCTGGACCATGCGACCAGTCCGTTGAGCCAATAGCACTTCAAACTGGACCTGAAAGGCACCCGCCTTGCGGCGAACGACCTGGACTGGGCGTTCGGGCCGGCGAACCGCTTCGTGGCGCCGCCCACCAGCTGCTTATGGTCCTCATGGATCGCAAACTGCCGACTGGAGTCCTCTCCGGCGCTGCGGCCGGCCGGTTTACTAGCCATTGATCCCGCCCACCATCGGAGTCTTGCGGGCCCCCGTCCAAGAGAACGGATCAAAGGAACCATCGAGGCCAAACCTCAACACCCGGACAATCTACTTGGGCAACAACGGCCCTCGGCCGATCACAGTCATTTCGTCACCTGTGAGTTCTGGGTATCACGCAGGCTGGTCTCCATTTTTTACCGGTTCCACGCACGAGGGCTGGGTCACCTACCTCCAGCCAGGATGCGTAATGCACTTGCCGTGGTACCTGCCTAGGATCCCGGGCGACCGGACTTTCGTCGGCGTGGCGCACCACCACCACTATCTTTTTCAGCCGTCCTTGCACCGCCAGCCGCGCCATCTTGATCCTGACTAACCAAAATTCCCGACAGTCCCCCATTACCCCAGCTCTTAGGCATCACTGGCGCGTTCCTGGCAGCGGCCCCAGTTCCTTGGTAAAATAGGAGAATGGGGGTACTTAGGTATTACTGGCCAACTACTATTTCAGGAGGTTGCTATGGGTTTGGGTGACAAAATCGAGAATGCCGGGCAGAAGCTCACAGGTAAGGCCAAAGAAGGCGCCGGTGAAGCGACCAACGATGACGGCCTGAAGGCCGAAGGGCAGGCCGACCAGACCAAGGGCAACCTGAAGCAGGCCGGCGAAAAGGTTAAGGACGCGTTCAAGAAATAGCACTGATTGGACGGGTTAGCGAGAAGGGGTACATCGACAGCGATGTACCCCTTCCCTATCCCAGGCAAGTCCTCAGGGATGGGAGACGCCATTCTTTCGTAGTCCCGCTCGTCAGTGTGGGGTGGTAATTCGCGCGTCAGGAATAACGCGATGGGTCAGAAAATCTGCCCCACGGCTAGTGAGCTGGGAGAGGCACTCGTTCGGCTGCTGCGTTGCCGTGCGGGTTCGTGAGCGACACGCCGTCGCCGCGACGGCGGAACAGTAGCGCTGAGAACACTGCGCCGAAGGCGAAGAATGTGCCGCCGGCCCAGTACGCGGTCGCGTAGCTGTGGACGGCTGCTTCGGCAGCGACTATCGCGGTAACCGGAGCATGGGAGGCGACATAGTTGGTTGCGGCAGTGGCTGCCAGTGTGTTGAGCAACGCAGTCCCGATTGATCCGCCGACTTGCTGACTGGTGTTCACCATCGCTGAGGCGACGCCGGCGAACTGCCGGTCGACTCCGAGGGTGGCAGTCTGCATTGACGCTGGCATGATCGACCCCATCGCAAATCCCATCACCATCAGCGGTGGCAGCACATCGGCTGCGTAGCCGCTGTGGAGATCCAGCCGGGTGAGCAGAACCATTGCGATAACACCAAGAGTCATGCCGAACGGCACCATGATCTTCGGCCCGAATCTCGGAACGAAGATGTTCGTGCCGAGTTGGGCAGCGAGGATAAGCATGCCGATCATCGGAAGGAACGAAAGGCCTGCCTGGACCGGTGTGTAGTTGAGCGTCTTCTGCAGGTAGTAAGTGACAAAGAGGAAGACACCGAACATTCCGATTCCCGCGATGAGCACGGAACCGTAGGCTGCACCGCGGTTGCGGTCCAGGATGATCGACAGCGGCAGGAGCGGGTGTGCCGCACGCCGCTGCCACAGTACAAATGCGACCAGCAGCAGGCCGGCACCGGCGAGTACACCCCAAGTGAGAGAAGAGTTCCACCCATTGCTTTCGGCGTTAGAGAACCCATATACGACGCCGAACAGGGCGCCGGAGACAAGGATGGTTCCGGGTGCGTCGAGCTTCGGACGCGGACCCGTCCGCATACCGTGATCAACGTATATAACGGCGCCGATGATGGCGATGACGGCGATGAAGACGTTGATATACAGGTTCCAGCGCCAGTCAAAATACTGGGTGAGGTAACCGCCGAGGAGCAGGCCGACGGCGCCGCCCGCTCCGGCAATTGCGCCAAAGACACCGAACGCGCGGGCGCGTTCCTTCGGGACGGTGAAGGTTGTGATCAGAACGGCGAGAGCGGTCGGGGCAAGCAATGCGCCAAAAGCACCTTGAAGAGCGCGCGCGCCGACGAGCAGGCCGAAGGTGTTCGCGGCGCCACCGAGCGCGGAGGCCAGGGCGAAACCGGTGAGGCCGATGATGAAGGTCCGCTTCCTGCCGATGAGGTCCGAGAGCCGGCCGCCCAGGAGCAGCAAACTGCCGAAGGCCAGAGAGTACGCAGTGACGACCCATTGGCGGTCTCCATTGGAGAAGCCAAGATCAGCCTGGGCTGCAGGTAACGCGATATTGACGACGGTGGAATCCAGAACCACCATGAGCTGGGCGAGGGCAACGACGCTGAGCGTTAACCACCGTCGGCTGGACACCACGGGGGCGTCTGAGGAGACCACGTTCGTGGCGGGGGAAGAAGGCATGAGACCAAGCGTATCCGAAACTCAGCCGTTTCGGATATACTCGGTCTAGAATTGTTCCAGACGAAAGGCCAGGCCGCTTGCTGCGGTCTCCGACAGTAAGGAGTTCGCCGCAATGGGGCACATCGATCTCGCCGCTGCCGAGGTGGATACGCCGAAGCTTGGTCGCAAGCGCGACCATACCCGCGATCCGGAGATTCTCACCGCTGCCTTGGACGTGCTTGCTGAAACTGGCTACGACCGCATGACGATTGACATGGTTGCAACGCGTGCCAAGGCCGGGAAGGCCACGCTCTACCGTCGCTGGGCGTCCAAGGCAGAACTTGTTATCGACGCTGTCGCGTGCATGAAAAACGCGGGCATCGATATGGCCAATCTTCCAGATACCGGGACACTCCGGGGGGATCTTGTTGCCAATATCAAACCTCATTCGATCCAGGACGGCGACCGCAAGATTCATGTCATGGCCGGGCTGATGTCTATGATTTCGAGCGAACCGGGGCTGGCCGACGCAGTGCAGTCAGCCATCGTCGAGCCTCGCGCGAAAGTCAACCGACTCCTACTTCAGCGCGCGATCGACCGCGGCGAAATCCCGGCCGACTCTGACGTGGAGAAGTTGTCACTCCTTGTCGCATCCATGGCGATGTACCGGACAATGGTGCAGCGCAAGACAGCTAACCGCGAGTTTCTCATATCCGTTATTGACGAATTGCTGCTGCCAGCAGTGGGCTTACGCCCCTAGGTCAGCCGCTGGTATTGTTCCTCTGCTTCGACACAGTGGCCGCATGCGGTGGGATCACCGCAGTGACGGGACTGCTGAAGGTTTGCTTGACACTTTGCCTGTGGGGATTTGAACCTTGGGGTGGAAGGATGTTCATCATGCACTGGCATCAGACCTCCGGAAGGGTACAGATGTGCCCGCCGGCATCCACAGGATACCCGCAGAGCGGGCACGCCGGACGCCCGGCATCCACGACCTCACGGGTGCGCTTGGCGAATGCGCGGGCGGTGCCGACCGGCATCCGCACCAGCAGCAATTCGGACGCGTCAGCGTCATCCTCATCAAGCGATTCATTGTCGTCATCAGCACCGACATCAGCGACCGGGTGGGCCTCTATGACGATCTGCGCCGTCGTCGGGTCCCAACCCAGGCTCATGGCGCCCGTGCGGAACTGCTCCTGAACGGCCTCGAGCGGGTCATTGTCGACAAGTTCAATGGGCGTACTGGTGGGAATGCTGAAGGGGTTGCCCTCAAGGGTGATGAGCTGGTCGAGAATTTCGTCGATCTTCTCGGCGAGCAGGGCCGACTGCTGCTTCTCCAAGGCAACACTCACGATCTGCGTCCCAGTCCGCACCTGCAGGTAGAACGTGCGCGCCCCCGAAACGCCAATGGTGCCGACGACGACCCGATCAGGCCACGCGAACTCGTGAACAGTTGTAGGCATGTAAGTATTTTAGGCTCATGACGATCACGGCGCCTTATCCGCACGAATCCGGCCCAGACCGGCACCAGTACGACCCGCTCCCGCCCACATTCTGCACACCCTCTTTTCTGCCCATTCCACCTCCGCAGCCAACAGGCGATATCCGTGGTGATCAGGCGTCTTTCTCAATGCAAGACGCCCAAGGTCAAAGACATAACACCAGCTTCTGCGGCAAACTGATCACCAATTGCATCCCCGATCGCTGACATCGATTTGGGATGCTCTATATCTATCCACCAACCGTTGTCCTCATGGAGAGAAAACGGGCGCCGACAACCGTGCTGAATGGCGGCGGCGCGCCCAATGGGCGCTGGACAGCTCGCTATCGGATGACCCGGACCGCGCAAAGCTCGGTTTAGGCGTCATGACTGTTCTGGCCGGCAATCCGCCCGGCCCGGATGAGGTCCGCATCATCACCATCGCATCGGAAGACCCCATCCAGGTCGCTCAGTATGACGTCGGGGATACCCCTGACGATGGACGAACTCGCTGCTGGCAAGACCCGCAGCACCGTGTCCTGATTGGCCCTGCCGATCACTCAAACAGGTTCTGTCGCATGGCGCTACGTGGCTATCAGTTTCCTTGGGGCCAGAGGCTTGGGTCATATCCGTGTAAATTGGGGCCCGTCGTGGCGTGTTTCTCCCGGCCCGGCGAATGCGCCGTCACCTCTGGTTGCGTTGGCTGATCTTCAAGCTCTGACATATCTCCCCTTAAAAATGTGAACGTGGCTGCGCATGCGTTGCGAATTGGCGCTCACGCCCGGCCCGATATTTCCACACATTAGCCGTCGAACGCCATTTGGGAAATAGGTACTTTTAGCCTGTCGTATCTGGACGGGTAAGACAGCGCGGATCGCCGAACACATGGTGGCTATCTGATCTGTTCTTACTTCCTTCAGCTCCACAACTGCCTGCCCCACGATGGGGGAAGAACGTCCCGGATGCGCAGAAGAAATCTGCACCTCGGATTTCCGATCAGCGTCAGCCCAAGAACCGTTCCATGCTGGATCGGGTCGCCATCCTTAACGCACGCCTCCCCGTCTGGGGCAACTGAACTGTCTGACCGCGGGGCGGGTGATTCATCTGGCACATAATCTCTTGCTGTGCGCGTCTTTGGCACATAAGCTCATCCCGTGGGCGGCAGGGACGGCATTCCGAGCAGCGGGACCGACCAGACGCCCGTGAAGGAAACAGCGATGGCAACAGGTACGGTCAAGTGGTTCAACGCCGAAAAGGGTTTCGGTTTCATCTCCCCGGACGACGGAAGCGCTGACGTGTTCGCACACTATTCGGCGATCGCTTCCAGCGGTTACCGCTCATTGGAGGAGAACCAGAAGGTGCAGTTCGACGTCGCTCAGGGCCCTAAAGGTCCCCAGGCGGAGAACATCACCACTCTCTGACGTCTGACCAAAAGACTGGTCGGCCCGTTGCGGGCCGGCCAGTCTTTCGCCTCATTTGGCCCAATATCAGGCACGTGGGGTCATATTCGCTGCTGCGTGTTCAGCCTCCCGTTTCGCGGCCCTGGTTGCCTTCGTCTCTGCTTTCTGCACGGCAGCGCGTGCCTTCGTGGCGCCGAGCAGCTTGGCGGAGCCAAGTGTCCCACCTTGGTACCGACCTCCTTAGTTATAGAGGCCCTCACCCCGTTCCACTCCCATGAGGACAGCACGGGAAACGACGTTGGACCAGCTCCGAGCCATCTCCTGGGCACTGGTTCCGGCGTAGTGTCCGGTAACGGGCCAGGAGCCGACATCGCAAAGGCTGCGTTAGTGTTTCTTTCGTTTGTCCCGGGTCTGCTGTTCGCCTTCACCAGGTTCTGCACGGATAGGTTACCGGTTTGTTGGCGGGGCGGTACACCGATCGGTTTGCGGTTACTTTCAGTCATGATGCATTCCTTTCTTCTGCTGCTTCCAAGCGGACAATAAGTTCATGGGCAATCTGGTAGAGGTCTTCAGCGACATTGCCGGCCGACCGCGGTTGGCCCTGCCCGGCTTGGGCCACGGTAAAGGGCTAAACGGGCGACTGCGAACAATTCGGCAAGTTACGCCGTCGTGTGTGTCCCGGCAGCCACCTCGAGCCCGGTCGGCCCGGTCACCCTGCGCGGCGGGGGAACCCTCCCACCTGCGAACGACGTCCCCCTCAAAACAGGAAAACCATCACTCGGGCATTCGTGCCTCTATCATGCGGAGAACAGGAGGAGCTCCCCGCCAAGATGGCGTGCCCAGCCCAGCCTCACAGGTTCGGTCGCCGGTCCACGAGAACGGCGACCCGGCACCGGCCGTTGGAGTCCTCACCGCTGTCTGGCCCGTGCTCGCCCAGGCGGGTGCTCTAACGACCTGGGATCAGCCTTCTTCACTAAAAAAGGGCCCCCACGAACCGGGAACGACGCCATCCGAAGACCCCACGAACTCGGCTACATCCACCCCCCTGAGTACCGGGGAGGCAGCCTGACATCTTACTTTTTTAGGCACGCACCTCCCTTCCGCGAGCACTTCAGATGAGTCTCGTCGAGGTGTTGACAAGGCCCTCGGCCGGGAGTCCACTGGAACATAAGCAGTGGCCGGCTGGGGCCGTGCCGCCGTCAGGCGCCTTCTCGGGGAGAACGTTATGAGTGAAGTCAGCAATTCCAGCGGCTCCGATGCGGTCCGGCTGATCTTCGAATACTCGGAGGGTAAAATCAGCCTTGTCCACCAGCAGAAGGTGGATGTGGCAGTGCCCGGTGTCGAGACGCACCTCGACATCCGGCCCGGCCACTATGTGGAGCTCCGTGACGGCGGCGGCGCGTCGCTGGCCAGAGTCCCGGTCCGGGAAGACCTGGCAGGGGGTGCGGAAGTGTTTCCCGAAAACCACGCAGAACCGATCAGCAGGGTTGAGCGCGCCGCCCCCCACGGTGCGTTCACCGTCGTCGTCCCGGCCACGGCGGCGGCCCAAAGCATCGCCGTCGTGCGCATCTCCGCCCCTGAAGGAGAGGCACCGCCGCCCGCCGGCGGGGCCACGAGCCCCAGTCCCGGCGGACCTACCGTCACCGACGTGGCAACCTTTTCCCTCGACCTGAAGCTGTGAGGTGCGGCCATGACGACCTCCGACGGAACCATACTAGGCACCACCCAAATCTACGGCTCCGCGCCCCGCAACCGGGCCTTTAACGTAGTGATGCTGGGCGACGGGTTCACCGCAGCCCAGCAGGGGGACCTCGATGCGGCCTGCGCCAATTTCCTCACCGCCTTCCTAGCGACGAAACCGTACGATCGGCTGGCGCCCGCCATCAACGTCTTCAGGGTCAACGTCAGTTCAACGGATTCCGGGGCCGCGGATCCGGTTGCCACGGGTGGATCCGGCGCGGCCCCGCATACCTATTTCGATTCATCCTTCGGTAACAACGGCATCAGGCGGCTGCTCGAATGCAACAGTACGACGGCGCTCACAGCCGCCGCCGGTCAGGTTCCGGAGTTCACGGTGGTCCTGGTGGTGGTTAACTCCGCGGTCTACGGCGGAAGCGGCGGCTCGGTAGGGACCTATTCCCTGGCGTCCGGGGCGACGGAAATCGCCCTGCACGAGATGGGCCACACTGCCTACGGGCTGGCCGATGAATACGCCTACTATGCAGGCGGCTCGGAAACCGGACATGATCACCACCCAAGCGGGGAACCGGCAGAGCCCAACGTCACCACCAACAGCAATAGGGCAACGCTTAAGTGGGGGTGGGCGGTGGCCGCGACGACCGCGCTCCCTACCATGTCCAACCCGGACTGCAGCACCGACGACGGGCGGGCCAGCACCGTTCCGGCGGGCACGGTAGGCCTTTTTGAGGGGGCCCATTATTTCCACTGCGGCGCCTTCCGGCCGGAGTACAGCTGCAGGATGCGCCAGCTCGGGGTGCCGTTCTGCCGGGTGTGCCGGCAGGTCATCTGGAAAAGGATCGGCCCGTTGGACACCCTTCCGGCCCGGACCCGAACGCCCATCAGCGTGATCGCCCGCTACCCGGAGCATCTGGATGTCTTCGCGGTGGCCTCCGACGGCAGGACCGTGTCAGATTGGTGGGACCAAAACAGCGGCTGGGCCGGCTGGTTCAATCTTTCCGGAGGTATTGCCTCCCCCGGTGGCACGGGATCCCCGGTGACGGCCATCGCGCGGTACTCCGGCCATCTGGATGTCTTCACCATTGGAACGGACAACCGTGTCTACAGTGCCTGGTGGGACCAAAACAGCGGCTGGTCCTCCTGGTTCCAGCTCGGTGGCCTGGTCGCCAGTGCGGGCGCGACCGTGAATGTCGTGGCCAGGTATGCGGATCATCTTGATGTGTTTACGACGGCGGCGAACGGCAGCATCATGTCCACGTGGTGGGACGCGTCCGGCGGCTGGGCCGGCTGGTTCCAGGTCTCCGGCGGCGTCGCCGCACCGGGAGCTACCGTTACTGCCATAGCCCGCTATCCCTTCCACCTCGACCTGTTCACCGTAGGCACCGACAATCGCGTGTATAGCTGCTGGTGGGATCAACGCTCCGGCTGGTCCGGTTGGTTCCTGATCGGTTCGGCGACGGCCCGGGCCGACGCCACCGTGTCCGTCGTCGCCCGCTACCCCGATCATCTCGACCTGTTCAGCACCGCCTCGGACGGGCGGATCGTCTCGGCGTGGTGGGATGCCAGGGCCGGCTGGTCGGACTGGTTCCAGGTCTCCGGCGGCGTGGCCTCGGCGGGATCTCCCGTGACTGCCATCGCCCGCTATTCGAACCATTTGGATCTTTTCACCGTGGGCACGGACAACCGGATCTACAGCACGTGGTGGCATGACACGACGGGTTGGGCCAAGTGGTTCAGCGTCTCCGGCGGGATTGCCGAACCCGGCAGCCAGATCGCCGCCATTTCACGGGTCACCGAACACATTGACCTCTTCGCCGTCGGTTCCGACGGCCTTATCTATAGCACCTGGTGGGACGGCTCCGGCGGCTGGGCTGGCTGGTTCCAGCTCGGCATCACCTGACGGGCGCGGACGGGTAACATCTAGCGAGGTGCCGGGCGGGCCCGCGTCGCGGACGGATGATCTTAGCGTCCCTGGCCCGTTCCATGATGTTACGTTCGGTCTTCATCTTGCCCCAAGGCGGCTTTCAGCCAGGCACCGTTGCCGGAGAGCTGGTGGACGCAGACATCGAGTTTAAGAGGCTCGAGGGTCAGGCGGCGCCTGCTGCAGCTGCTGGGCGGAGGAGAAGCCAGCGTCAGTGAGTTGGCGGAGAACTTTCCCGTAAGTCGGTCCGCGATCTCCCAGCACCTGTTGTTGCTGGCCGACGTTGGATTGGTCCAGGCCCGAAAGGACGGCCGACGGCGGTACTACAGCCTCGATCCACGGGGGATGTCCCGGCTGCGGGATTCGCTTGAAAGGTTTTGGACCTCAGAGCTGGACATACTTGCGGCCGAGGCAGCTGCGTTGACCGCTTCAACTCAACAACCCCACCACCCCCAGGAGAACTTCAATGACCATTGAACAGTCCGTCTTTATTCCAGTTGACCTGGACACCGCGTTTGCCCTCATCACCGAGCCCGAACGTCTTCGCCGCTGGCAAACTGTTGCCGCCCGTGTGGACCTGAGCGTTGGCGGCGGCTACCGTTGGACCATCTCGCCGGGGCATTCCGCGGCTGGAACCTTTACTGAGATTGAACCCGGCAAGAGGGTGGTCTTCACATGGGATTGGGCGGGCGCAGCCGCGCCTGATTCGGAGCCCTCCGCCGTCACCATCACCCTTGAGCCCGGCGATGGCGGCACTACGGTGCGACTGTTCCATGAGGGTCTCCTCGGCGAGGCCGCCGCCGGTCACGCCGAAGGATGGGCCCATTATCTTGGGCGCCTTGTGGCCTTTGCCACCGCTGGCGACGCTGGCGCCGACGATTGGTCGGCCGCACCAGAACCGCTCAATGAGGTCATCAGCGCCGAGGCCGCGCTGGTGGATCACCTGACTGGATCCGTCGCCAGCATCGGGGAAGCGTTGGCTATCGACATCATGGACGATGCCTACGCGTCGCCGGAAGTCCGCGTGGCCAACGTAGCCGCGCCGACTCTGGAGGCCTTCAACGCCCGGGGGCTGGCGGGCACCATCGATATGGGCTTTGCCGAATTGCCGGCGGCCACCGTAGCCAACATCTTGAATCTGGAATTCCTGGTTCACGCTTGGGACTTGGCCACCGCCACGGGACGAAAGCTGGAGGTCTCACCGGTCCTCCCGGACTACGTTCTGGGACTGGCCCGGAACACGATTGCCCCTGGCATGCGCGGCAAGAGCTTCGCGGCGGAATCCCTCATCGAAGAATCGGCCGAGAGCCTGGACCGGCTGGTGGCCTTTACCGGCCGACAAACAGCAAACACCTGAGCCACAGGACAACAATCATTATGGTTGATATTCAGAACGAAATCCACATCCGCGTCCGCCGTGCTGACGTTGCCGCGTATGCAGGCAACCCGGACAACGCCTCCAAGTGGTACACGAACATCGCCTCAGCCCGGTGGCTCACACAACCGCCAGTGCGGATCGGCTCGCAGGTGGCATTCAGTGCCCGTTTCCTGGGGCGGACCTTGGATTACACCTATGAGTTCATGGAACTGGTGCCCGAGGAAATGCTCGTTATGCGCACCAGCCATGGCCCCTTTCCCATGAAGACCACCTACACGTGGTCCGATGCCGGCGACGGAACTATCATGACCCTGCGCAACAACGGGGAGCCCCGGGAATTCTCCGTTCTCGCCGGAGCACTCATGGCCCCCATGATGCGCAGGGCCATGCGCAAGGACTTGGCCAAACTCAAGTCAATCCTTGAAACCGGGCTGCCCCCGATGTAATCCCCGCAGCCCCTATACGGGCACGCCGCCCGGCCTATAAGTTCAATGCAGCATTTCCGATTGCAGCCAGCCAGTATGCGATTGGAATCGTTCAAAGGAATGATCATGAGCAAGTTCATCTATATTTACAACGGCCCGGCTACCCCCATGGACGAGTTCACTAAGGAGCAGTCCGCCAAGGAAATGGCATCCTGGGGCGCTTGGATGGGCAAGGTCGGCACGGCAATGGTCGACGGCGGCGCCCCCTTCGGTGCCCGCACCGCGATCTGCGACGACGGTTCCAGCGTCGCCACCGGCGATCTGCAGGGTTACACCGTTGTCGAGGCCGCGAACCTGGATGCCGCCAAAGCGCTGGCCCAGGGTCACCCGTTCCTCTCCGAAGGCAAGGGCCGTTTCAGTCTGGAAATCTTCGAACTTGTCGACATGGGCACATAGCTTCTTCGTAATCAATTCAGCTAGGAAGGGAAACCACCCATGGCCCACGCCGAGAACAACGTCACCATTAACAGGGCACCGCAGGATGTCTACGCATTCCTCGCTGACGGGATGAATGAACCCCTCTGGGCGCCAGGGAATCAAGGACATCGCCTTGAAGAGCGGGAAAAGCGGGGCCGTAGGTGCCGTGTATAGCCAAACACTCTCGGAACGAGGCGGCCGTAGCATTGCCGGAGACTATCAGATCACCGAGGCCGTCCCCGGCAAGCTATTGCGTTTTCACGTGGTGGCCGGCCCCGCCCGACCCGCAGGCGAGTACTGGCTTCAAGACATCGAGGCGGGCACGGAGCTGCGATTCACACTCGACGTCCAACCCAAGGGCTTCATGAAGCTCCTGGCCCCTATGATCGCCAAAACCATGGCAACAGAAGTCGCGCAGCTCACAGCCCTAAAGAGAGTGCTTGAAGCAAGTTAGTCGCGGCGCCCCCCGTCAATAGCGACCGGCGTGGGCGCGACGGTTGGGCGCAAGTGACGCGAGAATCGAGAGTTGTTATCGTCCTAGCGACTGTCGGCCTGGACTGCCCCGTGCAGCATTATGGTCAACACCTCCTTCCATGCGAAGGCACCGCTCTAACTACTCATCGGAAGTTCGGCGGCTCCCGGTATGGCCCCTCTACACCGATCTCTGGGAAGCCGGCCGCCCAAAGTATTTGTCAACACTCGCGACCCCTTCGATAAAAATAGAGTGCCGTCTATCAGATGAGGAGAGTCAGACGCAGCAGCCTCCTCCAACCCGATGACAACGGCAGCCACAGCTACAGCGCCAGCCCCGGTTTCACAGAAACTGCCTGGTTCAAACCCAAAGCAGCATGGAAAATGTCATCAGGTTGGCGATGGGCGTCACATAGCTAACCGCCGGGGCTTCGGCCATGCCATGATGCAAGCACCCGACGCGAAGGAGTCAGACTATGACCGCCTGGAAAGTGCGCGACTTCCACCCGACAGATCTGGAGGGGATCCTGCACCTGTGGGAGACCCTGAAATCCGCCGGCCTGGACCCCGTCTATGACCTGTCTGAGGTTCTGGCGTCCTGCGAAAAGGACCATGGCGTCGTTGCCGTTCTGGGTGAGGACGTGGTGGGTGCGGCCGTGGGCAGGGCCGCACACGACCAGGGCTGGATCGTCTTTTTGGCGACGCTGCCGCAGTGGCGGGGCCGGGGGATCGGCACCGCGCTGCTGGCCGGGGTCGAAACCCGGATGGCCCCGCTGGGGTTGACTAAACTCTCGGCATTGATGCCAGACACGGCGACGCGCGTTGACGCGTTCCTGAGCCGCGGCTTCCAGGACAAGAAGAACCTGAGGTACTTCGAGCGCCGGATACCGCTTCAACGCCAGGACCTTGGTCCGCTGGGGCAACTGGGAGGCCGGCTGCTCAATCGCAACCTATGGGAAAACGTCGCCGGCATGAAGCGGGAGAAGGACCTGCTGGAACGCCGGCTGGTACTGCCCTTGGCGCAGGCCGAGCTCGCCGAGGAATTCGGCGTCGTGCCGCCGCGCGCCGTCGTCCTCTTCGGGCCGCCCGGAACGGGCAAGACCACCTTCGCCAAAGCCATCGCGTCCCGGCTGGAATGGCCGTTCGTGGAGGTCTTCCCCTCCCGGCTCGCGGCGGATCCAAGCGGGCTTGCCGGCGCGCTGCGGGAAACTTTCCTGGAGATTGCCGAGCTGGAACACGTCGTGGTGTTCATCGATGAGGTGGAGGAGATCGCCTCGCACCGCTCGGGTGAGCCGCCGTCGGCCCTGCAGGGGGTCACCAACGAGCTGCTGAAAATCATTCCTGCGTTCCGCGAGCAGTCCGGGCGTCTGCTGATCTGCGCCACCAACTTCATCCGCTCCCTGGACTCGGCCTTCCTGCGGCACGGTCGCTTCGATTACGTTATTCCCATTGGTCTGCCGGACGCGGAAGCCCGCCGGGCCATGTGGGAGCGTTTCATTCCTCCCTCCGTGCTGGAGCAGGTGAAAGTGGAGCTGCTGGTGGAGCGCAGCGGTGGATTCTCGCCTGCGGACATCGAGTTCGCTGCCCGCAGCGCGTCGCAGCGGGCGCTGGAAAAGGCCATTTACCAGCACGACGGCGGAATCGCGCAGCCAGGTGCCACTGGTGATTCCGCTGGTTTGGAACTGAAGCGTGGCCCGTCCACGGAGGATTACCTTGGGACCATAGCCGACACCAGGGCCACGGTCAGCGATGAGGTAGCGCGCGAATTCCTGGAGGACATCGAGCGTCTGGCCCGCATGTAGGGCGGCGTTCTAGCCTTGCGCGGCTCGTTTCAACCGGGACCAGTCGCCTCCTCGCAACTCTCACCCAGTCCTACGCACCCATGGATTAGATGAAACGGCGTTGACCAGAGTTTAGTTTTCAGCTCCGTCGTGCTTGGGCAGTTCCGTCGGGTGCGAGCGTGCCGCATCCGTTCTGCCGGTTCAGACGCTTCTAGGCCGGTTCTCTGTCTGGGCAAAGGGCGAATCGGGACGTGGTAGAAAGACGCTGTCGACGATGATGTCGACGGACTCATTGTAAAACGCGATCCGGTCCGCAATGGCCGCTACGGCAGGGTACGGATGGGGATAAGACCAGGCCACGCCGGGCACTCCAGGGACACTCCAATACTCCTCGGCAAAGCCCTTGTAGGGGCAGTGGCTGCGATTGGCGCTGCCGCCAAGTTTGTCGAGCCGGACATCGCTTCTGGGAAAGTAAAAACGGGTTGGCAGATGAGTTACCAACAACAGCACAGGCCGCTTGGACCCAGCGAGGACGACGCCGTCGAGGGCAACGGTGACGTGCCGTCAGCTCCGAAGAGCATCGACTCGCTTGTGCGGGTCGCGCGGATGGCTGTGGACCTGCTCATCTTCCTCCAGCCAGCGGTCCATGATGGTGGATTGCCAGCTAAACACAATCCGATCACTCACTGCAGAATCGTCACGAATCCAGGCGGCACCGGCGAAGTCTGTGCCTTCGACGTGGAGGTCGAACCACTGGGAGACCGGTCCCTTCGGCAGGAAAAAGAACTCCCCCGTGGAAGGGGCCTGGGCTGCCCGAACGAGCAGGTCCGTGCGGACGTCGTCCTCGGCGAAAGCATAAGAGGGCACCGGAAACGTGTCTTCCCAAAAAAGCAACGGTGCACGGCTGTCAACTACCGTCGTATCACCCACCATGGCGCGCACCCACCGCTCGCTGGACCGTTTTGCATTTCGCGGCATCGGCTCGAATCAGCAGACAACGAGCAGGCGTCCTTCGGGACTGAGGTCGTGACAGGTTTAGTGACTAGTCTGAAGATCAAGGCGGGCCGCCTGCTGATGCCGTATTTTCAGATGGCAATGACACCGACAGTAATACCGCCGATTTGGAGGCGTTTCTTGAAGCCGCCACGGAGGAATCGGCAGATTGTGTGCGTTTGCGCCAGCCAATGAATAGCCGGGCTTTGACACGATTAGCAGTATCGAACTCTAACTTTGAGTTTGAAGCCGCACTTGATTTTCATGACTGGCATTAATCACACGGGAAAATCGTCGATACTGCAGGCCTTGGCCGTCTGGGAGATCTGCCGCTTGGCAAGAACAATGGAACGCGCTGGAGGGTCCGGACTCCACCCGGAACGCGTCGGTATAGCGTAGACGACGAACCAGTCTTCATGGGGCTCCCCTACCTGACAAAATTGAGTGAGACCCGGGCTCGTTACCGACGAGTCCGACACCCATGGCTGGGCTGACAGTGCCCAGTCACCACGATGGAAGTTGACCGAAAATATGCCCCTGTTCACCGGGATCCACCACCTCTCTCTTACCGTCAGCGATCTCACCGTCAGCACCACTTTTTACCAGCGTGTCTTCGGTTTTCCACCCGCGGGCGAACTCTGTGGCGAAAATCTGCAGCGGAAACTCTTCGCGCTTCCCAGCGGCACTAACCTCGGGCTCACCGAGCACAGGCCCACGACGACGGAAAAATTCTCTCCATTCCGACCGGGCATGGATCATGTGGGCTTTGGCGTCAGTACGAAAGATGAGCTTCAAGCGTGGGCTGATCACCTCACTCAGATCAACATTGAGCACAGCGGACTGGTAGAAGCTCCTTATGGGACGGCCCTGAGCTTCAAGGATCCCGATGGGACTGCGCTGGAGTTTTTCTTCAGTGCGTAACCCGAATACGTGTTGCACCGGCATCGCGCTTGACCGGGTCCGGACCGTGGACCTCTGTGGCCACGAGTGCTTCGCGGCCTGGCGGAGGAGATCAGTGCGTTGATGGAGGAAGCGAAGACCGTTAATGCTGACGAGGACGCACGCTTCGGGCCCGGCAAGCGCAGGGATGAGCTTCCTGCGGAGTTGGCGTGCAGGGAAGCCCGGGCTGCGGCGATGACGGGTGCGCGTGCCCCGCTCGAGGAAGAAACGGCAGCCAAGGCCCACCAGCTCGCCGAAGAGAAGGCGCGGACCCGTGGTGGGGATGATGATGAGATCACCGGCGCCGGCGATAAAGGCCGCCGATATCCGCCAGCTGGTGCCATGATCGAGCACACCGTTGCCACGGTCGCGGTGACGCCCCAGACGTGTAATGCCGATGCCGGGTACTGCTCAGCCGCCAACCTTGCGCACGTCAAGACCATTAGACCTGAACATCCCACGGAGTTCTTTATCCCCACCCGGCACATCAAACACAGCACCCCTGTCCCGGAGTCCCGCGGGGCAAGATCCCCTGGTGTGGATTCGGAGCAACGGCCCTGACGGCCGAGTGTATCCCCCGGGACATCCGCAGCACCGGAGCTGAACAGGGCAGGTGCCCGTTTCCTACAGCACGGCCCGATCGATCATCACGCGCCTGGATCCCGGGAGAACGACGTCGGCGCACCACGGCGCCGCAGTCTGCCGGGACCCCTACTGATCTCGCCGCACCCGGTGCAGCACATTGCCGGAGCACCCTTGTCCCAATCATCAGCATCGCAAAGAGACTCTGGGCAGCACGCCCAACGGGGCTCAGGACGGCGGAGCAAAGAATTCGAGGGCGTTCCCGTCAGGGTCCTTAAATGACAGACCGGATCCATACCCCGCGTCGACGATGCCGCCGTGGACGATGCCCAGTTCCTCGAGTCGGGACTGCCAGGCCTGCAGTTCTTCACGGGTTTCACAACCGAAACTGAGGTGGTCTAACCCTACTCGTCTCGCGTCGAAGTGGTCTTTGGGGTCAGTCTGCGGATGCGCGTGCAGGCCGAAGAGCGCTCCTCCGGCCAATGGATAAACCGTGTGCCAGAAGCCTCCGGCATCTTCGTTAAGCACCGGGGAGACGCCGAGCAGCCGTTCATACCGCGCCGCGCTCGACGTGAGATCAGTCACCGTCAGGGCAACGTGTGCAATCGAGGGAAAGGCCACCGTAAATCTCCTCAAGATCGGCGCGGGGCGCCGTGCCTCAGATAGGAATCCCCGCGTGCGCTGTTGCGATGCTCCGGGCATCCGTGCGGTCCTGTCTGGCTCGGGCTTCGGCCGCGGTGTGGCCCACATACGTCACCCATCCGGGGTGGTGACCTTGCCCAGGGGTGTTGAAGCGGCAATGTTGTCAAAGACCTCCTCCGGGGTTGCGGCGCTGGCATCGGTGGTGCGCAGCAGTCCGCCGGAGACCATGTTCACGGCAATATTGTGCTGCCCGAGGTCCTTGGCCATGGTGCGGGTCAAAGACAGCAGGGCGGCCTTGGCCGCGGTGTAGTCGTGGTGCGGGACCACCGGGTTCTGGAACAGATTGGTCCCAACATTGATGATGCGCCCAAACCCGTGGCCGCGCATCCCCTCCAAAGCCTGCTGGGTCGTGTTCAAAGCACCCCGGACACTTCCCGCAAACTGTGCCTCGAACATCCTAAGCCCCGTCCGAAGCCAGTCACAAGAACGATCTGTTCTGCCAGGTCAGCCCTGGCGTCTTGGAAAAATGCCGCTTCTTGAGACATTGGCGTGGACTTCCACACCACTACCGTCAATCCCTATAGACACTCGGAGTCGTCGGCGGTGTCAAGCCGTCGTAGCAACATTGTCGTTGAGTAATTTGGTGAAGACTTCGCGTGGTGTGAGGAATCCTAGGACGGCGGAGGCGGATCCGCTCGTGGCAGATGAGAAGAAAGAGACCGCTGCCGGGTTCTGGGAACGCGCCAACAACTACTTCAACGAGTGCGGCATCGAGGTCAAAGGCGTTCTTACACCATGGTCGAGGAATGGGGCCTACGCGAAACCGATCCCACGGCGATGTCCGCCCCATCTGTAAGACAACGACTTGCGCCCAGCCAGCAGCTCCTCTGTTCAACTGACTTGTCGCTTCGAGGGTATGACACCACGCCTTGAAAGAAGCCAAAAGGAAGTTGTCTGTGCACGGGATCAATCAGGTGGTCTTGTGTACCCTTTTACATATCCCATGAAGCTAGAGCACCTTATTGAGGAATTCCCGGACGCGAGGATGGGTATTATCGTCTGCGAAGAATTTTTCCGGTGGCATATCCGCGGCGATGACTCCCCCATCCACAAACACCACCCGATCCGCAACTTTTCTGGCGAAGCCCATCTCGTGGGTGACCACGATCATGGTCATGCCTTGCTGTGCGAGGTCCGTCATGACGTCCAAAACATCATTAACAACCTCGGGGTCCAGTGCGCTGGTGGGCTCGTCGAAGAGCATCAACTTTGGATTCATGGCCACGGCGCGCGCGATGGCGATGCGCTGCTTTTGTCCGCCGGAGAGCTGGCTGGGGTAGGCGCCGGCTCTGTGCGTCATGCCCACCTTCTCAAGCAATTCCATGGCGTGCGCCTCGGCATCCGCCTTGCTCTTGCCCAAGACATTCATTTGCGGCAGCATGACGTTGCGCAGCGCCGTGAGGTTGTGGAACAGGTTGAACTGCTGGAACACCATACCCATCCGAGAACGCAGGCGGTTCAGGTCAACGTTGGGGTTCAGCAAGTCCTCACCATCAAAAACCACATGACCGGAGGATGGGATCTCCAATAAGTTAAGGCAGCGCAGGAACGTTGACTTCCCACCACCGCTGGGGCCGATGACCGCCACCACCTCACCCGGCTCAATAGTGAAGTCGATGCCCTTGAGAACGTTGAGGGTGCCAAAGGTCTTCGTGATCGCTGTGGTCGAAAGAAGTGCCATTAGAGGTAGACCGCCATTTTCTTTTCCAGGGTGTTGGCAATGAAGCCGATGATGTTGGTGATGACGTAATAAACCAGGCCAATGAAGATGTACACGGTTAGCGCGTCAAAGGTGCGCGAGATGATGGTCTGGCCCACGAGGAAAAGTTCGCTGATGGTCACAAAGGAAACAAGTGCGGAGTTCTTGGTCAGGGACACAAATTCGTTGCCCAAGGGCGGCAACATGCGCAGGAATGCCTGCGGGACGATGATGTGGCGCAGTGCGGAGCCCGAACTCATGCCGCAGGAACGGGCGGCCTCCATCTGTCCCTTGTCCACGGACTGGATGGCGCCGCGTACAATTTCGGTCACGTAGGAACCGCTGTACAACCCTAGGGCGAAGACACCGGCAACCAGAGGTTGCAGCTGCAGACCAAGCTGCGGGAGACCGAAGTAAATCAGGAAGAGCTGCACGATGAACGGCGTGCCACGGATGACTGAGACATAGGCTGTCCCTAGCCAGCGGATCGGTGTAATTTTGGACAGCTTGGCAAAGCCCCCCAGCATGCCGAAGCACAGGCTCAGGACCAGTGACATTCCGATTATTTCCATGGTGGTGACAAAGCCATTCCACAGTGGGACGGCAGAGTTTGTGATCGAGGAAATGTTGATCAGTCCGTGGGCCTTGGCAGATACCGGAGCGGCCGTGGCGACATGGCCAAACCATTTCGCCGTCAGCTTGTCGTACCCTCCGTTGGCCTTTAAGTCGGACAGGGCTGAGTTGAAGCTGTCTTTGATGGCAGTGTCCGGCTTCTGGAAGGCATACCCGTAGTTTTCGTTCGTGAGGCGTTCTCCCACCTGCTTCAGGCCTCCCTGCTGGACGATGAAGTAACGCCCGCCGGGCTGGCCTGTAACCACGGCGTCCGCCTGGCCAAGCTTTACCGAGGAGAACATTTGATCGTTGGTCTGCACCTGCACCAGCTGCGCCTTCGGCTGGTTCTGCGACAGCCACTCAACCGACTTCGTACCGACCTGCACGGCCACTTTTTTGCCGGCCAGGTCCGCGAGCGATTTCACATTGGTATTTTTGTCGGAGACGAAGATGGAAAGGCCTCCCGGGTAGTAGACATCGGAGAAGTCCACTGCCTTGGCACGCTCGGCGCTGATATAGATGGCGGAGGCGCCTACATCGATCTGATTTGCCTGCAGGGCAGGGACGATGTTGCCGAACGGCATTTGGATGAACTGGACGTTCTTGATCCCTGTCTGCTTGGCGAGAGCCCTGACGAGGTCAATGTCGAAGCCCATTTTGTCGCCGTTTGCGTCCGTGAACTCGAACGGCGGGAACGTAGCGTCGGTGCCCACACGCAAAGTCAAGTTCCCCGATTGCAACGCAGCCAGCTTTTCTGAGGTAACAGCCGGGGTTGGGGCCGGCGTAGTGGCGGCTGTTGCGGCCTGTGCCGTGACGCCAGTGATGCCCAAGAGAACCAAGGCAAACAGGAAAGCCCAAAAGCGGCGGCGGGTGAATATCGTCTTCACAGGAACTCGATTCCAGGTTGGTTCGTTGATGCCGGGATGGCTGTTGGCTTCCCCAGCTGGGCAGCATGTTCGGTGGCAATAGCATGGATAAGCCGGGCAGCCGATCGTGCAGTCTGATCATCAATATCAAAACGCGGGTTGAGTTCGACGACGTCAACGTGCACCAGTTTTGGTGACCGGGCCAGTCGCCGGCAGACCGCCAGGATGACGCGGTAGGGGACGCCCAGAGCCGCAGGCGCACTGACTCCCGGGGCCACATGGGCAGGGAGGACATCCAGGTCGATGGTGAGATATACGGCGTCCACTCGGGACAGGAAGTCGTCCACGAATTCATTCACGGCAGCCTGATTGGTGCTGGAGCACTCTTCGTCGCGCAGGTAACGCACTCCGAGATCAGCGGCCGTTTGGACCAGATCGACCGTGTTATTGGGTTCGCTGATGCCAATGACGGTGTAGTTGAAGTCCCGGCCGACCGAGCGTTCACTGGTTGCGATTTGGAGGAAGGGCGTCCCGCTGGAGGGGACGGGATCGGCGCGAAGGTCGAAATGGGCGTCGAGGTTAATGATGCCCAGACGCCCCATGGCGGGGATGCCGACGCCGCAGAGGCCGAGGTAGCTGCCGTAGGCGGTTTCATGGCCACCTCCGAGCACGATGGGCAAGTGTCCGCCTGCCAACGCCGCTGTGACCGCCTTGCCGAGCCTGGCTTGGCCCGACTCGAGGTCGCTGTCAGTGACCGACACGTCACCCAGATCGTGGAGCATCAGTTCAGCCGGTGCCGAAAGGGACGCCAGAGCGGAGCGGATCGTGTCGGGAGCAGTGGCAGCTCCGACGCGCCCCATGTTGCGCCGGACTCCTTCATCGCTTTGAAAACCCAGGAGGGCGATGCCGGGAGTGGCCTTACCGGTATGCGCCAGCGAGAGGTTAATTGCGTGGTGCCAGCGCCGGTGGTCGAGTGCCGGTCCGTCGTCGCGGCCGGTCCACCGGCGTGGACTAAGTTCTTCCTTCATGAATTCTCTTTTGCTGACTCGTTGAGAATGAGGGCGACCGCCTCGGTGGAGGCGATAAGCCGCTTCTCGTTTCGGATTGCCCTTGCGGACGGGGCCATAGTGCTGAGTGTTCCCGACAGCCGTCCGGCCGCGTCAAAGATCGGGAAGCTGACCCCCCACACGCCGGAATCCACGGCACCCTGGCTAAGTGCGAAGCCGCGGGCGGACACCTGCCGAAGTTCGTGTTCAAGGGCAGCGGATTGCTCCCGATCTAGTGCCAAGTCGGCGATGATGTCTTTCTGCTCGTCGCTCGTGACGTTGGCCAGCAAGGCCATGGCGCTGGCGCCGCGATGGAGCGGCTGGGACCGCCCTGCAGAGTAGCTGCAGCGCAGAAGTTGCGGGCCCTCGATGGCTTCCAGGCACAGTGCCCGGTTGCCGCTGACCACCAGGTAGGCGGCCAGCTCTTCGGTTTCGTTCGAGAGTTGTTGAAGTTGGGATCTGATGCGGCTCTTAACCACTGATTCCTGACGGAAATTGGCGGCCAGCCGAAGTGTCGCCGATCCGGCCGAAAACTGTCCTCGGCTGTTTGCCGATCCAACGAGCCCAGCTTGGACCAAAGCAGACAGGTGCCGATATACAGCACTAGTCGGAATCTTTGTCCGTGCACTGATCTGAGCTGCCGTGAGGACTTGAGCTGACGCGAATTGTAGGAGGATCTCCAGAACCCGCGAAGGCGCCCCGGATACATGCGTGGGAGCCTTTTGTGATCCCATGGGTGAGGAAGGCCGAGCGCCTGGTCCTTTTTCAATCATGAAAGAGACTTTAGTGTCTGTAATCACAGATAAGGAGTGCAGATTCCCATTTTATGGGAAATATTTTGCCAAGAAATGGGTCAACTCTTCTGATTCAACGGTTCTCTCGTCTCTTGGACCAGAAGCGAAGTCGTTATCCCCACCGTCCAGGCCGACCACTTCGCTTCAGCTCAATCTCGATTCGGTGGACGCGGCTGACTGTGAGTCTCAGAACGGAGACCGACGGTGACGCGCTAAGGGTGTAAGCGCATCCGATTGGGCTGTGGAAAGTCTCCCGCCCGGCTCGGCGCAGTAGGTGACATCCAAGATGCACACGGGCGCCGCTCATCGGCGATAGCCGGGGAGCCCGGCCGGGCGCGGGTGTGCCGGGCGACTTCGGCCGGGCCGCTGACGCCGTGGTGGACGATGATGACCTGTTCATCCTTGCCCTGCCCGCGGGAGCGGACCCAGACCTGCGCTCCGAGCAGGTGTGCCGGCACCGAGTACTGGGCGTTCTCGTAGGTGACCATCGGGGTGTTCGGCGGGACCCGGCATGCCAGTCCGAATGCCACGGTTTGGGCGGTATCGGGGATCCGGTGCAGGCGTTGCTGCTCCTCGGCGAGCATCGCCGCGGGGGTGCGCCGGGTAACCCGGTGCACCCGGTTATTGACGAGTTCACCAAACGCGGTGCAGGCCGCTTCGATCTCGGCGAACGAGGCGTACTGCGCCAGCAGGTTCGTCTCCGTCGGCACAATATCGGCCTTCGCCAGTTTCACACTGGATTCGACCCCGCCCTTCGTGGCCGGGTCCGCCGGCTGGCACGTCAGCACCGTAACCCCGTAATGCCGGGCGAAGTCCACGGTCTGCCGGTTACGCACCGGCACGCCGGCGACGTGTCTGACGGTGACCGTTTTCTCGTTATCCGTCTTCTGTGCCCTGCCTGATTATGTGGCCCGGCCGCCGGAACCGGTTCTGGCCGGCTGGTTTGGTTGATTCGGGCCACATAACGATCAGAGGTTTGAGAGCCAGTTGAGCAGTGATTCGTCGGACCTCC
>NZ_JAPNLH010000017.1:0-76823 GCF_026627425.1 Arthrobacter endolithicus
ACTCATCCGGCTCGCCGCAGCCAAGACCTACTCCCAAGCACCCCACGCAGCATGACACTTTCGCGAGCACATTAGATGAGGCACGCAGGAATCATTTGGCGAGCATATTGACATGAGGCACCACGGGATCAACCAGCACGGTAATTCCTCACCGAGGCGGCGGCGGGGGAGAATGAGGGCGCCGTTTTCCCATGAGCTAGCCAGACTTCGGTGCGTGTAATACCGACGAAAGGACTGGACAGCGCTTGATGACAGGTCCCAGAATGGGACCTCACGACAGTGGGGGGACCATGGTCTGCAGCGCAGGTTCACGACACTGGGGCGCGCGCGTGCAGCTCCTCGGGAGGTGGCGTCTGTCCTTTATTGAAAGCGACCTGGCGGTACCGGCCGGGAGCACGCAAAAGCTGATTGCCCTCCTGGCGCTGCGGGGCAGCCTGTCCAGAACCCAAATCTGGGGAACGCTATGGCCCGAAGCCAGCACTGCCCACGCCTCCGGCCGCTTGCGGACGGCAATGTGGAGGT
Source organism: Arthrobacter endolithicus (assembly GCF_026627425.1). Lineage (GTDB taxonomy): Bacteria > Actinomycetota > Actinomycetes > Actinomycetales > Micrococcaceae > Arthrobacter_M. The sequence continues at coordinate 523 of NZ_JAPNLH010000017.1, forward strand.
TGGCCGACAGCCGGTTGCTATTACTCGACGAAGACCATGGACGGATGAATCTGGCGCCCAGCGTGCAGGTGGATGTCTGGGATTTGTACAATGCAGTCGCCGACCTTGCCCACGGTGACGCGGACTCCTCCGGTGCCCCGGCCCACCCCGAGATTTCCCTGTTCGGCGCGGATCTACTGCCGGATTGGGGAGATGAATGGCTTCTAGCTGACCGAGAACGAATCAGACAAATGAGATTACATTCCCTTGAATCCCTGTCCGCGCAATTGGTCCGGGAACGGCGTTTCGGCGCGGCCGTCGAGGCGGCGCTGGCCGCCGTTAGCGTTGATTCCCTGCGGGAGAGCGCGCACCGTGCCGTAATCTGCGCGCATCTGGCGGAAGGGAATACTGCCGAAGCGCTGCGCCAGTTCGATATCTGCCGCAGGCTTTACGCCCAGCAGCTAAATGCTGTCCCCAGCCGCTCCTTATATTCCCTGGTCTCGGAGTTCCTTGTTCCCAGGCCGGACACTTGATAGACCTACCTTCGGATGCTCACCTTCGGTGGGCCTCATCGCCGGTAGGTGTCTGCAGCCCTGACCGGTGCCGGTTCGGTCCTTTCGATCAGACCGCGGATTCTGCTGCCTGGCAAAACACCGAGTTCCTGGGTCACGAGGGCACTGTACGCCTTGTAGATCCGGCGCGCTTCGACGACATTGCCCTCGGCCAGATGCGCTTCCACCAGTACTCTTTGGGCGCTTTCCCGCAAGGGGTCGATGTCTACGGCTTCCATGGCGACCTCGACCGCTTCGGCGTAGCGCTCCAGCCGGATCAGCTGGCAGCACAGGGCTTCGAGTCCATGCAGGAGGCGCTGGCGGAGGCGTTCGCGCTCAAAGATAACCCAGTCGTCGTACCAGCCGGGAAGGAGATCGAGCGCCTCAAGGCTCCACGCGGGCAGTACCAGGTCCGTGCTTTGCGCGGCGCCGCCGATGACGCGGCCGGCCCAGTCGCGCAGGACGTAGATATCGATGCTCGTCTGGTCCCGTAACGCAATGAAAACCTTGTCCGCTTCAAGTACGCCGATCCCTGCTCCTTTAAGGCGCCACAATGCGGACCTGAGGTTTCCGGAAGCCCGGTCATCCGAGACATAGGGCCACAGCGTTCCGGCCACGTGGCGCCTGTCGACACGCCCGTCGTGGAGCGCTACGAACGCGAGGAGCTTTTTGCTGCCTTCGGGCACAGCAATGCGGCGCCCCGCCTGGATGACGTAGGGACCGCCAAGGAGGCAAATTGCTGGAGAGTCGAGCTGCGGGGGCTCACCGGCATCGAGCCGCGGAGGCTCACTGAGTTGGGTGCTTGCCATCGCATCAAAGCCCTCCTTATGTGATGAACACGTAGGAGAACCATAATGTGACGAATGTCACCACAGCGTCACAGGAGCTCCGACGTTCGATGCGCAGTCGCCGGGTTGCTCAGGCGGTCTGACGACGCGTCCCATGCTTAGCGCCCGCGCCCACCATGCCGCTCGTACCAGTCCGGCTCGCCGTGGTGTTCATGGCCCTCCCGCCGCTCGTGCTTTTCGCGTTCCTCCCGCTCTTCCCGTTCCTCCCGCTCTTCCCGTTCCTCCCGCTCTTCCCGTTCCTCCCGCTCTTCCCGTTCCTCGTGCTCCTCATGCCTCTCGTGTCGGTCCTTGTCCTTATCACAGGGCCGCTCATCGGCGCAGTGCTTATCATAAATGGCGACTATCTCGTCCACGGTGTTGGTCTGCAACCGCAGGCAGTGGTCGTCTACTGCCTTGCGCTTGCAGTCCCGCTCGGCCTGCGCGCCCTTGAGTCTGGAGACGGCTCCGCAGCCGTTGGTCCAGCAATTCAGCGCGCAGCACAGGCACTCAACGAATTCGTGGACATTGGCAAAGCCAATCCAGACACGCTCTACTTCGCGTTCCGCGACGAGAGCCTGCGCATAGACCATTTTCAGGTCTGTAGTCGCCTCGTCCGCCAGCAATGCGGCGTTGATCTTGTCGACGTCGTCCTTGCAGGCAGCAACCCTAAGCTGCAAAGCGGCCGGCTCACCCACCAGATCCGTAAAACACTTACTGGCCGCGTCCGTCCGCTGCTGGTCCTTGTCGATCCGTTTCACCAGTTCATCGTAGGAAATTCCGGAGATATCCAGATCAAAGTCGCAGTCTTCGGCCGAGCAGCAACACCCGAGGTCAGGCTCGCACTTGGCCAGGTCGGCCACAACCTGCCGAAATGCCCGGTCAATGTTCCGTACCACCCGTTCCTGCTCGATCTTGCATCTGACGCGCTCCGTCAGTTGTTTGACGGCGTGCCGAAGATCCTGAACCTTCATCTGCACGTCTTGTCGTGCCTGCCTGTATGACTTGCGCGTCAGCTCATAGTCGGTTTTCGCCTTCTCCAGCGCATCCTTCAACGGCGCGTTGTACTCCGCCTCTTTGGCGATGCCCATCATCCGGCACTGCACATCATCAATCAGCGTCGGATCGCAGCCCGGACCGTCGGTCTCGGCCCTTTCGGAGCTGTCCTCTTCCCGCTGCTCCCCATCGTTCCCGGTGTTCATCGTCGATTCCCTTCATCCCGGCCCGCTGGTACGTCGCCAGCCGCGCATTTAAGTTTCCGGCTGCGCTGTCACCGCGCGGTCACTGCGGCGTTCCACCGGCTCTCGTGCGACGGGCCGGTGACGGAGCACCGATCATGATGGGCCCATGGCTGGATATCAGGCGCTCGCCGCCGCCGGATTGAGCATCGTGGCATTGCTCAACAGGCGCTTCCACGCGGTGCCCGGGGCCGTTTCGCTGGTCGCTTTCCTGGCCAGCACCAATGAACTCAAGACCATGAAGACCAATTCGGGACAGCTCGTGCACCAGCCGGCCATCTCCGTGTACTGCTACCGGGTCAGCGTGGACCGGGAGACCCGGCCCGGCTGGTCCGCGGTGGGCAGTATCGACGGCATCCCCCGACTGCCGCTGCGCATGCATTTCCTTATTGCGGCGTGGGCGCCCAACGTCGAGGATGAGCTGAGATATCTTGGTCTGGCGGCCCAAACGCTGGAGAGCGAGAGTATCCTCACTGGTCCGCTCCTTGAGCCAAGCGGGGAGTGGGCGGCCGGTGATGCGGTGCAGATAGTCTGCGATGACCTCGCCTTGGACTCAATGAGCGAGGCCTTTCAGGCCCTGAGCACCGATTACCGGCTATCGCTGCCCTACGTCGCGCGCGTGATCTGCATCGACGGGCGGCTGGAGTCCGACGGCGAACGGGTCGCCACCGTGGCGGCGCAGACCGAGCTGGGGCTGCCATGACTACCCAGACCGTGATCGGCACGGCAACCGTGCTGCACCAATTGGCCCTCGGGGTTGAGTGCTTTGACTCCATCACCGGAACCACGGTTCCGACCAGGGTCCGCGTCGGCCGGCAGGTACCCGAACGGCTTCGGCCACGCCACCCGGAGCCAGCGTGGCCCTGTTCCGATCTTGAGGGATCCGGGATGGGGCGGTTCAAACTCCGGTATCAGCCGCCGGTTCCTGCACAGTTTGTGGTGCGGATCGATGATCCGCTGCGGCGCTACGTCCCGCGCCGTTTCTCCATACACCTGTGGCCGCTTGCGGCCGTCGACGACTCCGCTGCGGGTCCGTACATTCCGGTCGCCTCACGGGTTCTCCGGGTATGGCTGTGGCCCGGCTCGGCCTATGCGTTTCCTCGCGGCACCACCCTCATTCGCGGCCGGGTGGCACAGCACGGTAAACCCGTCCGCTGGGCGCGCGTCGCGGCAGCCGGGCCGACCGGCAGGATCGCCGGTCGCGCCCACGCAGACGACCGCGGCGAATTCCTTCTCGTTGTCACCGATCCCGACCAGAATCCGCTGCAGGACGCCGTCGTGCTGGACCTGCTGGCCACGGCCCCGAAGGCACCGGGACCCGTCGATGATCATGATCGCTGTTCGGACCTGGTGGTGGAGGACGTGACCCGTTCGTCCGCGCCGCCGCTGCCGCAGGATCTGGACAACGGGGTGCTCCGCGGCGTCAGCCCACCGCCGGGGTATGTGCCCTCCCTTCAGCCGGCGCGGCAAACCGTTGCCATTGGTACCGAACTCTTGCTGCCGGACGACGTTTCATTCAACCCTCAAGCCTGACCTAGGAGGTCAACATGCCCGAATACCTGACTCCTGGTGTATACCTCGAGGAAACCAGCTTCCGGTCCAAGTCCATCGAAGGGGTGGCCACGTCCACATTCGGCATGGCCGGCCTTACCCGCTACGGTCCCACCCCGTATTACCTCACCCCGCCGGGCTCGGATCCGTTACCGATGACGCCGCAGCCAACGCTGGTCACGAGTTTCACGGAATTTGAGCGCGCCTTTGGCGGCCTCGACAACGTCGGTTTAGCTGACGAAAGTAATTATCTGGCGTTTGCGGCCCGGGCGTTCTTCGGCAACGGTGGACAGCGGCTCTACGTTGCGCGTGTCTTTCCGTTCGCGCTAGCAGACAACGCCATTGACCTGACGAAAAACTTCGCCACACTACCCATCCCCGTCGCGCCGGCTGTCCCGCCGGGCGGCCCACCCGCGGCGGCGCCCGTCGCCACCTGGCGGGCGCGCTGGCCCGGAGTCGCGGGCAATGATTTCAACGTCAAGGTCAGCCTGCAGCGCAGCAAAAACGTCCTCATCGGTGCGGCGGCGGCGGTGCCGGGTGTACCAGCGAAACCCGGCGTCCTGCAGGGTCTGGGCCCGGCCACGGTCGTGGAGCTCTTCACCGGCAGCGGGGAGATTCCGCCCGGAACCGATCCGAAGACCGGCAAACCGAATGCCCCCGCGGCCGGAAACCTCCGGATCGTGGGCAGCGACGGCACCGGAAACCAGACGCTCACCGATCCCGCGACGGGCACGGCAACGCCCGTCCCGGCGGACGGCACGCGGGCCAGCCACCTGACCGTCACCGTGACCGTCGTGTGGGGACGCCGGATCGATGTATATCCCGGACTTGAGCTGGGCACCATCCATCCGCGGTCCATCGCCAAGGTGCTGCAGGCCGTGGACCCGACCGATGAGTCCAGCCTGGTCTGGCTGGACCTGTCCAGTGCGCCGCCGTCGCCCGCGGATCTGCTGAAGGCCCTGCTCACCCTGAGCCAGCCCACCTATCTGAGCGCCGGCACGGAAGGTGCGGCCCTGAGCGCGGAGGTCATCAGGGGCGAAAAGGCCGACCCGGATCATGTGAATCTCGCCGCGACCGGCCTCGAGGCGCTGATGGAGGTGGAGGACATCGCCATCGTGGCCTCGCCGAACGCCGTTGGGTTGTCCGAGGCCGACCACAAGACGGCCGTGGACGACCTCATCGCGCATTGCGAGGCGCCGCGCGCCTACCGCATCGGCATCATCGACCCGCCGGCAGATCAGTCGCTGTCGCAGGTTCGCACGTTCCGGTCCCAATTCGATTCCACCTACGCCGCCCTGTACTACCCGTGGGTGGAGATCGTGGATCCCAGGGTCAAGGTGGATCCCAGCGCCGCACCGGCGCATCTGGGCCTGCCGCCGTCGGGCTTCACCGCCGGCATCTACGCCCGGAACGATGTGCAGCGCGGGGTCCACAAGGCGCCGGCCAACGAGGTGATCCTGGGCATTACGAAGTTTGCCCAGAATGTCACCTATGACCGGCAGGCAGTGCTGAATCCGGAGGGCATCAACGCCTTGCGGTTCTTCGAGGGCCGGGCCAACCGGGTCTGGGGGGCGCGCACCGTCAGTTCCGATCCGGAGTGGAAGTACGTCAACGTACGGCGTCTGTTCATCTATCTGGAGCACTCTATTGATAAGTCCACCCAATGGGCGGTCTTCGAGCCGAATAACGAACGGCTCTGGGCATCGATCCGGCAGTCCATCGAGGATTTCCTCCTCGTGGTCTGGCGTACCGGCGCCCTCATGGGCACCAAACCGGAGGAAGCGTTCTTTGTGCGCTGCGACCGGACCACAATGGCGCAGAACGACCTGGACAACGGCCGGCTGATCTGCCTCATCGGGGTCGCCCCAACCTATCCGGCAGAATTCGTTATCTTCCGCATCGGTCAATGGACCGCGGACGCCCAGCAGGGCTGAGGTGAGGTGAGTCATGGCAATTCGAAACAATCCCTATGGAGCGTTCAACTTCAGGGTCAAGCTCGGTGACGCCGGCGGTGAGGAACAAATTGTCGGCGGGTTCTCCGATGTGAGCGGGCTCGGCAATGAAATCAAATACTCCGAGTACCGCAACGGCAATGACGCGGACAACCATGTCCGCAAGGTGCCCAACGTCAACAGCGTCGATGATGTGACGCTTAAACGCGGGGTGATCGGTGACCTGCGCCTGTTCAGTTGGCTGCAGGCCACCAGCCGGGGTGAAATCCAGCACCGGACCGTCACCATTACCCTGCTGGACGAGCGCCGCACGGCCGTCTGCAGCTGGATCCTGCACGATGCGCAGCCCAAGAAATGGGTGGGCCCCAGCCTGACCGGCAAGGGGGGCGGTGAGGTAGCCATGGAGGAGCTGCATCTGGTCGCCGAAAGCATTGAATACCAGTCCACATGACCGCCGGGGTGCAGCTGGGCCGACCGGGCATTTACCCGCTGGGCGCCGGTGAGGCTCGGCGGAAGCCGGGCTTCGAACCAGTGCGCCTGGATGAGGCCGGATTTGTCGGCGTCGCCCTCCGCGGGCCCGTGGATACGCCGGTTCCGGTCCAGAGTTGGTCCGACTTTGTCCGGACCTTCGGCGCCTTTGAACGGCCTCCCCAGGCACCGGACCGGCTGCTGCCCTATGCTGTGCAGGCATTCTTCGCCCAAGGCGGGGAGCGCGCTTGGGTGCTGCGCGTCGCTCCGCCGCCGAACTGGCACGGTGGTAACGCGGAGTCAGCCACCGCGAGGTTCCGGATCGGCGCGGGGACGTCCGGCACCGGCACGTTGGATACGGGCCGCTTGGACGCGGGCGGATTGGACTCCAGTGGCCGCCAGCTGGCCGCCGCCGGCGAGGGAACATGGGCCGACGGGCTGCGGATCCGCTTCGGTTTCGAGGTGCGGCAGTCCTTTGACAGCAGCCTGGATAGCGACGGCGGACTCAGGCTCCCAGCCGGGGCGGCACTTGCACCGTGGTCTTTGCTGCGCCTGCGCCCGTTGGACCCGCCGGGGCCGGCGTGCCTGGCCTGGCTGGCGGGCGAACGCCGGACGAACCCGCGCACCGCCGGCCGGTCCGCGGTGCTGGAGACACGATCGGCAGCGCCGAGCACCACGGCCGGAGGTGCGCTGGGGCCACTGTCTGAACCGACTGCCGCGTCGGGCAGCGGGCTGGAAAAACAGTCCAGCCCGTACGCACCGGGCGGCAGCCGGCTGGGCGTCGACGTCGTCACGGGGGTGCTGGAGGTCGCCGAAACGGACGCCACCTTGCGTGGCGGAGAACGGTTGGCCGGGTTGGGCTTCAGGCCGGGGCACCCGCGGTTTGTGCCGGAGGTGCTGGCCGCCGAGTCCGTGCTGCTGCGGGCTGCCGGGGACTGGGGCGGACCGGACCCGCTGCCTGATCCACGGCTTAATGATGCCCTCGTGAAACGGATCCATCCGGGCTCGGACCGCAGTCCGGGAATAGCCTTCGGCAGTTTCTTTGACGACGGTCCGGCGGACCAGGATCCGCTGGATGAATCCTGCCACCGCGGTGTGGACGCCATGGGCCGCGAATCCCGGATCGGTCTGCTGTGCGTGCCTGACCTGTACTGGCGCTCGGTTCCGCCGTCCGCCGACGTGCCCGCACCCGGTCCGCCCGCCCCCGCTGCCACCCGTCCGTGCCGTTGCACTGACCCCCGCAGTTGCCGCGGCCCCTGGGGTGCCGCAGATGGCTGGGGCGCCGCGGATGGCTGCGGACGCGCCGGCATGGCGCAACAGGATCCGGACTACGCCCCCTCGGACGATGCCCCGCCGGGCCTCGATGCCCGCGACCCCGCGGACCTGACCGAAATATTGCAACGGCAGGCCCGGCTGGTGGAGGTGGCGGCGCTGCGGCACCGCTTCGTGGCGCTGCTGGATGTGCCGGCCGGTCTGTCGCAGCGGCAGATCCACGACTGGCGTACCGCTTTCGACAGCGGCTACGCCGCCGCCTACTTTCCCTGGCTCGGCGTCCCCCGGGTCGGACCCGGACGTCCCGCCCTGGTCCGGGTGCCGCCGTCGTCCTTTGCCGCCGGTATCATCGCCGCCCGCGAGCGCCGTCTCGGTCTGCCGTGGGGACCGGCAAATGCCCTGGCGGTGGGCGCCGTGCTCGGCGCCGACGTCGTCACCGACGCGGTGCACAATGCGCTGCACCTGCAGGGCATCAACGTCTACCGGCAGGAAAGGGACGGCCTCCGGCTGAGCGCCGCCCGCACTCTGTCCACCGATCCGGAGTACATCCAGCTCAGCGTCCGTAGAATGATGACCATGCTGGCCCTGACGCTGGAACGGCAGACGCAGTGGCTGGTCTTTGAACCCAACACACCCCAGCTGCGGGCCACGCTGACCCGGATGTTGACCGCATTCCTTCAAGACCAGCACCGGCGCGGGGCGTTTGCCGGCGGCACGGAGGCGGAGTCTTTCTTTGTGCAGTGCGACGACGGCCTCAACCCGCCGCAGTCTCAGGGCCTCGGGCGGCTGGTTGCCGAGGTTGGCGTGGCCCCCGCGTTCCCGCTGGAGTATCTGGTGCTGCGGATTTCACAGGACGTGGACGGCACGGTGCTCGTGGCCGGCCCGGGGCAGGAGGGCAACAATGCCTGAACTGCTTCAGACCTTCAGGTTCCACGTAACCTTGACGCCCAGCGCTCCGGGTACGAAGGTTCCGGCCATTTGCGTGGACGGCGGCTTTGCCGAATGCAGCGGGCTGGTGCTGGAGGCGGACGTGCGCGAAATTCTGGAAGGCGGCCGGAACGACGGCGTGGTCCGCCGGGTCGGGCGCGTCAAGCTTTCACCTCTTGTCCTCAAGCGGGGCATGCTCGCCGGGGGCAGCGGAGAGGTCAACAACGAGTTCTGGCACTGGTTGACGTCCATGGTCAGTGGCGCCCTGCCGGTGTGGCGTTACGACGGCGAGATCAGGGTGGATGACCCAAGCGGCGACCGACCGTTGGCCCGTTGGATCTTTGAACGGGGCCTGCCGCTGAAGGTGTCCGGACCCTCGCTGAACGCAAAGACCGGGGACATCGCCGTAGAGGAACTGCAGATCGCCCATCAGGGTCTGCGGTTGGGGCTGACGCCATGACTGCTCTGTCCAAGGCCATTCTGGTCCGGCTCAAGAAAACCGAGGGGAAGGGCCCGAACGGGCACTCCACAGTCGCACCGGAGGAGGGAGCGTCTTCCTTTGAAGTGCAGTTCAATCCCACCTCGCTGAAGATTTCGCGGCAGAACAATGTGGACAAGGGCGGGTCAACCACTCGGACCCAAGCGAGACAGAATCCGTCCACGCAGTCCGCAACCCTGACCTTCGACCTGGAATATGACACGGCCGAAGGCGATGAGGCAGGCAACGCGGTGGACGTCCGCACGAAGACACTGCAGATCCGGCAGTTCGTGGAACCTGACCCGGACAAGTCCAAGGAACCTCCACCGCCGATGCGATTCGTCTGGGGCACGTTCCACTTCAGCGGCATCGTCACCTCGCTCACCGAGGACCTGGACTACTTCTCCCCCGAGGGCCGGCCGCTGCGGGCCAAGGTTTCCGTCACCATCACCGAACAGGACCCGCGCTGGGAGGCGAACTTTACCGGCCCCGGGGTCCGCGACGCGCAGGCGGCCACACCCCCGGGCGGCGCCAATGTCGGCACCGGGCCCGGAGCACCGCCGGCGCCGAACCCCACCACCGCCGCCGTCGCCCAGGGCGGCGAAAGCCTGCAGCAGCTGCTGACCCGGCAGGGTGCGGATCCGGCCACCTGGCGCGCCGCCATGGAAGGGCTGGACAGCCCGCTGTCGCTGGCGGCCGGTGCTCAGGTCCAGCTCAGCGCCGGGGTCTCGGCCGGCGCCGGCATTGGCATGTCCGCCGGTTTTGCCGCTGGGGTCCAGCTGGGCGGTACCGCATCATTGGGTGCGGCGCTGGGTTTGGGCGCAGAGCATAGTGCCGGAGCGGGGGTAGGCGCCGGATTTGGTGTCGGAGCCGGATTCAGCGCCGGTGTCAGCGCCTCGGCGGGATTCGGGGCAGGGGCCAGAGCCGGAGCGGGGTTCAGTGCCGGAGCGAGCGCCGGCGCAGGATTCGGTGCGGGGACGGGAATCGCTGCGTCCGAGCAGACGGCAGCGGGATTTGCCCTTGCCGCCGGTGGCGGCGTCGCCGCATCCTTGAACGCCGTCCTGTCCGCCCGGGCCGCGCAGCAGGTCGCATCGGCCAGGGCGGCATTCGACGTCCCCACTGGCACCGCTGCCGCCAGTGCGTTGCCTTCGAACCCTGGGGGTGGTTCCGCTTCGGTGGGCGGTTCCGCACCGTACGGCGTGCAACCCGTCGATCCCAGGACACAGAACTATGGGATGTTCATCCCGCTGCGAGCCCGCCCCCGAGCACTCATCCCCGCCGGCAGCGGCACGGTGGTTGCCGCAGCGGCAGGCGGGTCGGCCGCCGTCGTCCAAGCCCGCGCCAGAGAGCGCGAACTGGCATCCGGCAGCACAGCCGGCGCCGCTCCGTGGTCGCAGCTGCCCGGGAGTTCGGCGGAGCGGTCGTTCGCCGACGGTCAGCAACGCCGCCGTGACGCCGGCCGGGCACCATGAGGTGGTAACCCGGGAGGTGAGCACGAATGGGCGTACATATCGGCGAAGTGCATACGGACGTCGCAGCAGCATCCGGCTCCGGTACGCACGCGGCGGCAACCCCGCATGCGTCCCCGGCTGCGGGGCAGGAGCGCTGGGACGACCTCAGGCGTACCGCTGAGGTGCTGGGATGGCGCACGGCGTCCGAGGGCTTCGATGACTGATCCGCTGCTGGCCATCGTCTCCCCCGTGTTTACCGTCAGTGGTGAACTCGCGGGAAGCCTCGCCCGCGACTGCGTCCGGCTGGAGGTCGCGGAAGGCTGCGAAGGGCTGCGCACCATGGTGGCCCACTTCATCGCCGTCGGACCCGGGGCCACCGGTCCGCCGTCGAAAATGCTGTATCTGGACGGCCATAGTGTGGACTTCGGGAAGTCGATCAATGTCAGCCTGGGACCTTCCAGTGCGCAGCGGACCGTCTTCGAGGGCACCATCTCCGGCATCGAAGCCGTATATCCGTACAGCGAGCCGCCACGGGTGGTGGTCTATGCGGAGGACGCGCTGATGCGCCTGCGCATGACGCGGCGGATGCGCACTTATACAAACGTCACGGATGCGGACATCGCCGGGCAGATAGCCACCGAGCACGGGCTGCAGACCGAGATCGCCGCCGAAGGGCCGCGTTACGACGTGGTCCAGCAGGTCAACCAGAGCGATCTGGCGTTCCTGCGCGAGCGGGCCCGCCTGCTGCAGGCCGAGGTCTGGTGCACGCGGCGGAAACTACACTTCACTTCCCGGCCACGGCGGCAGGGAACGGCACTGACCCTGGTCCAGGGCAACGAGCTCCTCTCGGTGCGGGTGCGTGCGGATCTCGCGCACCAGCGCAGCGAAGTGGTGGTCACCGGCTATGACGCCTCCACCCGGGCAGTGATCGACGAACGCGCAGGGGCCGACGTCGTCGAAGGCGAGTCGGCGCGCGGGCTCACCGGTCCCCGGGTGCTGGAGAAGGCCCTTGGCGCCAGCGTGTCCATCCGGGTCCGCGAGACCGCCCTGAACTCCGATGAGGCCAAGGCATGGGCCAAGGCGGAGATGCTGCGCCGCGGCCGTGGATTTGTCACCGCCGTGGGCACCACCCGGGGTTCACCTGACATGGTTGTCGGCAGCAATCTGTCCCTGCAGTCCGTCGGCCCCCCATTCGACGGGCCCGGCTACTACGTGACCTGGGTACACCACGTCTTCGAGCACGAGCACGGGCTGCGGACCGGGTTCGAGGCCGAACGGTCAACGGTAAACGAGGTGTCCTGATGACTCTGCCCAACCCCGTGGACGGCTCGGCGCCCGGCTACTACGGTGTCTACCCCGCGCTGGTCACGGACATCGTGGACAAGGAAAAACTTGGCCGTATCGAAGTGCGGTTCCCCACCCTCGGCACCCAGGGCGACCGCGACGTCAGAGCCTGGGCCACGCTCTGCACACCCTATGCGGACAAGGACCAGGGGCTGGCCATCCTGCCGGAAGTCGGCAGCGAGGTCGTGGCCGCGTTCGAGGCGGGCAACCTCCGCCGGCCCTATATAATCGGATCCGCCTGGAACGGCCACGCCGCGCTGCCGCACCCACCGGAAGCCGCCAACAACATCCGCATGCTGCGCTCCCGCGGCGACAGCAGGCTGGAATTCGATGACACGGCAGGGGCGCTGAAACTGAGCATCACCATGAGCTCCGGTCACCGGGTGGTGCTCGACGACGGCGCACAGGAGGTCACGATCCAGCACACCAACGGCTGCCTGCTGCGCATGACGGCGGACGGATCCATCGAGATCCATGCCAACAACTCGGTGGACATCACCGCCCCCTCCGTCGATGTCACCACCCCCACGGCGACGTTCAGCCAAAACATCATCTGCCAAAGCCTGCTCGCCCAGGTCTGCGTGGTTTCGCCGATGTACACGGTGGGAGTGGGCAATCTGTTATGAGCGGCCACGATGATTTTGTGCTGCGCGCCCCCTGGTATGTCCGCGAACGCCAGCCGGCTTTCGGGCTGCGTGACCGGCGGGCGCTTCGCCCGCAGATCCAGATGTACGACAATGCGCAATTCGTAAAGAACAGGCTGCTGCCAGACCCGCGCGACTCTCTTAAGGCGACCAAAGATGACTTCTGGAGCTACCCGGTTCCGAATACCCCCTCCCTATCGGCGAAGGGGCGCGAACGGCTGGCGACCAGCAGGCTGCTGCACACCAAGCTGCGCAAGCTCTATCAGCCCACCCACGAGCGGTTCTACGCCGTCGTCGTCGAGGTGTTCTGTGATGCCCCCGGCCTGCCGCGCGCCGGCTCGCACACCGACATCGAGGTCCGGATGGTGATGCGCCGCCAGCACACCTCCGTGACCGGACAGCGCAAGCCGGTGCGTCGGCTGGCGCGCAACCTGCTGGTGGAGATGGCGAAGTCCGAAGATATCAGCTTCGATGCCGATCAGGAGCCCGACGCCGACATCCGCGACGTATGGTGGGCCGACGCCGCGTGGCACCGTCGCTTTGCGGAAGACAACGCCGACCTGCTGGCTGAGGTCGGCGGCCACACGGATGCGCAGGCCTGGATGGTCGACGGCGCCGGCAGCGGTCAGTGGCGCACGCTCGGCACACCGCCCGGCAAAGGCCGCTCCCCCGACACGGAGGAAGAGTTCCCGATGTGGCGGCTGCCGCCGCGCCGGGAAGACTGTGCGGAAGCCCGAACCCGCTCCCTCTGGTTCGGCATCATCCCCACGTTCTCGGGAGCCCATTGGGTGGACGGGGACAAGAAGGTTCAGCCCAAGCTGGACGACCATGGAATATACGAGCTGCAGTGCTTCGTCCGGCAGCCCGCGCCGCGGGGCCAGGAACAGTGCCCGCCGAAAATCTGGTGGGGTGAGCCCAGCGAGCCATTCCGGCTGGCCGCCCCCTTCGACCCCGACGGGACCAAAAACCACGTCGTCTCCATCACGCTGCCGGATCTGCGCAGGCTCGCCGCCCGCGCTGGCCAGCCGCAGGGGCCGGGGGGCGCCCGGATGATCACCCCGCCGCGGTCCCAGTTCGTGTTCAATCCGTTCAACGGCATCCCGAAGTCCGGCACCGGAAAGATCGGCGGCGGCGGAGGGATCTGCACCTTCGCCTTTGAGCTGTTCTTCATGGTTGCCTTCTTCCTCTTCCTGATGTTCCTCCCTATCGTGATCTTTGCCTTCCAGCTGTGGTGGATGCTCGCCTTGCGGTTCTGCATCCCGCCGTCGATCTCCTTCTCCTTGATGGCAACCTTCTTCGCTCAGGGCAAGCTGCTCGCCGCCGTCGAAGCCGATGCCCAACTCTCGCTGAAGTTTGACGCCGCCTTCGGCACGGACAGCGCCGTCCTGGAGTCCGCGGACCAATCGCCGGGCTGGGCGAAGCAGCTCGATGACGTCAAGGCCCCAGTCAGCGGGGTCAAAGTCTTCAGCAATGATTCAGCGCTGACGGGAGCCATGGTAGCCGCCAACAATCCGGCCGATGCCGTAAAGCCAGCTCCGCCGCCGGTGGAGACGAAGCCGGACGACCCGCTGTGCCCGTCGCCGTGAGGTCAGCGCCATGACAAGTTTTGGCGTGGAAGGGAGACTACAAGCACCAGCTGAATCCAACACCGAACCCCGTGGCCCCGGTGTGCTCGGCCAACCCTTGGACGCGGCAGCGCTTGTGCTTGGGTCTGGCCGCCTCTTCGATCGACAGCTTCCGGATCGCCTGGAGCGGCGCTTAGGAGCAGGCTTCCTATTATTGCGTTCTGTCGAACCCTCTCTGGAATCCGCGCTTCCCGTGAGCAATCCGGGAGACCCTGCCGAGCGGGAGGCGGAACAAGTCGCGGAAAAAATGGCGAGCGCTGGCTCATTCCTGCCGCGAGGAGCGCCCGGAATGGACCGTGACCCCTCGGAATCGAGATCTGAATCCGTCCATAGCAACGTTCCGCATCGGCCAGCAATGTCTTCCACGCCGGAACAGATTCCTGATACCCCAGCTCCGTCGGATGCCGGCCAAGAGCTGGAGCCACTGACCCGCTCGCTGTTCGAACCTTTATTCGGTACGGGATTTGGTGACGTCCGCATTCACACGGGGACCGCAGCCACGCGCGCGGCGCACCAGGCCGCTGCAAAAGCGTTCACCGTTCGGTCAGATATCACGTTCGGCGCGGGCAATTATGTGCCCCATACCAGTGGGGGGCGTCGGCTCCTTGCCCATGAGTTGGCACACGTCGTCCAGGCTCGGCATACCGGCGGACCGCCGCAACTACGTCGACAGGCCAAGTCCGTCGTCTCCACTGCGTCGGCCCAAGCCAATGCGGTTCCCACTTCTCCAGGCCTCGGGCAGGTAGCCGGATTCGCCGACTATGACAAGGGCCCGCTGAGGGCACAGTCCAAGTCGTACTTCTTCCGCGGTGTGGAGATGTCGACGGATGCGGACTACATGCGCCGCCAGCTCAAGCTTCTGGTCCGACGTTTCGGGATTAAGGGCGGTGACCTCTGGTTCGACGCCCTGGAGGGCCGGGACTTCGATCTGGCGCTGCCCTTTTCGGCTCATGCAACGGCATTTGGCGGCCTCCGGCCGCGGACAGCAATGGACGCCAATCGGGACCTGCAAAATGACGCCGTCCGCGACGAGATCGGTGGCGCCGCAAAGGCTCTGGCCGAGCTGATCTTTCCGCAAGTCCGGGCAGAAGCGGTCGCTATCCGCGCTGCCTTCGTGCCCGCGATGCGCAAGGTCCTCGAGGTCATTCTTGTCGAAAGCGAACGGCGCCTGGAAACACAGCGAGTTCTACTCGGGATTGAGCGAACAGCTCCAGGTCCATTCGGATCATTCGAGGCGCAGGACACGGTCGCGTTCCGTGGCCTCGTGGGCGCAGCGACCGACCTCTTGACGATCCGCAAGAGCATCGACAGACTCTTGGTGACTCGGCGGGTTCTGCTGCGCCCCATGCCTCGAGGCGGACTCGTCTTACCCGAGGAAAACCGGCCCCGGTACGAACAGCTGACAAAGGAGGTCGCCGGCGTTGAGGATGGCTACGCGAAGGCACGTCAGTCGGCGGCCGGACGCTACCCGGCACTTGGCGCCATCCTCGACGACGCAGGCGGTGGGTACACCGCTTTGCTTGAGGCACTTGCTGGCGGTGAGCGGAAGTCGTCACTGCGTCCTGCGATGTTTGGCCGGACCGGAACCGCTGGCGCTCTCGGGCTCATTCTTGAAAGTCGTCAGTCGAGCATTGACACCGTTCGCAGCAAGGTGGACAAGGATCCTGAACGGTTGTGGAGCCTCAGCTCGATCGTGGCGCTGACGCGGGCGGAAGTCGGCACCCAAAACAACATAATGGCCGATAAGATCATTGACGAAAAGCTCGCAGATCTGGCTTTCGACGAGTCGATCCGCACCATGTTCATGGGCCTTATTGCCTTTGCTCTGCTTATCCCATCCGGAGGCACCAGTGCAGTTGTTATCGGCGGTGCGCGGCTGGCCCTTAGCGGCTATCAGATGCTCAAGAGCTTAGAGAAGTACGAATTCGAGTCGGCGTTGTCCTCCACCGACCTGGATCGTCGAGCACATGCCATTTCGGCTGAAGAACCGTCCTTCTTCTGGGTCGCGGCGGACGTCGTTTTCTTCGTCGCCGATGGCGCTGGCGCACTCAAGGCAGTCCGCGAACTGCGTCCTATCGCGCGTGAGGCATTGCTGGCCAAGGAGGGCGCCGATTTCATAGCGGCCTCCGGCAAGCTCGAGAAGGCCGCTGATGCAGTCGGTACTGCAAAACCCGGGCTTGGCAAGCGTCTGCTGGGGACCCTGAAATCCATGCGCAGGAGACCAACGGGCGCACGCCTGCTCGGAGACGTGGGAGAGGCAGAGGCCAAGGCGGTTATTCGTTCCACGGAAGCAATCGCCAAGGAGGCCGAAGGTGTCCAGACCATAGCCACCGTAGCCGGCCATGACATCAAAGCCACCCGCTCCGGTGCACTGGTTGTATGTTCGAACTGTACCTGGCTGCGTGAACGCTATGCCCGCGAAGTCGCCGAGAGCCCGGTCCTGGCGGACAGGCTCATCCAGGCGGAACGAAAAGCGGCATCCGGTTCACTCGACGCCGCCGTACGGTCCGATATCTCGGCCCTCAGCCGCGAACTCGAAGAAGCCAGGAATGCCCGGCTGATCTCCGAGCTAGGCCCTCTGGGCGCTAAAGCGGCAGCTGCGGGCGACTTCCGTGTTGGTTTTAGGACGGTTTTGGAACGACGGCCAGGACTTTCTCGCGAGTTGTCGGCGATCGAGCAGGAAATCGCATCGGCTGGCGCGATAGACCCTTCCCTGGCAGCCCGGATCGATACCATGCAGAGTCGGCTGGCCCGGCTGCACGAGGCCGATGCCTTGAGCCTAGCGCCGAAGAACGCCCGGCTGGTTGAAGTTTCCCTCGATCGTACCGCCGCAAACTTCTATGAGAAGGCCGCTGAAACGGTCCCGGGCCCGCCGGCCGTCATCGAGTTCCCTGACGGAACGCGCGTCTGGCGTGATTCGGTCGGCGGTCCGATCCGTCACGAGGCCAGGATGGGTGGATCGCTTGGGCGTGCTGACATGGAAACCGGTTTCTACACTGCGACAGAACATGGCGGCTTACCGCCGGGGCCGCAATATCAACGGGCTCATTCGCTCGGACAGGGGACGGGCTTCGAGAGTCCCTATGCTCTTTACTACGCACCCGAGTACGTTAACCAAGCCCTGCAAAACCGGGGAATTGAAACCTACATGCGGGATTTGGCGGCAAGCCAGCGGCCCGGCGAAACCTTCATGGTCCTCACTGAGACAGCAGCCCACCCAGGAACCAGGCGCCTGTCCAGCATTAGCTACCGGATCCAGTCTGTTGTTGGCGGCAAGACCCAGGACATTGCCACGTACACCATTCGCGTCAGCAGTTCGGCAGAGCACCCTGTCGTCACTGCCGGAGCCTTGGTCTTCGCACAGAATTCAACCGCCGCCGCCACCGCCACCAGGGTGGCCAGACCGCCAGTATTAGCTGCCGCAGCCTCTCACGCCTATTAGATTCCGACCCCAATTTTCCGCGACCGCACCGCAAGGCTGGGGAGCGGGTCCTTCGCTATCCGCGGGACAGCTACCTGCGGCCGGACTAATCCGAGGATCCGCGGTACGCTAACGATCGTCGGCGGTGGTTTTCCACGCGCCCATCAGGCGGCCAGTGACCGGCTCGGCAACGGACCTGAGGAAAGCATCGTTATCAGCGGCTTCGGTCGGCTGGACGTCGAACCGTCCGAGTGGATAACCGGAAACGAGGTACATCCGGAGCCCTGCAATCACCACGCACGTCGTAATCCTCCCGCCCAGCATCGTTCCGCTCTTCCTCAGGTCCCCGGCACCGGCGGATCGATCTCCGCGGTCATTGCCGGCGTACCGTTCTTCGGAGACATTCGTGTGGAGGCCGACGACCCTCAACCTGCAGCTCAAGCTGCACACCGATATTGTCGGCTTCTGGGCGCCAGCCTCCGTCGTGCACTGCGTCCCGACGGCGCGCAACGGTCGACGGCGCCCAGCGGTTGGCGCTGAGTTCCTGGTCCGAATCGGTCATTCCTTAAAGGCGCTGAGGTCCCGATGTCTCATTTCTGACACTTCAACAGACCCGACCACCGTAAATCCGACAGCGTCATGTCGCCGTTTTCCGCTTCTGCGCGCCGAACGTGATCTGCGGACCCACCCGGCTGCTCGAAGGCTCACTGCCGGGCATAGCCGCCGGCATGCTGAGCCACCTCATGGATGGATCGTGGCACCAGCAGCATGATGTTGTCGAACTCGACGTGGTGCCAGGTGAGCGGGTTGGCCGGATCCGCCCGCAGCGCCTCCACCCGGGCCACGTCCGGAGCCCCCGCCGGTGTGAGCCATCCGCGCTGTTGCGCGAACGAACGGTCGGCGTATCGGTTGTGCACGTCGCGGCTTCGTGTGGCAATAGTGGCCCGTGGCAGAAGCACAACTCCACCCTGAACGGCGAAGGGGGTCAGGTCCGGGTAGCCGTCAATGTAGACGATGGGCGCACCACCCGTTCGCCGCAGCGCATCGACGTTGTTGGGTGTGAACTCCGAACAGCCGGGCACGCCGCTCCAGAACCCCTGCCGGGCCTTGCGTTCGGCGGGAAATACCTCGATGTGGTGCCCACCGCCTTCGCCGAAGATCAAGCAGAGCGGATCGTCTGAGAATCGGCACCACCGTTTGGTTCCACGTTGCCGTCGCCAGGCGTGGCCGTTGCTGAGCAACACCTCTAGGTCATACTGCTCATCGTTGATCCCGCGCCGGGTCATCGTTTGGCTAAGGTGGAATTCTTCCTCGAGCGCCTGGGGCCGTTGCCGAAGCCTGGCACTGGACAGCGTCGCGGTTTCTGTCAGCACGCTTTTTGCCCCGACCGTGGACAGCGTGGCAACGAAGCGACCCGGACGCAGTGTGTCGGGGGTCAGATGAAGCAGCGGACGCCCCGCGAGCAGGTCTCGATCGCCACGGAAGGCCACGTAGGTCAAGACCCCCGTGATCATGGCCTGTGTGGCGAGCTGGTTATAAGCGGCGTCCTTCTGTTCCTTCGTCATTGTCCTGGAGTCGCGGATCCCGCGGAACTTGCCGATCAGGTCGACGGTGGTGATGCCGATGTTCACCACCTGCACTCCGGCCTCCACCCGCCGCAGGGCAAACCACACCTTGGCCGCTGAGGCTGCCCGCAGCACGTTGCCTGCCTCGGCGGCGACGATCGCGATCCTGCCTACGCCCATCGTTACCGCGGCCAGCACGTCCTGCGCAATCTCCCAGTAGAAGCGGTTACTGTCGGCCTGCGTCCAAACGCCGTGTTCCTTCATCTCCTGCAGGCGCATGTAGCGTGCACCTGCGGTGAGACCGGTTCCTACCGCGAAGGCGATTAGCGCCGGCGTGCTGAATGGTGCGAAGACCATGCTGCCGATGACGGCGATTGCGATGCCGACAAGTGCAACCCACTCCCAGAACGGTCGCGGTGCCGTCGTCTCTATCGAATCCGACTGCTTCGAGATCGGCCAGCGCCAGTAAAGCTGTCCCTCGGGAAAGAAGTCCCGGTGGTTCAGCTCCTCGAAGATCGTGCGAGGAGGGTCGACGTTAAGAATGTTCGAATTTCCCAGCCGCTCCTGCGCCAACGCTTCGATGGCCGTCAGCTGATGGCGCGTTCGCAGGGTGCGGTCGCCGCCTTTGGTGGCGGTGAGATCATGCAGCGCCCATTCGAAACCGGTAGGCACGTGGTTCGTATCGACAACTGGCGTACGGACGAGGTAGAAGTTCCACGGGATGGCCTTGGCCACCGGCTTCGCCTCGGGACCGTACCCCTCCTTGACATCATCCTTCGGGAAGAACACCGCCTGCACCTTCAGCGCTTCGGGGTTTGCCAGTAGAAATTGCTGCTGACGACGATGGATCTCCTGGCTGTAACTAAAATTCTGCAGGAGCTCCTCTTGACCGCCCAGCGCCTGTACCTGATTCCGGAGCAGCTCGTCGACCTGGTCGGTGGCCCAACGGTACTGGTCGGCGGCCGCCGCCCAGCTGGCCTGGGAGTTCGCTTCCTGGACCGCAGTGGCCGCCTGTTGCAACCGTATTTCGCGGGGCCCTGGCGCAGTGTCCAACAACGGCGAAGGCAGCACTGTATTACCGATCGGCAATGCGACCGGTGACGGAAACGGATCTTCCATTCCAGCCACGGATCGCGTCGATGGACTGTGACAGCCGCCAGGGCAGGGTTGACCGGACGAAGCAGCTACAGGCCGCTGGAGTAATTGAAACCGCCCCATGGCTGTGGCCATCTGCTTGTCGTCGGTGTCGAGCTGGCGGAAGAGCCTGCTCACGGACGCATAGAACGCAACGAACCAAGGGCGCAGCGGGTCAGTAATTACTGGGGGAACCGGAACCGTTCCGGGAACGCGGTAGAGCGCGTCGATCATCATCGCCGCCTGCTCGGCAGCCAGCCAGGAATCCCGGATGCGGTCGTCCAACTGCCTAGAGCTCGAGCCGCCGCTGCGCCGCCCCGACCCGATGGCGGCGTCGAACATCTGGACGCGCAGTTGGCCCTCGGCAATTCGGGAGGCATCGATGTCGTCTTGGATGGACTGTCCCTGTTTGTCCAGCTCTGGCGTGCTTTGTGCCCGCTGCAGTCCCGGCCAGGCCCGGCGCAGCGCGGCTTGGTGCGCCTCTTCGGCACGACGGGCCGCCTCTTGGCGTTGCTCCTGCGGCGTTTGGTGGCAGTTGGTGTTGCAGATCGCCACACGGCGCGAATCTTCGTGCCGCGGCGCGGCAGCCTGGCCAGGAAATGGAAACGTGAGCGTCGGCCCTTGCATGGGCGGGAATGCGTGGCCGCTTCCGTTAGCGAATAAATCACTCTGAGGCAGTCCCGGACCGGTCCCATCAGCGCCAGGGGCAGTGAGCCAGTCCCGGATCAGTTGCGCGTCCCGGTCTGTCAGGCCACCGTCCCCCTGCACCAACTGGCCGGGTCCGCCGGAAAGATCGGTCAGGCCGCGACCACCCCCGCCTCGCTGCACGACGTGAGCGACTTCGTGTGCGAGTGTCTGCTGGGAGCCTGTGTGCGGCAACGGCGTCCCCAGCACAATGTCCGGCCCGGTGCTGAAGGCGCGATTTTGGCCTCGTCGGCCAGCCAAATCCGCAGGCTGGGGATGCAGCCGGACGGCGGACAGATCGACGCCCGTCCGCTCCTCGAGGCCAGGCCGGATCCGGGCGGGCAGAGGTGTACCGACGGACGGAACGAACGATGGCATGCTCAACAGGTGGGCCAGCGGACCGGCCGGGGCGGCCATCGGTTCGGGCGTGAAGTCATGCGCGAACCGGTCGGCCTGCGCCTCGGCCGCGGTGTGGGCCGATTCAGTCCGCAGACCCGTCGGCGGGCAGCTGAGCCCTTGCCGACAGCTCATCGCCGGTACCTCTGGCTGGTCATGTCCTCATTGTTGTTGGCGGACCGTCACGGCCACGTTGCACTAGGCGACCCGAACCCGGGGCTCGCCGCTTTGTCTTTGGTTACGGCCCAGATCGGCAACGCCGCCGTGACGCCTCCGCCGCAGCATGGACCCATGATGAACAGAGCAACTGCGGAGATCGCGGACCTGTGGACCGGAGTGGGACTGCGCTTCCCGATGCGCCCGGCCGCGGTGACGGGAGGCCTCGAGTACCTCGGTGGCATGGAACTGATCCGCCAGTCCATTGCCACCATTCTGGACACCCAGCCCGGCGAGCGCATCATGGTCCCCTCCTTCGGCTGCGGGCTGCTGCGCTACCTGATGGAACCGAACACGCTGAGCACACGCACCTCGATGGAACAGGACATTATCTCCTCGCTCTCGCTGTGGGAGCCGCGGGTCCGGCTGGCGAACGTTGCGGTGACGCCCGGGGAGGATCCTTCCCTGGTATGGATAGAAATCTCCTACGTGCGTCTGGCCGATCTCCGGCCGGACAACCTGGTTTACCCGTTCTATTTGAAGTAGCGACCCGATGGCACTGATCAGCCCGATTCTGGACAACCGCTCCTACGAGCAACTGCGCGATGAGCTGATCCGCCGCATCCCGGTCTATGCGCCGGAGTGGACCAACCACAATGAGAGCGATCCGGGCATCGCGCTGGTGGAACTCTTCGCCTACCTCGGCGAGTCACTGCTGTACCGGTTCAACCAGATTCCTGACGCCGCCCGCATCGAGTTTCTGCGCATGCTGGGGGTCAGGCCCCGCCCGGCGCAATCGGCGCTGACGCTGCTGGCGGTATCGACCGAGCGCGCGGAGGGTGTCCAGATCCTGCAGGCTTCCGAGGCCGCTGCCGGGGCGGTGTCCTTCCAGACGCAGGACGAGGTGTACGCGTGGCCGCTGGACCTGGTGGCCGCGGGCAAGACGCCGGAGGATCCGGCGGACACAAAAGCCGGTCATGACAGCAGCGAGGACGCGCTGGCACGGGCCAAGGCAAAGAAGGCGACGGCGCAGTTCTACCGCACCACCATGGTTTCGACGGATCCCTTGGCGGCGGACGCCGTCTCGGTGGATGTCAGCGCGCAGGCGGACCGGTCGCTGTGGATCGCGCTGCTGCGCAAGGACACCACGGACGTGGAGAAACTCGCCGGCCGGACGCTGTTCATCGGGGTCGCCTTCGATGAAACCATTGTGGAGCCGGTGCAGCTGGAGGCACTGAAAGCCGACGGCGCCGCGGCCTTCCGCTCGGACGGGCTCACCTCCAGCCCTCCCCCGATGCTCTGGCGGCTCTGGAACGGTCCGCCCAAGACGCCCGCAGGCAGCAAGGGCGGCGCAGGTGGCAGGGGCGGCGCAGGTGGCAGGGGCGGCGCAGGTGGCAGGGGCGGAGCGGAAACGTCCGTCTTCCAGGACCTTCAGGTCCTCGGTGATACCACCAAAGGCCTGGTGAGCAGCGGCGTCGTGAAGCTGGCACTGCCCGCCGGCCTGCCGACCGTCACTGCGCCGCCGTCGGGCGGTCAGGACAGCCCGCCGCCGCTGGAGGACACCAAACTCGCCAAGAATGTGCTCGCGTGGATCCAGGTCTGCCGTCCGGAGAACGCCGACGCCAATGATTCCATTCATCGGGTCCGCTGGGTGGGCATCAACGCCGTCCAGGCCATCGCGTCGCGGACCGCTGCGGCGGAACTGCTGGGCAACGGGACGGGCGACGGCGACCAGCAGCTGCCGCTGAACCATCACCCGGTGGTGCCCGGCAGCATGGTGCTGGAGGTGGAGGAACCCGCCGGCTGGACGTCCTGGCTGGAGGTGGAGAACTTCTCCGGCAGCGGCGCCGGAGACAGGCACTACCTGGTGGACTATGACCACGGCTCGGTATCCTTCGGGCGGGCCCGGGTGCCACAGATCGGTGAGCGCATCCGGGTGCTTGCCTACCAGTACGGCGGCGGGTCGGCCGGCAATGTCGCGGCAGGGGCCGTGTCCGCGCTGCCGGGTACGGCCGGGGTGAAGGTGCGCAATCCGCTGCCGGCCGCGGGCGGCACCGACGGCGTGCGCATCGACGAAGCGATGGATGCGATCCCCGCCGAGGTGCACCGCCACGACCGCGCGGTGATCGGCGCTGACTTCCGGGACCTTGCGCTGCAGGTGTCCGGCGTGCAGCGGGCCGAAACGCTGCCGCTGCTGCACCCGGACAATCCCACCGTACCCGCGGCGGGTGTGGTGAGCGTGATGGTCTTCCCGGAGTTTGACCTGAGGAACCCGGCGGCCCCGATGCCGGATCTGGGCCTGCTGCGCCGCGTGGCCCGCTATCTGGACGCCCGTCGGCTGGTCACCACGGAACTTTACGTGATTCCGCCGGAGTACGTGCGGATCAGCGTCTCCGTTGGCGTCCAGGTCCGCGCCGGTTACCAGGTGGACGCCGTCCGCCGCTGGGTGGAGCTGATCCTGCGCCAATACCTCGCACCGCTTCCCCCCTACGGGCCCGACGGCGGCGGCTGGCCACTGGGCCGGACCATCCGCCGGGCGGAGCTTGAGGCCATCGCAGTCCAGGTGGAAGGCGTCCAATACCTGGAGGATCTGCTGCTGGCCTCCCCGGATGCGCCGCGGACGGAGCAGCCGCGCATCGATCTGTTGCCGTGGCAGCTGCCGGAGCTGGCGGCCATCACGGTCGTGTCCGGCACACCGCTGCCGGTGGGCACCGAGTACGCTCCCGCCCCGGCACCGAAAGTCCCGGTGCCTCTACCCCCGGAGGTGTGCTGATGTACGGAGACCGTTCGCTCAGTCTGCTGGTCCAGCCGGACCAGTGGGCCCGCTGCGCCCACTCCCATACCGCGCTGCTGCCCGGCGGCGGCGTCGTTCTGGACTGGGCGGAGGACGCCGCGGAGCCGGCCACGGATTATTGCCCGGCCACGGCATGCCGGCAAGCCGCAACAGAGCAAGCCGAATCCGGCGGCTGCGGATCAGCGCACACCGAACCACCGCACACCGAACCGGCCGGACTCGCCTTTGACCGCTGGTGCCGGGCCTACCGCTCCTGGCCGGCCGAGGGAAGAGTCGACGTCTACGATGCGGACAGCGCATCGGAGAACACACCGGCTGCTTCCCCCTGCGCCGGAGTGCTGGGCCACCCCGCCGGTCTGGCCGTGGACCGGGCGCAGCGTCTGTATGTGGCGGAACCGGCCACCCGCTCGGTGCTGGTGGTGGATCTTTGGGCTCAACGGCTGCTGCGGCGGGTGCAGATGGGACGCCGCCGGCCGGTGGATGCTGCGCCGGACTGCGGCCGGGTTGCGGTGCTGCTGCACCATCCGGATTCCCTGGTCTTCCTTGAGGGCCGTAGCTCCCCCCGCCCCGGCCCGGCGCTGATTAATCCGCGCTGCCTCCCCGGCCTGGTCCCGGACAGGCTGGCCGCCGGCCTGCTGGTGCTGTGGCGCGGCGGCGCCCACGGCGTCATCGCGTCCCCGGACGGCACGGTACAGCTGGAGGTGGACGGCGCCACCGCCATCGCCAGCACTGCCCAGGGACTGCTGGTGGTCGCCCGGGCGCCCGGTCTGTCGTTCCGGCGGTTCCAGCACGACGACGACGGCTGGCTGGAGCTCGAGCCGGCCTCGGCCCCGGCTTTCGACGGCGGTGCCGTGGCCGTCTCGCCGGCGGGGCGCATCGTCTTTACCACCCCGGCGGGCTTCGCCACCACCGCGGGTTCCGCGGCCCGGCACGAACCGGATGGCACGGTGGTGACCTACCGGCTGGACAGCGGCCGTTCCCGCACCCGCTGGGGCCGGGTATTCCTGGACGCCTGCCTGCCGGCCGGGACCAACGCGACCCTGCGCTTCCTGACCGGCGACGACGAGGATGTACTCGATCCACTGGAAGCATCCGCACCGGGCCGCGTCACCCGCACCGTCCCGCACCCGGAGCTGACTCCGCCGCTGCCATCGCAGAGCCTGCTAGCCGCGGTGGAGCTGAACACTACTCTTTTCCGGCGGCCGACGGGACGCGAACAGCCGTGGCAGCAGATCTCCCCGGAGGACGGTTTCGAAACCTATGAATCCCAGGTCAATGCGGCACCGGGCAGGTATTTGTGGCTGGAAATGCACCTGGCCGGCACCGTGCAGACCAGCCCGCGGATCCGTGCCGTCCGGATCGAACGGCCTGGTCACCAACTGCTGAGCAGTCTGCCCCGTGCATGGTCCCGGGACGACGGGGACACGGAATTCATCCACCGTTTCCTGGCACCGCTGGAGGGGACCCTGTATGAGCTGGACTGGCGGGCGGCCGAGAGGGCCATCCTGCTGGATCCGCGCACCACCCCACAGGAGGCACTGCCATGGCTGGCCGGCTTTGCCGGACTCGTCCTGGACCGGCGCTGGCCGGAACCGGCCCGCCGCGCACTGATTGCCGAGGCCTACCGCCTATTTGCCCGACGTGGCACCCGCGCCGCGCTGATCCGGATCCTCGAACTCTACCTGGGCAGGGCCCCGGTGATCATCGAGGCGTGGCAGCTGCGCGGTCTCGGTGGCATGGTGCTGGGCAATCCACCGGCCGGCCCGCCCGCGCCCGCGGTCGGCGGAAACGCCCGGGCCACCGGCATGCTGGGCCGCTTCTCGATCGGCGGGTCCGCTCCCGCGGCATCCACTATGTCCGCTACGTCCGCTAGGTCCGGGACCCTGACCGTCCCCGCCCTGGACGACTCCACCACCGGCAGCGTGCCGCCTTCGTCGCGCCGCGCCAACGTACAGGATTCCTTCCAGCTCGCCGCGCACCGCTTCACCCTGCTGATCCCCGGCGAGCTTACCCCGGAGCAGCGCCAGGTAGTGCATGCAATCGCCGAAATGCACCGCCCCGCCCACACGATGTATGAGCTCTGCGAACTCGGAGCCGGCATGCGGGTGGGGCAGCGGCTGCACGTGAGCCTGACCTCGTTCGTCGGTCCGGACGCCCGTTGGGCGCCCGCGGTGCTGGGCCGGTTCCGCGTTGGCGGCGACGGCGTCGTCGGTACGCCCGCCACGGGTTCGCGGCTGGGCGAGACCTCGAGAGCGGGGCAGGTGAGGGTCGGATGACCGAGCTGTTCATCGGCACGCTGAGTGCTACCGCCGCGGCAGGGAACTACGACGACGACGGCTCCGTTGCGGGCGCCGGGAACCTGCCGTCGCGGATGCAGGACATGCTGGCCCATCTTGGGGACCGTCGGCTCGAGGAGATAATGGGGGCGGCGGATTTTCCCGACGGTGAATGGTGCCTGCGCCGTTTGGACCTCCGTGTGGGGCTGGATCCGGCGCGGCCAGGACCGGTGCTGGAAACCCAATGGGCGCAGGCCGTGGTGCAGGAACTGAGCCAGCGGATCGGCTCCGGCTCGGACGACGTGCTGCACTTCCCGCGGATCACCGACGCGTTCAATGATCTGGCGGCGTCACTGGCCGCCGGACGGACGGACCATGCCTGGGCTTGGCGGCAGCTCGGGCTGCTGCTGCCCGAGGACCCGGATCCGGCCGGCGCGCCGGGACCGGCGCTGCTGGCTGTATTGCGGCGCCGGCCGGAACAGGCCCTGTCCGCCATAGTTACGACGGTAGAGACGAACGGTGCCGCACCGCTGCACCGTCTGCTGGCCGGACGAGGCTGGTTTGATCTGGCGGTCATCGTCGCAGCGGCGGCTGGAGCGCCATGGCCAGCCGCCCCGATTGAATCATTGCTCTTCACCGCGACAGGCACCGCGGGTAATGGCACCGCGGGCAGTGACACTCCGGAAAATTCAGGCGCCGGCGGGGCCGGCCGCCGTGGTCCTAACGCCGCCCGAGGTACCGAGGGCCCGCGCCCTGATCACAGTAGAGGTGCGGCCGAGGCAACGTCCGGTTCCGGCCATCCAGTCCCGTTTCCGGTACCCCGAACCGAGCAAGTAGCGGACGCACAGACGGTGGACGCACAGAGGGCTGAGGCACGGCAGGCCGGCTCACAACTGGAGGAGGCTCAGAGGGCTACCGCAGGGCTGGCGGAGGCACAGGCGCTTGGTCTCGCCCGGTGCTCGCGGTTGGCGGGGGCCATGCTCCGAAGCGGGCTCCGGCCGGACGTCCTCACCGCCGCGGCGTGGGCGCTGCTTGCCGCGGCCGAGGCGGACCCCGGATTGCTGCGCCGACCGGACGCAGCCGAAATCCTCCGGTCGCTGGCATCGCGCTTCCTGGCCCCCGCCACTGCTGGCCAGGGTCTCGGCGGCACCTCCCGTGCCGGGCCTGCGTCCGGGCCCATCGGCGCGGCCTCTGGAACGGGGCAATACGCCGTCAGCCGCACCGACACCGGGGGTGCCGGCCACAGGGGTGCCGACGTCAGGGGGGCTGAACCCGGGAGCACCGAATCCGCGGGCACGGGTGCCTACGATCTGCCGACTTCCGCCCCCGGCAACACCCCGCTGTCCGATAAGCCCGGGCGCGACGTTCCCGGCGCGGAAGCCGACCTTCGCGGCAGCGCAGCCGACGCCGGTTCGGCCGGCATCAACGGCACTGCCGGCATCAACGGCACGACCGACGGGACAGCAGCCGAGGATACAGCAGCCGCCGGTGCGGGTCAGGCCGCGACAGGCGAGGACCGCACGGATTCCCCGGCTGAAGCCGGTAGTCCGACGCTCTGGGCGGGGCTGCCGTTTCTGCTCGCCACCGCCGACGATGCCGGCATCCCGGACCTGCTGCTTGCCAGTTCGGCCCTGGCAGCTCGGCCGCTGCGATGGATCATCCACCGGCTTGGACAGCTGCTGGTCCCGGCGGCGCCGGAGGACCCTGCGATCATGGCGCTCGCCGGGCTGATGCCCACCGCTGAAGCGCCCGGTGGTGACCGGCACGCAACAACGGCAGAGGCGGCCTCCGCCGCGAGCGTTATGACCCTGGAGCAACACGACTCGAAGCGCCATACCTCGGACAGCCACGACGAGGAGCAGCAGGCCTTGGAGTACTATGCCGCGCGCTGGGCGAAGGCCACCGCGGGCAGGCTTGGGCGTCCGCACCATGACCCCTTCGACGTCGTCGCAGAGATCGCGTTTCGCCGTGGCGAGGTCCTGGCGCAGGCCGGCTGGATCGAAGTGCATCTGAGTCTGCGCGATGTCGACGTGGATGTGCGCCGCGCTGGCCTGGACGTCGACCCGGGCTGGATCCCGTGGCTGGGAGTGGTGGTGCGCTTTGTCTATGAGTGAACTGATTTCGCCGACGGAAACCGCGCCGACGCAAACCGCGGCAACGGAATTTGTACGGGCGTCCAGAGCATCACGGCATGCAGGCCCGGAGGCTGCCGCGGCACCTTGGACGGTTATCAGCGCGGATCTGACATCGCGCACCGCCCGGATCGCACGCGACGTCGTTGCCGTACTGGAGCTGCATGGCAGTGCCGGCTCGGGCGCTGCCGAGGCGGCGGACTTCTTCCGTAGTTGGGCCGATAGCACCTCGACGCAGCGGCACCTGATGGATGCACCGCTTGATGCTCTCGCCGCACGGTTCGCGCTGACGCCGCCAGAGGTCGACCTGCTGCTGCTGGCGGGCCTGCCGGAGGAGCACGAGGGAATTGCCGCGACCTTCCGCAGCCTGCATCCGCAGGGCGAACCTCATCCCACCGCAGGGCTCGCGGCCCTCATCCTGACCAACGCCTTACTGTCGGCCGGGGCTGCTGTTCCCGGTGACGCGGTTCCCGGTGATGCTGCTTGCGATATTGCTGCTCCCGATCATGCAGGCGCTGGTTCCGCTGCTGCGGTGGACGCACGGCCGGCGCTGCGCCGGCTGCTCAGCAGCGGGGAAGCGGTCCGCCATGGGCTGCTCCGGCTGGCCGGAAACGGCACCCTTTTCGAACGGTCGCTCATTGCCGCGGACAGTCTATGGGAGGCCCTGCACGGTCACGACGCGTGGCCCGACGGGCTCCCGCGTGTGGAAACGGGCACCGTCCCGCCCGGATTGGGCTGCTGGCTGACCGGCCCCGGTGTCCGCCGCGCGGTCGCCGCCCTGCAGGCGGACGCCGGCTGCAGCATCCTGGTAACCGGTGCGCATGAAAGCATCATGCTCAGCCGCGCTCTCGCCGTTGCCGGTGCTGCCGGCAGATCGATTGTCGCCGGCAGGGTCACGGCCGGGGATACTGCAGGCATTGCACTGCTGGCCGCGCACGCGGCCCTGCGCGGGGCGGTACCGCTGCTGGTTCTCGCCGCCGTCGGGCAATCGGAGCCGGATCTGCTGGCTGTGGGGGACCTTCCCGGGCCGGTGCTGATCTGTTCCGCCAGCACCTCCGTTCGTGCCGCCGGGGGCCGCCCGATGCTGGCGCTCGATGCCGGCCCGGTAGGTGCCCGGGACCAGCAGTCCGCGTGGGCCGCCGCCCTGCCGCACCTGTCTGGGCAGTCCGCAGGCATCGCCGCCCGGCATCCGCTGGACCCGGCTCTGATCGCCGAACTCGCCGTCGACGTCCTCGCCCAGGGCAGCCAACCGGAGCTGCCGGAGATCACCGCCCTGATCCGAGCGCGGGCTGGCCTCACGCTGCCCCCGGGAGTGCAGCTGCTCAGCCCGACAGTGCCGTGGAACCATCTGGTGCTGCCAACAGAAGGGGCCTGGCAGCTGCGCGATGCGGTGTCGCGGCTGGATTACCAGTCGGTGGTGCTCGAGGACTGGGAATTGCGGGGCCGGGCACATGCCACCGGCGGAACCCGGATGCTGTTCACGGGGCCGCCGGGCACCGGCAAGTCCCTCGCCGCCCACGCCGTCGCTACCGCGGCCGCCACCGATCTGCTGCTCGTAGACGTTTCCCGGCTGGTGTCCAAATGGCTCGGCGAAACCGAGAAGCATCTCGCCGCGGCCTTTGACGCAGCCGAACGCACCCAGGCCGTCCTGCTGCTGGATGAGGCCGACGCGCTCTTTGGCACCCGGACCGAAATCTCCGATGCCAACGACCGCTACGCCAATCTGGAGACCGCCTACCTGCTCCAGCGGCTGGACAGTTTCGACGGTCTGGTCATCCTCACCAGCAACCTGCGCTCGAACATCGATGCCGCCTTCATCCGCCGAATGGACTTCGTGGTGGAATTCCCGGTCCCTGATGCGGACGGCCGGGCGGAACTGTGGTCACGGCATCTGCCCCTCGCCGCGGTCGCCGGGGACATTGACCTGGTGGCGCTTGCCCGGCTCTATCCGGTGCCCGGCGGCTGGATCCGCAACGCGGCAATCGCCGCCGCGTACGTGGCGGCCGCCGGGGAAGATTTGATCAGCCAGGCGCATCTGGTGGCTGCCATGAAGCGGGAATATGCGAAGGCCGCGCTTCGCTTTCCCGGCGAACCTCCGAGGAGACGAAATGACTAAGACAGAGTCCATAGCGACCGACGGCCCCGCCTGCGGCTGTGATTCCTGCGCGGCGGCGGACCTGCCGGCCAATCCCTTCGTCGCCCTGCGGGTCGCGTACGGCATGCTGCTGGGCGAGGACGATTTCGATGCCCTGATGGCCAATCCGCGCGGCAAGCTGATGCTGCACCAGGCTTGGTTGCATGGGGCCGGAGTGGTGCA
The DNA here is from genome assembly GCF_026627425.1 of Arthrobacter endolithicus. Taxonomy (GTDB): domain Bacteria; phylum Actinomycetota; class Actinomycetes; order Actinomycetales; family Micrococcaceae; genus Arthrobacter_M. The sequence continues at coordinate 31,702 of NZ_JAPNLH010000017.1, forward strand.
CGGCCTCGACGTCCGCCGGGATGGAACCCGGAATCTGAAGGTCCTTCCCGGTCTGGCCGTGGACGGCGCCGGCCGCGAGCTGTACCAGGACTGCACGGTTACCCTGGACGTACGTCAGCTGCTCGACGCTGCCGGTTTGAAAGACTCCGCGGATTGCTCGACGGAAACCGTTGATGCCTATCTGGTCGCTGCCTTTTCTGCCTGTCCCTCGTCCGCCGTTCCGGTTCTGGCGGACCCGTGTGATGTCACGCGTAAACACGACGAGTTCTCCCGGATCCGGGAACAGGTCACGTACAGTCTGCGCACCAAGCCCGGCCCCGCGGCGGTGTACGGGTACCATCGGGTCCGGGTGCTGCTGGGTCTGGAACCGGTGCTGAACGACGACGGCGCCGGGCGTGAAGCGCTCGCCGCCCGTAAGCGGGCCGCCGGTGTAGCACCGGAGCAGCGCGCCGGGGCACTGCTGGCCGAGTTCCGGCAGCTGGCGGCCAGGGATGAGATCGAGCTGGAGCCCGCGCACCAAGCCGGGGACTGCTATCCCACCCTCTTCCCCGCGGAGGTGGACGAGGCAGGCGTGGTGCTGGCCGCCGTCGTCGTCAGCATCCGCGACGCCGACGGCGCGGCAGAGGTCACCGTGGAAGTTCCGGACACCTCGGTACGGAACGTGCTGCTGCCCACCGGCGTCATCCAGGAACTGGTGTGCGGGCTGGCTCCGGGACTGATCGGCACCGCCGTGACCCTCGACGGCGGCGGCCCGCGCGTCAGCGGTGAGGCCGAGCTGAGCGAGCAGGGGCGCCGCCTGAGCTTCGCCGTCACCGCCGACGTCCTTCCCGCGTCCCTGCGCCGGGCCATCGTGATCACCTCCTTGTCCGAACGCGGCTGGGTCGAGGAGGATATCGACACCGTCCGATATGAGCCGAAGGAACACCGCGTCATCATTGAGCTCGCGGACCGGCCCATCAACGATCTGGTCCGTCTGATCGTTCGCGGCACGGGCCCGACACCTGTCTATGGCGACAAGCCCCGAGTGCCGCTGGCCGGCAGGGTGGGCGGACCGCCCGGCACGGCGGAGAACGGCCACGACGCCGTGCTGACCCTTCCCAATCCTCTGGTCGATAGGAGGGCCGGCTCATGACTGGCATGGTTGAAGAGCCCGGCAGCACGCCGGGGGCCACCGCCCCCGGGAACATCATCCGGCTCAATCCGGCGGACGGATTGTTCCTGCGCGGCGAGCACCTCGACGCCATTCAGGGCTACGCCCGCGAACTGGCCCATGCGGTTGGAACCGCCGCGGGCAGCGGCGTGGTCCATGGGTTCACGGTAGCCCTGGACGGGGACAAACTTCGGGTGGGCCCGGGCCTGGCGATCGATCCTCAGGGCCGGCCGCTGCGCTCCGACGCCGAAGCGGTGCTGGAACTGAAGAACCCCCCGGCGCTGGACAGCAGCGGGAACGGTTTCCTGGTCGTGGAGGTGGGTCCGGCCGAATGGTTCTCCGGGCACGAGAAAGTGTACGGCGAGCTATGCGGAGACGGCTGTTCCGGATCCGGACCCGGATCCGGGATCCAGCCGTGGATCGGTGAGGGCATCACGGTTGAACTGGTGCCACGCAGCATCGAAGGCCTGAGCCAGGCCCGCCCGGCCCTGCGGTGCAACCGGCTGGCATCCCTGTACTTCGATCAGGAGCGCAAGACGGACCAGCCATGGCTGCGGCCGGGCGGCGGACAGCAGGTTGTCCCGATCACTGGCTGGAACTGGAACGCCGGTGCACCGGCGGCGGAGGCAGCCCCTGTGCCGGTTGCCGCGCTACTCGCGGTGGACGGTAAGTGGGTGCTCGATGTGTGGACCGCCCGCCGGGACGTGGACGGTCCGCCGGCCAGGAACATCTGGCAGACCCGGCTGTCGATGCGTCCCTGGAGCGTCTTTATGGCCCAGGTCCTGCAGTTCCAAGCCCAGTTGGCCTCCCACGCAGCGGACCTGAACCAGGTGGACTTCGATGCGGAGGCCTTCAGGAAATTCGAGCTGCTCCGGGAACTGTCCCTGCGGCTCAAGCTGACGCGCGCCCAGGAGGCGGCGCTCGGAAGGGACTTCCTGGAAAAGGTGGACAACGCCGCCAAATCGCTGCCGCTGGCCCGGGTGAAAACCGGCAAACCCCTTACTGCGATGGGTTTCGACGAGCTTCCGCCGGCGGGCTACCTGCCCATCCCCAGGGCGGCACCGAACGTGGAGTCCGCTGTCCGGCTGCTGCTGGGCAACCGGCTGGACTACCGGTTCCTGTCCTGCGGCGTCGACTACGTGGCACGGGCCATCGATGAATCCCAGCACCGCGACCGTATCCCGCTGACGAACACCAAGCACCAGCCGAAAGTGGATATCCTCATCCCGGAGTCCCCCGGGGAGGAGCCGGCCGGTGGCTACCCCTGGGTGGCGTTCGTGCACCGGAGTTGCTGTGAGATCAAGGAAACACCGGCAGCGGCCGAACCCGTCGGCGTCTACTTCAGCAGATTCACAGGCGGCACCGATGAACTGCAGGCGATGTATGGGAAGCACCCGAAACTAGATGGCGAGCCGGCAGCGAAACTGTTGTATCCGCCGTCGGACTGGGCCTACCCCGGCAACAGCTACAAGGTGTCGGTGGCGTTTTCGGACTTTCTGAAGAACCAGAGCCTGGAACTGGCCGGCTGCGATGTCTACCTGGTCGGTCTGGCCGCCGAAAACCGGCTGCCTCTCATTGCCGTCCGGGCGTCCCTACTGGCGGCTTCCCTCGATTCCGGTCTGGCGCCCACGGTGTTCAGCTTCACCGGAGCCGCGGGCCAGCGGGAGGCGATCATTATCGCCGTCGAACCCAGGGGTTGACGGCCATGTACGGAGAGACCCCGACCCCCAGAACAGGGGTGTGCATCGTCCGGGTGGAAACACAATCCGATAGCCTGCTCATCGCCGTCTCCGCCCGACGGGACATCGGCCGCAGCCTGCACACCTCCTTTGAGGAGCGGCCCCGCTACTTCACGGAGCCGGACGATGCCCTCACGGTCATCATGCAGTTTCTGTATTCCTTTCGGAAAACTCAGGGACCTGACCCGACGGAGGGAACTCCCATCGACAAGCGCGTCGGAAGGTGACACGACCGGCAAGTAGTGGGGCGAACTCTTTAGCGGGGTAGCGAGGGTGCCCGGGGAATCATCACCGTCAAAATGCTCGCTTGGGGACACCCGGGGCACCCGGGAAATCACCGTCAAGATGCCCGCCTAGGATGATTCGTGGAATCATTTGATTTTGCCCGGATTGCCGGTTGTGGTTTGGTACCTCGTTTAGCCATGATCAGGGTCAATAGCTCGGAGCAGAGAGCCTGGACCTCGCGTTGGATGGCAGCAGGATTCAACGGCCTATTTTCCCTCGTCAGTCTCGCCTTCACGGCCGCGCGGACTGTTCCGACGTCGGCTAGGACGCGTTGGAAAGGAGTCGCTGGTTTGTCGTATGTCTTGCTGATTTTCGCCCCGGTCCGGACCTTGTTGACGAGTTTCTGCTGGGGTCCGAAGTGGTTGGTCAGCAGCCTCTGCAGCGCCCAGATCCGGTTGAGTATGTCCAGCTCCGCGGCCGTGTCGTAGCGGTGGTAGCCGACCGTCTGACGGACAATGTGCCAGTTCATCTGCTCCACGTGCGCCCCGTCGTTCTTGTTCCGTGACCGGGACCGGGTGAACGTCAGTTTCTCCTGCTCACACCACCGGTACAGCTCCCAATTAATGAATTCACTGCCGTTGTCGCTACCGATGCCCAGGATCGGGAACGGGAAAGCCGCGGTGGCATCCTTGATCGCCGCGAACACCCACTTCTGCGCCTTGTTCTTCACCGACCGGGTTTCCGTCCACCCCGTGGCAATGTCAGTGATATCGAGGGTGGAACAGAACTCACCCTTACTGTTTCCGCCCTCGTGACCGACCAGGTCAATCTCGACAAAACCGGCCACGGCGATCGAGTTTCGCCCGGTCCTCCTTGAGCCACCGGTCGATGGTCGCCGGGGCAATCTTGCGCACCAATGCCGCCGTGACGTCATCAATCTCCAGCTCCTTGGAACCGGCGTAACCGGGGCACCAGATCCGGCAACGCTGCGGCCAGCAACCGCCCGCGCGGGGTTCCCTGCACGGCCCAGCACAGCCGCAGTGCCTTCATCACCGGCTCCCTATGCAGCGGTGGCCGCGGTGACCGCGGCTTGACTTCCTTCAGGACCAGCACCCGCCGCAACGCCTTCCTGGCATGGTCTCGATGCCGGGCCAGCAAACGCCATCCCAACAGACACGCCGCTACGCGGGCATTACCAAATGATTCTTCGACAGCAGCTACGCGGGCATCTTTGATGAGTCAATGCGGGCCATTGACAATCCGTCGGCCTGGGAAGATGATGGCGCCAGACCTGGCCACCGGCCGAGCCGAGCCAGCGGCAGGCGTTCCCAAGGAGTTCCCATGCCTGTGATCGAAGAGAACGTATTCATCGCCCGGCCGCAGCAGGAGGTCTTCGACTTTATTACCGCCACCAAAAACACCCCCGTGTGGGACTCCTCCGTCGCTCAAGCGGCCCAGATCGGGAGCGACCCGATGGGCATGGGGGTTCGTTCCAGCGGCACCAGCAAAATTATGGGCCGCTCCTTTGACTGGACTACCGAAGTGACCGAATTTGAAGCACCCCGTCGGGTCGTCAACCGGTCCGTTGAAGGCAAACTTTCCTTCACGATCACCAACTCCTTTGAGGCGGTGGAGGGCGGTACCCGGTTCACCTACCGCATCGACGCGGCGTCGGGCTTAGGTGGCGTCTTCGGTCGGCTGGCAGACCCCTTTGTGCAGCGGGCCCAGGCACGGACCGTCCGGGCAAATCTGGAATCGCTGGCGGAATTGCTGACGGAACATCCCGGGGCGTAGCCGCGCTTCACCCGCGCAGCCGGGGATTCCGCAGTGATGCTGCGGTGCTGCAGCAGTGACGGTGCACTGCTTATCTGTGCCCATGGGCCCGGGCAGTCAGATGGAAAAACGTTCGGGGTACAACGTTGACTGGCGGTTATTCTCGGGGCGGACTACGCGCGGGGGACCCCCGCCGGAGAATTAGGCCGGGACGTGGCCGGATATGAGCGGACCCTGACGATATACCGCACGCGGTATGGACCAGCGCCCCTGCTCCACCCCAGCGGGTGCTGGTCTTTTGCCGGTGCGCCCGGAGCCACCCGAATGCTGAATCGGGTGCGTTCGTCCGCAGTAATCACGTGGCGCCAGTTATCGCCGAAATCATAGGTATAGGTCATCGCGTTGCCGGCCTCGGGAGTCAGTTCTCCCATGGTGACCGCTGACTCGTCCAGGGACGGGTCGCCGTAAGAGTCATCTTCGCCGTCCGGGTCCACCGGTGCGTAGGTGGACCTCGGTGTTCGTCCGTCTGGAAATGGTGCAGGTGGTAGTCGAACCATCCGAATAGAACCTGGATTCCGTCGTGGATCTGGTCGAGCGGCATATTGGAGGGCACGAGGACGGGCCGCCAGGCTCAGGGTCCGGATCGTCAGGGACTTCCGCAAGACCCAGGTCTTCGAGGAGCTGTTCGTTGTCGAAGACATCGGCCACGTTGGCGACGACGGCTGGCGGCACCCTGAAATGCGTATCGATGGTGAGCAGTCCCAGCTCAGCGAGCGATTCGAGACGCACCACCGCCATCCGAGTCAGCAGCCCCGCCGCCTGTTTCTCCGCTTCCGGGGCATGGTCCGGCGCGGCCAGGACGCGTTCCATCAGCGGCGGTTCCGGTGTTGAAGCCGCAATCATGATCGAGGCCTGCAGCCCCGCCACGGGCCGCTCCCAGGGATTCTAGAGGACAGCCCCGAGCACCGCGTGTTCCAGGAACCGGGCGATGAAATAGGAATATTCCTCCAGCCGTTCCGGCGGATGGCCGGCCAGGAAGCCTTCGGCGTCCGCGGTGGGTATGGCCCTGGTTGACGTCATTGCAATCAGCTCCGTGTCCTCCAGCACGGCCCATATCCGGGCCAGCAGCGGCACCTCGTACATGGTCCTGACGGTTGGCATATTGTCCGGCACCGGACCTGATACGCCGTGACGTTTCGGATCCGCAGGCTTGGCTGCGCCCCCGGACCGTGATACCAACACAGGCGGCGGCCGGCTCTATGTCCTTAAGGCGCCTGTGCCGGTGATGGGTTTTCCGGTTCCGAGCCACCGAAGCAGCGCCGTGGCCCGCTGGATCAGCGCTAATCCGGACAACACCTCGAGAACCTGGTCCTCAGCCATTTCGGGTACGTCGATGATACCCGGTTCCAGATCGGCATTCTCCACGGTTTCGAAAAAGTCGGTGATTCCGGCCAGCTGTTCCGGAGAGCCCCTCCAGCGGTCCGTCTCGGTCAGGAAATCGATGTATGCGTGCACAGAGTCGACGACGAATACGGCGTCCTCTTCCTCGGCAGCGGCAACGAGTACGTCAGTGATGGCGATGGCCAGGGCGATCGGCTCGAACCCGGTCACGTCTGCCGCCGCTGTGCTGTCCATATACCGGCCCATGACCGCGTTGATGTCCACCAGGCATTCCCAAGCCGCGGTTCCGGATTTTGCCGTCATGTCGACGGGCCTGACGCCAGGCCGCCGCGGGTTGTCGCCGCCACAGGATTGCCGCGGGGTCCGGGCCCACCGGCGTGGATCCCGACTGGTGGGATATCAGTGGACTGAATGTCGGTAGGAACTCGTGGCCGCACCGCCAAAGAATTTAAAATTTCATTATTCAGCCGTTTTGCCGTATCCCCAGGTTGCCATCTGCCTCGTGGATTACGCCGTAGCGCGGAGGCGGCCGTTGTAGCACGATGTCCACTTGCGGCAGGCATGGAAGAGGAGCATCCTGAGGTGACCAACCCGAGGAGGGCCGCGATGGCACCGCGATTGATTGAGGTCCGCCAACCGGGTCAGGATGACCTGATCGGTAACGAATTCGTGGTCGCCGGCTTCGGCACCGGGTTCGAGGCAGTCGTACTCTGGCGCGTCCTCGACGGCAACGGCCAAGCCATTGGCAACGGCGACATCCAGGGCGCCGGCTCCATGGGAGTCATCCGGGACTTCGGAAACACGGTTGCGCTGGGACATCCCCAGGCCCGCGGCGAACACGTGACACTGCAGGTCTTTGGCGATGATCCGTCCGGCATCCACCCGCCCGGTCCCGACCTCAATACCGTCCGGGTCACGTTGTTCACTTCGTTGCAGGGCTTCAAACTGTACCAAGTCAACAGCGGTGACAGCCTCACCACGATCGCGCAGCAGGAGGGCCAGAACACCACGGAGAACGACATCTTCGAGGCCAACCGGGACCGCATAACGAACCCGGATCTGATCTTCCCCGGACAGGTTTTCCGGATCCCATTGCTCGCCTGAATGCAGGCCTCAGCCCTGCGTCAATCCTGACATCTGTGAAAGGGGATCATCATGTTACGGAATCTTCGGGGCCGGTGCTGCGGTATTGCTCCACCGGATCTGCTTGCCCGGCTTGCCATCGAGGGTGATCCGCAGCAGCGTGAGGCGGCGGTCCGTGCCCTGGCCACTTCTGCGGCCATCCGCTCGCAGCGGTCGTTGATAGGCCGCCTGGATCGCCAGCTGAATCTGAACATCGGGCAGATGATCGGCTTCGCCGTCACACCGGAGCGGCGGCTGACTGTCTACGACAACCAGAAAATGGGCCGACCGTTCCTCCCCGGCGTCAGGATACGAGGATGGGGAGAGCCGGCCGTTCAGGATGGATCGGTGAACCAGGCCTACGATGGCAGCTCTGCAACCTATGAGTTCTACCGCGATGTCATGCAACGCAATTCCCTGGATGGATCCGGGATGGAGCTCGTTTCCACCGTCCACTACGGCGTTGCTTTTGATAATGCCTTCTGGGACGGGGGGCAGATGGTCTACGGTGACGGGAGCGGCCGGATCTTCCAAATCGGCGGCCTGACCAGGGCCTTGGATGTCATCGCGCACGAACTTACGCATGGAGTCACGGAATTCACCGCCGGGCTGGCCTACAGTAAACAGTCCGGGGCGCTGAATGAGTCGTTTTCGGACGTCTTTGGCTCACTCGTCAAGCAGTACAGCCTGAAACAGACGGCGGCCGAGGCCGACTGGCTAATCGGGGCGGGAATTCTGGTTCCCCAGCTGGGTGCGGCCCTGCGCTCGATGAGCAATCCCGGCACCGCCTACACAGGCGACAGGCAGCCCGGCCACATGGACAACTATGTGGATCTGCCTGACGACAACGACCCCCGGAACGACAACGGCGGGGTACACATCAACTCGGGAATCCCCAACCACGCTTTCTATCTGGCGGCAAAGGAAATGGGGGGTTTCGCGTGGGAGACGGCAGGAAAGATCTGGTACACCGCCCTGACCACCCGCCTTCGCCCAACCACGCAATTCATTGAGGCTGCCCAGGCCACGATAGAGGTTGCCGGCGAGCTGTTCAGTTCAACTGAACAAACGGCCGTCAGGAAGGCCTGGACGGAGGTAGGGGTTCTTTCATGAAGCTGACCGTCCGCCGAGGGGGTGGCATCGCGGGCATCGTCGCCCGGACCGAGCTCGACGCCAATGCCTTGCCGCCCCCGGACGCGGCAGCCTTTACTGCCGAGGTCAACCGGGCGCGGATGCGGGAACTGACAGATCCTCCCGCCATCAGCGCCCGGCCGGATTCACAGCTCTACGAAATTTCCCTGGAGGAAACGGGGCAGCCCTTTAGTCTCCATTACACCGACGAGTCACTGCCGGAGGACGTCCGCAGACTTCTTGCCTGGGTTGATGGGCGGCCAGAACGTATCGAATCCATCGAACGGTAAATTTTCGAAGTCGCATCGGCGCTCAGGACTCAGGCCGGCACATTCCATGCAAGTACAGAATATTGCCTGACCGGCCGCTGTTCCGGGGTACTGTTGTGCGATTGCCGGGGCGGGAACGACGGCGGTAATAAGCAGGGCGGTGACGGCAAGTGCCACCAACCGTGGCACTTGCTGTGAGAAATAGCGATGTGAAACATACATGGTCTTGCCTTCCAATCGATGTGAACCTTATATCTCCACCTTGCTCCCGGTGCCGGCCCCTATACATCGGGCATTCCCCCTCAGAATTTCGCCGAAAACCCTGAGATTCCGGGGCACTCCGGCCGCAGTGGTGCGAGACTTGGGACGTGACCGAATCGGTAGCAGCGGTTGGCCGGGACCTCGTTGGGCGGGCGAAGGAACTGGGTGCAATCGGCGCTTTCTTGGGCCGCGCCGCTGCCGGCGCGGCAGGCACCCTGGTGGTCCAAGGTGATGCGGGCGTAGGGAAAACCGCCTTGGTACAGCGCGCCTGCTTATCCGTCGCACCTGGAGCATGGATCTTCGCCGGAGCCTGTCTGCCGCTGGCCTCGATGACGGTCCCGTTTCTTGCGCTGCGATCGGCTTTCCGCGGAGCGCCTCGGATCGATGGCGTCGTGCACCCGTCGCTGCGAACATCCGACGGCTCGCCCCACGATGTCCCGGTCATGATTGACGGCTGGCTTGAGGAACTCTGCCTGCTCCGTCCAGTGGTGTTGGTGATCGATGACCTGCAGTGGGCGGATCAAAGCACCTTGGATGTGCTCATGTACCTCATCGCGGGTCCGGCCGACCGGCGCCTGGCGGTCGTAGCGACCATGCGCAGCGGCGAGGTCTGCGAAGGGCACCCGCTGCAGTGCTGGCTTGCCGACATTCGGCGCCTGCCCCGGATCCTGTGGATGACCCTTGGCCCCCTCGACCGGCTGGACACCGAGAGCCAGCTCACCGGTTTGCTAGGTACTCCCCCGCACCGGTCCTTGGTGCACGATGTCTTCACTCACACTGGAGGCAACGCCTACCTCAATGACCTTCTCGTTGCGGGCCTTCGCCCGGATGCACGCCACCTGCCTGCGCAGCTTCCGTCAGATTTGAAGGCCGCGGTCCTTCGATCATGGCGCGGACTGACCCCCCGGGACCCGGGAGCTCACCCAGATCATGGCAGTTGGCGGCAGGCCAATCCGGGCCCAGGACCTCGACGCCGTCGTCCCGGACGCCGCGAGGTCAGGTGGCATCCTGGCGATGCTCCGGGAGGCAACCGGTACAGGAACTGTGGATGTTGCTCCGACGGGAACGTATTGGTTCCACCATCCGCTGATCGCCGAGGCGCTCGAGCAGGGTCTGTCCATAGACGAGCGCCAGCGCTGGCACGCGGCCTTTGCAGCCCACTACGAGCACCAGATGGCAGGCGAGCCGGCACCTGATTTTGAGGCAATGGTAGCGCTGCCAGACCATCACCACTATGCCGGTCATACCGACGACGCCTATCAGTGGGCCCTGCGCGCTTCCGCCTCCGCGGGCGGCGTGGGCGGGGTTACCGAGATGCTCCGCTTACTTCGGCGGGCCGTGGATCTGCGCAGCAGTCTGCCGGATGCGGACGAAAGTCCGCTGGACCTATGGTCCCGGCTGCGCGTAGCAGCCGAAGAAGCCGGGTCCAATGAGGAGGAGTTAGAGGCAGTCGAATCCCTGCTGTCCGGAATCGACGACGGCGCCGAACCACTCGTAAGGGCCGAGCTGCTGGTGCGGCGCATGCACCTGCGTTTCTCCACCGGACTATCATTCATGGCAGTCGCCGACATGCGCCAGGCAGTCCGGCTCGCCGCCGTCGAACCGTCAAGCTGGCAGTACGGCCTCGCGCTGGCTGAACTCGCCCACGCCGGTCTGTGGCAGAAGGATCCCGACGCCGAAAGCCACGCCGAACAGGCGCTCGCCGTGGCCCGGATGGCCAGCAACCCCCGTGCGCTGTCCTATGCATTGTCGGCGAAGGCCATGGTCGCGGTTATCGGTGAGCGCGCCGATGAGGGGCGGGGTTTTGGCACCGAAGCGCTGGCTGCAGCGATTCAGGCGCGCGATTACTGGGCTTTCGTCCATGCCACGCTGTGGCAGGCAAATGCGCAGGAAACTTGGACGAGCGAGCTGTATGCCAACCTGTTGCGCGCAGGCGGGCAGAAACTGGCCGTCCTCGGAGCGCCGCATGGGTACATCGCGAAACTGGCCGCCGACGAGGCGGGCAGTTACCTCGCTATCGGCCGTTGGCGGGAGTGCCTGCAGGCACTGCGGATAGCCCTCGGCTCCGATCCCGGTACGATGGGCGACGTCGGCGCCCGGCTGACCGCCGCCCGTCTTGCCGCGTGGCAAGGCCGGCATGCCGAAGCCCAGGCACACCTCGAGCGAGCGGAAGAGCTGTACGCACAAAAGTCCGAGTTTCTTAACCTTGATTTCGATGCCATCCGCGCCGAGGTGTACGTTGCGGCCGGCAACCCGGAGGTGGCCTACGACGCGGCGATGACGGGGGCCACGTCTGCAGGTACCTCTCCGACAATGTGCGAATGGCTTATTCCGCTCGCGGCGCGTGCCCTCGCTGACAGGATCCAGCTGGCCACAGACGCCGGCAATTCCACCTCCGTGCTCATGGCACGCGTCGATGACTTGGTGCAGCGGTTCCCTGCTGCGATCCGGGACTTCACTGGCCCCAGCGAATTCTACGACCGGCAGATTGCCGCTTTTAACCTGCTATACACGGCCGAGGTAGGCCGTGCCCGGCAAAGCGCCGGCAACGGTTTGGACTGGTGCCGGACGGCCGATGCGTGCCAGGCGGCGTCACTTCTATGGGAGGCGGCATACGCCTGTTGGCGCGCAGCCGAATCATTGCTCCTGCACGGACACGTGCACCGCGGGCCGGCCGCAGCTTACCTCCGGCGTGGGCTGGCCCTCGCCGGGGACCTCCAGGCCGGACCAATCCAGGCACAGCTCAGAGAGCTCGCCGGCCGTGCCCGGATCTCGATTTCGGAACCAGCCGATAAATCGCCGCGGGCCTCGTCCGAGGAGCTGCCCGGGCTGACGCCGCGCGAACGAGAGATCCTTGAATTTGTCATCGCCGGGCGCACCTACGGTGAGATTGCCCGGGCCCTGGTGATCAGCGAGAAAACCGTCAGCTCGCACATCTCGAATCTGCTGCGTAAGACGGGTGCCTCCAATAGGTTGGATCTTTCCCGGCTCGCGACCCAACGGCCAGCAGCGCCCGTGCGCTAGGGATGCTAAAACGGTTCCTGTCCGGGTGTTTCGTTGAGGTTCATGGCCTCATCTTCACGTCGCCTTCTCATGCGCTCATCACTACCCCGCGGAAGCGCTCCACAGTCCGTGCTCCAGCGCAAAAAGGGTGGCTCCGACACGGTTTCCTGCGCCGATCTTCAGGTAGATATGTTCGACATGGTTGCCTGCTGTCTTAGGTGAGATGTATAGCGTGTTGGCTATTTCACGGTTGTTCAACCCGCGGCAAAGCAGCCTAAGTACCTCCGCCTCCCTGTTGGTCAGTCCGCACGGCAGGAGCCGTCGTCGTGGTGTTTCCTGTCCGGTGACGGCAAGGACGGCGTCCGCAGCCTCCGCCTCGAGCCGGCCCGCCTCGGCCTCCTCACGAAGCCGCGTTCCTGCCTCCAGCGGCGTCAGGGCCGGACGGTGGGGACGCGGTTCCAGATAGGTCTGATAGGCATCCGCCGCCGCGAAAATCCGCTGGCTTGGATCCAGGGCAGCACCGCTAAGCCCGCGCGGATATCCGGATCCGTCGATGCGCTCATGGTGCGCCCCAGCCACTTCCGCGACCCGGCTCATTCCGGGCACGCGACCAAGAATCCTCTCACTCAGGTACGGGTACATCTGCAGCCGCTCCCGCTCCACATAGGACAGCGGTGATGTCTTGTCCCAGATGCCGTTGGAGACACCCATCCGGCCCAGATCGTGGACCCAGCCCGCACGGCGGAGAACCACGACCTCCTCGAAGCTGAGACTGCGCTCCCGTGCTGTTTCGGCTGCCAGTGCGGCCACACCCCGGGAATGGCCGATCGTATGGGGTGACTTGAGGTCGGCAAAATCACCTATCGCCATCAGCACCGAGTCCAGTTCCGGCCCGGACAGCACCGCGTCCTCCGGTGCGGCGGCCAGCGCGGCCGGCCACGGATCAATGTCCAGCAGGCCCTGTGTCAGCCCGCGGGCACGCGCACAGAATAGGTCTGCCAGCTCCGGATCAAACTGCGTTCCGCGGCGCCTCCTGACCATGGCCACGGCCGCGTCGACGCCGCCGGTGCGCAGGAAGACCTCGGCCGAATCCGCGAGCTGGGTTACTCGCATCTCGAGCGGAATTTCGACTCCGGTGCGGCCCAACGGGAGCCCCTTGCCGTCCCAGCGTTCGAACGTACTGCTCAAGATACCGGCCATGCTCTCATCCAGCCCGACCTTGTTCGCCAGCTCGCCCGCCGAGGAGCAATGGGATCGGATCAATGTCCGGACCGCGGTCGGGGCCGTTGCCGCAAAGCGCGATCTACGACCGGCCCTCCGCCAAGCAGGCAGGCCGGAACCGGTGCGCCGCAGCATCAGGGAAAACATCGGCAGGCCACGGGAATCGATCATGTAATAGTCGGCACGGAAACCAATATCGTCGCCAAAAAGCGCGGCTAGCTCGAAAGAATCCGCGTGGCAACCGATCCAGGCCAACAGGTTTGCGTAGTATATTCTCCCCCGACCGGCCTGGCCGATGCCAGCCCGGTCCGCGATCCGCAGACCCAACAAGGAAGCCCGCAGCATGTGTTCCATTGGCTGTCCGAGCCCGAGATCAATGGCCAGGGACAAAGCGGCGAGGATTTCGGAGCGACGCGGAGCTACCGCCTTGTCCCACGGGTCCGGTCCCGCAGGCCCGGCGGCCTTGGGATTTCGGCGCGGGGGGCCTGACCCTAACGGTGGATCCGTCACAGATCTCAGTATATGGCGGTACAGCTCCGCCGCCCCAGGTTTGTCCGGCCGATCCGAGGCGTCCGGCCGATCCAGCTGCTACCGAGTCGTTGCCTCCGAGGGCTTCGAGTAGTGCGTCGCGAAGGCCCGCGCTGAGACCGGGCGGGACAGTGCCTGGATCCTATGCCCTCTGCCATGCAGAGCGTCCTCAGCTCGAAGCGGCGCGGGCCCATTGATCCGGCGATCGCGCCCTGCAACACCTTCCATGCGGCCAGCGAGGTGCACGCTCAAAACCCTCATGAGGCTGGGAACGTAGCCCCGAGCTTTCCTGTCTTGTGCGTATATCCCTGCCGTCCTGCCGGTGGCCTCGGCCTCGTTGACAGTTTTAATAATGCTCATGATGTATCACCTTCACTGTTGATGAAGTGATTTCTTTTTCTCCGCGACAGGCCGCGGATAGATTCAGCAGCTCAGTAGCTGAACGTCACTACCGGATCCTCCCCAATCCAGTTCCACAGCTGAACGGTGCCCCCGGCCACCGCGTTGGCCATAAGACCGGACCTATCGACCCTGCGCGAATCCAGGCAGATGGGACAGACCAGATATTTGCCGCCGGCCTTTTCGTAGCGCTCCAGGAGGGCAGTCAGTGGCGGGCAACCATCGCACGCCACAGCGTGCGCGAACCCCTGAAGCACCAGCCGCACCGCTTCCTTAGTAAGGAACATAAGGGTCTCCCTGCCCTGTTCGGCCGCGCCAACGGCCACCAAAAAAGCGACTGTAACACGCTCTGGGTCTTCCAGCCCGGTCGTCAGACTGATTGCAGCCTTATTCATGATGTTCTCTTTTCCGCTTTGAAGTCCGGTGGTTGAACCGCAACGGTACTATCCGTCGCTGTGGATGACGCCACGGTCCGCGACGAACGGGCCGCGCTGCGGAAGCCAGAAATCGCCGCGGTGTTTTGCCGCGCCAACGGACCGGGCCGTCCCGCGTCCGTGCCGTCAATGCTGGCGCACGCGGACTGGACGATCCACACACTCAACGGCCGTGCCCGGAAGGATCGGCCATTGCGAACCACTGCGGAAAACCACATCGTGCCGGCGGGCAGTAACGGACCAACTATCATTTCCATGGTTCGGAGCATGCGCTCATAGGTCCAGAGTTGTGCGGGTATCCTCAGAGCCAATGCGCTGACGGCGCTGGGGGTCCGCGAACTTGCCAGCTCGATCCGCCAATCCAGCACGGCGGGAATGCGGATGGTAGCGGAGGGCCGGCTGTTCCAGCTGACCGCGATCTTTGCGGTTACCGCCGCGCTCAGGGCGGATTCAAAATACCTGGCGCAACACAGATGCGGCGGGTAGCCCGGTCCGATTGAGCTGGCCGGATAATCCCCGAAGGCCAAATAGTGGCCGGAGCTAAACGGCATTCCGAGGACCGCATATCCGGCAAACCATTCCGTGGTGTCAGCGGGCCATTCCACCACGGATTTTGCGTCCTCGGCGTATGTCTGCCGCTGGTGGGTGGTCATTCCATTCTCCTCTGCACTATGCAGAGATCATATGGCCGTGGGCCAACTTGCTGCATGGGGCGAACGCCCCATATTTGGCTCGGATTTTCGCAGCCAACTCGGGCCGTTCCAGGCGAATATGTTCTTGATCTGGTAAGTGCCGGATCGTGCCGCCAGAGGGCTAACTACACCAGCGTAAGCTGTTGACAAGCATCCCGGGACAGGGCCAGCATAAACGCATACACGGGCAATCGCCAGCACACGCGGGCAAATGCCCGCATCGTTTCACGGCTGGATGGGATACATCATGACAATTCAGACCCAGGGAACCTCGGCGCGGATGGTCTATCAGTGGGACGATACTATTAATGGCTCCCAGCAACGGGCGGTGGCCCTGCAAAGCTCCTGCGAAACGGATCTGACCCGGCTCGAGGACCTTTTCGATGAATACCATGGATTCGATTCGACCAACCGGGCCACGATCGTTGTCGGCGATCCCGGCGGTGGTTTAGCATCCAATTTCGGTTATCACAGCGACGGCAGCACCCTCATCACTGTTACGGCTTGGTCTGGGGTGAACCCCGCCGCCACGGCGGACACCGGCGTCCGGCTGGAATTCGTCGCCGAGATGTGCGAGATCCTGATGGGCCTTCGCAATGCACGAAAGGGCTCCAGCTGGGATCCCGGTGGTTCCAACGGGGAGGGCCTCTCGCAGTATCTAGCCGAGTTGTTTTACCCAGGGGGTTACTACGATAGCCAGCTGGGGCACGGCCCCAGCCGAATGACCGCCTGGCTCAACGATCCGACGAGGCCGGACTGGGTGACGAAGACCGATCCCGAGGACAAGCAGGCCGGCCGCTACGGCTGCGCGTTCCTTTTCCTCCACTTCCTGCACTCGCAGAAGGGATTCTCCGTTAAAGACATCATCACCAAAGGTGGGATCACCCTTGAGGACACCTACCGCAACCTCATGGGATCCCCGGGCGGCTGGAATGAATTCAGCGCCCTGCTCAACAGGTTCTTCCCTCTCTTTTTCCCCGCCACCGGTCCGGGCCAAACGCAGATTCAATATTCGCCGGAACGATGCAATCTGTTTCCGCTGTATGACAACTACCGCCGTACTTCCCCGATCGGCACCGAGGAGATTGCAGGATATCCGACCTCGACTCCGGGTGGTGCCGTTGTCATCACACCAGGACTGCTGTGCACTAAAGCTGAGTACTCTTGGAACTGGCTTGATCCGAACTCATCGTTGGCGTGCACAGTGCGTCCGACCGGCTTCGGCAACCCCGTTGTTTCGTGGGTGATCGACGGGACAGCCGTCGGCGGCGCCGGATCCCTGAACGTCACCGGCCCGGTGGACCTCGACCGGGCGGATCACCCCGGCCAGCCGGACAGGTCGGTACAGGCCATGACGTTCTCAGCCGTGGTCTCCGACGTTTCCGACTACACGGGAGCGGCGCTGCGGCTCACGCTCAAGACGGCTGATCACCTCGGAACGGAACAGCTGACGGTGGAGACCAATATCGCAGAACAGTATGCCCCGGATATCCCGCCATTAGGCAGCGTGAGCTGGACTACACTACACACCCACGGCGTTCGCTACGAGCCGCGGTACTACGCTGACCGCGACGCCTGCCGGAAACGTTGGGATGAATTCATCGACAAGTACGTCCGTGTCAGGGACATAAATATCCTCCTGACGCTGCCGGACCCGGGGCCCGACGGTCTACGCCGTGCCGCGTACGCTATCCAGGAGCTGCAGCGCGAGCTCCGTCGCCTGCAGGGCGAAGATCCTGAAATGGCAGCTAGGCTCGGCGCCGAATTGGCGGGAATATTAAACGTCTCGCCAGCGACGCTGCAGCTGGCGAACCTGACGGACCTGACGGACCTGACGGACGGAAATTAATCACGTAGCCGCCCGGCCATGTCGACGGAGCCTGAAGCGACCGGCATGGACTCTGAACATCTTTCCAAGGCACCATGAGTGAAACCGTGCCCGCTTCGGATCAACCGGCAAAGTAGTCTCCGGTTGACTGTGGATGGGCGCCAAGCCTGCGTCGTACTAACCCTCCGACACCGGCACTGGCCCAGAGGGCTGCCGCCCCATCCGGTCTTGTGCCGTGCTCGGATCGGCGTTGTCACGGCCCGTCCAGGTCTTGATGAAGGTCCACCCTACCGCCGTGACCGGGACGGCGAGAAGTGCGCCGATGAGTCCGGCCAAGGTCGTGCCTGCGGCCAGTGCAAGGAGAATCGCCAGCCCATGGATGCTCAGTACCTTACCCATCAGGAAAGGTTGCAGGACGTGGTGTTCAAGCTGGTTGGCGGCGATGATAACGATGAGAACCACCAGGGCCGGAACAGGACCGTTAAAAACCAACGCAACGAGTACGGCCAACGTGCCGGCCACGGTTGCGCCAATGATGGGAATGAAACCTCCAATGAAGACGAAAACGCCCAACGGCAGGGCCAACGGGATCTGCATGATAATCAAGGCGACTTCGACGATAAGCCCGTCTATCAGCGCGATCACAGAGGTGCCGCGGACGTAGCCACCGAGAACCACGGTGGCGCGTCCGGCTGCGAGGTACGCTTTCGTGCGATGCTGGCCAGGCAGGAAGCCAAACAGGAAATCGCGGATTTTCTGGCCGTCTTTGAGCATGAAAAACAAGATAACGGCCATCAAAATCCCGCCGACGCCGATTTCTCCGACGACGCGCAGCCCTGTTAGCGCCTCTGTGCCGAAGGCGCTGCTGCTGAGGAATTTCGCTGCGGCGTCCCGCACTGCGCTGAGCTGGTTATCACTAACCGGGTACGGACCGTTGTTCAGAGTGTCGTGGAGGCGCTCGATCCCCTCGTCGGCCCGCGCTGCGAGTTCCTTGGATTGCGCCCGAATCAAGACGACTACACCGGCAATGACGCCGCCAAAGACGGCGAGGATAGCCACGAAAGACGCCAGAACCGCGAGTGCTTGGGGCCAGTGGTGAGCGGCGAGCAAGTGCACGAGGGGGCTGATCGCTGATGCAAGGATCAGGGCAATCAGCACGGGGATGATCACAATGGGAATCCGCGTGACCATCCACAGGAGAACGGCAGCAAGCCCAATGACCAGGAGAGTTTGGGCCGAGCGGATGCCCGCGCGGCCGAGCGCATCGGCCCAGATAGGCGGGGTTCCAACGCCATCCTCTTCAGCGGCGGAACGTTTGTCTTTGCGGATGATTCTCTGATGCACAGGTGCCTCTTTTCGACCGGCAGCTAAAAAGCATAGCCTGAGCATATGTGCTCTCACCACGCATGGGGTGAATCGGCGTCCCGAACCCGCGAAGTTTCCTGAGACGGAACAGACCTTCGTCAGCCAACTCCATCCGGACGCAGCTAGAACCGTGCAAAAGAAACACCGGAAGCCCCACGTTTGCATGGGGAATCCGGTGTCTCATCCGACGGGAAATCGATTCAGTGGGCGTTGGTGGTCGGTCTGGCGTTGACTCCCTTCCCTGTTCCGGATACAGGCCGGTCTCCCCGACGCCGAAGTGTGAGCATAACCAAGCCGGCCGCCAGCAGACAGGCTGCCAGGAAGACTGACGCTGCCAGGAAGCTGCCGTGTGTAGCGTCCTGAAGGAAGCCACCGACGTATGGCCCGACAAAACCGCCTAGGTTGCCGACGGCGTTAATGAGACCCATTGCTGTCCCGGCCACCGCAATAGGCATGGCTCGGGAAGCTGCGGCCCAGAACGGTCCATCGTAAGCCAGCGCACCCGCAACGGCGATGCTGATGAAGGCGATGGCCAGGAAGGGCATCGAGTTTCCGGTGGCGACCGAGATAACCAAGGCCACGGCACCGACCGCCATGGACAGCAGTACATGGGTTGAGTAGCGTCCGGATTTATCGGCTGCTTTGGCGTTGTACCAAAGTCCGAACATAGCTAGGACGTATGGGATTGCAGTGACGAAGCCGACTTCGATCGAGGATCCCCCGGTAATCGTCTTGACGACTTTGGGAAGCCAGATATTGATGCCGTAGAAACCGATTTGGATCAGGAAGTAGACAAGTGTCAGTCGCCAGACGACGCTGTTCGCAAAGACGCTGCGGATGCTGGCATGTGCGTGCTCAGGTTCGGCTGCCGCATCGGCTGCGAGCCCGTCTTCGATGTAGGCCCGCTCCTCGGCTGTGCACCACTTGGCGTCCCTTGGCCGGTCGGCGACGAAGATCCACCAGATGGGTGCGGCGATGACAAAGGGGAAGATGCCCTCAACGATGAAAAGCATTCGCCAATCAGAGAACGAAAGAATCCATCCGGACAAGGGAGCGGTGATGATCGAGGCGATGGCGATATTCATCATCCAAAATGCGTAGGCACGGGCGCGTTCCTTAGCCGGGAACCAGTGGCTGATCAGCACCAGGATTGCCGGCCAGATTCCCGCCTCAGCGACGCCGAGGAAGAAGCGTACGACCAGGAGTTGGCCGAAATTCTGGACGAAGCCGCCCAAAACGGCCAGCACGCCCCAGATGAGGATCATGATGCCGACGAATTTTTTTGCGCTCCATCTCTCGGCGAGATATCCGCCGGGGATTTGGAGGGTCAGGTATCCGATAAAGAAGATACCGGCGGCCAAGCCCTGTTGGGCGGCGTCGATGCCAAGATCTTTGTGTAGACCGTTAAGGGCGAAACCGATATTGGTACGGTCCATGAACGAGATGATGTAGACGATGATGGCGACGGGAATGAGTCGGGTCCATCGTTTCCTGCCAGAGGATCGAACTCCGTTAGCCACACTGGTCACGATGTGTCCTTCCATATTTCCTATAGGATCTCTTAAGCATGAATGCGATCTACGTCACTGTCAACAGCGACGGATCGAAGTGCCTGACCCAGAAAAGGTCCTGGCGTGCCGACGGTGGATAGCGGTAGTCAAGGGGGCCGGTCGTGCCCTGACGGCCCCGGCCGGACGGTTCCTGGCCGGCACAATATTTCCACAGGTCAGGACCCGGCTGGTCTCTGACGTTGACACAAAATCCGCCAAAATGCGGAGCCGAACGTACGGTCTCCACTTTAGACTCGGGGTTATGACGCCAAGTGGGAAACAGCACGCGCGGGCAGAGCATCGCTGGCCGGCGGCAGTCGGATTGCTTGTGGCGTTGGCCCTGTATGCCACGCTACCGGGTACTTTTTTGCCGGGACTGCGCTACGCCGTGGTGGGGATAGGGCTTACGATGCTGATACCGGTAGTGCTCTTGAATCCCCATCGGCTGCGGCATCAGAGCCGGTGGTCCAAATATGTCGCGACAGGCCAGGCACTGTTGTTGGTTGCAGCGAACGAAGTCGCGTTGATTCAGCTCATTATTTTGCTCACCACGGGCGGCAGCGGGAGTGGTTCACGGGATTTGCTTTCTGCTTTGCAGGTGTGGGCAACCAACGTTATTGCCTTCGCCTTGGTTTTTTGGGAGCTGGATCGCGGAGGCCCGGTCACTCGTCGCCACGCTCCACGGAAGGAACTGCCCGCAGCTGATTTCAGGTTTCCCCAGGATGAAGACCGTGATGCTGTTGAAGAAGTGGCGTCACGATCATCGGAGCGGATCGACTGGGTGGCCTCGTTTTTCGACTATTTTTACTTCTCACTCTCCAATTCCATGGCATTTAGCCCCACGGACACCATGCCCTTGTCACTTAGGGCA
This sequence comes from Arthrobacter endolithicus, assembly GCF_026627425.1. Classification (GTDB taxonomy): domain Bacteria; phylum Actinomycetota; class Actinomycetes; order Actinomycetales; family Micrococcaceae; genus Arthrobacter_M. The sequence goes on from NZ_JAPNLH010000017.1 coordinate 52,664, forward strand.
AAGGGACTTATGGCCGTGGAGTCCTTTAGTGCCTTCGTCCTGTTGGCTCTGGTCATCGCCCGCGCGGTGTCATTACTGCGGTGATGCTGGGTGCTCCTTGATTGCCTGCCGTTGGGACCGGGATAACTAAGCCGACCGGTCCAGCGGAATAGGCCTTCATGCAGTGGCTGGTTCGGCCACTGGAACCGCAAAAAGAGCTGGAGGATTTCTGCCCCTTCAACATGGGTGCGAAAAGGGGCAGAGTGTAGACATCGACAAGATCTTTCACAGATCATTGAGCACGTAGGGGTTATGGGGTTCGGAGGAGGAGCAATGATCGGAAGGCGGCGCAACGAAATGGCCCAGGAAGTTGTGTATGGCATTGACCGGATGGTGCGCAATGTTGAGACGGGAAGGTTCGAGCGCAGCCTCGCCGGGCTAAGCGCAGTCGGAGCCCTGGTGACGGCTGCGGAGATATATTTTGAGCATGACAGCGCCAGCTTCGGCAACAAGCTGATGTGGATTCCCGTGGCACTGGGACCGGTAGGAGCGGCAGCAGGAATTGCGGGCTTTTTCAGCCACCGGATGGCGAAGACCGCCCTTCCGCTGGCATCTGCGATTATTGTTGCCAACGGATTGCAGGGCACTTACCTGCATGCCCGTGGTATTCATCAAAAGCCCGGCGGCTTCAAAAACTTCCGTTACAACATGGAAATGGGTCCGCCCCTGATGGCGCCGCTGCTGGTGACCATGGTCGGTGGCATGGGACTGCTGGCTGCGCTTCTGAGGCGGGAGAAGTGAGCAGGCTTCCGCTGGACCCGTCAGCCGGAGGCGGCCGGTTCCCCGGATTCGATGTGATGGCCCAGTCCAAGCATTGGGACGAAGTGACTACCTCCGTTGTCGTTTCGCGGCTGGGCATGCCGCCGGATATCAGGTTTTTTCGCGGAACCGAGGAAGCGACTGCCAGCGCGCTCTGCGATCAGTTGCTCGACCAACAAAAGCCTCCCCGGGTGCCGGTGGTAAATATGGTCGACGCGCGCCTGGCGGATGAGCAGACGGACGGCTGGCACTACGACGGGATGGCCCCGGACGGCCAGTCATGGCGCGATTCACTTGCCGCTCTGGACGAAGACGCCATGGCCCATAGCGGCTGCACCTTCGCGGAGGCCCCTTGGGAGGCCCAGTCGGCGATTTTGCAGGCGGTGCTGGATCTTGGGTCCAAGCCGTGGCACGGAACCCCGGCTGCGCGGATCTGGAGCCTGTGGACCCGGTACGCGTGCACCGCCTTCTATTCCCACCCGTGGGCCTGGGATGAGATTGGGTTCCCGGGCCCGGCGTATCCGCGCGGTTATAAAAATCTCGGTGTCAACGAACCTGGGGGAAAAACCAACAGACTTGAGCCGTTCGAGGTCGCGGACGCCCGGCCCGCGCAGGATCCGCTCCGGAAGGGAAACTCATGAACTCCGTGCGCGATCGTAACGAGTCAGCGTGGCTGCTGCCCGCGGGACCCGGCATCAACCACCGTCTGCGCGCAGATATGCGTCACTTCGATGACGAGGAGGAGGTCGACGTCGTCATTATCGGCTGTGGCGCGGGCGGCTCGACTATGGCGCAGCGGCTGGCCCGGGCCGGCTGGAGCGTAGTGGCGATGGATGCCGGCCCGTTTTGGGACCCGGATAAGGATTGGGTCTCTGACGAGGCCGGTTCCCACCATTTGTATTGGACGGAACCGCGCGTCATCGGCGGCGCGGATCCGGTCCCCTTGGGATCCAACAATTCCGGCCGCGGCGTCGGCGGTTCGATGGTCCATTACGCCGGCTATGCCCCGCGGTTCCACCCCAGCGACTTCCGCATCCACAGCGCCGACGGAGTCGGCACCGACTGGCCTATCGAGTACACCGACCTCAAGCCGTATTACACCGAGATCGAAGAAGAGTTGCCGGTATCCGGCCAGGATTGGCCGTGGGGCGACCCGCATTCCTATTCGTACAGTCCTAACCCCGTCTCCGGCAATGGAGATATGTTCCTGCGCGGCGCCCTGGCCTGCGGCATCACTGCCAAGGTGGGACCGGTAGCCATCGCCAACGGCCGCTTCGGTAATAGGCCGCACTGCATCTACCGCGGATTCTGCCTGCAGGGGTGCAAGGTCAATGCAAAGGCCTCACCGCTGATCACCCACATTCCCGACGCTCTGGCCCATGGTGCCGAGGTCCGCGCGGACTCGATGGTGACCCGGATCGAGGTGGACGAACGCACCGGAAAAGCCACCGGCGTGCACTACAACCGGCGCGGAAGCCAACGTTTCCAGCGGGCCCGGATGGTCGTCGTCGCCGGTTATTCCATTGAGACGCCCCGGTTGCTGCTCAATTCCGCGTCAGCACGGTTCCCCGACGGCCTATGCAACGATTTCGATCTGGTGGGCCGCTATCTGATGGTTCAGGGCGCGCCACAGACGGCCGGCCGTTTCGACGGGGAGGTGCGGATGTACAAGGCTCCACCGCCGGAAGTCAGCACCGAAGAATTCTACGAGACGGATCCGACGAAGCCTTACAAGCGTGGTTTTTCCATCCAGACGGTGTCTCCGCTGCCGATCACCTGGGCCGAGCATGTGGCCGCGCAGGGGCACTGGGGTGCGGGGTTGCGGCAGTACATGAGCGACTATGTGCACTGGTCCTGTCTGGGGGCGCTGTGCGAGTTTCTGCCGCTTCCCGAGAACCGCGTGGTCTTGTCCAGTGAGAAGGACCGCCATGGCCTGCCGGTGGCCCAGTTCAACTATTCCCAGTGCGACAACGACAAGGCGCTGATGAGGGCAGCCCAATCCGTGATGGAAGATATCCTGCAGGCCGCGGGGGCGGACGAGGTGATCACCATTGACCGCTACGCCCACCTGGTCGGGGGTGCGCGGATGGGCGCCGACGAACACAGCGGCGTGGTCGACGGCGACTGCCGCAGTTTCGCCGTACCGAACCTGTATATCACCGACGGCAGCGTCCTGCCCACGGAGGGCAGCGCTAATCCGGCGCTGACCATCATGGCCATCGCGGCCCGGGCCGCTGACCGTCTCACCGCCGGCGGCGCAGGAAGCACTGCCGATCGGCTCCCGGTCCCCGTCCGGCGAGGTGCTACCGGATAACCACCAAGCGCCGCGGCCACGGCGCCCCGACCATCTAGACGGAAAGCTGACGGGAATGATTGATCCACTGGTCGACTCGGTCGACGTTAGCGTGTACACAATTCCCACCGATGCACCGGAGGCGGACGGCACCATCGCCTGGGATTCCACCACGATGATTCTGGTTCGGATTACCTCCGGTGACACCACCGGCATGGGTTGGACCTATGGTGCCGCCGCCTGCGGACAGGTGGTCAGCGGCGTTCTCTCACCGATCATCACTGGCCGAAGTGCGCTCGATATCGGTGGCTGTTGGGAGGCGATGATCAAGGCCGTGCGCAATAGCGGCCGGCAAGGCGCAGTCGGCTACGCCATCTCCGCAGTGGATATTGCGCTGTGGGACCTCAAAGCACGGCTGCTGGACCTGCCGCTGACCCGACTGCTGGGGGCCGTCCGCGAGAGTGTTCCGGTCTATGGCAGCGGCGGCTTCACCACCTATACGCCGGAACAGCTGGCCGGTCAGCTCGGCGGCTGGGTCCACGAGCAGCAGATCCCCCGGGTCAAAATCAAGATCGGTGAATCATGGGGTGGCGATCCGCGGCGGGATCTGTCCCGGATGCGCCAGGCGCGGCAGGTGATCGGTGACGACGTCGAACTCTTCGTCGACGCCAACGGCGCCTACAGCCGCAAACAAGCCATCCGGGTGATGAACTCCGCTGCAGACCTCGACATACGCTGGTTCGAAGAGCCTGTCTCTTCTGACGATCTGGCAGGACTGCGGGAAATCCGCGACGCCGTCTGCGCGGACGTAACGGCCGGGGAATACGGCTTCGACATCTACTACTTTCAGCGCATGTGCCAAGCGGACGCGGTAGACTGCCTGCAAATCGATGCCTCCCGCTGCGGCGGGATCACCGATTGGATCCGCGCGGCGGCCGTCGCGGCCTCCCACGGGCTGGACGTCTCCGGTCACTGCGGCCCGCACCTGCACGCGCATGTCGCCGCAGCCACACCCAACCTGCGGCACCTGGAATGGTTCCACGACCATGTACGCATCGAATCAATATTCTTTGACGGCACGCTGAATCCGCAGGGAGGCGTCGTCACTCCGGACACATCGGCCCCGGGCAACGGACTGACCCTGCGCAGCAGCGACATCGGGCCATTCCGGGTCAAATAACCGTCCACCACAAGGTTGGAGCAGAAAAATGCACAAAGCACCATCGGGAAACCAATTCGAGCTCCGCCATGGCGAGCAGGTTGTCGCCATTACCGAGGTCGGTGCCGGACTGCGGTCCTATCTGGCTGGGGAGCGTCCGGTCATCGACGGGTACCCCGTGACGCAACGTTGCACGGGGGCACGGGGGCACTCACTGATTCCGTGGCCCAACCGGATCAAGGCCGGAAAATACAGCTGGGACGGCATCGAACGCCAACTCAATCTCACCGAACCGGCCGTCGACGGCGCTATCCATGGGCTCACACGCTGGGCATCGTGGCAATTGCTCGAGCGCGATGAAAATCGCGCCTCGTTCGGGCACGTCCTGTACGCCTGTCCGGGCTGGGCCTGGGTGCTGGAATGCCGGATCAACTACGAACTGGACGATACAGGCCTGACCGTCCGCACGACCGCGACGAACATCGGCGAAGGCGCCTGCCCCTACGGCATGGGAGCCCACCCATATCTCAGCGTTGGGACGGAGACGATCGACATTGCCCACGCCCAAGTACCCGGTTCGGTCTATCTTCCCGTCGACGACATTGGCATCCCCACCGGCCGGGAACCTGTTGAGGGAACGCACTACGATCTGCGCACCGAACAGTTGCTCGGTGCGCGAAAAATCGATGTGACCTACACAGAACTGGACCGTGACGAGGATGGCCGGGCCAGGGTCAGGCTTTCCGTGCCCGACGGTCCCGCAGTTGCGCTGTGGGCCGATGAGGGCTACCCCTATCTGGAAATCTTTACCGGGGACGCCCTCCCCCAGCCGGACCGACGGCGCACCGGCCTGGGCGTCGAACCCATGACCTGTGTGCCAAATGCCTTCAATTCCGGGGAGGGACTGATCACCCTGGAACCGGGGCAGCAGCACAGTGCGTGCTGGGGCATTGACCCATACGCATAGGAGAGTCTTCGACGCACAAATTGGGCGGGAACAATAGCGGTCGGAACCGGTGTAACGAGCTCCTTGGCTGCCGATACGCCGAGCACATCCGGCTGGCCGGCCACGCCGGACTGCAATATCCCTCATCGCCGGCAGAGCGCCGGCAGAAAGAAGATATCCAATGAGCACCCCACAGGTAGTTGTGATCACCGGAGCAAGTGCGGGCATCGGCCGGGCTACGGCGCAGGCGTTTGGAAAGAGGGGCGCCAAGATCGGGCTCTTGGCCCGCGGCCAGGCGGGATTGGACGGCGCGAAGAAGGACGTGGAGGACGCCGGCGGCCAGGCTCTGGCCATCCCCACGGATGTCTCCGACTACGATCAGGTTGTAGCGGCGGCCGCAGCCGTCGAAGAGGCCTTCGGTCCGATAGACGTGTGGATCAACGTTGCGTTCACCTCAGTTTTCGCGCCGTTCATTGACATCAAACCGAAGGAGTTCCAACGCGTCACAGAGGTTGCTTATCTTGGCTTCGTTTACGGAACCCATGTAGCACTCTCCCGGATGCTCCCCCGCGGCCGCGGCACGATCGTCCAGGTCGGATCTGCCCTGGGGTCGCGGAGTATTCCGCTGCAATCGGCGTACTGCGGAGCGAAGCATGCTGTCGATGGATTCACCTCCACGATCCGCACCGAGCTGCTGCACGAAAAATCCAACGTGCACATCACGATTGCCCAGATGCCCGCAGTGAACACACCGCAGTTCTCCTGGGTGCTCTCGCGGCTGCCGAATCACCCGCAACCCGTGCCGCCGATCTACCAGCCCGAGGTCGCCGCCCGAGGCGTGGTGTTCGCGGCCGACCACCCCGAACGCAAGCAGTACTGGGTCGGAGCGTCAACGGTAGGGACCATCTTCGCCAATAAATTTGCCGCGCCTCTGCTGGACCGCTACCTCGCCAAGACCGGTTATAAGTCCCAGCAAACCGACGAAAAAGCCAAAGCCGATGCCCCTTACAACCTGTGGGAACCGGTCGACGGCGCCGACGGCCATGATCATGGCGCGCATGGCGTCTTCGACTCCAAGGCACACTCAATGGCCCCGCAGCTGTGGTTCTCGCACCATGTCCGGTTGGCGACAGGCGGAGCCTTCGCGGGCCTCGCTCTAACGGTGCTGGCGGTGCGGCGGTTGTTGCGATGATCCCGGACGGCAATGGATACCCGCCCGCCACTGCCGGCGGGGCAGCGCCTGTGCTGTCGGGACCGGACCAGTGCGGCCCCGACGCAGATATCGTCCGGATCCGCGCCCGGCTTATGCACGGCTTCGGCCCGGGCGCGGATCCGGAAACCATCAAGGCATTGACCCGGGACCGGCCGATGCTCGCCGGGCGACCCACGGTGGTCGGTTTGGAGCAGCTGCAGCAGCAGACTCTGCTGGCGCGCGGTGCGCGCGGCGGACGAATCGCCCGGCTGGTCCGGATTGGCCGCAGCGGCGCGCTGCTGCTGGGCCTTGTCACCGGTCTCGCTGTGGAGCTGCTCAAAATTGTACGCCAGCGGCGCCGAACGCCCTAGACACGGCTTCGCATATTTTTATGGTGGACGACGGCGGCGGGGACGCACCGTCGGCGTCGTCGACCGCGTGCGCGGTGAACCTGGAAAACGGACCGCTAGGCGTCCCACGGCCTGGCGAGGCGGGCCGAGCACTCCAACATGAGCGCGTGGACAAAGGCCTGCGGCAGGTTTCCGCGCAGTTGGCGCTGGCTGACATCGAATTCCTCGCTGTACAGTCCGGGTGGACCACAGGACGCGCGATTACGCTCAAACCAGCGGGTTGCTTCCACCTCATTGCCCTGTTGGTGCTGGGCCAGCGCCATCGTGAACCCGCAGAGCAGGAAAGCGCCTTCGGCGTCCGCGAGCGGGCCCGACCCCTGCCGGAAGCGGTAAAGGTAACTATCCACACCGAGTTCGTCCTCAAGGGCGTGCAGCGTCGCCAAGGTTCGGGGGTCATCGGCCGCTACACCGCCCCGGATCGGCGGCAACAGCAGTGCTGAATCGTTTCTCTCGTCGTCGGGCGCCCGCTGCCAGCGACCGCTCGGATGCGTCGAGCCCGCGGCCGTCTCTGCGAGAATCGCCTCCGCCAGGGCCAGCCATTCCCCCACCCGGGCCCGGGGCGCTCCGACGCTACTGATCGCGCGGAGCCCGGCTACGCAGATCAGCCTGCTCTCCGTCCAATTCTTGTTGTCCAGTTCCCAAATCCCGGCCTCCAGATCGTGCCAGCGGACGGCGATGGCGGCCGCGGCAGCCTCCGCCGCACGCCAGCCATCGGCGTCGAGGTGATCATGGCGACCCGCGGCGGAGAGCAGCAGCAGCGACTCGCCCAGCGCGTCCAGTTGGAACTGGGCGTTGACGTGGTTGCCGACAATGTCAGAGCCGCCGGGGTATCCGGCCAGATTCAGCGATCTTTCGCCCGGTACCTGGCCACCTAAGCTCGTGTATGCCGGTTTCAGGTTCGGTCCGTCGGCCAGCAGCCGTTCCGCGACGAATCTGACAGCGTCATCGAGCAGTGGATGGGGCCCCGCGGCCGCAACGGCCTGCCCTGTGAAGCACTGGTCCCGGATCCACACGTAGCGATAGTCGTAGTTCCGGCCCTCTTTTGCACGCTCAGGCAGACTCATTGTTGCTGCTGCGACCATGCCTCCCCCGGTGCTCGTCAACCCGCGCAACACCGCGTAAGCGTGGCGGGCATCGCTCGGGGTTATCGTCTCTTCGAGGACGGGCACCGCATCATGCCACGCAGACTCCGTGGCCTGCCATGCCATATTCGGAACAATGAGTTCCTCCGGTAACGCCTGCTCGGCCAGTTCCAGGACAAAGTCGTGGTGCTCGCCTGCCTTAAGCTTCAGGTCCATGGTCAGGGCCGGCCCCCCGCTGCCGGCGGTCGGGCGGGCGTCGTCGGCGCCCATCCACCGCAGCCGCAGGGAGCCCGTGCGGCCCGTCCAGATCCCGTTTTCGCGGGCCAGGGAGCGGGTACCGTGGTGGCCAAAACCGGCCCGCGGGTCCAGGACCACACGGACCTTGGCGTCGTTCTCAACAGCCATCACGCGGCGCAGAACCACGGCCCGGCCTGGTTCGCCCGGGAACGCCAGTGCTTCGCGGCATTCGATGATGCCCCCTACGGTTACCCACCTGCTGCGCCAGATCAGTGTGCCTGGCTCGTAGAAGCCGCCCCAGACAAACCGGTCCCGAGGAGTTATCGCGTAGCTGCCGTGGCCGCCAATCAGGGAGGAAAATACGGCATCCGAATCCCAGCGCGGAAAACACATCCAGACGAAGTCGCCCCGCGGCCCGAGAAGAATTCCCCGCTCACCGTCAGCGATCAGCGCGTACTCCCGCAGCGCGTATGGGGGGAACTGCCAGCTTTCCTTAGTGCTCACCATGTCTTTTCAGCTCGTTTCTGTTGTGTCCGGCCCGGAACATGAATCTAAATGCCTGCGGCGTTGGCGTAGTACTGTTGGTCCTCGCGCCAGCCGCCCTGGCCCATCCCGGTATTCCTGTAATCTTCGACAAATTCAATAGCACACACCCACTTGACCATTTTGAATCCCAACTGGGTTTCGAGGCGGACCCGCACCGGTGCACCGTGCTCGATGGGCAGTGGTTCCCCGTTCATTTCCAGGGCAAGGATCGATTGCGGATTCCTCGCCAGGTGCACCGGGATGCTGCCGTAATAGAATCCATAACGGCCCTCGCCCTCCGTTAGGCCCTTGTCATCGAAGGCATAGAACACAATATGCTTGGCCCGTTCCTGCGGGCCAACAAGTTCAATGATGCGGGCCAGTGGCACGCCGCCCCACTGCGCAACTGCAGTCCAGCCTTGGATGCAATTGTGTTTGGTGATCTGTGACTGCTCGCCCAGCCCGCGCAAGTCTTCGAGCGACAGTGACACCGGATGGTCCACGAGGCCTCCGATCGGCAGCCTGTAGTCCTGGAAACCTTCCTCCGCCAGCTGTTCGTAGTGCTCGCCGGTTGGCGGATAGCCATTGACCCGAAAATAGGGCGAAATGTCTTTGCTGTCGAACCGTTCCCGGGAAAGGAAGGACTTCGAGATCACCCGCTCAAAGGGGTTGACTATGACTCCCAGCATCCGTTGGGTGCGGCGCCGGTAGCGCAGCGAGAACCAGGTAATCACTACATGGAGGACCAGGATCAGGAACAATCCAGCACAGCCAATGATGATCGCTTCGACACCGTTAGCGTCCGGGTTTGCCAGCACAATGCTGGCTGCCTCCTTTGGCACGTCGTGGACCAGCACCATGAATACATGGATGACGGTGAACACAGCGAAAGCGACGAGTCCCAGGAAGTGCAGGCTGCGGGCGCCCTGCTTTCCGTGGAAGATTTTGCCATACCACGGAAAGCGGGCAAGCACGGACGGGGACATGGCTGCGCCGGTGAGCACCTGGAACGGGGCCAGCAGGAAAATGATTATGAAGTAGGTCAGCTTCTGCGCCGGTTCAAAAGGTTCGCCGGGAATCTTTGCCGGGATCTGGAAGTGCAGATAGGTACCAACGGAGTTGATCGAGTCCGGGATGATCGACCAGTGCGTAGGAATCAGATAATGCCAATACCCGGTGGCTAAAACCAGCACAATGTAGACCAGACCGGTGAGGATCCAAAACTGCACACTCATAAAATGCCAGTGCCTGCCCAATCCAATATTCTTCTTTCCCGGCAGGGCAATTAATGGTGTCCACGCCTCCTCCTCGTCCAAGGAGGTCCATGGCTTTCGCGAGTCAGCACCATATATCTTCTTGGAAAACCGCAGCCACTCCCGGCCCGGCGGGCAGCTGTCGTACCAGTAGAGCTTGGGGAAGGCCGACAGTACCTCCAGTCCGCTCCTGGCCAACAGCAACAAAAAAAACAGGTTTAGAAAGTGGGTGACAGCTACCCACCACGGGAAGAATTCAGGCATGCTGGTTCCAACTTTCGCAGCTACTTACCTAGGTATCGGGCGGCATTCGCCGGCCGCCCTTCGAAACCCGTACTACTACCGGTGCGGCCCCGGGACGGGTGAGGCTAGTCGTCCCCCTTATCAGGGCTCTGCGGCCGATCCTTGTCCTGGCCGATGTGGAGCTTTCCCTTGACCCGCTCGATGCCCTCGGCGAGGAGCGCCTCGGCAGAATCACGGATGACGCCGACCTCGAAAGGATCCTTCTTCAAGAGCGCTTCGCCGGTATTCTTGGCGAATTCCAGCGTGATGTGCGGTGGGAGCGGCGGCACATTCCTGGAAGTGTAGGCGTCAATGACCGTGATGCCGCGATGGGCAAAAGCGGCATCCCAAGCCGCGGCGACTTCGTCGTCTTTCTTGACCCGGATACCTTGGAACCCGAGCAGTTCGGCCCATCCCGCATAGTCGATCGATTCGACATCCTGTGATGTCTCCCACACCGGATTCGCGTCCTCCGTGCGCATCTCCCACGACACCTGAGTCAGGTCATTGTTATGCAGGACCATAATGATCAGCTGCGGATTGTCCCAGTCGTGCAGGTACTTCTTAATCGTGATGAGTTCGTTCAAGCCAAGCATTTGAAATGCTCCGTCACCGATGGTGCAAATGACAGACCGTTCGGGGTGCGCGAACTTCGCGGCAACGGCGTACGGCATGGCCGCCAGCATGGATGCGAGCCGGCCGGAGAGGTCCCCCATCATGCCGCGGCGCAGACGGATATGGTGACCATACCAGTCGGCAGTGCTGCCTGCGTCCGCCGTGACAATGGCCTGTGGTGGAAGACGCTTGTTCAATTCAAGGTAGACGCGCCGCGGGTTGACGCCGTCGGGATAGTTCAGCATCGCCTCCGCTTCCATCTCGTGCTCCCACTCGATCATCTCCTTCGCAACGTTCGCCTGCCACGAAAGATCCGTCTTCGCCTCCAGGTGCGGGATGAGGGCCTTTAGAGTCGCCTTCACATCGCCCCAGATATTCAGCTCGGTCGGGTAGCGCAGTCCCATTTGCTCCGGTTTAAGATCCACCTGGATCGCCCGTGCCTGTCCACTCGGCGGCAGGAACTGGCTGTATGGATAGTTGGTTCCGAGGAAAACAAGCGTGTCGCAGTCGTTCATCTGGTGCATGCTCGGGCGGGTGCCGAGCAGGCCCAGCTGCTGGCTGTGGTGGGGAACGTCAGACGGTACGACCTGTTTGGCGCGCAGGGCAGTGATAAGACCGGCCCCGGCAAGCCGTGCCGCTTCCAGCACCTCATCCGTCGCACCATTGGAGCCGTGGCCAACCAGGAACGTGACCTTGCTTCCCGCATTGATGATGGCCGCGGCCTTCATGATCTCGCTCTCCGGCGGAACTATGGCTATCGAGGGAGCGACCGCGCTGGAGCGGGACACCCAGTTCTCCGGCGTGAGCTCTTCCATGTCCATGCCCTGCACATCGTGGGGAAGGATGATGACTGCCGGTCCCAGCCGGACACGGGCCGTACGGAAAGCGGTGTCGACCACTGCCTGCGCCTGCTTGGGCGAGACGATCGTCTGCACGTAGACCGCCACGTCCGCCAAGATACGCTCCAGATTACTTTCCTGCTGGGTAAAGGTTCCGAGCGAGGGCAGTCCCTGCTGTCCGATGATCGCCACGACGGGCTGGTTGTCCATCTTCGCGTCGTACAGCCCGTTCAGCAGATGGAATGCTCCCGGGCTGGAGGTCGCGATGCACACCCCGACCTCGCCGGTAAACTTTGCATGCGCGGTGGCCATCAGGGAACAGATTTCTTCATGAGTGGGCCGGATGTATTTCAATCCGTCGCCGTCGCGTTCTGCCTTGCCGAGCGCACCATCGAACGCACCGATCCCGTCACCGGGAAAACCAAACACCCGGCTGACGCCCCACTGCCGAACCCGCTCAATGACGAAATCACTTACCGTTGTCATCTCTACTCCTTGCGCTCCTGGCGGACCTCAGCGCGTCCCGCCGTGTACTCTGCTGGCTGCGTGCGGTGTCGTTCTTTTCGTGATGTTATGTGTGGCCCCCCCTCTTAAAACATACTCAGACACAGCAAAAAAGCTAGGCGTCGGAGCTTGATCACAGCGCGACAAGCAATGCACCCAGGTTCCGGCGGCGGAAGCAGCGGTCTGTGCCCGCCGGTCAGGAACACCCGGCCGCGGCGGAGAACGGGGCGTAGGCTGGCGCCATGAACCCACACACTGCAGCCGCTCCCGTGACGATAACCGTGACCGGAGCCGCCGGACAAATTGGCTACGCTCTGCTTTTCCGGATCGCTTCCGGGGCCATGTTGGGTTCCGATGTTCCGGTCCGGCTCAACCTTCTGGAAGTTCCGCAGGCCGTGCAGGCCGCCGAGGGCACGGTACTGGAATTGCTGGACTGCGCCTTTCCGCTCGTTGCCGGCATGGACGTCTATGACAATCCGGCCCGGGCCTTCGACGGCGCCAACTTCGCGCTTCTGGTGGGTGCCCGACCGCGCGGTCCCGGCATGGAGCGCGGGGACCTTCTGTCCGCGAACGGCGGTATCTTCTCCGTGCAGGGCAAGGCCCTCAACGACGGCGCCGCGGACGACATCAAGGTGGTGGTGGTGGGCAACCCGGCCAACACCAACGCGCTGATTGCCGCCGCCCATGCCCCGGACATCCCGGCGTCGCGCTTCACCGCGCTCACCAAGCTGGATCATGACCGCGCCGTCGCCCAGCTGGCGGCCAGGACGGGCACCGCGGTCAATGCAATCCGGAATATGGCCATCTGGGGCAATCACTCGGCCACGCAATATCCGGACATTTTCCATGCCATGGTGGACGGCCGGCCGGCCACGGAACTGGTGGACCGGGGCTGGATCCGGGACGAGTTTATTCCCCGCGTCGCCAAGCGCGGCGCGGAGGTCATAGCCGTCCGCGGCGGGTCCTCGGCAGCATCGGCCGCCAATGCCGCCCTGGAGCACATGCGTTTGTGGGTGCAAGGAACGCCCGACGGCGATTGGACGTCCATGGCGGTTCCCTCCGACGGCTCCAACGGTGTGCCCGAAGGAGTGGTCAGTTCCTTCCCCGTGACCACGTCCGGGGGTTCCTACACGATTGTCCCGGGGCTGGAGATCAGCGACTTCTCGAGGACCAAGATAGATGCTTCCGTCGCTGAGCTACGCCAGGAACGTGACGCGGTGAAGGCCCTCGGGCTGATTTAGCCGTGCCTCAGCCGAGCTTCACGGCAGCCGTTTGGCCCGGTGCCAGCGTCAAAGCATGCTCTCCCCTGCAGTTATGAAGCCCAGTCGGCGTCGTCGTAGGGTCCGTGGAAATGAGCGCGCAGGTATTCCCCGACAACCGCAGCCCCGAGATCCGCAGCGTCGGGCGCGACGACGCGTCCGTCGACCCGGCGGGCCATCCGGGCGACGAACCGGTCGAGGCCCGGGTCGTCGCCGAGGCGGAAGAACGTGACGCGCGTGCCGGCCCGCCCAAGGCGGTCGAGTTCAGCGACCGTGACGCGGATTGTTTCCGGGTCCGGCGGCCAGCAGAACCACGACTCGCCCTCCGCCACCAGGTGCGCGGTCGGTTCGCCGTCGGTCACCACAAGGAGGATTGGCTGCATGGAGGGGTGCCGACGAAAAAAACGACTGGCCAGCAGCAGGCCGTGATGCAGATTGGTTCCCTGCTCACGCAGCGCGGGCAGTGCGGTGAGCTCACCGATATCCATGGACTGCGCATAACGGCCGAAGGTGATCAGCGCCAGCCGGTCCCCACGGAACCGGGTGGAGAGGAGGTGGTGCAAGGCGAGCGCGGTGCGTTTCATCGGCACCCACCGTCCCTCGGCGGCCATGGAGAACGACACATCGACAAGCAGGGCGACGGCCGCCTGGGTGCGTGCTTCAGTCTCCGTTACCTCGATGTCATGCACCCCGAGGCGCAACCCGCGGCCAGGATCCCCGCCGTCGGCGATGGTGCGGTGAATTGCATTGGTGATGGTGCGGGTGACATCCCATGGTTCGACATCCCCGAACTGCCATTCACGACTGGAGCCAGTCTGCTCGCCGGCGGCGCCGGCGGTACGCGTGTCCCGATTCCCCTGCCGACCGGAAAGTTGTTTGGCGGTCTCCCGCAATAGCGACTTCCCGAGCCGCCGCATGGCCTGCGGTGACAACTGCAGGTCGCCGTCGTCTCCGCGCTGCAGATAGCCCCCGTCCTGCATCGCCCGCTCAATCTCGGCCAGGGTTTGCGCGCTTACAGCAGCATCCTGCCCAAGTTGGCGGGCCAGGGCATCCAGGTCCAGGTCGTCCAAGCGTGATCCGTTATAGGACTGGGAGAGCTGTTCGGCCAACTCGTCGAGTTCCCCGATGTCCTGGAGCACGCCCGTGCCGTCGCCGAGTCCCAGCCCCTCCTGTCCCTCGAACCGTTCGGAGCCCGTCCAATCCTCCCCAGGACGCAGGGCACGCAGGCTTGAGTCGAGTTGATCGAGCTGGGCCATCAGTTGCGGTGAACCGAAAGCCTGGGCAGACAAACTCATTAGCTCATCGCGCTGCTCGGCGGACATGGACTGCAGGAGCCGCTGCCCCGCAGCAGCCCGTTGCGCGAGGGCATCGACCAGCTCTTCGACGGTTTGTGGATTCTCCGGAAAGAAGCTGCCGTGCCGCGCCATGAACTCCTGGAAGTCCGCGTCCGTGTCCTCACCGCGCCGATGTTTGTCGAGCAGCTCGTTCAGGTCGCGCAGCATCTCGCCCACGGCCGAGCGGTCCTCATCGGTGGCGCTCTCGAGCGCTTGTTTCATGCCGGCGAACCGCTGATCCAGGACCTCGCGCCCCAGCAGATCCTTGATCCGCTCATAGGCCTCCCTTGCGCTGCCCGACTGCCAGTCATAGGAGGCGAGTTCATTGACCGCTGCCGCAGTGGACGAGGGCAGGCTCTGCAGTTGCATTTCCCGGAATGCACGGTCGGTATTGTCCATCATGGCGTCCCGCGCGAGCTGCTTGCGTTCCTCCAAGACCGCAGTGTCCAGAAGCTTCCTGACCTCGTTGAGGGTGCCGTCGAGGCGGTGGCTGCTGAGCAGATCATTGCGGCGCTGCTGAACCCGGCCGGCAAGGTCGTCCAGCCCTTCCCTGTTCCGGCCCCCGCGCCGCAGGAACTCCTGCAGGGCGCGCCGGGGCGAGTAGCCTGCCATGACGTCCTCGGCGATCGCGTCGAGCGCCTCGGCCAGGTCGACCGGCGGGGCGAGCGGATCGGGTCCTCCGGTGTATAGCCCGTATCGGGAGGACCTGTTGTGAGCGCCCATCATGGTGCCTCTTCCTCTTCCTAACCGTAGATCGTTTCCCCACCGTCGGACTCCTTGGAGATCCGACGGGCAAGGAAGAGACCTTCCAGCGCCAATTCGATGGCGGCGGCGCGCTGCCCGTCGTTTTTCGCGTCCAGGTGTGCGCCGATCTCCTCGTAGAGACCGGACCCGTCCAGGGACGGGAGATTTTCGAGAAACTCCCGGGCGGTGACCTGTTCCCCGGTGGTCACGGTCAGGTGCCCGTCGAGCGCGGCCACGAGTGGACCAAAGTCGAGACCGCGGTAATGCATCCGTACGGCTTCGGCCGTGGCCATGCGCAGGAGGTGGTCCAGGACGGCTTGTTCACGCCCCTCCTCACCGGATTCGAACTCGAGCTTGCCGGTAAGGACCTCGACGGCCGACTCCAGGTCGACGATCCGCGCGACTGCCTCGTCCTCCCCGCGCACCGTGGCGCGGTGCAGCGCCGCCGCAGCGACCGTCTCGGCGCCCGCGATCGCGAAGCGTGCCGAAACCCCGGAGCTTTGGTTGATGGCCGGAGACTGCCGCAGCGCACGGGTGTAGCGGGCCAGGATCTCGAGCAGGACGGGGGGGACGTCGGCGACCAGATGGCCCTCTTGGGCAATCACGGCAACCTCGTCGTCCAGCTCAATCGGGTAATGGGTACGGATCTCGGCGCCAAAGCGATCCTTGAGCGGGGTAATGATCCGGCCTCGGTTGGTGTAGTCCTCCGGGTTGGCGGATGCGACGACGAGCACGTCAAGCGGCAGCCTCAGCACGTAACCCCGAATCTGGATGTCGCGCTCCTCCATCACATTGAGCATCGCGACCTGAATCCGCTCGGCGAGGTCGGGCAGTTCATTTATGCCAACGATGCCGCGGTTGGCGCGTGGGATAAGCCCGTAGTGAATCGTTTCCGGGTCCCCAAGCCGGCGGCCCTCGGCAACCCGCATTGGGTCCACGTCGCCGATAAGGTCGGCGACGGAGGTGTCCGGGGTGGCGAGCTTCTCGACGTATCGTTCCGAGCGGTGCCGCCATGCAACGCGCATCCGCTCGCCTTCGGTAACCGCACGGGTCCGGGACTGTTCCGTGATCGGCTCGTAGGGATGTTCATTCAATTCCGAGCCCTCGATTACCGGCGACCACTCATCGAGCAATCCCACCAAAGTGCGCATCAACCGCGTCTTGCCCTGTCCCCGCTCACCGAGCAGGACGACGTCGTGACCGGCGATCA
Source organism: Arthrobacter endolithicus (assembly GCF_026627425.1). Lineage (GTDB taxonomy): Bacteria > Actinomycetota > Actinomycetes > Actinomycetales > Micrococcaceae > Arthrobacter_M. The sequence continues at coordinate 69,346 of NZ_JAPNLH010000017.1, forward strand.
ACGCACGCTCAAGCTGGGGAAGGACTGTCCGGCCGAAACCAAAGATCCCGGGCCATGGGTCCCGGCCCCCCGCGAGCGCGGCGAGCAGGTTGTCGCGGATCTCGTGGCGCAGGTCCTTGTGGACGTGGCCGGCTGCACGCAGTTCACCAACGGTGAAGATGTCGGGACGATCAATCATCCCTCTACGTTAGTCCTCAAAGGTGTAGTGCATCGGGAAAAGTGCAGAGAATCCAGCATCGAAAGTCTCGTAAGTGGGGCGCGTGAACCCGTGGCAGCGCATAGGCTATAGGTGATGACCGTAACACCACCGCCGGCACCCGCAGCGCCGCCGGCACCGCCGAGTACCCTCCTTCTTCTGGTGCGCCACGGCCAGACGCCGACCACGGGCACGGTGCTGCCCGGGCGGGCACCGGGACTGCACCTCTCCGACCGGGGCAGGGGCCAGGCCGTGCTGGTGTCCGAACGACTCACAGGTCTCCCGGTCACGTGTCTGTTCTCCTCGCCGCTGGAGCGCGCGCTGGAGACGGCGGAGCCCACGGCGGCCCGCACCGGGCTGGAGGTGAGCGAGAACGCCGGCCTGATCGAGTGTGACTTCGGCGAGTGGACCGGCGCCGCGCTCGCCGGGCTTGCGGGCTTGCCCGAGTGGCAGACCGTGCAGCGTACGCCGTCGGCCTTCCGCTTCCCGGGCGGCGAGAGCTTTGCGCAGATGCAGGCCCGGATGGTGGAAACCCTCGAGGTGCTGTGCACTGCCCACGCCGGTGGCGTCGTCGTCTGCTTCTCGCACGCAGACCCGATCAAGGCTGCCGTCGCCTATGCCCTAGGCACGCATCTGGACCTTTTCCAACGGATCGTCATCAGCCCGGGCTCGGTTTCGGTCATTTCGTATGTGCCGGGTCAGGCGCCGGCCGTGCTCATGGTGAACGCCAGCCAGGAACCTTTGAGCAAACTGAGGGCAACGCCGGCATACGACGTGCAGCGGGACGAACCGTGGCCGCCCGGGAGCTGACGCTGCTCGTCGAGGGCCGGATCAAGCTCCTCGGGAGCATCGTACGCAGCAGCAACGCGACCTTCCTCGTCGAAGCCTCGTGTGGAGACGACTCGGCATGGGCGGTCTATAAGCCGGAGGTCGGGGAACGGCCACTGTCCGATTTTGAGCCCGGGCTGTTCCGTCGGGAACGCGCGGCGTACCTGCTCAGTGCCTACCTTCGATGGGACCTGGTGCCGCCGACGGTGATCCGCGAGGACTCCCCCCTCGGCATCGGGTCGCTGCAGTGGTTCGTCGAGGGCGACTTCAGTGAGCACTACTTCACCCTGTACTCTGACGCACCCGAGACCCACCGCTCGCTGTTCCAGCTCGCTCTGTTTGACTGCATCGCCAACAACGCTGACCGCAAAAGCGGGCACGTGCTGCGCGGCGACGACGGGCGGGTGTGGGGCATCGACCACGGGCTGTGCTTCGGGGCAGGAGACAAACTGCGCACCGTGATCTGGGACTTCGCCGGCGTTCCCATCCCCGACGCCCTACTTGCGGACCTCTCCCCGCTCACCGAAGCTGTGCCGCCCGACGTCGTCGAGCTCCTCGACGACGCAGAGGTCACCGCTCTGCAGCGCCGGGTGCGGCGGCTGTTGCGGGACGGCGTGCTGCCGACTGACCATACCGGCATGCGGTACCCGTGGCCGCTCGTCTAAGCAAGACAAACCTTTTACTCGGCACCATGGCGGGCCAGTGGTCTTGACAAAGCCTGCGGCGCCCTTCGTCACGCGTCAGATTTGCCACAATTCGATAATTGCGCAGCGTCCCTTCGCCGAGCCGTGCAGGACAAGTTCGGTACTGCCCGCCCTATTGTGAACCTGCAGCAGGTCGTCGTCGCCCAGCTCGATGGCCGGGTTTTGTGCTGGAACAATACGGACTGCCGGTCCGCTGTTAAATGCCAGGATGGTTGTCGCGTCAGAACGGACCATGTGAGACCTGGTTAGCACCGGCCACTGGATCCGGGCGGTGATCCTCGCCGGCCGGTAGATCAGGTTAAGTGCCCGAACCGGACCTGATAACAATTCACATCGAGTCTGTGCTGCCCCGTCGAAGGGGTGAGCCTCAAACACCTGTAGCTCACGACTCCCCCTTCCCTCGGTACTCAGGCGCACCCCGCCTGGGCCCAAAACTGTGATGATGCGCTGCATGCCGGCGAAGGTGGAAAAGGTGCTGTCCCTGGAAATAGCGGCGAGGGAGATCCGCCACGCGTAATCACCCTCAGAGCTGTCCGTGGCTATTTCGGCAGTTGTGCCAAGGCCATTGCGCCACGGTTTACTGGCCCGGGCAACGGCCCGGTGCTCACTGATGGTCAAGGAAGCGCTGCCGGTTGCCCTCACGGCTGCAGGTCAAGGGCACCATCGGCACCATCGGCACTTTCCGATGCCGCCATTCCTGCCCGCTGAAACGCCAGCTCGGCCAGACATGCCGCCGCTTTGGGCAGAATTGCATCGTCGAAAACGGCACGTGGCGAGTGGTTCATTGGAGCCAGCGCGGGATCCTTTTCCAGGGACGCCCCCAAGAGCAGGTACGCACCGGGAACCTCGCGGAGAACGTGGGCAAAGTCCTCGGACCCGGCCACCGGATGCTCCATTTCGTGGAAGCTTTCCGCCCCAAAGGTGTCGGTGATAATTCGCCTGGCGTAGTCAAATTCTGCCGGAGAGTTCACCGTCACAGGATAATCGGGAGCCTGGGATATTTCCGCGTCGAGCCCGTGCGCGGCCGCGATTCCCCGGCACAGACGCTTGACATCGGCTACCAGTTTTTCCCGGTGTGCCGGCGAAAACATCCGTAGCGTTACATCGAAGCTTGCCGTCTCCGGAATGATCACACCCAGTGTGCCGGCCTGGATGCGCCCTACGGTAGCGACGACGGGGTCGAAGACATCAAAGCCGCGGGTGACCAGCGTCTGCAGGCCCAAGACCATCTCACAGGCGACCGGAACGGGATCTTTCGCCTGGTGCGGCGCGGAGCCGTGGCCGCCCTCACCCCGGACCGTCACAAAAAGTTCGTCGCAGCCGGCCATCAAGGTTCCTGGTCGTGAGTAAAACACGCCGCTGTCATAGTTGCCGGAAAAAACGTGCAGCCCAAAGGCCGCCTCGACTCTGCGGCCGGCCGCCTCCAGCACCCCGTCCTCAACCATAAAGCGGGCCCCGTCGTACGCTTCTTCCCCCGGCTGGAACATGAAGACGACGTCCCCGCAAAGATCCGCCCGCCGGTCATGGAGAATCCGCAGTGCCCCGTAGAGCGCCGCCATATGCAGATCGTGCCCGCACGCATGCATGGACCCGTTGATATCGGAGGCATAGTCCAGCCCTGTCGCCTCGGTCACCGGAAGGGCATCCATATCACCGCGCAGCAGTACAACAGGCCCGGGACGCCCATCTGGCGTTAGTTTCCCGCCCCGAAGCACACACGTCACCGAGCCTTGCCGGGTGCCGGGGACAACCTCAAGCCCATCGAGCCCGGCGAGTTTTTCCAGGATCAGCGCCTGCGTTTGAGGCAGGTCCAGCCCCACCTCGGGAATGCGGTGCAGCTGGCGGCGTAAGTCGACTAGTTCAACCCGCAATTGCTCGGCGGAGTCTTCAATAGCGGTCATCTTGTCCCTCGTGTTTTTCGCAGGTGGCAAAGGTCAGCGGGCAGAGACGGGGTTGCGCCCGATCACCCTTGCTGGAGTGTATGCCGTGTTCGGACTTTTATCGATTCCGTTTTATCGGGGAGCAATAATCGCGCATACTCCATTGAGCACGCATTGCGGGACTGGTTCCGATACTTTCCCACTGTGCCTGCGCGGGCAGGGGGAGGTGGATTTCGCTGTGCGATAAGCCACCGACGCGCAGATTATCGTTCTATGAGAAGCGATGCTTGCCATCTGAGTCAACGTGATTAGCGTTACATAAATCTACTAGGAGGCTAAACGGTGATCGAAATTGGAAATGCACCACTGACACTGGAGGACTTCATGTCGGTGGTGCGCGGCCGGGAGCCGGTGTCCATCGCTCCGGCTGCCATCGACGCGATGCAGGCGAGCGAGCAATGGGTGTCGGCCATCATGGATGACATGCGCGACGGGAAAGAAGTCGCCGCCATCTACAGCATTAACACCGGCTTTGGATCCCTGGCAGGACGTCAGGCGTTCGATACGGTGGAGGACGCCTCGGAGCTCTCGCGCCGTCTCATTATCTCCAACGCCAGTGGGGTGGGGCGTCCGCTGGATGAGGAAGTGGTCCGGGGCTCAATGCTCGTCCGTGCCGTAAGCCTTACCCGGGGGTACTCCGCAGTCCGCCGCATTGTCCCCGAAACACTGCTGACGATGCTGGAAAAAGGTGTCTTTCCGGCAGTCCCGGAGTTCGGTTCCCTCGGCGCCAGCGGGGACCTCATCCCGCTGGCACATCTGGCCATTGTCATGACCCGGCCTGCGGGTGAGGACCTGGCCGTTGACAGCGGTGAGGCATTCCTGGACGGCCGGCTGGTGGACGGCATCACCGCCATGCAGGCCGCCGGCATTGAACGCATCGTCCTGGGTCCGAAGGAAGGTCTGGCGCTCGCCAACGGGACCTCGTTTTCGGCAGCCCAGGCCGCGTTGGCCCTCGCGGATGCGGAGAATCTGCTGGAAACGGCGCAGATCACAGCGGCCATGTCCATTGAGGCATTGACAGGCTTCGGGGATGCCTTCATCCCGCAGATCCATCAGGCCCGCGGCCATGCCGGACAGATTGAGGTCGCCGCGCGAATCCGTGAGCTGCTGGCCGGCAGTGAGTTCATTGACGGCAGCGAAGAGCAGGACCCGGTCCGGCAGCCCCCGCAGGACGCCTATTCGCTGCGTTGCACACCACAGGTTTTAGGCGCCGTGAAGGACACGCTCCGCTTTGTCCGGGGGATTGTGGAGACCGAGATCAACGCCGCCACGGACAACCCGCTGATCTTCCCCGATCTTCCGGCATCACGGACGCTCAAAGCCGTCTCGGGCGGCAACTTCCACGCCGAATATGTCGGCTTTGCCTCGGACTTCCTCTCGATTGCTGTCACGGAAATCGGCAGCATCGCCGAACGTCGGCTGTTCAGGCTCGACGACGGCACACTGAACCGCGGGTTGCCGGACATGCTGATAGCCAGCGAAAAGGTCGGACTGGACTGCGGTTACATGCTTCCGCAGTATCTGGCGGCCGCTTTGGTCTCGGACTGCAAAACCCTGGCCCATCCGGACAGCGTGGATTCCATCCCGACGTGCGCGAATCAGGAGGATCACGTGTCGATGGCTAACAACGCCGGACGTCACGCCCGGCAAATTGTCTCGAACATCGAAAACGTCATTGGAATCGAGCTCCTAATGGCGGCCCAAGCGCTGGAACTGCGCCTCACGGCCGCCGGCAAGGATGTCTCCGCCCTCTCACCGAGCAGCCGGGCAGTCCTGGAACTACTCCGGTCCCACCGTTCGGCCGACGGCCGGCTGATTGACCACATCACCCAAGACACCGTTCTCTATCCACGCGTCCGTTCGGCAGTTGCGCTGGTGCACAGTGGTGCCGTGGCCGACGTCGTCCGTTCCACCCTCAACTAAGGAGCACCACACTATGTCACTGACCACCGACCAAACAGTTTCGATCACCACCAAGCATCCGGGCGGCAACGCTACCGGCATCGCGTTCGGTGAACTTCCTGCGCAAAAGCCGGAGATCCTTTACGAGGTCAAGGCACAGCGCGGAGACGAGTTGCGCTGCAAGGGCTGGAAGCAGGAAACCATCCTGCGGATGCTGGAGAACAATATGGAACTCTCCGAGCACGTGGAAAATCTGGTCGTTTACGGCGGCATCGGGAAGGCGGCGCGGAACTGGGAGTCGTATTACGCGATCGTGGACTCGCTGAAGAACCTGGCCGATGACCAGACCCTGGTGGTCCAGTCCGGCATGCCGGTGGCCGTGTTCGACACCCATGAGCTTGCGCCCCGGGTGGTCATGGCCACGACGAACTTCGTCCGGCCGGACTGGAAGACGTTCTACGACCTGCAGGACAAGAACCTGACTATTTTCGCCCAGTACACCGCGTCGCCATGGGAGTACATCGGCACGCAGGGAGTCATCCAAGGCACGTTTGAAACGCTCCGCTCCGTCGCCGACATCCACCTGGACGGCAGCTGGGTCGGGAAGATCTTGTTCTGTGCCGGCATGGGCGGGATGGGCGGCAACCAGCCCCGTGCCATGACGATGCTCGGCGGCGTTGCCATCTGCGCGGACGTGGACGAGCGGATCATCAACAACCGGATCAAGGTGGGCTATGCGGATGTGCTGGCCGATTCCATCCCGCACGCGATCGAGCTGGCGCAGGAAGCCGCGGCTGCCAAAAAACCGCTGGGTATCGCCGTGGTGGCAAATGCCACCGAACTCTTCGAGTACGCCCTGGAGCATGACGTCCGCCCCGACGTCGTCACGGAAATGACCCCGGCCCACGACCCGCTGGCCTACGTGCCGATCGGCTACACAGTCCTGGAGGCGGAAGAATTCCGCAAGAAGGACCGGGACGCGTACTTCGAAATCTCCCGCACAGCGATGGTCCGCCAGCTCACCGCGATGAACCGGTTCTTCGATAATGGCGTTCCCACCTTTGAGTACGGCAACCAGATCCGGCGCGAATGCCAGCTGCATGGATTCGAGGACGCGCTGAAAATCCCCGGGTTTGTCTCCGCCTACCTGCGGCCGCTGTTCTTGGAGGGCCGCGGACCGTTCCGCTGGACGTGCACTTCCGGGGATCCCAAAGACCTGGCGCGCCTGGACGACCTTGTCCTCGAGCTGTTTCCGGATGATGAAATTGCCACCCGCTGGATCACCCTGGCGCGGAAGCACATTCCCATTGAGGGACTGCCCGCGCGGGTCTGCTACCTCGGTTTCGGCCAGCGGAAGAAGTTCGGTCTGGCCGTCAATGAACTGATCCAGCGAGGTGAGGTGAAGGGGACGGTGGCGTTCTCCCGGGACAACCTGGACTCCGGTTCGATCATCAATCCGACCTTCGAATCGGAAAATATGCCCGACGGATCCGATCTGATCTCCGACTGGCCGTATCTCAACGGCCTGCTCAACGCCTCGGGCATGTGCGACCTGATCGCCATCCAGGCGAACTACGCGATGGGAGACTCGGTGCACACCGGCGTCACCATGATCGCCGACGGGACCGACACCGCCGCCTACCGGCTGAAGGCCTGCCTGACGGTGGACAGCGGCATCGGAGTCGTCCGGCACGCACAGTCCGGCTATGCCCGCGCCAAGGAAGTCGCCAACACCGTCGGTCCGGCGGAGGGCGTCACCATCCCGCTGTGGTGGACCCCGACGGCAACCTTTGGCCCGGAACAGGGCTGAAATGCCGGCTTCAGTCCCAAAGCACCGCGTTGATCTAGTGATCACCGGAGCCGCAGAGCTGCTTACCTGCGCCGCGGATGCGTCCGATTAGATCGGAC
>NZ_JAPNLH010000017.1:76833-91885 GCF_026627425.1 Arthrobacter endolithicus
ATCTAATCGGACGCATCCGCGGCGGCGGGGTAGCCGTCGACGGCGGTATTATCACCGCCGTCGGTGATGTCAGCGGTTTCAGCGGGCGCCGGGAAATCGACGCGACCGGGAAGGTGGTGCTGCCGGGCTTCGTGGACAGCCACACGCATGTGGTCTTCGGCGGCGACCGCGCCCTCGAATATGCCGCAAAGGTGGCCGGCCGGGTTCCCCCGCCCGGGGCCTCCGTCGGGATTGTGGGCACCATGGCTGATACGCGTGCACAATCGGTGGACGAACTGGTTGAGTCCGCGGCCGGCAGAATCAAGGAGATGATCTCCTCCGGCACCACGACGCTGGAAAGCAAGACCGGCTACGGGCTTGACACAGCCACCGAGGAGCGCCTGCTGGAGGTGAATGCCCGTCTTGCCGCTCTGTTGCCGGCGCGGATCATGTCAACATACCTCGGCGCGCACGCCATTGATCCGCAACGGGACGGCACGCAGTGGACCGAGGACATCCTGGCGCAGATTACGGACCTGGGCCGTGAAGGCAAGGCGGCGTTTAACGATGTCTACTGCGATACGGGCTATTTCTCTTTGGACCAGTCCCGGAAAATTCTGGAACAAGGACAGCGCCATGGCCTGCGGCCGAAGATCCATTTAGACGCCTATAGCCACACCGGTGCCGCGGAGCTGGCAGCCGCGGTGGGTGCGGTCAGCGCCGACCATCTGAACTACACCACCGACGACGAACTGCGTGCCCTCGCGAAAGCCGGCGTGACCGGTGTCTACATGCCATGCCTGGAATTCGCGGTGCAGCACCCCGCACCGCTGGATCCCCGGAGGCTGTATGCCGCAGGCATGGAGGTGGCTCTTGCCACCGATGTCTGTCCGGGTTCTTGGACGACCAGCATGCACCTGGCCGTGGCCATGGGCTGCCGGATCGGGGGCATGACAGTGGCGCAGGCCGTGCGGGCTGCGACCTACGGTGGCGCATGCGCCCTGGGCCTGTCCGCCAGGATAGGATCATTAGTCCCCGGCATGGGAGCCGACCTTCAGGTCCTGGACGTCCCGTTCTACGAGCACATTGCGTACCGCCCGGGACGCAATTCCACGCAGACCGTCATCATCAATGGATCCATCGTTAAAGGAGCAGGCGTTGAATAACTCTTTTTTTTGCGAATATGCATGGCTTGGTGGTGACAACGTCAGCGCCAATGTCCTCATTACCGTCGAGAACGACAAAATCACCTCGGTAACCCCAGACGCACAATGTCCGCCTTCCGCTCGACGGCTTATCGGACTGACAATGCCAGGCTTCGCCAACGCCCATTCGCACGTCTTTCATCGGGCCATCCGGGGACGCGGCCAGCAGGGAGTGGACAGCTTCTGGGCGTGGCGGAACCTGATGTACTCAGTCGCCGGAACCCTGAATCCGGATTCCCTGTACGAGCTGGCGCTGGCAACCTATGCGGAAATGTCCTTGGCGGGTGTGACCAGTGTCGGAGAGTTTTTTTACGTGCACCACGACCCGGCCGGGCGCCGGTACAGCAATCCGAACATCATGGGTGAGACAGTTATCCAGGCCGCTGAAGATGCCGGACTGCGGATCACGCTGCTGGATACGTGCTACCTGCAGGGCGGAGTTGACGGCCGGCAGCTGACAGGGGTGCAGCAACGGTTCACCGACGGATCCTGGGAAAATTGGGCGGACCGCGTCGGCCAGCTGACGGCAACGTCCACGGCCCGCGCTGGGGCGGCAATCCACAGCGTGCGTGCTGTACCGCGGCACGCGTTGGGTCCGGTGGCCGAATTTGCCCGGGCGCACAATATGCCCGTGCACGCCCACGTTTCGGAGCAACCGGCCGAAAACCAGGAGTGCCTTGAGGTCTACGGATTGACTCCTACCCAACTGCTGGCCGAAGCCGGGGTGCTGGGTGCGGACATGACGTCCGTTCATGCAACCCACCTGTCAGCGAAGGACATAGCGTCCTACGGGGCCACGGGCACGAGTATCTGCATGTGCGCGACGACCGAGAGGGATCTGGCCGACGGCGTCGGACCGGCCGGAAAGCTCTCCGCAGCAGGCGCGCGGCTGTGCGTCGGCAGTGACGCGCACATGATGATCGACCTGCTCGAAGAGGGCCGGGCGATCGAACTGGATCTTCGGCTCACCAGCGGCAGCCGCGGACACGTCAACGCCGCCCAGATCGCCGACGCGATAACTGCCGGCGGGGCTCACTCGCTTGGCTGGGATGCCGGGAGCATTGCGGTCGGCAAGCTCGCTGACTTCACCGTGATCGATCTGCTGTCGCCGCGCACGGCGGGGGCCGCATCGGGAGAGCTGCTCCCGCACGTTATTTTTGCCGCCGCTGCTGCAGATGTCCGCACGGTGATCCGCGGCGGAACCATCGTCGTGGACCAAGGCAGGAACATCCGCGTTCCTGACACCGGCGCTGAACTCAATAAGGCGATTTCAAAGGTCATCGGCGCGCTCTAAGCAGCGCCGCGGCCAACAGTTACGGAAAGAGGGTCCATGGAACGGCCGATGCAGCTACTCGGACAGATCTCTGACGTCGGCAAGGACTCCCGGCGCGGCGGATACAGCCGGCCGGTGTTCTCCACGGCCGAGACAGACCTGCGGGGCTGGTTTGTCGCCGCCGCACGACAGCGCGGGCTGCAGGTCGAAACCGACCGGAACTCCATCATCTGGGCCTGGTGGGGGGAACCAGGCCCTGACGCAGTCGTCACCGGAAGCCATCTGGACTCGGTTCCGGGCGGGGGCGCGTACGACGGTCCCCTCGGGGTCGCCAGTGCGCTCTCGGCGATTGACCTGATGCGCCGGCGCGGCCAAAAGCCAGGCCGGCCGCTGGCCGTGGCCGTGTTCCCCGAGGAAGAGGGATCCCGCTTTGGCGTTGCATGCATCGGCTCACGCCTGCTGTCCGGTTCCATTGATCCTGACAAAGCCCGCAACCTCACGGATGCCGATGGGAACACGCTGGCAGAGGTGTTCCGGGCCAATGGAACGGACCCGGAACACCTGGGCATGGACAGCGAACGACTGGCCGGGATCGGCCGCTTTGTTGAGCTGCACATCGAACAGGGACGCGGCCAGATTGATCTGCAGGCACCCGTTGCGGTGGCGTCATCGATCCTTGGCCACGGCAGGTGGAGGCTTTCCTTCGGCGGGCAGGGCAACCATGCCGGGACAACCCTGATGACCGACCGCTCCGACCCGATGGTCGCCGCTGCCCAGGCAGTGGTCGACATCCGCCGGATCGCCGCGGCCCATCCAGGGGCGCGCGGAACGGTGGGCCGGATTTCGCCGATCCCTGGCGGTACTAATGTCATTGCCTCACGGGTGGACCTCTGGATGGACGTACGGCACCAGGCGGACGAGGTCACGGCCGCCATCGTTGAGGAAATCCACGCAGCAGGACGCCGCATTGCCGCGGACGAAGGCTGCACGGTTACGCTGTCCGAGGAGTCGCTCAGCCCTACCGTCCAGTTCCACCCGGGGCTGGCGTCGGAGCTGCTCGGGGTTCTGGGCGATGTGCCGGTGCTGGAATCCGGAGCGGGCCACGATGCGGGCGTGCTGGCCGCCAGCCTGCCAACGGCAATGCTCTTCGTCCGCAACCCCACAGGTGTTTCGCATGCGCCGCAGGAGGAGATCGAGACCGCCGACGCCGACGCCGGTGCGGTGGCGCTGGCCGATGTCCTGGCACATCTTACCGACGCGGAAGCGGCCCCCCGCTGACCGAACCGGGGACGTATTTCCGGCGCTGCTGCACGCCGGTCTAGCGGTCGACCACGCCGGCATACTCCTTGAGCACGCCAGCGACGGCGGCATTGGCCTGAGCGGATCCGACGGTGATGCGCACCCCCTCCAGCGGAAAGCAGCGCACCCCTATCGACGCTGCGGCACAGCGGTCGGTGAAAGCGCCGCTGTCTGATCCAAAAGATAACCAGAGGAAATTCGCAGCCGATGCCGAGACCGGCAGGCCAAGGCGTCGGGCTAGTTGGATAAGGACGTCACGCTCGCGAACGGTCTCCCGTACCTGGGCTTGAATCTTCGCGTGCTGATCCAGCGAAGCGGATGCGGCGGCGACGGCCATCCGGCCCACTGTGAAGGGCAGGGCCACCCGCGCCAGCACCTCGATGATCGCCGGGGCCGCAACGGCAAAGCCAACCCGCATTCCGGCCAGCCCATGGGCCTTGGAGAAGGTCCTCAGGACCGCAACGTTGGCGTGGCTCCGTATTAATTTTGTCCCGTCGAAGGCACTCTGGGCCGGGACGAACTCACGGTATGCTTCGTCCAGAATGAGCAGGCAATCAGCCGGCAGGCTGGCCGCAAACGTGCGGAGCATCCCGGGGCTCAGCGCCGTTCCGGTGGGATTGTTCGGGTTGCAGAGAATGACGATGCGCGTCCTCGAACCCACCCGACGGGCCATCGCCGCCAGGTCCTGATCATAGCCGATGAGCGGAACCGGCACCGGCACGGCACCGGCAGCGCCGATGATGATCGGATAGGCCTCATAGGAACGCCAGCCAAAGATCACCTCGTCCCCGGGCCCGGCAAAACCTCTGATCAGCTGTTCCAGGACAGCCACCGAACCCGCCCCGATCCAGACGTTCTGCGGATCCACGCCGCTGACCGCCCCGAGGCGCCCGGCAAGCGCGAGCGGAACAAGCGGCGGGTACAGATTCGGGCTTGCCGCGGCAGCTGAAATCGCTTCGACGACGGGACGCAGCGGCGGGTAGCTGTTTTCGTTCGAGGACAGGCGGTACCGTAGGGGAACTTCCGGCGGTCTGGACGTTCCATATCCGTCGAGGGCAAGAATGTTGGGCATTCCGCCCGGCCGTGGGCGCGTCGCGGTATCTGATTCATGCCATTCGGTTGCAGCGCCTGCGCCATCGGCATCTGCCGGCGAATCCATCATAGGACCTTGGCGAGGAAGCTCTGCGTCCGTGCATGATCCGGGTTGGAGAGCACCTTTGACGGCGCCCCGCTTTCCACCAGGACCCCTTCCGAGAGGAAATGCACTGTGTCCGCCACTTCCCGTGCGAAGCCCATTTCATGGGTCACCACGACCATGGTCATGCCCGATTCAGCCAGATCCTTCATGACGTCAAGCACCTCCCCCACCAGTTCCGGGTCCAGAGCTGACGTCGGCTCATCGAAGAGCATGAGTTCCGGTTTCATGGCCAGCGCCCGCGCAATCGCGACGCGCTGCTGCTGGCCACCGCTGAGCTGGCTCGGGTAGTTGTGCATTTTGTTTCCCAGACCCACCCGCTCCAGTAAGGCCCGCCCCTCCTCGACAGCCTGCTGACGGCGCACTCCTTTAACGATGATGGGGCCCTCGGTGACGTTTTCGAGAGCCGTCCGGTGCGGAAACAGGTTGAACTGCTGAAACACCATACCGATCGACGCCCGGCGCAGGGCGATTTCCCTCTCCTTCAACTCATGGAGCTTATTGCCGACGAGGCGGTAGCCGACCCGATCGCCGTCGACCCACATCTGGCCGCCGTCGATCTTTTCCAGGTGGTTGATACAGCGCAGGAAAGTACTCTTCCCGGACCCGGACGGACCAATCAGGCACGCGACTTCGCCGGCCGCCACCTCGAGTGATATTGCCCTCAGGACCTCGACTGCGCCGAAGGACTTACAGACGGCCGACGCCTTGAGCATGGGCTTTTTCATGACGGGCTCTCCGTATTCGCCGGGTGTGTGCTGATCGTAATTCCGCCGGGCTGCCCATTCGCTGCAGCAGCCGGAACGCTCGGGTCGTTGTCGATCTTCTCCACCTTGTCTTTGTCCACGCGAATGGCACTGAGCGGACTGAACCCTCGGCCATAGCGCCGTTCCAGAAAGTACTGCGCGACGGACAGCACAGCGGTGATGAACAGATACCAGAGGGCGGCGACAATTAACAGCGGAATGGTTTGATACGTCCGTGAATAAATCAGCGATGCAGAGGTCAAGAGTTCCGAATATCCGATGACCAAAACCAACGAGGTCTGCTTGAGCATTCCGATGGTTTCGTTCCCGGTTGGCGGAATGATGATCCGCATCGCCTGCGGGAGGACTACCCGCCGCATGGTCTGCAGCCTCGTCATGCCAATGGATTTGGCGGCTTCGGTCTGGCCCGGTGTCACCGATGAAATGCCCGAGCGCACAATCTCGGACATGTATGCAGCCTCGTTGAGCCCCAGTCCCAGCATCGCAGCCATAAACGGTGTGATCAGGCTGTTGGTGTCGAAGGAAAACAGCTCCGGCCCCAGCGGCACGCCGAGGGCGATCCGAGGGACCAGTGCCGAGAGAAAGAACCAGAAGAGAAGCTGGACCAGCAACGGAGTGCCGCGGAAGAACCAGGCGTAGAACCACGCTGCCTTGGAAACGATGAAGTTATCGGACAAACGGCCGACTGCGACAACGATGCCCAAGGCGATGCCGATGATCATCGCCAGCACCGTCAAAATCAGTGTGTTCAGCACCCCCATCAGAATGGGATCTGCAAAAAGGTACTTGCCGACAACGTCCCATTGGAAACGTTCATTGGTGGCCATCGAGTACAGCAGGAGCGCAACAAGCACCAGCACCACGGTCGCGGTGATCCACCGTCCGGTGTGCCGGGAGGGGACAACCTGCGCCGGTTCTGCCTCCTCCCTGGTCAGGACCGCACTCATTTTGTCCCGCCGTTAATGGGGAACTCCGTGACGGCGCCCTTTTCCTGACCGTACTTTTTCAAAATTTCCCCGTAGGTGTTATCCGCAGTTATTTCCTGCATACCCTTTTGCACGGCCTTCTGCAGCTCGGTGCTGCCCTTGGGGAACACTATGCCGAACGGGCCAGACATATAGGGGCTGAGCATTTCAAGCTTTCCGCCCGAGTCCTTGGCCACGGATGAGCCTGACGTTGAGTCCAGCAGGACCACATCCACACGTCCGGTCGTCAGGGCAAGAATCGTTTGATTCTGACCTGGGAAAATCGTGACATCGACGGCCGGTTTGCCTTCTGATGCGCACACCTTCGTTTGTGCGTCCGCATCCTCAGTTTCGGTGGTTCCCTTGACGATGCCAACTTTCATACCGCAGGTATCAGCCAGCGTGGCAATCTTTTTGGGGTTCTCAACGGTCCGCAGGATGCCGGCACCGGCCTTGAAATAGTCGACAAAATCGACTTCTTTCTGCCGCTCCAAGGTGTCCGACATCGCCGACATCGCCATGTCGTAACGCTTGGAAGCAAGACCTGGGATGATCGCGTCGAAGGAAATATTGTTAAATTTGATGGTGATTCCGAGCTTCTTCTCCAAGGCATCGGCAATTTCCCGGTCGATACCGATCACGGTTTTGCCGTCGGTGTCGAATGTTTCGAACGGTGGGTATTCCACATTGCTGGCAATATTCAGGGTGCCGCTGGACTGGATCGCAGCGGGCAGCATGCCGTGCAGCGGTGCGTTAGTGCCGGCGCTCGCGCTTTCAGCAGCGGACGAGCCCCCGCCGCATCCGGCCAGCGAAAAGGCCAGCGGAAGCGCCACAAGGCCGGCCGTGAGGACGGCTTTTTTACTGCGGATGGACGGTGACATGAGATCTCCATTCATAGGTCAACTGCGTTCACGGGCGGACACCACGTGGCCGACGCTGCGACGGCCCACGCCCGACACATTTTGTGCCGAATATCACAGTCGCTGCTCCTGATGAGCATACGAACGTGCGCAGGCTGCCGACAATGAGAGTTTTTCAGCCACTGAGAATGTGAAGCTCGCCGCTATCGAAACACACAGGGCTCTGCAGTTAGCCGCAGAGCCCTGCAGCCCCCGCTGTTGCAGGCGCCACAGGAGCGCGCGGCACCCCGAGGGCGCTCCGGCGGCACCGGCAGATGCGTCGCCTTCTTGACGGCGTCCCTTAGTATTTGAGAATGACGAGCATCGTGCCGGAGGGTCAGTCCTCGTTTGAACGCGGGCTGGCTGTCATGATGTGCGTCGCGGCGCGGGGCGACGTGACCATCGTTGATATTGCCGAGGAGGTCGGCGTTCCAGCCAGTACCGTTTACCGATACGTCAAAACACTCCGTGGACTGTCCCTGATCGAAGAACACCGCGGCTCCTACACTCCCGGCTGGAGGCTGCTCGAACTGTCCGGGCAGCACCTCACGCATACCCGGCTGGCTGAACTTGGCGTCAGCGTATTGGAATCCATCGTGGAAGGCACCGCGGAAACGGCGGTCCTGACCGTCCGCTCCGGGCTGCACGCGATCTGCCTTCGCCAGGTGGTCTCCCCCAACCCGCTGAGGTATGCCTTTGAGATCAATCAACTCCTGCCGCTCCATGCCGGCGCAGGCCAACGGGTCCTTCTGGCACATGCTCCCGAATCGGTTATCGCCAAGGTCCTGGCCGACAGGTTGGCCCGGTTTACGGACAAGACGCTGACCAGGCAGGACCTGATCCAGCAGCTCGCGCACATCCGCCAGTCGGGCCAGGCCGTGTCCCATGGAGAACTTAATCCTGGCGCCGTGGCAATTTCACGGCCGGTCTTTTCCGGCGGGGAGATCATCTGCTCACTCACGGTTGCGGGCCCGCAGACCCGCTGCAGCAGCAACGCCTGGGCCCACCAGGCTTCCCAGGCACTGCGCTCGGCAGCAACACAGCTCGCCAACGCGGTGGAGCTGCCGCGCGGAACGGCGCCATGACGGTCGCAGCCGTTGCGGTGGAGCGGGCGGTAGAGCGGGCGGTAGAGCGGGCGGTAGAGTCTAGGCATGAATTCGTCTGTGGAGTGGATCACCCACTTGGTTTCCTTTAATACCACCTCGCGCAACTCCAACCTGGAGCTGATCGACTGCGTGGCCGACGAGTTGCGGCGCGTCGGCGTCGAGCCGCTGATTCTAACCAATGAGGACGACGCGCAGGTCCGCAAGGCCAATCTCTTCGCCACGTTCCCTGCCCACGACGGGAGGACCGACGGCGGCATTGTGCTCTCCGGACACACCGACGTCGTACCGGTGGACGGCCAGGACTGGGACAGCGACCCCTTCACCGCCCAGCAGCGCGGCGGCCGGCTCTACGGCCGCGGAACTGCGGACATGAAGGGCTACCTGGGCGTCATTCTTGGCAGACTGGAGCGCATCAGCCAGGCCCAGCTCACCGAACCGCTGCATTTGGCGTTCTCCTACGATGAAGAGGTCGGCCTGCTGGGCGCGGAACGGATGATCGGCCAGTTCGCCGAGCACGGCATCAGGCCGGTGTCTTGCCTCGTCGGGGAGCCTTCCGGTATGCGGGTAATCCGGGGACACAAGTCAATCAACTTGTTCGTTGCCCGTTTCCGCGGTGTTGCCGCACACTCCTCGCTCACCCCGCATGGGGTGAACGCCATCCACTACGCGGGCCGGTTCATCGAGTTCTACCGGCAACTGACCCAGCAGTGGCGGGAGAACGGACCGTTCGACGACGCCTACCCGGTGCCGTTTACCACCGGCGGGGTGAACCTTATCTCCGGTGGCATTGCCGGCAACACCGTCCCCGATGCCTGCGAGGTCGAATTCGAATTCCGCGCCCTCGGAACCGTGGACACTGCGCCCATCGTCGCCCGGATCCGCAAGTTCCTCTTCGACGTCCTCGACCCCGAGATGAAGGCCGAACAGGACGCGGCGGGCGTTGAGTTGATCGTCAAGGCTCAGGGCCCCGGCCTGGAGGTCGACGACGATGCCGGGATTGTCCGGCTGGCCCAGGACTGCGGCGGACTCCCCTCGGACGAAAAAGTTACCTACGGCACCGAAGCTGGATTGTTCCACCGGGCAGGCATTGAAACGGTGGTGTGCGGCCCCGGCGAGATCGCCGTGGCGCACGCCGCCAATGAATACGTCGAACTCGAACAGATTCAAGCATGCGAGTCCTTTTTGGATTCGCTCATTGAACGACTCGAAAGGTCAATTGCATGAGCAGTCCCGCCAGCGGACCCGGTGTTGTAGCACCGGCACGGGTAATTACCGTCGAAGACCGGACCCGAGCCCGCCGTGCGGTGGTGGCCTCATCGATCGGCAACGCCCTCGAGTGGTTCGACATCATCGTCTACTCATCCTTCGCCGTCGTCATTTCGGCGTTGTTCTTCCAGCCCGCGGGAAGCCAGGGCGGCCAGGCAACGGGCATTTTGCTGACCTTCGGTACCTTTGCCGTGTCCTACCTGATCCGGCCGCTGGGCGCTATGGTGCTGGGATCCTACGCTGACAGACACGGGCGCAAGGGCGCGTTGACGCTGACCATCATGCTCATGATGGTTGGCACCCTGATTATGGCTTGCGCCCCCACCACGGCCGTTATGGGACCCGCGGCGGCACTGGTGATCCTGGTGGCCCGGCTCATCCAGGGCTTCTCGGCCGGCGGCGAGTTCGGCACCGCCACAGCATTCCTGATCGAGAACGCCCCGGACAAGAAGGCCTATTACGGCAGCTGGCAGGTGGCCACGCAAGGTGTTTCGATGTTTCTGGCCTCGGTTTTCGGCTTCACCCTCAATACCTTCCTCAGCCACGACGCGCTGTACAGCTGGGGATGGCGGGTGCCTTTCTTCTTCGGCCTGCTGATCGGTCCGATCGGCCTGTACATCCGACTGAAGATGGACGAGACTCCCGACTTCGACCAGGCCCGCGGAAACCTCGCGAAGTCACCGCTGCGCGCCACCCTGATCCAGGCAGCCCCGCGCTGGCTGACCTGTGCCGCCGTCGTCGGCCTGGCCAGCGTTTCGGTGTACCTGATCCTGTTCATGCCAACCTACGCAGTACAGAACCTCCACCTCCCGTCCTATGCCGGGTACCTCGGCGGCATCATCTCCGGCATCGTGACCCTCATCGGGGCGCCCCTGGCCGGAAAGCTCGCCGACCGAATCGGTCCGGTGCGGGTCATGATGACCGCCGCGGTCATCGCCGTCGTCGTGGCTTATCCCCTCTTCGCGATCCTTGTCGCCTCACCCAGCGTGGCCATGCTGACCGCTGTGCAGGTGGTTTTGGGTGTGCTGATGGCCATGTACTTCGCACCGTTGCCAGCTCTGCTCTCAGATATGTTCCCCACGAACATCCGCACCACCGGCATGTCGATCTCCTACAATGTAGGCGTCACGCTCTTCGGCGGATTCGCCCCGCTGATCCTGGCGTGGCTGGTCACCTCGACCGGTTCGCTGATGGCCCCCAGTTACTACTACATCGCGATCGCGCTCATCTCGCTGGCAGGACTCGTGGTCATGCGCAGGACGTTTGGGAAGCGCTAACGGCACTGCAGATTGGCACTGCAGATTGGCACAGCCGCTGAGGCCCCGGCGCTTGCCGGATCCGCGCTGAAAATGCGGTAAGCGGACAACTGTGGCAACGGCCGTCGTCTGGGTGCTTTGGCTGCATCAACCAAGGATCGCCGAGGAACGGGCCCGTGAATACCCGGCCCTCTGCTGTTCGGGTGCCGCCCCTTGGCGCAGCCGGCTTCTGGTCTGCGCGTGCGTGGCCAGGTCAATGCAGGTCCAGGCCATGGCCAAGGCACCGTCACTGATCGCTTTGTCGCCGGTCGGTGAGGCGGCGGCTTCGGCGAAGGCCTGGTTGTGGATGGGAGGACATCCGTCACCCAAGCTGATCATGGGGTGGATGGTTGGAAAGTGGTGGGACACATTGGCCATGTCGGTGGATCCACCGCGGCGGCTGGCCGGGCCCATCGGGCGGCCCAGAGCAGCGGAGTTGACCCCGAAGAGCTCCGCCATCTCTGTATCGGTGCGGAAGTCAGCGTAGATGGGGCCGTCCTGGGCGACCTCAAGCCGGGCGCCGGCGGCCATGGCTCCGGCCTGTAGACAGCGGTTGAGGACGGTTGTGACCCGGGCCAGGGATTCGACGTCATGCGCGCGCACCAGCCATTGCCCCGTAGCGATTTCCGGGATGACATTGGGCGCGGTTCCCGCGCTGTCAACGCAGCCGTGGATCTGCTGCCCCGGTTCCAGTTGCTGGCGCGCCAGGCCTATCGCGGTCAGCGCTACGGTCAGTGCATCCAGGGCGTTGATCCCGTCCCAAGGGTGGGCGGAGGCATGGGCACCGCGGCCGTGGAAGGTGACCCTGTAGCCGGCGCATGCGTAGGGCAGCATCTCCACTTCGTCCACGTCGCCGGGATGGACCATCATAGCTGCGTGAGTACCGTCGAAGTCACCCTGCTCAAGCATGAGGACTTTGCCCCCACCATTTTCTTCCGCCGGCGTGCCGAGCAGCCGAAGAGTGACGTCGAGCCGGTCGGCTAAGGGGGCCAGTGCGGTGAAGGCACCCAAGGCTGCGGCGGCGATGATGTTGTGGCCGCAGGCATGCCCGATTCCGGGCAGGGCGTCGTATTCTGCGCAGATGGTCAGCACCAGATCCCCGGTTCCGACCTCCGCCTGAAGCGCGGTGGGAAGCTGTCCCAGCCCGACCTGAACCCGAGTCCCCGGTACCTTCGTCAGTTCCTCGGCCAGCCACCGGGCAGCCTGGTGTTCCTCGAACCCAAGTTCAGGGTGCTGATGGAGCTGGTGGCTGAAAGCGAGGACGCCGTGGAGGTTCTTCTGCAGTGTGGATTCGGCTTCGTTCTTGAGGTTCTCGGCTGTTCCGCTGGTCACTGTGGCCGGCCTTTCGGTTGTTTGTCGTATATCAGATCACTTTGGCGAGGAAGGACTTCGCCCGCTCGTGCCGGGAATTAGTGAAGATTTCCGGCGGCTCACCCTGCTCCACGATAACGCCGTTGACCATAAACACGACGACGCCGGCCTCCACGGGATCAGGCCCGTAACTGGGCGCTCACTCCATCGGCTATGAAGGCAGCGTACTGGGCCAGATTCCAGCCACTGCGCAGCACGAGCAGATCATAAACTTCAGGCGAGCTGTAGGTCCACAGAATATCGCCGGCCCGCTCGATCGAGAGTCCGGCCGGCAGATGTCCGGCGTCTGCGACTCGGCTGGCGTTGGTGGTCATCCTCACCCGGCGTGCGTCGTCGAGTTCTTGCTGAAGCACGGCAATTTCCCGGTCGTGGGCAGCGGCGGCCTGGACGATCAACAGAATCGGCGCGACGCGGGGTGCGACCTCGGATGCCAGTTGACCCCATCCGCGAACCAGCGATTGTAGGTCGCCGGCTGCCAGGGCGTCCGAGCGCGTCTCTGCCGCTACCGGCCCAATTCCACGGAGCGCCTGGCTCACGACGGCTCGGACCAGGCCGGATTTACCGGCGAAACGCTTGTACACCGATTCTACGGACACCTCGCACGTCCGGGCGAGGTTCGGAATTGTTGTAGCCGCATAGCCGTCCCGAAGCAGCATCTCACGTGCCGTGTTCACCAGTGTGGCGCGTACTTCCTCCGCCCGGGCGCGGCGGGCTGAGGCGTCATATTGCCTCTTGACGTTGGTCATCGTCCACCTATACTAAGAACATTAGTTACAGACTACTGTAATGGAATCCAGGAAATCATGAATACAGGAGCACATCCGTACCTCCTCGCTCTCCAGGAAGCCACGAACGCTCATGATCTGGATGCGCTGGTTGCTTGTTTCAACCCGGCCTACCGCAACCGGACACCCGCTCACCCGAGTCGGGACTTTCAGGGTCGGGAGCAGGTCCGCGCCAACTGGCAGCAGATTTTTGCTTTCGTGCCCGATGTTCGCTCCACGGTGTTGAGCTGGGTGGCGAACGGCGAGGAAATCTGGTCGGAGTGGGAAATGAGCGGCACCCGGCGTGACGGAACCCAGCACCTAATTCGAGGCGTGATCATCTTTGGCCTCCAGGACGGCCAGGCAATGTCGGCGCGTTTTTACCTCGAGCCTGTCGATGCGGACCACGGCGTGAACGCCGACGCTGCCGTCCGGCAGCAGGTCCACGCGGAGACCTCGCCATGATCCGGCAGCCATGATCGTGGTCGCCGGCGGCAGTGGGCTGCTGGGCCGGCAAGTGGTCAACGATCTCCTCCTCAGCGGCGAACGGGTCAGGGTGCTCGCCCGCGACCCCGGCCGTGCCCGGGCGGTGCTGGGCGACGAAGTTGATGTGCGGGCCGCAGACGTCCGTGAAGCTGGCCTTGTCCAAGTGCTGGACGGCGCATCGGTGGTCATCTCTGCAGTCCACGGTGTTCTCGGCGGGCGCGGAGACGGACCCCTGGACGTCGATCAACGAGGCAACGCCAATCTCATCGATGCGGCCGCAACGGTAAGTGCCGGCGTGGTGCTGGTCTCGGTGATCGGCGCAGCCGCTGACAGCACTCTGGAGCTGTTCCGCGCGAAACACGCCGCGGAGCAGCACCTGGCAGCCAGCGGCGCCCAGTGGACGATTGTGCGGGCGGCTCCATTCCTGGAAACCTGGCTGGACATCCTCATTCAGACTGCGGGGAAATCCGGGCGCCCGATGGTCTTCGGGCGTGGCGAACTGCCCATCCCCTTCGTTTCCGCCAGGGACGTCGCCGCCGTCGTCTGTCGTGCCAGCACGGACACGACACTTCGCGGGCGGGTCCTTGAAGTAGCCGGGGAGCCGCTATCGATGACCGAACTCGCCCACATCCTCCAAGCGGCCCGCGGCTGGGACGGCACGGTGCGGCATCTGCCTCGCCCTGTGTTGCGGGCATTGGCTGCCCTCGCCCGACCGGTCAACCCCGCCTTCGCCCGCAAGAACCAGGCCGCAGCCGCTCTGGACACCGACCCCTGGGACCCGTCGACAACCGATGCTGCCAGGGTTCTGGGCAGAGCGCCGCTGAAAGCCTCCGACGCCATCGGCAGATTCGCCGGGAACTGATTTTTTTGAACCCTTGGCTCACGATCTCAGGGTCCACGGATTTTTTTACCCATCACCGTGGACGGCAGCCTCCCCCGGAATCCCACTGCCGCCACCGACTGTTCCGCCCTCACCGTTCCGGGCCGGTGACCCGGCCGCCTTTACGCCCCGGCCAGTCCCGCCACAACCAGACGTTTTGTACTGCACTGAGTTTGGCGGTGTCAAGCCGTGTTAGCAACATTGTCGTTGAGTTGTTTGGTGAAGGCTTCTCGTGGTGTGAGGAATCCCAGGACGGCGCGCGGACGGTCGTTGAGTTCGTCCGCGATGGCGTCTAGATAGGG
>NZ_JAPNLH010000018.1 GCF_026627425.1 Arthrobacter endolithicus
GTCCACTATGTGGTTCCCAACCAACAACCCCCACCCCCAGGGGCGTTGCACGGTCAACGGAACAAACACCACAGCATAACTAAATACTGGTAGTTGTAACCCACAAAATTTCCCCCACCACACCCCCAAACAACACCCGGGGGGTCGTGGCTGGTGCGGAGGAAGAGTTACGGCGGTCATAGCGTGGGGGAAACGCCCGGTCCCATTCCGAACCCGGAAGCTAAGACCCACAGCGCCGATGGTACTGCACTCGTGAGGGTGTGGGAGAGTAGGACACCGCCGGACAACCATTAAAAAAAGGACTAGGCCCCGCACACCGTGCGGGGCCTGACCCCTTTAACACCCCCAACACCACAACCCCCGGGCGAGGTGCTGCCCGGCACCGTTTTCCCGGTCGCGCTCCAGCCGGCGCTAAGCCGGCGCCGACATTGCATCGGAGGGAGTCAGGAATCCTCGCCGAGCGTGCCGCCGTCGAGGATTTCCATGGTCGCCGTATCCGCGGTGAGCATGATGGCGGCCTCATCGCGCCGGTGCCGCAGAATCGTGTCCAGATAAGACTGCACAGCCTCTGCCAGCGGCACGTTGCGGTCCTGCCTTTCGGACATGTACCATCGGTGTTCCAACACCTCGTGCACCACTTCCGCCGGTTCGAGTTTGCCGCCCAGTTCCCGTGGGATAGAGCGGACAATTGGCTCGAAGACGTGGCTGACCCAGGAGTGCGCGCTGATTTCCTCATCCAGGTCCGGAGTGTTGTCCGCGCGGTAGGTGTCCATGTCGTTAAGCAGCCGCCGGGCCTGATTTTCCTGTGCGTCAATGCCCGTCAGGCGCAGCAGCCGGCGTTGGTGGTGTCCGGCGTCGACCACTTTCGGCTGTAACGAGATGGTGGCGCCGTCTGGAGTGGTTTTGATGGTGTACTCGCCGACGTCGAAGCCAAGTTCGTTCAGGCGGCGGATGCGGGCTCCCACCCGCCAGCGCTCACCAAGCTCGAAGGACTCCTTCCCGGTCAGCTCTCCCCAGAGCCGGCGGTAGCTATCCATGATCAGCTCACTGGTAGCTACCGGATCGACTTTTTCCTCGATGAGGCCGCCCTCCAGCAGATCCATAAGTTCGCCGGCGATGTTGACCCGTGCGATTTCCAGGTCGTATTCGCGCTGCCCGGTGGAGAGGTCTGGGTACAGTTCGCCGGTCTCGGCATCCACCAGGTAGGCGGCGAAGGCCCCGGCGTCACGGCGGAAGAGCGTGTTGGACAGTGAGACGTCGCCCCAGTAGAAGCCGATGAGGTGCAGTCGGACCAGCAGTAGCGCCTGGGCGTCAATCAGGCGGGTCAGGGTGTCCCGGCGCAGCATCTGTGAAAAAAGTGCCCGATACGGAAGTGAGAACTTCAAATGGCGGGTAACCAACACCGGGTCCAGGGGGAGGCCGTCGGCAGTGGTGCGCCCGCTAATGACAGCTACCGGTTCGACGCAGGGTACGTCGAGGCGACGCAGCTTGCGGAGCATATGGTATTCATGTTTGGCCACATGCTCGCTGGTTTCCTTGATGGCGATGACGGAGCCGCTGAGGTGTGCAAAACGGACCACATGCCGGGAGATGCCGCGGGGCAGGGCGGCGAGGTTTTCCTCCGGCCAGTGCTCGAGGGCGATGTGCCAGGGGAGGTCCAGGAGCTCAGGTGCCGCCGTTGCCGCCGTGATGCTGAGCGAGCCAAGAACACCGGGCGGTGGTGCCGGCGGCCGTGGCAGCTTACCCTTTTGGCCAAAGTCCGTGGGCTCATCTGTCCACCGGGCGCCTGCAGAGTCCGTCATGGGTCAATTCTCCCTTAAGTGGCGGAAACACAGATCAGCGAAACACGGAATAACGCAAAACGCGGAGTGACCGAAACGCGGCGGCACCCCGGAGGTTGCCGCCGCGTTTTCGGTGAGGATCGTGCTTAGTCGCCGAGCCGCAGGCCGGAGGTGCTGTCGAAGAGGTGGATGTGCCCCTGCTGTGGACGCACAAACAGGTGGTCCCCCTTCGCCGGTGGGCGGCGGCCGTCGACACGGGCCACCATGTCGTAGTTCTTGCCGTCCACGGTGGTGTGCCCGTAAATGTAGGCATCCGCGCCCAGCTCTTCAACGACGTCAACCTCAACCTCGAGGCCTTCGCCCTCCGGAGCCGTTTCGAGGTCTTCCGGCCGCACACCCACCGTCACGGTGTTGCCTGCGGCGTGGGTGAGCACATCGCGCTGCACCGGGTACACGGCGCCGCCGAACTTCACGCCGCCGTCGACGACCGGCAGTTCCAGCAGGTTCATGGCGGGGGAGCCGATGAAGCCGGCCACGAAGACGTTGTTCGGGTGGTCATACAGCGCACGAGGAGTATCAACCTGCATCAGCAGTCCGTCCTTGAGCACCGCCACACGATCGCCCATGGTCATCGCCTCGACCTGGTCGTGCGTGACGTACACGGTTGTCACACCAAGCCGGCGGGTCAGCGACGCAATCTGCGTGCGGGTCTGCACGCGGAGCTTAGCGTCAAGGTTGGAGAGCGGCTCATCCATTAGGAAGACCTGCGGGTTACGGACAATCGCGCGACCCATGGCAACGCGCTGGCGCTGACCGCCGGAAAGCGCCTTCGGCTTGCGGTCCAGATATGCCTCGAGGTCCAGCAGCCGGGCGGCTTCCTTGACGCGGGTGGCGCGTTCTTCCTTCGGCACGCCTGCGATCTTCAGGGCGAAGCCCATGTTGTCCGCTACGGACATGTGCGGGTAGAGCGCGTAGTTTTGGAAAACCATCGCGATGTCGCGGTCCTTCGGGGGAACATCGGTAACGTCGCGGTCACCGATCAGAATCCGGCCGGAGTTGACGTCTTCCAACCCGGCGAGCATGCGCAGCGAGGTCGACTTACCGCAACCGGAGGGTCCAACGAGGACGAGGAATTCGCCGTCGGCGATTTCAATGTTGAGCTTGTCAACAGCGGGCTTCTCGGTGCCCGGATACAAACGCGTAGCGTGGTCAAAAGTAACTGTAGCCACAGTCATCAATCCCTTCATCGGCAGGTACGTGCCGAACGATCCGTAGTGAATGGTGATTTTTATTCAGTTAGCTGCCGCAATGTGCGCCACTTGAGCAGTATGTCATATAAAACGTGACGTGCATCTCAGCGGCACACTCCCGGCTGGATAATCTCAGCTGCGGGCGCTGCGCAATCCCAGCACCAGCTCCAACAGCGGCGCGACGTCATCCGGCGAACCGATGCGAAATTGTGCTGCAGTCTGCCCGGCGCCCACTTTGACGCCGACGTCCTGCGGCCCGAGAACGCCGAAGCCGTACTCGTCCGTGACGTCGTCGCCGGCGAAGAGCACCGCGGAGGCGTGGACGGCGTCGCGCAGGGTCCGCAGCCCGTCGCCTTTGTCCGCGCGCACCACGGAGAGTTCCAGTACGCGCTTGCCCTCACTCACGTAGACGCCGGGTAGGGCGTCCAGTGCAAGGTGCGCTTGTTCGACGGCGGCGGAAGCCGCGGAGTCCTCGGCCAGCCTGGTGTGCAGCACCACGCCGGCGGGTTTTTCCTCCAGCAAGGTTCCCGGGTGCTGCCCGGCGATGCCCTGGACCAGCGCTCTGGCCCGTCCGAGCAGCCGTGCCTGGGCCTGGGTCAACGTCAGCGGCCGGGCATCGGGCCCTAGCCAGACTTCCGCGCCGTGGCTGCCGATCAGCAGGGCCTCCGGCGGCGGGCTGGCGACCGCACGCAGACTGGCCAGTGCGCGCCCGGAGATCAGCGCCGTCGTCGTGCCCGGCAGGTGCGCCAGCGCAGCGAAGGCAGCCGCGGTTGCCGGCAGTGGGCGCGCGTCGCCGGCCCGCGGGACCAGCGGGGCCATGGTGCCGTCAAAATCCATGGCCACCAGCAGCCGTGGCGTACGGCACAGACGTTCGACGGCGGTGCTCAGGTCCGCGGGAAGGCCGGTCGGATCAGCGGTCATCCCGGACGGCCTTTTCATCCAGCGTGACCAGGAAGTCCTGTGACCAACGCTCCACATCATGGTCCAGCACCTGCCGGCGCATTGCGCGCATCCGTCGGCTGGCGGCCACGGGGCTGAGGTTGATGGCGGCCATGATGGTCTCTTTCAGACCGTCGATATCATGCGGATTGACCAGCATCGCCTGTCGGAGCTGGTCAGCCGCGCCGGTGAATTCGCTGAGCACCAGCGCGCCGGTGTTGTTGACCCGGGCGGCAACGTATTCCTTGGCCACCAGGTTCATGCCATCCCGCAGGGCCGTGACGAGCATGACGTCGGCGGCCAGGTAAAGCGCCACCATTTCCTCCACCGGATAACTGTGATGCAGATACCGCACAGCGGTGTTCTGGATCGTGTCGAACTGCCCGTTGATTCGCCCGACGGTGCCCTCCACCTCTTCGCGCAGCATCCGGTAGGTTTCCACGCGCTCCCGGCTGGGACTGGCAACCTGGATCATCGAGGCGTCCTCTACCCTGACGTTGCCCTCGTTGAGCAGTTCGCCATACGCCTTGAGCCTGTGCGTGATGCCCTTGGTATAGTCCAGCCGGTCCACGCCCAGCAGGATGGTTTTGGGATTGCCCAGATCGCTGCGGATCTGCCGCGCGCGTTCAATCACGTCCGGGCGGCGGGCCAGCGTCTGGATCTGCTCCACATCGATGGAGATCGGGAAGGCCTCGGCGCGCGCAATATGGCTCATGGCGCCGTCGGGCGTTGGCACATGCACCTGCTTTTGCTTCACGCTCGCGCCCAGGAAGCGACGGGCCGAGCGCAGGAAATTAGCGGTATCGTTGGGCCGCTGGAAGCCGATTAGATCCGCCCCGAGCAGCCCGTCAATTATGGCCCGGCGCCAGGGCAGCTGCGCGAAAATCTCCGGCGGCGGGAACGGGATGTGATTGAAAAAGCCGATCCGCAGGTCGGGCCGGCTCTGCCGCAGGTACCGCGGCACCAGCTGGAGCTGATAATCCTGCACCCAGACCGTGGCGCCCTGTGCGGCGGAGCGGGCAGCGGCGTCGGCGAACCGATGGTTAATCCTGCGGTACACGTCCCACCAGGTGCGGTGGAACTCCGGCGGCGCAATGACGTCGTGGTAGAGCGGCCAGAGAGTTGAATTGGAGAAGCCCTCGTAATATTGCTCAACCTCGTCGCTGCTGAGGGTTACCGGGATCAGCCGCATGCCCTCGTTATCGAAGGGCTCCAGGTCCTCGTCCGGAGCACCATGCCAGCCCACCCACGCGCCGTCGGCCTTGTTCATCACCGGGGCAAGCGCCGTGACCAGACCGCCCGGCGAACGCCGCCAGCCGCCGTCGCCCTCCGCTCCCGGAACTCTGTCCACCGGCAGGCGGTTGGACACGACGATGAAATCGAAGTCTCCCCGCGGCGCGTTGTCCATCGGCGTGCGCTCACGGATAATCTGGCTCGGACGTGTTTGAGGATCGGACAACAGTGTCTCCCGCGTTTGTCTGGTGCTTATCAGCCAGCCTATAGGTTCCGGAATCATAGCGCTTTTGGTTCGCTGGCCGGTCACTGGTCCGGTCATTTGTGCAGGCGTAACCCGGCTCCCCGGTTCGTCCCCTAAAATGGGGGAGTTGCCGCCGCGTGGAACTCCCGCGCCCACTGACACGAGGAACTATGACCCCGCAGAACGAGCCACGTCCCAGCAAAGCCGAACGAACCGCGCAGGCCCGCGAAGAGGCGCGCCGGATCCGCGAAGCACACGCCAAAAAGGAGAAGCGCAATGGCTGGCTGATCCGCGGCGGCGTCCTGCTGGCCGCCGTCATCGTCGTCGCCATTGTGGCCCTGTTGATCGTGCAGGGGACCAAAAAAGCGCCGGAAACCGCTGCCAGCGGACCAGTCCCCGCCAACGCCAACATCTACGGGGGCGTGGTTCAGGACAAGACTGGCGTGGTGCAGCACACGTCACCGGGCCAGGTCGACAAAGCAACCCTGCCGGCCGCACCCTCCGCCGGAGCCAGCGCCGCGGCCACTGATTTGGCCTCCATTGGCATCGCACCCAGCGCTGCGGGTAAGCCCGTGCAGATCGTTGCCTACGTGGACTTCATCTGCCCCGCGTGCAAACAGTTTGAAACCGCTTACGGCCCTGTGCTTAAGCAATGGCAGGACTCGGGGAAGGCGACCGTCGAGTACCGGGCAGCCGGCATCCTGGACCAGTACTCCAGCACCAACTACTCCTCCCGCGCCGCCGCCGCCGCCGCCTGCGTGGTGGATAAGTCCCCGGACAAATACGCCGCTTTCTTTAGCGCCCTCTACGCCAAGCAGCCCGCCGAAAACAGTGCGGGCCTGAGCAACGACGAACTGAAGACGATGGCCAAGGACGTGGGTGCTGCGGATATCGGCAGCTGTGTGGACAACACCACCTTCCGCCCCTACATTCAATACAGCACCCTCGCTGCGCACGCCCACAACGTCAATGGAACGCCGACCGTATTCGTGGACGGCAAGCAGTACACCGACACGACCGTTGCCTTCAACGCGTTTGCGCAACCGATTATCGACGCAAAGAAGTAGTCTCTTCGCTTGGTTCCGGACGGGCCTCGGGGCGGCTGCATTTAGCGATGCGGACGCCCCTGGGCTAGTCTTGTCTAGCTGGCTTTCGGGCCAGTCATGCCTCCTTAGCTCAGTTGGCCAGAGCACCTGTCTTGTAAACAGGGGGTCGCCGGTTCGAATCCGGCAGGAGGCTCAAGGAACCCGGAACGACGGGGTATCGGTGATTGGAATGGCCCCAATGAGGGGCCTTTCCAACTTAAGTCTCCACAAACTTCCCACATTGGGCCTCTATAGTCATTAGTTTTCATCCTTCTTCGCGGTCGGGGGGAGGCTCTTCCCTTCGGGGTGTGAAGGCATCCACGAGGCCCTGGTATCCAGGGCCTCCTGATGGTCTCAAAAGGAGGGTCCGGCGCGTCTGTGTGGCCACACAAATCATTCCGGAGCCGGTGGTGTCTGCGGGCACCTTTGCCGTGGCGGACCCGTGACCACAGGACCGGTGGCGTTCTTCCTGACCGCCCCGATCCGGTCGGGCAACATACTTTTTTGTAGTCTTCTTCACTCCTACCGTTTAGGTAGCCGGCGTGGGCCTCCATGGTGTTGATGTTCTCCCTGCGCCCCGTCCTCAACGACACCCGGCGCCCCTAACTCCCTGAATCTGCAAGTTTGTGTGGGTGAATGGAACAGCCCCTACCCAAATGTTGGAAAAGTCACTACCATTGGATTGTCGACAATCGACACCCGACAGTTGGCGCCTCATGATGAAGGTTGGAATATGAGCAAGCTGGAGAAGATCTCCCTGAAAGACCGTCTTGCCACGGAGCTTCGGCGCAAGATTCTCACAGGTGCCCTTCCTCCGCACTCCCGCGTCACTGAGCAGGATCTTGCGGATGAGTACGGCGTGAGCCGCGCCGTGGTGCGGGAGACCATGCTGGTGCTGGAATTGCAGGGGCTTATAACTTCTGTGCCCTACAAGGGTTCGGTGGTCGCCTCCATCTCCCGCACCGAAGTGGCCGAACTACTTTTGCCTATTCGAATCCATATCGAGCAGTTTGCGCTCAAACAAGGCATGCCCCTTTTTGATGCGGACACCTTTGAGGCCTTTGACCGTGTCTTGGCCGAAATGCAACGCGCCATCTATAACAAGGACATCGAAGCCTTCAATGAGGCCGACATGCGTTTCCACGCCATCATTGTGGATGCCTCTCCGACCGACTCTGCGCGAAGCATCTGGGATTCCATCCATCCACGGATCAGGATGCACTTCGCACTACAAACCGGGCGCACCGGCGCGCTTCCGGAATTCCTGGAAGACCACAGACGACTGGTTGACATCTTCCGGACCGGAGACGTCAACGCCAGTGTCGCCGCCATCAAGGCCCACATCATCGAGACGAACGAACCCCATCTGAGCGTGCTTGACAAATCCGTACAGGCATAACCACACGTAGATATCAATGCTCTGCCAAAGGAAACAACGTGATTGAAACCAAGGCCGCCAGCGAGGCGCCAAAGAAGTACCAAACACCCAGACCAAAAGTGGACAAGGTCCTCGTCGTCGGGGCCATCATCGTCGTCGGGATCGTCGTGGCGGCACTGCTGCTGTGGCCCAACCAAGCACAGTCCTCCGCAAGCTCCCTCTTCGATGGATCGACCCGTATCTTCGGCGCACCGGTTCAGGTGCTCGGGCTGGGCTGCTTCCTGCTGGCGGTACTGCTGGCGGTCTCCAAGTTCGGGCGAATCAAACTTGGCGAAGGCAAGCCCGCGTACTCTACATCCAGCTGGCTTTTCATGTTCATTTCCGCGGGCCTCGGATCGGCCACCATGTACTGGGCCTTCATGGAATGGGCCTACTACTACCAAACGCCCGGGCTCAATATTCAACCGGAATCCCGGGAAGCCCTGGACGTGAGTATGTCCTACACCTTCTTCCATTGGGGTCCCATCCCGTGGGCCATGTATGTGGTCGCCGGCATCTCGATGGCGTACTACTTCCACGTTCGAAAGGGTAAGCGCCTTAGCTACTCCGGCAACATAGAGGCAGTGACGAAAAAGGTAAAGGCCGACGGCATCGGCGGGCGCATCATTGACCTGCTGTTTCTTTTTGGCACCTTTGGCGGACTGATCCTGACCGTCACCGTGACGGTCAACACCGTCTCTGCCGGGGTCGCCGGACTATTGGGCGTTGAGAACGCTTTCTGGCTCAAGGCGGCCATCCTGGCCGTGTCTACCGTGGTGTACGGACTGAGTTCCTTCGTCGGCATTGACAAGGGATTGCAGAAACTGGCCAAAACCGCGATCATGGCCGCTTTCATCTTTGCCGCGGTGGTGTTCCTGATCGGCCCGTCGGAATTCATCATGGACAATGTCGTGAACGCTGCCGGACTGGAGGCTCAGAACTTCCTTCACATGAGCCTATTTACCGACCCGAACGGGGGCGGCTCCTTCAGCCGCGACTGGACAGTTTTCTACTGGCTCTACTGGATTTCCTACCTCCCCGGTGTAGCCATCTTCATTACCAGGGTCTCCAAGGGACGCACCATCCGGCAGACCGTCCTTGGCCTGATGGTAGGCGGCTGCGCCGGCACCATGTTCTTTTTCGGCATTCTCTCCAGCTATGCCATCCACCAGATGAACCATGGAACCGTTAACGCTCCACAGATCTTGGCAGGCAAGGGAGGCGACACGGCGGTCGCCGAACTGCTGAACACCTTGCCCTTCGGGGGATTCTTCTCCATCGTGTATTTCCTGATCATGCTGGTGTTCCTGGCCTCGCACATGGACGCCACCTCGTTCACTGTTGCCGCGGTCAGCACCCGGAACCTGCCACACGGGACCGACCCGGCCCGCAGCCTTCGCCTGTTCTGGGTTGTCATGCTGGCTGCCGTTCCGATGGCCATGCTTGCGATCAACGCCGACCTGGGCACGCTGAAAACGGGCCTGACCCTGACAGCCATCCCCTTCCTTTTCCTGCTGCTGGTCCAAATCTGGGGCCTCATCCGATGGCTCAGGCAGGATTCGGGCCGCATCGACACGAAAACTGGCCTCCTTCGCCCGGTGAAGCTGGAAGAGGCAGCAGAACCCACAGCTACGGAGGAAACGCGCTGATCATGAAGATTATCGACGTCGAAGCGATCTGGCTGCGCGTTCCATCGTTCGGTGAACGATGCGAGTGGGGCGAGGACGCGTTCCTGGTGAAAGTGCACACCGACACCGGCCTGATCGGAATGGGGGAATCCGACAGTGCCCCGGCCGTACTCAAAGCTTTAGTAGAGACACCCTCCTCCCATTCCACAAGTCGTGGGCTGCGTGAAGTCCTGCTGGGGGAAAACCCCCTGGACATTGACCGGCTGTGGCGGAAAATGTATGACGAATCCTCCTACATGGGTCGACGCGGGGCTGCCATACATGCCATCAGCGCCATCGACATAGCCCTGTGGGACATCGCATCCCAGCACTACGGGGTGCCGATCCATACGCTTCTGGGCGGGAAGGTCCGTGACGAGATTGCCGCCTACGGCACGTTCATTCCCAAAGACAGACCCGGGGACAACGCCAAGCTCGTCGAAGGGCTCCTCCAGTCCGGGTTCACCAGCCTGAAGCTGGGCGGTGGCCTGTTCGGCGCCGACCCGGATCACGACCATGAAGTCATGCGTGTTGTCCGGGAAACTGCAGGAGACGACGTGGACTTCGCAATTGACTTGGTGTACCAGTGGAAAAATTACCGCTACGCCAAAACCCAGTGCGACCGTATGGCCCAATTCGGACTGAACTGGATCGAGGAGCCCCTCCCCAGCGACGACCATCAGGGGTTGCGGCGTCTGGCGGAAACCTCGGGGACCCGGATATCCGGCGGCGAGGGACTCTCGACAGTGGCAGAATTTTCCGAATTCATCCGCGAGTCACGACCTGACATCATCCAGCCCGACATCACCCGTTGCGGGGGCATCAGCGAGATCCGAAAAATCCACGACGTCGCCGCGCGCTACAGCACCGAACTTGTCCCGCACGGATTCAGCACCGGCATTCTCATGGCCGCCACAGTGCAGTTTCTGGCCAGCATCCCGGGTGGGGAGCTCATCGAGTTCTCCCAAAGCACCAGCCCGCTGTCCCAGGACCTGGTCACAAATCCCATCACCTTGGAAAACGGCAAGGTCATGGTGCGGGACACGCCCGGTCTGGGCATCGAACTGGATGAAGAACTCATTTCCAAGTATCGCGTCGAAATGACGTTAGGGGCCTGACAGTGAAAAATCTTGCGATCGACTCTGTCGACGTATTCGTTCTGACAAACCCCGAGGCCAGGTATAGGACCTCGGCACACTATGACGAGCTCCAGATCACCAATACCGTGGTGAGAATCAATGCCGGCGATGCATTCGGGGTCGGCGGTGCCATCTCGTGGACCGAAGGCGGCGTAGACACGGCCCTGGGCAAGGCCATCGAACATGTTGGAAGCGCCCTGATCGGTCAGAACGCACTCAACCGGGAACGCCTCCACGGGCTGATGTCCAACAGGTGTGCCTCCATGCTGCCATTTTCCCTGGCGCCGCTGGACATCGCCTTATGGGACTTGGCCGGCAAAACGTTCGATGTGCCGCTGTACCAGCTACTGGGAGGTTACCGGGATGAAATCCCCGCCTATGCGAGCACCCCGTTCTTCGACACCATCGAGGAATACCTGGACATGGTCGCCCGGTATTTGGAGCAGGGCTACCGGGCGATCAAGTTCCACACCTGGTGCTACCCGGACAAGGACCTCGAACTGGTCAACGCCGTCGCGGAAAAATTCGGTGGACTCGATATTGCCTGGATGCTCGATGTTGAAGGGCGCTACAACCGGAAGGAAGCGCTGCGTGTCGGCCGGCGGCTGGAGGAGCTCGGGTACACCTGGTTCGAGGCGCCCCTGCCCGACAGCGATCTGGAAGGCTATCGCTGGCTGCGCAGCAAGCTGGACATTGAAATCATCCCGGCCGGCAACGAGCTCGTGACGCTGGATCTGGTACAGACGGGCATCTCCATGGGGAGCTGGGACCACGCCCGCGTCGATGCAACCCTCGCCGGTGGCATCACCGGAACCCAACGCATCATGTCCGCCGCCCGGGCGCATTCGATGAATGTCGAATTGCAGTCCTGGGGCTATACCCTCTCCCAAGCCGCCAACCTGCACCTCATGCTCGCGTTCCCCAATTGCCGGTACTTTGAACAGGCCATGCCCCTGGAACCGATGGAGTACGCCGCGCTTAACCCTATCCGCATAACTTCCAACGGACTTGTGAGGGCATCGAACAAGCCTGGATTGGGCATTGACCTTGATTGGGAACTAATCGAAAAGCAGGCCCTGGTCAAATACACGCTCCGATAACTCCTAAACTATCCTGCTGAAAGCGGAGCGCTGCCACCGGTTGGTAGGGCTCCGTTTTCAGCTTAACTGAGCAAATCCCGGCGGGTCCTCTCGCCGCCCCAGGAGGCGAACGAGCCCTCAGGGAAGATCGGGCTGCGGACCCGTCCAAGAGGCGAAGCCTGCCCGGCAAAGTGACGGGTCCAGGAAGGGCCAATCCATGGCAACGTGTCGCGGGCAGGGGGCTGGCTATGTCGACGTGCAAACTTAACAGGACTGCCAGCTAGCCTTGGGCCAGACGATAACGAAACAGTGACACCGTACCCACTGGAGGAGTTCACCAGGACGAGGCCTACGACTACCAAGTCAATGTTAAGGTTGCCCTTCAGTGGATCATCGACCGCTATTAGGTCATGACCC
Organism: Arthrobacter endolithicus; assembly: GCF_026627425.1. GTDB lineage: Bacteria > Actinomycetota > Actinomycetes > Actinomycetales > Micrococcaceae > Arthrobacter_M. The sequence continues at coordinate 12,252 of NZ_JAPNLH010000018.1, forward strand.
ACAAGGATTCCCAAATCACCAAGGGCCCCAACGACTACTGCCGTGAAATCAGCAACCCCCGCTCCATCGTGGATCTGATCAAACGCGTTTTCACAGTGTCGTTGGAAACGATGAAGATCGTGGCACAGCTTCCGGCTCTGGATCTCGCTGAGTGATCGGCTGGGATCAATGCGAGGCCGACCAGGAGCATCGTTTAGGGGCAATCCGGTTCAGGTGGCCGCGTACGCCCGGCGCGTGAGCTCCTCGACCAGTGGCCAGTCGGCTGTGTTGCTGATCCTCAGCTCAAGATCCCCTGTCCCGAAGTGACCGATCTTGCTGACGTCCCGGCTAAATCCCTCTCTGAATTACACGGACGCCGGGTCGAGCTTTAATACGAGAGCAGGTTTTTTGAGGCGGGTGAACTTCTACGCAGGCGAAATTCTTCAGCTGACGGAAGGTGAAGTAGAGGGATCGCTCGTTCTTCACGACGTCATCACCGAGCGACAGCGCGAACGTCTCAAACTTCTCATAAAGGGCCGCTAACTCGTGATCTGCCTGGGCGAGTAATTCGGCGACTGTTTTGGACCGTGACGATTTCTTTTCGAGGACTCCCGGAGCCGGGGCTGAGAGGCCTATGGATGGAGGTATTCGTCGTAACGCGTGAAGTCGTTGGCAACGCAGATCAGCCGGGGGCGGACCCATCAAGACTCTCCGCTGTTGCGGTGGATGGGAAATCCTTCATCCATGCGCTGGAAAGTCATTGGGTCCTGCAGGAGGCTCCAGAAACCCCTCCGTTCAGGCGATTTTGTCCCTGACGGAGGAGTTTTCCATGCGTGAAAACAGGGAACGACACGCTTACGACACGCTTTCAGAAATCCGGCCGACACCCGTCGGCTCGCGGTCCGCATGGGGAAAGCCATGCAAGCAGGTAGAGAGACCTTGGGGCCGGCAACGGACCAAGGCAACATACCGCAGCTCCTGACGACCGAGGAAGCGGCCTTCTGGCTGCAGATGGCTCCCAAGTCCCTCAGGATCTAGTGGTCGTCGGGCCCGTAGATGAAGGCTTTAGCGTGATCGACGGCTTTTTTGAAGGCATCGTTGCGCAGGGTGATGTGATCGCTTTGCCGGGTTTCGAGGTAATCGGTGTTTCCAGGGCGTAGGAGCCAGATGTCACCGGCTGGTGGGAGGTAGAACACGGCGAAGGAGCGGTGGGTGTCGTCGTCATCGGCCCACACGGGGACGACGGCGAGCGCGCCGCCGGTGTCGGCGTTAATCCACTGCGCCCGGGGCATGGGTTGTTCGTGGAGTTCCGGGTCCAGGAACGGGGCGGTGCCTTTGCCCCAGCGTTGCTCGAAGCGTTCGTGGAATGCCGGCAATAGGGGTGAGTCGTAGCGACGCCATGCAGTCATCTAGATGCGCCTCCTGGCGGGTGGTTCCCACCGCAGCGGCCCGACGATAATCTTCGGCTGCCTAAACGGCGGCCCCGACATGAGTCCCGGAACTGCGGCCGAGGGGCCGGGAACGGGCGCCGCGCCTGTCGAATCTCTCAGGTGGTGGCGGCGCATCAGCGATCTGTACGCCCGGCCGACATCATCGGCGGTGGCACCGGGGCCCAGGTGCAGAACGGCATAGTAATCCGGTGACGTCGTCATGAGATCTGACGCTTCCTGTCGACAGCTTGTGGCGCCGGGTGCCGGTGCCGGTGCATTGCGGTGGTGGTTGTGTTGGGGGTGGGATGGTCCCCGGCCGCTGGGGCCGGGAACCATCCCTGGCGGCAGGGCCAAGAAACGTCTCTTCGTTACGCGTCCGGCGAGGTTGGGGCGCCGTGCAGGTACCGCCCTGTTCCCTTGTTAGACGGGTGCTGAGGGTGCCTTCTCTCGTGGTTAGGAGTTGATGGCCTGCCGGTCCCCTTCTTTGGTGGTGGTGATGGAGATCTTGCGGGGTTTGGCCCGTTCCGCCACCGGGATGCGCAATGTCAGCACGCCGGAGTCGTAACTGGCCTGGATGTTTTCAGTATCCAGGTTCTCGCCCAGGACCAGTTGGCGGCTGAACACACCCCGGGGCCTTTCAGCGGCGAGCATCTCCTTGTTCCCGTCAAGGCCCGGGCGTTCGGCCCTGACGGTGACCACGTTGCGTTCCACGTCCAGGTTGATCGAGTCCGGGCTGACACCGGGCAGGTCAAACTCGACGTCAAAGGTGTCCCCTTCACGCCAGGCGTCCATCGGCATGGCCGCCGGCCGGGCCGCGGTCCCCAGTACCTGCTGGGCCAGTCTGTCAAGTTCACGGAACGGGTCTGTACGCATCAACATGGCTATTCACTCCTTGTCAGTGTCACTTGATGCCATCTTCACTTGCTTACTGCCCATCAATACCTGTCATGATGGGCATAGATTTTTTATAACACGGCTGCCACACTGGTGCAAGAGGATTTTTTTACAGACTAAAGATTCTGCAGGTCCGGGGAACTTTGCAGGACCAGGCACAGGAAGGGGGATACCCGTAATGATCCGGGATCAGCGGGCGCGTGGGGTGTACGCTATCTCAGTTGCAGCTGAACTCGTCGGGACCGGTCAGCAAAACCTTCGGCTTTACGAACGCAAGGGTCTGGTGACCCCCGGGCGTACAGAGGGCGGTACGCGCCGGTACAGCGAGAACGATCTGGTGACCCTCCGCCGGATCGCGGAACTCCTCAACCAAGGACTTAACACCTCCGGTATCCGCCTGGTCCTGGCCCTGGAAACGGAAAACCAGACACTCAAGACCGAACTCTCACACCCCACGGACCGCCCAGATGGGTAACGCCACACGACAGCCAACCCAGAACCCGGTCACCACCGCTGGCGTTGCGGGAGTATCCGTGGAGGATAAGTGCGTGGAAGCATATTCAGTGGTTGGCTGCGCCGGGGGACTCGCCCATGGGAATGCCTCGCACCTTCAATCGGCTGAGCACCGTGAGGCAAACAAGCTCCCCGTCGGCATCAGATACCTCCATGCCGCCCAGCCTCGCCACAACGAAGGGTCCACAGCCCCGGCAGTTTTCATTAGAGGGGTACAACCCGCTATGCACCGATGTCTATGACGTAACTATTCACACCGATTAATTTCGCAGCCTTGCTCGCGCCAGCGAAGCGCAGTACATGACAGAAGCCCAGTTTCGTCCCGTCACTCAACTCAAGGACACCGTCTACACTTGCGCCACGGCCGTGAGTCAGAAGCGATCCGAAGACCACCTCGCTGACCGACGGAAGCCCGGAGACCCAAGCTAGAGCCACGGATTTTCCCATCAAGTTCCGCTCACCGACGAGAGCCCAGGAGACGTCACTGGCTAACAACGACGAAATAAAGTCGATATCCTTCATCGCCAGTGCCATAACCAGATCACGCACAATCCGCTTCCGTGGCGCATTGCCGCAGTCCGGTTCCCCCCGAATTGCCACCATGGACCGACTATACAATCTGATTCTGTAATTATGGTTCGATCCTTGCCCTAAAGCTTCAGCGATAGAGGTTGGCCCAGTGGGACCTATTGTATCCAGGGCTGCCTGCTAAGCGTGGCTTGGCGTATCCATCGGCGCCGGCACGGGGGAGAACGGCGAACTGAAGGATCCTGAGCAGGTTGCGCATATCCCTTTGAGAGGCATCCAATTCGTGGACGTGGTTAAGGCCGTTCCTGTGATGTACAGATCGCAACCGCATGTCTGATGGACGCTCCCGCCAGAAGATGTCAATGCTCTTGCCATTGCGGGTTTGATGTGGTGGCTAATTCCTTTGGCCCCTCGTGCTTGGACTCACCGCCTCACGTTGGCGGAGTTCGCCGGCCGCCCGTTCATCATCGTCTACGTCGCTCTCGCACTCGCTTTTGTGGCTGCGCGGGAAGATCGTGGATGCAGCCCGGGAGCAGGCCGACAAGGTTCTGTCCGGCACAATGCCCGAGCACACAGCGATGGATATGTTCGTCGTTGCAGAGGGCAGCTTCTGGAAGAGGCTGTTCTCCCTCTTCGGCTGCCCGGCAGCTAGATCAAGACCATGGCGGGCTCCCTCGACGCCGCGACCGCCGCCTGTCCAGGCAGAAGAGGAATCTTTTCATAGGTTCAGCCTTACGCATCGGACCGGAGGTGCCGATAGAGCGTCTTGACCGGTGATGACGCGGGGACTCTTCTCATTGACGCCGCACACGCGATTTGGGATCCGCCACCAGCCGTACACGAGCCTGGCCCGCGATGTCCCTGATAAGAAAAAGTGGTTATGAAAAAGTTTGCCCTCAGTGCCTCCGCCTTGCCGCTCGCTCTTGCCCTCGCTTTGGGGAGTGCATCCGTCCCGTTCACGAGTGCTTCCGCCGCTGTACCGACAGACACCGTAACTGTCGGAGCCGGATCAGACCTCATCCCTGTTATGCCCGACACACCCAAACCACCAGCGGATATGACCCTGCCAGCTGGGTCGGCGCTGATGCCGGCCGGCGCGGCGGGCAAAAATCCCGCGTCCGTCGAGGTGAATTCAGACTCCAGCGACATTTACGCCGCGCAGGTTCTCGACCTGATGAACGCCCAGCGGCGCAACGCGGGCGTGCCTGCGCTGCGCTGGAACCAGAAAGTCGCTAACGTCTCACAGGAATGGGCGAACCATCTGGGTGAAGCCACGAAGGACCCTAACTTTGATTGGGGGACCATCCATCGGGCCGACGGTGGCGGCCCGGCGATTTCGGCTGGAGCGACGTGGTATGCCGAAATCATCGGTTTCAATTTCACGCCACGCAATATTGTTGACTGGTGGATGAATTCGCCATCACACAGGGCTGCCATGTTGGACGGCCGCGAAACAGATGCCGGCGTCGGCTATGTCGTGCCGGCCTCCGGGCCGTACGCGGGCTGGCATCTGGTCGTTTCCAATATGGCCGGCTATCGCTCTTCTGGACCTGCCCCGGTACCTGCCCCAGCTCCAGCGTCTTTCTTCGGTGACCTGAGTGCCGGGCAGCCGTTTCTCACTGAAATCAATTGGGTCGCTGATAAAAAGATCGCCACGGGCTGGACCGAGGCCAACGGAGCCAAAACGTACCGCCCCTTTGACTCGGTGAGCCGGGAGGCCATGGCTGCCTTCATGTACCGTCTTGCCGGATCACCTGCATACACGGCGCCTGCATCGTCCCCGTTCGCAGACGTCGCCACGGGGCAGCAGTTTTACAAAGAAATTGCCTGGCTCGCTTCGAGGAGGATTTCGACCGGCTGGACCGAAGCGGACGGAACCAGTACTTTCCGGCCGCAGCAGCCCGTCGAGCGGGATGTCATGGCTGCCTTCTTGTACCGTCTCTCCGGTTCGCCGTCGTACACGGCACCGAAGGTATCTGCGTTCGCTGACGTCTCCTCCGGCCAGCAGTTCTACAAAGAAATTGCCTGGCTGTCAGCCAGGGGCATTTCCAGCGGCTGGACCGAAGTCAACGGCACCCGGACCTTTAAATCAGTCCAAAGCGTCAACCGCGATGCCATGGCCGCTTTCATGTACCGATGGGTCCACTGAGCGGCCGGGAGCAGTTTTACTTCCTCAAACGAGTGTCGATGGGGAAAACAGCGACCCCGTGAAGTTTTCGGAATGACTGCAATTTCCCGGGCCGACCCGAAGCCCATTGCACCTTCGTAACTACTTGGGTCATTGATTTATACGTGTTGACTGCTGTGGAGCCTTGGCTGACGATGAGTGCAGCCGGTGACTCCCGTACCGGCCTAACCACGATATTGTGGATTTTATCGGGCAGGAATCGGCGGAATATCGCATGGAAAACCGTATTGAACCGCCTGACTTTGACCTCGCGCAGCGGTCACCGACGTGAATCGCATCGCGGTCGTCGAGGACGAGCCAGAGCTGGCCAGACTCCTCGGCCGCATCCTCTGTGGTGCCGGCCACACGGTCACGGTGGCCGGCACGGTGGCCGGTGCCTTGGCGGCAATCCGCACCGTCGACCCGGATCTGATCATTCTGGACCTCGTGCTGCCGGACGGACGCGGCGAGGACGTGCTCGCCGAACTAATGCGGTTCCGCCCGTTGAGCCGTGTCCTGGTGCTGTCATCGATGACGCAGGTGGCGACGCGTGTCGGTGTTTTGGAGGGCGGTGCGGTGGATTTTATGGCCAAACCGTTCGCCAACGCTGAGCTGTTGGCGCGGGTCAATGCCCGTATCCGGACACCCGCGACGGCGGCGCAGGCATCGGCTGCAATGGTCCCCCGTTTCCTCCACATGGCCGGTGTCGAAATTGATGTGCAGCAGCGCGAACTTGTGGTCGACGGGCGCCACGTTCCATTGACCCATCGGGAGTTCGTGCTGCTGGCCTTCCTCCTCGAGCGGGCGCCCGAACCGTGCTCTCGAACCGAATTGCTCGAGCGCGTGTGGGGGACGAAATTCGATCCAGGCACGAACGTCGTGGACGTCTGTGTGCGCCGGCTGCGATCGAAACTCTCCAACGACAAGATAGAAACGGTGCGAAATGTCGGATATAGGATCGCGGCATAAGGCCGTCCTTGCCGCCGCCTGGGCGGTATTCGCGGGAGTGAACTGCTACCTCACCTTTGCGCTGCCCGGCAAAGAGACCATCCCTTTTCACCTCGTGTGGGCCAGTTTCGCACTGCTGTACGGGCTGTGCACGTGGCCACGGCGGGCCACCCTGGTCGTCTTCGCCATCATCACGACGGTAACGGGCATCGCGCTGGTCCGGCACGCAATGGCAGGGGTCATCGCGTGGGAAGAATGCAGCGAGACCGTCCTGATGGGCGGCATTGTCTCGCTGTTGATTTGGCACGTGAACCGGCAGTGGTCCGCTCAGGCCCGGTTGCGGGCGCTGCAGCAAGCCGACCGGCACCGCAGTGAGCAGCGGGAGAACGCAGCCAGGTTCGGTTCGCATGAGGTACGCACTCGGCTGACAATTGCCCGGGGCTACGCGCAACTCATCGCCGACCAGTCAGCCGATCCGACGGTGCAGGAGGACGCCGAGCTGGTGGTTGCCGAACTCGTCAAGGCGTCTGCTTTGGCCACCAACTTGCTTACGCTGGTCCGGGTTGTGGAACCGTCGTCCGCTGAACCGGTCAACGTCGACCGGATACTGACCGGTGTTTTGCGCAGATGGTCGGTCACTGCCGACCGGATCTGGAGTTCCCGGAGTACGGTCGGTACCGCGCAGGGCGACAACGAACGGCTCGAGGCAATGCTGGATTGCCTGTTGGAGAATGCGGTCAAGTTCACCCGTCCGGGAGACTCTATTGCGATGACGGCGGATGCCGAGGGCGACGAGTTGGTCCTGACAGTGCGGGATAGCGGGACGGGTATACCGGCCGCGGAACTTGATGCCGTGTTCGAGATCTTCAGGACTGCGTCGACCGCAGGCGAGCGCGCCGGGAGCGGACTGGGCTTGGCCATCGTGAAGGCCGCCACGGAAGCCCGTGGGGGTACCGTTTCAGTGGCCAGCTCGCTCGGTGACGGAACCACCTTCACCCTGCGCTTGCCGGTACAGCCAGTGCCACTTACTCCGGTCGGAGAACCCGCATCCGGCCCGAGTGGCCATGGTGCCCTCAGCGAGTCAGCGGACGTGCTTAGCTGACGCGGGCACCTCAACGGGTCAGCTGGCGAGCTAGCGGGTCCCGCCGGCGTGGAAAGGGCCGTGCTCATCTCACGATGACCACATCGGCGACGGCTGCGGGCTGTTCCAACTCATTGATCCGGACGGCGGTGGTGATCTTCCACTGGCCCGCTACGGGGAGCACGACGACGGCCCGGTAACTGCCTGGCGTTGTTCCCGGCTCAACCTTGGCAGTCAGCGGTCCGAGGCTCAGATTAGGCTCCGCCACACTGACCTGCGGCATACTGAGCGGGACGATGGGCGCACCCCCAGCGTCGGTGAGGTCGAAGGTGATGACGTTGGCTCCTGCCGTACCAGGGCTGAACCGGCCGGTGAGGTGGCCGGTGCCGAGGTCGGCGACCACGGGCGTCCCAACCGCAGCCGGGTCAGCGGAGGTATCGGTTGCCCGCGGATTTTGCAGCGTCAGGGCCGAGGTGAGGCCAACGACCAGCACCACCCCAACCGCCTCCAGGCGGATGGCCAGTGCCAGCCGGCGCCAGGCTTCCCCCGTGATGGCCTCGCGCGCCAGGCGAGGGACCAGACCGAATCGGTTCCAGACCGCAAGCCCACCGATCACCGCGACAACGCTAAGTTTGAGCAGCAGCAGCCGGCCGTAGGAGCTGCCGACGAGGGCCGTCGCGGAGCCGACCATCACCACGGCCAGGATGGTTCCGGTGATGCCCAACAGGACGACAAGACCACCGGCCAGGGTAGAGAACCGGCCCAGGACCACGGCAGCCTTGCCCGGATTATCCTTTCGCCGTCGGGCACGTTTGACGTGCAGGATCAGGGCTACGAGGCCGCCCAGCCAGACTGCTGCTGTCGCGGCATGGACCAGGTCGGCGCCCATCACCAGCCAGCCGGGTCCGAAGGTGCGGGTGTGTCCGACGGGCAGCACGGAGGCCAGCGCCGTCCCGGCCCCCACAGTCCCGACCCAGAATCCTTCCCGACGCGGCAGACGCCCCCGGAGCAGCATCAGCGCAACCCCGGTCCCGGCGAGGAGCAGGGTCAATACGGCGCTCCCGGACCATCCGGGGGTGAGGGCCGTTGGTTGCAAGAGCGCACTAAGACCCAACCCCAGCTCGCGCACCGCGGTGAGGGGCACCAGTACGACGTAGGCACAAACGGAGACGAGTGCGGCCGCCCGCGGCAGCAGGGGAGCTACAGCGGCGGTCCGGGCAACGAAAATATCGAAAACCGTCAGACCCACAAGATAGAACAGGCCCAGATAGCCCAACGCGGTGAGAACCCCGTACAGCACGTCCACGGGTCCTGTATAGCTTTTGGCGATGGTCGGGACCGATGCGCTGGCCCGGCCCACGATGAACGACAGCGTCCCGGACGCAGGGTGGGAGTCGGCGGAAATCACCCGCCAGCCGAGCGCGTAGCTGCCCTCGCCGAGGTTTGACGGCAGGTTTACCCGGACAATCGCGTCCACTTCCTCCCCAGACACCGTCCGGTGACCACCGCTGCCGTCATAGAGTTGGAGGCCATCGGGGATCAGGGAGACTTGCTCGTCGAAGGCGAGTTCCACCGCGGTGGGCGCCTGGGCGAGTACTGCGCCCTCAACCGGTGTCGTGTAGAGCAGGGCGGAGTGCGCCAGGGCCGGGGCCGGGGGTGAGACCAGGATCAGAGTCAACGCCAGGAACAACAACGCCAGAAGCCGGCGGACCAGTGGCCCACGGACTCGGGATGCCTGGTAGCGGATCTTATGGCCCGGTCTGCTCAACATGATCATGTCCTCGTCCTGTGGGACAGTGCCCGGACAATGCTCACCGCCGCCCGGGACAAGGTCCGGGCGGCGGTGAGCATTGCAGGCGGTGCTATTTGCCGGTCGTGAAGTTCCACGTGACAGGAGTCAGCAGGTTGCCGGCGGTGTCCTTGATCCTGCTGCTGAGGGTGATGGTGTACTGGGTGTAGGCCAGCAGCGTGCCGGTGGGGTTTAACGTTGCTACCTTCGTGGTACTAGAGTAGCTGGCTACCGAGGCGAAAGCGGCGCTGTTGGACGTCCGCTTGATGGTGAAGTTGGCGTTCGCCGCGGCCGTGCTGGGCAGCCCAGTGACCGCTTCGCTGAAGGTGGCGGTGATATTTGCCGTCCGGCTGACCCCGGTGGCGTTGACTGCCGGGGTTCGAGCCGTGACGACGGGGGCGGGACCGGTGATGAAGGTCCACGTCTTGGTGGTGAGCGGGTTGCCGGCCACGTCCTTTACCGCGTTGCTCAGCGATAGCGTATAGGTGCGGTCACTGACCATGGGAGCGTCCGGGGTCAGTGTTGCGATTCGGGTGGTGGCGTTGTAGGTCACCTTTGAGGCGATGGTCGCTGTCCCCAGCTTCAGGGTGAAGTTGGGTGTGCTGGCAGCGGAGGTGGGTAGGCCCGTCACGGACTCACTGAACGTTGCGCTCAACGGAGTCCGTGTGGTGGTCGTTCCCAGACCGATGCCGGTCGCTCCGGCGGCGGGGTTGGTGGTGATGACGGTCGGGCTGGGGCCGGTAATGAAGTCCCAGTTCGACGCCGCCAGCGAACCGCCCGATGCACTCTTGATGGCCGTGGTCACCGAGAGGGTGTAGCGCTTGTCGGCGGTGAGTGCCGCCGTCGGGACTAGAGTGGCTGTCCCTGTCGTCGCGCTGTAGGTCACGGAAGCAGGAACAGTGGTGGTGCCCTGCTTCAAGGTAAAGGTGTTGTTGCTGACGCCGGTAACCGTTTCGTTGAATGTAACGGTCGGCCGGACGTTGGTCGCCACCCCGGTCGCCCCTGATGCCGGGCTACTGGCGGTTACCTTTGGCGTGGTGGAAGCGGTGAGCGATGGAGCGGACAAAGTGTTCCCTGCCGCGTTCCACGCCGTGACCCTGTAGGCGTACTGCCCCGTCCCGGCTGTCTTGTCCGTGTAGGTGGTGATGTTGGCCAGTGTGGTGGCGATTTGGGTGTAGATCCCGACCGCGCCGTTGGTCAGCGGTGCGCGTTCGATCTTGTAGCCGATCTCGTTTTTCGCGTTGCCCCAGGTTGTGGGATCGGTGATCGACACAGGTGTCCCGTCGGTCCAGTTCAGCACCACGTCACTCGTGGGCCGAGTGAAGCTCACCACCGACGCGTCCGGTAGCGTGCGGGGCGCGCTGACCGAGATGGGCCGCATCATGTCCATCTCCTCGTGGCTGAGAATGTGGCAGTGCCATACGTACTCCCAACCGAAGTTGGTCATGTCGTTAGTGATGGGGGTAATCGGATTACCGTTGGTGTCGGTGTTGTTGAAGCCGGCTTCGGATCCGTTCGGGCCCGTCGTCGATCCTTTGGCGCCCAGGGGCATCATCGGGTTCAGGGGCCGGTTACTGTCCGGGATTGCGAACGGGAGTTTAGGCAGGATCGGTCGAACCGCCACAATGGTGTCCTCCAATGGACTGACACGCACAGTGTCCTTCCAGCCGAGTTCTGTCGGTTCAGGGGGAATGATGATGTTGTCCCAGGTAACTCGGTTCAGCACCTGCACATCGTTTAGGTGGAAGTGCAGCGGGTGGGTGTCCACGCCGTTATGGGTGATCTTCCAGATCTGCGTCCCGTCTGCGTTGGTGGAGATGGGTGTCACGTTGAGGCTGTTCGTCCCCGCGGTGCCGTCCAGTTTTTCCGTGGCGGGGTTGACATACGGGTAGAGTATGACGTTTTGGAGCAGCGGAGTTGCTCCGGGTGCCTCCAACCCGATATTTCCGCTCATTCGGCCCCATTCGTCGAAATTCGCCGAGTTCATCTCGTCATGCACGCTCTTACCCTGGATGGGAATGCTGAGCTGTGGCCCTGCTAAAGTGTCGAACTTGAACTGCTCTCCTCCTTGTTCGGCGATCCGGACCAGGCCGTCGCATTTGGCGGCAGGGTTGCTGGCCGCGTTGCAGTACCCGTTGCCGGCGAAAGTCTTCCCGTAGGCCTGGTTGTACGCGGCCTGACCGACGACGATCGGGTTCTGACTCGACTCGAAGACTCCTGCTGCTTTGCCTGCCGCGTCGGTGTGGTGATCGAACGCCGCCATCAGCTTGCCCATCTGATCAGCGGTGGTATTCGGCCGGTCGAAGGCCAGCGCGGGCGCGGCGTTCGAGATCTTGACCTGCATGACAGACCGGGTGTCGGGCCCGTAGCCGGGAAGGGTTGAAGGAGCGCCGGACGGAGCCATGTCCGGTCCACCGGTGTAGTAGTCGTAACCGGGTATCCGGCCCGGGAACGCCGCCGGGGCATCGTTGTAAAGGATCAGGGTCTTGCCCCTGTAAGCGGAGAAGTCGACGATCACGTCGGCGCGTTCGGCCGGGGCGAGCAACAGCGAGTGCTGGTCGACATTGCCGACGTCGAATCTGGTCGCGTCGGTGATAAACGTTGTCTCGTGGGCGGGGACCACTGCCGGAGTCGGGAGGAAACCGCCCTCGTTACCGATTTGGATCCAGTCAGGGCCCTTCGGGCTCTTGGTGGTGTCCGGGGTCGGCATGACGACCGGGTCGGTCTGCGCCATCGAGACCTCGCTGGACTTCAGCGCTACCTCGGTACCGGTGGCAGGATCGGCGACGTACCAGGAAAGGTTCCAGAAACGATCGTCGGAGCCGTTGAGGATCCGGAATCTGTACGTCTTCGGGTCCATGGTTGTCGTGGGGTAGGCGGTGCCGTTCACCACAGGCGTGTCATGGAAGGCCTCCATACCGACCGAGTTGTTGGGAGTCGAGGGGATCAGCGCCGGCTCGCAGAAGGCAGCCGCGTTCGGGTCGCACTTGGGGTCGTAGTAGGGGTTGGCCATGGGCGGGTACTTGGCATCCTTGGCCGGTGGCCAGAACCACGGGCCGTAGAACCAGCGGCCGAACGCACTCATGCCGCTGGGGTCGCCGGGGTTCTGCGCGGGCATGTAGACGTGCGGCTGCCAGAGGTTGCCCTCACCGCCCCACTTCTTCGGGTCCCAGGTCGGATCGAGCTGGGCCATGCGCTTAGCGCTGGGCACGAAGGTCTTGTCCTGGATGGTGAGCTGGGTTCCCATGCCGAGACCGTCGAGGGCACCACCGGGGGCCATCAGCTTCTGCTCCGCGTCGTCGGTGATCATATAGCCGGCTTCCTCGCCCGCGTACACGTTGAGCCGTGTGATGCCCCACGAGTGGTCGTGGTAGAACATCATTCGCGCGCTCTGCTGGTTGGTATAGAAGAACGTCTCCGCACCGGGGCCGGGGTCTGGCATGTCCGGCACGTTGCTGACGCTGACACCCTTCGGGTAGGCGGTGTTCTCTCCGGTAGGGGTCACCCACTGGTGCGGCGTACCGTCGCTGATCCACGGGGTGATACCGCCGTGCAGGTGCAAAGTGGCGCGGTTCTCCGAATAGCAGGTGGTCGGCTTGGGCGTCTGCCCGCACATTGGATTGCGCACGCCGTCCAGGACGCTTTTTTCATCCTTGGCCATGTCCACCGGGATCTTGGTTTTGGGATCGAGCATCATCATATTCGGACCGGCACCGGCGCCCATTACCGAGGTGTCGACGGGGAGGAACAGATCGCCGGCTACGCCGGTGGGCAGCAGATTGCGGAACAGTACCCGGACGGGCTTGTTTTTCGTGGCGATAATTGTCGGGCCGAGGTAGTGCGGATTGTCCACCCCGGCGAAGCTGATGGGACTGTCAGGCAGGGCAGGATCGAGGTTGGCGTTGCCGAGTACGACCTTTTTGCCCGGGACGACGCTGGTCGAGAGCTGGACGTAGCCACGCAGCAGAGTGGCCGGCAGGTCCCGGTGGAATTTCATCCGGTACTGCACCACCGCGATCTCGTAGTAGTCGGTGCCGGGGTAGGTAGTGGTGTCGGGCACCGCGACCGGGATGTACTGGCCCAGGTCGTTGGCGTTGGCCTCTCCCTGTCCTGGAAGGGTGTCAACAAACTTCTTGATTCCCGGGGTGAGGTAGCCCGCTCCGGGGCTGGTGACCACGATGTCAGTGACCGAGCCCTTGACCGCAACCTTGGCGGTGGCGCTGGCGCCCTTGTCTGCCGTGCCCACTGTGTCAGCGATTGTCACGGTCGGTGTGGAGCTGTAGCCGGCGCCGCCGTCGGTGACGTCGATGCGGGTGACGCCGATGGTGGCCTCGGCCTTGGCCGCCTGAGTGGGTAGCGTCTTGCTGGCATCGGTGAGGGTTACGGTAGGGGCGGAGGTGTACCCGCTGCCCGCGTTCGCTATCACGACGCCGGTGACCACTCCCTTAGAGTCCATCGTCGCGCTGCCCGTTGCCTGTTCGCCATCTGCGAGGTCAGGCTTGGAGAAGTTCACCAGCGGCTGGGTCTGATAGCCCGTGCCGCCGTCGGTCAACTTCAGGTTGTCGACTGCTCCGCTGGCCAGCGCATGCGCCTCGGAGCCCGCAGTGGGGTTCCCGCCCGTCAGCGTTACTGCTGGCGCGGTGAATCCGTAGCCGGTCTCGTTGACGTTGATGCCGGTGAGGACGCCGGTGGCAATCTTGGCGGTGGCCTTGGCCACCGTAGTCGGAGTGACTCCGGCGGTCGTGATCTCTACCGTGGGCGGGACGGCGTAGCCGTCACCCGGGCTGGTCACAGTAACACCGGAGATGGCGCCCGTCTTCGGGTCCACCGAGGCCGTAGCTTCCGCGCCGGTACCCGGATCGGTGATAGTCGGCGTGACTTCGGCCCCAAAGGAGTACGTGCGGTCGTGGGAGAAGTCCGGGTAGTTCGAGGCACCGAGCTTGATGGTGCTGTCCTTGGCTGGGGAAACGTTAGTGTTCAGCGTCGGGTCACCAGTTGCCGGTGTGCTCAAGGTGTCGCCGTTGGCCGGCACTTGTGTGTCGATCGGAATACCTTGACCGTAGAAGCCGATCACATCGTCCTTCTGCACCGGCACCGCCGGCACGGAATAGGTCGTGACCTCTCCGGTGTTCACGGTCGGTGTCGGAACCTTCAGCTCGTCGCTGGCGTAGACGACGGCGTACTCCCCGGCGGTGCCGGTGGGCCGCAGCACCAGGGCGTGGAAGAGGCTGCCGGCGGAGGGGGTCGGGCTCGCCCCCGCGGTGCCCTGGTTCCAGCTCTGAAAGTTGTTGAGCGTGCCGGCGGGCAGCTTGGCATGGTCCAGCACCACCAGAACCGGACCCAACTCACCAGTCGGCTTCGCGTAGTCGGTCGCGTAATTGCGTTTGGTCAGGGGGTTGCCGTACAGGACCGGTGTTGGGGTCCCGATGCTGATCTTCACCATCGCGTCCGCCAACGTCTGCGGGCTGTTTGCCCAGTTGGGGTACGGACCGAAGTAGTGCGGCACCTTCGTCATGTCGGTGCTGCTCGAGGGGATGGCGGCTGCGGCAATATCGGGTTGGAAGGGGGTGTGCATACCTCCCAAGGGGCCGATACTGCTGATCAACAGTGCCAGTACCAGGATGGCAGCCGGCCTGGCCAGGCGACGCCTCGGGGCCCGGTGGAAAGGGGGGCGGGCAGTCGGTTGCATGATATTTCCCCTAACAAGCGGAGCCCGGGATTGCGGGCTCTATGTGATGAGGGTGCACCACCAACGGTCGAAGCGGGCCGTTTATGACATAAGTGTCATCTGGCCGGAAACGTCTGCTTCGTGGGCCTCGTCGCGGACTTGCGTGAGATTGCGCACACAATTAGGATGAGTGTGCGTTATTAGAACGGAATGTTCAGATAGCGAACTAGTGGCGATGCTTGTGAGCTCGCCGCCCACAGTGCAGTGAGGAGATTCTTGTGCAGTTCCACCACCACGGATATGTATCCGGTGACCCCCGCATCCAGACGGCGGCCGGGACCGGCATCGACCGTCCCGAGGAGCTTCCCAGCGAGGTGGATGTGCTCATTGTGGGCTCGGGGCCGGCCGGCATGCTCATCGCGGCCCAGCTGGCCCAGTTCCCGGACATCACCACTCGCCTCGTGGAACGCCGCGGTGGGCGGCTGGAGCTCGGTCAGGCCGACGGCATCCAGGCCCGCAGCGTCGAGACCTTCCAGGCATTCGGTTTCGCCGAGCGGATCATTGCGGAGGCGTACTGGCTCACCGAAATGAACTTCTGGCGCCCGGGCGATGAAGACCCCCGGAACATCGTCCGCGGCGGTCGCGCGGTCGACGACGCCACCGGCATCAGCGAATTCCCGCACCTCATCGTCAACCAGGCCCGCGTGCTCGACTACTTTGCCGAGGTCGCGGTGAACTCGCCCAGCCGCCTGACCCCCGACTTTGGCTGGGACTTCCATACGCTCGAGGTCACCGACGAGGGCGAGTACCCCGTCAGGGTCACGCTGGTCCGCAGCGCCGGACCGGACGAGGGCACCGAGCGCATCATACACGCCAAGTACGTCGTCGGCTGCGACGGCGCACGTAGCAAGGTCCGCGCCTCGATCGGCTGCACCCTTGCCGGCGACGCTGCCAACCACGCCTGGGGAGTCATGGATGTGCTGGCCAAGACCGACTTCCCCGACATCCGCACCAAGTGCGCCATCCAATCCCACGACGGCGGATCCATCCTGCTGATCCCGCGCGAGGGCGGCCATCTCTTCCGGATGTACGTGGACTTGGGTGAGGTGCCTGAAGACGATCGCGGCGCCGTGCGCAAGACCAGCATCGAGCAGATCATCGCCAAGGCGAACGAGATCATGCACCCGTATTCCGTGGATGTGCGCAGCGTTGCCTGGCACAGCGTCTACGAGGTTGGCCACCGCCTCACCGACCGGTTCGACGACGTCCTGGCGCAGGACCGCGGCACCCGCAGCCCGCGCGTCTTTATCACCGGCGACGCTTGCCACACGCACAGCGCCAAGGCCGGCCAGGGCATGAACGTCTCCATGCAGGACGGCTTCAATCTTGGCTGGAAACTGGGTCACGTGCTTGAGGGCCGGAGCCCTGAGTCACTGCTGGACACTTACTCCGCCGAGCGCCAGGTCGTAGCCAAGAATCTTATCGACTTCGACAAGCAATGGTCGACGATGATGGCTAAGAAGCCCGAGGAATTCGCCAACCCCACGGAGCTGGAGGACTTTTATGTGCGCACTGCCGAGTTCCCGGCCGGGTTCATGACGCAGTACACGGGCTCGCTGCTCACCTCCGCTGACGCCGACCAGGAACTGGCCACAGGGTTCCCGCTCGGCAAGCGCTTCAAGTCCGCGCGTGTCTCCCGCGTCTGCGACACCAACGCCCTCCACCTGGGTCACCAGGCCACCGCCGACGGCCGCTGGCGCATCTACGTCTTCGCCGATGCGGCCAAGCCCGGGGCCGCCTCGCCCACCACTGATTTGGCGCAATGGCTCGCGAGCGCTCCGGAATCGCCACTGGCCGCCACACCCCAAGGGCTCGACGCCGACGCCTGGTTCGATGTGAAGGTCATCTACCAGCAGAAGCACGAGGACATCGACATCAACGCGGTGCCGGAAGTGTTCAAGCCCGAGGTCGGGCCATTCGAGCTCACCGACCTCGAAAAGGTTTACGGCGTCGTCGAGAGTGATGACATCTTCGATACACGGGGGCTGTCCCGCGACGGCGTGGTCGTCGTCGTACGCCCGGACCAGTACGTAGCGAACATCCTGCCGCTGACCGCGACCGCTGAACTGGGCGAGTTCTTCGCTCCCGTGCTGTCGGGGACAAGGGCCAGAACGGTCTGACCCACGTCCCGCCCGGCCACGCTGCCTCCAAGTACGCAGTGGTGGGCCTAGCCCACACGTCCGCCGGATGCGTGCCGCTGGTTATCGCAGGTCCACCTGCTCGAACTCGAGCAGGTCCATGCCGCTGGCCACCGGCCCACTGTGTAGAGTCGAAGCTCCTCTCCGGCGACAGTGCGCAGGAGTGCGAATCCTTCGAAGCCCGGGTGGCCGCTCGGCGACTTAAGGGTCGAAGCCACGGTGGCGGCGGGGGATGCATCCACTGGGCTTTACTTCTGGCTGTTCGGTGCTGCAGACGTTGCCGCCAGCGGAGCAAAAAGGATTGCCAAGGCGGCGATTAAGCCCGGGATGCGAAGAAGAAGGTTATCGTCTCCACCGGAAGATTGAGCGTCAGGAGCACGCCTGAGAGGATCTGGATGCTGGCGCCGTGACGCTACTGCAATTGCGCCTCAATGGCCCGCGCGCTAATGCCGAGACGGGAGCCGATGGCGGCCGGTTCGTTGCCGCGCCCCAGGAAGATCACGCAGATGGCTGCCGGCATGCCGCCGGGGACGTGGATGGGTGCGGCGATTGCGGAGACCCCGGGAAGGACCTCGTCGTGGCTCGTGGCGAACCCGGCGGCACGAGCGGCACGCGCTTCGTGACGGTAGGGCAGGCCGGGCGCCAGCCGCGCCCACGCGTCCTCGCTGATGGCGGACTGGATGGCAATGCCGGGCGCGCCGGAACTGAAGGAGTGGCGCGTTCCCGGGCGCTGGGCCAGGGTGGCGCCGGAATGCCGTGGCTCGACAGTCAGGAGGGTGACGGTGTCGCGGTGGTCCCACACGGCAATGAAGGCCGTCATTGACAAATCATTGGCCAGCTCCGTAAGTTCGGGGAGCGCGGCCGTCTGCAAGTCCTGGGACACGCCGCGTGCCAGCACCGCCAGCCCCGGTCCGGTCTGGACCCGGCCTGCGTCGTCCCTGATCAAGAGTGAATGGTCCTCCAGGGTGCGAAGGATTCGGTAGGCGATGGAGCGGTGCACCCCCAACGCCTCCGACAATTCGGCGATGGTCAGGGGAGACTGGGCCGCGGCCAGAATTTCCAGCGTGCGTATGCCGCGGGACAAGGTTTGAGAATGGGCTGCTGCCTTCGCCGGGCGGTTCTGTACTGCTTCTGTACGCACACCTATTCCTGTTCAGTAGCCGTCCGCGGTAGCCGGCATTGCGGCAGCCCCACATTTTGCCTTCATCCTATAGTGGGACATCGAATTCAGATAACGGACATGGACGGGCAGGTGGCCGCTGCCCGCTTGAGCTAACTGGTACGCACTGACGTGGACATTTTCCCCAAGCGCGACGGCGGCCCCCCTAAGGTGGGCGCCGCCGTCGTGCTTGGTTTGCGTTTTAGGCTTGTGCGGAGGCCACGTCCGCAACCGGCTGACGCTTGTCAAAGATGGTGGCGCCAACCTCCTGCTCGGCCTGATGGGTGATGCTGAGGTTGATCCCGGAACGGTCTTTGAGCATAATGACCGCGGCCAGGCCGATGAGGGTCGTGAGCAGCAGGTACCCGGAGATGGCGAGGCTGGTGCCGGTGGCCTGCAGCAGCCACTGGGCGATCAAGGGAGAAAACGCACCGCCCAGAATGGCGCCGATGGCGTAGGAGATGGAGACGCCGGAGAACCGCACCGAGGCCGGGAAGATCTCGCTGTACCAGGCGGCCTGAGGGCCGTAGGTCAGGCCCAGGCCAAAGGTGAGCAGCAGCAGTGCCAGGTATAGGGCCCAGAGTTCGCCGGTGTTGATCAACAGGAACAGGGGAAACACAGTCAGGGCCATGGCGACATAGCCGATCACGTAGGTGCGCTTGCGCCCGATCTTGTCGGACATGCCGCCGGCCAGTGCGGTGAAGATGAGCCACGTGGCTGCGGCAAAGGTCATGGCGATGAGTACGGGCGTCTTTGCCAGGCCCACGATCCCGTCGGGGTTGGTGGCGTAGCTGGGGATGAAGCCTCCCGTGGCCATGTAGCCGGCGGCATTGTTGCCGACAAAAACCAGGGCCGCCAGGATGACGAGGAGCCAATGCTTGCGGAACAGTTCGACCACGGGAATTTTTGGCTGCTGCTTCTTCTCCGCGATCTCCAGGAACACGGGGCTTTCCTCCACAGCACGGCGCACGAAGTAGCCCACACCGATCAGGACGAAGCTGAGCAGGAACGGGATGCGCCAGCCCCAGGCCATGAAAGCATCACCCGGTGCGATGACGCCGGTCATCAGCGCCATGACGCCGGAGGCCAGGAGCAGGCCCAGCGGGACGCCGAGCTGCGGGAACGAACCGGCCCGACCGCGCTTGTTGGCGGGCGCATGCTCAACGGCCATGAGGACGGCGCCGCCCCATTCGCCGCCTGCCGAGACGCCTTGGAGAATGCGCAGGAGCAGCAGGAGGACCGGGGCCAAGACTCCCGCCGTAGCATAGGTGGGCAGCAGGCCGATGAGCATGGTGCTGGTGCCCATCAATAAAAGGGTCAGCACCAGCATGGCCCGGCGGCCGATCCTGTCCCCGTAGTGGCCGGCGAGGAACGCGCCGAGCGGGCGGAACAGGAAGCTGATGCCCACAGAGGCAAAGGAGAGCAGCAGACCGATCTGGGCGCCGGCGGGCCCAAAGAACAGGTGGGCAAAAACCAGGCCTGCGGCCGTTGCGTAGATGAAGTAGTCGTACCACTCGACGGTGGTACCGATCAGGGTCGCAAACGCGACGCGTCGCTGCGTGCGCCGCGTATCGAGGGCTTTTGTGTTGCTCATGGGTCGTAGTCCTTGATTTCAGTCCGGGATACCGGCCGGGCCGGCTTCGCATCAACGCGGCAGCAGGCTCCGGCGAGCGGAATGTAATCAGTGTCACAGAAAAATTTCCATGAGTAAACTTATAAAAAACGGCATACTAATTCGGTTTCGTGAAAGAAGTCCTCTTGTCAAAGTTCACGTTCCGCCAGCTGGAGCTTTTTGTGGCGCTGGCGGAGTTTCCCACGCTCAGTGATGCGGCCGCATCACTGCACTTCTCCGAGTCGGCGCTTTCCCAGGCGATCACCCGGCTGGAACGCGCAGTGGGCGAACAGCTGTGCATCCGCCGCAAGGCGAGGGGCCTACAGCTGACCCCTGCCGGGGAATACTTTGCGGTCAGGGCCCGCGTACTGCTGAAAGGAGCGGAGGACCTGCTGGCCGAGATGGCCGGTGCCACGGGGCAGTTGAAGGGACCCGTAAAGCTGGGCTGCTTCGCCAGCTTCGCCGCCAGCGTGCTGCCCGCCATCCTGGACGGCTTCCCCCGGATCCACCCCGGCGTTGACGTGGAGGTCGTGGTCGGAACGCACGATGACCTGCTGCCCGCGCTGGAGAACGGCCGGCTGGACCTGGCCATCGTCTACGACATGGAACTGCCGCCGGGGTTCCAACGCCGAACCATCTACGAGACCGAGCTGCAGGCGGTACTGCCCGTTGACCATCCGTTGGCGCTACAGGAAACCGTCGACCTGGCACAGCTGGCCACTGAACCGCTGATCATGTACGACGCCAGCCCCAGCCCGGCCAATACCCACCGGGCCTTTGCTGAGCGCGGCCTTCACCCGAGAATCGTGGCGAACATGCCGCAGATCATCCTTGTGCAGGCGTTGGTGGGCCGCGGCCTGGGCTATGGGCTTTTGATGTCGCGTCCGAACTGGGCGCCGGTCACCCTGGAAGGACTTCCCGTAGCAGTGCGCTCGCTGGCGCCTCCGGCCAGCCGCACCACCATGTCGGGCATTTGGCTCGAAGGCTCCCGGCTCAGTCCTCGCGCGCAGGCACTTCTCGATTTCACTGCCGACACGTTCAGGCAAACACGCTCGCCAACGCAGCAAGAAACAAAAGACAGACACAAACACGACCGGTCGGCACCTCGTTGAGGGGTCCTCCGGCCTCGGCTGGAACGCCGGCCTGGGCGCTCTGGCCCTGAACTATCCCGACCGGCCTTCCGGCCACCTGAACAAAAAAACGAACTACTTGCACAGAAAAATTGACAAGCTCCGCCAAGGGTGTTTTTTCAATTCCAAGGAACTGTGACGGCACCCTGATGACTTTCCAGGGACGGGGGAAGGGGTACACCGTTGTCGATGTACCCCTTCTCGGTAACCCGTTCAGCCAGTGCTATTTCTTGAACGCGTCCTTAATCTTTTCGCCGGCCTGCTTCAGGTTGCCCTTGGCCTGGTCGGTCTGCCCCTCGGCCTTCAGGCTGTCATCGTTGGTCGCTTCACCGGCGCCTTCTTTGGCCTTACCTGTGAGCTTCTGCCCGGCATTTTCGATTTTATCGCCCAAACCCATAGCAACCTCCTGAAATAGTCGTTGACCAGTAATAAGTTGACCAGTAATAACTAGCCACCCCCATGGTCTCATTTTACCAAGGAACTGGTGCAGCCCTTCGGAATGTGCCAGTGCTGCCTACGGCCCTCCCCCCCCCCCCCACCGGGGACACGAAACTGCGTATGGCACCCCGCCAATGACCCGGACGACGGGAAGATGTTCTCCTTCCTGCACGGGGAATCCGGATCCGTAGGCATCTGTACCCGCGCGGTGGCCACGGACCTGACCCGGGCCCAGCAACTGTTCGGCCAGCAGGCTGACCCGCTTGCTCCCGGTTCCACACGTTAATCTCACCATTTGTATTTCAGACTGGCCCGGAACCGGCAGTGGTCCTTTATCTGTTATAGGTGTAGTAGCCCATGACGGGCATGGCATCCACGGAGTGGACGATGGTGCCCTGGCTGGGGTTCAGCGCGCTGATCATTTGACCGTTGCCCAGGTAGATCCCAACATGGCTCCCCCCGTTTTGGACGACCAGATCGCCCGGACGCGGGTTACCTGTTGGCGTCATGACGTTCCACTGAAAGGTCCGCGGCAGGTTAATGCCATGCTGGGCGTAAACCCACTGAACGAACCCCGAGCAATCCCAGCCCCCCGGCACCGAACCACCCCACACGTACCTGCCGCCAGCATAAGCCCGGGCGGTGCCGGCGATACCAGAAGTAGCCGATCCTAGAATCGGATACACACCAGAAGAAGCGGTACCCACCCCTACGCCGGCATACTGAGAGCCGGTGAAGGCAGGCATGGGCGCCACGGAATTGCCAACGCTCGCGGACCGGGGGGCGTTGCCGGAGAGGGTAAGGGTCTGCCCTGGATATATCACGGAGTCCCATCCGAGGTGGTTCAGGGCGAACACCGTGTCAAGGCTCACGCCGGTCCGGGCGGCTATCGCACCGAGAGTATCCCCTGAACGAACCGTGTATGTGCCGGCTCCGAATGTGCTGGCACTCGACGACGTGTTCGCGGCAGCAACGGGGCTGACCTCTCCGGAGGCATTGGCTGCGGTGCCGCCCATGAAGGTGAGGCCGTAGGCCACTGCCATGACGGCTGCCGGGCCTACGATAAGGCGCCGGTGGGAGCTAATGGTTGTTGAAATGGTTTTCAGCGAGCTGTGGCGGACCGGGGTAGCACGATGGCGTGCGGTATTGGTATTTGTGGACATGTTTGTTGCCTCTCCCAATGCCTGCGAAGTTAGCTGTCGGGTTCGGATGGGAGTCACCCGGACATAGAGTCTTCTCCCGAAAATTCATTCTCGGAATGAGCTGTATTGTCTTAACCCCAAAATCCTCTCTCAAGGATTCGATATTGGGCCCTCCGCCTCTGCCGGATGATCGTCTTGAACGGGCCTTGATGACAGCGGCAGAGTTAGGCAATCTGTCCAAGGATGTCAAAGCGGTTTCGCGTCGACACGTGGCCCACCATATATCACGGTTCCACCACCTGTCACCACGTGGTATCGCTCCGTTCGTTGGTCCCAGCGCCCATGGTTGCATCAGTCGTGTCGCCTGCAGTGCATGACCAAAGCGACCACCCGAGTCCTACCGCAGTGATTCAAACGCTGCACCCGGTCTTTGCGCTTTTGCTGACAAACTCGCCCACGGGACCCATCCGGACGTCCTCATTTCTCCGAATCAAGAGTTAACTGTCCCTTACATGCTGCAGCCCGCGTTGAAGGCCATCTACGGGAAGAACGGGCCATGGGTCAAAGCACGGCGCACGTCCGCCAACAAGGTCTAAACGGGGTACATGATGGATAAAAAGTTTGATGAGGTAGAACTGCTGACAGTGGCTGAGGTGGCCACAAAATTGCGTGTTTCCCGGATGACTGTGTATCGCAAGGTGCGTTCCGCGGAGCTGCCAGCGGTGCACTTTGGGAAGTCGATTCGAGTACCCGCGACGGCCATCGAAGCATACCTACTTGAGGCTATAAACACCCAGGACACCGGGGAAGAGTTGTAGCTGATGAAGCTGCTAAAAAGTGGCTCACGGCCGAACGGCCCTGCCGGAAAGAGGAGATCGGCCTTGCCTCTGCCGCACGTTCCGGCCACCCACAATCTGGGTGCGCGGGTTTATAACGACTTCATCAACATTTGCAACGCCACAGCGGGCGGCTCCAGCAGGACCCGGTCGGCAGGCTCATACTTTCATCATGGGGAATAGCCACGAAACACGTCAACCACAAAACCGGCGCTCAACCCGGTACCGGCAATATTACCCTTCGGTGGTCGTCCTGCTGCTCGTTCTGGCTTTCTGGACCGTCGCAGCCCTAGGCGGTCTGGGTCTGCTGCGCTCCGGACGTGCACCCCTTGAAACGCTTACATGGCTATACGCCGTGCTGGCGCTGATCGCAGTGTCAGCCGTCGCCCTCTGTCTGGCCCTAGCCGATATTTTCCGCCGCATCCGGCGCCAGCTGCGGAAATAACCGGCAATCTGGCAGGCACCGGGCAGCGTCCTCACTCCTGGCAGGGCGCCATTTCAGTCCACGCCTTCACCGAAATAAATTCACGAGATATTCTGAGTGTCCTTCCAACAGCGGTATGCAGTTACCAACCCCAGCATCAGGTCGGAACCCGATCACACCGACAGGGCAACCTCCACGGTACCGGCGCTCGGAACGGCACGGAGCCCCCGCGGTCAGCCGTCGCAGTTGACGATCATGCGGCCGCTGTTGCCGCCGGAAAGCAGCGACGCGAAAGCCTCCGGAATGCGGCCAAAGCCATCGATCACGGTGTGGACGCTGCGGATTTTACCGGCACGCAGCCACCGGTTAGCGTCGGCTTCGAAGTCCTGGCGCAGGTCCTCATTCGATGTCACATCGAAGCCGCGCATGGTCAGCTGCCGGTAGATCATCCGCATGTAGTTCGCCGGGCCGCGGCGCTCGCCGCCCTTCCCGTACTGGGACGCGGCGCCACAGATCACGACGCGCCCGCCAAAGCGGAGCATCTCCATAGCGGCGTCCAGCTGTTCTCCGCCAACGTTGTCATAGAACAGGTCGATCCCTTCCGGGGCTGCTGCCCGCAGTAGGTCCAGGGCCGCGCCGTCGTGGTGGTTGAAGGTCGCGTCTGCGCCCAATTCGCTCAGCAACCGCACCTTCTGGGCCGAACCGGCGCTGCCAACCACGGTGGCGCCGACGGCCTTGGCGAACTGTACAGCGCAGCTGCCCACGCCGCCGGCCGCCCCGGAAACGAAGACACTGTCCGCCGCCTGTACACCGCCAAAGCGCATCATGCCGGTGTACGCGGTGAAGCCCACATGTCCAAGCACCGTCAGGTGGGCCTCCAGCGGGAGGTCCTCTTCCAATGCCGGGATGCGGCGCAGCTCTTCGGCTGCGGCTACGTCAACACTGCGCCACAGCGATTTTCGGACGGCGAGGTCCCCTTGGCGGAACAGATTGCTGCGGGAGGCAAGAACCTCCACGACGCCGTCGCTCGCCGGCACGTCGCCTGGACGAATGCCTGGGCCGTAGGCCGTGTCCGGGCCGCCGATCCGGTTGGCCAGCCCGGCGTTCAGCCCCAGCCGACGTAGGCGCACCAGCACCAGGCCGGGGCCAAGTTCCGGGACATCCGCCGTTTCAATCCTGAAATTCCGGGCCTCGACGGCGCCGTCCGGGCAGCTGGCCAGCTGCACTTCGTGAGAATCCATGATGCCAGCGTAGGCCGCCCTGTCTTCCCTGGGTATCACTGCAGCCAGTAGGCAGGGCGTTCACGCCGTCGTCGGGCCGGCATAGGACGGTACAACAGAGGGGCGCCGTCGTCGCTGATCCAAAACCAGGAACGGGAAGATCAGTACCGACAGCATCCTGGCGCCGATCAGGGCGGCCGCAATTCCCTACGGGAGGAGTCCGGTGCTCCTGCCGATGGCTGTCAAAGCAACGATGATGGGCAGCCCTGTCGAACTGACCAAGACACTTGCGCGCCGGTCCGATCAGGTAGCGTCAACGGGTGTGGCAATTCCCGCTCCGAGGGAGACCAGCCAGGCCAGCCCGGCTCGATTGGCCGGACGTCCCCTTGATCGTGACAATCAATCTCATTGCCGGCCAGGAAGAACACATGGTCTGTCCACGTCCGGAGAGCGCCTTGATGAACTCCGTCAGCTGCCCCCAGCCGGGCACGCTTGGGAGCTCCGCTACCCGGCGATGATCGCCGCGAGCCGGCTGAGCTGGCTTTCGTCGGCAAGGGCAGAGCCGACGGCACCCACGCGCGCTCCGGCGCCAAGGTAGTCGCGGAGGTTGGCGGCGTCCAGGCCTCCGGTGGCGACAATGTTCAGCTGCGGGAAGGGTCCGTGCTGGGCCTTGAACCAAGTGGTGCCCAGCGCGGTGGCAGGGAAGGCTTTGACCCAGCTAAGGCCCTGGCGTAGCGCGCACTGGATCTCGGAGGAGCTGGCAATGCCTGGCAGCGTGGGCATGCCCGTAGCCAGCGAAGCCGCGACGATGTCCGGGTCCAGGCCGGGGCTGACGGTAAAGGCGGCGCCGGCCTCTGCGGCTTGGCGAACGTGGTTGGGGGTCAGAACGGTGCCGGCTCCGACGTGCAGACCGCGGTCGGCTCCAGCGGAGGCGATGGCGGTGAGGGTTTCAATGTCGTCGGGGGACTGAATGGGGACTTCGACGCTGGTGATGCCCAGATCCCAGGCGATGGTGGCCAGTTCGAGGCTGCGCAGGACGCCAAAGCCGCGCAGGATGGCCATGATGGGGGCGGCTTCGAAGTTGTTACTGAACCAGTCGTTAGACTGGGCTGCTGTAATGGTCACGATTGATCCTTTTCTTGGCGGGGTTTCAGAGATGCTCACTGAAGAGGCAACTGCGTGCGGCGTCGGGGCGTCAAGTCGCGAGCGGATAGTCGCCGGTGGAGCGCAGGACCTTCACCGCGCAGTCGTGGCCGGCCTGCAGACATTGCTCAGGTGAGAAGCGGCTGAGCCACGCATCCAGGTAGCCGGCTGCGAAGGCGTCGCCAGCGCCTACGGCCTCTACGACGGTACATTTCACGGCACGGACGAAGGCTTTCCAGTTGGGGGAGAACTCGGTGGCGCCGACGTCGCCGTCCTTAATGATCAAGGTGGGCACCCGGTCCAGCAGGTCCCGGACGTCCTCGGGGGTCGTCGTTCCCCAGAGTACTTCAGCCTCATCCAGTCCCACAAAAACCAGGTCCGCCTGCTGTGCAAGGTCGCGCAGCCTTGGGCCGGCCTGCGCGATGTCCCACAGCGGCGCGCGGTAGTTAACGTCGAAGCTCAGTAGAGTGCCGCTGCCGGAAATTCTCCGGATGACGGCGTCTGTCAGGTCGGAGCAGCCTGCTGATAGGGCAGGGGTGATGCCGGAAAGATGGACGACGGCGGCCTGCTCCAGCGGGATGTCCCGGACGGTTGCGGGGTCCATCAAGGATGCGGCGGACCCGGTGCGGAAGTACTGGACGCCGTGGCCGGGGTTCTTGAAGTACACGCCGCTCGGCGCCGACGGCTCGGTCCGTGCCCAGCGCAGATCAATGCCGCGGCCGCGCAGCAGCCGGAATGCGCGACGGCCCAGGGCGTCGTTGCCGAACTGTCCCACCCATGCGGCGCGGCGGCCCAGCGATGCCAGATGGGAGGCCAGATTGGACTCCGCACCGCCGACGTCAAGGTGGAACGTTTCGGCGTCTTCAAGTGCCTCTTGCACGGTGGGAGTGACGAGCAGCATTGTCTCGCCAATAGTGATGACCTCGGGCCTGTGAGCGGTGCTCATCTCATCCCTTTCATTCTTGGAGCATATAGCACAGCGTCGTTGCAATATACGCACACATCAAGAAGTTTGCATGTAGGGAATTGAAGGTACTATGTTGTGAAGTATGTGCAAATCCTGCAACTCAGCGTGCAGTATACGCACATACTTTATCGGCGGTGATTCGCAGACCGAGATCCCCGGACAGCGTGGGATGGCCTGGCTTTGCGGGCCGTTGAGCAGCTTCCTGGCTGACATCACGGCGGG
Organism: Arthrobacter endolithicus; assembly: GCF_026627425.1. Lineage (GTDB taxonomy): Bacteria > Actinomycetota > Actinomycetes > Actinomycetales > Micrococcaceae > Arthrobacter_M. The sequence goes on from NZ_JAPNLH010000018.1 coordinate 39,740, forward strand.
GCGCGGGTACCGCGCTGCGAAGCAGGATTGCGTGGAAAGGAAATGTGATGTCCCAAAGTGTCCGCAGGGCTGCCCGCATCATCGACGCGATTGCCGCCGAACCCCGGTCCGTCAACGAACTGGCCGAGTCCTTTGATCTTCACAGGTCCACGATGTTCCGCGAGCTGGCCGACCTGGAGGAGGTTGGCTACGTCCGCCGAGGACGGAACGGCAAGTATGTGCTCGGATTGCATCTAGTGTCCCTGTCAAAACGCGCCTTTGACGACCTTGACCTGCGCGAGGCCGCACACGACCATATCCGCGCGTTGCACAAGGTCCTAGGAAATACCATTCACGTCGCTGCCCTGATGGACCACAGCATTGTCTACGTGGACAAGGTTGAGGACTCGGCCGGTGTGCGGATGTACTCGCGGATCGGCAAATCCGTGGAGGCGTACTGCACCGGCGTCGGTAAAGCCATTTTGGCCGAGCTGGATCTGACCGAGCGCAATGCGGTGCTCGAAGGCACCAGTTGGGAGCGGTACACCCCCAACACGCTTTCCACGCGGTCCGCGCTGGACGACCAGCTGGCTGAGATCGAAAAACGGCACTGGGCGGTAGACAACTGCGAACACGAAGATTTCGTCAACTGCATCGCCGTGCCGATCCTCAACTCCCACGGCGTAGCCGGTGCGCTATCCGTGACCGCCATCCGCATGGTGGCCGACCTGGAGCAGCTCAAGGACCAGTTACCGCTCATTCAACAGACTGCCTTGCTGATCTCGGCCGAACTCGGATAGCCGCGGTGCCCGGCTGCGGTCGCCACCGAAATCATCATTGGGGAGGCCGGCGCACCCGGCGGCGGCTAGCGTTTGCTGTGGCGCGAATCCAAGGCGCGGCGTAAGTTTTCCGCAGCTTCGAGCACCATCGCATCTTCCCTGTTAACCACCACGACGGTCCTGCTCTGAGTGGGCAGCGAAACCTCATAATGGCCGGAGGGGGATAGCTTCCTAACCAGGTTCGGTTGAATCTGCTCAATTTTTGGAGTTGCCACTAGCCTCATCTTCTTCATGTGCTGTCTCTTCATTATCATCCGGGGCTGCGGTCCCGTCCACTAGCTCGGCGGTGACTCCATCGGCGATATCACGGAGAAGATCCGCATCTTCATCACGGCAGAGGTCACTGCTCCCCAATCGTGCCAGGACGATAAGACCGGTCCGTTGCCGGATCCGATCGCTCGTGCAAATAGCCGCGTCGATGGCCCACTGCAGGCGCTGCCAGAATTGGTCGCGCCTATCAGCACGGGTGCGCTCGACGAGTGTCACGAGGCCGATGGTCCCTGCGATGAAGGCGCCGACAAGTATGGCCAAAGGCGCGGCGGCAGAGATGTACTGCAGCCAGCCGGGGATTTCGGTAGCTGTTGCCATCGGATCAGCATAGTCCCGCGGTGGGATCCAAGGGGAGGTCCGCCCCCTGTCAGCGGACGGCAGCCGCGACTGCTTCGGTTTGGATACCCGAGCCTGCGGCCAGGACCGCTTGTTTCAGGATTTCGCTGACGGGTTGGTCGATGTCGACCGCGTAGCCGGTTTCGTCGGGTTGAAGGGGTTGGAGGGTGGCCAGTTGGGAGTCGAGGAGATCAGCGGGCATGAAGTGGCCGGCACGTCGTGCCAACCGGGTGCTGAGGAGCTCACGGGTGCCGTGCAGGTGCAGGAAGAACACGTCCGAGGCCTGGGCGCGGATCGCGTCGCGGTAGGAGCGTTTTAGTGCGGAGCAGGCCACTACCAGACCGGGTCCGTCCGTCTGGGCCAGCGCGCGGCCGACGACGGCGAGCCAGGGCCGGCGGTCGGCATCCGTCAGCGGGGTGCCGGCCGCCATTTTCGCGACGTTCTCCACCGAGTGCAGGGAATCCCCATCCACGAAGGGAATGCCCAATGCATGGGCGACGAGGGAGCCGATGGTGCTTTTCCCGCAGCCGCTGACGCCCATCACTACTAATCGTGTACTGCTCACCAGTCGTGCACCGTGCCGTCTGCCAGGCGGTTGTAGGGCAGGTAGGCCTGCTGGTATGGGAAGGATGCGGCGGCTTCTTCATTGAGTTCAACACCCAGGCCCGGTTTCTCGCCTGGATGCAGGTACCCGTCGGTGAAGGTCATGGTTTGTTCAAAGACGGTATTCGTCTTCTCGCTATGTTCCATATATTCCTGAATCCCGAAGTTATGGATCGCCAGGCCCAAATGCGTCTGGGCGGCCAGCCCGACAGGGGAAACATCGGTGGGCCCATGAAAACCGGACTTAATCTGGTACTGCGCAGCGAAGTCCATGACTTTCTTCAGTGGGGATATTCCGCCGAAGTGCGTGGACGCGGCGCGGACGTAATCGATCAGCTGTTCGCGGATCAGGGTCTGGAAATCAAAGACGGTATTAAACACTTCACCGACCGCAAGCGGCGTGATGGTGTGCGAGCGGACCAGACGGAAGGCCTCTTGGTTTTCCGCCGGTGTGCAGTCCTCCAACCAAAACAGGTCATAGGGCTCCAGCGACTTCCCCAGCTTCGCGGCCTGGATTGGCGTCATCCGGTGATGTCCGTCATGGAGTAAGGGCAGATCCGCCCCGAATTCGTTGCGGACCGCTTCAAAGACCGTCGGCAAATGCCGCAAATACGCCCTGGTGTCCCAGTCCTCCTCAGCCGGCAAAGCACCACGCCCGGCGGGTTCGTAGTCATAGCGTTCCCCGCTGGACTGGGCCTGGGCGGCTACGCCATACACGGCCTTTATCCCCGGCACCGAGGTCTGCACTCGGATCGACTTATAGCCTTCCGCCAGATGCGCCCGGATGGAATCAAAAAGCTCCGGCAAATCCCGTCCGGAGGCATGCCCGTAGGTGCGTAACCCCGATCTGGATGCACCCCCCAACAACTGATAAACCGGCAAGCCCGCGACCTTGCCCTTAATATCCCACAACGCCATGTCTACCGCCGCGATCGCAGCCATCGTCACCGGTCCACGGCGCCAATACCCGCTGCGATACAAAAACTGCCAGGTGTCCTCAATTCGGTGCGGATCCCGCCCCAGCAGCAACGGCACCACATGCTCGGTCAGATACGACGCCACCGGGAGCTCACGACCATTCAACGTCGCATCCCCCAACCCCGTGAAACCCTCATCCGTGGTGATCTTCAAGGTCACGAAGTTCCGCGAGGGACTGGTAACAATCACATCAGCAGCAACGATCTTCATCGGTCTTCCTCTCCATACCTGGACATACGTACCAGCGCGTTTTCTCGGTCTCCCGTGCAGCTGCCGGAAGGTGAGCTCACCACTCGGCGTATGAGCCGTCGTCGTGCCGCCACAATGGCGAGCGCCAGGCATGCCCGTTCTTGTCGGCGCTCCGCACCGACTGTTCGTCGACCTCGATGCCCAGACCCGGACCGGTCAGCCGCTCAATATGTCCGTTGACGAACTTCAACGGCGTTTTGTCCAGCACATAGTCCAGCACCTCGGCACCCTGGTTGTAATGGATACCGATGCTCTGTTCCTGAATCAGGAAATTCGGCGTCGCGAAGCCCACCTGCAGGCAGGCGGCCAGAGCCAGCGGCCCGAGTGGACAGTGCGGTGCTAGCTGGACGTCGAAGATCTCGGCAAGGGAGGCGATTTTCCGCACCTCCGTGATGCCGCCGGCATGGGACAGGTCCGGTTGCGCGACGGCGATTCCGCTTTGCAGGACCGGCAGGAATTCCTGTCTGCTGTACAGCCGCTCACCGGTTGCGACAGGAATGGATGTTGACCGGGTCAGCTGACCGATCAGATGCGAGTTCTCCGGCACAACGGGTTCTTCGATGAAGAACGGGCGTAGCGGTTCCAGCAGCGGCGCCACCCGGCGGGCGTTAGCGAGCGTGAAGCGGCCGTGAAAGTCGACGGCGACATCCCGGTTCGGCCCGAGGACCTCCCGTGCGGCGGCGACCCGTTCCACCACGCCGTCGATCTCCGCGACACTGCCGATCGGATGCATCCGGCCGCTGGCGTTCATCTTCACCGCCGTTAGACCCACGTCCAATTGGGCGCTAATGGAGTCGGCAATTTCGCCCGGCTCGTCCCCGCCTACCCAGCCGTACATCCGGATCCGGTCCCTTACATGGCCTCCCAGCAGTTGGTGCACCGGGACGCCCAAGTGCTTGCCGGCAATATCCCACAGAGCCTGGTCCAGTCCGGATACGGCACTGGCCAGGATCGGGCCGCCGCGATAGAACGAGCCCTTGGTCATGACCTGCCAGTGATCCTCGATGCGCAGCGGATCGGTACCAATCAGAAGTTCGGCTAACTGCTCGACGGCGGTCCGGACGGTTTCGGATCTGCCCTCCACCACCGGTTCGCCCCAACCGACGATGCCGCTGTCAGTTTCGACGCGGACGAACAGCCAGCGCGGGGGGACCAGGAACGTTTCAATGCGGGTAATACGCATCTCGGTCATCGGTCAGCCTTTCGTGGCGCCGGCCGTGAGACCGGTGACAATGTATTTCTGCGTAGACAGGGCAATCACCATGATGGGAATGGTCACCACGACGGCAGCCGCCATCAGCCCACCCCAGTCGATGCTGGCATAGGAGACAAAGTTGAAGATCGCCACCGGCAGCGTCTTGGTGTGGGCGCCGGAGAGAACCAGAGCGAACATGAAGTTGTTCCAGGAAAAAATGAAGGAGAGGATACCGGCGGTGGCAATGCCGCCGACGGACAACGGAAGGGTGATCCGCGCGAAGGCGCCAATGGCTGTCAGCCCGTCCACCTGGGCAGATTCCTCGAGTTCCAGTGGCATCGAATCGAAAAACGACATCATGATGTAGACAATGAGCGGCAGTGCCACGAACATGTGCGAGAGGATCAGCACGGAGAACCCGCCCACCAGGCGCATATTGGAAAACACGTAGTACCACGGAACCAGCAGGCTCACGCCGGGAATGATGCGTGCCATCAGCACCACCAGGGCTGAGCGGTGCATGGTGAAGCGGCTCATCGCATACGCGGCGGGTACGCCCAAAACGAGGGACAACGCGGTCGAGCAAAAGGCCACCCAGAAACTGTTGAAAATGAACTGGAAGTAGTTGTTGCGGCCCAGCACATTGCTGTAGTTCTCCCAGGTGGGGGAGAAGATCACTGATTTGCCGGCGTCGTAGATGTCCACGTTGGTCTTAAATGAGGCCAGTAACATCCACGCCAGCGGAGCAATGAAGACGATGACGACCAGAATCAACATGACCACGCGGAAGAGCTTGTAGGCCCGGGAACGCAGCGGCTTCCGGCGCCTCGGCAGGACGGTCGGTGTCGTTTTAGGGCCGACGTCGGTCAGGGTGGCGCTCATTATCTGTTGCCTTTCCGGCGACGTGTCAGGACAAACATGCACGCCACGATGATTAGGAAGAACAAGATCAGAACTGCCGAGGCCAGGCCGTAGCTGTTGTAATCGAAGCTCAGGCCGTAGGCGTAGACATTGAGGGTTTCGACTTCGTTGAAAGACCCTCCGCCCTTGCCTTTGGTGGCGTAGAGAATATCAAAGGTCTTCAGCGCATCGATGCTGCGCAGCAGGACGGCGACGATGACCGTGGGCATCAGCAGAGGAAGGGTCACAAAGCGGAACCGTTGCCAGGCATTGGCGCCGTCGATGCGGGCCGCTTCATCCGGTTCATCGGACAGGGCGGTCAGTCCCGCGAGCAGAATCAGCACCACCATCGGCGTCCACTGCCAGATATCCACGAAGACCAGAGTCGGCAGGGCGGTTTGGGGGGAGGAGAGCCACGGCTGGGACGGCAGTCCGATGAAGTTCAGCAGCTGATTGGCGAAGCCGATGTTGGGATCGAAAATCAGGCGCCACATCATGCCGACGGCGACGGGCGTCGCCACCAGCGGCAGCAGGATGGCCACCCGCACCCATTTTTCACCGCGAAAGGGCCGCCACAGCAGCAGCGCAATGCACATTCCCAGGACCATTTCCACGGCCAAGGCGGACAGTGTGAAGGCAAAGGTGCGCCCCGTCGCGGGCCAAAACCTTTTGGTGTCCTTGAGGACTTCCAGATAGTTGCCAAAGCCGACGAAATGCGACGCCGCGCGGACCGAACCGTGGGCGTCGGTCAAACTCAGATAGAGGGTCCAGGCCAGCGGAAAGGCGATCAGGACTCCCACGAATATCATTGCCGGGGCCGCGAAGAGCCACTTGCGGTGGGTATTGGCCCAGTCCGAATAGGCCCGCCAGGCGGATCTGGGGGTCGTGGTCAGAACGGTCATCGTTCACCTGTCGAATCGTGTGTCGGGTGGAAAAGGTGTGCGGCTTGAGGAAGATGCGCAAGGCCGGCCGCCAGGACGGCGACCGGCCAGCTTGTGCCCGCACTCAGCTGCGGCTGATTTATGTCGCCGGTCTTATTTATCGCTCTCAAGGAACTTCTGGAAGGCAGTGTTCGCAGAATCCGCTGCGTTGGAGGTGTTGCCGCCCGTGATGGCGGTGACGATCGGGTCGCCCACGATTTCTCGGGCCTTGGCCACGGAAATCACGAGCGGCCGGTCATGGCCGACACCGTTCTTGGCGCTGACGGCGATGGCCGAAGCCAGGTCCTTCGGGTAGGTGGAGATGCCCGCCGGATCGTCCCAGACGGAGTTGCGGGGTCCGGGGACTCCCGCCTGCTGGATTTTCAGCGTCATGTCCTTGCTGGTGGCCCACTGAATGAACTTCCAGGCGTTGTCCTGGTTCTTGGAGGCCGCGTTGATGCCCAATGCCCATGACGGCACGTTGTAGGGCTTGGATCCGGCAGGACCGGCGGGGAGGGGTGCGAAGCCGACAGTATCGGAGACCTTGGACTTGGCCGGGTCGGTAGCGTTCTTGTAGAGGCTGTCTGCTTCCGTGTAGAAGGCCGCGTTACCCTGGGTGAAGATTGCCATCACCTCGGGCCAGCTCATGTCGGTGCTGACATTGGCCGGTCCCTGATCCTTGATCAGGCCGCCGTAGAAGGAATAGGCCTTCTTCGCCGCGTCGCTGCTGACGGCGGACTTGCCCGACTTGTCGATGAAGTCGCCGCCAAAGCTGTACAGGAAGCTGGAAAACTGAGTGACGGCGGTGGACTTTCCGGTCCGGGCCACAAAGCCGGCCATCCCTGGATTAGCGTCCTTGATCTTCGTCGCGGCGTCCTTGAGCTCATCCATGGTCTTGGGGACTTCAAGGCCTGCCTTGGCGAGCAAATCCTTGCGGTAGTAGAGGACCTCGCGTTCGGTGATCGTCGGGACGCCGACTACTTTGTCCTCGTAGGTCGTGGAGGAGACGGGGCCGGCCTGGAAATCGCTCCAGTTCCAGCTCGCATCGTTTTTGACCTTGTCCGAAAGATCGGCCAGGTAGCCGTTCTTGGCGAACAGCTTCCCCTCCTGCAGCGGACGGTACATCATGACGTCGATCTCGTCCGTACCGGCGTTGAGCTTAACGTTGTACTGATCGGACAGCTGATCCTCGCCCAGCTGGGTGAGTTCGACCTTTACATTATTGGCCTTTTCAAATTCCGGAATGGCGGCCTTGATCTGATCTGTCCAGACGTGGTTCGCAAGTGTAACGCGCAAGGTGCTGGGGGCGCTTCCACCGGCCGAGTTTGAGGCGGTGCCACAGCCGGTCAGTGTTCCCGCAGCCAGGACCACTGTCGCAGCGGTTATCCCAATGGATCGCAAAAGAGGGTTTCGTTTCACGCTCTCTCCATTTCTTCAGTAGGGCTGCACCGCCACAGACGACGCAACCGAAGCTGATGCATCATTACATCTGCTTTATCCCGAAACTCTAGTGAGAAAGATCATACTTATGCAACCGCAAAACGGTAACGATATGATCAATGCCATGGAACCCGGGAAATTTTCGCACGGTGCCGCTGCCGAAACCAGTGAGAGCACTAGTCTTCAAGCAGCCTCGGATCCGGCCCGCACAGGCGGTCTCCACGCGCAGGTGGTGGAGCTCCTGGGGCTGGCGTTCAGCTCTGGTGAGCTGAACGGCGGTTCCACCCTACGCATCGAAGAACTTGAAGAACGCTGCCAGGTTTCGCGTTCCGTGGTGCGGGAGGCTCTTCGCGTATTGGCATCGATGGGCATGGTCACCTCGCGGCGCCGAATTGGCGTCTCGGTGCTGCCGTCCTCGGAATGGAATCTGTACGACCCCCAGATTATCCGATGGCGGTTAGCCTCCGCGGGACGAATCGCACAACTGCGCTCCCTGTACGAACTGAGGGCTGCGATTGAGCCGGAGGCCGCCAAATTAGCGGCGCTGCGGGCACCGCTCAGCGACGCCAGCGACCTGATGGGACTGGCAGGGAAGCTGTGGGCGGCAGGCCGGGACGGCGACACGGGCCTCTTCCTCGATTTGGATATCCAGTTCCACCGCCTTGTGCTCTCCAGTTCGGGGAACGAGATGTTTGGCCGGCTGCACACCCTGGTGGCCGAGGTGCTGACCGGGCGGACCAACTACGGTCTGATGCCGGAACACCCCCACGAAGAAGCGCTCCAGATGCATGTGGATGTGGCCAGTGCCATTCAGCGCGGCGACCCCGTGCAGGCACGGGACGCCATGTTACGGATCACCGACCGTGCGGTACGGGAGATGCAATCGCTGTGGACCAGGAACCCGAACGCTTAAGACAGCCGACCATAGGCCCTCACCGCTGGCGCACCCTTTTGCCAGCGGTGAGGATCTAATCCGTTGTTCTGGTCTGCCGGTAGGGGTGGGCGGGGAAGACGCCCAGGATCCTCAGCTCCGTGCTGAAGAAGGTAAGCTCCGCCAGAGCCTGCTTCAGGGCGCGGTCCTCGGGGTGGCCTTCCACGTCCACCATGAACATGGTGGCGGAAAATTCACCGTCCACCATGTAGCTCTCCAACCGGGTCATGTTCACGCCATTGGTCGCGAAACCACCAAGCGCTTTGTACAGTGACGCGGCGATGTTGCGGACCCTGAAGACGAAGCTGGTGACCAGCGGCCCGCTCCCGGCCTCCGGGTAGCTCTGTGGGGGAGAGAGCACTACGAACCGGGTGGTGTTGTGGTGCTCATCTTCCACATCCTTGGCCAGAGTATCCAGCCCGTACATGCCGGCGGCCAGCGGCGGAGCCAGCGAAACCTTTGTCGGATCGTTCCAGTCGCGTACCTCGCGGGCGGACCCGGCGGTGTCCCCGGCAACGACCGGCTTGAGGTCGTGATCGCGGATGAAGCGGCGGCATTGGGCCAGGGCGTGGACATGACTGTGGACTTCTTGTGCCTGGTCAATGGTGGCACCGGGTATACCCAGTAGGTCAAAGCGGATCCGCAGAAAGTGCTCGCCGACAATCTGCAGACTGGTGTCCGGGAGCAGCAGGTGAATGTCCGCCACCCGTCCTGCCACCGAGTTGTCGATTGGAATCATCGCGAGCTGGGCCGCTCCGGTGGTGACCTGCGCGAAGGCATCCTCGAAGGTGGAGCAGGGGATCGTATTCCAGCCGGGGTACGCCTCGAGGCAGACAATGTGCGAGTTCGCCCCGGGCTCGCCCTGGTAGGCAATGGAACCGATTACGGTGGGTTCTGCTGCTGACGTCATGATTCCATGCTAGTTAGTGCGGGGCAGGCACCCTAAAAGGGCGTCCGTTCAGTAGCAGTCCGCCGGAACTGTCCAACTGCACATAGGCGGCAGTTGAAACTGCCGTTACAGTAAAACCCGGCTGTGACACAGCCCACGCCCTTCACTACGAGCCGGCTCGTGCCTGGCGGCCTGTCTGCCGTCCGAGAGCTGAGTCGAGGAACAGAATGGATATCATCGGTGACTGCAGACCAACAACTTTCCAAAACGCTTAAACCCCGGCATCTGTCCATGATCGCCATTGCCGGCGTGATCGGTGCCGGGCTGTTCGTCGGCTCCGGTGTTGCAATCCGGCAGGCGGGTCCGGGCATTCTCATTGCCTATGCTGCCGCTGGGTTGGTGGTCATTCTGGTGATGCGGATGCTGGGGGAGATGGCCGCTGCCAATCCGGAAACGGGCTCATTCTCTACCTACGCGGACAAGGCGCTGGGCCGATGGGCGGGCTTTAGCATCGGCTGGTTGTATGCCTGGTTCTGGATCATAGTTCTGGGCGTGGAGGCGACTGCCGGTGCCGCGATTATGCACCGTTGGGCGCCTGGTGTGGACCAGTGGATCTGGGCGCTGATCCTGATGGTACTGCTGACGCTGACCAACGTCGCATCGGTGAAATCCTTCGGGGAATTTGAATTCTGGTTCGCTTCCATCAAGGTTGCGGCGATCACCATCTTCCTGCTGCTGGGCGTGGCGGCAATCCTAGGATGGTTGCCTGGTGTCAAGGCACCCGGGATGAGTAACCTCACCGGTAACGGCGGCTTCCTGCCCAATGGTGGCGGGGCAGTGTTGGCGGGGATTCTTGTGGTCGTGTTTTCCTTCTTCGGCGCGGAAATTGCCACCATCGCCGCCGGCGAGTCAGCCAACCCCGTGAATGCGGTCAAAAAAGCGGTCAAATCTACGGTCTGGCGCATCTTGATCTTCTACATCGGTTCGATTGCCATCGTGGTGACTTTGCTGCCCTGGAACGATGCGTCGGTGGCGAAAAGCCCTTACGTCGCCGTTATCGAGTTGTACGGTATCCCCGGAGCAGGAGTAATAATGGACGTCGTCGTACTGACGTCCGTACTGTCCTGCCTGAACTCGGGACTCTACACAGCCAGCCGGATGATCTTTTCGCTCTCCAGCCGCGGGGATGCTCCCAAAGCGCTGCGGGGGATATCCACCCGCGGTGTTCCCGCTGCGGCGGTTCTGGCGTCCACCGTCGTCGGCTTCATCACCGTCGGCCTGAACTACATTGCCCCGGACACTGTCTTTCTTTTCCTCGTCAATACTTCGGGTGCAATAGCGTTGTTTGTCTGGTTGGTTATCGCAGTCTCTCAGCTCATTCTGCGCCGTCGTATGGGTACGGCGGCTAGGGACCTCCCGCTGAAAATGTGGGCCTTCCCGTACCTGACGTGGTTGGCCATTGCCAGCATCACGGCGCTGCTGGTGGGCATGATCATTCTCCCCGATACCAGGGAATCACTGCTCCTCTCAGCCGCGCTGGCCGCTGTCGTCGTGGCCATCGGACTCTACCGCTACCGCGGCGGCAGAAAAATCCATGCCGCTAACGGCGCGCAGAATCCGCAGGCCTTGCAAGGATCCGGTGAGAATAGTCCCGTTCTGGAGGAAAGCCTGGAGAACGAGAGCGTCTAGTCAGCCGCCGGAGCTCTGCGTAGCCTAGGGACCACGACGCTGAAGCGGACCCGGCAGTTCAAGAGTCACAGCACTGAAGACGTTCTCAGTCCGCAGAAGGCAGCCCGGCAACAATAGACACTTAGGAGACGGCGATGGACGGACAACAGATACATCAGCGGATTCAGGAACTCGTGGAGCAGGAACAACAGTTGCGCGAATCCGCACCGTCGGAAGGGGAGTCGAAGTCCCGCAGTGCGGATCTGAAGCATCTTGAGGTCCAGCTGGATCAATGTTGGGACCTGCTTCGGCAGCGGCGGGCCAAACTCGACGCTGGCCAGAACCCCGATGAGGCTTCCGTGCGTCCTTCCGAAGAGGTTGAGGGCTACCGGCAGTAGCGCCGGGCGGCTCAAGACGACGGGCCGCGACAGGGCCGCAGGGGCACTCCGCAGCGACTACGCGGGGGCGCCCTACGGCTCGTTAGCCCTGAGTTATCTCGGTGATTTTGCCCCGGGCAAGCCGGAACCTGCGGTTCGTCTTCCGGGCCAGGGCCTGATCGTGGGTGACGACCAAAATGGTGGTGTTCTTTTCCTGGCACAATGAGCGCAACAGCTCGATGATCAGCTCGCCCGTTTCGTCATCGAGATTTCCGGTCGGCTCGTCCGCCAGGATCAGCTTGGGTCTATTGGCAAGTGCCCGGGCTATCGAGACGCGCTGCTGTTGACCGCCGGAGAGCTTATTGGCCTTTCGATCGTGCGTTTCCTCAGCCAGCTCCACCTGGCTGAGCAGTTCCACGGCCCGCGCACTGCGCTCGGCCCGGGATACACCGGCAAATTCCATCGGCAGCATCACGTTCTCCTTGGCCGACAGGTTGGGGATCAGGTTGTACTGCTGGAAGACGAAGCCGATGTCGTCTCGGCGGTAGGCCGTCAATTTTGAATCCGGCAGTTGGCTGATATTGACTCCATCGACCAGAACGTCCCCGGACGTAGCCTTATCCAAAGCGCCAAGCAGCGAAAGGAGTGTGCTCTTCCCGCTGCCGCTTTTGCCTAAAATGGCTGCGAACGTGCCCTGTTCCACCGAAAAAGAGACTCCGTTGACTGGTTTGATGGTGTGATCGCCGGTCTTGAATGACTTGACGACGTCTTTTACTTCCAGCATCTCTTACTCTCCTCGCAGAACTTCAATGGGACGGACTTTGGCTGTCAGCAGCGCCGGGATCAATGCACCGAGGGCGGCAATGAGCAGAATTCCCAGCACACCCAAGACCAGGGTCTGCCACCCCAGGGACGTGCTGACGGTGCCGATGAGCCGACTCGCTCCGGCGAAGGCCCCGCGGCCGCCACCTGGGCCCGCGGCCGCGCCGAACCCGCCAGCTGTCTGTCCTGCCGCACGCAAAGCCTGCCGCCCGGACCTGGCGGCCGCCGTCGTCGTACCCGTATTGCTCGAAACCAGCGCGCCGACGATCGAATTACTGCTAAAGGCCGCGATCACTGCGCCAACAACAGAACCCATCACCACCAGGACCAGAGCTTCGAAAACGAACTGGACGCCGATGCTGCGGTTGGACGCACCGATCGCCTTCAAAACGCCGATCTCGCGACGCCGTTCCCGGACCACCATGATCATGATCAGCAAAACGATCAGTCCGGCCGTGCCCAGCGCCGCGATAAAGCCGATCAGCGAAATGCTCTGCACACTGCTGAGCGAACTGATGGCGGATCCCAGATTGGCCGATCCGGCGGTGACATCCACGCGGGTGCTGCCCAGTGCGGAGGCCAGCGCCGTCTTGGCGGCGTCGACATTATCGATGCTGTCCACGAGTACCGTCATGGTGCTGATCTCGCCGGGCCGGCTGGCCAGGGTCTGTGCGGCGGTCAGGGGCAGGTAGATGGCGTTATTGTCGAAGGCCGTGCCGGCGTCGAAGATTCCGCTGATCGTCATGGTCCGGTCATCGACGGTGAACATGGAACCGACTTTTAGGGAGTTCTTAGTGGCCAAGGTGCTGCCCACTAGCGCCTGGGCGGAGGTCCCCGCGAAATCGTTGAGGGCCGTGCCGTCGGTGATGTTAATGGGCACTCCGGCGGCGTTGACCGCGCCGGCGATGCCGGTCGCCTCAATGGGGATGCTGAAGGCGGGCCTGACCGCAGTGCTGCCGGCCCCGGTCCCTCCGCTGCTGGAAGTCGAGCCGTTCGCCCGGTTACCCAAAGTGCCAGGGTCGATGGCGGACACCAGGCTCGTGGTGCCGCTGGCGGCCCTTCCGGCCGGGCCTCCGCCCTGTCCGCCCGGTGCCGTGGCGGTGGTGCTGGCGTTGCTGCTTAGCCGCAGGCTCAGCGTCCCGGTCACGGAGCTGACATGCGCCACCGTCGAGGCGGTGCTGAGGTCCGCAGCGGTCAACGGTTCCCCGCCGCCCTGCCCGCCGCGGGAACCGGCTGGATTGACGGTCAGGTTATTTCCCACGGATGCCTTCAGCGACGTGATTTTGTCTGCCACGGCCTGATTGGCCACCAGCATGGACAAGGCCAGTCCGATGGCGACTGCCAAAATGATGACGACGGCACCGCTGCGGACCTTGTTGCGAAAGGCATTGCCCACGCTACGGGCGAGAACACTCATGTTTACTCCATAGATTTCCGGCGCTCACGCGGCGCCTGTTCTCCTTCATCTTTGAGGGCCGAGCCGTGGAAGTCCCTTTACCGGGCTGGGAGTGGGCTGTGAGTTGCCCGGGACGTCATCGCGGTGTCCGTTCAGGCGTTGCTCAGCCGCCGGACGTTAGACTGGACGCAGAGATCCGTCACCGTATAACGCCGTCGGGCTGGCGTTTTGTGTTCCGCGAGGACGGCAGGACGCGGGCCGGCGGGAAAGGCCACATGAGCGACAAATCACCGCAGCCCAGGCGCCCGGTGCCGCACGCCGGAATGATCCCCGTAGTGCCGGCGGCAAAGCAGAATTACGCGGCCCGCAGTGTGCTGCGCAAACTCGTCCAAGGCGAGGCGCCACCGACCGCGCCGATGAGTATTGTGGACCGTCTGGCGGGCAGCCCCTATGCAAACCCGACGATTCAGGTGGGCGGGGTGGATGCCTCGGCCCGCAAGACCATCGACTTCGCGCTGCACCTGGCGGAAACCATGTTTCGCTATGGCGCCGGCGCCCTGGAGGTGGAGACCAGCATCATCGCGGTCACTGCGGCTTTGGGGCTGCGCAATATCGAGGTGGACATCACCAACCAGTCCGTGATCATCAATTACGCGAAAAAGGACGCTACCCCCATCACGTTGCTGCGTGTGGTAAGGTCTTGGACCAATAATTACGCTGGCCTGTCGCTGGTGCATGAGCTGGTGACGGACATCGTTTCGGGCGGCGTGGGCCGGGACGAATCCTACCGGCGGTTGGACGCCATTCTTCGGAGCCCGCGGCCGTTCCCGCGCTGGATGGTCACGCTGGCGGAGGCGGGGTTTGCCGCCATTGTCGTAGCCGTCATCGGCGGGACGGGCTTCGGCGCCCTGGTGGCATTATTGAGCTCGCTGCTGGTGGGGCTGCTGTCCCGAACGCTGGGTAAATGGCGGGTCCCGGACTTTTTCACCACGGCGGCCAGTTCTTTCCTGGTGACCGCGATTGCCTTGATCTGCGCGCTGCTGGAAGTTCCGCTGACCCCGGCTTCGGTGGTCACCGGCGGGATCCTGCTACTGCTGCCCTCCGGCCGCCTCGTGTCCGCCGTGCAGGATGCCATCAATGGGTTCCCGGTCACGGCGGCGGGGCGTTTCCTCTCCGCCTTCCTGACCTTTGGCGCCATTGTCTCCGGGATCGCGGTGGGGCTGGTTTTTGGATCTCTATTCGGCTCCGGCCGGCTGGATGTCACCAACCCCTTTTCCGGCGCCCTGCCGTTATGGGCGGCTCTGCCGCTGGTGATCCTGGCATCGGTGGCCATCGGCATCGCCGAGCAAACCACGTTAAAGCTGCTGCTGCCTACCGGGCTGATCGGATTGCTCGGCTACTGCGTGCTTCTGCTCGCCACCGCAGCCGGCCTGGGGGACCGCTTGGCGCCGGCCGTGGCGGCCGTGGCCGTGGGGATGGCGGCCCGGGCCGTGGCGCTGCGGATGGGGGCGCCGCAACTGGTGATCGCCGTTCCGTCCAGCATTTTCCTGCTGGTAGGCCTGTCCATCTTCCGGGCCATGTTCGTCATGACCATTACCCCAGCTGCCTCCGTGGAAGGCGCCGTAGGACTGTTCAACGCACTGATCATTATCCTGGCCGTGGCCGCCGGCGTAGTGCTGGGCGATAATTTGGCCCGCCCGCTTACCCGCGGCCACGGCAGCAATGAGAAACGGCGTAACCGACGGCGCTAGATCTTGCCGATCGGGGTTTTCTTCTCGGCCTGGAACCCGTCTTCATTACGGCCCCGGGCCCAGTAGCCGGAAAGGGACACCTGTGATCGTTCCAGACCATGGTCCGCGAACAGGATTGCGCGCAGGGCCTTCATATATTCGCGCTCACCGTGTGCGAAGACATCCACGCGTCCGTCCTGCCAAGGAACAGCAGCCACGGCATCGGCCAGTAAACTGCTGGTGCCCGCGGGTTGGCCCCTGCGGAGCAGCCAGATTACTTCGATTCCCGCCGGGGCGGCGATCGTCTGGATGTCCTCGTTGCCGTCGACCTCCAGGAAGGCAGAGCCGACGGCGTTTGCCGGCAGGGCCTCAAGGGCTGCGGCAATGGCCGGAACGGCGGCCTCATCGCCGGCCAGCAGATACCAATCGGCGTCCGGATCCGGCCGGTAGGCGCCGCCCGGGCCGGAAATAATCAGCCTGTCGCCGGGGGCGGCGGCTGCTGCCCACGGTCCGGCGAGGCCCTCGCTGCCGTGAACCACGAAGTCGATGGCCAATTCCTGCGCCTGTGCATCCACCCAGCGCACGGTGTAGGTGCGCGTGGACGGCCACTGCTCCCGCGGCAGGCTGTTGCGGAGGGCAAAAACGTCCAGCGGCTCGCGATAGCTGACGCCGGGCTGCGGAAAATGAATCTTGACGTACATGTCACTGAAACCATTCGGCGTGAAATCGACCAAGCCGACGCCACCGGCAACGATCCGGACCATGTGGTCACCTAGCCACTCCTTGCGCACTACGGCCAAAGTGGCCTGCGGACGAGGCTTCACGGCAGGGGCAATGGTCACAGCAGGACTCCTCGGATCGGTGGCGGGACTCCCGGCGGGTGCAGGCGGGTGCAGGCAGGTGCAGGCGGATGCAGGCAGGTGCGGGGCCCAGGGGCAACCTTGCCAGCCTACAACGGGGGCAGCGACCAGTTGATCGGCCCGGCACCCTGGGAGAGAAGGAGTTCGTTTGTCCGGCCAAACGGCCGAGAGCCAAAAAAACCGCGGGATGCCGACAACGGGCTGGGATGGGCGGAAATGACAAGAGGAGTTCCGCCGAGCAGCGGCTCGAGTTTGAGCGCATCCTTGCCCCAGAGGATGGCGACCAGAGGGGAACGACGGGCAACCAAGGCCCTGATCGCGGCATCGGTAATAGTCTCCCAGCCCTTTCGCCGGTGCGAACCGGTATCCCCGGGTGTCACCGTGAGAACCCGGTTGAGCAGCATCACACCGTGATCCGCCCACGGGCTCAGGTCGCCGTGCAGCGCCGGGGGGATGCCTTGGTCCGCCTGCAGCTCCTTATAGATGTTGACCAGGCTACGGGGCAGCGGACGGGTGTGGCGCTCGGTGCAAAAAGCCAGCCCCACCGAATGGCCCGGCGTCGGGTACGGATCCTGGCCGACAATCAGCACCCTGACTCCGGCCATGGGGCGCTGAAAGGTCCGCAGCACATGCTGGGCGCGCGGCAGAAAGCCCCGTCCGTCGTCGTGCTCCTGAATCAGGAACTGTCCCATCCGACGCAGCTGCCCCTCGACGGGCTGCAGCGCAGCCGCCCAATCCGGCGCCATAAAGGACAGCGGGTCGCTGGCGAGCAGGCTCAAGGTGGCTGGATCCTCTGCCGGGAGGGATGCCACCGCGGAGAGGTTGAACAGCGCATCTGGAGTGGTCACCCACCCATTCTGGCCGATCGCGTCCGGATAGTGCGCCAAATGACAACAGTGTGATTCCCGATTATCATGGGGAGCAGCCGACTGCCCGAACCAAATGCCGCTGCCTTGCCTGCGCCGTTGCCTGAACCCGAAGGGAAGTGTGCATGACCGAGCCCGCACCCGTAATGCCGCAATCCGACGGCGGTTTCAGCGAACGCGACGCGCAAATGTTGACGCTGGAACGGCAATGGTGGAAGTACGCCGGAGCCAAGGAACAGGCTATCTTCGAACTTTTTGATATCTCCGCAACGCATTACTACCAGATCCTGAACGTGCTGATCGACACCGAAGCAGCGCTAGCCCACGATCCCATGTTGGTCAAGAGATTGCGTAGACTACGTACGTCGCGTCAGCGGGCCAGGACGGCCCGCCGGCTGGGGAACTGACGCGAAGCCGCGCAATACACCACAAGGACGCAACTGCCATATGAGTAAATATCCGCGGGACGAGTTCGACAAGGTCCCCGAAAATTCGTCGCGCCGCGGTGTACACCGAAGTTTCAATGACGCGCCCCGCTCGGGCCTTGTCCCTATTCTGGCCTTCGCGGTACTCGCTCTACTCATCGGTGCGGTGGCGTTCTTCGTTCTTCCCACGCTGGGGTTCGGGCCCTCGTCGAGCACCGTGACGTCACCTGCGCCTTCGTCCACCGCGTCATCCACGGCAACAGCGTCACCCGCGCCGTCCTCCAGCGCACCTTCCAGCAGCGCTGGAACCAGCAGACCGGCCGCGGCACCGTCCGCAAAGACGTCTCCTTCAGGGTTGGCGACCGCGTCCCCGACGCCTTCTCCGGAAGCCGCCGGGGTGAACAAGACGACGCCGGTCAGCGTCCTGAATGCCTCCGGCGTGGTCGGGCTCGCGGCGAAGTATGGCTCCATGGTGACCGACGCGGGCTGGCCCGTGAGCCAGACGGGAAATTGGGCCGGGGCCGCCCAGCCAAGCTCCGTGATTTTCTACAGCTCGGCCGATGACGCAGCCGACGCCGAGGCGCTCGGACAACTGTTGGGCATAAGACGGACGGTACAAACCTTCGAGCTTCAGGTTCCGCTGGCCGTGGTGCTGGGCCCGGGGGCTCAGTGACGAAGGGCCGGAACGGCGGGAGCACTGCAGCCCCCGCCACGGCCTTGGGGGCTGCGGTTCTGGCCGCCGCCCTGGCGATTACGGCCTGTTCCGGGCCTTCCGGCAATGCCCGGACCGCTTCGGTTGGGGCCAGCGGCGACGGCGTCCTGAAGGTTGGTCTGCTGCTGGACAACGGCGGCGCCCAGGGCTTCCTCAACGACTCCGAGCAGGCCGCGGCCAAACTAGCCGTCAATCAAATCAGCATCAGCGGTGGGTTTAAGGGAAAACCGGTAGAACTGCTGCCGGCAACGCCCGGCGCGGATACAACATCCCAGGCGACCACGTTGGCGGCGTTGAAGGCTGATGTGGTGATCGGTCCCACGGATTCCGCGAACGCAGCCGCAGCCATTGGGGTGCTCAGCACAGCCAAGATTACGCTGATCTCACCGGCCAACACTGCGCCGGGCCTGCGCGATGCTGCCAGCGGCGGCTACTACTTCAGGACGCAGGCCGCCTACACCATGCAGGGGCAGGTGCTGGCGAAGCTGGCGGCGGACATTGGCCCCAAAATCGCGGTGCTGCATGAGAGCGGCAGCTACGGTGCGGAAATTTCCCGCGCCGTGACCGAGGCGTTGAAAAGGACCGGCTCCGTGGCCGCCGCCGGCACTCATGCGGGGACGGACGCCGTTGCCGTCGATGCTCAGGCGAACCCCGGTGCCGAGGCGGAGACCGTGCGGGAGGTCAAAAACGCCCAAGCGGATGCGGTGATCGTCGTTGCCCGCGGGGGCGGGCAGTCGCTCCTGGCCGAGCTCGCGAACGCCGGAATCCCCGGTTCCAAGCTGGTGCTCAGTGACGGGGCAACGGGGAATTATGGCACCGGGCTTGCCTCTGCTGCGCTTAAGGGTGCCAAGGGGATCCTGCCCGGGATCTTCCCGACCGCGGAATTCCAAAAGCAACTGCTGGCGCTCACTCCCGGGCTCAAAGATATGACGTTCGCCGCCGAAACCTATGATGCGGTGATCCTGGCGGCTTTGGCGGCAACGGCCGCGGATGACGACGCCGGATCCTCCATCGCCGCGCGCCTCATATCCGTCTCGGGCGGATCGGGCGTGGGAGACGGTGGAAAAGCCGCCGCTGGCACGCCCTGCACCGGATATCCGGACTGCTCAGAGCTACTGGCCCGGAAGCAGAGCATCGATTATGAGGGGATCTCCGGTCCGATAAACTTTGACGAAAACGGCGACATTACGGCGGCCAACTATGTTGTCTATAGCTACGGCGCAGACAATAGACCGGCAATGAGCGGCACGGAGAAGACAACCGCCCCCTAGGTGAAGGCGCGACTGGACCGGCGCGGACTGGGCGCAGGGGCTCACCCGGCCTGGCGGGCGGCCAGTTTCCCGATCGGACTCTCTGCCAGCTCCTGGAGCAACGTCGCCGGATCCCGGTAGACCGCCACGGCCCCAGCGTCCCGCAGCTCAGCCGCACTCGTACCACCGCATGTCAGTCCCACACACGGGATGGACAATTCAGCACTGGCGTAAACGTCCCAGGCGGAGTCTCCGACGTAGACCGTGTTCGCCGCTTCCAGCTGCCCGGCCCGCAGCGCTGCGATGAGGATATCCGGTTCGGGCTTGCTGTGCTCGGCGTCCCCGGAACTGGTCGCGGCGTCAATGCTGGCGTCCGCATTCAGCGCTGCCTTCAGGACGGCGAGCTCATCCTCCCGGGCCGAGGAAGCGAGGACGACGGCGAGCTGCGCGTCCGCGCATTGGGCCAGTAGGTCTTTGGCGCCGGGGAAGGCCCGCAGAGCCGGCCAATGAGTCGAGAAGATGGCGCCGTGCGAGGCCTCCAGCGCGGCGTCGTCGTCTGCGTTCCGATCCGGTCCCAGGAGGTGGGCAATGATTTTATCGCCGCCCATACCAACGGCGCGGTGGATGGAGGCCATTTGCACGTCCAGGTCCTGCCGGCGGAAGGCCTGCCACCAGCTGACCGTATGCAGATAGCTGGAATCGACCAGGGTGCCATCCACATCAAAGAGGACGCCGAACTTTTTTCCGCCGTGACCACTCATGATGCCTCCGTACCTCGCTCTGTCGTTTCGCCCGTGATGAGTGCCAGGAGGGCTTTACCGTATGCCTGGGCCGGGTCAGTGTCCGTGTAATGCCTGCTTCCGTCCGGGCGGTGGATCTCCACCGTGAACAGTGCCGGTGCCCCGCTCTCGCGGCGCAGGGCCCGGAACGTCCCGGCGAGCAAATCGCGCAGCTGATCCTCGCGGGGGAGCCATAGCGATTCTTCCAGCGCCACCGAATCCAGTGCCCATTCGGTGGTGCCGTTCATCCCCAGTATGGTCCCGGTGGCATAAGCGTGTGCCTCAATGGTCATGTCGCTGACCACGAAAACCTCGTTGGCCTCAAGGGCATCGGAGCTATTACTCAGCCGCTCGATGCAAAAGGCATCCCCGGAGACGGGCGCCCAACGAAGACCGGCATCCTGGAGCTCCCGGGCCAGTTCGGTGGAAATCACGTCGACGCAGCCTTCTTCCGGGGCAGGAGTTTCGGTGAGCCCTGCACCCCATCGCCGTATCCCATGCCCTTGATTACCTCCACCATCGCGTCGACGGAGCTGATCCGCGGCTCCCAGCCAAGCGCCCTGATCTTGTCGGTGGACATCACCGGCGACTGAGCTGCCATATCAATCCACCCCGGGTCCGTGCGCTGCAATCTCAGCCGCCAGGTCACGGCGGCAAGAGCCCGCAGGACGGCCAGGGGCAGCGTGATGATCCGCCGGGTCCCGAGAATCCAGCCCAGCAGCTCCGGGGTGATGACCGGCTCGCCTGCCACATTGAAGGCGCCGGCAGCCCGCTGCTCGATCACGCGCCAATAGGCATCCGCCACGTCGTCGGCGTGCACCGCCTGGAACGTAAGCTCCCGAGGCAGCGGCAGCAACGGCGTCGTTATTTTGTAGCCGGCATATTTGGGTACGAAGGGACCAAGGAAAAGCCTACCTACTTCACTGCCGGCGCCGCGCTGAAAAATTAGCGAAGGGCGCAGACGGCTCACCACTAGGTTGGGCTGCTCGGCCTCGAACGCATCCAGCAAGCGCTCCGCTGCGGCCTTATGCCGGCTGTAATGCGAGGTGTGGATGCCGCCCGTGGGCCACGTCTCGTCGGTACGGCGGATCTTCGTGCCCGGGCTGTACGCGCCGACGGAGGACGCGTAGACGATGTGTTGGACGCCGGCGCTGACGGCCGCCAGAAGGACATTCTCCAACCCGGTGACGTTGGTGGCGAACATGGCCGCCTCGTCGTGGTTCGGCTGGATGGCCCACGCCAGATTGACGACGACGTCGGTTCCGTTAAGGATGGCAGACAGTTGCGGCGCCGCCATGGCGGAGCTGATATCCACAGGGTGCCACTGAACTCCGGCGTACGGCTCGGTGTCCGGATCGGGAAGGTGCCGGGCGATGCCAAGGATGGCATCGACGCCGTCGGCCCCGTGCAGACGCCGCAATAGCGCCGTTCCGGCGTTCCCCGTGGCCCCGATGACAGCTATCCGCATCCCGCACTCCCTTGCCCGCCGCTGCAGCAACACTAAGCAAGCGTGCTGATCACTAGCAAGCCTATTGTCGGCTTGTGCCGCTAGCAAGGCCGTTGCGGCCCTGTTCCGTTCTAGGATGAGGCTTGGCAACAGCCGCCGCGCCCGCGGATCGAAAACCAATATGAGCGCGGCTGGAGAATCAGTGGCCCTCAAGGACGAGCGCTTGAATGGATAGGAGAATCGGATCATGACCACCGAACCACGCGAACCATTGTCGGGTAATCACGGCAGCCAGCCGGTTGATCGGCAGCGGACGCCAGTCCCGGCGAGACCGGGACTTAGGCAGGACAGCGGGGCGGGAAGCGCTGCTGCTCTGGCCCCGGAATCCCCGGCCGATGGGGAGCCGACAGCTGCGCCGCCGCCCAGCGCGGACAGCAGGACCCGGGCAGCTGCGGTGTGGGTCGCCGTCGCCGTCTCGCTGGTCGTGCTGGTCCTGCTGATTATCTTCTTCATTCAGAACCAGGATCAGGTTCTGGTCAGATTCCTGGGACTGGAAGGATCCCTGGCTCTGGGCATCGCGCTGTTCATTGCTGCGGTGGGAGGTGGGATCCTGGTGGCGCTCGCCGGGGGCGCCAGGATCGTTCAATTGCGCGTCCAGAGCCGCCGGGCCCGGAAACTGGGGAAACCGTAGCCCCAAACGTGGTCAGTCCCGCAGCGGAACGCCCCTGGCGTCGCGCCGGAAGCCTTCCGAACCGGTCAGGATCAAAATCCCCTCAATGATCCCCCAGATGGCGCTGGCCCAAGAGAGGAACCCCAGGGACAGCACGGTGATCAGCAACTGCGCAACAGCCTTGCCGGTGAAGCCAAGATAGAAATTGTGGACCCCCAGCGAGCCAAGGAGAATCCCGAGCAGACCGGCCGCTATCTTGGATTTCTGCTCAACGTATCCGGGCTGGCCATAAACCGGTGGGCCGTATCCGGGCTGGCCGTATTGCTCGAGGTAGGGCTGTTGACCGGAGGGCTGTTGAAGATACTGCTGCTGCGGTGGTAGCTGCGCTCCCGGGTAGGGTTCTGGTCCCGGGTAGGGCTGCGCGCCGGAGTAGGGCTGCGCGCCGGAGTAGGGCTGCGCGCCGGGGTAGGGAGAGCCGTCGGGGTAGGGGGAGCCAGATGACTGATAGCCGGGTGTCTCCGAGGGCCTGTTCTCCGGCGGCTCGTTGGACTCGGCGGGGATGCCGTGCTGCGGGTTCTCGCTCATGACCGGTCCTTAAATGCAGGGAGGAATGGATGGACGCTGCGGATGGGAACCTGCGCCGCTGCGCGTAGGAATACCTGCCATCTACAACGCTATGCCATCGCGACCACCCCGACTAGTAATTGACTTCCATAGCGCCGCCGTCGTCGGCATCCAGGGTTCGCCCCGAGCGCAAGCGCACTCATGCGCTTGCACTCTCCGCGGACGAGTGCTAATTGTTGAGTTAGCACTCTCCGGTGCTGACTGCTAAAAAACGGACAGTTTCGGAGCGAGTGAAGCATGAACCAGTGTGGTGAGAGCCAGCCGGCCGGCGTAAAGAGATCGCTGGTCCACGGCTCGTCCGTCGCGGGCACCGCAGCCTGGGTCTGAGTCCAAAAATGACTGTCCCGAAAGGACTGAAGCCTACATGGCCAAGATCATTGCATTCGATGAAGAGGCACGCCGCGGTCTGGAGCGCGGATTGAACATCCTCGCCGACGCCGTCAAGGTCACGCTCGGCCCGCGCGGCCGCAACGTCGTGCTCGAAAAGAAGTGGGGCGCTCCAACGATCACTAACGATGGTGTTTCCATCGCCAAGGAGATCGAGCTGGACGACCCGTACGAGAAGATCGGCGCAGAGCTGGTCAAGGAAGTTGCCAAGAAGACGGACGACGTCGCCGGAGACGGTACGACGACGGCTACCGTTCTGGCGCAGGCTCTGGTTAAGGAAGGCCTGCGGAACGTCGCGGCCGGAGCCGACCCGCTGAGCCTCAAGCGCGGAATCGAGAAGGCTGTCGAAGCCGTTATCGCCGAATTGCTCTCCTCTGCCAAGGAAATCGAGACCAAGGAACAGATCGCCGCTACCGCGTCCATCTCGGCCGGGGATCCTGAAATCGGTGCCCTGATTGCTGAGGCGCTGGATAAGGTTGGCAAGGAAGGTGTCATCACCGTCGAGGAGTCCAACACGTTTGGGCTGGAGCTGGAGCTCACCGAGGGGATGCGCTTCGACAAGGGCTACATCTCCGCGTACTTCGTCACCGACGCAGAACGCCAGGAAACGGTCCTCGAAGACCCGTATATCCTGATCGCCAACTCCAAGATCACCAACGTGAAGGATCTCGTTGCCGTTCTGGAGAAGGTCATGCAGTCCTCCAAGCCGCTGCTGATCATCGCCGAGGACATTGAGGGCGAGGCCTTGGCCACGTTGATCGTGAACAAGATCCGCGGAACCTTCAAGTCCGTTGCCGTCAAGGCTCCGGGCTTCGGTGACCGTCGCAAGGCTCAGTTGGCGGACATTGCCATCCTGACCGGCGGACAGGTCATCGCCGAAGAGGTCGGCCTCAAGCTGGAGAACACCACCCTCGAACTGCTCGGTAGTGCCCGCAAGGTAGTCGTCACCAAGGACGAGACCACCATCGTCGAAGGTGCCGGCGATGCCGATGCCATCGCCGGCCGGGTTGCCCAGATCCGTGCCGAGATTGAAAACTCCGATTCGGATTACGACCGCGAGAAGCTGCAGGAGCGTCTGGCCAAGCTGGCTGGCGGAGTTGCAGTCATCAAGGCCGGAGCCGCAACTGAGGTCGAGCTCAAGGAACGTAAGCACCGCATCGAAGATGCAGTGCGTAACGCCAAGGCAGCTGTCGAAGAAGGCATCGTCCCCGGCGGCGGCGTCGCGCTGATTCAGGCTGGGGTCAAGGCATTTGCTAACCTTAACCTCTCAGGGGACGAAGCAACCGGTGCAAACATCGTCCGCGTTGCCATTGACGCGCCGCTGAAGCAGATCGCATTCAACGCGGGCATGGAGCCCGGCGTCGTTGTCGAGAAGGTCCGCGGCCTGCCCGTCGGCCATGGCCTCAACGCTGCAACCGGCGTCTACGAGGACCTGCTGCTGGCCGGCATCAACGACCCGGTAAAGGTGACCCGCTCTGCTCTGCAGAACGCCGCCTCCATTGCCGGTCTGTTCCTGACCACCGAAGCTGTTGTGGCCGACAAGCCGCAGAAGTCGGCTCCGGCCGGCGGTGGCGGAGACGACATGGGTGGAATGGGCGGAATGGGCGGCTTCTAGCCACTCTGGCCTCACTAGACGCAAAAGCGTCTTTGCCCCGCGGGCAGTAAGATTCCGAAAAAAGAGCCCGGAATCCACCCCTGCTACAGGCAAAGGCGCTTTTGCGTCTTTAAAGGTGCTGCGCAGGGCGCGCCAGCAACGCCTTAGAGACACACCTGACGAAGTGGTGGCGGTGTCGAGGACAGGGACTAACGTCAAAAGCATCTGCGGCGCGGTCGATGCTTGGGTTGTCCGGCTGGAGTGCCGGGGAATGAAAGTATGGACACATGACGATTGTTGCTGCCGCAGATGGATCCGCCCTTGGAAATCCCGGACCGGCCGGATGGGCTTGGTACGTGGACGATACCTGTTGGCGCGCCGGCGGATGGCCCCACGGCACCAACAATCAAGGCGAACTGATGGCCGTACTGGACCTCTTCCGGTCCACGGAGCACGTTCGGGAGGAGCACCTGCGCATCCTTTGCGACAGCCAGTACGTCATCAACTGCATCACCAAGTGGATGGCAGGGTGGAAGCGGAAGGGGTGGCGCAAAGCCGACGGCAAACCGGTATTGAACGTGGAGCTGCTGAAGGACATCGACGCGGCAATCGTTGGTCGGGACTACAGCTTCGAATGGGTGAAGGGCCATGCCGGGCATGACCTGAACGAAGCGGCGGATGTTCGTGCGCGTGCCGTGGCAATCGCCTACCAATCGCGAAAGCCGGTGCCGGCGGGTCCGGGCTATCCCGGCGCCGTCGCGACGGATATGGATGCTGCGCCGAAGGCCAAAGCTGTCAAGGCTGCTGAGGATGTCATCGAGGCTGCGGCGCCCGTTTGGACGAATTCATTTTTGGATGCCGAACCTGACCTGTTCTCCGTTCTGGGGGAAGACCACACCTCGGAAGACGGTGCTGTGGAAGATGATTTTGTCCCGCTCACTACCTCCGTCCGGGATCATATTGTGACCCTTGAACAGGAGCTAATGCGACCGGATATCCGCCGTGACGCCAGCCGTGTCGCTGTACTCCTGCACCCCGATTTTGAAGAGTTCGGCGTGTCGGGACGAATGTGGAACCGCGATGCGATGCTCGGCGCCATCGGCGTTGACACTGAACCCAACCCAGATATGGATGTGCTTAACCTGGATCTGCTTGATGACGCCACGGCTTTGCTGACCTACCGGACGACCGACCGCCGGGGCTCAGCGCTGCGCAGCTCGCTGTGGCGGCAGGTCGGTGGCCGGTGGCGGCTCCGTTTCCATCAAGGCACCCCCGAGGCATAAAGCCCTTCCGGGCGCCTTGCGTCGAATCAGCCGGCGAATAGGCGCGTGTTGGCCGCTTCCGCCTCGGCGTACTGAGTTGCGGCCATGGCGAGGGCTCGGTTGATGCTCTCCAGCGAGGCTTCAACCCGGAGCTGAGTGCTCCGCCAATCCGTGAGCAGCAATTGAAAATTACTGGCTGCGGCTCCGGTCCAGCTTGACTGCAGATCCAGCAGGTTGCGTTGCATGGCGTCCACCTCCGATCGGATCTGGTCAATGGAGCCTTTCACGGCCTGGCTTTTGAGCGAAAGATCGTCACTGTTGACGTGGAATTCGGCCATTTTGGGTATCTCCTAAAGATTGAGCGTTAGCCTAATAACTCGAGGCTAAAAGCCCATGCTTCCCGTCGCCAGCGGCAGCAGCACAAGTGTGAATGGCTGTCTGTGTCACGCATCGGTGGAGGAATAGCCAGCCTCGTTGGCCTGAATCTGATGGTATGAAGTTTGTTCGTCGCCTTCATCAGAGTCGTCGGGAGGCTGGAACGGGAGGGAGACCACCAGCGTGGCGCCGCCGCCAGGGGTTGGTTCCAACCGGACCGTCCCATCGTGTGCGGCAATCAGGGCGGAGACTATGGCCAGGCCCAATCCGCTCCCGCCGGTGTCCCGGTTGCGTGAAGAATCAGCGCGGTAAAAGCGTTCGAAGATCCGCGGGGCTTCTTCCTCCGAGATGCCCGGTCCGTGGTCGCGTACCTCCAGCACCGAGCGCCTCCCGCCGTCCGCTTCGGTGACACCAACGGCAATTTCCACCGGGCTGCCCTCAGGGGTGTAGCGGAGGCAGTTGCCCATTAGATTGGCCACCACCTGGCGCAGTTTGGCTTCGTCCCCGCTGGCGGGCGCACTGGTGCCCGGGCCGCCGTCGAGCCCTACGACTTTAATCTCCCGGTTAGGGGCCGCGGCCCGAGCATCAATCACGGAGTCGTGCCCGAACAGCAGCAGGTCTACGGGTTTGCGCTGCAGCGGACGCTGCTCGTCGATTCTGGCCAGCATCAACAGGTCCTCCACCAGCTCGCCCATCCGCTTGGCCTCGCTCTCGATCCGTCCCATCGCGGTCGTCACGTCTTCAGAGCTCTGCAGGGCCCCGTGGCGGTAAAGCTCGGAGAAGCCGCGGATGGTCACCAGCGGGGTACGGAGCTCATGCGAGGCATCGGCAACAAAGCGGCGCATTCGCCGTTCGGAAACGGTCCGGGCAGCGAAAGCGGATTCGATGTGCGCCAGCATGGCGTTCAACGAACCCGACAGGCGGCCGACTTCCGTGGCGGGATTTTCGATTTCCACACGACGGGACAAGTCACCCGCGGCGATTGCAGCCGCGGTCTTTTCCACCCGCGAGAGCGGCAGGAACGATCTCGTCACCGTCCAGCGGGCGATCACGATTCCCAGGGCCACCGCCAGCAACGCCACGCCCGCAATCACCGTGGCCAGCCGTTCCATAGTGTTGTTCAGATCCGTGTAGGGAAGCCCGACGACGACGTAACCGGCAAAATTGGTGGAGGCGCCGGTTCCATTCTGACTCCTAATGTTGGCCGGAGAAACGATGATGATGCGCCAGGGATCGGCGCCGTTTGTGCCGCTAACCGTGAAGGGGTGGTCCGCCAGTTTGTTAGCCTCCGGCAGCGTATAGGGGTCAAGTACCGGATCATTTTTCCCCTGCCGGTTTTCGATGAAGACCCTGCCGTCCGGGTAGGAGAAGCGGACGAAATACTCGAATCCTAAGGGTGAACTGCCATTGGTGTCGGAGGCGCTGATCCCGGCCTGTGCAATCGAGCTCTGGAAGGTTTTCAGCTGGTTGTCCATCTGCTCCTGCAAGAAGGAGCGGAGCAGAACATACGTGGCGCCTCCGAGCGCCAGCAGCGACACCACCAGCAGAGCGCTGATGATCGCCACCAGCTGAGTACGCAGCGAGGCGTTCTTCCAAGTGCGGATCACGGAAGGACCCGCTAGCGCTTTTCGGACGTCCGCAGCACGTAACCCACGCCGCGTTTGGTTTGGATCAGCGCCGGAGAGTCTGGGTCCGTATCGACCTTGCGTCGCAGGTAAGAGATGTAGGACTCCACAATGGACGCATCGCCGTTAAAATCGTATTCCCAGACGTGATCGAGGATCTGGGCCTTGGACAGAACCCGGTTGGGGTTGAGCATCAGGTAGCGCAGCAGCTTGAATTCGGTCGGCGAGAGCTCGATCGAACGCCCCCCGCGGCGAACCTCATGTGCGTCGTCGTCGAGCTCCAGATCATCTACCCGGATGACGGCATCGTCGTCCTCTGTGGGCTGGGTGCGCCGCAGGACCGCGCGGATTCGTGCTACCACCTCATCGAGGCTGAATGGCTTTGTGACATAGTCGTCTCCGCCCACTGTCAGTCCGGTGACCTTGTCTTCTGTGTCGTCCCGTGCGGTGAGAAAAAGGACGGGAAAATGCCTGCCGGCAGCGCGCAGCCGTCGCGTAACAGTGAAGCCGTCCATGTCCGGCAGCATAACATCCAGTACCGCCAGATCCGGGTTGTGCTCTTCGGCGGCTGCGAGTGCCTCGCGGCCGTTTCCCGCTGCGATCACCTCAAAACCTGCGAAGCGCAGGGAGGTGGACAGTAGTTCGCGGATATTCGGCTCGTCGTCAACTACAAGGAGCTTCGCTTCTGGTCCGGTCTTTTTCACTCTTTCAGTCTCCGACTAGTTGCTGGGAATTAGCTGGACGTACCTTGTGAGCGCACTGTCAGCTCACCCCCAGCTGGCGCGTGGCACACTCTCAGTGAATCCGTAGGCAACATAAGTGGGCTGCCGGCCGGACGTTTTCCCACCGCAGCCCAGGTGGGTCGGGGACAAAAGGCTCCCGGATGTCAGAACCGCAGCCAGCAGAGCCGGTGAATTCATCCGGGGATCAGTGCCAGGGCGGCGGAGCTGATTTTTGCGGCAGCGCCCATAGTGGGACGGATCGGCTCATCCGTGCGTTGGCGTTTGATGGTCAAGATGGCGATCAACCGGCGTGATAACTGGTTGGAGGGACATCTGGTCCAGATTGGGCAAGGCATGGCTCAATCTGTGCCGGGCCTCGGTGACTATTAGCCCGGCGGCCGTGATTGTCGTGTCGCTGACCTGGATGCTCGCGTTGCCCTGCAGTCGGTGGCCTATCCAACGCAGCTGGAGCGTGGGGACTGAATGGACACCGGGGGTGCCAGCCAGGGCTGCCTCCGCTCGGTCCAGCAGCTCGGGTTCAATCCCGTCCATCAGTCGCCGGCCGATGCTTCGCACCGTCCCCCACAGCAAAACGATGATCGCGGCCG
>NZ_JAPNLH010000019.1 GCF_026627425.1 Arthrobacter endolithicus
GCCGTTCCCGCCAAATGATCGTATGATGCCGGCCAAGATCAGCCCCGATCTGCCGATCCGTCCTACCAGCCAGGACCCCCACAGCGATGTCCGCTCGATCCGAAAACGACAACGGCCTACGCCCCACAAGCAGCTCCTCTATTCAACCAACTTGTTGCTTCGAGGGTATGACACCGCCTTTTGTACTGCACTGATTAGACGCCGTCGTGCCCCGGACGCCGCTCGACGTGCAGCTCAAATAAGCTACCCGCCATCCACCTCGAATCCGCCAGGTCACGGTAGGAACCCGGCAAAGAATTGAACGTCGTCACGGCAAAGACCCCTACAGAAGACCCGCGCAGGACAATTCAGTGGCGACGCTCCGACCGGCGCGGGCGGCAGACAGCAGCCAACCAGTAAACCGCCGCTGGCCCGGCTTTATTTTCGATGTGATTTGTTACACAATTACGGACAGTGGCTGCTGATACCCACCGGGCCACACCGACCAAAGGAGTCCACATGGGTTGGCTTGACAGGGAGCGCACCGTCGCCCCTCCCGGCCTTAATCGCTGGTTCATCCCGCCGGCCGCTCTCGCGGTGCACCTATGCATCGGTCAGGCCTACGCCACAAGCGTGTACAAGACCGCCCTGGTAAAGCACTTCGGCGCCAGTCTGACGGAGATCGGCATTATCTTCTCCATCGCGATTGTGATGCTCGGCCTCTCCGCCGCCGTGATGGGCACTTGGGTGGACACGAACGGCCCACGCAAGGCCATGTTTGTCTCGGCGCTCTTCTGGTCCGGCGGGTTCCTGGTGGGATCACTGGGCATTTTCAGCCACCAGCTATGGCTGGTTTACCTCGGCTACGGGGTCATTGGCGGCATAGGGCTAGGCATCGGGTACATTTCGCCCGTCTCTACCTTGATCAAGTGGTTCCCGGACCGGCCCGGCCTGGCGACCGGCATGGCCATCATGGGTTTTGGCGGAGGAGCGTTGATTGCCAGCCCCCTGTCCTCAGCGCTGCTGAAGGCCTATGACCCGAACTCGGGTGCACCCGGCTGGGTTGCCAGCGGCAACGCCGTGGGGCTGCTCTTTCTCACCCTTGCCGGCATCTACCTTATCTACATGCTCTTTGGCGCCTTTACGATCAAGGTGCCGGCGGCGGACTGGAAGCCAGCTGGCTTTGATCCCGCCAAGGTCAAGGCAAAGACGCTGGTCACCTCAAACCACGTCTCGGCCGCCAATGCCATCAAGACCAAGCAGTTCTGGCTGGTATGGATTGCCCTATTCTGCAACGTGACCGGCGGCATTGGCATCTTGGAGCAGGCCTCACCCATGATCCAGGATTTTTTCCGCCAACCCGATGGTATGTCTCTGGTGACTGCCGGGGTCGCCAGCGGTTTTGTGGGACTGCTTTCCATCGCCAATATGGGCGGCCGTTTTGCCTGGTCGGCCACGTCGGATCTCGTGGGACGTAAACCGGTCTACATGATCTATCTGGGTGTCGGTGGCGGGCTTTATGTCCTGCTGGCGCTAGCCGGTTCAAGCACCACGGCGCTGTTCGTAGTCCTGGCGTTCATCATCATTTCCTTTTACGGTGGCGGCTTTTCAACAGCGCCGGCCTACCTGCGGGACCTCTTCGGCACCTACCAGGTGGGCGCGATCCACGGCAGGCTGCTAACTGCCTGGTCCGCTGCAGGAATTGCCGGTCCATTGATTATCAATGCTTTTCTGGACGTCCAGGGCAAACCGGGCGAGCTGACGGCGCAGGCTTACCAACCGGCGCTGCTGACCATGGTAGGCCTGCTGGTGATCGGATTCATCGCCAACCTGCTGGTCAGGCCCGTCCGGGATACGTTCCACGAATCAGCCCGAAGCATCCCCACCACCCGCGAACAAGCATTGGAGTCCTGAGATGACAGCTGTAAAACTCACCGTTGTCTGGGCACTGGTCGGAATTCCGCTGTTCTATGGCCTGTTCATCACGCTGACCAAGGTGGCAGCGCTCTTCGGTTGATCTGGGTTGAACACCCTCAACGGGACAGTGCACTGCCTAAACTTTTATCTAACCAAGGACGAGGTCAGGCCGATTATGCTTCCGCACCTGAACGTGGTGCGCCCATAGGTACCTTTCAAAGCAGGCTGCCTACCAAGTGGCCATTCGGAAACGGCCATCTCGGAAAGGCACTACGTCGCCACGCTCATTTTGATGGTTATTAGTGGTCGTCTAACCCGTCAATGCCGCGGTAGTGCGGTGTTTCTCTGACGGCGGGACAAGGAGTCAATAGCCATACTGATACGTACAGACCCGTTCCGTCAACTCGACCGGCTGGCCCAGCAAATACAGGGAACTGCAGCCGGGCCGGCGGCCGTGCCGACTTCAAGGCAGGGCATCAAGTTCCGCCCCAGAACGCGACCAGCTCCCCGAGCGCACCAAAGCCGGCATGGCCATCGCCGCCTCCCACGGACGTGAAGCAGGACGACGGGAAATCACCGCTACCCACCATGGAACCCGGAAAACACCTCGACCCCCACGGGACGATCTAAGAACAGCACCCCACAACAAGCCCCTTAATTGGACGGACAGCCGTACGGGTCACACGGACACTCTGCAACACAGACATCGACAAGATACCCATGATCGAGCTTCTTCAACGAAGAGGCGGCGAGCTTGTCGGGATCCGAAGGCTCGATCTCCGCCACACCCTAAGCATGTGCTGGAAACTTCTCCAAAAGGCAGGAGACACTACCGCGTTCCGCGAACTTGAGCCACCTAAGAAACACTGCCCACGTCCACAGCGCCAAACAGAACTAAAACTCCATTATGTGGAAATTAGGTATCTTATTGTGGAATTAGGTGATCTGCATTACAGTGGTGACATCCTCACGTTGAGGAGCCTCCAACGATTGGTCTAGGTCAATGTCTATCCCTCATCCTGCTGCGCTGAAAGCGAGTTCGGCCGCAGCCAAGAGACGCCGGCGGGTTCCTCCGGCCCCCCTCTTGAACAGTTCTGATCGCCCTGACGGCGCGTCCAGAAATCGACCGCCCCAGACGGATCCCCACTACTGTCAGGATCATAGCGTCCGCCCCTAATAAAGGGCATAAGGAGTCCGCCCTGACTTCGGCCGGATCGGTGCGAGGATCAGTGCCTGTAAGTCGTTGATGAAGCTGAGAAGCCATAATCCGACCGACAATTTGAACACGTAAGTGCCGGATCTTCGAGATTCTCTACACGTCCATGCGACGACCGTCTTCAAATCAGCGCCTCTGACGCTGCTGCCTCAGGAGCACCTTCCACTGGCCCTCACGCTCCACACACCCCGGCTCTGGGACTCTCCCCTGATTCTCATTCCGCCTGCGCGCCACCACAGATCATTTTTTTAGCTATTCGATAGGACCTCTAATGAGTATAATTCCAGGCTCGACCCCGCCGGTCGAGGTGCATGGCCACCACCACGGTAACCATCCCGATCCGATCATGCACCACCCGCCTGAGTCGGCTTTGCGTGTACCAGGTTTACCCGAGATCAGTGAGCGGCTGTACAACCAGGACTTGGCCCCGACCAAGGCAGAAGGTCGACGGTGGACGAGCTACAGCATTTTCACCCTGTGGGCCAACGATGTTCACAGCTTGGGCAACTACGGCTTCGCCATTGGCCTGTTCGCCCTCGGCCTCGGCGCGTGGCAGATTCTGGTGGCACTTGGCGTCGGCGCCGTCCTCTTGTTCGCGCTACTGACCTTCTCGGGTTTCATGGGATATAAGACGGGTGTCCCGTTTCCTGTGATGAGTCGCATCTCCTTCGGAATCCACGGCGCCCAGATTCCCGCGCTGATCCGCGGAGGCGTGGCTATTGCCTGGTTCGGAATCCAGACCTACCTCGCGTCCCTGGTCCTTCGCGTCCTGCTGATCGCCCTGTCGCCAGGACTGGGAAATCTCGACCATAACTCCATTCTAGGTCTTTCCACCCTCGGCTGGGCAGCCTTCCTCTTCCTGTGGGTGGTGCAGGTTATTATCGTCCGCTATGGAATGGACATGATCCGCAAGTACGAGGCTTTCGCCGGGCCCATCATCCTCATCACCATGATTGCCCTGGCCGTCTGGATGTTCGCAAAAGCCGGTGGGTCCATTGCCCTTTCAAAGCCTCATGCCCTCACCGGCGGTGCCATGTGGCGGGAAATTTTCGCCGGAGGTGCTCTCTGGGTTTCGATCTACGCCACGTTTGTTCTGAACTTTTGCGACTTCACCCGGGCCTCGAAGAGCCGCAAGTCAATCATCAAGGGCAATTTCTGGGGCATCCCGATTAACATGCTTCTCTTCGGCCTGATCGTCGTCGTCATCACCGGCGCCCAATTCAAAATCAACGGCGTCCTTATCAGCAGCCCCTCGGACATTGTCCAGTCCATCCCCAATACGCTCCTACTCGTCTTGGCTGCACTGGCCCTGCTCGTGCTGACTGTCGCTGTAAATCTGATGGCCAACTTTGTCGCCCCGATTTACGCCCTGACTAACTTGTTCCCCAAGAGACTCAACTTCCGCCGGGCCAGCCTGGTCAGCGCCATCATCGGCTTGGTGATCCTGCCTTGGAACCTCTACAACAACCCCGCAGTCATCGTCTATTTCCTTGGCGGACTTGGAGGGCTGCTCGGGCCTCTGTTCGGAGTGATCATGGCCGATTACTGGCTTCTCCGCAAGGCCAAGATCAACGTCCCCGAGCTCTACACCGAGTCCCGCACCGGAGCTTATTCCTACCGCAAGGGCATCAATTCCCGGGCGATCATCGCCTTCATTCCGTCCGCTGCCATCTCGCTTCTCATCGCCTTCGTTCCATCTCTCCAGGCAGTCGCGTCGTTCTCTTGGTTCTTCGGAGCCGGCATCGGGGCCTTGGTCTACTTCCTGATTGCTGACCGCAAGCGCTCATTCGAAGACGTCTCCGGAGAACCGATCGCGGTCCCCAGCCTGCACTGACAATCCCACCACCACTGGGGCACAGTCCCGACCCGGGACCCATTCGACGGACCGGACTGCGCCCCAGCGCCAAAGCAAAAGTAGGAAAGAACAACATGCGCATCCTGATCGCCAACGTCAACACCACCGTCTCCATGACAGACTCCATCGCCGCACAGGCGCGCAGCGCCGCGGCTCCCGGAACGGAAATTATCGGTATCACTCCGCGCTTCGGCGCCGAGTCCTGCGAGGGAAATTTTGAAAGCTATCTAGCCGCGATTGCCGTCATGGATGCGGTACTGGCCTACGCCGAGCCGTTCGACGCCGTCATCCAAGCAGGCTACGGTGAGCACGGCAGGGAGGGTCTTCAGGAACTACTTGACGTTCCCGTCGTGGACATCACCGAGGCCGCGGCAAGCACAGCAATGTTCCTCGGCCATAAATATTCGGTCGTCACCACCTTGGACAGGACAGTGCCGCTGATTGAGGACCGGCTCAAACTGGCCGGCCTCGACGCCCGTTGCGCCTCGGTGCGGGCCAGCGGCCTAGGAGTGCTGGAACTAGAAGAATTTCCGGACCGTTCGGTATCCGCGATCATCGACCAGGCCACCCAGGCTGTAGAGGACGACAAGGCAGAAGTCATCGTCTTGGGTTGCGGCGGCATGTCAGGCCTGGATGAACAAATCCGCACACGGTTGGGTGTTCCGGTGGTCGACGGCGTGGCGGCAGCGGTCACCATCGCGGAATCCCTGGTCCGACTCGGACTGTCCACCTCAAAAGTCCGCACCTACGCAACGCCGCGGCCCAAAAAAATTATCGGCTGGCCTCTGGCCGTATCCGTATCCGTATCCGTAGGGGAATAATGCCGTGTGCGAGCCGAAAGCGCCTCACTCCACCTTGCATTCCATCTTAGACACCCGTTCCAGGACACGAGGAGCTCTCCAATGACTTACCCCACACACGACACTTTTGACCTGGTCATCCGGGGCGTCAGCGTGCTGACCCAGGCCGGCACCGCCGCACACGAGGTGGGAATCACCGCTGGCGTTATTGCCGCCGTCGAACCCCTGGGAGCCGGGCTCACGGGCAGAAAGACTATCGAGCTCACCGCTGATGAGACCCTGATCCCCGGGCTCGTGGACAGCCATGTCCACATCAACGAGCCCGGACGCACCGATTGGGAGGGCTTCGCCTCAGCCACCCGGGCAGCTGCCGCCGGCGGCGTCACCACCGTGGTGGACATGCCACTGAACAGCATCCCCCCCACCACCACAGTGCCCAACCTTGAGCTCAAGCGCGAGGCCGCTGTGGGGCAGACCTTTGTCAACGTCGGCTTCTGGGGTGGGGCCATCCCAGGCAACACCGCGGACCTGCGCCCGCTATACGACGAGGGCGTGTTTGGTTTCAAGTGCTTTCTGATCCACTCCGGTGTGGACGAGTTCCCGCACCTGGAGGCCGATGAAATGGAGCGGGACCTGGCGGAAATCGGCACCTTCGACTCATTGTTGATTGTGCACGCCGAGGATTCGAGGACCATTGAGGAGGCCCCGGCTGTGCCCGGCCGGCACTACGCCGACTTTCTGGCCTCCCGCCCGCGCGCCGCGGAGAACACCGCGATCGCCCACGTCATTGAGGCGGCCCGGCGCACCGGCGCCCGCGCCCACATCCTGCACCTTTCCTCCGCCGAGGCCCTGCCGCTGATCGCGGCCG
Source organism: Arthrobacter endolithicus (assembly GCF_026627425.1). Lineage (GTDB taxonomy): Bacteria > Actinomycetota > Actinomycetes > Actinomycetales > Micrococcaceae > Arthrobacter_M. The sequence continues at coordinate 6,636 of NZ_JAPNLH010000019.1, forward strand.
CGAAGGCCGAAGGCGTGCGTATCACCGTCGAGACGTGCCCGCACTACCTCACCCTCCAGGCCGAGGACGTACCGGACGGCGCCACCGCCTACAAGTGCTGCCCGCCCATCCGCGAGGCCGGCAACCGCGAACAGCTCTGGCAGGGACTGCAGGACGGCACTATCGACTGCATCGTCTCCGACCACTCCCCCAGCACGCTGGACTTGAAGGACCTGGAAAACGGCGACTTTGCCGTGGCCTGGGGCGGGGTGTCCTCGCTCCAGCTGGGCCTGCCGCTGATCTGGACCGAGGCCCGCAAGCGCGGCATTCCCCTGGAGAAGGTGGTCGAATGGATGTCCTCCGCCCCGGCCGACCTGGTAGGCCTGGAGGCCAAGGGCCGCCTCGCCGTGGGCGCAGACGCCGACTTCTCGATCTTCGCCGCCGACGAAGCCCAGGTGGTCGACGTGACGCGCCTCAAGCACAAGAACGCTATCACCCCGTACGACGGCGCATCCCTCACCGGGGTCATCCGGCGCACCTTCCTGGCCGGTGCCGAGATCGACGGCATCACCCCCACGGGCAAACTGCTGCGCAACAGCCAGATCTAAAAGCACTCCTTAACCGCCGCGAGAGAATCATTGTCCCAATGCCAACTCAACCAAAAGTTGCCTCACATGCCATCACGGTCTGGACACTACCGAGACGCGGCTCCCTTGAAATATGGATTCCTAAGTAGGGGCACCCCATAGATAGATATGTACTGTCAAATAAGAGCGAGGCGGCCATCAGGCAGCCAGTTCACCAAGGAACTAAAGGACACAACATGCGATACGTAGTTGGCTACACTCCCGACCGACGCGGGGCCGAGGCCGTCGCCCTCGCTGCGGCGATCGCCCGCACCCAAGATGCAAAATTGGAGTTAGTGCATGTTTTGGACAACCCACGACCGGAGGACGCCGGATACCCTGAACGCGGAGTCCAGCAAATTCTCGCCGGCAACGCCAAAGTGTGGTTGGAGGAAGCGTTGGCACTCCTCCCGCCAGACGTGCCTGTCCAAACCCACCTCCACTATGCTGAATCGTTTGCCGAGGGGCTGATTGAAGTTGCCGGGGAAGTGGACGCCGAGCTGATCGTCATTGGCGCAGCGAAACACGGCATACTCAAGCATTTCAGCATCGGAACGGTGGCCAACACGCTCCTGCATGCGTCCCCCGTGCCAGTCGCCCTGGCACCCTCCGGATACGAATCACCGCTATCAATAAGCCGCTTCACTTGCACGGTCGGTGGCAGGGAAGGCGCCAGAGAACTGCTTAGCGTAGCCATTGATGCCTCGTCACGGCGCCATGTCCCGCTTCGGCTCATTTCGTTGGTCGCCGTGGACCAGTCACACGCAAAGGACGCCAGCGAAGTTCAGCTGGCCAAGACCAATACCCGCATAGAAGAACTAATGGCAACGGCAGCAGTGTCGGCCGACACGGAGGTCACCCACGTCGTGGCACAAGGATCGACTCTCGAAGATGCGATCGGAAACCTTCCGTGGAACGACGATGAGGTAGTCCTGATCGGTTCGAGCCGATTGGCGGAAGGGCGGAGGCTGTTCCTCGGCAGAACTGCCTACAAGATGCTCCAACAACTCCAGGTGCCCATGGTGGTTGTCCCCCGCGCCTATGCGCGCAACATCTGATATTAGCTGCACACAACCAATCCCGCCTTCAGATATACGGCCCAGAGGGCGGCGAAGCGTCAGCAGTCGCCCCTTCTACGTCCGCTGCGCGACCGAGGCAGTAATCTACCGAGGCAGGACCAAAAAGGAGCCGAAAGACGCCGAGATCCCGGGCCACTTTGGCTTTGGGCACGTCCTGGGCAATCCGCTCGCGTGCGAGCTGGATCTGGTCCAGCGATAGCTTCGGAACCCGGTCGTAAACGCCGTTCCTCCTGTCAACGGCAACGCCCTCGGCCTGTCGCTCACGGACGGTATTGCCCGCAAACGGCGCGATGGCGACCAGGACCATGAGCATGAACTCCCCTTGCGGCGTGTCAGTGTTCAGTTCCGGGTTGTCGATGAAGTCCAGGGCGACGCCCTTGGCTTTGAGTTGCTCAATGAGCGAGAAGGTACGTCTTGGACCGTGCCAGCCGATCCGGTGACTTCACCCGAACCTTGTCACCGTCGCGGACTTAGGTCAGCATTTCCTGGAGCTGTAGCTGGTCGTTTGTGTTTTTGCCGCTGACCTTCTCGGAGAACAGCGTGGGTACAGGACCAAGTGCTTCGAGCTGCCGCGCCTCGTTCTGGTCGGCGACACTGACCCTCACGTAAAAAATGACCTGCCCTTTGCCTCCAGCTATCCTTAAAACGCGCGATCAGCTTTGACTAACCAAAGTCGAAGGGAGTGGCTGTTCGTTCAGAATAGCGGTTAAACGGCAGCTCAAAATTGCGGTTCGGCGGCACCGGTCGTCTTGCATCGCATGGGATTCGAGACACAGGGGTTACGAGCTGTGGAGCCGCTCCGCGGCGTTGGGGGTTTGAGAAAACGCCCTTGTGGCTAGGTTGGGTAGCGGCGCATGATGGCAGTGCCGCGGTCGACGCCGGTGTGTCTTAGTGCTTAGAGCCTGTTTACGAGCGTGGCGTGGAGGGCTTCCACGGGAACCGTGGATTGGTGCCGCAAGCCCAGCAGCGTAGGTCTGATGAGCCCGTTTAGTAGATTCCTGAATTATTTCCCCGCCCTTCCCGCGGCCCCTGGCACCACCAGCCGGTGGTGTTGTTGGACCAGACGCAAGGAGTAAATGATGGACATCGTGCACGAGCGCGCCGCGGGAATGGATATCTCCAAACGCAATGCGAAGGTCTGCATCCGGATACCGGGAACGCGGACAGGAACGTCCAGCAGGACAGTGACCACATACGGGGCAACGACGAATGAGATCGTGCGCCTGCGCCGGGATCTGGAGGCAGCTGCGGTGACGGTGGTGGTGATGGAGGCCACCGGCGACTACTGGAAACCGTTCTATTTCCTGCTGGCGGAGTCGCTGAATGTGCAACTGGTCAATGCTAAAGCTGCGCGGAATATCCCGGGCCGGAAGAGCGATGTTTCAGACGCAACGTGGCTGGCCGAGCTCGCAGCCCACAACCTGCTGCGGGCCAGTTTCGTGCCACCCGAGCCGATCCGCCAGTTGCGGGATTTGACCCGCACGCGATCGAACCTGACTCATGAGCGCACCCGAGAATACTCACGACTGGAAAAAGGGCTGGAGGACTCCAACATCAAATTGTCCTCGGTCGTCAGCACGCTGAGCACCCAATCCGCCCGCCGCATCCTCGACGCTCTCATTTCCGGAGAACGTGACCCACAGGCCTTGGCCTCGCTGGCGCATGCCTCGATGGGCCGCAAATCCGCAGCGCTGGTCGAAGCCCTCACGGGCCGTTTCACCGACCACCACGCATTCATGGTGCAGTTGCATCTGGACCGCATCGACCAGATCGAGGCGACCATCGCGGCCCTGGACGCCCGCATCGACACGGTGATGGAACCTTTTTCCTTAGCCCGGGAGCTGCTGATGACCGTCCCCGGGATATCGAGGAATGTCGCTAACGTCATTATCGCCGAAGCTGGCGTGGACATGAACGTGTTTGAAACTGCGGGCCATCTGGCATCGTGGGCCGGAGTGTGTCCGAGCCAGAACGAGTCCGCTGGACGGGTCAAGTCCACCCAAACCCGACCCGGCGACCATTACCTCAAAGCCGCCCTGGGAATCGCGGCGCTGGCCGTGTCCCGGTCAAAAACGACCTATCTCGCCGTGAAGTATCGTCGCATCCAGTCCCATGCCGGCGCCCTGCGGGCCGTAGTCGCACTTCAACACACGCTGCTCATCATCGTCTGGAACATGCTCCACGACGGAGTCGTCTATGACGAACTCGGCATCGATCATTACGACAAAACGAACCCCGAACGCGCCAAGAAACGCCTCCTACGCAGAATGGTCTCGCTCGGATTCGAGCCCAACCTCACCCCACTTTCCGCAGGGAGCTCACCTTCGTTTTCTTAGTAGACACCATGCCCGATGAAGACAAGGGGTGAAGAGGAGAGCCCGGCAGTGGTTCACCGACCTCCCCAAAACGTCCGCCATCATCCGGGCGGAATGAGCAACGGCGGCCCACCTCTCCAAACCACTCCTCGGTAGCTCGCGTTCACCCTTCACGGTGCGGCGTTCGGCGGAACGTTCGCTAGAACCTCAGCTGTCTGGCCCTCATCAAGCACCCAACGCTGACCAGGCGGGTGGTTCAGGTACTTTTCGCGAAGGTAGGATCGCACGACGCGACCCGGTCGAGTTTCCTCGGTGTAGCCCAGCTTGTAGGCGAGTTCAGCAGGTGAATAGGTGCCCATGCCCTGAGTCTAAGTCTTTCGAAAGCTTGCCAAGGGCAGGTCAGATACGGTCGCATATGGCACTTTCAGAGTGTTGTTTATGCCAACCGTCGGTTGACGGCCTTCGTGGAAGTAGTTGTTCCTCGTGCCGGGTTGTGGGGTCCGGTCAGGTATGGGCCCGTTGAAGGATTGCCTTTCCGATAGTCCGGGCATCGGCGGCCACGATGTCCGACCTGGTCGTGATCCCGGCTTTGGTGAGGGTCAGCAGAGCATCGTCGACCTGGCCTTGGGCGCTGGACTGGTTCAAGGTCGCGTGCCTGCTCCAGGATGGCTTCGCTGTGGGGCGTGGTATCGATGGCGACGAGGATACGGGAAAACATTGTTTCTCCTGGTTGGAAGGGCGGGGTGGTCCGCTGGGGTGGTCAGTTCAGTCCGGTGGCGGATTGGAGTCCGAGGCTGGTCAGGGTGACGATGATCCACAGCAAGGCGCCCAAAAGAAGTGGCTTCGTTCCGGCACGGCGGAATCCGCCCAGGTCTGTCGACAGGCCGATGGCCGACAGTGCGACGGTGATCAGGAAGACCGAAAGTGTGCTCAATCCTGGGTGGGCGGCGGCGGGGATCAGGCCAAGGGTGTTAATGGCGGCAATGAGGAGGAACCCGATCAGGAACCAGGGCACGAGGCGGAACACGTTCACCCGGGCCCGGGGGGCCGGTCCTGTTCCGGCAACCTCGCCGGCAGGGAGCCTGCTCCCGGTTTGCTTGAGGCGGTGTCCGGCCCAGGCCGCGAGGCCAAGACAGATGGGAATGATCATCAGGGTGCGGACAAGTTTGACGACGACGGCGAAGTTGGCGGCGGTGCTGCCGTACGTCGTTGCGGTCGCGACGACGGAGGACATGTCGTTCACGGCGGTGCCGGCAAAGAGCCCGAAGGCGTGCTGGCTCATTCCGAGTAGGTGACCGATCAAGGGAAAGGCCAGGACGGCGGCGATGTTGAATAGGAAGATCGTGGAGATCGCGTAGGCAACGTCAACGCTGACAGCACCGATCACGGGAGTGACCGCGGCGATGGCGGAGGCGCCGCAGATTCCCGTCCCGACGCCGATGAGGGTGCGCAGGTCCCCGACGATTCCCAGCCAGCGCCCCAGCAGATAAGCCGCAATCAGGCAGACCACCAGAGTGCCGAGCATGACGGGGAGGGATTCCAGGCCGGCCTGGGCGATCTGGGACAGGGACAGTTGGGAACCGAGGACGACGACGGAGAGCTGCAGGATGAACTTGCCTGCCGTGTTGATGCCTGGTCGAAGCCGGTCTCGGGGTTTAATCAGCGCGGCCAGTGCCACGCCGATGATGATGGCGCTGACCGGGCCGCCCACCAGCGGAACGAAACGACCGATCACTGTTGCAACTACAGCGATCGACACGGCCAGGGCCAGCCCCGGGATCCTTGCCGTGGTCCCCGAACGCAGGCGGTGCAACCTTCCCGTCCCGGGATAAGGGTTGCATGCGGTTTCCGTGCCGGTGGGTGTGTGCATGATTCCCATCCTCGCGTTCGCGCAGTGCCGGCAGTAGGGGGCCTTCACTTGTGAGGGTACAAGTCCCGCTTGTGTCTGCGGGTGACATGTCATTGTCCCCGCGGACATCGGCTTCAGCTTCACCGCGACCGGGCAGCCGAACGGCATCTCGGCATTGCACACCCATGACGGGTCGTTCCCCCTGCTCCGAGCCACCCATGACGGTTCCCCTCCGAGCGCCTTCAGAACCGCCATACAGCGCAGCGCTTTAAGCACCATTCTGAACGAACAGTCACAATAGTCGAAAGAGACCCTAATGGACGTTACTCTGCAGTGACCTCAACCTGTTCCCTCGGGTACACCCGTAGAACAGGGATGACTCCGGCGAGGCGTTGGACTGGTCCCGCCAGAATGACAAGTAGGCCTGATCGAAGACTTGCAGCGCAGCGATGGTCAGTACGCAACCGTGCCCGCTGGCTAGCGGAGGAGAACCTCGCCCGCCCGTCGTAACAGGAACGGTTTGTGGTGTTCGGCCCGGAACATCGCGGCCGGCGCGGGTTTGCCCTGCATGCTCCGTGGAGCCGCCGGGATTCGAGCCGATCCGCGGGCCTTAGTCAGCGGCGACGTGAAGGTTCTGTTGCCTGCGGGCTTTGCGGTGTTTGTGGATGCGCCAGGTAATGAATGCGAGGGCAGCGGCGCCTACGATGACCAGAGTGACGTCGTGGCCGACGCTTTTGGCGACCGTGAGGTATGCGTTGCCCACGAAGTAGCCGAGCAGGACGGCGGCGGCGCCCCAGAGGAGACCACCTGCTGCGTTGAAGAGCAGGAAACGCCGGTACGGCATGCGGGAGAGCCCGGCGAGGGCCGGCATCACAGCCCGGAAGAAGGCGGTGAAACGGCCCAGGAAAACGGCTGCTCCGCCACGCCGGGCGAGGAACTCGCGTGCGGCGTCGAGCTTTTGTCTGCGTTTTTTCAGTAACCGCAGGTTCAGAATTCGCGGGCCGTAGTGCCGGCCGACCTCATAACCAACGCTGTCGCCGATGACGGCGGCCAGGATGACCAGAACCATGATCAGCCACAGCTGCAGGTGATGCTGGCTGGCCAGCACACCGCCGAGGATTGCTGCCGTTTCCCCGGGAAGGATGAAGCCGATGAATAATGCGTCTTCGGCGAAGACCAAGGCGGTGATGAGCAGGTAGGCCAGAACCGGGGTGACGTGCAGTATCGCGTTCATTATTGCGCCCATGTTCTGCCTTTCCTTTGCTCGCTTTAGCCCAGCATTCCATGCAGGAGCTGAGAGGTCCCTGAGGACCCGGGCCGGTCTGCATTTACGTGGTGTGTCTGGTGCCGGTGTTTACCGGGTGAGGCCCAGGCGTGGTGCGAGCCACGTCAGCGCTGGTCCCGTAGCGTTCAGGGGTACGGCCCAGGAGTGGCCGACGCCGGCGACGGTGTGCGTCCTCACTGTCATTCCAGCTGCCTTGGCCGCCGCGGAGACCTCGTTCATATACTTGATGAACAACCTGTCCTGGCCGCCGGCGGCGAAATAGATCCAGCTGTCCGGGTACCGGTTTCTCGCCATCACGGTCAGAGGCGTCAGGGCATCGAAAGCAGCGGTATTGCCGCCGAACGCTTCCTGCACGGTTGCCGTCCGGTTCGCGGACAGTGCAGGTTCGGCCTCACCGCTGAGATCGATGGCCGAGGGGTAGATTGCCGGGTGTAGGGCAGCCATCTGCAGGGCGCAGGTGCCACCAAAGGAGAACCCGCCGACGGCCCAGTGTCCCGGGTCCGGGTCGACGGTGAGGGTGCTCTTGATCCAGGCCGGCACGTCCACGGAAAGATAGGTATCCGTCTTGGCGATCCGGGAATCCATGCACATGGTGTTTGCGGAACTGGACCCGTTAGCATCGGGAACGACGACGACGGGCGCGAGTCCCTGATGGGCGGAGGCAAACGCATCCATGACCGGCTGCAGTTGGCCGGCCGTGAGCCAGTCCCCGGGGGACCCGGGCTGTCCCGGGATGAGGACGAGGACCGGCAGCTGTGGATGCGCCGCCGCCTGGTAGGCAGGCGGCAAGTAGACGTATCCGGCGCGGCCGTTGAATCCGGAGACGGTACCGGGGATCTGCACCGAGTTCACTGTGCCGTGCGTCGGCAGTCCGGGAGGCTTCACCCAATGATCGATGACGGGGCCTGCGGCCGGCGCGGCGGGGCCGGAGGCCTCGGACGGCTTAGCCGTGGACGGGGCGAGAGGGGCGATGGCCGCGGTGCTCGCCCCTGTGAAGTCCCCGATGGTGCGGTAAGTACCGAAGTACAGGTTGATCTGCACCCCGACAGTCAGCACAATGGCGGCCATCGCCGCGGGGGCGAGGAGTTTGCGCCACCGTCCGCCTAAGATCAGGTTCAGTACCATCAGCACCACCGCGAGGACTCCGGCACCTATCCACCCGATCACCTGTAACGGCAGATCGTAGGCCGTGATACCGGAGAGGTTGACCAAATACCAGTTGATGGCCCATGCCACGGCGGCGGCCAGTACCGCGGAGGCTCCGATGTACAGGACCCAGCGGCGGCGGCGGAGCAGGAGCAAATAAGCTCCGGCAACGCAGGCCAGCACGCCCACCGCAAGAGGGAACGGACCGGAAATTAGAGCTATGCCGGAGATGGCGCCCATATGGAAAGTGTCCTGGCGGTAGGCGGAAAGGGATGAACCCCTGAGTCTAATGGTTTATTTCCAGGATCAGCCGGCAGGAGAAGTCGCTGCTGGGAAAGTCCCTGGCGATGAAAGGCCCGTAAAGGAGGAGGGATTCCTTCACGGGCCGTTCGGTTGTTTTCAGTCAAGCCCTCGGCGAGGGTTTGTTGCGCGGGTTCCCATAGGCGCCTTCTTCGGTGGTGTCGTCTCCGGCTGGCCTAAGCCCTGTTATGGGGAGCCCGGAAGGTCACCGGGATCGGTGTGGTCCCCGCTCTGCTGAAGGTCAGGGCCGGCATCGCCGGGCTTCTCGGGGGCGCCGGCCTTTTCGCCGGCATCCGGTGCCTCCGTGGCGCCGGATGCGTCCGGTGCGTCCGTGACGCCGGATGTGTCCGGTGCTTCGGTAGCGCCGGCCGTATCCGGGGTGTCACCGGCGGTGGGCGTATCGGCGGTTGCCGGAGCCGAGGAGGACGGCGGCGCAGGGGGCGCGGTGGCGGCACTGGCCGCGCCGGCACCGAGTCCGGCGAGAGCCAGTACGCCGACTGCACCCAACATCACCCTCTTTTTCATGCCCATCTTCGCAAGAGTCTTCTTCATAATCTGTTCTTCCTTGATCGTCATTGGGGGTTCCTTTCTTCGTGGACAGCTGCTGTGGCCGCCGTTGCCATCCGGAGCGGGTGGCGATGAATCCAGTCTGCCCGGGGACCACTGAGAGGAACCTAAGTCTGGTTGTGAGCGGGCTGAGAAGCCACAGACGGTAATTATGAAATCGGTGCGGGCACGGTCATTGTTGTTCCATGAAACTCTCTCCCCTGCCGCAGCGCTCCCCTTCCCTGTCGGGGATGCCGATCTGGGGTGTGCGAAAAAGAGCGACGGCGACTGCCGTCGTCGTCGTCGCCGCCGCCCTCCTCGTGGGGGGTCTGCTGTTGCTGGTGCTCCTGCAGACCTCCCTGATCGCTACGACCGAGGGGGCAGGGAAACGTAAGGCCGCGGATGTGGCAGCGCAGATCAGCAGCCAGGACGTCTCCGAAGCGGGGCGGTCGTTGGGCGCCTCCGCGCACAGCGGTCAGTATGTGCAGATCATTAGCCCCAGCGGCGCCGTCGTGGCGTCCTCGGAAAAATCCGCTGACACCACCGCTTTGTCTGCGCAGCGTCCCGGGCCTGGGCAGACTGTCAGCCAGGATGTGTCCAGCCTGCAAAGCATCGGCGACACCGACGCGTTCCTCATCGTTGCCACCGGCGTCCAATCCGGGGACGGCGTTTATACCGTCGTGGTCGCCTCAACGGTTCAAGTCCAGGCGGATACGGTATCCACGGTGGCATGGTTCATGCTCGGGGCAATACCGTTGCTGCTGGCCGTCGTGGGGACCTCCGTGTGGGTTCTGGTAGGCCGGTCCCTGCGTCAGGTGGAGCGCATCCGCGGGCAGGTCGCCCGGATCAACGCAAGCCGGCTCAGCGAGCGGGTCGATATTCCTGCCACCAACGACGAAATCCACCATCTGGCCCTGACCATGAACACGATGCTGGACCGTCTGCAGGCCTCCGACGGGGAACAGCGCAGATTCATCTCCGACGCCAGCCATGAACTGCGCAGCCCCTTGGCCACCATCAGCGTCGGCCTGGAAATCGCGGCCGCGGACCCCAGCGGGGACACTTGGCGCCAGATGCAGAGCATGCTCAGTGGGGAAACGGCCCGGATGCGCTACCTCGTCGATGATCTGCTGACCCTTGCCAAGGCCGACGATGAGGGCGTGCGCGTCGCGGCGGCAGACGTTGACCTCGACGACGTCCTGGACACCGAAATCCGCCGGCTTCGCTCCATGAGTGCGCACCACATTAGCGCAGACCTCACCCCGGTAAGGGTCACCGGCGATGCCCGACGGCTCGGACAGGTGCTGCGCAATGTCCTCGACAACGCCAACCGGCATGCCCGCTCCCGAATCTTGGTCCGTCTCACCGCTGGCCCCGGCGGAGCGCGCGTGGTGATCGATAACGACGGCGACCCGGTGCCCGAGGCGGACCGGCAGCGGATCTTCGAACGGTTCGTTCGTCTTGACGAGAGCCGTTCACGCGAAAGCGGCGGCAGCGGACTGGGGTTGGCCATCGCTGCAGGGATCATGGCCGCCCACCACGGAAGCATCACCGCCTCGGTGTCCCCGGCCGGGGAGTGCCGTTTTGAGATCTTCCTTTCGCCGGACCTGCCGGACTGACCCTGACTTCGCCGTCCCCTCGTCCGCCGGCCCGTCGTCCCTAACGGACTATGCCTCTGTCCTGCCGGTCCGCTGCTGTCCGAAGGTGCCGTTAGGCGGGTTGTCCCGGTCCGCGCTGAGCCGGTAGCCCATGCCTCGGACAGTACTCAGGGTAGAGACCTTGAAAGGGGCATCAATTTTTCGGCGCAGGTAGCCGACATAGACTTCCACCACATTGTCACCGCCCTCGAATGCGGGATCCCAGACGTTGTCGAGGATTTCGGCTTTGGATACCACCTGATCGTGCCGGCGCAGCAGAAACTGCAGCAAGCCGTATTCGCGCGCCGTCAGGGAAATTGCGGTATCGCCGCGGTGTACGCTGCGGTTCAGCGGGTCCATGGTCAATGTTCCCAACGTCATCACCACCGGCCGTTCCGGGGCACCACGCCTGATCAATGCCCGCAGCCTGGCAGTGAGCACCAGAAAACTGAACGGTTTGGTCAGATAGTCATCGGCTCCCAGATCGAACGCGTCGGTCTGGTCATATTCCCCGTCCTTAGCCGTAAGCATCATCACCGGCGTCCAGATTTTGCGTTCGCGCAGCTCCTTGAGGACGTCGTATCCGTTTTTCAGCGGTAGCATGAGATCCAAAATGATCACGTCATAAGGATTCTCAGTCGCCGCCCATAGACCGCTCACCCCGTCGTGGGTCACATCCACAATGAAGCCCTCGTTCGCAAGACCGCGTCGGACCGTTTCGGCCAGCAGTTTCTCGTCTTCAACTAATAAAATCCGCACAGAAGCCCTTTCCTTATCAGCAGTATGACGCACAGATGCTGAAGGAAAACTGAGAAGCCTTCCTCAGCATCGTCTCAGGTATGCTGCGTCATGCTGACACGGCACTACATTCCAGCCCTATGTCAGGATGACCATGATCACCGCACCACTTGGCCCACAATCCGGACTTCGCCAACGGGCCCCGCTTCCGTTTTTGCGTTCCTTGTGGTGGATCGCACTCGCCGCTGCCGTCTTCGCCGCCGCGGTCGCCGTCGGACTGATGGTTAAGGGCGCTGGCGCTATGACACCGGAACTGGGCGTGGACGTGGCCTTAAGCCAGGAGCGCAACCCAGTCCTGACCGGCATGTCACTGGCCATCAATACTGGCCTCGGTCCTGCCGGCGCAGTCATCATCCTTCTTCTGGTCTGCCTGTTCCTCCTGGTGATCCGACGCAACCTGATGCGCGCCCTCGCGTTCGGATCAGTGGTCAGTGTCGGTTGGCTCTCATCCGAAGTCGGTAAACGGCTTGTGGAGCGGATTCGGCCCCCGGACGGGGCCGTGCACGCACTGATCTCTGAGCGCGGTACGGATAGTTTTCCCTCCGGGCACACAGCCTTCGCCGTGGCCCTGGTCTGGGCCGTCGTCCTCGTCATTGGCAGCACCGCCAGCCGCCAGGGATTGCTTCTGGGAATCGGTGCCGTGTTTGTGGCCCTCGTCGCGTTTTCCCGCCTGTATCTAGGGGTCCACTACCTCAGTGATGTGCTTGGTTCGGTGTTCATTGCCAGCGCCGCGATCCTGGCGTGGCTGCCGATCTGGAACAACCTCCTCGCTCCCCGGTTCACCACGCCCCGGGCCGGAGCGCAGCGTGTGAGCATGGACAGTGACCCCATCCACCCTCCCGCCCCCTGAACGAAGGATTAGTACCACCCGAGGAACAGCAGTGAACGCAGTAAAACTAAACCCTGACCCTGGCAGGCTCCGAACGTCCCGCCCGGGGCCGGGCTGGTTCCTGCCCTGGACCTATGCCCCGGTCACCGTGACCTTCCTCATCCTCTTTTGGATACTGGGCGTCCTTACCTCTACCGTTCTTGCCGGTCCACGAGGGACGCTGCGCCCTTATGCCGTCGTCACCGCCTCGTCCCTTCCGGCGCACTGGGAGGTGCTGGTTACGGGTGCGTTCTGGGGGCGGGACCTCCCCGGCTATCTTGTCGGGACCGTGTTGCTGGTTGCCGCCGGCATTCCGGCCGAACGACGGCTGGGCAGTGTGCGGTTTGCTGCGGCCGCTCTCTCCTCTCAGGTGGTGGGCATCTTCGCCGCCACAGCGGTTGTGTACGGCGGCCGGAACTTGATGGGCAGCTGGTCAGCACAGTTGATGACGCATTGGTTTCTGGGGCCTTCCGCGCTGATTTGTGGTGCTGGGCTGGCGGCGACCGCAGCGCTGGGGACGTTGTGGCGTCGTCGTCTGCGGTTGGGAATTTTTGCGCTGCTGATCCTGCTCACGCTCTACAGTGGCTCCTTCCCCGATCTGATACGGCTCGGTGCAGCGACTGCCGGCGCACTCCTCGGGCCACTGCTGCAAGGACGCCGTCCGCGGTTCGGCATCCCCGTCACGTCCCGTCGGGAAGCCCGGGTTCTTGTCGCCATGGTTGTGGCCGCGTCCGCTGTCGGTCCGGTTCTGGCCGGTCTGCTGCCCCACGCCGTCGGACCGCTGGCCGTGCTGCGGTTCCTGTTCACCAACATTCAACCCGTTGACCCCCAAACCCTGCACAGTCTGTGTGCAGACCCCACCCGGCTCAAGGACTGTGCCGCGGCGCAGCTACAGCTGCGTGCCGGTGCCGGCGGGATCTTCATGTCCATCCTGCCATCGGTCCTGCTCCTGCTCTTTGCGGATGGTTTGCGCCGGGGCCGACGGTTTGCCTGGTATGCCGCCCTGGTGCTCGAAGGCGCGGTGGCGGTCCTGGCCGGCAGCTATATCGCCGCGGCGCTGATGCCCGCTGGGCCGAACAAGACCCCCAACGAGGGGCCAGGCGCCATCGATATCACCGCGTTCCACCACCCGCTGGCCCTGATCCTGCCGTTGCTGCTGCCCATCCTCTTGGTCATTCTCCTGCTGGTGACCCGGAAGCTCTTTCCCGTTTGCGCCCCGCCCAGAACCTACCCCCGCCTGACACTGACCATCATTGTCTTGGCCGCGGCCCTAACGGGAATCTACCTGCTGGCGGGCTTGCTGCTGGCGGGAGGCTTCACTCCGATACCGGGAATTGGAGACCTCCTGGCGGACATCCCGGACCGGTTCGTGCCGCTGGGCTATCTGCTGGATCTGTCTCCGGCATTCTTTCCGGAAAGTGGTGCCGCCGTTGCCCTGTATGAAGGCATCGGCATCACGTTCTGGACCATCACCGCCGTCCTGGTCTTCAGGTCCTTCTTGCGCCCGGCCCATAACGTCCACGGCAGTGACGAGGACCGGGCCCGGGCGATCCTTAAAAACACGCAGGGCTCCTCCCTTTCCTGGATGACACTGTGGAACGGAAACAGCTACTGGTTCTCCACCACTGGAACCAGCTTCATTGCCTACCGGGTGCTCTCCGGCGTCGCACTGACCCTCGGTCCTCCGGTCGGGCCCGCAAAGGAACTGCGCACCACCATGGATGAGTTCACCCGCTACACCGGGGAGAACGGCTGGACCCCGTGCTTCTACTCCGTCCCCGACGAGGTACGCGCCATCACCGCGCCCAACGGCTGGGGATCGGTGCAGGTGGCTCAGGAAACCATCCTGGATCTGGAAACCATCTCCTTTTCCGGCAGGAAATTCCAGGACATCCGCACCGCCCTGAACAAAGCGGCCAAAGAAGGAATCCGCGCCCAGTGGATCTCCTACCCGACGGCGCCGCTGTCCATCGTGGACCAGATCCACGCCATCTCCGAAGAATGGGTCGCCGACAAGGGTATGCCGGAGATGGGGTTCACCCTGGGCGGCCTGGATGAGATCAACGATCCGGAAGTACGATGCCTGCTGGCGATCGATGACCAGCACACCGTCCACGCGGTAGCGTCTTGGTTGCCCGTTTACCGTGACGGGACGATCATCGGCTGGACGCTGGACTTCATGCGACGCCGCAGCGCCGGCTTCCGCGCCGGCATCGAATTCCTCATCGCCTCTGCCGCCCTGTCCCTCAAAGACGGCGGCTATGAATTCATCAGTCTCTCCGGCGCACCCCTTGCGAGAATTACGGCGACGGCGGAAACTGGCGCCGCTGCCGGCGGGGGCTTCACCCCGGCTCCCGATGGTGGACTGGACCGGTTGCTGGGCCGCCTCGGAGCCATCCTGGAACCGGTCTACGGATTCAGATCCCTCCTTGCATTTAAATCCAAATTCCAACCCCGCTATGAACCCCTCTTCATGCTCTACCCCGATGCCGCCGCCCTGCCGAGCATCGCCAACGCCATCGGCAGGGCCTACATTCCCAAAGTCTCAGTAGGTCAGGGCTTTACCCTTGCCGGAAAAATCATCCGTCCCCGAAGAAATTCCACTACCCCCTCTCAGATCCATGCGCCAAAATAGGAAGCAGTGTGGAACGACGACCGCCCTACGGTCACACCACCACGACGTCAGGAATGCCAATGAAAACTCCGTGGTGGAAGGCAAAGCAATGGAGATGGGCGGCGCCCCTTGCCGTGGTCTGCGTCCTTGCCGGACTAGCCACCGTCAGCGTCCGTGCAGACCCGGCGCCTCCGCGTACCGGCGCTGTAGCGTCGAATCCGAACGCCACCCAGGTCGTCATTATCGGTGATTCCCTCAGTACCGGTTACGGCACCAGCGCCGAGCTCGCGTGGCCCCACCTGGTCGAAGACGGCACCGCACAACGGATCCGCCCCCTGCAGATCACCAACGCCGCCGCCAACGGAAGCGGCTACCTCAGCGTCGGGGACGGTGATCGGACGTTCGCCTCCGAAATCAGTGAAAGCGTCACCGCGGCAACTAAGGTCGTGCTGATCTTCGGCTCCGAAAATGATATGGGCTCCGACAACACAGAGTTAAAAAATGCCGCCGCTGCCGCCTACGCCCAGGCCAAAGCCGCCGCACCCGCCGCCGCTATAATCGCCGTCGGCCCTCCCTCTTACACCACCACCCCTGACCCTGAGCTGCTCCAGGTCCGGGACCAGGACCAGGCCGCGGCGGCAGAGGCCGGAATAACTTTCATCGATCCGATCCAAAACCAATGGTTCATGGGCCACGCGGACCAGCTGATCGGGCCCGACGGGGACCACCCCAGTGAAGAAGGGCAGCACTACCTGCAGGCAAAAATGGAGCCCCTTCTGCTCGCAGCCTCCGGGGCTTGAGCCGTCCAGTAGAGGTCGTTTCGCAACCGCTGGTCGGCTTGCGTCATCGTGACCTGGTCACGCACCCACGCGCGGGCATACTCGATCACCTGACGGGGTCGTGGGTCCCGTGGCTGAGCCGACTCGAAAGGGAAGAGAACGTTCCCCGGGTTGCTTTCACGCTCGCGGCCCGAAAAGCTCAGCGACTGCCTCGGCGGTCTCTGAGAGGGCAAGCACCGAATCTCCAGCCCGCAACTTCATGCCGCCTCGGACTTGGACAAGATGTCCGTCGCGGCGGACCATGCTGATCCAGCCGTCTTCGCCCAGCTCCAGATCAGCGATTGTCGCCCCGTCGGCAGCGGAACCTTCGGCAACAACAAACCGGTGCAGGCCGTGCGGTTCATCGCTGAACCGCATCCCCAGCGCCCACGGCTGCTGCTCCACCCGACGCATCGGCACCCGGAATGCGGACGCCAGATAAGGCAACAGGCCCCCCTGCAGGACAACCGAGATGAGTACGACGATGAAAATGATGGAATACATCGCCTGGGCGTGGTCGGCACCGGACCCGAGGATATACATGCCCAAAAGAATAGGCACAGCACCCTTCAGCCCGGCGCTAAGAATAAACGCCCGCTCCCCCAGCTTGAGCCGGATCCTGACAGACAACAAGCCAACCAGGACCGGTCGGATGACAAGGATCAGCAGCCCCGCCAGAGCGAGACCGATAAGTACCACTCCCGAGCTGAGGACGTCACGCAGTGAGACACTCAATCCCAGTACGGCGAACGCGACAATTTCCGCAATACTGGCAATACCGGAGGCAAAACGCTCGATTTCCAGTTTGTAAGGCGCCCGGGAATCACCAACTATGATCCCTGCCAGGAAGACGGCGAGGAACCCCGATCCGTGAAGCATGGTGGCCGCCGCATAGATGAACGCGGCGCAGGCGATAGCCCGCACCGAATGCAGCGACTCGTTCGGCAGCCCCACATGGCGCATCAATTTCATCAGGCCATAGCCGCCGAGGATCCCGACAACGGCTCCGACGCCCATCTGCAGGAGGAATTCGCCCACGCCTCCGGCCACCGCTGACAGGCCACCACCGCCGGCGGCAAGGAGACTGGCCATCAGGGCAATGCCGACAGGATCGTTCGCGCCCGACTCTCCTTCGAGGATCGTCCCGCTGCGGCCGGCGATTTCACGGCCTCCGAGGACTGAAAAGACCACCGCGGGGTCCGTGGGTGAGAGCGCCGCTCCCAACAGCAGCGATGCCCGCCAGTCAAAGCCGAAGAAGTAGTGGGCGGCGGCGGCAAGTGCGGCTGCCGTCACAGCCGTCCCGGCAACGCCGATCCAGACGATCGCGGCCGAGGCACTGCGGAAGCGTCTGAAGCCTATGTGCATTCCACCGTCGAACAGAATGAAGACGAGGGCCACCGTGACAATACGCTCGTCAACCTTGATCGGCACCTGGCCAAGGACCGGGAAGAGGTCCGATGCGACTGCGGCAACGACGAGGAAGAGCGCCGGAGCGGGAACGCGTATTCGCTGGCCCAGCCGGTTCGATGCGACTGCCACCATCAAGGCTGCCGCCACCAGCAGGATGACAAGACTAAACGGCTCTACATCAGGCACAGTCGAAGCCTACTCTTCCGGGTCAGACCCGGGCCGCCGGTCCGGCACCGTGGAAGCACCGGCATCGCCAGGAAAAGAACCCACCTATAAGCCCAGGATCAAGGTCTCATCCGCGCGCGGTTCGCCGGCTGCGCGGGCAAACACTTCAAATCCTGCCAGAACGGTCTCCTGTTCGGGACCGGACAGTCGGCTGAGCACCACGGAAATCTCCTGCCGACGGGACCGGGTGACCTCGGCGCAGATGCGCGAGCCCTCTTCTGTGAGGGAAATAATGACCTCGCGGCGGTTCTCGGTGCTCGCTGATCTGGCGATCAGGCCCCCAGCCACCATGCGGTCCGCGAAGCGGCTGAAGGTGGATTGGTTGGTACCCAGCCGCACGGCAAGCTCTCCCATTCGGAGCGGCCCGAAGTTCGACAGCACCACCAGCACCCTGAACTGTGGAAGCGTGACGGCGTCCATGACCGGCGCCAAGGACCGGGCAATAACACCCAGCAGCGCCCGTGACGCGGTCAGCGACTTATCGACAACTTCAAATCCTGGGTCAACGGCCGCATCGGGCCGGGATGCGCCGGCGGCACCGGGTGATGATATCGTCATGATTGCTATAGTACATATATTGCACCACTTCATAGATATTCTTACCCAAGGAGTTTGACGTGACCGCCCTGCCTTCGACCGGACGACGTTGGTTGCCGGGGGGAAGGAGCGTGCGCACGTTGCCAATGCGGCTCGCGGGAACATCCTACCAGTGGGTCGCAATGGCCATCCTCGTCGGCGCGGGCGCGGGACTGGCCGCCGTCGCGTTCCGCTGGCTGATCAGCATCGCCACGCTTATCTTTACCGGCACGTCGGACTACTCCGCCAGCCACGGCCACCCGGGCCATCCCTGGGCGCCTTGGCTAGGGGGATTTTTCGTTGTCCTGGCCCCGGTTGTCGGTGGGCTCTTATATGGACCCTTGGTCCAACGCTTCGCCCCCGAGGCCCGTGGCCACGGCGTCCCGGAGGTCATGTACGCCGTCAGCCAGCACGGCGGCAGAATTAAAGGCCGCGTTGCCCTGGTCAAAGCGCTGGCCTCAGCCATCTGCATCGGCTCCGGAGGATCCGTCGGCAGGGAGGGCCCGATCGTCCAGATCGGCTCGGCGCTGGGGTCTTGGCTCGCCCGTATATTCCGGATGCCGGAATCCAGGGTCCGGGCGCTGGTTGCCTGCGGTGCAGCCGGCGGCATCGCTGCCACCTTCAACGCTCCGATTGCCGGGGTGTTCTTCGCCTTGGAACTCATCCTCGCCGACTTTGCCGCCGGATCCTTCGGCGCCGTGGTCCTTGCATCGGTGACGGCCTCCATCATTGGGCGCAGCTTTCTGGGCAACGAGGCTTTCCTGAAGTTACCGGCCTTCACGATCACCTCGGCCGCTGAGTACCCTTTGTTTATCCTGCTGGGCCTGCTTGCCGCGATTGCCGGCGTCGGCTTCACCAGGATCCTGTACCTGATCGAGGATTTGTGCGACTGGGCCTGGCACGGACCGGCGTGGCTGCGGCCGGCGGCCGGAGGCGTGCTTCTGGGATTGCTGCTGCTGGTCCTGCCGCAGATGTACGGGGTCGGCTACCCGGTCATGCAAGCAGGAGTCGCCGGTTCCTACGCCGTCGGTTTTCTGGTCCTTTTGCTCGTAGGCAAGATCGTGGCCACCAGCCTCACCATCGGCATCGGAGGCTCTGGTGGCGTGTTCGCGCCCTCACTGTTCATCGGCGCCATGCTCGGTGCCGCGTTCGGAGAGGTCGCCGGTTTCCTGGTACCGGCCCTGAACGGACAGGTCGGCGCCTTCGCCTTGGTGGGCATGGGCGCGGTCTTCGCCGGAGCCGCACGGGCGCCGATAACGGCCGTCATCATCATGTTCGAACTCACGGGCGAATACTCCATCATTCTGCCCCTGATGCTGGCGATCGTCGTCGCCACCGGTGTTTCAAAAATCATGAGCCGAGACACCATTTACACCCTCAAACTGCGCCGCCGCGGAATCGATCTGGAGCGGCACCCGGGCACGGAACTTTTGAGCCGAACCCGGGTAGACGCCGTCATGGACACCTCGTTTCGTGCCCTTCCGGGATATCTAAGCGTCGCGGAAGGTGCCCGACGGCTACTGGGTGCCAAACACCCGGCCCTTCCCGTCATCGGTGCGGATGGGACACTGACCGGTATTGTCACGGTTCAACACCTTGCGAACGTGCTAAACGACGACGACGACGAAAGGGACCGCATGACGCTCTCCGACGCCGCCGAAATGACAGCCACGGTGCTGCCAGAGGACACTCTTCAAATGGTCCTCGGTGCCGTGCTGGGCTCCTCCACAAACGCTGGGCTGCCCGTTACAGATGCAGACGGCTCGCTGCGAGGTTGGCTGAATCAGGAAACGGTTCTGCGCATCCTTTCGAGCCCCCATGCATTACCAGTGTCGGGAGTAGAACAACGGACCGACGGCCCCCGCCCGTCCGTTCAGCCTCGGCCGCGTCCCGGCTCCGCCGGTAAACGCACACTCGTGCGGCGAAGATTCCAAAGACCGCCCCCTGAACAGTCTCATGAAGACTCCCGTTCCGGAGTTGACATGAACAACCGCACATCCGCCTTGCGACGGCCGCAATCCGGTACCGCCCGGATCGAACGTCCCCAGGTTCACACGAACGGGGGAACGTTTCTGGTCTTCCCCGACGGCCACGTCGTCACGGTCACCAATGAAACGTATGAACAGGGCCGCCGTGCACTGGCCCGCGTCGCCTTCGCCGACCCCAGGCCGGCGGCGCTGGACCGGGCAAAGGAGGACTTCCGGCGCATCGAAGAAGAATGCTTCCGCGAATTCGGACTCATTCGCCACGGCAACGAATGGGTTTTCACCGAGCAGTCAGGACCATAAGCGCGAAACCGTGAGTCGCCCGAGCGGTACCTTCAGGATTTCCATCCGACGCCGAGGACTCGTCGGTGCCGGGGTGGTCGTGGAGATGGTTCCTGATTTACTGCCCGTAGGGTCAGTCGTTGTAGTCGTGGTAGACGGGGTCGCCCGGTTCGGTGTCGGTGTAGAAGGCGCTGGTCGTCGTCGAGGACGGGCCGGGGGCGCAGTGGTGGTCAGGTGACGCAGTGGCCTTGGTCGGCTTCCCATCGTCCGGGTTGGTGGTCGGGTTGGCGGGGTCGAGGATGCGGTAGGCAAGGAGTTTGATGCGGTCGCTGGCCAGGGCCCAGATGATGGCGTAGCCCCAGACGAAAGCGGCCCAGCCCCAGCCCAGTGGGGTCATGAAAAGACCGTAGACAGCGATCAGGGTCGCGATGGCCTGGGTACCGAGAACTGCCATCCACAGGATGGGGGCCGGGCGGATGGACCAGGACGGGCCGCGTGTGCGGGTGAGGAAGATGGTGAGATGCCCGGCAACGGACAGCATCAGATACATCATCGTCTGCAGTTGGGGACGGCCTACGCCGAAAACCCTGTCGCCGAGGTAGAACAAGCCGAATGCGGCGATCGGCCCGACGACGCCCAGAACGGTGGCGATACCCAACACCATACGCATGTTCCAGGCTTCGGGCTTCATCTTGTAGTGGACGTTGTCGTAGGCGATGGAGAGAATCGCGCCGTCGTTGAGCAGTGCCAGCATGACGATCATGATCGCGGTAACCGGGAAGAAGTTGAAGAAGAGGATCGCCCCGGTCACGAACAGCAGCACCCGCAATGTTTCGGCGATGCGGTACATGGCGTAGGAGTTCATCCGCTGAAAGATCTTGCGGCTTTCCTTGATCGCGTCAATGATCACCGCAAGCCCGGGGGTGAGCAGGATGATGGCAGCCGCCGCGCGGGCGGCGTCAGTGGCGCCGGAAACAGCGATGCCGCAGTCCGCTTTCTTTAGGGCCGGGGCGTCGTTGACGCCGTCGCCGGTCATGCCGACGATGTGGCCGCGCTGCTGCAGGACGTCAATGATGTGGTATTTATGCTCGGGGAAGACTTGGGCGAACCCATCGGCTGTCTCGATGGAGCGCACGCTCGCCGGACTCTCTTCCTTTTTCACGTCACCGAGGCCAGCGGCGTCGAGGATGTTGGTGCCTAGCCCGACTTTTCCGGCGGTCTCTTTGGCGATCGCGATGGCGTCACCGGTGACCATTTTCACGCTCACGCCCATCGCTTCTGCGGTGGCAATTGTGGCCTGGGCGTCCTCTCGTGGCGGATCGAACAGCGGAAGCACCCCCAAAAAGTTCCACCCGTCCTGGCCGTCGCGCCGGGCCACTCCCAGTGACCGGTAGCCGCGGGCGGCAAAATCGTTGACGGCTTCCTCGACAGCCGGTGTGTTCTTGGCGCTCTCGCCGGTGAGAGCGAGGATGACCTGCGGGGCGCCCTTGCTGACCTTGAACGCCTTCCCGTCCGCACCGGTGACGCTGGCCTCGGTGCGTTTGTCGACCGGGTTGAACGGTTCAAAGTGGCTGATCGTGTAGGTCTCCAGTGCGTTTTTGTCGTTGACGCCGCCGAGGACGGCGAGATCGATGGGGTCGTCATTGTCGGCGCGGGAGGCCAGTGCGCCTGCCAGGATGACCTCGGCGGCGGTGACCGTGTCAACGCTGAACGGATCACCTAGGGTCAGCGAGTTCTGCGTGAGGGTACCGGTCTTGTCCGCGCACAAGACGTCCACGCCGGCCAGTTCCTCGATCGCGACCAGCCGACTGACGATGGCCTTCTTCTTGGCCAACAGCCGGGCACCGACAGCCATAGTCACCGACAGCACCGTAGGCATCGCGACAGGGATCGCCGCAACGGTCAGCACCAGGGCGAACTGCAGGGTGGTCAGTATTGCGTCGCCCCGAAGCAGGGAGACGAGCACAATCACCGCCACGAAGACTGCTGCGAGGATGATGAGATAGTTGCCGATTTTCAGGACTGCTTTTTGGAAGTGGCTGACGGTGTGGGCGTCGGCGACCAGTTCGGCAGTCTTGCCGAAGTAGGTGTGGATGCCGGTGGCGTAGACCAGCGCACCGATCTCACCGCGGCGGATGATCGAGCCCGAGTACACCGGATTGCCCGGACCGCGAGTGGCCGGCAGGGACTCTCCGGTGAGGGCGGACTGGTCAACCTCGATCTCGTCGCCGTCCAGGAGTCGGGCGTCGGCGGGGACGATGTCACCGAGACGCAGACGGATCACGTCACCGGGCACCAACTCCCTGGCCGCCGGGGTGACCCATGCGCCGTCGCGTTTGACCCTCGCGCTGATGGCGAGCTTGGCCTTCAGCGCGTCGATGGCGTTCCCGGCTTGACGTTCCTCGGTGTAGCCGACCACGGCGTTGGCCATCAGCAGCACCAAGATGATGAAGAAGTCCGGCCAGTGCCCCACCGCGCCGGAGAGGATCACCGCGGCCTCGATCATCCACGGGATCGGCCCCCAGAAGTACGAGAGGAACTTCAACAGCGGGTTGGACTTGTGCTCGGCGATCTCGTTCGGCCCGTACTTGCTCAGCCGTTGCGCTGCTTCGGCCTGAGTCAGGCCCTCCGCTGAGGTGTCGAGCTGCTGGAGGACGTCCGCCATCGGCAGCGACGCCAAGTCAGGCAACTGATCCGGATTTGACGCCGTCGAACCGACCGGCGCAGACTCGCCCGTCGTGAACGCGCTCGGCGAGGATCTAACGTTGTCATCGCTCATGGTGGGTATCCGCCTACTCCAATGGGATGCCGACCCCGGATGGGGGTCGCGGCGCCGTGCTCATCATGAGAAGCTCCAGCGAAAGGACTGTCGGCGTCGGTCGCGCCGGTGCCGGCGGGTGGGGAAACTGTCTGCGGCTTGACCGTCGTCGGGCTGGGCACCGGCGCGGGGACGGTCGGAGAGGTGGTCGGTCATTGCCAGGGGGTCCAGACCCAGTCGCGGATCTCGGGCAGGTCCTGGCCCTGTTGGTTGATATAGAGGTTGTGTTCGATGAGCTTGTTGGTCATCGCTTCTTTAAGGTAGTCCCCGGTTGCACCAAGCTGGGGCAGCCGGTCGACGACGTCCTGGACGAGGTGGAAGCGGTCGAGCCGGTTCTGCACGCGCATGTCAAAGGCGGTGGTGATGGTGCCTTCTTCGTTGTAGCCGCGCACGTGCAGGTTACGGTTGGTCCGCCGGTAGGTCAGGCGGTGGATCAGGGTCGGATATCCATGGAACGCGAACACGATGTGCTTGTCCTTGGTGAACAGCGAGTCGTAGTCCTGATCGGAGAGGCCGTGTGGATGCTCACTCGCTGATTGCAGCTTCATCAGGTCCACGACATTGACGACCCGGACCTTCAGCTCTGGCAGGTGCTCACGCAGGATCGACACAGCCCCCAACACCTCCAGTGTTGGGGTGTCCCCGCAGCAGGCCAAAACGACATCGGGTTCGGCACCGCGGTCATTGCTGGCCCACTCCCAGATCCCGATTCCCTTGGTGCAGTGGAGCTCCGCCTCGGCCATGGTGAGCCATTGTGGCATGGCGTGCTTACCGGCGACGACGACGTTGACGTAATGACGGCTGCGTAGGCAGTGGTCGGCGACAGTGAGCAGGCAGTTGGCGTCCGGCGGGAGATAGACCCGGACGATGTCGGCCTTTTTGTTCACCACATGGTCAAGGAAGCCGGGATCCTGGTGGGTGAAACCGTTGTGGTCCTGCTGCCACACATGGGAGGCCAGTAGGTAGTTCAGCGACGAGATGTCACGTCGCCACGGCAGGGCCTTGGTGATCTTGAGCCATTTGGCGTGTTGGTTAAACATCGAGTCGACGATGTGGATGAATGCCTCGTAGCAGTTGAATAGGCCGTGGCGGCCGGTGAGCAGGTAGCCTTCCAACCATCCCTGGGACTGGTGCTCGGAGAGCATCGAGTCCAACACGAGACCTTGAGGCGCCAGTGCCTCGTCACCTTCGACCATACGGGCCTCCCATTGGCGGTCGGTGACCTCGAACACCGCCCCCAGCATGTTCGACAAGGTCTCGTCCGGGCCAAAGATCCGGAAGTTGCGTCGCTCCGCGTTTAACCTGATGACATCGCGCAGGAAATCCCCCAGGACGCGCGTATCCTGTGCTTCCACCGCACCGGGCGCCGTCACGGCGACCGCGTGGACCCGGAAATCGGGCATCCGCAGGTCCCGCAGCACCAGGCCGCCATTCGTGTGGGGATTGGAACCCATCCGCTGTTCCCCGGAGGGAGCCAGCGCTGCCAGATCGGGCAGCAGCCGACCGTTCTCATCGAACAGCTCCTCCGGTTTATAGCTGCGCATCCATTGATCGAGTTGTTCGACGTGCCCCGGATGGGCCTCATCCACGAGCAGCGGCACTTGGTGCGCCCGGAAGGTGCCCTCAATCTGCAATCCGTCAACCACCTGAGGTCCGGTCCACCCCTTCGGAGAACGCAACACGATCATCGGCCACTGCGGCCGGGTCGCAGCACCACCGGTACGCGCATCAGCCTGAATGCTGCGGATCGTTTCGACTGCCTGGTCGAGAGTGGCCGCCATCAGTTGGTGCATCGCCCCCGGATCATCACCTTCGACGAAGCGCGGGTCCCATCCGCAACCACGCAGGAACGCCTCCAGTTCCTCGGGCTCGATCCGTGCCAGCACCGTGGGGTTGCTAATCTTGTACCCATTTAGGTGCAGGATCGGCAGCACCGCCCCGTCGCTGACCGGGTTGAGGAACTTCGTGGACTGCCACGCGGTGGCCAGCGGCCCGGTCTCGGCCTCCCCGTCGCCCACCACACAGGCGACGACGAGCCCGGGATTGTCGAACACGGCACCGAACGCGTGGCTCAAGGAATAGCCCAGTTCACCGCCTTCGTGGATCGATCCTGGGGTGGTCGGAGCGACGTGGCTGGAGATCCCACCCGGGAACGAGAACTGCTTGAACAGCTTCTTCAACCCGGCCTCGTCCTCGCTGACGTCCGGGTAGATCTCTGAATAGCTGCCCTCAAGGTAGGTGTTGGCCACCAGCGCCGGCCCGCCATGCCCGGGTCCCGCAACGTAGAACATATCGAGCCCGTACTTCACAATCACCCTGTTCAGATGCACGTAAATGAAGTTCTGCCCCGGGGTGGTGCCCCAATGCCCCACCACCAGCGGTTTCACATCCGTCAGCGCTAGCGGGCGCCTGAGCAAGGGATTGTCATAAAGATAGATTTGCCCCACTGACAAGTAGTTCGCAGCGCGCCAGTAAGCATCCATCCGGCGCAGGAGTTCAGCGCTCAGCGATGGCCGCGGCAACGGACTCGTTGCGGACAGTTCGACGGCGACGTTGTCGGTCACGGGTACATTCCTTCTCACTTCGGGATGTGCGCGGCCGGGTCGATGCTTGGCCGACTGACGCCATTCGGGACGGCCGCGAGGAGGTCCGCAACAGGTGTTTTCGCCGTCCCGGGGTCCTCTGGGGCCAGCCCGGCCGCGGACTTCGTTTCACGGGCGAGGAATGCTCCAAGTTCGCCGATTGTGCTCATCAGCGGCGCGGGGAAGACGACGGTGGTGTTCTTGTCGACGCCGATCTCAACCAAAGACTGCAGGTTGCGCAGCTGCAGCGCAAGCGGGTGCGCCATCATGGTGTCGGAGGCTTCCCCCAGAGCGGCCGCGGCCAACGACTCACCCTCGGCGTTGATGATCTTGGCGCGCTTCTCACGCTCGGCCTCAGCCTGGCGGGCCATGGCGCGCTTCATGCTGTCGGGCAGCTGAATGTCCTTGAGCTCGACGAGAGTTACCTCCACACCCCAGTCCACCGTGCTGACGTCGAGGATCTCTCGAATGTCCAGGTTGATCCTGTCGGTCTCCGAGAGCGCCTCATCCAAGGTGTGCTGGCCGACAACCTTCCGCAGCGTGGTCTGGGCGATTTGGTCAATGGCGGAATAGACGTTCTCGATCGCGACGACGGATTTGACCGCATCAACGATGTGAAAGTACGCGACCGCAGAGATGTCTACGCTGACGTTGTCCCGGGTGATGATGCCTTGGGACTGGATCGGCATGGTGACGGTCCGCAAGCTGACCTTGGGCATCCGGTCAATGACCGGGATGATCCAAGTCAGCCCGGGGGCACGGACCCCGATCACCCGACCGAGCCGGAAAAGCACCCCCATCTCGTACTGGGTGACGACCCGGATCGATAGCTTGAGCGCGATCAGCGCCAGGATCAGGACCACCACAATGATGGCCACGAGAATAGTCATATCAAGTCCTTGAAAATTGGCTCAATTCCGCAGGAACCAAGCCACGATGCGTGAAGATATCTGATGGGACCGCGCCTGCTTCGGGGTGGTCACCAATGGTGAGGAAGATTCGGAACCGTTCGCGGCCCGTGATGAGCTCGCGGAAACGGGTCGGCACGGGAGGCGCGTGCAACCGTTAGCTTTGTCCTCGCGTCATGACCGACGCTCCCGCCTTGGCCTCTGAACGGCCAGAATAATTCAAATCGGTGCCAGCGCCAACTTGGCTGTCCACGCAATCAACACCGTCGATGAAACCCATCGTACGCTCGTGTGGAAACCCCGCGGCTGTGTAAATGCTGATGGTTTGCCACCAATGCGGCGGACGCCTGCACGTTCCACAGACGCTAACGTCGCGCGTTTCAAGGCTCAATCAGCACTGCAGGAGTAGCGTGGGGGAATGACTGAACAACAGCCGTACCAGATTGTTCAAAGCCACGAGGATTTTCAGGTGCGCAGTTATCCCGGGCACCTGCTCGCCGAGGTGATCACCGAGGGTTCCTTTGAAGGCGCTGGCAACCGCGCCTTCCGTTACCTCTTTGCCTATATCGCCGGAGAGAACCGCTCAAGCCAGAAAGTCGCCATGACCGCACCGGTGGTCCAGGACTCCGCGTCAGAAACAATCGAGATGACCGCCCCTGTCGTGCAGCAGGGAATTGAGATGCGGCCCGGCAGCGCTGAGATCCCACGGTTCCGGGTTGCTTTCGTTCTGCCGGAAGGTTTCACTCTCGAGAACGCGCCTCGGCCCACCAGCCCCCTCGTCCACTTGCGGGCTGTTCCAGAGACTCTCGCTGCGGTCATCAGTTTCAGCGGTCGGTGGACTGCCGCGAGCTATCAACACCATCTCGACACGCTGAGAAGTGCTGTGGCAGCCGCCGGACTGACACCCATCGGTACACCACGTTTCGCCCGGTTCGATCCGCCGATCAAGCCATCGTTTATGCGCCGCAATGAGATAATACTCGATCTCGAGAACCCCGGATGAGGCGGCGCCAAACACGGTTGCAAATTCCCTAAAAGCAGACAATGCAAGCTCCCTGAAACCGCTCCGACACTGAACTTCCAGAACGGCCCGGGACGTCAATCGAACGCAGCGGCAGAAAGGTCCGCCTCATCGGCGGCGATTGCCGCCACTATCCGGGCCGCCACAACGTCAGCAGCCAGGCCCCGTCCCAGAGGCGGCGAGACGCCAGAGATCGGGCGAGTGTGCAGACCGGTCTGCGTATGGGGAGGGCGCACATCCAGAACGCGTATCTTTTGCCGGCGCAACTCTGCACCCATGGCGGCGCTAAAGCCCGTCAAGGCTGATTTGGTCGCCGAGTAGGCGGCCATTCCTTTCATCGGCTTCTCAGCGACGACGGCGCTGAGGTGCACAACGACGGCCCCGGGATTGAGTTGCGGCAGTAAACTCCGCAGCAACCGCACCGGAGCGACAAAGTTCAGCAACAGCAACTCATCGAAAGTCTCGTCGTCGAGCTCTCCCAACGGCCCGAACGCGACGACGCCTGCCGCATAAACCACACCATCTATTCCGCCGTCTTCCGCCGCTGCCGCAGCCACGGCTGCTGGGCCGGCCGGAACACTCAGGTCGGCAGACACCGTTGTCACCACCGCTTCGCCCAGCTCTTCCGCCAGGGCCGCTAGCTTCGCCTCATTTCGCCCTGCCAGCGTTAAGCGTGCTCCTTCATCGGCCAACCGACGGCAGATGGCAGACCCAAGCCCACCGGTCGCGCCAACAACGAGCAGATGGGCATCACGTAACTGTGTCATGGGCGAAGGCTAACAAGTGAGCCACCACTCCCACAATGGCACGGGGCGCTGCTGAAGGCAGCTACCCCTGAAGGGCCGAACGAATCCGGGCGTGCCCGTCCCCTTGGCGCAGAGAACGCCCAAGTTCATGCAGGGCTGCACGTTTGTCTTCGGGAAGCTGCAGCATCGAGCCGAGAGCGAGTTTGATGTCTGCAACGGTGGCGGTATTCGGGGCCAGAACTGCGCCGAAGCCAGTGGATTCGAGCGCAGCGGCACCGGCGAACTGGTCTGTAGAGAAGGGCAAAACCACCAACGGCACCCCAAACGTCATAGATTCGGTGACGCTGTTGTTGCCCCCGTGGGTCACGCCCGCGGCGGCTGATTCCAGCAATGTTACCTGCGGGAGGAATTCACCCACCAGCCAATGTTCTGGAATTTCCCCGAGGGCTGCCAAATCCCCCGAACCGTACGCCACCGCTGCACGGATCCCGGATTCCCGCAGTGCGGTGACGACCCTATTGAGGACATCATCGCGCACCGAAAGAAAGCTGCCGAAGCTCACATAGACGAAGGGGTCGGTGTTGGATGCGAGCCACTGCTCCACGTGCGGCTCGGTGGGCTCGGAGCGCACAGAGGAGCCCAGGAATAGGTGCTGGGGCAGCAGCTTGGTTCGTTCCGTTGACACCAATTCGGCGGGGTAATTAAAAATGAGCAGGTCGCCATGCTCGGCGAAAGCGTCCGGTGAGGGCTGGAGCGTGGGAGCCAACTGAGCCAACGCCAGGTTCCATTGCGTGGTGAATGATTCACTGACCTGAACGCACAAGTTCTTCAGCTCCTGCAGTTCAGCCTCGCCCGGGGAGAATGCGGCCGGCCAAGCCGGAGGAAGCCCGTACACCTCGGATGCTCGGGGCAATGGCAAAGCCGTGGGATGGCCCAGGACGACGTCGATGTGATGTATTCCTGCAGCAACCATGGCCAGACGAGCGCTGAACGCCAGATGATCGACAATGATTGTCTCCGGGTTCAGCTCCTCGATGATTGCCTGTACCGCCCGGGCAGTCTTGACCGGCTCCCACATCAGGTCATTCATGCGGGCCTCTGCCTGGAAGGCAAGAGTTTCAATCATGCCGCTGCGCGTGGCCGAGAAAAATCCGCGCAGTGACTCGTCTTCACCTTCGGGCTGTTCTTCAGCGCGGATCACACCAGGGTTTGAACCCCTGCTCAGTTGCAAGGGAGCATGTTCGAACCCAAAGGATTCGACAATCGCAGAGGTGGCAGGTCCGGTCGCCACCACGACCCGTTCACCTGCCTCCAGCCAACTTGTTCCCAAGGCAGCAAGGGGGTAGAGATGTGAGGCATAGTCAGGGCTGATTATCAGAAGTGTCATGGGGCCAACATCAATTCTCTTCGAACTTCAACATCGTCGTGGTGCACATCTGAATACACCTGGGTCAAGGTGTGAGCCATCGCTTCGATCGTGAAACGTTCCTGGACAATCCTGCGGGCGTAAACAGCCCGATCGTCCGTGTTTTCATCGGCTGCGCACATCAGGGCCGCATTGACCGCGTCACGCAGCAGCGCGGTATCCCAAGTTGTTGTGAGAAATCCGGTGCGCCCCTGTTCCACATAGGTTGCTGGACCGCCCGCGTCGGGACCCACCACCAGCAAACCTGAGGCCATGGCCTCCAACAACGCGATACCAAATTCTTCCTTGAGGCTTCCGCAGACATAAACACCGTGCGGAGCCGCGAAACCCGGCAGTCCAGTGCGCGTCGCAGCGACCCATCGGGCCACTGTGTCGTTGGGCCGGTGCCCCGAAAGCAACAAACCCTCCCGGAGTTGTTCGCGTGGGTCAACTATGGCCTCTATGAGGTCAAGTTGTTCGCGTTCGTCGGCCGAGGGGTTCTGGAGGTTTCCACCAATGAGCATAAGATTGGTTCGGTGACGAAGGTCGGACCCAGCCCACGCTTCGACGATGGTGGCCATGCCCTTGACCCGGTGAAATCTTCCAACACTGGTCAGCAACGGCAGTCCGCGGCGTTCGGCCGGAAGATTGCTGAGGAGGTCTCGAAGTTCGAGCAGTGCTGCGCTCGCTGGTTTTCCGGAAGCAAGTGACTGCGCTTCCAGGACTGCCCGGTCAATCACCTGCAGATCGATGCCTTCGGGAACAACAGTGTGTCGGTTGGGTTCCTTCGCAATGTCAATGCCCACCAGCTCGATGATGTCCTGCCGCAGGTTTGGTCTTGGGAAGAACACGGTGTGGGCTGAGGTAGCGGCCAGTCGCTGAACGAGTCGGGCACGGAACCAAAAATGTTCCACCTCGTCAATGTTCCCAAAGTTCTCCCGGTTGAGAGTGCCCGCATGATCCATCGAGTTAATGACCGAGTGTGGATCCGGTGCCACAGTGAAGACAACCGGAATATCGAGGGCCCGGGCGACGTCGAAGGCAGCCAAACTGCCCACATCCGCCATCCGTAGGTGAATTACTTGAACGCCTCTGGCTGCCCTGAGTATCCGGCTGATGCCTCGGCGGGCGGCGACCAGGAACGGCCAGGCGTTCGCTGATCGCTTTGGGCCCTGCAGCAAAGGGATACGGCCGTACAGGTGGCCGTATCGGGTGTTGCCCAGTGCTGCCACGCTCTGTGCCGCCTCGTCCGCGTCACCCCTTGAAAGGGTCAGCACACGGTCAACCGGCAATCGATGGTCCGTTCCAGCGGGGCAATCATCCATATCACGTTCCGGGGCGGACACGAGCGCATCACCGAGCCGTACCAACAAGGTGGCAATACCGCCGTTATCCCCACTGCCGGACTGGCTCAGGTGTGCGTCGATATCGGCGTGAAGGAAAAGCTGGGCGACTGTCAGACCGGCGTCGGGCTGCCGAATTGCCTCGTCGCTTTCCGAAACGTCTTGAACGTCAAGGTCAACCAAGGAAAGCTGGGCCACCTCGGCGAGGCGGCCTCCGTTTTCAACTAGCTTTTCCAGGAGATCGACTATTTTTGGCTGCCCCTTGCGTTGTCCCAATGCTGCGATGGCTGCAACTCGAACAGATAAATCCTCGTTCTCGTCGTGGGCTATGCGCAGCAAGGGAGCAGTGGCGATGGGGTGATACACCAGGCCCAGTGTCTCCACCAACCGATAGCGGCTCTCCGCTTCAAAGACACCAAGCAGGGCGCTTTCCAGACCGATGGTTACCAGTTCAGGTGCGGGGGTTCCCCACGCTTCAAGAGTTCGCTGGGACAACATCGCGGCAAAGCCCCCCGAAGCAACCAGGCCGATGAGCCGCCCCATGGATTCGGAGCGAGGAACGCGGGACCTGTGCGCCCAAGCTGCATGCTCCCGGATGAAACCATGTTCACTGGATAAGAGTTCAGATAGGGCCAGGTCGGCTTCCTCATCAACCATTTGCGCAAGCGCATGAGTCGCTGCGATCGCAACGATCTGGTCTTTCGAAGCGATGGCGCTGCGGAGTATGCGAATGTTTCTCACGCCGCCGTTGCGGCTTGCTTGGACTGCCAAATCGTCGGCGAGCCGCAGGGCATCGACGAGACGATCAGTCTTTTTCAAAGCATCGAGAGAGTTCTGAACGCTCACGTGTGTACCTCTTCAGGAGTAAGTCCTCGTCAGCACTGCAAATAGAATACAAGTCCGATCCTAACCGTGGCTTGGCTAGATCGCCCACACGACCAGTGCCATTGCACAACCGGAAGGGCTGGCGACCAAGTTCCAGATCGTTCGGTGTGTCTGCTTTCAATCAAGCAAGAACTCCTGTTAATCCTTTATCTAGACCCTCAACCTCGCGGGCGTCGATGTCCAGCAGGCGCTTGAGCCGCGACAGAAAACCGACGCGGCGAAAGCGTCGAGGCTGTCGAAGGACGTGTGAGCGTCGAAGCCGTCATGGTTTTCAGCCTAGGTGCGCACCAGCACCGCGTCCACCGGAAGGGCAATCCCTGTGTTCCGGGGGCTGGCTCTTCGCCGTGGAAGTGATCGGACTCAGTCGATAACGATGCGCGATCACACAGGAGTGAGGTTCGGGATTCAAATCAAGGGACGTCTGTATGCTTTGTGAGTGCTTCCCGAACCAACCCCTCGGCTTCGATTCCGTCAGATGGCTCCAGCAGACCTCGACAACATGACATCGCTTCTAAGCGACCCGGCCGTCATGACGTATTACCCCGCGGCCAAAACACGTGACCAGGCTTCGCAATGGATCGCCTGGAACGAAGCGAACTACGCCGAACTCGGCTACGGCCTGTGGATCGTGGAAACCCATGATGGCCAGTTTCTCGGAGACTGCGGCCTGACCTGGCAAGGAGTCAACGGCCGCATGGAACTGGAAGTCGGCTATCACCTGCTCGTGAGCGCACAAGGTCAGGGTTACGCCACTGAAGCGGCAGCAGCGGCCAAGGACTTCGCCCGCCATGAGCTCAACGTTCAACTGCTCGTCGCCATCATCCATCCAGACAACGCAGCCTCTCGTCGTGTCGCAGAAAAGATCGGCATGCGGCACATTGAGGATGACCGCAGCGGGGCAACGGCAACCCGGGAGGTCCTTGGGATTCAACTAGACGTCCGGTAAAGGTTATGCTCTGGGACGGCCACTATGGAAAGTGATAGTGCCTCAGGTGCATTACTCTGCAGAGCCCGGAGCGCCCGCGGACTCTCCGATGAGCTACGCCATGGCGGCGCTCATCTACCGCGGTCAAGGCCTCATTGCCACAGTGCGGGCAAAGAAGTTTCTGGCGCTCCACCCTTAAAGCGGCGCGGTTGTGGCAGCCGGGACTAATCCGTGCCGGTCCGCGGTTAGAGTTATGGAGCCGACACCCGGTTCCGCGGAGTACGCGCTGTAGGCGCCGACGGAAATGAGATCATGTGACGACAACGACCACCGCGGGGGTTGGCTTTCGCTCTCAACGCGGGCCCATCCTGATCGCCCTGATGCTCGCCACCGGCCTGGTCGCCATCGACTCAACGATAGTGGCCACCGCGGTGCCGTCGATCGTGCACGACATCGGCGGCTTCTCCGCGTTTCCCTGGCTGTTTTCCGCCTACCTGCTCGCGCAGGCTGTCTCCGTGCCCGTTTATGCCAAGCTCTCCGATATGATCGGCCGCAAACCGATCGTTCTCGGCGGGATCGGTCTCTTCCTGCTCGGCTCGATCCTGTGCGGGGTGGCTTGGAGCATGCCCGCGTTGATAGCGTTTCGTGTGCTGCAGGGCCTTGGCGCCGGCGCCGTCCAGCCGATGGCCATCACCATCGCGGGCGACATCTATACCCTGGCGGAGCGCGCCAAGGTCCAAGGCTACCTCGCGAGCGTGTGGGCGATCTCCTCGGTCGTCGGCCCAACTCTCGGCGGAGTGTTCTCCTCTCTTGGCTTCTGGCGGGGGATCTTCCTAATCAATATCCCGCTGTGCCTCCTCGCCGGCTGGATGCTCATCCGCACCTTCCACGAGGATGTCCACCGTACCAAGCACCGAGTGGACTACCCCGGAGCAGTTCTTCTCACGATCGCGCTCAGCCTGATCATTCTTGGAGCCTTGCAGGGCGGGCAGGGCTGGTCCTGGAATTCACCGATCAGCATCGCAGTGTTCGCCATTGGAGCCGCCGCCTTCGCGGCGTTCCTGCTCGTTGAGCGCCGCGCCGCCGAACCGGTGCTCCCGCCTTGGGTAGTGTCGCGACGGCTCCTGACGACGACGGCGCTGATCTCCTTCGGCGTCGGCGCCATCGTGCTTGGCCTGACCTCCTACGTTCCCACCTTCCTCGAAGGCGCCCTGTCGACGTCGCCGATTCTCGCCGGGCTGTCCCTGGCGGCTCTGACCCTCGGCTGGCCGATCAGCGCCTCACAGGCGGGGCGCTTATACCTGCGGATCGGTTTCCGGCGGACGGCCTTGATTGGCATCGCACTCACGGTCACCGGAGTCGCCGTACTCGCCCTCACGGCGCCCAGGCCCAGCGTCATAGTCGTCGCCGCCAGTTGCTTCGTTGTCGGCTTGGGTCTGGGTCTGGTGGCCACCCCAACGCTCATCGCGGCCCAATCGAGCGTGGAATGGAACGAACGCGGAGTAGTCACCGGCACCAATCTCTTCGCCCGATCGATCGGCAGCGCGCTGGGAGTCGCCGTCTTTGGCGCCGTAGCGAATGCGATCTACGCCGGGACCCCGAACGGCAGCTTAAACACGCACACCATCGTCTCGGCTTCCACCGCCGTGTTCGTGTCGGTATTGGTGAGTGCCGTGCTGACCGTCATCGCCGTCGTCGCCATGCCCAACAGCAAACGCGGGCCGGCCACGTCGACGACGCAAGCCGACGTCCAAGAAACCACGTCTTAAGGTTCACCGGGACAGCCAAGCGCCGCCCCACCTCTCCCGGCTCGAACCCGGAACCTTTCGCGCGCCGGGTTA
Organism: Arthrobacter endolithicus; assembly: GCF_026627425.1. Taxonomy (GTDB): domain Bacteria; phylum Actinomycetota; class Actinomycetes; order Actinomycetales; family Micrococcaceae; genus Arthrobacter_M. Next base: position 41,448 of record NZ_JAPNLH010000019.1, read on the forward strand.
CGGGCGTCATCATGCGCTTCGGCAGAGTGTGCAGGGCGACCGTGCCGCGGTTCAAAGTAGCCCAGACGACGACGGGGCGCCTACCGCCGAACGGGCCAGAAAATTTGAGGGAGACATACGCGGGCGGTCGTTGATGCGGTGACAGGGCCATCACGGCGGCCCGACAAACCCCAGTGCACTGCCCACTGGCTGGCGCTACCGTTCTGCCCTATGGACGGGCTAGCGATATTTTTTCTGTGTCTCGTCACGGGCTGAACGGATAACTGCGGCAGCCAATGCACTCTCCTCGGCGCCGGCCGCGTTGGCACCCGGTGGTGGCAGGACGGCCAAGAGGGCAGCTGAACTTTCTAGCCCTCCGATGACAGTGCGCCATAGTTCCCCTACTGTTCGGCAATGACTGCTCCCGCCGGTGGCAGAGGTGGTTGTCCAGCCGTCGGCCACCGCCGTTACTTTGGCAGCACCCGGAAGTTTGCGGCAGAGGGCGTTGACGGTTTGGGCGACGATTAAGTGTTGCCGGATTGTCCGGACCGATCCTAGGATCGGGTCCGCGACGGCAGCTCTTCCGCAGGCTCCGCACATAGGCTTTTCCTTATCTTTTAGGGCATGACGTCGCCGGAGTTTGGTCCCAGTGTCTGCCCGAGGTAGAGGTTGCCGCCCGGGTCGCTGGCCAGCAGCAGCGCAGTGGGGGCCACCTCGGAGGATTGTCCGAACCGGCCTAGTGGCAGTTCGGCGCGTTTGGCAGCCTTCCAGCCTTCGGAGATGCCCTCGACGAGCGGTGTCTCAATAGGTCCGGGAGCAATGGCGTTGACCAGGACATTGTCAGCCGCGAGTTCGAGTGCGAGGGACTTGGTCAGTGCAATGACCCCGGCCTTGGCTGCGCTGTAGTGGCTGAGCCCGACTCCGCCCTTGAGCGCCAATTGCGAGGCAATGTTAATGATGCGGCCCCATTGTTGCTCGCGCATCTGTGGCACGACTTCGCGGCAGCACAAAAAAACGCCGCTTAGGTCGATACTGAGCGTCTCGTTCCACTGCGCCAGCGTCATGTCTGCCAGCGGCGATTCGGTAAGCAGACCGGCGCTGTTGACCAGCACCTGGATCGGGCCCAGTTGCTGGCGGGCGATCGCGAATGCGCTGCGAACGCTCCCTTCGTCTGCGACATCCACCGAAATCACACCGGGTCCGGCGGCCCGGTCCAGGACAGCCACCCGGTCGCCATTGGCTCGGAACGCTTCCGCGATTGCCCGCCCTATGCCGCTCGCTCCCCCGGTAACGACGACCGAGCGGCCCTCCTCGAACGAGACGGATGTTGGTTCTGCCATTTCTTCCCCTGCCCTCACGCCCGCATTTTGACGGTAAGCCCGCCGTCGACGACCAGTGCCTGCCCGGTCAAATAGCCGGCATCGGCGGAGGTGAGGAATCCGATCACCGAGGCCACTTCCTCCGGTCGACCGACTCTTCCCCAGGGGATGTCTTTCCCTGCCTGTTTAAGCCCTTCGGGTCCCAGTGAGTTAACCGGGTCGAGTGACTGGGGTGTTTCGATCAGGCCGGGGATGACGGCGTTGACCCGGATGTGGCGCGGGCCGAGTTCGACGGCGACGCTGCGGACCAGGCCGAGCACGCCAGCCTTAGCGGCGGCGTAGTGGGCGTGTTCTTCCCAGCCGTAGACCCCGCCGGCAATGGATGAGATGGCGACCATTGCCGCGCCCTCCCCCATGTGCCGGGCCCCGGCGCGGAGCGTTCGCAGCACTCCGGTCAGGTCAACGTCAAGCATGTCTGTCCAGCGCTCGTCAGACAGGTCCGCCAATGCCGCATTGCGAAGAATCCCGGCATTCGCAACCGCGAAGTCCAGCCGGCCGAATTCATCGATGGCGCGCTGGGCGAAAGCGTCGACCGAAGGTGTGTTACGGACGTCGACCTCGTGGATCACTGCCTGGCCGCCCGCTTCCCTGACCAACCGGAGAGTTTCCTCCGGGTCGTGCGGATCACCGGAAAAGGTGCCGATAACAGTGCATATGTTTCGCTGCGCGTAGTGCACAGCCGATGCCCGGCCGATACCGCTGGCTGCACCGGTGACGATGGCGACTTTGGGCTCACTCATGGGGGTGGTCCTCCAGAACTGCCTCGACCGGGGGCTTCGCGGCGAACATCAGGATGCCAGAAACCAAGGTTCCAAGGGCGCCGACCCAAAGTGCTGCGGTTCCGGTGCCCGAACCGGCGGCAAGGCCAGTGAACAGGGCTCCGCCGATGATAGTCCCCGGTTGGCTCATCGCCCCGATGAAGGCGGTGCCCGTGGCGCGGCAGCTGACCGGGTAGCACTCGGCCATGAAGTACTGGATCGCAGCGTACGGGCCGACGAGGAAGAACAGTCCGGCACCATACGTGAGGATAATCATGAAGGGGCTGGTGGCGATGGGGCTGAGCATAACCGCAAAGCAGATTCCGGAGATGATCCAGCCTCCGATGATCGTGCGCTTGCGCCCGATCTTGTCGCCGATCCAGCCGTGAAAGACGTACCCGAAGTAGGCGAGCAGGTTGATGATGATCAGCATCCAGAAGGCATCGGAGAGCTGCACGCCCTTGGCGTTCTTCAGCACTGAGCTACCCAGGACACTGAAGATTGTGATGCCAAAGAAGTTGATGATCCACGCGAGCGAGAACACGATCGTGTTCCTGCGCAGGTGCGGTTCCCAGATGCGCTTGAGCGGGGCCGCTGAGGAGTGTTCTACCCCGTAGGAGCGGGCCAAGGCGTGGGCGTCATCCGGGTTTCCGTGTTTTTCCAGTTCGGTAAGTTTGCGGTGTAGCTCGAACTGGGGCGTTTCCTTCAATTTCCGGGAAATCACCCAGACTATGATCGCTGCCGGGATGGTGGCCATCAGGTAGAGGGCACGCCAGCCCAGGGAGGGCAGGAAAGCCAGTGCCAAGGCGCTTGCGAGCAGGAAGCCCAGCGGCCAGCCGCCCTGGATAAAGGAGTAGTGGAATCCGGGACGCTTGCGCTTATCGGCGACCTCGGTAACCTGGTAGACCTCATTCATGTAGGTCGCGTTGACTGCCTGTTCCGAGAAACCCAGTCCACCGAAGGAACGGATCAGCACGAGCAGTCCGTTGCTGAGGAAAGGAATACCGGTAGGGATGGCTGCCGTGAGCCCGGAGATGACGGCGGTGCCTCCGATCGTGACCATCATGCCCTTGCGCCGTCCAAGCCGGTCAATGACGGGGCCGATGGCGAAGCAGACCACGGCGGTACCGACGGCAATCCATGTGTTGATCGCGTACGCTTCCGGCGCCGTCCAGCCAAATTCCTGCTGCATGGCAGGCAAGAGGGTACCAAAGAGTCCGTAGTCGAAGACGGCGACGGTCCAGGCCAGCAGGGCAAGGGTGGTGGCGATGGTGGTGTGTCTTTTGGAGAAGATGGGGAAGCGGCGCTTCTCATCCGCCCTTGGCGGGGTCAGGTCGACCCCTGCCTGATTGATGGTGCTCACTTGGTGGTTTCCTTTCGGGGGCTGCGGGAGAGGAAGGAATCGGCGATCTGGTCAAAGGTGAGCCAGCTGATGCCTTCGTGGCTGTTAATGTGCTCGATCAGGCGTTCCAGCATGAGCAGAACCTGCGGACGTCCCGAGACATCAGGGTGAATGGTCATGGTGAAGGTCGCCTGATCCATTTCCCGATAGACCCAGTCGAATTGGTCCCGCCACATCTGTTCGATATCACGCGGGCTAACGAAGCCGTGCGAATTCGGGGAGGCTTTGATGAACATCATTGGCGGCAGGTCATCGAGGTACCAGTTGGCCGGGATCTCCACCAGATCGGTCTCCTCACCGCGGACCAGCGGCTCCATCCACGTCTCGGCGGCCTTCGTGTAGTCGATCTTCTTCCAGCTATCACCCACCCGCACGTAATAGGGCTCGAAGTCACGATGCATGAGGGAGTGGTCGTATTTGATGCCGCGCTCGAGCAGGATCTCGTTGGTCACGGGGGAGAATTCCCACCAGGGTGCCACATACCCCGTTGGCCGGCGCCCTGAGGCCTTTTCGATCAATTCGATCGAGCGGTCGAGGATCGCGGTCTCCTGCTCCCTGGTCATCGCAATGGGATTTTCGTGCGAGTAGCCGTGGACTCCGATTTCGTGTCCTTGGTCCACGATCATTTTGACCAGCTCAGGGAAGGTTTCGAGGGAATGACCAGGGACGAACCAGGTGGAGGGAAGGGAGTACTTCTCGAACATACGGATAAGGCGAGGGCCGCCGACTTCTCCGCTGAATAAGCCGCGTGAGATGTCACACGGTGAGTCCTCGCCCCCATAGGACCCGAGCATTCCGGCAACTGCGTCCACGTCTACACCGAACGCTACTTGGATATCCTTGGTCATGAGTCAACCTTTCACTTCGTTTTGTTTAATGTGGTCTTTTCGCGGCAGACCGGTCATGGGAGCGCGCCGCGGCGGGCGAAGACTTCTGTGATGCGGGACATAGGGGTCCCGAGTCTGAGCAGGAGACTAAGTAGGATCAGTGACTGGGACGGCCTGAGCAGCCCGGAGGGTATGGCCCCGGCCGCTCTAAGGTCCTCCCCGCCGCCGTCGCCGTAGCGTGGGACCACGGCGCCGGCATCCACCCTGGTGCTCGTCACCACCACTACGCCGGACGACGTGGCCTGGGCGATCCCCCTGCAAAGTTCATGGTTCGCATTGCCGATCCCGGTGCCTTGGAGCACAATTCCCGCGGCCCCGGCTTGGAGGGCCGCCCGTAGAAGTGTGGAGTCCGCGCCCGGATAGACAGCGATGAGGTCCACCCGCGGCGAACCTGCTGCCGTCCCAGGTGCAGGCAGAGGTTCAATTCGGGCCGGCGCATGCCCCATTCGGACTTCTCCTGCGGCGGATACGGATCCTGCTGGTCCGAAGTCCGGATTGGCGAAGGCACGCAGCTGCGTTGTGTGGCACTTACGTACTCCCGTTACAGGGAAGATAGTTCCGGCAAAAACTACGAGTACACCCCTGTCCCTCGCCAAGGGGGACGCGGCGACGGCGATAGCCTGGGAGAGGTTATCCGGACCGTCCGGGACCGGGGAATCGGCGGCCTGCTGTGCTCCGGTGAACACAACCGGGCGCGGATCATCATGCAGGAGGTTAACAAGATAAGCTGTCTCCTCCATGGTGTCCGTGCCGTGTGTGACCACCACCCCCAATACCTCAGGGGTTGCCAGAGCCTCTTGTATCCGCATGCTGATGGCGGCCATGTCATCGACGGTCAGCAAATAGGAACCCTTCCGGAAGACATCGACAACACGGACCGGATGGGAGGGCCGCACGGCCATGCTGGCGAACACCTCCTCGCCCGAGTCCGACGCCACTGCTCCCCCGGTCCCGGATGCGCGGGAGGATATTGTCCCCCCCGTGGCAAGGAGCACCACATGCGGCCCCGAAATGTTGTTGACAGTCATTTCCACTCCGTAGATCTTGTGTAGCCGTTCCTCCCCAATCGATTGGGGAGGCGGCCAAAACCGACCCCTGCGACGCTTTGGTACTTGAGCCCGCCTGGTTTGACGACACATGGTCATCCGTTGCGGGTTCGAATACCGCTTACCCAATCGATTGGGTAAGCTGGGAGCAACTATAGAATGTGAGCTGCGGCACGTCAAGAGTCCCGGAGCGGGCCTCTAAGACAGCCGGCAGATCTTATGGTTGCGCTTTTCGAAATCAGACTGGGGGAACGAATTGAACGACAGCACGGCAGGGGGCCGGACGGTCACACTGAAGGATCTTGCGAATGAGCTCGGCATTCACCCATCGACCGTGTCCAGGATCCTTCACTCCGGCACCGAAGTGGCGCGGGGAGCCGCGTCCGTGGCGACGGCCAAACGAGTTCGTGACCTGGCGCACAAGCTCGGCTACTCCCCCGATCCGCAGGCCACTAGTCTGCGGACCCGGCGCACCCACCTTCTGGGAGTAATAGTGCCCAGGCTTTCGGACCTCGTTCTGGCCATCATGTACGAGGGCATTGAAGAGGGTGCCGCCGGGCTGGGCTACTCCACTTTTGTCATGAACTCCCGCGACAACCCGGTGGAACAACGACGGAAAACGGACACGATGCTGGCTCGCCGGGTGGACGGGCTGATCATCGGCGATGCGCATCTGGACAACGTCCTGCTGCAGGAACTACGCACCCGCAAGGTTCCATTTGTCCTCATGAACCGCCGCGTCCCCGGCCACCCGTCGGCCACCTGTGACGACGTGCTCGGAGGCCAGCTTGCGGCCGACCACCTGTGGAGCCGCGGGCATCGGAACGTCGCCGTGATCGCCGGCGAGCCCTATGCCAGCACCGCCGTAGACCGGACGGCCGGCTTCGTTGATCAATGGAAGTCCTTTGGCGGTGCAATCTCACAGCAAGCCGTAGTGTGGTCGCGGTTCGATACCGCCGGAGGACGGGAAGCTGCTGAAAACATCCTTAACGCATGCAATCCTCGTCCCACTGCCCTCTTCGCCGTCAATGACTTCGCAGCGATCGGAGCCATGGGAGCATTGCGTTCCCACGGCCTAACGGTCGGGCGCGACATGGCCGTCGTCGGCTTTAACGACACCTCCTTGGCCGCGGAGCTGCCCATCCCTCTGTCGTCAGTGCGCTCGCCTATGCTCGATATCGGGCGAACCGCAGTGCAGCTCCTGAAACAGGTTCTTGACGGGGAACGCGTCGAACCCATCAGGTTGAAACCCACTCTTTGTGTCCGCGAAAGCAGCGCCCGAGCAATCAGCGCGACACTTTTGCGGCAATGACCAAAGCCCCGGAGCCTCCCCGAGCGATGCAGCAGGCGTGCCAGTTCCCAGCCTCGCCTCAGCTCCTCATACCGCTCTGAGGCGATGACCTGCTCAACGTGCCTCATGACCAACGCAAAGGGAACTTCCGGCGGCAGTTCCAGCAGCGGCAGGCCATGCTCCGCGCCGGCCCGAAACGGGCGCGGAAGCCTCCTGGAACACGGGATTAACCGCCGATTAGTGCAATAACGATAATCCAGCCCACCAGATTCAGCGGCCTGCACAATTCCCGCAAGGCCAGTTGTTGAGTAACGTTGCCTCCATGCAAGCCACTGTGACCACCGACACTCACTCCCACGTGACGTTGAACTCCGATTTGGGCGAAGGGCTGGGCATTCACGAGTTCGGCAATGACGAGGAACTCATGCGCATCATAGACGTCGCCAACGTTGCCTGCGGATATCACTCCGGTGATCCCGACGTCATGAACCGGACCGTTGCCCTCGCGGCATCGCACGGTGTGGCGGTCGGAGCCCATCCCGGCCTTCCGGATGTGGTGGGCTTCGGCCGCCGTCGAATGGTGCTCAGCCCAGAAGAAGTCGGGTCAATCATTCTCTACCAGACCGGAGCGCTCGCTGCCTTCCTCAAGAAGCACGGGCTGGAACTTAACCACATTAAGCCGCACGGCGCTCTCTACGGCATGCTCGCTGCCGACGAGGAACTGATGCAGGCGGCCGCCTCAACGGCATTGCAGTTCGGTGTCCCCTTCTACGGTCTGGCCGGCACTGCGCACGAAATCGTCTGCCGGGCCATGGGCGTGGACTTTGTGCCCGAGCTCTATGTTGACCTCAATTACGGCCCCACTGGCGAGCTCCTAATTCAGCGTCGTCCGGCCCCCACTGATCCGGTCGCGGCGGCCGAGCGCGTCAGCCAGGCATTGGCCGGAGAGCGTGTCCTCGCCGTTGACGGCACTAAGCTGGACATCCCCTTCCAGAGCGTCTGCGTCCACTCCGACGCACCCAATTCGACCGCCGTGGCCTCCGCCGTGCGCGCCGTCCTCGGTCCACGTTGATCTAAACTCCTTCGAGAAAGCGAGAATCCACATGGCAATCATCGTCTCCCCACTGCCGGGAATTTTTTACCGCAAGCCCGGTCCGGGCAAGCCTCCGTTCGCCAACGAAGGGGACACCATCGTGATTGGACAGACGGTGGGCATTGTCGAAATCATGAAGCAGTTCACTGAAATCCAGTCTGACGTCGCCGGCGTCCTCCAGTCCTTCGAGGTCGATGACGGCGCAATGGTCAACCCGGGCGATGCAATCATTGTCATCCATGAAGGATAGATATGAAGAAACTGCTGATCGCAAATCGCGGCGAGATTGCCGTGCGGATTGCCCGCACTGCCCGCCAAATGTGTATTGAAACAGTCCTCGTGGCTAGCGAACCCGACGCTGATTCCCTCGCTGCACGTTCCTGCGACCATTTTGTCTTGATCGGTCCGGCTCCCGCGACTGCTAGCTACCTGAACCAGGACGCGATTCTCGCCGCAGCTCTGGAGACCGGTTGCGAGGCAGTCCACCCGGGCTATGGTTTCCTCTCCGAGAACGCCGCGTTCGCCCGCAAGGTAGCTCAATCGGGCCTGATCTGGGTCGGTCCGGACGCCGCCGCCATAGAAATGATGGGCAACAAGTCCATGGCAAGGGAATCGGCCCGTAAGGCCGGCGTCCCTGTTCTCCCCGGATCGGACGGCCCGCTGGATCCGGCCGCGGACGCCGTCGAAGTTGGCCGCGGAATCGGATACCCGCTCGTGGTTAAGGCATCCGCAGGCGGCGGCGGCCGAGGAATCCGCTTCGTCGACCACGAAGACGAGCTTCTTGAAACAATCGATATGGCGCGTGGCGAAGCGGCTTCCGTCTTCGGTGATCCCACCGTCTATCTGGAGCGCTTCGTCCAACATGCACGGCACGTAGAGGTGCAGATTCTCGGCGACGGAACCAGCTTTATCCACCTCGGAGACCGTGACTGCTCCCTGCAGAGACGCTCACAGAAAGTTATCGAAGAAGCACCGGCACCGGACCTTCCCGACGCGGTGCGCCGAATCATCCGGGAGTCCTCCGTGGAACTTGCCCGCGGATGCGGTTACAGCGGGGCCGGAACCGTCGAATTTCTGTATGACCCCAAGAACCAGGAAGCAGCATTTATCGAAATGAACACACGTATCCAGGTCGAGCACCCAATCACCGAGGCAATCACCGGCATCGATCTGGTCCGCGAACAACTGCAGATTGCCTCCACCGGCACCATGTCCTTAAGGCAGGACGACATCCGTCTCGTCGGCCACGCTATAGAATGCCGCATCAACGCCGAAGACCCGGACCACAACTTCTTCCCCAGCCCTGGCCTGATCAAGGACTTGCACTGGCCCACCGGTCCAGGCATTCGAGTCGACGCGGGAGTGGAGCGAGGGTCGGTGGTCAGCCCGTATTATGACTCGCTGCTTGCCAAACTGATCCTCTACGCGGATACCCGTGAAGCCGCCATAAAGGAAATGCTCAATGCGCTGGACCAGACGCGGATCGAAGGGGTCAAAACCACTATCGGGCTTCACAAAAAGCTGTTGGCGCGCCCCGAATTCGCAGCTGTCACCCACCACTCAAAGTTCATAGAAACAACGGCCGACCTAATGGAGGCGCAATGAGCGGCCCGGAATTGGCCCTGCAGGAGGCGCGTTACACATGGGGAGCAGATGAATTCCTCTTCGTCGAGGTTTCAGAGGCCATGAGCCTGGCCGCCAACTTCAAGGTTATGTCACTCGCCGCCAGGCTCTCGGACTCCAACCTCCCCGGGATTGTGGACATCTGTCCTGCCAATGCCTCGCTTCTGGTGCGGTTCGATCCCGACGTCCTCCCACCGCACACCCTTGAAAAGACCGTCCGTGCGATCGAACGCGACCTGACCCATCATCAGGAGCAGACGCTCCAAACCCGGATCATTGAGGTCCCAGTCTGGTACGGCGATCCCTTCACCGCTGAGGTGGAGAAGCGCTTTCGTGACGGATTCCATCAGGAACCCGAAGGGACCGACGTCGAGTTTGCTGCCAAGGTCAACAACCTCAAAGACTCCGCCGAATTTATTGAACGCCATCACAGCCAGCCCTGGCTCGTATCCATGGTTGGCTTCGTCGCCGGGCTACCCTTCCTCTTTCAACTGGTCGAGCGGGAAAAACAGCTCCAAGTCCCCAAGTACCTGAGCCCACGTACCGATACGCCCAAACTGACGGTGGGCCACGGCGGCTGCTTTGGTTGCATCTACTCGGTGCGCGGCGCAGGCGGGTACCAAATGTTCGGCGTGGCTGCCGCACCGATCTTTGATCCGGCCCAGGCCCTGGAAGACTTCAAAGACTTCATGGTTTTCTTTCGGCCGGGGGATATCGTCAAATTCAGCCCGGTTACAGAAACCGACTACAACAGCATCCAGAGACAGATTTCTGCCGGAACGTTCCGGTACCGCCAAAGACCCGTGACCTTTGACCTTTCCAAGGCTCTGGCAAACCCCGAACGGTACAACCGGGAACTCTTGGAGGCCCTCAATGGCATTTAGAATTAAAACACCGGGGTTGGCAACAACAGTCCAGGACCAGGGACGCTTCGGTCACTACAACGTCGGTATCCCGCAAAGCGGTTCTATGGACCAGTACTCAGCTGAACTCGGCAACGCACTCGTGGGCAACTCGGTACAGGATGCCGTTCTCGAATGTACCTACGTCGGCCCCGCGCTGATCACCGATCACCATGTTGTCATCGCCATCACCGGAGCACCGGTGGATATCAAGGTCAACGGCATGCCACGACCGCAGTGGACCAGGCTGCGCCTTAACGCCGGCGATGAGCTCAGCTTCGGAGTCATCCAAGGCGGGACCCGCTACTACATCGCGGTCAGCGGCGGTATCGACGTTCCCGAGGTACTTGGCAGTCGATCCACCTACAGTCTCGGCGTCATTGGCGGATTTAAAGGCAGAAAGCTAGAGACCGGAGACGAAGTTGCCATCGGCGATCCGATTAACAACAGGACGCTGTCCGCCGTCGAAGCTGTCCCGGAAAACTTCAGGCCGGTATTTACTAAGGAACAGGTGGTCCGCATTGTCCTGGGCCTGTACGACCACCGTCTCTCCGTCGAAGGGCTGGACAACCTTCTCCACGGCGAGTGGACGGTGACACCCGTGGCAGACAGGATGGGATTGCGTTACTCAGGTCCAGGTGTGACGTGGAAGGACCGCGAGCAGCCCTTTGGCGCAGGGTCAGACCCATCCAACATTGTTGATGCCGGCTACGCTGTCGGATCTATCCAAATTCCGGGCGGCACTCAGCCCATCATTCTGCACCGAGATGCTGTGTCAGGCGGCGGCTATGCCATGGTCGCCACAGTCATAAGCGCAGACATGGATCTGGTAGCCCGAGCGGCACCGGGCACAGCCACGACTTTTAGAGCCGTCAGTCAGCACGAGGCCTTGTCAGCCCGCGAGGAACTCTCTGACCGCAAAAATGAGGCCTGGGCGGCAGTGGGTGCCACCCGGTGAGGGCCACCGTTGAACTATCTTCCGTTGCCGTTTTAAAAAGTTCGAACCCACCAAGTCCGTGGCTTGGATCCCCTCCCCTTCGCCACAGGCTTTTAATCCTGGCCAAGGACTGATTTCGCTCCGCTCGTTACGCCGTTCCAGATCAGTACAACCGCGCTTCGCATCCCGGTATCACCGTCCCCGATGACGCGCGTCAGCGGATACGATCGGCGGGGCCGCCGGATTCTTCCACTTTGCCAAGGGCATCGGCGGAAGCGACCTCAAGGCGTACCTGGCCGGCAGTATCGCCGCTGCGCCGAACTCAGTCCCGTTGATCGACGGGATTCAACAACAACATTGGACGGCGCCAACTCCTTCTTACGACTGGACAGTGCACGAGCCGGTCACACGTCAAACGGCATGAATTTGTTCTTCGCCACACTCTTAAGCGAACGGGGACCACTTGGCTCCCGCGACCGGTACCTAGCGGCTTCAGATACGCATCTATGGTCTGCTCGCTCACGGCTGGGACCTAGCCCAAGCCACGGGCGAACGGGCAGCGCTGCCGGAGGACCTGGCCGAGCAGGCGCTGACGTTTGTCGCCAAGCCACGTCAGCCGATTGATTACAGCCGTGTGCCGTGGTCCTTATCCGTTTCTACAAAAATCCGCCGACCGACCGCCACCGCGAGTAGGGGATCTGGCGCGGCAACCGCTAATTCATCAACCTGTGAGCCAGTCCGTGTCCCCCTCGGGTCCGAGACAGCGAAAGCAGTTGCACTCAGGCCCCAGCGGGGGCGGGGTTGTCAGGAGATCGCGGCCCTCACCAATTCAGCAATCCGCTTCTCCACTACCGGGCTCCACTTTTCCAACGCGTATGACACGGGCCAGATTTCGCCCTGGTCGAGCCGTGCAGCATCCTGGAACTCCAGGGTCGAATAGCGGGTGTTAAACTTGCCCGCGTTCTTGAAGCAGAAAACGACCTTGCCGTCCTCGTTCGCGTAGGCCGGCATCCCGTACCAGGTCTTCGGCGACAGCATCGGGGCATTCTCGGTCACCGCCACGTGCACGCGCTCGGCGATCACGCGATCTCCCGGCGCCATTTTAGCGATACTGTCCAGGACCGCCTGCAGCCCATCCGCCTTCTTGGCGCCCTGCTTACCCTCGGCACGCAACTCCGCTGCGCGCTCCTTCATCGCAGCATGCTCCGCTGCTAAGAAGCCGACGGATTCGGACTTGGCTTTATTCGTGGGCATTCTTCGCTCTCCCTTTGTGATACGCGGTGCTGGAAGCCTCCCCGCCTCCTGTGACTAGACTATGTCCGGCCACGCTTCGGCGCTTCTCCATTCCTGCTCGGATCGCGGTCCCTGAGTGCACCGGTCGATCTGGTCCTAGGAGTTCAGCAGGGCTGGACGGGACGGGACGGGTCGGGTCGGGATGGAGCGGGCGATCACTTGAGGGGGGCCGAGCAACTGTCTCAAGGACCGTTCGATCTCACCCGGATGACCTAGCCGAGGGCACAGAATCCGTGCGGTCCGTTCGACACCCGTGCCCATTGCTCCTGAGTGGCGCAACTGGGCGGCTGCGTCAATCGGAGCCGAGTTCCGCCTTCACGCGGACGTCGCCGCGGCAGTCCTGTATTTCGCGGCCGGTCGCGGACAGATAGCCTACGAAGATCGCGATCAGGATCGTCAAGACCAAGGCTACCCACCCGGCACCGAGTCCAAGCCCACTGGCGTCCTGGGGCTTTCCGAGCCAATCGGCAACGGAGGCACCCAGCGGCCGGGTCACCACGTAGGCGAACCAAAAAGCGAGGATCGAGTTGAATCCGAACCGGTGTCCGATAGCGGGAATCAGGATGATCACCGCGAAGATTACCGCAGAGCCGAAGTACCCAAGGTGGAGCGTGTAGGCAACCATGTCCCCGAGGGCAGTACCCAAGGCGAACGTCGAGATGACCGCCAGCCAGTAGAAAATCTCCCGCCGCGGCGTGTCGACCACGTGGATCGACAGAGTCTTCTCGACGACATGCCATGTGAGGAAGACGGCGGCCAAGGCGGCCGCGTAGAACGTGGAGGACACGAGGTAGGAGACGCCGAAACCGACGTGGAGGACGTCCGCGCACATCGTCCCGAACACACCGACCATCACTACTGCCAGCCAGTAACGCCACGCGATGTAATGCCTTGCTCTGAATTGGATAATCATCGCGACGACGAAGGCAGCGAATCCAAGGAGCACCGCGGGAACCGGCCCAATGGTGTTCACAAGATAGTCACTGGTTGACTCGCCCATAGCGGTCGACAGGCCCTTGATGATCCAGAACAGAACCGAGATCTCGGGCACCCGCAACATACCCTGCCTGACCGTCATGCATGCTCCTCACAATCGCGCTCCACATCACCCTCCGCGGGGAGTGAAGCGATCTATTTCTTCCTAACAGGGCGAATAAGCCCTGAAGATACCCGCTGGCTACTGTCTCACAGTTACCTTGGTGATCTGTCCCAGGCCCAGGACGGGGCGCCGGCGGAAGTTCTTTTGGGGAGGACCGAGTCGCAGACCTGTCCGGCCTCGGTGCACGCTCCTTGTCCCGCCTACGCACGGCCTCCCCGTTTGAGAAATCAGGTGCAGCTAGGACGCGTTGTCATCCTGCTCCCGCGGCTGTTCAGCTGCGGTGCTTTCGAGGCGTGCCCGAAGCGTCGGCATGCCGGGACCCTGGAGGTACTCAAGGTAAGGAGCGCGTCCGGCCATCGTCATCATCAGGGCAACGGTTGGCCCAGTTACCAGTGGTCCCGTACCCGCTGTGAAGGGCCCGTCGTCTGCCCTCAGCTGGAGACCTGCAGCGTGCGTACGGCTGGCAACCGTGAAGTTGCGGCGGGCGTAGAACTCCGCGACGGGTGTCAATGCATCAATGCTCGGAGCATTGGGAAGCCCCAGTGGGTGGCGAATATCTTGGGCGTGGACGAGAACTTCGCCAAGGTAGGCCCGAGTGTGGGAGGACGGTGCAATGCTGCTATTGATCACAGCGCGAAACAGGTCCAGGGTCTGGGCCGGGGTGTTTCCGCGGTGCTCCTGGAGCCGGCGCTGGTTGTGAACATCGGGCCGGAAACGCGAACCAAGCATGCTGCGCAGCCACTGCGACTGGTTCAGGCTCGCCGCGGCAGTCAGATGCGCGACAACTTTCTCGACATCCCACCGCCCACACAGCGTCCCGTGATGCCACTGTTCCGGGGAGAGGCCCGTCAAATCCTCCGCGAGCGCGGCGCGCTCGGCATGGGCAAGAGCCCAAAGATCGCCATCCGAAGGTTCTGCCATAGCGACTTCTTTCCTCCCTTCCGTTTTTGTGGCTTCAATCTTACGCCGCCCATACCGATGCATTCAGGCAGAAGCTGGCGCCTGGTTGGGCACCTAGTCGAAGGAAAACTCAATAGGTCAGCTCACGGCGCTACCGTGATGCCCGACGGTCGGCAGCGCGTCACTGCCATGATTGACTCCCGGCCGACTGACGACCGGCGGGCTGACCTACGTTCCGCCCGTCTTTTTCATTAGTGAATGACGGAAGCGGTCCCAGACACGACGATTCCGCCGGTCGCAGGGATATCGACAGTAAGGATGCTCGGCCGCCCTATATGTCGGCCCTGACGAATGGTAATCCGGACTGGCACATTGACCAGACGAAGCGCCCGAAGGTATCCACCTACAGACGCCGCAGCGGATCCGGTGGCAGGATCCTCGCTCATCGTTCCAACAGGGAAAAGATTGCGCGCCTCGAATTCCAGGGAGGTGATTGCATACAGTGTGGTCACGGTGCCCGACCAGCCCCGTTCATCCATCAGTGCTCGCATTCCATCCGGGTCGAAGGTGAAACTGTCGAAAGCAGAACGCTGTGCGAAGACAATCACGGGGTGTATATTTCCGGCGAACGATAGCCGCGGCGGATAATGCGGGTGCAGATCTGCCGCAACGATACCCAAGAGGGTCATCAGCCGCTGAAGCACTGGCTCCTCCATCGACTCGACGCGCGGCTCGACGCTGGTAAAGGAAGCGATGGTGCCGGCAGCAGTTGGATGGGTCTCGATCTTCACCTCTCCGATCGGCGTCTCGAAAAGGTAAGTTTTGGCTTCACCACGATTGGCCAGTGCGACGGCGGTCGCTATCGTGGCATGGCCACAAAACGGCACTTCGGCCGTTGGTGAGAAGTAACGGATTCCGACGCGGCACGGCTCCGCCGGCGTCGCCGGCCGCGTGACGAACGCGGTCTCGGCATAGCCGATGTCCGTGGCAATCTGCTGCATCTGCGAAGTAGACAGGGCACTCGCGTCCAGCACCACGCCTGCCGGGTTTCCCCCTGATGGTTCTGAGGCAAAGGCCGTCAATCGCAACACCGTAGTTCCCTGGTCCATGTCCGCAATACTAGGCCACGGTTGCGCACGTATCCTCGCGAGGAGTAGGTTCTGCGATTAACTGCCCCGTGCCTACTGGGGTTTGCGAGGGTCTCCCCTGCCGGTCACGGCATCGTACTCGAACTGGCCGGTGCGCGGGTCGAACTGCCGTCGTTGAAGCCGAGCGAACTCTCCTGCGGTTCTTCCCCCAAATGGTCTTCCGTGATCTGCGTATTCCTCACGGAAGAACACCATCCTCCACGGTCCCAGCAACAGTCGGGCACCGGTGCGCAGGATGTTAGGGTACGCGCCCTCGTTGGCTGGATCGCCGGGATGGAAGACGTACTCGTCGTCGTCGGTGTGGACAATACTCCCGTGCGCCGCGGCAAGCTCCGGCAACCTGAAGTTGGCTTCCGGCCCACTGCCGATCACCGTGATGTCTTCGGTGAGGTTGAACTCCTTGGGCGGACGGCCGTCCCATGTCTCGCTGTCCCTGACAAAGATGAGCCTGGGCCGGCCACCACCACGCGAATAGTGCGTAGTGGTAGGTTTCATCCGGTACTGCCGCTGGAAAGTAGGGGAAAGCGGCAGGGGCGTGGACGGGGGAAACCGGCTTTTGGGAAAACGATTGGAGGCCTGGGCCTTGATGACGGTTGTCCAAGTATTCGACCTGCCCGGCTTGATGTGGTGTGAGTTTGTGAGCAGCCGTTGCACGCGGGACACTTCCACCGCCCCCAGACTGACAATGGTGCCCTCCGGGACAGTTACTGTCACTACGATTCCGCGTTTGGCCAAGGACGCCGCCAGGTCTCTAATGGGGGCTAAGTTCCTGCGGGATTCCAGCCGGAAGAGTGCTGCGTTCTCCGCGTAAATGATAATCTCGGCGCCCGAAGCTTTGATACTTCCCCTTATCGGCGCCGATTCTTTGCCATCTTCGGCCGGCAACTCCGCCGAGAATTCAAGATCAATGTCAAAGCGCATCGTCACTGTCCTAAAGCTTGGACTGTGCAGTGGCGGCGCTCTCGTTATCACTGGTGGTGACCCGCAGGGTGCCGTTGAACTTCCAGGTAGCACGCGGGGCATCCGGCCCGATGTCGCGGGGAACTTCAACGGTCATGTCCATGAAACTGTAGTTGACTGCGGCCCCGCGGCCTGTCAGATAGGACCAAAGCTGCTGGCCAAGGTCAGACCAGTCGCTGACGGGGACCGTGCTGAAATCGTCGGCAATGGGTTGGCTATCAGTCATTGGTATGCCTCCTAGCTGATTGCTGCGGGTGCACAGTACACCGCAGAAGTTGCGCAAACGCCAGACGGCCCACCCCGGGCCACTGATGATCGTGCACTTGGTGCAACCATAATCACACCTACCTCCAAAAGCTAGAGTTCGGCCAGACTCAGGGAAGGTCCCCGCTCCTGGCAACGGCCGTCGTGAAGGGGTCTCCTCTGCGCACCACGGGGTCCATCAAGACCGGCCACCAGCCCGATGAACGGTCGGAATCAGATACCGGATGGCCTCAGCAGCCACAACTACGCGAAGCGCGGCTCAGCGACGAAAAGGGACTAGTCGTGCAGGAGAACTTGATACAGAATGTGGTCCTGCCATTTCCCCGCAATCTGCAAGTACCGCGGCGCCATCCCGATCCGGTCGAAACCCGCCTTGGTCAGCACCCGCTGCGAGCCGATATTGTCCAGGAGGGTACTGGCTTCCAGCCGGTGCAGCCCGATTTCGTCACGAACGGCGTCAATAATTATCTTGACCGCAGCCGTTGCCAGGCCACGGCCAGCGTAGATCTTATCCACCCAGTAGCCCAGCCCTGCACTCTGAAAGGGACCGCGCACTATTCCCGCTACGTTGAATCGGCCCACTAACGCAGCGCCGGCAAACAGGCCAAACGCATACCCCTCCCCCGATCGATGTGCCACCAGCCGGTTGGCGATGTCCGCAGCCTGCCATTCTTGGGTGTAGTACTCCTCCGGACGCACAGGTTCCCAACGGGAAAGATAGTCACGGTTGCGCGCATACGCAGCGGTCAGCACTGATGCATCGCTCAGTCGCAGTAGTCGCATGCTGACGTCTGCACTTAGCTGGCGAGATTCAAACATCACGCCACCCTACCCGGGATCATCGCTGTCATCCTCGAAAGTCGGCAGACACCTATCTGTGGGTCGTCTGTCGCTTGCGGTTGAGGAAGTCGTTGACACGGGAAAAGAACTCTTTTGTGTCTGCCGCCGGGCCTTGTGGGAGGGCGCGTGCGGGGTTGTCCAGCGGGGCGAGTCCTTGGTTTACAGCGGTTTTGGATGCTTTGAGTGAGGCTTGGGACAGGGTGCTCCAGCGTGTGGTTATCTGCTGGACCTCTTCCCAGGCGCGTCCGGTTTCCGTTACGGTGGTCACCAGTCCCATGTCAAGCGCTTCCTTTGCGGTGAGGAGTCGGCCGCCGTAGAGAAGATCTTTGGTCCGGGACGGACCGATCCGCAAGGACATCCGGTTGGCGAAAGTCGGTGGAATAAGCATGCCGAGCCGTGCAATTGGCATGCCTATCAGCGAGGTTGCTTCCAGGACCTGAAGATCGCAGGCCAGCGCCAGTTGGCAGCCGGCTCCGGTGGCGACGCCTTGGACCAACGCTACGGTTGGAACGGGGATGGCCTCGAGCGCCTGCAGCGCCGCCTCAATGGCGCAGAAGGCGGCGGAAACGTCGGCACCGGTCCCATGCTGCCACTCCCGCAGGTCCGAGCCCGAGCAGAACGTTCCACCGGCGCCCCGTAGGACGACGGCCCGGACGCACGGATCCGCTGCCAGCGTGCGGGCCGATCTTTCAAGGACCTGCCATTGCGCGGAGGCGAGCGCATTGAAGCGTTCCCCGGTACCCACCTCCAGAACGGCGACCCGGCCGGGGGCCGGGATGAGTGGAAGGTCAAGTTTCTGCCCGGCGGCGGCCGTCACTGGACTGCTCCGCTGAGGTGCAGCGATTGGATCCGTTCAGTGGCGAAGCCCAGCCCCGCAAGAACCTCATCGGTGTCCTGGCCCAACAGCGGTGGGGCCGTCCGCACGGACGGCGGCGTCCTCGTCAGCCGAACGGGGCATCCCACTACTTTCATAGGTCCCGCGGTCGGATGCACGAGCTCGGACACCATGTTCCGGGCGAGGACCTGTGGGTCTTTCAAGGCCTGGTCCACGGTCTGGATCGGCCCTACCGGGACTCCGGCTGCGTCCAGGTCAGCAACCCATTCAGCGGTGGTCCGTTCCCGCATGATCTGTTCAAGCAGCGGTATCAGTGTTTGACGCTGAGCGACCCGCGAGGGGTTTGTAGCAAAGCGCTCGTCAGCGGCCAAATCACTGCGGCCGACGGCGGTTGCGTACTTACGCCAGAGGCTATCGTTTCCGACGGCGACCATGACGAATCCGTCCGCGGTGCCGAAGGCCTGATACGGGGCGATGGTCGGGTGGGCCGATCCATAGCGTTGCGGGATATCACCGCTGGCGAAGTACCCGCTGGAGACGTAAGTCAGCCAGGAGACGGAACCGTCCAGCAAGCTAATGTCCACCCATTGACCGCTACCGGTCCGCTGTTTTTCATGCAGGGCCGCGAGGATACCGATTGTGGCCCACATGCCCGCGACCAAATCGGCGCTGCTGACGCCCACCCGCACTGGGGGCCCGCCGGACTCGCCTGTGACGCTCATGATGCCGCTGCGGGCCTGGGCGATTGCGTCGTAGCCGGCCCGGTCAGATTCCGGACCCGTTTGACCGTATCCGCTGATGGAGGCGTAAACGAGCCCGGGGTTCTCGCGCGCGAGGTCGTCATAGCCGAGCCCCAGGCGTGCCGCTGTTCCGGGCCTGAAGTTTTCGACGACGATGTCAGCACGCCGTGCGAGATCCAGCACTATCTGCAGACCCTCAGGCGACTTCAGATCCACCGCGAGGCTGCGCTTGTTCCTGTTGACCGCAAGGAAATACGCGGCCTCCTCGCCCTGAAACGGCGGACCCCACTGCCGAGTGTCGTCTCCGGCCCCCGGCTGTTCAATTTTGATAACATCCGCGCCGAGATCGGCAAGGGTCATCGTGGCAAAGGGGCCTGAAAGGATGCGGGTAAGGTCCAGAACCAGCAGATCACCTAACGCTCCGCCCGGCTCCGCCGCCGGGCCGGCCGCCCGTACAGCGAAATTGTCGCGACCCTGCGCGCCCCGGTCCGCAGCAGTATCATCGGTCACCTTTACGCCGTTTACCGCTGCGCTACCAACCGTCGTGCTGTCCATCTTTGTGCTGTCCACCTCTGGGTCATCTGCCTTTTTTTTGTCTGGTTTTGTGTCCTGAAAAGTCATACGCGGTCCGCGACAGGTGTCTGTGCGGGGTTGATAAGGGACTTGGAGATCCTGGGCAGAAAGATCAACGCGAGCATGCTGACAACACAGCAGATAATGATGTAGACGGAGATTGCTGTTGAGCTTCCGGTGGCCTGCAGCAAAGCAGCCGCGATAAGCGGGGCCGGTCCGCCCGCCACAACACTCGCCAGCTGATAGCCCATCCCGGCCCCGGTGTAGCGGATATCGGCGTCGAAACTTTCGGCAATCAGGGCAGCCTGCGGGCCGTACTGCACGTCGTGAATCATCAGGCTGACGATGATCGCGAGCCCCACGAGAACGGCATTACCGGTATTGAGCAGACCGAAGTAAGGGAAGGCAAAGACGGCGGTCAGGACAACGCCGGTCCCGTAGACCCTGCGCCGACCGAACCGGTCTGAGAGCCTGCCGAAGACCGGGATGCTGATCAACCCCAGCGCAGCGGCTATTAGTGTGTCATCGAGAATCGAGTTGCTGTTGAGTTTGAGTTGTTTGACGGCATAGGTGAGCACGAAAGTAATGAAGAGGTAAAACGGCGCCTGCTCCGAGGTGCGGACCAAGGCCGTCAGCAGAACCTGCTTGGGCTGGCGCTTGAAGACCTCGATAAGGGGATTCTTTACGACCTTGTTGGCCTTGCGGAGAGCCTCAAATTCGGGGCTCTCAACGACGCGTAGCCGAACGAAAAGGCCAACACCGATCAGCACAATGCTCAGGATGAACGGAATTCTCCACCCATAGGCGGCGAAACCCGCGGTGCCCGTGAGGCCGGACGTGATCCGCACCACACCTGTAGAGAGGACAAGCCCGATCGGCACACCCATCTGCGGCCAGCTGGCGGAGAGGCCACGACGTTTTTGCTGACCCCACTCCATGCTCAGCAGGACCGAGCCGCCCCACTCACCACCAACGCCGATCCCCTGAACGATACGCAGCAGGACAAGAATGATCGGCGCGGCGATGCCGATACTTTGATAGGTCGGCAAAAAGCCGATGAGGACGGTACCGAACGCCATCAGGAACAGGGTCGCCATCAAGGTCGTCTTGCGGCCAATCCGGTCACCAAAATGACCAAAGATGGCCGCGCCCACCGGGCGTGCCACGAAACCAACGAACTGTGTGGCAAACGCAGCCAGGACGCCGGCGAAGGCATTTTGGCCGGGAAAGAACAACTGTGGAAACACCAGCGCTGCCGCCGTGCCGTAGAGGAAAAAGTCATACCATTCGATTGTGGTACCGACGACGCTTGCAATCGTGGCACGCCTTACGGCCTGCGCACGGGTTACTTCTTGAACTTTCATCATCACTCCATTGTTATGACGCCGGCGGGCGTAGTACCCACAGGGGATTTGTCTGCTGTCGTTGCTAAGCTGCGGCGGCGGGCTTCAACGGGCCCGAGAGAAGCCGCCCGGCCCCCGGTATGGCCGGCTCGTGGCCCAGAGCCCGCAGAATTTCGTAAGTCGTCGCAGTGGCCGCCGTTATGACCGGGAGTCCGAGTTCATCTTCGACCTTCTGGACCGCTGCCAGGGAGGGCATCTGCACACAGGCCGAAAGCACTACGGCATCCACGCCTGCATGGTTCAGACGAGCGGCAATGGAAGGCAGCGCCGTCGGATCCAACCGGCCAACCTCAAGGTTGTCGGGCACCCCGAGCCCAATCACGTCCTGCACCTGGATGCCTGCGCCCTCAATGTAGTCGGCGACCATCTTGGTCAGCTCAGGCAGGTACGGGGTTACCATCGCAACCCGGCGTGCCCCCATTGCCTGCAGAGTCCGCACCAACGCCCCGGCACTGCTCGTTACCGGAGCAGGATGACCGTTCTCGGCAGCAGCCGCAGCGATCACTGCCTCGGAGCCCTCATGGGAGCCGGGACCCTGAGCCATCACGGCCACCAGACATGCGTAAGCAATGACATCCACATCCGCGTCGGACACCGCCGTGGCGCAGTCACCGGCTTTGGCTACCATCGCCGCCAGTTCCTGGGCCGTGACGCTCTTCAATGCCGCCCGGGCGGAGTGGAATGTGTAGTGCTGACCGGTCGCTTCGGATTGCCGGCGGAACAACTCCGGCAACTCAGTTTCCATCGTCGTATTGGAACTGGGAACGATCAACCCGATTCTCGAAGTCGCCCCGCTAATTCCCCACGAGAGCAGCTGCTCTGACGTACTCGCTTTATTCACTGCCACTTCCCATTCCTTGACTGCTGACCCGGACTCCACGCAATCGCCCCACTCCCCAGTGAACCCATCAAGTGGACTACCAACCCATAATGCGGGTTTAATCGGAATGTGTCAACGATCACTTCTTTCGAAAGGCAAGCCATTGACTAAGATGGACAACCGAAGACAAAGTAGATCGCAGGTGGCAGGGGACAGCACAGTGACGAAAGAACACGGCGACCGGACAACTCCGATTCTTGTGCTGGGCAAGGTCAGCGAAATCCTAAATTGCTTCTCCATCGAGTCGCCGGAACCGACGCTTCAACACATCGCCCGCACCACCGGATTGCCTGCCAGTACCTGCCAGCGGCTCGTCCAAAACATGGTCAGAGAAGGATTCCTGGACAGGGACGGAGACCGGTATCGAATCGGGTTGCGGTTGGTCCAATGGGCCGCTCCCGGCACGCTCGGCCTGGATGTCGTGAGACTTGTTCGTCCCATCCTCCAAGTTCTCCGGGATACCACCGGGGAATCAGCGTGCCTATACATCCGTGATGGGGCACACCGCACCGTGGTGGCTGTCGCAGAGACCCATCATGTCGTGATGCGCCCCTTCCTCGTAGGCCAGGTCATGCCCATCCATGCCGGTGCGCCAGGGAAAATCTTCCTCGCCTTCGATCCCGGCGCCCGAGAGGCCTTACTCCCGACCAAACTCACCCGATTCACCTCAGCGACTCCCGGCGGCTGGGCGCAATTGGACGCGCAAGCGGTACGTGCCCGCCAGCAGGGCTACTTCGCCGCCTTTGGCGAACGCAACAGCGACGTCGGATCTATCAGCAGCCCCGTATTCAGATATGACGGCCAGCTCGCCGCTGTCCTGGGTATAGGCTTCCCCACTCAGCGCGTCAGCCCGGAGGATGTTCCACGGCTCGGACCAATCGTCTCTGAAGCAGCTCTGGCAGCCAGCGCCGCCCTGGGTTACCGCGCCGCGGCCCCAACCGAGGAAATATCCGAATAGTCATGCCGTAGATTTCTTAGACCCGAGATAGGAAACGGAGCATGCAGACGCTTCCATTGGTAGGTTTAGTTAGGTTATCTTTCCCTTGGCAAGGGTAAGTTTGCCTACATGGCGCGACGGAAGTGTGACTGATTGACTGATCGTGTGAACATAACAACTACCGAAGAGCTCCCCCAAAAGCAACCAGCAGAGACGCAACAAGAAGTCCAGCGCAACGCCAATCTGTCCTCCAGATTGAATTGGCTACGCGCCGGGGTACTTGGCGCCAACGACGGCATCGTCTCCGTGGCCGCCATCGTCGTGGGTGTCGCGGGTGTGACGACTTCAACCGGTCCGATCCTGACTGCGGGTTTAGCCGGACTTGTCGGCGGCGCTGTATCGATGGCCCTCGGGGAATATGTGTCAGTGAGCACTCAGAGTGACAGCCAGAGGGCGGTCATCGCCACAAAACGTCGTCAACTCGTGGATACCCCGGCTGAAAGCCTAGACCTTTTGGCTCTTGCTTATGAACGAAAGGGGCTGAGCACCCCGACGGCCCGTCAGGTGGCCGAGGAGCTTACGGCACGCGACGCTTTGGATGCGCATCTGTCCGTTGAATCGCACTCCGATGAGGACGACGTCGTCAATCCCTGGCATGCGGCTTCGGCATCGGCCGTCAGCTTCACTTTGGGAGCAATCCTGCCCTTGCTGGCAGTTCTTCTGCCGCCTGAGGCCTGGCGCGTCCCTATCACTTTTGTGGCAGTCCTCCTCGCGCTCGCCATCACAGGTGCTTTGGGTGCCCGCATCGGCGGCGGTTCCCTCGCCCGTGCGGCGTCCCGCGTCGTTATCGGAGGTGCCATTGCACTTGCCTTCACCTTCACCGTGGGCCTGATGCTTGGCGCGGCGGGAATCGGCTAGCCAACAGACTCTGTGCCCGGGGTTAAGATTTAGGCGCCGAATAAGGGGTGTGACAACGACGTTTTCAACCGCGAAGAGGCTGCCGCAGGATGGCCGTCGATCCACACCGGAGGAAGGGACAGGAGTCAATTCCGAGCGGCAGCCGACTTCACGAACTCGGGTGCACGGCGTTACAGCTGCGCGCGACTCACACTGCCATCGAGGTCACCACCGGGGCTTCACCTTGTGATCCTGACGCTTCTGTCCCGCACAATGAGGACCACTGCCATTCCTATGATTGCACCGAGAAAAGTTTCCCCTGCCCGTGCGGCAATCAGCATATCGATGCTGGCGGGGTCCCTACGTGTCAGCGTTGGGTAAGGCCAGCAGCTCATAGCAACTCCGTCTGATTCGTAGGGCGAGAACCAGGAACATCATCAATGTCTATCTCCACAATTTCGTTGCCGCGGGAGAATGGGTCCA
>NZ_JAPNLH010000001.1 GCF_026627425.1 Arthrobacter endolithicus
CCACAGACACCGTCCTGGCCTTCCTCGTGGCGCTGTGATTATGCCGACCTTTTTGTCCCTTCCACCGCCTGGAACCAGGGATCGCAGACCAACATCGGCATAATCACAACGTCGGCATAACAGGTGTTATGCCGACGTCGGCATAACACCTGGGACATCACCAAGCTCGCTGGCCCGGTCAAGGGCACGTACTTTGATTGCTACGTGATGATCGATATCTATTCGCGCTACATCGTGGGTGCTTACGTCCACGCGCACGAATCCGGGGAACTGGCAGTGGAAATGATGAAGGAAATCTTCGGCATCCACGGCGTCCCGGAAATCGTGCACGCGGACCGTGGGACGTCGATGACGTCCAAAACCGTCGCTGCCTTGCTCTCGGACCTAGAGGTCACCAGATCCCATTCCCGCCCCCGGGTAAGCAACGATAACCCTTACAGCGAGTCGTGGTTTAAATCGTTAAAGTTCGCACCGGTCTTCCCTGAGCGCTTCGGCTCCCTCGCCGATGCAAGGACGTTCATAGCCTCCTTCGTGGACGGGTACAACCACACCCACTGCCACACCGGCATAGGACTGAACACGCCAGCAGATGTCCACTACGGACTGGCTGCCGGTAAGGCCATCGAACGGGCCAAAACACTATCCACTGCCCGCCGGAAAAACCCCGAACGATTCGCCACCACCAAGGACCCCAAAATCCTGGCCCTGCCCGAAACGGTATGGATCAACAAGCCACCAGAAAAACCCGAGACAAAGAAAGCAGCCTAACTCCCACTGGCCTCATCCACCTTGACAAATTCCGCGTCGGGCACTAGGGATGCGCGGGCCTAGCGAGTGCACGTCACAAGGTTTTGACCTCTTGATACTCTTATCCGCGCGTGCGCCAGAGCTGTCTTAGGGGCAGCTTTAAACTGGCCACTGATGGCATTTTGATTGACCGTCTGTAGCGGGGAGCGTATTCTGCGACATGTCCGGCCCTATCCGAGACGAGCAGGAGTCATCATGTCGACAGACCAATATCACGAGCCGCCGCAGGAGCTTTCTGCGCAGGTGCGAACCTTCGCCCGGATGTGCGCGAGCCTGTCAGAGGAATCGGAGGCGATTGGATGGTACGAGCAACGGATCGCCGTTGAGGAGGATCCGGCCGCACGGGAAATTATGATGGATTCGCTGGGGGAGGAATACAAGCACTTCAGCATGGAGTTGGAATTTCTCCTTCGCGCGAAGCCGAAGTGGCGCGAGATCGCACAGGGCATCCTGTTCAAAGACGGCGACATCGTCTCGCACGGTGAGAAAGCCGAGAAAACCGCCGACTGAGCGTGAGACTACTCAGCTCACAGCACACCCGTCTGGGTCCATCCGTCGGCGCGAGGGGATCAACAGTCCGGTGCCGGCCGGGATCGAAGTTGCCGATTATGTAAGCGCAGTGATGGGAAAGCTGCCGTTGAGCGCCACGACGGACTCGCCTGTTTAGCCTATCGTCGTGGGACTTCCAGTCCGCAGCAGGTGGTTGGGGAGCCTGTTTCCTGGGGCCCGGCCGCGGATTTCGAGCAGGTCCCGAGCATGGGCATGCAGCTGCATATCCTCGTCGGAAACGGGAACCCAAGTGGGAACCGGCAGCGAATTGCCGGAGTCGTCTCGTGCCACCATCACGGTCAGGCAGTAGGTGGTCAGCTTCATCTGGCGTCCCTTGGGATCTCCCGAACGGACGTGGACGGCGATGTGCATGCCCTTCGTTCCCGTGTAGACCAGCCTGGCCTCCACTTCCACCAGGTGGCCGATCAGCAGCGGCCGGTAGAAGCGTACCCCGCCGGAGAAAACCGCTACGGTGTCATTTCCGCAGTATCGTGAGGCACACACATAGGCGGCTTCGTCGATCCATTTCATCACCATCCCACCGTGAACCTTGCCACCCCAGTTGACGTCCGTGGGGGCGGCCATGAATCTTAGGACCACGCGTTCGGCTGTTCCGGCATCGGTATAGTTCTGGGCCTTCATGGCCGCCACGATTTCTTCCCGGACTTTGATTCGGGCCAGAGCGTCATCGTGGTGTTCTATTTCCTCCGCCGTGGCGGGTTCGAACCGTGGTACCGGGCTGGGTTTGCCGTCCTCGCCGACGGCCACGAATATCACCATGCACTGACTGCGCATCGTAGGCCTGCCACCTCTTGGGTCACCCGAGGACACTACGGTGCGGATGTGCATCGAGGACCGTCCGGTGTAGACGATGGTTGCCTCCACTTCCACCATGTCGCCATTGTTGACGGGGTCGGCAAAGTGGATGTTCCCCACGTAGGCGGTCACACAGTAAGACTTGGACCAGCCGACGGCGGCGGCGTAGGCTGCCTTATCCACCCACTCCAGCACCGTGCCGGCATCCACCGAACCGCTGTGCCCGACGTCGGTGGGGGCTGCAAGGAAACGAAGGGTCACCGAGTTAGCGGCAGTCTCACTCATGAAACGAGTCTATTGACATAGCAGAGAGTCCCAACGCGGGTAAGTCTCATACGCTGTTCCCCCCGTCATAATCGGCAGGCCGCTCGCCGAAATTTGGAAAACCAAGGTCTGGGTTCTGATCAACTATCCGGGGCTCCGGTTCCACGAAGTCCTCTTTCACGACCCAGGCCTTAAGGGGGCTGGTTCAGGGCGTGAATGGGCCCCGCAGGACTCGGAGCGCGAGGTCAGCGTCACCCTCAATGACGGCGGTTTCCGCGAGGTTGGAGCGGCCCCAGAGGCCGAGGTACAGATTATGCATCGGGGCGGTAATCGAAGCCATGACGGGCCCTTGTCCCAGGGTCCAGCCGGGGGTCCCTGGCACGTGGAAGGCCACGGCTTCTTCCGGGTGTGGCATGCGCTTCTGCCGGAACTGGCGTGGGGTCAACATTGCCAGGACTTCGTCGATTCCGTCCAGCATGACGTCCTCCCCGAGAGCGGGGACCTCCCGATCTGATGCTTGGCAGGCATCGACAAGGTGGATGGCGTGTTCGTGCGCCTGCCGCCGAAGCCAGAATCCGGCCTTTCGCGGCGGTGGGCCAAAGTTCCAGCACGGTGTCTCGGGATCAAGAGCCGCCATCGCCCTAAGGAAGGTATCCGCCCCTTTAAGGAACCAGGCTGCCGCGCCCATTGCCGGCGCTTCGGGTTCCTTAACGACGTTCCCGTCACGAACCACTTGAGCAGCCCACCGTTCGATTGAGCCGATGTGCCCGAAAAGTGCGTCGAGGGTCCAGCCCGGACAGGCAGGAACAGCACGGGTCAGTACGTCGTCCGTCTGGCGCGCGAGGGCGCTGAGAGTGTGGAGATAGCTGGCCAGCTCGGCAAGGTAACGATCGGGCCCCATGAGTTGAGCTTAGTGGACTCCCGGAAAAGGCAGATCCTGGGTTCAAGGGGACGGGTGCCGGCGGCGCCCGCACCGAGGTTTGTTGCACGCAGCAGGGCCGGGTGCTGGTGTTGGTGTGGCTGGGAGTGGGTATACTCGCTCCCAGTGACACGGGGTGCCGGGCGGCTTTTTTGCGCGGCTGAGATGACACCCGTTGAACCTGATCTAGTTGACACTAGCGAAGGGATGTCCTGTAACGATTCGCATGGTCTTGGCGCCCGGGTCGCATCCTTTCGCCTTATCCGAAGGTGAAGAATCTGATGGAACTGGCAGAACAGATCGTTCTTGTGACCGGCGGCGGACGGGGCTTGGGCAGCAGTATTGTGCAGGCGTTCGCGGCCAGGGGCGCGCGGGTGGTCATCAATTATCGCCGCAGTGCCGAAGCTGCCGGGGAGCTGGCCGCCGGTTTTGGCCCCGCGCAGGTTGTTGCCCTGCAGGCGGACGTCACCGACGCCGGTCAGGTGTCGGTGATGCTGGAGCAGGCCCGGGCCCATTTCGGTTCCGCCGTCACCACTGTGGTCAATAATGCGCTGGCCGATTTCTCGTTTAACGGGGATGCCCGCTCCGGTGCCGGGGATATTTCATGGGCGATGTTCGAGGCACAGTTTGCGGGAAGTGTCCGGGGTGCTTTGAACACGACCCAGCAGGCTTTAGAGGGGATGCGCGGCCACGGGTTTGGGCGCATCATCAATGTTGGGACCAATCTGTTCCAGAACCCGGTGGTCCCGTACCACGACTACACCGCGGCCAAGGCCGCCCTGCTGTCTTTGACCCGCACCATGGCCAAGGACCTCGGGCAGCACAATATTGCCGTGAACATGGTCTCCGGCGGACTGCTGCGCACCACCGATGCCAGCGCCGCAACCCCGGAGGAGGTCTTTGACTACATTGCCGCTTCAACACCCCTGGGCAAGGTCACCACCCCGGCCGAGTTCGCCGATGCCATCTTGTTTTTCGCCTCGCCTTGGGCGCGGTCGGTTACCGGTCAGAACCTGGTGGTCGACGGCGGCCTGGTCATGGACTAGGCGGCTTGGCGATGAATGGGAAACGGCAACTGCATTTAAACGCTTTTCTGCTGGGAGCCGGCCACCACGGTGCTGCCTGGCGGAGGCCCGGATCGCCGCTGGAGCTGCTCGGAGAGATCGGTTATTATGAGCGGCTCGCACAAAGCGCCGAGCGCGGCCTGTTCGATGCCGTGTTTTTCGCCGACGGGCAGTCCGCCGGTGACGTCGGCGCCGGTCCGAGGTGGTTTTTGGAACCATTAACCGCGCTGGCGGCCATGGCCCGGGCAACGGAAAACATCGGGCTTATCAGCACCGTCTCGGCCACCTTTTATTCCCCTTTTCATGCCGCCCGGATGCTCGCGTCCCTGGATCACATCAGTGCCGGACGTATCGGGGTGAACGTGGTCACCTCGATGTTCGATGCTGAAGCCCGCAATCATGGGCTGGAAGCGATGCCCGGCCACGCGCAGCGCTATGGCCGCGCTGCGGAGTTCATTGAGGTAGCGCTGGGGTTGTGGGACTCGTGGGCTGATGATGCGCTGGTTCGGGACAGGGCCGGGTTCTATGCCGATCCGGCCCTGGTCCGGCCCTCGCATCATGAGGGGGATCACTTCCGGGTGGAGGGGCCCTTGAATGTTCCCCGGGGTCCGCAGGGACGCCCCGTGCTGTTCCAAGCCGGTGCTTCCGGGGCCGGCCGGGATCTTGCCGCCCGGTACGCGGAAGGGATTTACGCCGTGGCCTACGATCTTCCCAGCGCCCAGGCCTACTATTCGGATATGAAACAGCGGATCGCTGCGGCCGGGCGTGATCCGGAAAAGGTAGCGATCATGCCCGGTTTGGTGACGTATGTGGGCTCCACCGCGGCCGAAGCCCGGGCCAAACAGGACCGGGCGGATGCGCTGCTGCCTACCGGAGAATCCCTGACACGGCTAGGTACGTTCGTGCAGCAGGACTGTACCGGCTGGGAGTTGGACGCCCCCGTGCCGTCCCTGCCGCCGGCGGCAGAATTTACTGGGCCGCAGGGCCGTTATGCCACCATATTGCGCATTATTGAAGCCGAACGTCCCACCGTGCGGCAGTTGCTGGGGCGCCTGGCAGCAGGAGGGGGCCACTGCACCCTGGTCGGCACGCCAGAGCAGATCGCTGATCAGATGGAGCTCTGGTTCCGATCCGGGGGCGCTGACGGGTTCAACCTGATGCCGCCGTTGCTGCCCGATTCGTTGGACGAGTTCGTCGATGACGTCATCCCCGTCCTTCAGCGCCGGGGACTCTTCCGCACCCGCTACAAAGCCTCGACGCTACGCGGTCATCTGGGACTGGACCGCCCGGCCGTCGGCGCCCCAGCCTAATGAAGATGACCTGTCCAGCTGACGTGCTGTTTCCTAAATTGTGGCAGCGATGACGTACTTGCGCTGCCCTACCGAAACAGATTTTTTGGTGGGGCCGGCGCCCCCTGTGCGGACTGAGGGCGTTGGCACGCGCGTAGGATAACGGCAGGGTTTGAAGACGAGGAGAAGACAAGGATGCCCATGGAAACCGTGAACTGGGGAGAAGCCGGCAGCAGGGAAAATCCGTGGACACTGATGACCCCGCCGGGGACGTCGGAGTACACGATGTACCGCGACGAAGGCGCCGACCCGCAAGAGCTGGTCTGTACCGTCGGCAAGACGGTGTTGAAGTACCAGCTGCGGATTGTCGGTGAGCTGCACGCCATGCTCCGCGACCACGGCGGCTGGGTGGAACTGGGCAGCGCGGACGAACAGAAATCCGCCAAGGACGGCACAGTGGAGTCCTGGGGCCGGGACATTGCGAATCCCGTGGGCGGTTGGTACGGGCTGAAAAAGGGATATCGCGGCAGGGTCGGCATGTACCTGCCTCCGCTCCTGGAAGCGCTGGGCCTTGCGGAGCTCGAACACAACCCGCGGAACAACCGCATGCGGGCGATCTAGCGCGGAGTGTTTAACGATGCCGCGGCAGGCTTCCCAGCTGCCGGCAGCCATGCGGAGCACCTGGCCGCCGGGGCAGGGATTCAGGCTCAAAGCTGCGTAAATAACGAGGCAGCCCGTTCGAGGGCGCCGGGAACCAAAGAATAACACGCCCACGTGCCGTGTTTCTCGCGCTCCAACAATCCGGCGTCGACAAGTATCTTGAGATGGTGGGAGACGGTGGGTTGGCCCAAATCCAGGGGTTCGGTGAGGTCGCACACGCAGGCTTTGCCGCCGTCGCCGGTTTGGGCAAACTCTCCACCGTGGACAGGTTTCTGCCGGTGTGGATCATTGCGGCTATGGCAGTCGGTCTGCTGCTGGGTAAATTCATTCCTGGCTTGAACACCGCGCTGGACGAGCTGAAGATCGGCTCCGTTTCGCTGCCGATCGCTGTGGGTCTACTGGAATGATCTGGGACGATCTGGCGTGCGGGGACCGGGAAGCTGCCGCCGTGCTGGTCTTCATAAATTCCGTTTTTCAGGTCCTTGCCTTCGGCGCCTTAGGTTGGTTCTACCTCCAGGTCATGCCTGGCTGGCTGGGCCTGCTGGTCACCAGCGCCGACTTCTCGTTCGGGTCGATTACCCTCTCCGTTTTGGTGTTTCTGGGACTTCCGCTGCTGGCGGGTTTCCTGACGCGCACTGTGGGGGAAAGGGCAAAGGGGTGCGACTGGTATGAGTGGACGTTCCTGCCAAGGCTGGGACCGTGGGCCCTTTACGGCTTGTTGTTCACCATCACACTGCTTTTCGGCCTGCAAGGGCAGACCATCACGTCCCGACCGTTCGACGTCGTCCGCATCGCCGTGCCGCTGCTGGTCTACTTTGTGGTGGTGTTTGGTACCGGCATGGGCATCGGCCGTGCGCTGGGCCTTGGCTACGCCAAGACCACAACCCTGGCGTTCACCGCGGCCGGCAACAACTTTGAACTCGCCATCGCCGTCGCGATTGGCATCTTCGGGGTCACCTCCGGCCAGGCTCTGGCAGGAGTCGTCGGACCCCTGATTGAGGTGCCGGTCCTTATTGACCTGGTCTACGTCGCCCTGTGGGCGCGAACACGGTTCTTTACCGCCCAGCCCCGGTCAGTCTGGCCAACGTCCCGCGATTTTCGCTAGGAGCCTGTAGTCATGAGTACCACCGATACCAACAAAAAGCCCTCGGTTATGTTCGTTTGCGTGCATAACGCCGGGCGTTCACAAATGGCTGCCGCTTACCTGGCCGCTCTCTCCGGCGGAGCCATCGAGGTTTGTTCGGCCGGCTCCGAACCCGCCGAGTCGGTCAACCCTGCCGCCGTGGCTGCGATGGCAGAGGACGGCATCGACATGTCGGCCGAGATTCCCAAGGTCCTCAGCGCCGGCGCCGTGCGGGAGTCAGACGTCGTCATCACCATGGGATGCGGGGATACCTGTCCGATCTTTCCCGGCAAACGCTACGAGGACTGGGAACTGGAAGACCCCGCTGGGCAGGGCGTGGTTGCTGTCCGCTCCATCCGGGACGACATCAAGTCCCGCGTTCGGGCGCTTATCAGCCAGCTGCTCCAGGTTCCTGGATCTCCAACAGGAAAACTAAAACCATGACGAAACAGCCACATGGCCTGCCTGTTGCCATCATCGGGGCCGGCCCGGTGGGCCTGGCCGCGGCAGCAAACCTGATCGAACGCGGCCTGACCCCCCATCATTTTCGAAGCGGGGCCGCGTAGGCATGGACAAGACCCATTCCCGTGGCCCCGGCGGGAGGCCTTTTCTGGTCCGGGTTGAGGTGGCTGACGGAACCGTGACAGACCATGCGGTGAGCGCAGTGATTGACGCCTCTGGTACTTGGGCGCAGCCCAACCCGCTCGGACAGGCAGGGCTGGTTGCCCGTGGCGAGGCCCAAGGCATTGAACGCGGCTTGATTACCGGGCCGCTGCCCGATGTGACTGGGACCGACCGTGCCCGGTTCGCCGGCCGGCACGTTCTGGTTATCGGGGCTGGTCACTCGGCAGCCAACATCCTGATTTCGCTGGGGCAGCTCGCCAAGAATGAACAGGGTACACGGGTCAGCTGGGCAGTCCGAGGTGCTGACCCCTCACGAATTTATGGCGGGGGAGACGTTGACGCTCTGCCGGCCCGCGGCCGGCTCGGCATCCGGCTGCGCGGACTCGTTGCTGACGGCTACATCGAACTGCATACCTGCTTCACCACCATTTCCTTCGCGGTGGGGGACGGCCTGGCTGTTACCGGCGCGTCACCGGATGGTCCGGTGACGTTGGCTGTGGACTTTTGATCCCGGCCACCGGATTCCGGCCAGACCTGGGCATCCTGCGGGAGATTCGTTTGGAACTTGATCCCGCAGTGGAGGCACCACGGGAGCTTGGACCGCTCATTGACCCCGAGTTCCACTCCTGCCGCACCGTCCCTGCTCACGGTGCGAAGGCGCTGGCCCACCGGGAGAAGGATTTCTACATTGCCGGAATGTTATCCTACGGCCGCGCAGCAGCGACACACCCGCCGAACGCGCAGACAATTCAGGTCTCCGAACAAGCACGCTCCTGCTTACGAAAGCGCACCGAAACCACGGCGAGCCAGATCCATGCGAGGACGACGGCGGCTGTGAAACCGAGAACGATGAGAGCCCGAGTAGAACCTGTTGCAATACCGACGAAGGCCAGCAAGAACAGCACTCCGGTGACGACAGAGAACCAGCCGAGGAAGCGTTCACCGTCGGCAAGGAACCGTCGGGAGATAACGAGAGCACCGGCGATGAATCCAATGAATCCGATGCCGCCGGTCACAAAATGCAAGAACCCATGCAAGGTGGGGTTGGTCGGGTGGCCCGCTGGAGTGCCGAGCGGGAATCCGTTCATCGGGTCTGCGACGAATAGCCCGGCCCCAATGAGTCCGATGGCAAAGACTCCGATCAGCAGCGGCCCCCAGAGCTGGCCGCTCCCGCCATGAAGCACGCGACGCAGTCCGGCAGCGCACAGGAGAGTCAGCACACCGGTGATGATCAGGTTAGCAATCTGAATCCAGCCGAGCGCACCGTTGGCGAGGACGCTAAGGTCATTGTGCGCGGGATCGAAGCCCTTGCGCGTGAATGCTTGGGCGAAGCCGAGGACAAGGTACAGTGGCCCGGCTGCGACCCCGCACGCGAGTAGTCCCCGCGTTGTCGCGTCGACGTTGCTGAGAGTATCTGATACTGGTGGGTTTGCGGAACCCACCCTGGATCTAGCCATAGTTATGCCTCTCCTGGGGTGCCCGACGTCAGGACCGGGCAGCGGGTCCGTCTGCGAAAAATTCTCTTAGCTGCGCGGCGATGACTGCCGGGCTCACCTGGTGCGTCTGCCCTACCAGGACCCGATGTTCACTCCCTGGTATGGCGGCCGCCACCGCCGCCTGCGCGTCCATCATCGCCGCTCCCGCTTTTCCTCCGACCATCACGCGAGTCGGAACGGAGATCCGGCGGAATCTCTCCAGCGGGGCGGAAAAGTTGTTCATGACTTCCGTGTCGTACGGAAGGGTGTTGGCGGCGGCGGTCTGCTTCTTCCAGATCCCTGGCATGAGGTGCAGCATGAGGGGAACAAACGCTGGAACCCCGATCATCTTCACGAGAAAGTATGACACCGCGGCTCCCCGTTTCCCCGCCCGGAGGAAGCCCTCGAGGTGTGCCTGGTGATCGACCGGGACACCATCTTTGATGCCGACGCCTGTGTAGGGAGCTTCGTAGGTAGCCAGGCGCCGGATATTAACACCGGAAGCGGCGGCTTCGAGCGCGAGTGCGGAGCCGGACGAGGTCGCGTAGACGTAGGAGTCCGGGCCAGCTTCCCGCAGAACAGACGAGAGGTCTTCGATCTCCCGTTCCACGGCGTAGGGCATTGTGTCACCGCTGTCACCTCTTCCTCGGCGGTCGTAGAAGTAGACGGTGAACGAATCCGCGAGTTTCGCAGCGAGGGCCCGTGCGGGGCCAAACGATCTGCCGCAGAACGCTCCGTCTATGAGAACCAGGCTCGGCCCGGTGCCAAGTCGTTCGACAGCAATCCGCGTCCCGTCCAGCGACACGACGGTGAGGACAGTTCCAATGTTCGTGTTCTTGGTCATTTCGTTGCGGCCTTCAGCTGGGTGTCGAGTTGATGGAATGAAAGGTGCCAGCCCTCCGCCGTGAGATCGCGAAGATCAGCGGTGAAGGGTCCTTGGTGAAGAGTGACGCGGGTGCGGCTGCCATGGTCGTGAAACTCCACGCGCAGGAGGATGTCGTGAAGTGCTCCGCCGTTCGCGTCTGCGTCCATCTTTATTTCGAGGTACTCGGGACGCTTGAACGAGACGATCTTTCCCCGGATGGGATTTAATTCGCCGGTCTGGTCGTTGCGCATCGCTAATTCCCACCGGCCGCCCGCCACCAGTTCGATCAGGACGCTGTCAACGGGAACGGAAACTCCGGTGGGGCCAAACCAGGAGGCCAATGCTGCGGGCTCGGTCCAGAAACGCCATACGAGTTCCCGCGGGGCGTTGAACGCGCGGGTAATAAAAACGTCCCGGCTTGTCACCTCGGTCTTGTCGTTAGGCGTCATGTTCGACCCCTGGTACATCGTCCTGGCCTTGGAAGGTCCGGAGGGCAGCGTCCAACTGATCGAACGACTCTGTCCAAAAGCGTCGGTATCTCTCGACGTATTCATTGGCCTCTTTCAATCGACTCGCCTCTAAGTGGCTTAGCCGCGCGGTTGCGACTCTTCTTCTGGAAATGAGGCCAGCCTTTTCCAGGACCCGGAGGTGATTGGAAATCGCGGGCTGACTCATGTCGAACGGGCGGCCCAACTCTGTGACGGGCGCATCCCCCAGCATGAGTTGCTGCAGAATTGCACGCCGCGTTGGGTCGGCCAGTGCGCCGAAAACGGAGCTAAGAGTATCACTCACTGATTTTATAAACCTTTCCTTTTATAATCTTATTTTGATAGATTATGCCCCTGCGGTAACGGACGTCAATAGGTCGCAGCGGAACACCGGGCGCCCCTGGTCCAGCGCGGTGGGCGCGTGACCGAGTGCTGTAATCGCCGCATCGGCAAAAAACGTGTTGACCATCACACGTGAACTCCGTACAGTGTGTACTGTATACAAAATAACCACTGAGATGAGGAAGTTCATGCCGAAATCCGTGAAGTTCGCCGCGCCGCTGCTTGCTCTGGCACTGCTGTCCGGCTGTGCCAGCGGTGGTGTGCCCGCCGCGTCCGGCGTGAAGCTGGAAAGCCAGGCCGCCGTATCCGGTCAAATCACCGTTTGGAGCTGGGATGTTGCCGCCACGGCCTTGAAGCGGCTGGCGGATTCCTACACTAAGGAGCATCCGGGAACAACCATCAATGTGGTGGACATCGGCTACGACAATGCCTACGACAAGATGTCAGTAGGCCTTCAGGCCAACAGTGGGCTTCCAGACGTAATCACCGTCGAGACGGATCACATGCCCGCCTACATTCACCAGTTCCCCAAGGCCTTTACTGATCTGAGCCCGCTGGTTGGCGCGGACAAGGCGAAATTCGATCCCTCCAAAGTCTCGGCCTCCTCCGATGCCAGCGGCCAACTACTCTCCCTGCCGTGGGATTCTGGCACCGTAGCACTCTATGCCCGCACTGATTACTTTAAGGCCGCCGGCATCGATCCAGGCACCCTGGGCACCTGGGACCAGTTTCTGGCCGCGGGGGAAAAGGTTAAGGCAGCTACGGGCCATGCCCTGATATCCACAGACCTCTCCACCGGAGGCCTCTTCCAGATGCTCCTCCAGCAGCAGGGCCGGGGCGTCTTCACCTCCGGCGGGCAAATCGACCTGACCTCACCGGCTGCGGTCAACGCGCTCACGTTGATCAAGTCGATGAACGATAGGGGCCTGCTGGACAACGTCAAGGGCTGGGATGGTCGGGTGACGGCCACCAAGAACGGTAATTCCGCCATCATGCCCGAGGCCGTTTGGTGGATCGGCACGCTGACTTCCGAAATGCCGGAGCTTGCCAACAAGTTCACGGTGCTTCCGCTGCCTGCCTTTACCGCCGGAGGAACGCAGACCTCCAACGACGGTGGCTCAACCCTGGCCGTGCCGGCCCAGTCCAAGAATCCCCAGTTGGCGGGCTCCTTCGTGAAATACATGCTCGCCAGCACCGATAATCAAGTCTCGATGATGAAGGAGGAGGGCCTGTTCCCGTCCTACCTGCCGGCCCTGGACGCCCCACTGTTCCATGAGCCGCAAAGTTACTTCGGCGGCGAAAAAGTCTATGAGCTCTTCGCCGACCAAACCCCTAAAATTCCTTCCATCACCTACACCAGCGACACCGCCAAGGCGGGGGATATCGTAGCCAACGCCGTCGTCGCGTCGGTGCTCAATCACCAGGATCCGGCCGCGGCGCTGAAGTCTGCGGCTGACCAGATTGCCACCGCCACCGGGCGAAAGCTTGCGCAGTAACCCATGGTCAGCACACTGTTGCGCCCTGTCGTGAAGGCGCCCGGGCGGGCCGGGGCTCGGAGCTCAGCCCGCCGTCGTCGCCCGGGCTATTGGTTCGTCCTGCCGGCTGCGGTGCTCTTCGTCATCTTCTTCCTATATCCGCTGCTGTCCTCGTTGTGGCAGAGTTTTTTCTCCACAGCGGGCGGGGAGTCAAGCTGGGTGGGAGGGGCGCAGTATCTGCGCCTTTTCCACGACCCGCTGGTGGCCAAGAGCCTGTTCAACGCGTTCCTGATCCTGGTCATTCAGGTCCCGCTGATGGTCTGCGTGGCCCTCGCACTGGCCTACCTGCTCAACCAGTCCTGGTTACGTTTCCGCACAGGCTTGCGTGCCATCTACTTCCTTCCGGCGGTCACCACGCTGGTAGCTTACTCTCTGGTGTTCCGGGTCATGCTGGCCACCGACGGCGGCGCCGCCAACCAGATCCTGGGCCTCGTGGGCGTCGCCCCGGTGGACTGGCTGAACAGTGAAGTCTGGTCCCGCGTAGCCCTGATCGCCTCGATCACCTGGCGCTGGACCGGCTACAACATGGTCATCATTTTGGCCGGTCTGCAGGGGATTCCCACCGAGCTGTATGAGGCCGCCCGCATTGACGGCGCCGGCCGCTGGGCCATCTTTACCAAGAT
Organism: Arthrobacter endolithicus; assembly: GCF_026627425.1. GTDB lineage: Bacteria > Actinomycetota > Actinomycetes > Actinomycetales > Micrococcaceae > Arthrobacter_M. Next base: position 13,444 of record NZ_JAPNLH010000001.1, read on the forward strand.
CGTCATTCCGCAGCTTCGCCCGGTAATCCTGTTCAGCTCCATTACCTCCACCATCGGTGCCCTGCAGCTCTTCGATGAGAATTTTATCCTCACCGGCGGAGGACCCAACAACGCGACCTTGACGCCCGTGCTGTACCTGTACAAGGTGGGCTTCCAGCAGTTCGATTTCGGCTACGCATCCGCGATCGCTTGGCTGCTGGTGGCGATTATCGCCGTGATTTCCGTCCTCCAGTTCGTGATCCTGAAGGAGAAAAAATGACGCAGACGCTCAAGAGGCTGCCGGTCTACCTGGTCCTGTTGGTCGGGGCGGTGCTGAGCATCATTCCCTTTTTGTGGATGGTGATCGCCTCAACGCATACGACCTCTGCACTGTTCGCCACGCCGTTGCCGCTGCTGCCGGGCGGCCAGCTTTGGACTAACCTTGCGCGGCTCCAGCAGGAGACCAACTTCGCCCAGGTCATGCTGAACTCGGTTGTCGTGGCCATCATCTACACGGCCTTCTCCGCGGTGGTCAGTGCCATGTGCGGCTACGGCCTGGCCAAGTTCCGCTTCCGTGGCCGCGGTCTGGTGCTCGCCGCCGTGCTGCTGACCATGATGATCCCGATGCAGGTGCTGCTTGTGCCGCTTTTCCAGATGATGGCGAGCCTGGGCTGGGTGAACACCTACCAGGCGCTGATCCTGCCCTTCCTTGCCAACGCCTTCGGCATCTTCTTGATGCGCCAGGCCTTTTTGGACTTCCCGGACAGCCTGATCGAAGCGGCCCGTATCGACGGCGCGGGGGAGTTAAAGACGTTCTACCGCATCGTGATGCCCGTGGCACGGCCGCAGCTGGCTGCCCTGCTGATCTACACCTTCATCAGTCAGTGGAATTCGTTCATCTGGCCCCTGCTCATGCTCAACACCGAGGACAAGTACACGCTGCCGGTGGCGCTGAACACCATGATCGGGCTGTCGCGGGTGGATTATTCGGGCCTGATGCTCGGTTCCTTGCTGGCCACGCTGCCACTGCTGCTGGTCTTCATCGTTTTCCAAAAACACTTCGTATCAGGACTTATGGGAGGGGCGGTCAAGGGATGACCCGGACGCTAAAACTCGATGGGATCGCCTTTGGCGGCGACTACAATCCCGAGCAATGGCCGCGGGAGGTATGGGAGGAAGATGTCCGGTTGATGCGAAAGGCCGGGGTCAATTTCATTACGGTATCCGTCTTTTCCTGGCCGCTGCTGGAACCGGAAGAAGGGCGCTTTGACTTCGGTTGGCTCGATGACGTCATCGAGCTGCTGCACGGTGCTGGGATTGCCGTTGACCTGGCAACGGCGACCGCAACGCCGCCAGCGTGGCTCATCCGGAAATATCCGCAGATTCTCCCCGTCACTGCAGACGGCACCCAGCTGGAGTTCGGCTCCCGGCAGGCCTACTGTTTCAGCTCCCCGCTGTTCCGCGAGTACGCGCTGCGGCTCACCCGTGCCATGGCCGAACGCTACGGCAAGCACCCGGCCGTGCGTCTCTGGCATGTGTCCAACGAATATGGTGACCACGTCTCACGGTGTTGGTGTCCGGCGTCCGCAATCGCCTTCCGTGCGTGGCTGCGCGCTAAGTACGCCAGCATCCAGACGCTGAACGACTCCTGGGGCACCAGTTGCTGGGGCCAGCACTACCTTGACTTCGACGCGATCGAACCGCCCCGCGAATCCACCGGGCCGGTCAATTCCACCCAAAGGCTCGATTTCGAGCGTTTCTCCTCGGACGCGATGCTGGAACTGTTCCGCTCTGAGGTTGCGGTGCTGCGCGACGTTACCCCGGAACTGCCGGTGACCACCAACTTCATGTCCATACTGCACGATCTGGACTACTTTGCCTTCGCCGACGCCGAGGACCTCGTCACGGATGACGCCTACCCGGACCCGGCCGACCCGGGTGCGCACGTGGACGCGTCTTTGAACTATGCCCTGATGCGTGGGGCGAAGGGGGGCGCCCCCTGGCTGCTGTTGGAGCAGTCGGCCAGCGCCGTCAGCTGGCGGGACGTCAATGTCCCCAAGGCGCCCGGGGTGATGCGGCTGGACAGCTATCAGGCGCTGGCCCACGGCGCCGACGGCGTCATGTACTTCCAGTGGCGCGCCGCCAGGTTTGGACCGGAAAAATTCCATGCCGCCATCCTGGGGCACCGTGGCGAGGCGAGCAGGACATTCCAGGAATGCAGCCGACTCGGTGCCGAATTGCGGCAGCTGGGCGCGCTGAAAGGCAGCAGGGTGACGGCGGACGTCGCGATGCTCTGCGACTGGGACTCCAACTGGGCTCTGGCCGCGCCGAACTCGCTGCCGACCAACCGGATCAGCTGGATTGGCCAGGCGCGGGCCTGGCACCGTGCAGCGTTCAACCTCGGTGTGACGGTGGACCTGGTGCGTGCTGCGGCAGACTGGTCAGCATACAAGGTGCTGCTGGTACCCAATCTGTATCTGGCCACCGAGGCTTTGGCAGCCCAGCTCGCGGCGTACACCGCAGCAGGGGGGACCGTCGTTATCGGCCCGTTTTCCGGTGTGGTCGACGAAAACGACCATGTCCACCCCGGCGGGGCACCGGGTCCGCTGCGCCCGCTGCTGGGCATCGAGGTGGATGAGGTGTGGCCGGTCCCCGACGGCGAGACCGGTGCAGTGCAGATGGAGGGCGTGCCATGCGGTATCCACACGGTCAGCGAATGGCTCGACGCGATAGACGCACGCACCGTGGCAACCTACACTAACGGCGAGCTGAACGGCCGCCCGGCTGTGACCATGAGGCACCACGGCCGCGGGTCTGCGTGGTACCTGAGTGCATGTTTTGAGGATGCCGGACTGCAGGCGTTAGTGCGGCAGATCTTCGCGCACAGCGGTGTTCTGGTCCGCGTCGGCGCCGGGCCGGATATCGAGATCGTCGTCCGCCGGGGCAGACGGACAGCCTTTACCTTCGTGCTCAACCGCTCAGCGATGGCGCTGGACGTTTCGGTGCCTGCCGGAGCAGCCGTTCTGGTCGGCGACGGAAGGAGTGCGGCCGGGATAGGCAGCGCTGGGGGCACCTATCTGCTGCCGGCCCGTGGCGTCCTCGTGATCGAGCATGCGCATGAGGATACCGTGCACCTGCTGGGCGAACCCGCGCAGCTGCAATCCGTGTAGTCCCGTCGATTTGCCGGTTGCAGCCGGCGCCGTGCCTTAGGGGCCGGCGCGGCAGGACCGGACGCACAAGTGAGATTGCGGTCACTGTTGACCGGAGGCAGCTCAAAGCATATTGTATTCTGTATACAGAATTCAGTAACTGTTTTTCGCACCATGCGGCGGTGTGACCGCCACAACACCAGAGGTGAAGCCATGAGCAACCAAGTAACCCATCCATACATCCCCAACTCGGTTCCGGCCGTGCGGGAGCAGATGCTGGCCGCCGTGGGAGCTGCCGACATCGAGGAGTTCTACGCTGACATTCCGGCAAGCCTGCGCGTTCAAGGCAGCCTGAACCTGCCGGCACCCTTCCTCGCTGAGGCCGAGCTGGAGCGGCACGTCAGTTCGCTGCTGAACAAAAACACGAGTACCCGCGAAACCCTAAGTTTCCTGGGCGCCGGGACCTATAACCACTACGTGCCTGCTGTCGTGGACGAGGTCATCAGCCGCAGCGAATTTCTTACCGCCTACGCGGGGGAGCCGTACGAGGACCACGGCCGCTTCCAGGCGTTGTTTGAATACCAGTCGATGATGGCGGAGCTGCTGAACATGGACGTCGTGAACGTCCCTACCTACGACGGCATGCAGGCCGCTGCCACGGCCCTGGCCATGGCGGGCCGCATTACCGGCCGCCGCGGCATAGTCCTGGTCAGCGACGCAAACCCGGACGCACTGTCCAAGGTTTCCGACTATGTGCGCTCCTTCATGGACCTGAGCATCGTGCCGTCAATCAACGGCACCGCGGACCTGCAGGCCGCGGCCCTGGCCATCGGCGCGGACACCGCAGCTCTCTGGATCCAGACGCCCAGCTTCCACGGTGCGTTGGAGGACCAAGGTGAGCAGCTGGCCCGGTTGGCGCACGACGCCGGTGCACTCGTCGTTGTCGGCACGGACCCGATTGCCTACGGTGCGCTGGCTCCGCCCGCAGACTGGGGGGCGGACATTGTCTGCGGCGACATCCAGTCCCTGGGGATCCACCAGTGGTTTGGCGGTGGACGGGGCGGCTTCATCGCCGTCCATGACGATCCGACGTTTGTGCTGGAAATGCCTTCCCGTTTGTTCGGCCTTGAGTCCACCGATGTCGAGGGCGAGTACGGCTTCGGTGACGTGGCCTGGGACCGCACATCGTTCGCGCTGCGCGAAGAAGGGAAGGAATGGGTGGGCACAGCGGCCGCCCTGTGGGGTATCGCCGCCGGCGTCTACCTTGCCTCAATGGGACCCACCGGCATGGCGGAGCTGGGAGAGACCCTGCTGGCACGCACGGCCTACGCCGCGCAGAAGCTGGCCGGCGTTGACGGCGTGCAGCTGTGCGACTCCGCCCTGCACCTGCGCGAGTTCGCCATCGATTTTTCCAATGCCGCCTTGTCCAGTACTGAGGCTGTCGCGGCCTTGCGGGTCCGGGGGATTGAGCCAGGCGTTGTATTGCCCGGCAACTGTCTGCTCGTATGCGTGACCGAACAGATCACCGCCGCGGACATCGATACCCTTGCGGCCACCCTCACCGCCGTTTTGAAGGAGAACTAAGATGGCACTTCCTGTTGCCCCGAAGCCCGTCCTGCGCCGCTTTCATCAGGCACGCTGGGATGAAAAGATCATTTTCGAACTGAGCACGCCCGGCGAACGGGGCATCCTGGTCCAGCAGAGCGAGCCGGCTGCCACCGAGGCACTGGCCTTGCGCGAGGACCGCTTGGCCCCGCTGCGCCGGACCGCCGCCCCCGTGCTGCCGGAACTGGCCCAGATGCGGGTGGTGCGGCACTACCTGCGTCTGAGCCAGGAAAACCTGGGTGCGGACTTCAACATTGACATCGGCCAGGGCACCTGCACCATGAAGTACAGTCCCAAAATTAATGAGACCCTCATCGGCACGCCGAAGCTGATGGACCTGCACCCGCTGCAGGACGAGGCCAGCATCCAGGGCGTGTTGGAGATCTTCTGGCGGATGGAACAGCTGTTGGCGGAGATCTCGGGGATGGCACGCGTCAGCCTGCAGACCCAGGGCGGCTCGGCCGCCATCTGGGCCAACATTGCCATGATCCGCGCGTACCACGAGTCCAACGGGGACGGACAGGTCAGGGATGAGGTCATCACGACCATTTTCTCGCATCCCTCCAACGCCGCCTGCGCCAAGGCGGCCGGTTACAAGGTCATCACGCTGATGCCGGACGCTGACGGCTACCCGGACATCGACGCCCTTCGGGCAGCGGTCTCCCCCCGCACGGCGGCCCTGATGATCACCAACCCCGAGGACACCGGCATCTACAACGCCAAGATCCGTGAGTTCGTGGACATTGTCCACGAGGCCGGTGGCCTGGCGGCGTATGACCAAGCTAATGCCAATGGCATTCTTGGCATCACCCGGGCCTCCGACGCCGGCTTTGACCTGTGCCACTTCAACCTGCACAAAACGTTCAGCACCCCGCACGCCAGCGGCGGCCCCGGCGCCGGCGCCAGCTGCGTCTCGGAGAAGCTCGTGCCGTTCCTGCCCGGCCCCACCATTGACAAGGTGGCGGAGAAGTTCGTCATCAACCGCGACCACCCGCAGTCGGTGGGCGTTGTGGCCCCGTTTTACGGGGTGGCCCCAAACGTGGTCCGTGCCTACGCCTGGATCATGGCGCTCGGTGCAGACGGCCTGCGCCAGGCCGCCGAGACTGCCGTACTGAACAACAATTATCTGCTGGCCAAGGTCCTGGAAATTCCCGGTGCCTCCGCTCCGTATGCGGAGGGCAAGCGGCGCATCGAGCAGGTCCGCTACTCCTGGCAGGAGCTCTTTGAGGACACCGGCGTTTCCTCGGAGGAGATCGGCATTCGGATGTCCGACTTCGGCATGCATTATTGGACCAGCCACCACCCGTACCTTGTCCCGCAGCCGTTCACGCTCGAACCCACCGAGTCCTACTCGAAGGCGGAGATTGACGAGTACGTGGCCGTGCTGGCCCATGTCGCCGGCGAGGCGCGCAGCAACCCGGAGATCGTCCGCACCGCCCCGCACAACCAGACGGTGCACCACATCCACCATGATGATCTGGACGATCCGGCGCGCTGGGCCATTAGCTGGCGCGCCTATCAGAGGAAATATCCGAGCAACTGACACAGGAAAAGGGCGACGGCGGCACGCACCAAGGCGTTCATACCGCCGGCCGTAAAGCCGGCCGTGCCGCCGTCGCCCTGAGGCTCCGCCCGTGTCAATCGTTCCATCCCACCCCCAGTACCAATCACCCAGGAGTATCCCGTGAACAGCATCACCTTCAGCCGTAGGAATTTCGTGGCGGGCGCTCTCGGCGTCGGCGCACTGCTGGCCACATCGGCCTGCGGCGGATCGGCCGGCGGCAACAGCGCATCCCAGATCACCTGGTCCACCTGGGGGACCCCAGAGGAGGGGCAGCGCTTCAAAACGTTCAACACCGCATTCAAGGCCGACAACCCCAGCATCAACGCCACCTTGCAGATGGTGCCGTCTTACTCGGACTACCACTCCAAGCTCCTGACCCAACTGACGTCCGGCACTGCACCGGACGTTTTCTATGTCGGTGATGACTACCTCGGGAAATTCGTCTCCGCCGGCGTGCTCATGGACCTGACCCCGGTGGTCAGCGGACCGGACGCCAAGGTCACGCTGGCGGACTTCAACGAGGCCCTGTTTGGCGCCGGCAAGACGGACAAGGGCATCTTCGCCCTGCCCAACGACTGTAACCCGGACGTTTTCTGGTTCGATAAGAAGGCTTTGGCTGCTGCCGGCATCACCGAAAATCCGGCCGAGCTCGCCGCAGCCGGCAACTGGACCATCGAGACCTTTTTGGCCATGTGCGCCAAGCTGGCCGCCAACGGCATGACCGGTGCCATCTTCTGGAACTACTGGTCCACCCACTGGAGCTGGGTGACGGCCAACGGCGGCGAGGTCTTCGATTCGGCCGGTAAGTTCGTACTCCCGCAGGACCCGAAGAGCGTCGCCGCCATCGCATCTCTGGCCGATGCCTTCGCCAACAAGTCCTTCACCGTGGCCGACACCCTGCCGGATGGATCCGGCGCGGACAGCCTGTTCGTCTCCCACAAGGCGGGCTTCTACGTTCAGGGCCGCTACGGCATAGCCACGGCCGAACAGTCAGGCAACAAAGACGATTACGACATCGCTCCGTGGCCTACAGTTTCGGGCAAGCCCGGCAGCAGCGGCGTTGCCGCATCCTATCTGGTGATCAATGCCAAGACCAAGGCGCCCAAGACAGCATCGACCTTCGTGGGCGAGTTCCTCAGCTCCAAGGGCCAGACCCTACGCCTGGCCGACGGCGGCAATGCCGTCCCATCGGTCAAGGGCGCCGACTCCGTGGTCCTGGGCGGGAACTACCCCGCGCATGCGAAGTCCTTCCTCGACATGACCCACACCGGCTTCGAGGACTTTTCCAAAGAGGCAAGTGTTCCAGGCCTGTCCTCCGACGTCAGCAAGGCCATGCTCTCCATGTACCAGGGCAAAGCCAGCGCGGGGGACACCATCGCGGCCGTGTCAACGCTGATCGAAAAGGCGGTCTGACGTCGTGACGGCTGTCCTGGCCAAGGCTGGCACCCCCGGGGCCGGCCTGGAAGAGCGGAAGGAGGCGGGATGGCGCAAACGTGACCGCTGGTCCGGGCTCGTCTTCGTCAGTCCGCAGCTGATCGGCATGAGCGTTTTCGTGCTGCTGCCCTTCGCCGTCGGATTGGTCCTGGCCTTCGCCCAATGGGACGGGCTGACCGAGCTGAGCTGGGTGGGGCTGGCAAACTTCCAGGCCCAACTGGCCGACCCCGTGTTTTTGCGCTCCATCCTGAACACCCTGGGCCTGGCCATGATCACCGTGCCCGTGGGCCTGGCCTTGTCGCTGCTGATTGCCGTCGCCTTGGACCGGCTGCGCGGACGCACCGGCTATCTGCTGCTCTACTTCGCCCCGGTGATGACCAGCTCCATCGCTGTGTCCCTGGTATGGCAGCAGATCCTCCGGGCCGACGGGCCTCTGAATGAGGCGTTTTCCACAGTCTTCGGCATCCCCGGCCCGGGCTGGCTCAGTGATCCCCGCTTTGTGCTGCTGGCCGTGAGCATCGTGACCATCTGGTCCTCCCTGGGTCTGAACGTCATCATCTTCCTGGCGGGCCTGCAGGGCATCAACCCGACGATTCTGGAAGCCGCGCGGGTGGATGGCGCGGGGCCGCTGCGGACCATGCTGGCGATCCGCTTGCCGCTGCTGTCCCCGGTGGTGTTCTTTTCCACGGTAGTGGCCGTCATCAGCTCCTTCCAGACCTTTGACGTGGTCTTCATCCTGACCAAAGACGGCGGGCCGGAGAACTCGGCCCGGACTATCGTCTACCAGATCTATGACGAAGGCTTCAAGCATTTCCAATTCGGGATGGCCAGTGCGGCATCCATCATCTTGCTCATCCTGACCCTCGTCGTCACCGCCGTGCAGCTCGGACTGCAACGCCGGTTCGTGCACTACGAAAGCTGAGACCGTGACAACCACACTGCAGAAGGCACCGGTCCGCAAAGTCCCGGCCCCGATCGGCCGCCGGAGACGGACACACAGCGCCAAGGGGTCCAGGGTCACTCTGCACGTGCTGTTGGCCGTGGGCGGCTTCCTGATGGTGGCCCCGTTCCTGTGGATGCTGCTGACCTCCTTCAAGACCCTGCCGCAGATCCTGGCGAACCCACTGGGCCTTTTTCCCTCACCCTGGAACTTCAATAATTATGCCGACGCCTGGCAGGCCGCCCCCTTCGGGCTCGCCTACTGGAACAGCATCTACATCTGTATCCTGACCGTCGCCGGAACCATCCTGACCGCCTCGATGGCCGCGTACGCATTCGCCCGGATCGAGTTCAGGGGAAGCAAATTCCTCTTCATCTTGTTCCTGGCCACCCAAATGGTCCCGCAGCAGGTCACCATTGTGCCGCTGTACATGATCTTCTCGAAGCTGGGTTGGGTGGACACGCACCTGGCGCTGATCATCCCGGCCGTGCTGTGCAACCCGTTCGCGGTGTTCCTGGTACGCCAGTTTATTCGCTCGCTTCCCGTGGAACTTGAGGAGGCGGCCCGGCTGGATGGGGCCGGCCGCTGGCGGATCCTGTTCAGCATCGTGATGCCGAACATCAAGCCGGGCCTGGCCGCCCTATCCATCGTCGTGGCGCTGGGGGCCTGGAACAACTTTTTCCTGCCCTTGATTGTGCTCAACAGCGAGAACCAGTTCACGGTGCCGCTGCTGCTCTCGCAATTCACCGGACAGTACGGCGGTGTCAATTACTCCCTGGTCATGGCAGCATCGGCCATTTCCATCGTGCCGATGCTTATCGCGTTCCTCATCGGCAACCGCAAAATCCTCAATTCCATGGCCATGTCCGGCATGGGCGGCTCCTGATGGGTCCGTGGCCCGGCGCCGGCGCCTTCATCGATCTGGACGCGGTGCCGCTGACGGACCGGGGCTCGCGCCTGCTCGTCTTTGTCCGGCCCGACGGCGACCTCCGGGTGGCGGGAGCGGTCTACGAACGCAGCGCGGAGCGGTGCACGCATTTGCGCCGGCTCGCGGTGACGGACGCCGCAGGCCGGCGCCTGCCGGTCACGGCCGTGGGCCCGGAGGGAATCAGCTTTGCCGGTGGGGCGGCGTCGCTGACGTTTGTCGACGCGGAAACCCTCAGTGTCGGGGTTGCCGAGGACGGCGGCCCGGTCACCGTCGAAATGGAGGCATTCGGTGTCGACAGTCTCGGCCAGCCCGTCTCCGAAGTTGACGGCGCGCCGATCCGCTGGTGCAGCACCGAAGGCCCCGGCACGTTGGGCGCCGCCGGCACTGTGCTGCCGGCGGGGGGCAGCGTAAGCGTGCGGATGGGCGGCCCCGTCCGCACCACACCGCAGTCCGGCAGCCACCGGCAGTACCTGTCCGCGGCGTGCGCCCGCTGGCAAGACTGGTTCGACAAGCTGCCGGCTGTCCGGGACCAGGACGTCGAAATGGTCCGCTATGCGTGGTGGATCCTAGCCAGCAACATTGTCCGGCTGGCCACGCACCCCGAAATCGAGGCCGTGGTGCCGTCCAAGCAGGGCTATGTTGCCGCCTGGCAATGGGACTCGTATTTCATCAGTTTCGGGCTGCGCCACGGCGATCCGGAGCTGGCCGCCGACCAGCTCCGGCTGTTTTTTTCCGAGCAGGCGTCCGACGGCGGCCTACCGGATGTGGTGCACGACGGCGGCACGCTGGCCTGCGTGGCGGACGTGCCGCCGGGGGACCTGGCCACGCTGGCGCGGTTACATGGGGCCGACTCGCCGATGGTCAGCCAGGCGGACATGCCCATTACCAAACCGCCGCTGGCCGCGTGGGCGGCCCGTGCAGTGGACCAGGCGGCCGGAAACGCAATGCCGATGTCGCTGCAGAGCGAGCTAAAGGAGGGCCTGGACCGGCTGCATCGGTGGTGGTTCCAGCGGCCCTCACCGGACGGGCTGCCGGGATACGAACACGTCTATTCCTCCGGGCTGGACGATTCGCCGCTGTTCGACGACGGCGGTCCGGTGTTCGCGCCCGATCTGCCCAGCTACCTGGTGCTGGCCCTGGATGCCATGTCCGGGCTGGCGGATGACATCGGCGACGCCGCCGAAGCGTCGGCCCAGCGTTCCTTGGCGGACTCGACCGCGGAACGGCTGATCTCCGAGCGCTTTGATCCGAAGCTGGGCCGGTTTGTGGCGCTGACTCCGGCCGGGCGCCGCGAAACCCTGACTCCGTTCGCCCTGATGCCGCTGCTGACCGGCAGGCTCCCTTACCGGGTGCTGGAAGGGCTCCGGAAATCGCTCAGTGGGCCTGGTGCCTTGGGAGCGGCCTATCCGCTGCCTACCGTCGCGCTGAACGAACCCGAATTCAACGCCGACCGGATGTGGCGCGGCCCCGTCTGGCTGAACGTGAATTGGCTGATCGTTCAAGGTCTGCTGCGCAGTGGCCTGGACACCGAGGCCGCAGAGCTGGCCGAGCGGACAGTCCAGATGGTGCGCAAGAGCGGCGGTCTGCACGAGTACTGGAATCCGCTGACCGGGACCAGGGCAGCCGGTGCCACCACCGGCTTCGGCTGGTCGGCGGCGCTGTTTCTGGATCTGGCCGTGTGGCTGGAGGCCAGGGACAACTGACCGTTGCGGGTTCTGCAACCCCCTCGGTTCCATAACCGCATCAGGAAGCCCGTCCCGGAAGAATCCGGGACGGGCTTCCTGATGCGTGGGCAGCTTAAGCGATGCCGCCGCCGTCGACCACCAGTGCCGAACCGGTGACATAGGAGCTGGCGTCGCTGGCGAGCCACACCACTGCCTCGGCGATTTCCTCCGGGGTGCCCATGCGCTTGAGCGGGCGGTCGTTGGACTCGGCCAGGAAGCTCTGCTCCTCCTGGGAAAGTTGGCGGGCCTCCTCACGGAGCATGGGGGTATTCGTGTCGCCGGGGTTTACCGAGTTGACCCGGATGTTGTCCGGTCCATGGTCGATGGCCAGTGCGCGGGTCATATTCACCACTGCCGCCTTGGACGTGCAGTAGGAGATCGCGTCGCCGCCGCCCTTCAACCCCCAGCCGGAACCGGTGTTGACGATCGAGCCGCCACCGGCGGCCTGCATCAGCGGCACCACGTGCTTGCACAGCAGGAACGGTCCGCGGACGTTGACGGCCATGACCTGGTCCCAGTCCTCAATGGACGTTTCCAGCACGTTGGCCCGGCGGATGATGCCTGCATTGTTGAACAGCACATTGACACTGCCGAACGCCTCCACCACCTGCGCCACGCCGGACTGAACCTGCTCGTCGTCGGCCACGTTGACCGCAATGCCGACCGCCTTCACACCCAGCGCACTGGCCTCGTCGGCCACAGCTTTGGCGGCTGCCTCATTGATGTCGAAGATGGCCACGTTGGCGCCCTCGGCTGCCATGGCCAGGGCCGTGGCACGGCCGATGCCGGAACCGCCGCCGGTGATAATGGCATTTTTGTCCTGCAAACGCATTCAGTACTCCTTCGTTGTGGTGGTGCCTTGACTTTCTTCCGACACCCGGCTGACCGGGTAGACCGTGTGGGTACTAGCACCCGTGAAAACTTTCGCGTAACCGCTCAGCCGGGCATCTACGTCGTCGTCGCCGGAATCCACCCACAGCGGCCGCCCGGCCAGGGCGGCGAGCTTGGCGTCGGTGGCGACAATCTGCAGCGGGAGGCTGGAGAGCAACCGTGGGGTGATCTGTTGGTTACCCCGCCCGACGACGAAGCCCTGGCCACCCAGCGGTGTCAGCACTATCGTCGCCTTGAGTCGATCCAACAATCCCTCCGGGCCGCCCCGGAGCGCGGCTTCCAAGGCGTGGGCATCAACGTCGGAGGAGAGCAGGGTACCGTCGCGGACAACATCCACGCCAAGACGGGTGGTCGCCAGACCGAGCTCGCGGCCGATCGCGGCGGTGGTTCCGCCAGGGCCCAGGACGTATGCGTGATCTGGCTCCATACCGCGAACGAAGGCGCGGGCCAGGGAGGCTACGGCGTTAGCGTCCGATGCCGGGGTGGGCGCCTTTCGAGCCTGCAGCCGGCTCGGGTCCACGGGGACATTCAACGCACCGTAGAGGGCGGGCGAGGCGAGCCCGGCGCGCAGCAGGACCTCGTCCATGTCCACTACCTCGCGTTCCGCAACCATTCTTTCGGCGCCTTTGTCGCTGCGGCCCAGCAGCCAATTGGCAGCCAACGTTCCGGCGGCCGTGGGGGTCAATGCGAAAACCGCCGAATAGATCTTCACGCCGGTCGGGATGCCCAGTACCGGAATGCTGCCGCCCACGGTGTCCAGCACATCCCGGGCCGTTCCGTCGCCGCCGGCAAACAGAATCAGGTCCACGCGTTCGGTTTTTAACAGCATGGCCAGCCGGCGGGTGTCCGCCGCGCTTGTTTCGTCAGTGCCTGCGGTGCGGGGCCACAGCAGCGTGGTGGGGCACAGTCCCTTGCCGATGTCCCCGCCCAAGGTGCCCGGACCGGTATAGAGGCGCAGTTCCCGTCCGGCCTGCCCCAGCAGGGAAACCAGCTGCTGGATCGTGCGCTTGGCCCGAACAGGCGACGTCATAGCGTAGCCCGCCGTCCGTGCAGTCACCCGAATATCCGCGGCGTCGCTGCCTTTCTGGCCGGCCGGGCCGCCGAGTCCCGCGACAGGGTTGACTATCAGCCCTACTCTGAGAACGTCCATATGTTTACACCTCCAATTCTGTATACAGTATACTGAATTGTGAAGCGAGTGGTAGGTCTGCCGCCTTATCGCTCGATGTCCGATATAGCGGCGCAAGGGGGAACGGGATGTCCATACAGCGCCAGACTCTGCGCGAGCAGATTGAAGCGGAAATCATGAATCGTGTTTCTGCCGGGGATTTTGGCATGGGCGACAGTATTAATGAGGTGGCCCTTTCCGTTGAGCTGGGAGTGAGCCGCACGCCGCTGCGGGAGGCGCTGATCTCCCTCTCGCAGCAGGGCGTCATCAGCCGGGTGTCCGGCAAGGGGTTTCGCTGGGCGCCGATCGGCGCCCAGGATTTTCAGGAAGCCGTGCAGATTATCGCAGCCCTGGAATCTCTGGCGTTGACCCTGACCCCGGCGGAGTACCTTGCTAAAATCGCGCCACAATTGGTGGAGCAGGCAAGGGAGTTCACAGCTTCCGTCAGCTCCGCCCAGGAAATCCATGACCACGACGATGCATTCCATTCGCTGCTGACCTCCGGAAGCCCGAACAAGCGTCTGGCCGAGGGCATTGCCTCCTACAAGCTCGCACTTCGCCGATACGAACGTCTCTACGTGGGCAATACGGATCTGATGGAACGCGCGGCAGCCGAACATGAAACCATTTCAGAGGCCCTGCAGGCAGGGGACGTGCCGGCCGCGATCGAAGCGCTGAAAGATAACTGGAACAACAGCGTTCCCCGAATCATCAGTGCTCTGCGGGGCAGCGTGCCGGTGCGCGGCTGACCTCCCCGAGCCGTTGACCCCCTGCCTCAGGCACACAATCGCTGGGCGCATGCTCTTCGGCCTCTGTAGAACATAATTTGCCGCGGGACCGACCCGGGCGAGAGGGACCTGCACCCGGATGAGGTTCCTGCCACCACTAATTTAGGGGCGCTGTAGAACATGGACCACTTCCTGGATAAGACCAACGGTAAGTTCAGCTTTTCGGCGGATGAGAGTCCAGCGCTCCGCGTCATACCCGGCACCGGTGAGTTGATCGGTTTCGAAACGAGCGACGAGGTCTATCGCCAGCTGCACGAATACGGTGATCTGGAAAAACTCACGGTAGGGATCAACCCGGTCACCGGTCCCGTTTACGTCGAGGGGGCCGCGCCGGGCGACGCGTTAGCCGTCACGATCCACGAGATTCGCCTCAAGGACTGTGGCTGGTCCGTGAGCCTGCCCGGCACCGGGGCGCTACAGCACGTTATGGGTGGGGAGATCTTCGCCCGGCGGGTCCCCATCGACGAGGCCGGCGTACACGCGACAGACCGGCACACGTTCGTGCCGCGGCCGATGATCGGATGCATTGGCACAGCTCCAGCAGCAGGTGCCAATTCCACGATCATGCCCAGCTATGGGCAGGGCGGAAACATGGACCTCACCGAATGCCGCCCCGGCTCCACCGTCTACCTGCCGGTCATGGTCGACGGCGCCTACCTGTCCATCGGCGACATCCACGCCATCATGGCCGAGGGCGAATCTTCGTTCGTAGCGATTGAGGCCGAGGGGATCGCCGTCGTCACCGTGGACCTCGTGAAGGACATGCCACTGCGTGCCCCGCGGGTGGAAACGGCTGACGAATGGATCTTTGTCGGTCTGGGAGATCCGGTGCAGGAAAGCATCGTCCGGGGCTACGAAGACATGTTCGGCTTTTTGGTCAAGGATCACGGCTGGGACGCCGGCGACGCCTACGTTGTGATGAGCGCCGTCGGCCATTCACGCCTGGGCGGCCCGACCGGTGCCTTGAACCCCGACCCGTTGCACCCGATGGCGCCCCTCGGAGCGGTGACGACGCACCGGCTACCGAAGAGCGTGCTATGAGCACTCAGAGCGAGGGGAACGGACTCGGCGGAGGCCGCCGGAAACCTTTGGCACACCACGTGCGGAAGGTGATCAGGTAGCCTGTGTCCGCTAAAGTCCCCCTTGTTTTGCTCGTCAATCCCAACACCAACACGTCCACCACGCTGATGATGCGAGAGCTGGCTGCTGCTGAATTTACCGATAGTGATCTGTTGGTCGTGGGTATCACGGCCTTGGCGGGCCCGCGGATGCTGATTGACCCGGCGAACCTGGACGGCGCAAAAGTCCATGTCCGGGAGGTGGTGAAGGACTATCTGTCTGGCCCCGATGGGTCTCGCGTGATAGCAATCATCGTTGCCGCCATCGGCGACCCCGGGCGGGCCGAACTCTCCTTGGAACTGGCTATTCCCGTGGTGGGGATCGGGGAAGCAGCAATTCTGGCGGCTTCCCGGAATGGCAGACGCTTCGGGATGGCCACCAGTACGCCACTTCTTGTGCCGTCCTTGACGGAGTTGGTGATGGCTCATCAACGAACCGAGTACTTTTGCGGAGTGCGACTGACGGAGTCGGATCCGCTCACGCTGGCTGCAAATCCAGAGGCCCAGTTCCTGGAGCTGCAGGCGGCAGTCCGGCGGTGCGTCGCGGACGGTGCGAAGGCAGTAATTATCGCGGGTGGGCCTCTGAGCGAAACCGCCCGACGGCTGTCCAAAGAACCTAATGCTGCCATCATTGAACCCCTGCCCAGCGCCTGCCAGCTCATCCGGGAGCGGCTAAGAACCGGTGAGCCCGCAACGCTATAAAGCGCACGAGCCCGACAAGGCGCAAGGGAGGCTGGCTTCATCACCATGCACGATCCGGAGGGCAACGAGTTCTGCATCGATTAGCCGCCGCAAATCTCGTGAGGGGGTGCCCGCTGCGAGGAGTCCGGCACCCTTGTTTTTTGTGCGTAACGAGGGATATCGTTAACTATCGTTGTATATCGTTAGCGGTTCACCTAAGGAGAGCATGATGCATAATTCATTCCCGGCAGGCGGATTTGGCGGCCCCAACATTGACGGCGTGTGGCAGGCCGTAGAGGAGCTGCGTGCAAAGTTTGAGAAGCGCTCGGGCACCCGCGCGGGTCGAGGCGAGGTACGCTCGGCCGTGCTGGCCCTGCTCGCGGAGCGGCCGATGCATGGCTACCAGATCATCCACGAAATCGAGGAGCGCACCGGTGGCAGCTGGAAGCCCAGTGCCGGCTCCGTCTACCCGACGCTGCAGCTGCTGGCCGATGAGGGGCTCATCAGTGCCGAGGAATCAAATGGCCGCAAGGTCTACTCGCTGACAGAGGCAGGCCGGGAAGAGGTGGCGGGGGCCGATGCATCGGCGCCATGGAACTCCACGGGTCCGGCCTCAGGCACAGGGTTCGCGGCGCTGCCCAAGGCCGGCGTTGAGCTCGCGCAGGCCGCGGCCCAGGTGGGCCGTACTGGCTCGCCTAAGCAGGTACAGGAGGCGGTGAAGGTGCTCGACGAGGCGCGTCGTCGGCTGTATTCGATCCTCGCCCAGGACTGAAGGGGGTGACGTCGGCCCGTCGGGTCCCGGCAATTCCGGTGTCCGGCGCCGGGGACACCCGTGTCCGCTACCGTCGCATCCTGCGCTTCGCCGCGTGGCATCTCGCGGTGACGTGGTGGTTTGAGCTGGTCCTGCCTCGCATCGGGCTAGGCAGGATTGCCGAACGTACCCGGACAAAGCGGATGCGGCGCTTCGCGCAGCGCTTCCATGCGCTCGCGGTGGAGCTTGGCGGTCTGATGATCAAGGTTGGTCAGTTCATGTCGTCCAGGCTCGATGTGCTGCCGCCGGAGATAACAGCCGAACTGGAAGGGCTGCAGGACGAGGTTCCCCCCGTCGCGTTCCCTGCAATCCGTGCCCTGGCCGAGGCAGAGCTTGGTGCGCCGCTGGAGAAGGTGTTCGCCACAGTCGCGCAGACGCCGATCGCCGCTGCATCCCTCGGGCAGGCCCACCGTGCCCATCTCCGCCCCGCCGATGCTGCCGACACCGGGCTCGCCAGCGTGGTCATGAAGGTGCAGCGACCGGGCATCGACGCGATTGTCGACGTCGATCTGGCCGCGCTGCGCAAAGTGGGCGGCTGGCTCAGCCACGTGCGCGTGGTCTCCAAACGTGCCGATATGCCCGCACTAGTCAAGGAGTTTGCGCAGACCAGTCTGGAGGAGATCGACTACCTGAATGAGGCGGCGAATGCGGAACGCTTTGCCGCGGATTTCGCCGACGACACCAGGGTGAGCGTCCCGGAGGTTGTATGGGAGCGGACCACACGCCGCGTGCTCACGCTTGAAGACGTCACGGCGATCAAGATCACGGACTCGGCGGCCCTTCTTGCGGCGGGCATCGACCCGGCGCTGGTGGCCCCTGTTTTCGCGTCGGTCATGTTCGACCAGCTGTTTACCAACGGCTTTTTCCATGCCGATCCGCACCCGGGCAATATCTTTGTCACTCCGAGTGCCGATTCATCTTCGGAGCGCCCGTGGAAGCTGACGTTCATCGACTTCGGCATGATGGGCGAGGTTCCGCCCAAGACCCGCAGCGGCCTGAGGAAGCTGTTGATCGCGGCCGCCGCCCGTGACGGGAAGGGGTTGGTGACGGCGATCAGCGACGTGGGCGTGCTGGTTCCCTCGGCCGACACTGCCGAGCTGGAACGTGCGATGACCCACCTCTTTGCCCGGTTTGGCGGGATGGGCTTCGCAGAGCTTCGCGATGTGGACCCGCGGGAATTCCGTGATTTTGGCGTGGAGTTCGGTGACGTAGTCCGTTCGTTGCCGTTCCAGCTGCCGGAAAACTTCCTGCTCATCATCCGTGCCATGTCGCTGACATCGGGGGTATGTAGCTCGCTGGACGCCCGGTTCAATCTGTGGGACTCGGTCGAACCTTATGCGGCGCGGCTGCTGCGCGACGAGCGTGGCAACATCGTCCAAGACGTAGCCCAGCAGGCGCTCGACGCCGCCGCGGCCGTCGTTCGTCTGCCGAGGCGCCTGGATGGGCTGATCACCCGAATCGAGGACGGTTCACTGTCGGTGGTCAATCCGCGCCTCGAAAGGCAGGTGGCGCGGCTTAACCGCATGGCGCAACGGTCGGCATCGGCACTGATCTTCGGCGCCCTGCTGATCGCAGGTTCCGTGGTCAGGGGGGACGACATGGTGCTCGGCAATGTGCTCATGATCGTCTCGGTGGTTCCGCTGCTGCATGGGCTGTGGGTGGGCCGGGGCCGCCTCTAAGTCAGCCGGTGAACCGGGACACGGGCGCGTGCTAGAACACGACGCGTAAGTCCTCCACCAGGCCCAGCACCTCCGGGTCGCCGGTCAGCAAGGATATCCCTGTGTTCGGTGGGCGTCCGGAAAGGCGCCGGCAGAAGTCTATGCCATCGGCAGTGACCCGGGCCGCAGTGCCTCCCATCCGGCCCAGCCGCCACGTCCCGCAGACATTGCCGGTCAGCTCGAGCTCGACATTGGGGCCTTGCGCCCATACGACGGCCACGTCGCGGAGGACCTGTCTGGCCACCATGGCGTCGGCGCCAGTGGCGACCCGAGGAAGGCCCGAGGCCAGGGATAGATCAATGCTGTGCATCCATGCATCCCGCAGGTAGATCGTCGTAAACAAGTAGCCGAGCCGCAGCGGCAGCCCGCCAGGGGCCATCGTCTTGTCAACCGGGATCCACGTCGCCAGGGTGGGGAATGCTGAAACCCTGCGCGCCACCAGCGGCGTGTTTGCCCGGTACTGGGTCAGGACGTCGTCGTGCGTGTCGGAGGAATGATCGTCGATTTGCTGCTGGTTCGCGGCATCCAACAACGACAGCTGAGGGTAGTTCCGGTGACCGAGCCGCCGTCGCAACAACGTCCGGCGCACACTCCTCATGTCCTCCTGAGCGCCCAGCAGATGGGAGGCCATGTCACGGATGGTCCATCCGGCGCAGTCGGTGCCGGCAGCCCAAAGGGCCGATGGAAGAGCGGCCAGCTGATCGGCCAGACCGGCCATGACGGAGGCGTAGCCGACTGCGGCCTCGTGTCGATCGGTGGCCGGGATGTCAGTTGCCAAAATAGTGGTGGTGCTCATGGCTCATTCCTTAATGCGTAGTATGTCAGCCACATCGTCACTGCGGGGTCAACCAGACGGGCAAACCGCCCGGCTGCCAGATCCGCCGACGGTTCGTTGGCCAGTTGTTGCGATACGACGCCGGCAATCACCGAGATGAAAAGCAGAAGTGCGTCTTCGCCTGCTGCAGCAGGATCCAGAAGATCCTGTGCCACTGCGAGCGCCAGGAGCGCCCGTATGTCATGGACCATGCTGAGGCTGGCCGTAAATGCCTGTCGCGAGGGTTCAAATCCTGGTACGGGGCGCCAGTTCAGCAGTTGGGCCGGTACCGGGTTAGCCATGGACCACTCAACGTAGGAGTGGGCGCAGGCGCGCAGCGTAGCGAGCGGTGCGCCAGCGTGCTGTGGGTCCGTCCCCGCCCGCAGGACGGCGGAACGCAGTTCGCGCGCGCCGCGTTCGAATAGAGCGTCATATAGTGCGTTTTTGGACGGAAAGTACTCGTACAAGGAGGGCGGCCGCATGCCGACGCTGCGGGCGACTGCGGAGAGCGACATGCCGGCCACCCCATCCCGCGCCATGAGCGCAACGGCAGCGCCGAGGATTTCCTCTTGGGTGGAGCGCCAGCGCAAAGTGCGCCGGTCCGGCGCGGTGCTCATACCTCATAGTGCGCCTAACGGTATTAGGAAGCAAGGGTTCAGGAGGGTTTTTGGCTGCCGGTCCGACCTTTGCCTGAGCTCGGTTTTCCAGGACCGGCCGCTGCTGACCCTTGCCGCCAAATCCGACGCCGCTGGCGCTACTGCACAGGTGCGCGCACATCGGGTGGCCGGACCAAGACCAAGCCCGCTTCCCATTCCCCTGCAGGGTGTCCTCTCCGGGTTAGGATTCAGTGTTGCTCGAAATTCCCAACAGGCAAGGACGACATGGCGCAGCACCATCCCCGGCAGGGCAAGCGTGCCGCCGTGGTTATCAATCCGACGAAGTCCCCGGACGAGAATTTCAAACCGACAGTCTTCCGGCTGTGCGCGGAGGCAGGCTGGGCTGAGCCGCTGTGGCTGGAAACCACCGAGGGCGACCCTGGCCGCGGCCAGGCCAGGGAAGCCGTTGATGCCGGCGTGGATGTTGTCATTGCCGCCGGTGGAGACGGCACCGTCCGGTGTGTCGCTGGGATCCTTGCCGGCACGGATACCGCCATGGGGCTGGTGCCGCTCGGAACGGGTAACCTGCTGGCCCGCAACCTTGGGATTTATATCACCGATCCAGTGACCGCAGCCCGCAACGTTCTGCACGGCACCGAGACCAAGATCGACGTCATTCAGGCCCGGCTCGACCACGAAGAGCAGGGACGGATTTTCCTCGTAGCAGCCGGGCTGGGCTACGATGCATCCATCATGGCCGACACCGTCGATGAGCTCAAGGACCGTGTGGGCTGGCTAGCCTACGTGGACGCCGGCATCCGCAATCTGTCGGGGAAACCTGTGACTGCCAGAATCAGCGTTGACGGCAAGGCGGAGACGCACCGCAAGGTCCGCAGTGTCATGGTGGGCAATTGCGGAAAGTTAATGGGCGGGGTGGAAATCTTCCCGGGGGCTGTGAACACCGATGGCATCCTCGATCTCCTGACCCTCGCCCCCCGCGGCAAGTTTGGTTGGGTCGGCGTTATCGCGGGGGTCTTAGGCAAAAACAAGAGCACTAACCGGTCAGTGCGGAGCCTTACGGGTAAAACCGCGGACATCACCTTGGACCGCCCGCAGGAATTCCAACTCGACGGCGATCACGTGGGCCAGGCAACGCATCTGAGGGTTACCGTGGATCCGTTCGCACTGACCATCAGGATGACGGCGCCATGAGAGCCCTCTTGCTCCGCTGACGCCAACGGCCTGCCAAGCGTGGCGGACGGTATTGAACTGTAGCCGGAGCGATTGAGCTTCGGGAGCTGATTACGACGGCAGGCGGGAAAGCCATCTCGGTCATCGCCGATTTGACTGACTTCGCACAGATTGAGGCCATGCGCTCGGTCATCGAGGACGAACTCGGGATGATCGACGTCCTTGTCGCCAACGCAGGGGGAAACCCGATCCCTCCCGGGCCGGTCGAGGACATCACCGGGGAGGGGTGGTGTGCCACGATCGACGCCAACCTCACCACCACTTTCCTCACCATCAAAGCATTCCTCGCTGGGATGAAAGACCGCCACCGGGGAATCATTATCACCATGTCATCGTCGGCTGCCCGCCATCCCACCGTCGGCTCGCCGATTGCCTACGCCGCTGCCAAGGCTGGCATCGAGTTGCTGACCAAGGAAGTAGCACTTCAGGCCGGCCCCTCTGGCGTCCGGATAAACTGCATTGCGCCAGGGACCATCCTGACCGAACGCAACAGCGAACGGATCCCCGCGGCCATCCAAGACCAGCTTCGCCAAGTCCATCCGATCCGACGTCTGGGAACCCCTGAAGATGTTGCCAATGCCGCGCTTTTCCTGGCCTCCGGGCACTCGGACTGGATCAGCGGCACAACCCTCGACGTAGCGGGCGGCTCGGTCCTCGCCTGAGCACGGCAGAATTCGCTCCGGTCCGCTGCGGAAACTGTCGTCCACGGCGCGCTGCTTTGCAATTAGGGGCATCCAGCAGGCTTGAAAGGTGCTGCCCTGAATCGCAGACGGTCCGGGCATCCTGCCCTTCTACCGGTGCCGATCCTCACGTAGGCTCGACGGATATGCGGCAGGCCGATTCACGAGGGAGAACGCCATGGCTACCAAATACTGGTCAAGCACACTTGATGCTGATCCTGCCGCGGCGCCACCGGCCGTCCAGCGGAGCGATGGAGCCGAACACCATGCCGTAGTCATCATTGGCGGGGGGAACGCCGGCATCTCGCTGGCGGCGCGGCTGCACCGATACGGATTCAGGGACATCGTGATCGTCGAGCCCAGCAACAGGCACCTGTATCAACCGCTGTTCTCTCACATTGGCGGCGGAACGGCGAGGGCGGAAGAGGCCGTGCGGCCGCAGGCTGACGTCATGCCCAAGAGTGTTCGTTGGATTCGCGACGCGGCCGTGGATATCGCACCGCAAGCGCAAACCGTCCTACTCGCCTCGGGGACGACGCTGGCCTACCGTCAGCTGGTTATCTGCCCGGGCATGCGGTTGGACTGGGATGCGGTGCCGGGTTTGGCAGCGGCTATGAGCACTCCCTCCGCGTCCTCCAACTATGTGTTCGAGCTGGCCCCGAAGACGTGGGACCTTATCCGCGGACTCCAGCGCGGGACGGCCGTTTTCACCATGCCGTCCGGGACAGTGAAATGTGATGGGGCCACCCAGAAAATCATGTATCTTGCCTGCGACTACTGGCGACAGGAAGGTGTCCTCGACGATATCCGCGTGGTCATGGTGGTGCCGACTCGCACCGTTTACGGTGTGGACGTGGTGGATGAGGAATTGAATCGGAAGATTGCCGAGTATGGGGTCGAACTGCGCTGCAGCAGCGAGGTCACTGCTGTGGACGGCGCCGCGCAAACGGTCACGATCTCAGCTGTGACGACCTCCGCCGTGAGGGCCTCAGCGGTGACCCACCCGCCCGCCCGGGCCAGACCGGCGGCAGCGGGCAGCGAGGTCCTTCGCTACGATCTGCTGCACGGCGTACCCCCTCAGGTGGCACCGGACTGGCTCCGGACCAGTGGCCTGACCCGCACCGGAGACCAGGGCGGCTTTGTGGACGTAAACC
This sequence comes from Arthrobacter endolithicus, assembly GCF_026627425.1. Classification (GTDB taxonomy): domain Bacteria; phylum Actinomycetota; class Actinomycetes; order Actinomycetales; family Micrococcaceae; genus Arthrobacter_M. The sequence continues at coordinate 36,437 of NZ_JAPNLH010000001.1, forward strand.
CGGAAACCCTGCAGCACAGCCGCTACCGGGACATCTGGTCCCTTGGTGACGCAGCCGGCACCAAGAACTTCAAGTCGGGCGCATCGCTGCGGAAACAAACCCTGGCCCTGGCGAAAAATCTCAAGGCCGCCAGCAAGGGAAAGGCCCCCCGCCACAAGTACAACCATTACTCCGCGACGCCCTTCACCGTTTCCCGGTCCACGGTGGTCTTCGCCGAGTTTGACCACCTGCACAGGCCCAAACCGACGTTGCCGTGGAAAGGCAGCATGAAAGAGCACCATTCCACCTGGATCCTGGAGCGCAATATTCTCCCTCGGGTCTACTGGCACCTCATCCTCAAAGGACGCGCTTAGATAGGCCGCCCGGGGCACCGCTCAGGGCACCCAGCCGATGGAGCCGGTGCCCTTGAGTCGAATCACGGCGACGGTGGCATCGATGTTAGACCCTGGCTCGATCCGCAGGAAGTATGGATCATCGCCCTCCAGAATGAGCGCATCCAATTCGCGAAGCCGGTGACGGCCTTCGGCCAGCGTCGAGCCGGATCCGACAATGACGGCCACCACCTCCTGCAACTCTCGTTCGACGTCGAAGCCGGTGCCGACGCTACGTATTTGTATTTCCGGACGGACCAGTTCCGCGTCGGCGCGCACCTCTATGCGCGATGCCGAGCCATCGCCACGCCCAAGGTTGGCGCGGACCGGAACGCCCTGGCCCTGACTTCCATTCGGCGCGGTGGCGGCTTCAAACACGCGGATATCCCATTGCCACCGTTCCCGGCGCGGAGTGTCGGGGGAGGCGGCCACTTCGAGGGTCCCGTCGGCAACCTCGCGATGGGACCCTGCCCTCAAGACCAGCCTCACGGCAGCTGCCCCGCATTGGCCAATTCCTTGGCTTCTGCGGCCAGCATCCGCGCCAGGATCCTTCGGGCCTTGGCGACCCCGGCATCTTGGGCGATCAGCACATCCGGAAGACGTGCCGGACGGGTTTCCATTCGCTCCTGCTGCAGAGCCAAGGCGTCTTCGTCCTCGGTCAAAACTTCGCCCAGGCTTTGTTGGAGCAGCTCGTTCATCGCCTCGTCACCAACGGCGAAGTCGCGGCAGAATGCGTAGAAGTACCATGCGGTGTTCTCGGTTGCCGGAGTAATGGCATTGAGCACAGTGAGCAGATGCCCGTCTTCACGGCGGCCGCCTGGCTCCACCACACCGGCGTGGATTACGTGCAGGCTGGGGATCTGGAATTCGGTCGTGTGCCAGCGGTCTACCAAAGTCAACCCGGTGGCCTTTTCAAACAGTGGTGACGGGTGGCACCCTGGCATCCATCGGTCGACGCTGACCGTCTGGGCCTCAACTTCCACGGTGATGCCATTTTCGTAAACGGCCTCATCGCCGATGGTGGACTGGTGCAGGAAACTTTCATGAGTCAGGTCCAGTAAATTGTCATGGATCAAATCCGCGCTGCTGTGGAAGAGCCTGATGTGGGTCACCCGGTCCCAGGCCGGATCCGTCATCCAGTGGGTATCGGGCACGGGAACCGCCGCGGCTTTTTCCGGATCCCCCATCCATATCCACACCCAGCGGTGAGCTTCAACGACGGGAAAGGCCTGCACTACCGCACGTTCCGGGATACGCTCCTGAGCCGGCACCCGGACGCAGATTCCGGCGCAATTATACTCGAACCCGTGGTAGCCGCACTGGATGTTGTCGCCGACAAGCCGGCCTGCCGAGAGCGGGTATGCTCGGTGGGCGCACCGGTCGTCAAGCGCGACGACGGCGCCGTCGCGCTTTCGGTAGAGCACGACGTCGTCTCCGAGTATGGTTCGCTTCATCGGTTCGTGGACAACTTCGTCAGATGCAGCGATGACGTACCAGGCATTCTTGATGAACATGGACTCTCCTCTAAACAAGGCCGCTGGCAGCGGCGGCGGTCGGTTGTGGCAGTTCTCGGGCGGGAGGCAAGGCTCCCCGCAGCAATTCCAGCCCGCGCTGGGTAGGCATGCTGATCCGCACGGTTCCCGGTAGCCCCAGGCTGCTTCCCGGGCGCACCGAGATTCCATGCCGCAGCATGGCTGAGACGAACTCCGTCTCGTCAAGAGTCTGGACGAGGAGAAAGTTCGCCTGAGACGGGATAGCCGGGTAACCGGCCTGTTCAAGCAGGAGGACCATTTCGGCGCGGATCCGCAGCGTGTGTTCGCGCACGGCGAGCTGGTGTGCGGGGTCCCGCAGAGCCGCCAAGGCGGCAGCCTGTGCCACAGAGCCGACCGAAAACGGCGGCCGGATCTTTTGTAGCGTCGCGATGACGTCCTCCTCCGCCACCAGGTAGCCCACCCGCAGGCCGGCCAGACCATGAATCTTGGAGAAGGTCCGCAGGACGGCAACCCCTCCGCCCGCCACGAGCGGGATGGCAGTTCGGGCGTCCGGATCGTCGGTGAAATCGATATACGCCTCATCAATGACCACGAGCCGCGCCGGGCTTCGTGCCACGAAATTGCGGATCCCCGCCGGTGTGCACACCGTTCCCGTCGGATTGTGTGGGTTAACCACATAGGCGATATCCGCCTCAACGGCAGCCATCGTTTCCAGATCATGCGCCCAATCGCGCAACGGGACCTGTGTCAGGCGTGCGTTGACCGCATAGGTGCTGATCCTGTCGATCTGATAGGGGGGAGCTGCGCAGACAGCATGGCCTCCTTGGGCAAGGTAGGCCGAAGCAAGCAGGAAGATCAGCTCGTCGGAACCATTGCCGATGAGGATCTGGTCCGGGGCAACGTGATGCAGTGACGCTAGCTCTGACCTCAATTCCTGCGCGAGCGGGTCGGGGTAACGATGTGCGTTCGCCAGCGCAACGCAGATTGCCGGCGTGACTTCGGGACTGGCTCCCAAGGGGGATTCATTCGCTGCCATTGATCCGTCCGCAATCGGGGCTCGATTCCCCGGCTGGTAGGGCTGCAAGCGGTTTAGCCACGGGCGTTCAGCAATGGTCATTAGGTGAACCTTCAGGGTAGGGAATGTCATGAAGAGGCGCCAGATGGGTTGTGGTCGGCGGCGTCGTCCTGAGCCTTCGTTCCGGCTTTCGCCCGTAATTTGTTCATATATACGATCGTCATACGAATATGTGAACACGTTACAAAGCCGTGTGCGGTAAGTCAATGGCCCGGGTGGAGTTACCGTCGGGCGGGATTTAAGGTGGTCCCTCATTTAGCCCACCCATTGACAGTGATGTCGACCACACCCTACTGTTTCTCTCATATCGAACAGTGTTCGTATATGTGAATTTGTCAGCGAGTTTTAGTTGCCCACACCCTTGGAGGATGCCCCGTGAGTGCCATCGATCCCCGCCACAAAATCCGCAAAAGAGCCCTATTAGCCGTCCCGGTTCTTGCCGGCCTCCTGCTGTCCGGGTGCAGTTCTGCCACCCCCGGTGACGTGAACGGGGCAGTGAAGGACCAGGCTGCCAACAGCACGGCACCGCTGTACAAGTCGCTGCCGGAGTCCATCCAGAAGGCGGGCACCATCCAAATTGGGTCCGCCATCGATTACCCGCCGTTCGAGTACTACGAGGCCGCGGGCCCGCTGGCCGGCTTCGAAGTCGAGTTGTCCAAGGAGCTGGAAAAGCAGCTCGGTGTCTCCTTCACCTGGAACAACGCCAGTTTTGACACTCTGCTGCCGGCACTGACCACCAAGCGCTACGACGTAATCTTTGGTGCTGTCAATGACACGGCTGAACGCGAAAAGACCTTCGATATGGTGTCGTATCTACAGTCCTCCCAGGGTTTTGTCGTCCAAAAGGGTAACCCGACCGGACTAGCCACGGTTGAAGACCTCTGCGGAAAGCCCATCGCGGCCGTGCGCGGAGGCGTTCAGCCACAGTATCTCGAGGCCCAATCCAAGGTGTGCACCGATGCCGGCAAACAGCCCATCGACGTACTCACTTTTGACGGCAACGCCGCCGAGCAGCTCGCGGTAAAACAAGGCAAGGCTGTGGCACTGCTGGAGAACTACCCGACGGCCGCGTACTTCGCGCAGCAGTCCGAGGGCAAACTTGAGGTCGTTAGTGGGCTGCAAGTGGAGAAGCGCTTCTTCTCGATGGTCTTCAGCAAGAAGGAATCAACGTTGCGTGATGCCCTGGGGAAGGCTTGGCAGGCCATCATCGACGACGGCTCGTACCAAGCGGTACTGAAGAAGTGGGATCTGGGCAGCATCGGCATCACCGAGTCCACGGTAAACCCCGTGACGGCCGGAATCAGTCCTAAGTAGCCCACCGTGCCCGAGGAACTGACAACAGGAAAAGGAGCACGTGGTGGTCGTCGAAAACAAGCTTGAGACCGGGCGCGAAGTGCCCGCGGTGCCAACGTCCGCCAGGGCGCTGACAGTTGTCCCGCTGAAATACCCCGGACGGTGGGTGCTGGCCATCGTGATTCTGGTGTTGCTGGCCCTGCTCGTGCGGGCATTCGTGGTCGCTGACATCGATTACTCCGCGGTGGTCGAGTACTTGACGGTCCCCGGAATCCTGGAGGGAGTGCGCAATACGCTGCTGCTCCTGCTGCTGTCCATGGCGTTGGGACTGGTCCTTGGCGTGCTGACCGCAGTGATGCGCCAGTCGCCGAATCCAGTCCTGCGCTGGGTCGGCGGCGGGTACGTTTGGTTGTTCCGGGGTACTCCACTGCTGGTACAGCTGCTGATCTGGTTCAACCTGGCGATCATTTTCAATACCTTCACGATCCCGGGCCTGGTGTCCATGCCCATGAACGCGCTGATGACGCCGTTTGTGGCGGCTTTGCTGGGGCTGGGCATAAATGAGGGTGCTTACATTTCGGAAATCGTACGCGGTGGCATCCTCTCCGTCGATCACGGCCAACGCGAGGCTGCCTCGGCCATCGGAATGCCGCGCGCCAAAATCATGCGCAGGATCGTCCTGCCACAGGCGATGCGCGTGATCATTCCGCCACTGGGCAATGAGTTCATTGCATGCCTGAAGTTCACGTCCCTGGCGTACACCATTTCCTTCAGCGAACTGCTGCACTCGGCGAACAAGATTTACACCGCCAACTTCAAGGTGATCGAGCTGCTCTTCACCGTTACCATCTGGTATTTGGCCCTGACTACCGTGTTCAGCGTCCTGCAGCAGATGCTCGAGGACCGGCTTGGTCGCAGTGCGCCGGGATCCAGACCCAGTTTTGCGCGCCGGCTTCGTAAAAACCTGGCCCTCAGGAGGACCGCATGAGCAAGCAACTGATCGTCCATGCCGAGCAGGTCACCAAATCATTCGGCGACCTGGAGATCCTCAAGGGGATTGACCTGCAGGTTTTCCGTGGTGAGGTGCTGTGTATCATCGGTCCCTCGGGATCGGGTAAATCCACGTTTCTGCGGTGCATCAACCACTTGGAGAAGATCGACGGCGGGCGCCTATCGGTCAACGGCTCGCTGGTGGGTTACCGCCAGAACGGGGACAGGTTATACGAGCTAAAGGACAAGGACGTCTGCCGCGAACGGGCCAATATCGGCATGGTGTTCCAGCATTTCAACCTCTTCGGCCACAAGACTGCGCTGGAAAATGTCATCGAGGGTCCGGTGCAGGTTAAAGGGATCTCGAAGAAGAAGGCAACCGAACAGGGCATGGCGCTGCTGGAGCGCGTGGGGCTGGGGAGCCGGGCACATGCCTACCCGTATGCCATGTCCGGCGGCCAGCAGCAACGAGTCGCTATCGCCCGGGCACTGGCGATGGAACCGCAGCTGATGCTTTTCGACGAGCCCACCTCCTCGCTGGACCCCGAATTGGTGGGGGAGGTCCTGGACGTGATGAAAGACCTGGCCAGTTCCGGGATGACCATGGTGGTGGTGACCCATGAGATGGGCTTTGCCCGTGAGGTCGCGGACGGAATAGTCTTCATTGATAATGGCTGCGTCGTTGAGCGGGGCCAGCCGCACGACGTTTTGGGTAACCCCCAAGAGGAGCGCACCCGGGCGTTCCTCAGTGCGGTCCTTTGATAGGCGAGGAGTAGGAACAGATGAGCACCTCGGTTTTACGAGCCCTGAAGATCCTCGAACTACTATCGGGCTCGGACAAACCGTTGCCACTGACCCGGATAGCCGAGCAATTGGACATCCCCAAAAGCACCGCGCATGCTATTCTTCGGGCCCTGGCCAGTCGGGAGTTCCTGGAAGTCACCGAGCACGCGTCGTACTCCATCGGGCTGCGGGCGTTCGAAGTCGGTGCCGCGCACCTGCGTTCCAATAACGCCGTCGACATTGTCATCCCCCAACTGGCGGGTTTGACGAAAGAGCTGGGCATCACCTCGCACTACGCGGTTCTCGACGGAACCGACGCCGTCTACCTCTGCAAACAGGACCCTCCCGGCCTGGGCATCAAACTGGCAAGTTCCGTGGGTGCCAGGCTGCCGGCCGTTGTCACGGCGGTAGGGAAGGCAGCCTTAGCTTGGCTGCCGGGGAACGAGCTGGCAGCTCACCTGCCGTCCGGTGGCGAGGTGGGGCGGGACGTCGGGATCATGGCCGAGCTTGCCCAGGTGCGGGAGCGCGGCTACAGCCTCGATGACGGCGAAACAGCTTCCGGTGTCCGGTGCATCGCTGCGCCGGTTTTTAGCCCCTCCGGCGGGCCGGGCGCCATCGGTGTCAGCTACATGCTCGGTTCGACGCTGGACGCCGACGCCGTTGCAGCGCACGTCATGAACTCTGCCAGCCGGTTAACGCAACTGTTGGGCACATTGACCCGAAAGGCCACCGCATGAAAGTTTCACAGGCCCTGAAACTTGTCTCGATCAAGCCGCCCTCGGGTAGCCGGACCAGCCGGCGGCTGGAGCGGTGCCGGACCATCGATGATGTTCGGCTGGCCGCCAAACGCCGCTTGCCGCGGCCTGTCTTCGACTATGTCGACGGCGGAGCGGACAGTGAGGACTCGTTGCGGAACAACACAGACGCACTGGGTCGCTACCATTACCTTCCCAGAGTCCTGACCGATGTAGGCAACCCGGACCTTTCCGCTACGATCCTGGGGCGTAAAACCGCCGTCCCCCTGGGTTTTGCGCCCACCGGCTACACCAGAATGATCGATCCGCGCGGTGAGCCTGCCGTCGCGCGGGCGGCCGCAAGGGCGGGCATTCCTTATGTTCTCTCCACTATGGCCAGCACGTCATTAGAGGATTTGGCCGAAGCCGAAGGCGTGAACTCTGCGGACCTCTGGTTTCAGCTGTATGTCTGGAAAGATCGTGCCCTGACGCTCGAGCTGGTCAGGCGGGCGTGGGCCAGTGGGTACCGCGTGCTGGAAGTCGCCGTGGATACGGCGGTCACCGGTAATAGGTTACGTGACGTGAGAAATGGCCTGACCATTCCCCCAGCTCTCTCGCTGAGGAGCCTGGCGGACATTGGCAGCCGACCCGGATACTGGGCGGGCATGCTGGCTGGTCCGGCCCTGACATTTGCCAATGTGGAGGGCCGGTCCAGCGGCTACAGCGTTGATAACATCGGCCGACAGTTTGACCCCGGCGTGACGTGGGAGGACCTGGACACCCTGCGTCAGGCGTGGCCCGGCAAGCTGGTCCTGAAGGGGCCGATCGGCCCCGCTGACGCCAAACGCGCCCAGAGCCTGGGCGTGGACGGTGTGCATTTGTCCAACCATGGAGGCAGGCAGCTCGACCGGACCCTGGCCCCGGTGGAACTTGTTCGGCCGGTCCGGGCCGCCGTCGGCGAAGATTTCGCCATTCTGGTGGATTCGGGCATCCGGCATGGTTCGGACGTCGCCACCGCCATCGCCCTTGGAGCTGACGCCTGCATGGTGGGGCGCGCCTACCTGTGGGGGCTGGTGGCCGGCGGCCAGGAGGGGGTGGAACATGTTGCGGACCTGCTCACCGGTCAGTTCCGTCGGACACTCCAATTGCTGGGAATGGCCAGCGTCGAGGAGCTGCGTGCAGCCGGACCAGGCCTACTGGCACAGCGCTGCTGAGGGCACTACCGGTCCTCTGTCTGCCTTCGAAGCGCGGCGGTCGGAGCCCCTGGCGGGAAACGCCTGCAGTATCCAACGAAACCGAAAGAGGGAAAGCATGGATGTCGTCCACCACTTGTCCGCAGCGTTGCCCGGCCTGGTACAGACTGATCCTTCGGTCTTGCAGATGTACCGGGCGGACCGCTCCGGCCATCTGGCCTCCGGCACGGCTCTGGCGGTGGTGCAGGCCCGCACCGTCGACGATGTGCAGACTGTGTGCAGAATTGCCCACGAGCATCGCACCCCAGTGGTCACCAGAGGCGCCGGCACCGGCCTCTCCGGCGGCGCCATTGCCGGAGCCGGTGAAATTATCCTCTCCACGACGTCCATGACGCGGATTTTGGAGGTGTCACCCGATAACCGGCTTGCCGTCGTCGAGCCCGGCATCCTCAACGGTGACCTGAACCGTGAACTGGCAAAGCAGGGCATGTGGTGGCCGCCGGATCCAGCCAGCAAGGACATCTCAACCGTTGGCGGGAATATCGCGATGAATTCCGGCGGCCTGCTGTGCGCCAAATACGGCGTCACCCGCGAAGCCGTCCTGGCACTGAAGGTCGTCCTGGCTGACGGCCAGCTGATTTCGGTGGGACACCGGACGGTCAAGGGGGTCACCGGCTACGATGTGTGTGCGTTGATGGTCGGCTCCGAGGGTACCTTGGGCGTGATTGTGGAGGCCACGCTGAAACTGCGTTCTCTGGTAACCGGCACGGTGGCCACTATTGCCGCCTTCTTCGATTCGGTCGCCGAGGCCGCTGCGGCCTCGGCCGCCATTACGGCCGCCGGACTGCAGCCGGCAATGATGGAGTTGCTGGACCGGCGCACGCTGGAATGTGTGAGCCGCTATACCGGCGTGGACCTCGTCTTACGAGGAAATGCGTATTTTCTTCTCCAGTGTGATGGCCCCGGCGCGGAATCAGAGGCCTCGGAGATGGCCGGGATCATCCGCGATGCCGGGGGAAGGGTGGAAATTACCACCGACCCGGAGACTGCCAAGGCCCTGGTGGACGTCCGGCGGCAGGTGTTCCCGTCCCTGGAGGCCATGGGGACCTTGCTGGTTGAAGACATCGCCGTGCCCCGATCTGAAATGACTGAGGCGTTTGCTAAAATCTCCGACCTTGAAGCCAAGTACGGTGTCATGATCCCCACCACGTGCCATGCGGGGGACGGCAATCTTCACCCGAGCTTCGTCTTCAGTGGTGAATCGGTCCCGGACTCCATTTGGGCCGCCGCAGAGGAACTTTTCGCCCACGCCTTGGCGCTGGGCGGCACGCTGTCCGGCGAACACGGCATCGGACTTCTTAAACGGCGCTGGCTCGGCGACGAACTCGGCGGCATCCAGCTTGGGCTGCAACGGCAGATCAAGGCGGTCTTTGACCCGCACAACCTGCTCAACCCCGGCAAGGTGTTTGATCCGGTGCGGGCGCCGCTCGTGGAATCGTCGACTGTCTGAGGAGTACCCACAATGAACGTCACCCTGACGACCAGCGACAGTCGCGAGGCGCTCCGGTTTGAGCGCCGGCTGGCGCATCCGATCGAGCGGGTGTGGCGCGCCGTCGTCCTGCCCGCCGAACTCGGGCAATGGTTTCCCGCTGCGGCCTACTGGACACCTGAAGCGGGCGAGACCTTTGAAGCGGGAGGACAAACCGGACAGATCACCGAACTCAGCGCGCCGCAGCTGATCGAATGGACCTTCGGCGGCCAGCTGTTCCGCTTTGAGCTGCACGCGGAGCAGGACGACTGCGTGTTGGTGTTCACCCACATCTTTGACGATGGTGGGGCTGCAGCCCAGACGGCAGCCGGATGGGCCTGTTACTTCGACCGGCTCGAGCCACACCTCAGCGGGGGTAACCTGTCCGAAGAGAGCGCGCACGCACCGATCGGGGAGCGGCACGAGCGCTACGCAGCGCAATTCGGGGTCGATCCCGCTCCCGGCCGCATGTTCGTCGCGGGGCTGGACTTCCGGGACCCCGTCCTCGAGGACGGCCCGGTACTGCGGCTGGAACGTCGCTACGATCAGCCGATCGAGCGGCTGTGGCAGGCCCTGACCGATCCCGCCGAGCTGCACCAGTGGTTCCCCGGCGGGCTGGAGGTCGGTGACAGTGAGGCGCCCCGTTTACTGACCGGCTCCTGGCAAGGGGAGGGAACCCTGCGGTTCGAGCTGCGGCCCGAGGGCACCGGATGCGTGCTCGGGTTCAGCCACACCTTCACCGACCGCGACCAGGCCGCGCTGGCCGGGGCCGGCTGGGACCGCTGTTTCGCCCGCCTGGACGCCTTACTCGCCGACCAAATGATGAGCGAGGCCGCCTCCCTGGTCAGCTGGCCTGAGGTGCACGAACGACTCGCCGCAAGGTGGAACGTGGACCCCGAAATTGGGCGCACCGCCTACGCCCAACGCCCTCGCGACTGACGGACGGCGAGGCCCTTATGGGCGCAGAGGCGATGGCAGCCAGCAAGATCCGGCTTCCCAGCATCAATGGCAGGGCACAGTCGAGCATGCTCTGTGCAGTGGCTGTGCAGTGGCTGTGCAGTGGCTGTGCAGTGGCTGTGCTGGAAGCTGACGGAGCACTGTCGCGTACTATGCCGTCAGACGATTGCCAGCTGGTCCGCGACGACGCGTCCCCGGTGGATTACGGTTCGATCCGATGGCCGGTCCATGACGGCGGCGCTGACGCACTCCCCGGACACCAGCAGAAAGTCGGCGGGATCACCGACGTTGGTACCGGGCCGGTCCGTCACGGAGGCCAGCCGGGGGACCGAGCGGTCCAGGATGGATGCCCCGCCAGCCGTGGCCACGGCCAGAGCGTGCTCGATCAGGTGGTCGGAGCGGTAGCCGTTGACAAAGGCCAGCTGCCACGTGCGGTCGAGCATGTCGGCGTTCCCGTAGGGAGACCAGTAGTCGCGCTGTCCGTCCTGGCCCAAGCCCACCCGGACGCCGGCGTCGGTCAGGTCGGCCAGCGGCAGTTGGAACGGACCACCGGGCGCGACGGTAGCCGTCGAGATGTCCAGCTCGGCCCAGGTCTGAATCAACGTGCGGGTGTGGGCCTCGCTGACACCCCAAAGTGGGTAGCCGTGGGAGATCGTCACATTGCCCTGCATGCCCAGGGCGCGGGTGCGCTCAGCGATCAGCGCGGCGCTGAAGTGCCCTAACTCGCCGGGTTCGTGCAGATGGATGTCGATGGGCACCTGATATTTTTCGGCCAGGCCGAAGACGATATCCAGATGACGGACGGGATCCTTGTCCAAAGCGCAGGGATCGATGCCGCCCATTACATCGGCGCCTGCCTTCAGCGCCTCCTCCATGAGCTCAGCCGTGCCGTTTTCCAGCAATAGTCCGGCCTGCGGGAAGGCGATGATCTTCACCTCGGCCCGATCCTGGTACATCTGGCGGGCGGCGAGGACGGCCTCGAACTTTTCCATCCCGCAGTCGGTGTCAACCTGGGCGAAGCTGCGCACGCGCGTGGTCCCGCGCTCGATCATCATGCGCAGCGCCGTCTGGGCACGCTCGCCGATCGACGTTTCAGCGTCGCGCCAATTGCCGCGGTCGTTGAGCATCATGCCCCACACACCAGGGGCGCCGGTATGTCCGCGAAAGGGCAGCGCCAACCGGTTGGAGTCAAGATGAACATGGACATCGGAGAAGGACGGCAGCAACAGCCTGCCCCTTCCTTCGATCACGATGACACCGGACGGGGACGACGACGGATCGTGCGCGACGACGCTGCCGACCCGGTCATCACTGATCGTGACGTCGGCGGCGGATTGGCCCCAGGGCCGTACGTTCCTAATAACGGTGGGGTCAGACATGGGCAACCTCCAGTGGCTTGGCTTTGGATGCCACGGTAGTTCAAGAAGTGCGGGATATTCCATTTAGCTGCGGGTTTTCTCCCTTCGGGTGAGGGGAATCGGCACGCCGCGGCCAATGATGACCGCAGACCGGGAGCACCGAAGGGTGCCCCCTACCGGTCTGACGCGCGGCGGACTAGCCTATGGCGCATGGACTGGAAACTTGAACTTGTTTTTGTCCCAGTGTCCGATGTGGACCGTGCCAAGGACTTCTATGTGAATAAGGTTGGCTTCAACGCCGACTACGATGAACGACCGAGCGAATCGATGCGCTTCGTTCAGCTGACCCCGCCGGGTTCAGCTTGTTCCATCTGCATCGGCGAAGGCCTCAGTGATGCGGCTCCCGGGACGGCCCCGAATATGCAGATAGTGGTCGACGATATTGAGGCCGCGCATACGCAGCTGAAGAACAGCGGCGTGGAGGTCAGCGACATCGACGTCCAGGACTGGGGCCACTTCGTGTATTTCGCCGACCCCGACGGCAATAGCTGGTCATTGCAGTACATCCCGAACCGGTCCAAAGGATAGGTCTGGTGGGATGGGAGGCAGACGCGGTGGTGGTTTAGCCGTCCGGTGTGGGACCCTCCCATCCGGCCACAGGTCAGCGCCGTCGGCGCTCGGGCGTCAGCCAGAAATTGCTGAAACCGGCATCATCGGGATTCACATTCATCCCCGGCGGAACGATTTCGTCGATGCGCTCGAGGGTTGACGCGTCAAGCTCGAGCGAAGCGGCCGCAAGCTGTGACTCAAGCTGGTCCATTGTCCGGGGCCCGATGATCGCGCTTGTGACCGCGGGGTGACGCAGCACGAAAGCGATGGCTAGGTGCACCAGCGGGACGCCGAGTTCGTCGGCCAGCGCGCCTAACTTGTCCGCGGCGTCGAACTTGGCGGCTATTTTGGGATTGTCCAGGTCGTAGCGACCAGGATCGCGATCGCTGCGATGGGTGGCCGGTAGATCCTGTCCCTTGCGGAACTTACCGCTGAGCCATCCGCCCGCCAGCGGGCTCCAGACCAGGGCCCCCATGGCGTGCCGTTGCGTCGTCGGCAGCAGATCGGCCTCGATGCCTCGAGTGAGCATTGAGTACGGTGGCTGCTCGGTGACGAAGCGAGCCAGGTGGCGCTCACGCGAAGTCCACTGGGCCTCGACGACCTGCGATGGCTGGAACGTGGACGAGCCGATGTAGCGCACCTTTCCCTGGGTGACCAGATCGGTGAGGGCGCCGAGGCTTTCCTCAATGTCGGTGTACTCATCGGGACGGTGCATCTGGTAAAGGTCAAGGTAGTCGGTACCGAGCCGGCGCAGCGAATCTTCCACCGAGCGGACAATCCAGCGGCGCGAACCGCCACGGTAGTTAGGCTGCTGCTTCATGCCGTTGAAAAACTTGGTGGCGAGGATAATGTCTTCTCGCTTGCCGGATTGGGCAATTGCCTTGCCGACGATCTCCTCCGACTCCCCGAACGAGTAGATATCAGCGGTGTCAATGAAGTTGATGCCGGCATCAAGGGCGCGGTGGATAATGCGGGCCGAAGCGTCGTGGTCTTTGTTGCCCCAATCGCCGAACATCATGGTGCCGAGGGCGAGGCGGCTGACTTCCACCCCCGTGCGTCCGAGGTAAGTGGTGGGCTGGGCTGGGCTTTGCTCTGTCATGTTTTTCACTTTACGCCTGCGCTCGGCGGGCGGTTTCGGCCAGCTCTACGACCGGGAATTAGTCGTTCTCCCGACCGAAGCGATGCGCAGCCACACGGCCTTAATGGCCCTCCGGCGATTCAGTGCGGCCAGGCCGGCGTCTTTCATCGGCGAGCCTTCCTGCCGACGGCATCTTCAATGCTCATGCCCCACTTTAAGAGCCAATCGAGCCCTTCCCTTATCAGGTCAATATGATCTAAAATTTCGAAGATCACACGCTAGAAGTGGAGCCATTTCGCATGTCCCGCATCCTGCCCTTGGTCGCCGTTCAGGCGCCGCCACGCTTAATCGGCGGAGCGCTCACAGATTTTGCGGCAGAGGTCAGCAAGGCGGTCGCGGACCATCCCGGCACTCAGCTTGTTGTCTTCCCGGAGCTGCACCTTTTCGGCGATGGCGAGCCTGACCGGCAGCGCAGCGAGGCACTGCAGGAATCGGCGCAACTACTTGACGGGCCGCGGGTCACCGGGCTTAAGGAGATCGCAGCGGATTTTGGGATCTGGCTCATTCCGGGCAGTGTCTGCGAGCGGGGCAACGACGGCCGGCTGTTCAACACCGCCCTGGTGCTCTCTCCCTCCGGGGAACTGGCCGGTCACTACCGAAAGATTTTCCCGTGGCGCCCCTTTGAGCCCTATGATCCCGGTGCGCGTTTCAGCACCGTGGATCTCGACGGGATCGGCCGGGTCGGGCTGAACATTTGCTACGACGCGTGGTTCCCCGAGGTTACTCGGCAGCTGGCATGGATGGGCGCCGAGGTGATCGTCAACGTCGTCAAAACCACCACGGCGGACCGCGCCCAGGAACTGATTCTCGCCAGGGCCAATGCAATCGTCAATCAGGTGTTCATGGTCAGCGTGAATTGCGCCGGTCCCACCGGTCGTGGGGAGTCTCTCATCGTGGACCCCGAGGGGGCGGTCATTGCCAGTGCTCCCGGTATGGAAGCTACGATCCTGGCGGCGGAACTCGATCTGGCCGCCGTCGAACGTGTCCGTCAGCAAGGAACAGCAGGCCTGAACCGCATGTGGTCACAGTTCCGTCCCGGCGAGCCTGCCATTGAGCTCCCCGTGTACCGGGGCCAGATCGATCCAGCCACCTGGACACCCCGCATGCCTACCCCCTAGAAGTCACCGATGCCAAACACAACCAACCCTGATCCTTTTCGGTCTGGCCATCTGACCTCGCTGATTATGCTGGGCACTTCGGCGTGATCGCCGGGACCACCGGGGGTGCGTCGCCGTCGACGTATCTGGTGAAAAATGTAGGCGTCTGACGCCGGAGGCCGCTGACTAAGGCTTCGTCCACGTCCACGTCCACGTCCAAGGCCGTCTTCGCGTCCGCGTCCGCGTCGAAGGCCGCGTTCGCGCCCAAAACCTGGTGGCTCATCGTCGGGTTCACCGCCGAAGCCGCCGAGGGCGCCGCATTGATGGCTATTCCCGACTACGCCACCTATGAATAGCAAGTCATATGAATAGAAAGTCATCGCTGCGTCCTTCCCGCTGGTTGCGGGCGTGGTGGAGGCGTCCGTTAGCCGCTGTAGCCGTACATCAAGGAGCCGGGGGTAGTGAGGATCTCGCCGGACTCGAGCCAGGTCTTCAGGCCGGAAAGGACCATTGGCCAGCCGCCGAAGAGGTGCTCGTCGGCGCCGTCGCGCATTTGGTCCTGCGTGACGACGAGACGGCAGGAATCGCCGACCGTCTCGATGTCCCAGCTGATCCGGGAGAAGCCTTCGGCCTTGACCTCTTCGCTGTAGAGCTGGCGCATGCGCTGCACGAGCCGGCGGGGCGGATCCGCCTCCAAGGTCTCGCCCTCCCCGAGAAGTGCGCCGTTGCCGAACATCTGAATGGGAGAGCCCGGTGTCATGCCGCCGCTGAACTCGGCCCCGAAGTTGTACTTGCTGCGGATGGCGGGGTCGGTAATGGCGTGCCAGAGCAGCTCCGGTGTGGTGCGGATGTAGATCTCGAATACTTTTTGCATGGTTTTCTCCAAGTCGGACTTGAGGTCACTGAGTCCGGCGGCCCAGGATTCTGCGTACTTGCTCACCCATCGGTCGTAGATGAGACGGATCGGCACGGCATTGAGGAAGTGAAGCTTTTCCCTCCCGCGCCGTTTGACGACAATGAGTCCGGCGTCTTCGAGCTGCTTGAGATGCTTCATCACGCCAAAGCGCGTCATCTCGAAGCGTCCCTCCAGCGCGCCCAGCGTCTGGCCGTCCGCACGATACAGCTCATCGAGCAGGCTGCGCCGGGTCGGATCGGCAAGGGCTTTGAAAACGGCGTCCACAAGACAAACATTAGGTGACTATATGGTCACCTGTCAAGGGGTGGGGACGAGAGACCCTAGGCGGGCAGACTGCAGTGGGAGGCCGCAGGTAGGCAGCCCCGTATTGCCGGTTGAATGGACGACTGCCATTGAAATTTCCACGGCAGCGGTCCATTCAACCGGCAATACAGCTCAGAGGCCTGTCAGCCAGCCCGGTGCTACCCGTTGGAAGTCCGACGGGGCAAGCGCCGACGCGCGTTCGGGCAGATAGCCCAGCAGCGGCACATCCAGCGCCTCGAAGTAGGCAAAATTGCTCAGCTCGATGACCGACGGCTCGGCCGGGCGGGAACCAACCACCAGGCCGGCGACGGCCAGGCCCCTGCCCCGGAGCGCCGCCAGGGTCAGCTGCGTGTGGTTCAGGGTGCCCAGGCCGCTGCGGCATACCACCAGCGTGCTCGACCTGCCCGGAAACAGGGCGGCCAGGTCCGCAATGGTGCCCCCGCCGGCATCCAGCTCCACCAACAGGCCGCCTGCCCCCTCGACCAGAACGTGGTCATAGTCGGCCGCCAGGATGCGTATCCGCGCCGCATGCACTTCCAACGTCGGCAGCACGGCCCCCTCCCTGGCCGCAGCCGCGGCCGGGGACATGGGGTCACGGAGCCGGATGCCTTCGAACACCGCGGTGGTACCGCTGAGCCGCCGGACCTCGCCCGTGTCGCCACCGTCGCCGGGTCCCACCCCTGTCTGCGCCGGCTTGTAGACGGCCACGGTGGCGCCGCCGGCCGTCAAGGACGCGGCCAGCGCCGCCGTCGTCAGCGTTTTCCCGACATCGGTGTCCGTCCCGGTCACGAAGATGACGGTGCTCAGCGGTGCGGTCATGGGGTCCCTCTGGCCACGATGACGGACAGCGGGGTTTGGAAGGACAGCAGCCGGAGCCAGCCGGGGTCCGTGTCCACGAGCCGAAGGTCGGGCAGCGCGCGGGCTGATTCCTCGACCACAAGGGCGGTCTCCAGTTCGGCCAGTTTGGCACCCAGGCAGCGGTGCAGTCCATGGCCGAACGCCAGCGAATAGGCGCTCGGGGCGGCTTCAGGGGGATGATGGCCGGTGAGTTCGAGCAGGATTTCGGCGCCGGCCGGCAGCACCGTCCCGGCCAGATGCGTCTCCCGTGCAGCCGCGCGGCGCCATGTGGGCACCGACGATTCGGTGGCAAGGACGTGGCGGACAAATGTGCCGGCAGATCCGGTGCCCCCGCCGTCCGTGCCCAGCTGATGCCACCGTTGGCGGTCCGCAATGCCGCGGAACAGTGCTGTGTTGATCAGCTGGGAGGTGGTCTCCTGGCCGGCGATGACCAGGAAATAGCCCAGCGAACAGATTTCGGCTGCGGAAAGTCCCGCGGCGTCCAGTACGCCGAAGAGCGAATCCGTGCCACGGTCCGCGGCGACTTCGCCGTTGAGCCAGACGTAGAATTCCGCAGCACTATGCGCCAGGTGCACCTGGCGGTCCTCGTCCGGCCAGCCCCAAAATAACTCCAGCGAATCCCGGCTCCAGCGCTTGAGCAAGGTCAGCTCCGGGCAGTCCAGTCCGGTCAGCTCGCTCATGATCACCGGCGGGATATGCCGCGCCAGAACGTCCGCCAGATCCACCGGCCCATCGTCCAGTGCGGCGGCGGTAATCCCCAGCCGCTCCCGGGTCAGCTCACGAATCCGCGGCCCTATCGCGGCTACTTTCGCGGGGGTGAAGAATCCGGCCACCAGACGACGGACCCTTCGGTGCTGCTCGCCGGTAGCAGAGGCCAGCACCGGCGGCAGCGCAAACCTGACTCTGCTGAGGATCCGTCGGGCGGCTGCACCGAGCGGCATCACGGACGTTAGGGCGTTGGCCGGGACGAAGTCGTCCGTGCGGCGCATGATCTCCTTGACCTGTTCGGGATCGCTGACAACGTGAAAGGTCATCACCGGGCCGCCAGTAGCTGTGCCACCAGGCCGGCGGCCATCCGGACCTGCCCGGTGCTGAGATCCGCGCGGACGGTGAGCCGTAGACGCGAAATACCGTCCGGCACGCTCGGCGGCCGGAAGCAGCCGACCAGGACGCCGTCCTCGGCCAGCGCGGACGCAAGGTACGCCGCTCGCTCGGCGGAACCCACCGGGATGGATTGCACCACGCCCGCTGCGCGCTCAATTCCGCAGCCTGCGGCGAGATCAGCGGCATTGCCCAGCACGTGCTGCGCCAGCTCTGGTTCGGCCATAATGATCCGGCAGGCCTCGGCGGCCGCCGCGGCGCAGGCCGGAGCCAGCCCGGTGTCAAAGATGAAGGTCCGGGCGGTATTGACCAGATGCCCGCGCAGGGCGGCCGAACCGAGCACGGCTCCACCTTGGGAACCGAGTGCCTTGGACAGGGTCGCGGTGACCGCCACATGTTCCGTGCCCGCCAGCCCCGCCGCGTGCACGGCACCGCGCCCGTGCCCTGCCACGCCGAGTCCGTGGGCTTCATCGACGACCAGCAGCGCGTCGTACTCGGCGCAGAGCCGGGCGGCCGCGGATAGGTCGGCCGCATCGCCCAGTACAGAATAAATGGATTCGAGGACGACGACGGCACGCGGCTGAGTGCGCGCGGCCAGCAGGCGGCGCACGGCCGTGAGGTCCCCGTGCGGGACGGTCTCGACGGAGGACCGGCTGAGCCGGGCGGCGTCGATCATCGAGGCATGGATGTGTTCATCGGTGATGATCAGCGTGCCGGGGCCGCCCAGTGCGGTGAGGATGCCAAGATTGGCGGCGTAGCCGCTGGAAAAGGCCAGGGCAGCGGGTTGGCCGGTCAGCCGGCAGAGTTGATCCTCCAAGTCCAGATGCGGAGGAAGGGTGCCGACGACGACGCGGGAGGCGCGCGCCCCGGTGCCGTAGGTGTCCACGGCGGCGTTGGCCGCGGCCTTGAGCCGCGGATCCGTGGAAAGGCCGAGGTAATCGTTGGACGCCAGATCCAGGGCTTTACGGGTCCGGACCTCTGTGCTCCGGACAACGCCGCGGCGGCTGCGCACACGGGCCTGATCCGCCAACCATTGTTGCATTGCACTCATTAGCCGTGCACCTGCGCAATCGCGGCAGTTATGCCGCTGCCGATCACGGCGACCTCATCCGGGCTGCTGATGTACGGCGGCATGGTGTAGACCAAGTCGCGGAAGGGCCGCAGCCAGACGCCGTGCTCGAGCGCCGCGCGGGTCAGCGCGGGAACATCCACCGGCGTCTTCAACTGGACGACTCCCACCGCGCCGAGAACGCGGACATCGCGCACCGACGCCAGGTCAGTGGCCGGGGCCAGCGCGGCGGTAAGCCCCTTTTCCACTCCTGCCACCTGCTGCTGCCAGCCGGCGGAGTCGAGCAGCCCCAGGGCGGCCAGGGCCACGGCGCAGGCGAGCGGGTTGGCCATGAAGGTGGGGCCGTGCAGCAGCGCACTGACCGGTGAGGCGGTGATAGCGTCGGCCACGGCGCGGGAGCAGAGCATTGCGGCCAGAGTCAGGTATCCGCCGGTGAGCGCCTTGCCGACGCACATCACATCGGGGGCCACGCCGGCCCATTCGGCGGCGAAGAGTTTTCCTGTCCGCCCGAACCCGGTGGCAATTTCGTCGAAAATCAGCAGCAGCCGGTGTTCATCGGAGACCCGGCGGGCAGCGGCCAGGCATTCGGGGGCATAGACGTACATTCCCCCCGCACCCTGGAGCACCGGCTCAACGATGATCCCGGCGAGTTCGCCGGCGTGCCGGGCAGCCGTTTCGCTCAGCAGAGCAACCCAGGCTGCGACCTCGGCCGGATCGGAGACCAGCACGCCGTCGACCAACCGGGCAGAGGGCGGCCGCGGCAGGAAATACTGCTGTGCGACAAGAGACGGGAAGGCGGAGTGCATGCCGTCCACCGGATCGCACACACTCATCGCCGCGAAGGTGTCGCCGTGGTAAGCGCCGCGCAGGGCCAGGAATTTCTGCCTGTGTGCACTGCCGATGGCGCCCTGGTACTGCACCGCAAGTTTAAGGGCGACTTCCACGGACACCGACCCGGAATCGGCGAAAAACACATGCTGCAGCGGTTCCGGGGTAATCCTGACCAGCTCTTCGGCCAGTCGCACGGCCGGCTCATGGGTCAGACCGCCGAACATCACATGGCTGAACTGTTCCGTCTGATTCCGCAGCGCCGTGTCCAGCACGGGATGGCGGTAGCCGTGGACGGCGGACCACCAGGAACTCATCGCATCCATGGGGGTAAAAACCGTGCCGTCCGCCGCGTCGAGACGGAGCCGGACCCCGGCCGCCGCGGCGACCGCATAGGGTGCCGGCCCGTTTAGCGGTGCATACGGATGCCAGAGTAACCCGCGGTCCCGGGAAATCAGTGCCCGCCCGGTGGGGCCCTGCGCGGTGTGGGACCGCTCAGACATTGGCCGCGATGTCCGTCCCGGCGCCGCGCCGGCGGATGGTGACGCGTCCTGCCGCGGCCGCACCGTCGTCGGCCGTCCCTGCGCCGAGCACCACAAAACCGTTGTCCTCGATCATCTCCAGATCGGCCTTCGCCTGCTGGCCTTCACTGGTGAGGTAGTCGCCCAGGAACAGCGAGTTGGCCACCTGCAGGGCCAGCGGCTGCAGCGAGCGCAGGTGCATCTCGCGCCCGCCGGCCATCCGCAGTTCGGTGGCGGGGCAGGCGAAACGCACCATCGCCAGGATCCGCAGGCACAGCGCGGGCGTGAGCAGCCAGGTGCCCTCCAGGGGTGTGCCGTCGAAGGGCATCAGGAAGTTGACCGGGATGGAATCGCTCCCCAGCTCGCGCAGGGCAAAGACCGCATCGATCAAGGCGTCCTGGTTCTCGCCCAGACCGACGATGAGGCCGGAGCAGGGGGACAGTCCGGCGGCCTTGGCGTGCTCCACCGTCCGGACCCGGTCCGCGTACTCATGGGTGGTGCAGATATCGGCGTAGTTGGCTTCGCTGGTGTTGAGGTTGTGGTTGTAGGCGTCCACCCCGGCGTCCCTGAGCCGGTCCGCCTGGCCGGCTTTGAGGATACCCAGGCAGGCGCAGACCTCGACGGCGGGGTGTTCGTCCTTGAGCTGATGCACCATGTCCGAGACGCGTGCGACGTCGCGGTCCGAGGGGCCCTTGCCGCTGGCCACCAGGCAGACCCGCGAGGCGCCGGCCCGGATCCCGGTGGTCGCCTGCTGCACGGCTTCCTCGGGCTTGAGCCAGGTGTACTTGAGGATCTGCGCGGCTGAGCCCAGGCGCTGGGAACAATAGCTGCAGTCTTCCGGGCAGAGGCCGGATTTGAGATTGACCAGGTAATTGACCTTGACGGTGTTGCCGAAATGCGCCCGGCGGAGGCGCCCCGCTGCGGCCACCATCTCCAGGAGCTGATCGTCCGCCGAGTTCAGTACGGCAAGGGCTTCGGTGCGGGTTAAAGTCCCGCCGGACAGCTGGCGATCGGCCAACTCGTGAAAGTAATTGAACACCGTTCAAGTATGCGAAGGACAGCGAGGGGTGTCAATTGTGCGGCATCATGGAGGGACGGCGGCCCGGTCATTTCGGCCGGACGTGCACGAGCAACGATCGGGATGTGGATGTCATTATCGCGGCAGCAGATTATCGGCACTGCCTTGGAAATCCTGCGCGACTACGGCCTGGCGGATCTGTCCATGCGGCGGCTGGCCCGGGATCTGGGCGTGCAGCCGGGGGCCCTGTACTGGCATGTGAAAAATAAGCAGGAGCTGCTGGGGGTCCTGGCCGAGCGGATTCTCCAGGACGTCGACGTAGACGGCGATGGCGACGGCGATGGCGATGCGGCGCCGGGAAACGCTGCCGGCGCCGGTGGCGGCGATCCAGCGGGCGGCGGCGGCGCGGCCGCGGCCGACGGCGGCGCGGGCCCCATCCGGCGGCTGACGAGGGAGATCCGTCGGGCGCTGCTGCAGGTCCGGGACGGAGCCGAGGTCGTGTCGCTGGCGCAGGCGCTGGATCCCCAGGGGCTGGCTCCGGTGACCGCGCTCCGCGGGCTGCTGGCCACCGGAGGTCTGGGGGAACTGGAGGCCGGTTGGGGTGCACGGGCGCTGACGCACTATATCCTTGGCGCGGTGGCGGAGGAGCAGACCCAGGCTGATCTCGCCCGCGCCGGACTGGTCACTCGGGACGCCGGAACCGGCCCCGGGGCCGGTTCGGATCTGGATCGGGCCTTTGAATTCGGCGTGGAGATGTTCCTGGCCGGACTGGCCGAGCGCACCGCGTCGGCAGGACGTCCGCTGACGATACGATCGTGGGATGCAGACCGAACCGGCTAGTAACGTCGTCGCGCAGGGCCGTCCGCGCGCAATGGCCGCCATGGTGGCCGCGCGGTGGCGTTCGCTGCGGCGTGACCAGCCTGGCAGCGATTGGGGGTGACCGCCGTCGTATGCTGCACCGACACGCAGGCCCATGGCGTGGTGCACGAGGCTCGGGCCCGGGGGACTAGCGTGCCCGTCCCGGCGGCCAGTGCGGAAGGCCCGATCCGGCGCTTGTAGAATTGGTAATGACGTCGCGCCGGTTCCAGGCAGCGAACCGCCAGGCCCGACCCCCTCGATAGGACAGCATCAATGAGCCTGATCCGGCTGCAGGATATCAGCGTGCGCTTCGACCAGACCCAGATCCTGCGGGAGGCCTTCTTCCGCCTCGAACCGGGGGACCGTGTGGGGCTGATCGGCAGGAACGGCTCCGGTAAGTCCACCATTTTGAAGCTCGTCCTGGGCCAGGTGGAACCCGACGCCGGAACAGTCACGCTGGAACTGGGCACCAAGGTGGGGTATTTCTCCCAGTTTTCGGAGCTGAACGGCGAAGCAACCATCGCCGAAGTTTTGGACGGATTGTTCGTCCACATCAAAGACATCGAAGCCGAATTGGCGGACATCGACGTGGCCATCGCGGCGGACTCCACCAGCAGCAAAGAGCTGGACCGGCTGATCCAGCGCCAGACCGAGCTGTTTGAGGACATGGACCGCCTGGACGGCTGGGACTACCAACGCACTATTGACTCCGTCCTGACCACCCTCGGCTTCGCTGCGGCGCATCGAGTCTGCCCGATCGACAAACTCTCCGGCGGATGGCGTAACAGGGCGGCGCTGGCGAAGATTCTGCTGGAGGACCCGGACGTATTGCTCCTGGACGAGCCCACCAACTTTCTGGACGTGGCCGGCGTCGAATGGCTGGAGGCGTGGTTCCGGACCTTCAAGGGCGCGGCGATCGTCGTCTCGCATGACCGGAAGTTCCTGGACGCCGTCGTCACCCGGATTATTGAGGTGGAGAACTACCACCTGCACGAGTACCCGGGGAATTTCGGCGAGTACGTCATCGCGAAGCAGTTTCGGCTCAAATCCTTGGAAAGCCAGTTTGTGCACGAGTCGGAGCTGCTGGCCTTCGAAGCGGAGGGAATCGCTGACCGCCGCGAAGCCGCCAAGGCCGCCAGCAAGGGCTTGGGGAATCAGCTGGCGAAGATCAAGAAGGCCCGCGCGCCGCGTCCGGTGGACCAGATCATCACCGAGATCTATGCCGGGCTGCATATTAAGGATGTGCTGTGCAGGGTGGAGGGGCTCGGCAAGGCCTACGGAGCGAAGACCCTGTTCAGCGGGCTCAGCTTCGAGATCCGGCGGGGCAACCGGATTGTGGTGCTCGGCGCCAACGGCAGCGGTAAGACCACGCTGCTGCGGGTGTTGACGGGAGACGAGCAGGCGGATTCCGGCGAGGCAGTCTGGGCGAAGGGTGCCGGGCTTGTCTCCTACAACCAGATGCTGGCGGAGCTCGACGACAACGACACGGTCAGCCACGCGGTCAACGCGCTGCCGGGCAGCCTGGCGCTGACGGCGACGAAGAAGTCGGTACACCGGTTCCTGGCGATGTTCCAGTTTTCCGAGGCGGACCTCAAGCAGCGGATCGGCAATTTGTCCGGGGGACAGCGGGCGCGGGTGGCCATGGCCCAGTGCCTGCTGTCCGGAGCCTCGGTCCTGCTGCTGGATGAGCCCACGAACCACCTGGACCTCTCCAGCACCCAGGTTATGGAGCGGGCGCTGCTGCATTTTCCCGGCGCAGTGGTGGTAGTCAGTCACGACCGCTTCTTTACCGACAAAATTGCCAATCGGCACCTTGTCTTCGGTTTTGACGGCGCGAAAGCCGGGGAAATCGATGTGCGGGCCGCTTAAACGTCGCTAAACTTCGAAAAAACACATAAGACAACTCGACTATGTCATGTGTCACACATAATGCGGGATATACTTTTCTCGCACCTACCGGAAAGCTGCGACGGTCTCCCTTTAGCGCCATCCGGAATCATTAGATTGCACCAGTACCGAAATCTTGCCCCCTTAATTTTTCTGTTATGCCTCGGCTGACCATGAAGTTTTTCGCATGCTCAATGATCCGGTGGTATGTCGAGCTAGGCGGAATTTTGCGTAAATGTACTTCTCTGCTGACAACTGCTTTTTTACTGGCGACCCTGTTGCTGACGGGAGTGACGCCGGCGTCCGCGGCTACGCCATCATCCGGTGACCCTTTCATCGCTAAAGTTCTGCAACTGACTAATCAATACCGGGCCGCCAACGGCGCACGGCCGGTGGTCTGGAATCAGGCAGTAGCGGGAATCTCCCAGCAATGGGCGGAGGAGACGGGCCGGAAGGTCAACAGCGGCACGCTGGATATGGCCGCCATTCACCGGCCGGACGGCGGTGGTTCGCTGATCCCCCGCGGAGCGGACTGGTATTCGGAAATCATCGCCATCAACAATAGTGCGCAACTGGTGGTGGATTGGTGGATGACTTCTCCGGCCCACCGCGCCGCGCTGTTGGACAGCAGAGTCACCGATGTGGGGATTGGCTACGCCAAGACGACGGCGGCGGGCTGGGGAGCGTACGCGGTCGTTGAGAACTTTGCCGGCTATGCCGACCACCGCCCGCCTGCGCCTGCGCCGCCGGTTTCCCCGGGGCCCGTCCCGCAGGCGATTAGGCCCGGCGATATTGCCGCCATCGATCCCGCTGGGAGCGTTTACGTCTACCCCTCCGCCGGTGGCGGGGATGTCTGGCAGCGGCGGTATCTGGCCGGCGGCGGGCAGGGAGCACGGCAGGCCGATGTTGTCGACTGGAACTCAGATGGCCGGCAGGACCTGATTATTGTGTGGGCTTCCGGCAATGTCTCAGTGAGCTATGGGCAGGCGGACGGAACGCTCGGGGCGGCTCAGCGGATCGGCGACGGCGGGTGGGGCGACTATGACATCACGGTCACCCGGTGGAGCCAGGCCGATAGATACCCGACGATCCTGGCGAAGAATAATCTGACGGGTGACCTCTTTTGGTACCAGAACCCGTCCGGTTCGGCCATCGGATCCCGGACGCGCATCGGTGCCGGAGGCTGGAGCCCGCTGAGCATTGTGGCGTTGGACTACGACGGCGACGGCCGCATGGATGTGCTCGCTAAAAACCCGCAGGGGCTGCTGTTGTTGTACCGCAGCAACGGTGCCGGTGCTTTCGTGGAGGAGTCGCGGCGGAGCATCGATTGGGGCTGGGACATGATGAACTTTATGACCACTACAACGTCGCACCTGGGCGATGGCAAGGATGGAATTCTGGCGCGCAGCCAGTCCGGATCGCTTTATTTCTACCCGGTGTCCCCGAACGGGATCAACGCCGGCCTGATGATCGGCCGCGATGGTTGGAATACAATGCTGATCGGCGGCTAGGGAACAGCGATGCAGCGTCCGTTTGATCAGGCCGCCGTGCCTGCGGACAGGACGTTGAGCCGCCTCCCTTGGGAGGTGTAGCCTCATGCCATGACACCGCAAGAGCTGGCTAACCTCGCGCATTTGCGCCGGGCGCGGGACCTGATTGACCGGGAGTTCGCCCGCCCGCTGGACGTTCCCACGATGGCCCGCCGTGCCTTGATGTCTCCGGCGCACTTCTCCCGCCAATTCCGTTCAGTCTACGGCGAGACGCCGTACAGCTATCTGATGACACGGCGGATCGAGCGGGCCATGGCGCTGCTGCGCTCGGGCATGAGTGTGACCGACGCATGCATGGCTGTTGGCTGTACCTCGCTGGGTTCTTTTAGCTCCCGCTTCGCCGGGATTACCGGTGAGTCGCCGAGCGCCTACCGTCTGCGGGAACATCACGCGGAGCTGTCCATGCCCGCGTGTGTTGCCAAGGTACGCACGCGGCCGCTGCGCGTGGACCGAGCTTCAGCGGGCAGCAGCGAATTGAGCAGGATTGAAGAAGCAGCCCCGGCCGCTGCCGTCTAATGTTGGCCGCATGACAATTTCCCTGCAGTTCTGCAATATCACCGTCAATGACGTGGACGAATCAGTTGCCTTTTACCGCGATGCGCTCGGCCTCCAGGTCCGTAACGACGTCGGCTCCGGTGGCTTCCGATGGGTCACCCTCGGCAGCGCCAGCCAACCGGATGTGGAGATCGTGATCTCTGAACCGCATGCCGGCCGGTCCCGTGCCGATGGAGACACCCTCCAGAAGTTGCTCACCAAGGGTGTGCTGCCGATGCTTGTGTTCCGCACCGATGATCTGGACGCGGCGTTCGAGAAGGCTCGGGAGTTCGGTGCGGAGGTGATGCAGGAGCCGATCGCGCAGCCCTGGGGCCCAAGGGACTGCGCGTTCCGTGACCCGTCGGGCAACACCGTGCGGATATCGCAGGCACCCGCTGCATAGCGGCTTCCTGCTTCAGCTCTTCAGCGGATTGTGGAGGATATCGTGGCAAGACTGATCTATACAGGCATCACCTCACTCGACGGCTACACCGCGGACCGGGACGGCAATTTTGACTGGAGCGCGCCGGACGAGGAAGTGCACACCTTCATCAACGACCTGGAACGCCCGATTGGAACGTACCTGTTGGGCCGGAGAATGTATCAGATCATGACGTACTGGGAGGCTGTGCCGAATCTGCAGGACGAGCCACTATGCATTCAGGACTTTGCGGCGATCTGGGGCACGGCCGACAAAGTGGTCTTTTCCAGGACTCTGGACGCAGCGTCCAGCGCCAGAACACGGATCGAGCGCGACTTTGACCCGGAGATGGTCCGGCACCTGAAGGAGACGGCAGGAGCCGATATTTCAGTCGGCGGTCCCGAACTTGGCGGCCATGCGATCCGGGCCGGTCTGGTGGATGAGTATCGGCGGTTTATCACTCCTTGGGTGGTGGGAGGCGGCACACCGTTTTTACCTGACGACGTGGCGCTGCGGCTCCACCTGGTCGACGAACGCCGTTTCGCCAACGGTGTGGTCTACCTTCGCTACCTGGCCCCCGGACTATGATTCCGGGGCGATCGGGTCCGCGGATTTCCCCTCCACGGGAGCTATGGGATGCGCGGCCGCCGCGTCTGCGGCAAGCGCCTGACGACGACGATAGACCTGTCCGCCGATGGCAGCCGGGATTGCAGCCAAAGCGGCCACGCGCATCCATGGCCGGTCGAAAATTTGACCCGTGGCCGCGTCAAGAGAGGCACGGCCGGCTCCGCCGATGGTGAAAGAAGCGGCGGCGAGTCCGAGCACTGCGGGGTACTCGAACCCACCATTCGTGGCGAAGAAGCCGTTGGGCGCGTGGACGCTCGCGGCGACTCCCATGGTGATGGCCGCGACGGAGCCCGCGGCGGGAGTCGCCAGGCCAAGGGCCAGGGCAACACCCGCACCGGCTTCACCGAGCCCGGCCAGCACAGCACTCGGCGTGGCCGGGCGGAAGCCCATCGCATGCATGCCCTTGCTGGTGCCTTCGATGCCGCTGCCACCGAACCAGCCAAAGAGTTTTTGGGACCCATGGGCGACGAGCACGCCGCCCAGGGCGACGCGGAAAAGGGCTTGTGCTGCAGAGGCTGAAGGGCTGGTCTGGGTGCTCATGGAACTTCTCTTGTTGCTGGGGAATAGATGGTGCCAGCGGCCGGCCCGGACAGCAGCCGGTTCCCACTGCCAGATGTTGCCCATGGACGCTGAGGTTGTACCGACCGCGTGAGTGAAGACGCGGTGCGTGCCAAAGCGGTGCGGCTGAAGCGGTGGATCCAGCGCCAAGTCTTTCAGAAATATTTTAGCGCGGCTCGCAGCGCGATCAGCGTATCCCTCCCGTGGCCGGCTGCCTTTGCGCTGCGGGCCACCCCTTGTTCGCGGGGCGCCTCTGTTCGGGGTGGCTCTGTTCGGGGTGGCAGACTCTGGGTAGGTTGGTCCTATGGCAAGCGAAGCAGTCATCCTTCCCGTCGGTGGCCCACACGGCGAACGCGAGGTGCGGATCTCCAGCCCACGGCGAATCCTGTGGCCGGAGCCCGGGATCTCCAAGCTGGATCTGGCTAACTATGTGGTGGCGGTAGGTGAGGCCTTCGTTACGGCGAACGGCGACAGACCGGTGTCGTTGCAGCGTTTTCCGGAAGGAATCGACGGGGAGCAGTTCTTCTCCAAAAACCCGCCGAAAGGTGCGCCGGAGTTTGTCCGGTCGGTGATGGTGGTCTACCCGAGTGCTCGATCCCATCCACAGTTGGTGATCGATGAACCCGCTGTGGCCGTGTGGGCGGTACAGATGAATACCGTGGTCTTCCACCCCTGGGCCTCGCGGGCGGAGAATTCGGACAATCCGGACCAGCTGCGGATTGACCTGGATCCACAGCCTGGCACTGACTTTGATGACGCGATTCCCGTCGCGTTGGAGCTGAAGTCTGTGCTGGCGGAGGCGGGGCTGACGGCGTATGTCAAGACCTCCGGAAACCGGGGATTGCATATCTTTGCGCCGATCGAACCAGTGCATGAATTCCTGGAAGTACGCCATGCGGTGATCGCGGCAGCCCGGGAACTTCAGCGGCGGATGCCTGAGAAAGTCACAACGGCCTGGTGGAAAGAGGAGCGCGGGCAGCGGGTTTTCGTTGATTTCAACCAGGCGAACCGGGACCGAACGATGGCCGGTGCGTACAGCCCCCGTGCGCTGGCGCATGCGCCGGTCTCCTGCCCGCTGGAGTGGGATGAGCTGGAATCGGCCAATCCACGGAATTACACCATTGCCACGGTGCCGGAGCGGCTCAAAAAAGTCGGGGATCCGTGGGCTGACATGCAGGCGCAGCTAGGCAGTATCGCGGCCTTGCTTGGCTGGTGGGACCGCGACGTTGCAGCCGGGCTGGGGGAACTTCCCTTCCCGCCAGACTATCCCAAAATGCCCGGGGAGCCGCCGCGGGTCCAGCCCAGCCGGGCCCGCAAGCCGGACGTGTAGGTCGGCCTCGTAGGTCGAACTCGTCGGTAGTAGTCGTCGGGAAGGTCCTGGAGCAGAACGACGCCTCGGCCGGATGCGGGAAAAGGCTTCCCTAGACCAGCACCCGGTTCAGATCATAGGCAATGGGACGTTCCAACTGTGCAAAGGTGCAGGAACGTCCCTCGCGATCCGGGCGCCAGCGGAAAAACTGCACCGTGTGCCGGAACCGTGAGCCCTCCATCTGGTCGTATCGCACCTCGGCCACCCGCTCGGGTCGGAGCCGCACGTAGGAAACGTCCTTGCTGCCGGAGAACCGGCTGCGCTCCGTTTCGCCCTTGACGATAGCGCCGTCGTCGTCCCGGAGGACCCACGGGGCGAGCTCATCGATCAGCTCGAGCCGCCGGGCATCGCTGAACGCCGACGCGCCGCCCGCATTGCGCAGCTCGCCGTCGGCGTCGTAGAGACCGAGCAGCAGGGACCCGACGCCGCTGCCGCTTTTGTGGATCCGGTAGCCCAGTACCACCACATCCGCCGTTCGGTGGTGTTTGGTCTTGAGCATTAGCCGTTTGCCCGGGGCGTAGGCGGCGGCGAGGGGTTTGGCGACGACGCCGTCCAGCCCGGCGCCTTCGAAGTCGACCAGCCAGCGGCGGGCCAGGTCCACCTCCGTGGTGGTGCGGGTGAGATGGATCGGATCACCCAGGCTGCCGGCCAGGGCTTCGAGGGCAGCCCGGCGCTCGCCGAAGGGCATCTGGAGGAGGCTGTCCGAGCCGCGGGCCAGGAGGTCGAAGGCGATGAAGATTGCCGGCGTCTCCTCGGCAAGCTTGTTCACCCGGCTGGCGGCCGGGTGGATGCGCTGCGACAGCGCCTCCCAGTCAAGGTGCTCCGCGCCGGGATTTCCACGGCGCAGCACGATTTCGCCGTCCAGCACGCACGGTTCCGGTAGGAGCCGGACGAATGCCGCCACCAGTTCGGGAAAGTAGCGGGTGAGCATCTTGGACCCGCGGCTGCCGATTTCCACCGTGTTGCCGTCGAAGTAGACGATTCCGCGGAAGCCGTCCCATTTCGGCTCATAGCTAAGGCCGCCGGTAACACTGTCCGGCTCTGGGACGTCGGCAATTGCCTTGGCGAGCATGGGCTGAACAGGGGACGCGACGGATGGTTCCATAGTCCGATCTTGCCTTAGCAGGCGGCCGGAGGGTAGGGGTCCGCCGGGGTCACACACCAACCGTCACCCAGCTAAGGCCACCCAGCTAAGGTCATCCAGCTAAGGTCATCCAGCTACTGTGGTCCCGTTACTGAACGGCGAGTCCGGTCCGTGCCATGGCGTCCGCGTAGGCCACCTGCATTTCCTCAAGCCATTCGACCTGCTTGGTCGAAGAGCCACCGAAGGAACGGCCGCTGAGGGAGCGGACCTTGTAGGTTTTGAGTCCGCGGCGCCAGATCAACGGGTTCTGGGTCTTCAACAGCAAGCCGGCAAGCCGGTTGGCCTCGGTCCCATGGGCCACGATTGCCGATGCCCGGGGGATCAGGGCCAGGAGCTTCAGCAGGGGCTTAAGACCGGCAGAGATCTGATCCGGTGTCAGCTTCCCATTGGACTCACCGGGGGTAAACCAGGGGTACACATTCCAGGGCATGATGTATTCGGGCCGGAGCCCAATCTGCCACTGGACGCCCAGCAGCCGCCCGGCTGCGTCGTCGTCGCCGGCGGTAATGAAGCCCGACTCGTGCGCCGAACCGATGTTGGAGTGCAGACTCAGGATCCTGCACTCATCCACGTCGTGGATTGGGTCAACGTAGGAGACTTCGCTGCCCGGCTTGAGGTCCCGCAGCGAATCGCAGAGCTCGTTCACGGCGCCGATGTTGGGATCATAGCGACGGTTCAAGAGGTGGTCGTTCTGCGTTTCACGTGCCATGACTGTCATCCGGTGCTGTTTCTCCTACAAAGGCGGGCGTGCGTGGTGCCGAGGGCGGGACTGCCGCTGCGGGCACCCGTGGGTGCTGAATAGTTGGCGGTTCGAGCGCGGGAGCTGCGCGGCCCTAAGGCCTGCTTCTGTTACCTTCCGCGGCGGGCTCATTGTCCCGGCTGACTGTATGCTCGATTTCCTCTATTCTACCGCAGTCCCTGGCGGACTGCCGCGCACGGCCGCCTTTAAGGTGCTTGAATCAGACGGTTTCGGTGGCCAGGTTGTGGTCCAGCCGAGGCAAACGCCCGAGCCAGGCGTTCTCGCCCGGCTTGCCGATGTTGACCACCATGATCGTTTTACGGCTGGTGCCGGCATGGAAGTCCGCATCAATGGCGTCGGTATCGAAGCCGGCCATTGGACCCGCGGCCAGCCCCGCCGCCCGGACGGCCATGATGAAGTAGGCGGCCTGCATGTGGCCGTTGTTGCCGGCCATGGCGGTCCGGAGCGCCTCTTGACCGTCGAACATGGCTTTGCGCTCCGGCGCATGCGGGAAGAAGGTCGGGAAGTGCTCGTGCCAGTCAGTGTCCACGCTGAGGACGGCGACCATCGGAGCGGCAGCGGTTTTCGCGGCGTTGTTGCCGGCCATGTAGGAAACCAGGCGTTTCCGGGCTTCCGCCGAACGCACCCAAGTGATCCGCAGGGGCTGGATATTCATCGCGGTCGGGCCCATTTTGGTGAGCTCGTAGATGGCGCGCATCTGCTCATCCGTCACCGGCTCATCCGTGAAAGTGTTGGCGGTGCGCGCTTGAAGGAAGAGTGCATCGGTGGCGGCGGCGTCCAGGATCAGTTCGGCGTGGACGTCCTCAGCGGGAAGATTGACGACGGCGGCGGTGGTGTCGATGCTCATGCGGGCGGCTTTCTGTAGGGGAGACAAATACTCTCCTCCGTGTAAGCGTCGTAGCCTGTGAAGTACTTCCCTGATCGGCAGTGTTTTTTGTCACAGGGGATATCTGTCACACCGCCAATTGCTCGGGGTTTGCAGTCTACGGTTCCGCGCGCGGCCAGGGGGTCTCTTCGAGCCGCTCGACGTCCTGATTGAACGCCCGCAGGAGTTCCATGAACCGGGTTTGCTTCTCTGCCGACCAGTCGCCCACCACGCGGTCCAGCCCTTCTTTATAAAGGGTGCGGGCGGCGATGAGCGCTTCCCGTCCGGACTCGGTCCAGGTGATGCGGCGAGCCACTTGGCTGGGGGAGCTTGCTGCATAACAAACGTATCCATGGCGCAATAGTCCGCCGACCTGGCGGTGGATCGTGGACGTGTCAAGGCCCAAGGCCCGCGAGAGCTCCTTCAGAGTCATCGGTTCAACCCGTTCCAAGCGGTTGAGCAGCACATAGGCGGATCGCTCCAGCATCGGCCCTTCGTAGTAATACGGGCGCAATTGATAGCGCGAAAGCAGCATGAGCTCGTACTGCATCTGCTCAAGTAACTCGTTGGATACCTTCATGATCCTCCCTGGGCCGCCTTGCTCTTCAGCTTATTCCAGTCCAACTGTGGACAAAACATATTTCATGTATGGTGCAAGTCTTTTGTACTATACAATAGATGAGATCAGTCCATCCTTTCCGCTCTCGTTCAGGACCCCCATGACACATCGCCTTACGGCCGCTCACGCAAAATCTCCCTCTCCCCGACTGGCAGTTGCCGTCTTGGCTTTCGTGGGAATCGTCGTCTCGCTGATGCAGACCCTCGTGGTGCCGCTGATCCCGCAACTTCCCCTGCTGCTGCACACCTCGGCCTCCAATGCATCCTGGGTTATCACCGCCACGCTGCTGGCCGGGGCCGTCATCACCCCCATCGCCGGACGGCTGGGGGACATCTTTGGCAAGCGACGCATGCTCATCCTTTCCCTCGTTTCGCTGCTGGTGGGGTCCGTGCTCTGCGCGCTGACCGACTCGATGGGCATGATGCTGGTGGGCCGGATCCTGCAGGGTCTGGCGATGGGCGCCATTCCCTTGGGTATCAGCATCCTTCGGGACGAGCTGCCTCGTGAAAAAGTGGGCGGAGCCGTCGCCACCATGAGCGCCACCATGGGCGTGGGCGGGGCCATTGGTCTCCCCATTGCCGCGCTGATTGCACAAAGTGCGGATTGGCATGCCCTGTTCTGGGCATCCGCCGGCCTTGGGGCCCTCGCGCTGGTTTTGGTTGGCGCAATGCTGCCGGAGTCCCCCGTGCGCACACCTGCACGCTTTGACGGCGTGGGGGCCGTGGGTCTCGCCGCAGGCTTGACGGCCTTATTGCTGCCGATCACCAAGGGTGCGGATTGGGGTTGGGGCAGCCCGCTGACGCTGGGGCTCTTTGCCGCAGCCGTTGTCATTTTTGTCCTGTGGGGCGTTTTTGAGCTCCGGGTACAGTCGCCGCTGGTGGACCTGCGCGTCTCCGCCCGCCCCCGGGTTTTGTTCACAAACCTGGCGTCGATTGCGGTGGGCTTCGCCATGTATGCCATGACTTTGTCCTTCCCGCAGTTGTTGATGGCGCCGTCGGTCACTGGCTATGGGCTCGGCCTGACCATGGTGCAGGCCGGTCTGGCACTGGCCCCCGGCGGCCTGGTCATGATGCTGCTCTCGCCGGTCTCGGCACGCCTGACAGCGCTGCGCGGACCCAAAACGACGCTGCTGTTAGGTGGCGCTGTGATCGGTGCAGGCTACGTTCTGGCGTTCTTCCTCACCTCGGCTGTGTGGCAGATCATTGTTGCCTCGATGGTGATCGGAGCGGGGATCGGGCTGGCTTATGCCGCCATGCCCGCGTTGATCATGGGTGCGGTTCCGCAGGCGGAAACGGGTGCGGCCAATGGGCTCAATTCGCTGATGCGATCTGTGGGCACCTCCACCTCCGCGGCCGTGATGGGCGTAATTCTTGCCAATATGACCATGAATTTGGGGCCGGTGCGTGTCCCCACGATGGACGGCTTCCACCTCACGTTCCTGACAGCAGTTGGCGCTGCGCTGGCGTCAATCGTCCTGGCAGCCCTTATCCCGCGCCAACGCAGCACGCCACAGCTGCCGACGGAAGCGACCCGGGAAATGGCCAACGCCTAGCCGATCACTAGGGCGGGTTCACCGGTGCACGCGGCGGCCCCGGTGACGCACGCTACGGGGCCGTGAGCTCCGCCAGGTCTCCGCGCAGCGGCCAACCCTGACCGTCAAGAATGACCTGTGCACAGCGGTACGTTGTGGTGTTGACGATGATGGGAGCCATCAAATTCACCGTCGTGGTTCCCTGCGCAAAATTCGCCACGACCAGAACCTGCGCCTGCTCCGGCGTTTGAAGACCCAGGGCGGTGCATTGTTCGTCAGTGAGCAGCGGGGCGTAATCGGGCAGATAGACCGCGGCATCCAGGACGTACAGCCGTCGTTGCGTGCCGCCGATGGACTGCATCGTGTACAGGCCATCGGCGTCGGCCACCGCGTCAAGGGCAAAATCCACCAGCGGTTCCAGGCCCGGCGGCGGCGCAATGAAGACGAGCGTCGCGGTCATCGGAGGAAGTCCATCAGCGACATCGGCAGCACCTTGGCGGTTACCGCGAGGGCCGCCTGGTAGCTGGTCGACTGTAGTTGCAGATCCAGGATGGCTTTCCCAAGATCCAGGTCCTCCACGCCCGCACGGCTGGCTTCCAGGGTGCCCTGCAGTGAGGTGTTGGCCTCCTTGGCACGGTCCAGTTGCGCCTGGCGCGTGCCGATCACCGTGCGGTCCGTGATCATGGATGTCATGCGCTTATCCAGCGCCGAGAGATGCTTACTGACGTCGGCTCCGGGGGACTTAAGGTCATCGACGATGTTCTTCAACAGATCGAAGACGGAAGGGTCAGCTGAGTTACCATCGGTACCGAAGATGCCGGCACCGTCCGCGTCAACGCGGACGGTGGTATCCGTACCAATGCGGCGTTCGACGGCGCCAAGGACCGGCCGCGTCGCCGGCGGCACCGCTGCGGTCGAAGGGAACGGTGACGCCGCGTCGGAGTTCCCGGCAAAGACGTTCCGTCCCAGGTACTTGGTGTTGGCCTGGCTCAGCAGGTCCGTGCGCAGACCGTCGATTTCGGCCGCGAGCGCATCCCGGCCCCCTTGGTTCAGGGACCCGTTGGAGCCCTGAACCGTCAGGTCGCGGACCCTGTTCATGATGCCGCTGACGTTGCCCATCGCGGTGTCGATGGTCGACAGCCAGCCGGCGCCGTCGTCGATATTGCGTCCGTACTGATTCGTGGCAGTTTGCTGCGCGCGGATCTGCAGGGCCTGCGCCGTGGCGCTGGGATCATCCGAGGGCCGGCCAATCGCCTTGAGGGTTTGGGCGCGGTCCTGGAGCCTGGCCAGCTCGGCGTTGCTGGCCTGAAGGTTCCGCTGTGCGGACGCCATCATGGTCTGGTTGGTGACACGGCTAAGCATGGCGCTATCTTCCCACGAGTCCGGTTCTATTGATCAATACATCCAGCATCTCATCCACCGCTGTCATCACTCGCGCGGCTGCCTGGTAGGCATGCTGGTAGGTGAGCAGATTGAGGTTTTCCTCATTCAGGCTCACCGAAGAAGAGGAGGCCTGCAGCTGCGTGGCATTGACCGCTGAAGCGGCCGCCAGGTTGCCCTGCTGCTGCCCGGTGCGCGATGCGGTACCGAGCCCGGTCACGAACCCGGACCAACTGGAATCCGGGGAATCCTTGCCGGTACCGAGCCGGGACAGGGCATCAGCGTTGGCGCCGCTGAGGGCTCCGCCTCCTGCAGCGCCGGTGGCCAGTTCAGAAACATCAGTGACGGCGACGGCGATGCCCTTGGCTGCCGGTTGGCCGCTAGTAATGCTAAAGAAGGCCACGCCAGTCTGCCCGGAAGTAGTGGCCCCCGCTTGGTGGACGGCGTTGACTTTGTCCGCCAACTTGGTGGCAAAAACGTTGTAGGACTTGGCTGCCTCGGCAATGACGCCGCCGGTGCCGGCCGCTCCGGTCCCGGCCGGTGCCAGTACGGACAGCGCGCCGGCAAGCTCGCCGCCGTCGAGCGGGACGGCAGATCCGCGCCGGTCCTGCCATTCCAACCGGACCGGGTCGCCGCCGGTACCGTCGGCATCCATCGCATAACCCCCGGTGACCTGCACGCCACGGGCCGTCCCGCCGGTCACAATCGCGTTCCCGCCCACCAGTACGTCCACCATGCCGTCGCCGGTGTCCCGGACGGACCCGCCGGCCAGAGAAGCAATGGTGGCGGTGAGCTGGCTCCGCTGGTCCAGCATCTCGTTGGCGGAGCCGCCGGCGGCGAGGGTGGACCGGATGCGCAGGTTCAGGTCAGCAACCTGGGAAGCGGCGTTATTCAGATCCGTGGTCATGTCGTCCACCTGTGCACGGGTCTTGGACCACTGGGACTCCAGATCGCGGTAGCCCCCGGCGATCTGGCCGGTCAAATCATTCGCGGCAGCCAGCAGAGTGGCCGCGGGACCGGACTCGCCGGCCTTGTTGGACATGGCACCCCAGCCGGCCCAGAAGATTTGCAGCTTGGCGGAAATTCCAGCGGCGCCGGGTTCGTGGGTGGAATCCTCCATGGCGGTGAGGACGTTGCTGCGCACGGCGGTGTAGCCGGCCGAGGCACTCGTGGAGCGGACCTGGGCGTCCAGGAAGGTGTCTGCCAGACGGGCCACGCCGTCTACGGAAACGCCCTGCCCCGGGCGGGCCCCATTGGAGAAGAGCCCAACATTCGCCGTTTCCCCCATGGCCGAGGTGGTCACCCGTTGCCGGGTATAGCCGGCGGTGTTCGCGTTGGCAATGTTCTGGCCGGTGACGCTTAGGCCCTGCTGTGCGGCGTTCACACCGGACAGCGCCGCATTCAATGTGCCGAAGGTGCTCATGGCGAAAACCTCACAGGTCCTTATCGAAGAGTCTGGCGCCGGCGTCCAGCCCGGTGCCGCCGCGGGAATCGTACGTGCCGGCGTCCGGGGCCAGCCCGGCGACCGTTTCCTGCGTCGAGCGGGCTGCGGCCCGCAGGAATTGATCATTGGCGTCGCGGAGCTCGCGGATGCGCATGGTCAGTTCGCCCAGAGCCTTGAGATGGCCGGCAAAAATTTCCGCCCACGGTCCGGCCGGCGCCTTGGCGGCAATGTCACGCAGGCTGGCGTCCTCGTCGATGCCCCACTCCTTGGCGAGTGCGGCGGCCTCCACGGTGCGGCCTAGTCCGGCACTTCGCAAGCGTTCAACCACCTGCTCTACTTCACGGGTTGCGTGCTGCAGCCAGCGGGTGTTTCCGGAGGTCAGGATCAGCTGTTCCTCTTCCAGCTTGAACGTCAAAAGCTCAAGAAGTTCCCGTTCTTTCCACAGCAACGAGGACAGTTCCTGGGCGCCCAACGTGATCAGCTCCTCTTCAATGTTCCGACAGACAACGCAGTCGCGCCTGGATTGTTATCCACTGTCGGCACGGAATGCTTCAATGTTAGTCCGTGGAGGTGATAGGTTTCAGCTAGCGCGCCCGAGCACGTTGTCAGCTTGTTGTTTTGGTCTCTTCGGGAGCCTTCTTGTTCTAACGGTATTTATGGCTCCTGGGGGAACCAACAAATGAATCGTATTAAACGCAATGAGCTGGTGATCGAGAACCTGCCCTTGGTGGGCTACCTCGTCTCTGAACTGTGCGCCAAGGCCACCCATCTTTCCAGGGATGACCTTGCCTCCGTGGGGGCCATCGCCCTGATCACGTCGGCCGAGGCCTACAACCCTGACTTTGGCGTACCTTTTGGCGCCTTTGCCCGCCGGCGGATCGTCGGCGCTTTCGCCGACGAAATGCGCTCCAGCGACTGGGCTCCGCGCTCAGTGCGCCGCCGGATCAAAGAAACCCTCGCCATCCGCGAGACTCTCACCGCGGCGCTGGGTCGCACGCCATCGGTGGACGAGATCGCAGCTTCCATGGGAGTGACCCGGGATGAAGCCGACGCCGCGCTGGCCGATGCAGCCCGCACCGTCTCAACGATTGACGAGGTCACGGCCGAATTCCTGGTCGCGGAAAACGCGTCCCCCGAGGGTGAGCTGCTGGCCGCCGAGCGGCTGCAGTACCTGCGCGCTGCCGTCAGCTCCCTGCCGGAAAAGATGCGCTACGTGGTGGAGCAGATCTATTTTGAGGACCGCAGCGTCAAAGACCTTGCCGCCGAGCTTGGTTCCACGCATTCGGCCGTTTCCCAGCAGCGCGCCGAGGCGATCCGGCTGCTCGGGGACGGTATGGGCACGCATTACGGGCACGACGGCGGCGCGCACGTTCCGCTGTCCCGGATCGCGCCGCAGCGCCGCAACGCCTACCTGACCGCCATGGGCGGCCACACCGCCGGTGGGATCACCCGCGGGGCGCATCACCATCCGGCGCCGGCGATGGATGCCGCCGTTTCCTAGCGGTTTTTCCGGGAGCGCGGGGGTTTCGCAAAGAACTTTCCCCAGTTGCTAACGGCTTTACCTGTTCCGCCGATAGTTGGGGTTACCAGGCCATGGATGGCCTAGTGAATTTGACCCAATCACGGAGGAATACAACATGGGCATGCAAATCAACACCAACCTCGCGGCAAACAACACCTACCGCAACCTGTCGAATACACAGAACGACCTGTCCAAGTCACTGGAAAAGCTCTCCAGTGGCCTGCGCATCAACCGTGCCGGCGATGACGCTGCCGGCCTGGCTATCTCCGAGGGCCTGAAGTCACAGGTGGGTGGCATGGCCGTGGCGGCCCGCAACGCGCAAGACGGCATCAGCGTCATCCAGACCGCTGAAGGCTCCCTGAGCGAGGTAACGTCAATTCTTCAGCGCGTGCGCGATCTGGCTGTACAGGCAGGCAACGACTCGAACAGCACCGAATCCCGCGCAGCGATCTCAACCGAGGTCCTCGCATTGGGTAAGGAGCTGACCCGCATTAGCGCTTCAACGAACTTCAACGGTACGACCTTGCTCGACGCATCCCGTGGGGACCAAGCCGGCCCTCCGATTGTTTCCGGGAAGCCGATGACCTTTCAGATTGGCGCTGGTGGCACTCAGAGTACTGACCAGATCGATGTCAAGTTTATGGACGTCGCTGCAATTGGTAAGACCGTAACGGACTTGGGCACGACGGGGTCATCTGACGGTTTTAAGGATGCTGCAACCGCGTTGACAACGATTACTACCTTGGATACAAATATTAAGGCTGTATCCACCGCCCGGGCTTCCCTCGGAGCGGACCAGAACCGGTTCGAAAGCGTGATCAAGAACCTGGCAGTTTCCAAGGAAAATCTCTCTGCGGCGGGATCCCGTATCCGCGACACGGACATGGCAGAGGAAATGGTCAAGTACACGCGCAATAACATCCTGTCACAGGCCGGAACCGCCATGCTCGCGCAGGCCAACCAGTCCAATCAGGGTGTACTGCAGCTCCTGCGCTAAATCCCGTGACCAGGCCCTGTGAGCAGGTTTTTCCGGTAACAGGGTCCGGGAATCAGGAACAGGTTTGACCGCGGCTCCTGCGGCCGATGGACGAGTGCGACTCACCGGTTCATCGGCCGCAGGGAGGCCGCACCCGCAGTTAGAGACGTATCAGGAGTTACGCGCATGGGAATCACTCTCGATGGCCTGTCGAGTGGTCTGGACACCACCACGCTTATTGCCTCGCTGATGAAGGTGGAGGCCATTCCGCAGACACTCTTAAAGAACAAGGTCTCCGACAGTCAGGTCATGGCGTCGTCGTTGCAGGCGTTAAACAGCAAAATTGCCGCACTGGCAGATCTCGCAAAGACGGCCGCTAAGCCCGCCGCCTTCGATGTCTATGCGGCAACGAGCAGCTCCGACAAGGTAACGGCTGTTTCCACGGCTGGGGCCTCCGCAGGGCAAATCGATTTGGTGGTCGATCGACTTTCCCAGACCCAGGTCAGTGTGACGGGTGCCTTGACTGTATGGCCGGACAGCGGGCTCACCCTCACCGCTAAAGACGGCACGGCGACCACCATCGCATTGACCTCCAACTCTTTGGACGATGTGGTGAAAGCGATTAATGCTGCACCGGCAGGTGTCACCGCAATGAAAGTGGCAAGCGGGACAGATTCGGGCGGTAACCCCCAGTACCGCCTCCAGCTCACTGCAGCTTCAGCGGGTGCCGCTGGCCAGTTCAGCATTTCCGGTACCACTGCCGCTGTGACAGAGATCAAAACCGCCCAAGACGCGCAGGTTACCCTTTGGGCGGGAACCGCCGCCGCCCAAGCCGTTATGTCGTCCACCAACACCTTTCCGGAACTGCTTCCGGGCGTCGCTGTGACGCTGGCTTCCGGTTCCCTAGGGCCGGCTACGGTTACCGTGGCACGCGATGACAAGCAGGCAGCCAAGATGGCCTCGGATCTGGTGACCGCCCTGAACGGGATCTTTTCCCAGATCGCCGCCCGCAGTGCCGTTACCACCAGTACGGATGCCGGCGGTAAGACAGTCACCGCCACTGGGCCGTTCACCGGAGACAGCACCATCAGGGACGTCAACCAGTCCATTCTCTCCGCGGCATCGATGCCGGTGAACGGCCACTCGCCAACGGAATACGGCGTTAGCATTACCCGCGACGGAAACCTGCTCTTTGACGCGGTCAAGCTGACGGCCGCTTTGGCGAAGGATCCCACCGGGACTAAAGCCGCCCTCGCTGAGATTTCCTCCCGGGTAAGCACTGCCGCCGCTAGAGCCTCCGATAAATACAGCGGTACCGTAACCTCCAAGATCACAGGCCAGCAGAGCGCCATCAGAGACCTTAGCGATCAGATCAGCAGTTGGGACCTTCGGCTGGCCAGCAGGCAGGCCGGGCTGCAATCAACCTATGCAGCCCTCGAGGTTGCCCTAGGGAAAATGAAGTCCCAGCAGTCCTGGCTGACCGCACAGCTGTCCGGCCTGTCGTCATCGAGCACGGGAGCCTGAGTACCATGAGCACTGCCTACGCACAGCAGATGGCCAAATACAACCGGGAGGCGGTCCTGTCCGCGCCGCCGGCCCGGCTGCTGACAATGCTCTATGACCGGCTGTTGCTGGACCTGGGCCGGGCCGAGATGGCCCAGACCGGACAGAACTGGGAGACCGCGTCGGAGAATCTGCTGCACGCGCAGGCCATCATCAGCGAGCTGACCTCGACGCTCAATACGGACGGCTGGGACGGCGCGGATGCTCTGCTGGGCGTGTATAACTACGTGGCAGCCGCACTGATTGAGGCCAACATCCGCCGGGATGCGGCGAAAACGCGGGACTGCATTGCGGTGCTGGAACCGCTGCGGCAATCCTGGCATGAAGCGGCTGCATCACTGCCCGTGCAATTGGCCACGGCATCGGCTTCGGGCGGAAACCTTGGCATCGGCTGAGGCACCCGCTAATGAATGGGCCCGCATTCTGGACAGGCTGGAAGAACAGCTGACCGACCCGGAGGTTCTTTGGCATCCGCCTGCCGATGCCGGGCCGATCCCCGTGGAACTGATCGAGCGGGCCCGCCGGCTGCTCGTGGACCAGCATGCCGCCGTCGGGCATCTGGAAAGGCAGCAGCGGGAGACGGCACAGCACCTGGCGGCCATTCAATCGGTGCCCGAATCCACCGGCGTTGGGCGCCCCGTTTTTCTGGATGTGAGCGGCTAGTCAGTCTGACGGCAACCTGACATTTAATCTTTTGCCGATTCTCCTTACGTAACCCCGTCAGATGCCGATAGCTAGAGACGAGCACGGATCGCTCACTTAAATGGCCACGGATCGGCCAGCTTGTCCCTTTTGACGAAGCGGGTAACAGTTGTTCGATTCCGTGACTACGGTGGCCCTTGATAGTGCCCTGGACGGTTTGGCCATGCGGCAGCGCACCATCGCCGACAATATTGCCAACGTCAATACGCCCAATTACCATGCCAAAAAGATTGCCTTCGAAGCCGCGCTGAGTTCCTCGGTGCAGGCACGCGACGGGCATACGACGGCCACGACGACCCGATCGCTGGACGCGACGCAGCTGAACGGGAACAACGTCAACCTGGATACCGAGACGCTCGCGAACATCCAGACGGTGCTGCGCTACCAGTTCGCAGCCCAAGCCTCCAACGCGCCGTTCACCGGCATGCGCACCGCGATGCGGACCAACGGATGACGGACGCAATCAGCATTGCCGGCTCCGCACTGACGGTGCACCGCAAGTGGCTCGATGCCGTGGCGGACAACCTGGCCAACGTCAATACCGCCAAAAGCACTACCGGCCCGGCGTTTCAGGCGCGCTATGTGCAGGCGCAGGAGGGACCAGGAAATTCCGGTGTCTTTGTGGCCGGCACCAGCTTTGGGGACGCTGCCGGGCGGCTGGTCCACGAACCGGCCAATCCGGTGGCGGATAAGGACGGCTATGTCCGTTACCCGGATATTGATTTGGGGCTTGAAATGGGCAAGTTGATCATGGCGCAGCGCGGCTACCAGGCCAATGCAGCCGTCGTGGACCGCGCCAAAACCACCTACGAAGCAGCACTGCAGATTGGACGCTCCTGATGGCCATCCCCGCAATCCCCTCGGTCCAGGGGGTCACGGCGACCGGCTACCTGCCGTCCGTGCAACCGACCGCGTCCGACGACGGCGCCGGTTTCGCGTCGACGCTCACGGGCGCTGTGAACGGCCTGCAGCAGCTGCAGTCCACCTCCAACGATCTGGCGATCAAGGCAGTGACCGGTGATCTGGGAGATATCCACACTGCGACGCTCGCCGCGACGCGTGCACAGGTGACCCTTGAGCTCGTGGCGGCGGTCCGCAATAAAGGCGTCGATGCGTTCAACGAGATCATGCGGATGCAGGCCTGATGCCGGTACAACTTTCCGCGTTCTTCGCCCGGTTGGGGCGGACGGTCGGCGGATTCAGCGTAGCCCAGCGGACCATCGCCATTATCGGCATCGCCGCACTCGTGCTCGGCGGTGTGGCCCTTACCTCTTGGCTCACCAAGCCCACACTGACCCCGCTGTTTTCCGGGCTCGCCGCGGCGGACGCGAACACCATAGTGGACCAGCTGCGTACCGACGGTGTGCCGTATGAGCTGACCAACGGCGGTGCCACGATTATGGTGCCGCAGGAGAAGGTGTACGACGAGCGGCTCAAGGCGGCCGCCGCGGGACTGCCGGCGAACAAGACGGCCGGCTATTCGCTGCTGGACAATATGGGCGTCACCTCCTCGGAGTTCCAGCAGACCGTGACATACCAGCGCGCCATGGAGGGCGAGCTTGCCTCCACGATTTCCGCCATGGACGGCGTGAAAACCGCATCGGTGAAACTCGCCATCCCCAAGGACACTGTGTTCGCCTCCCAAAAGCAGGACCCGACCGCCTCGGTGTTCATCGAAACGGCCAAGGGTGCGGCGCTGAATTCGGACCAGGTGCAGGCCATTGTGCACCTGACCTCCGCCTCCATAGACGGGCTGAAGCCGCTGAACGTGGCCGTCATCGATTCGGCCGGGACCGTGCTGTCCGCCGTGGGGACCGGGGCGGCCGGGGGAGCGGCCAAGCAGGGCACCGATTATGAAAAGCGGATCAGCGCTGCCGTGCAGACCATGCTGGACCGGGTGGCCGGACCCGGCAATGCGACCGTCGCCGTGGCTGCGGACATGAGCCAGCAGTCGGGCCAAAAAGTGCAGGAATCCTTCACCCAGCCGCAAAATGCCCCGGCACTGAACGAGTCAAAGGCCACCGAGTCCTCCACCGGCTCCGGAGCCGGTGCTGCCGGCGTGCTGGGAGCGGACAGCACGGCGCCGGCGAGCGGCAATAACGGCACGTTTACCTCGGATAAGACGACGAAGAACAACGCGGTCAACAAGACGACCGAGACCACCACCATCCCGGCGGGAGCGGTAACCCGGCAGACGGTGTCCGTAGCGGTGAACAAGGCGACGGCCGATGGGCTGGATATGTCAACGCTGCGTGACCTCGTCTCCTCCGCGGCGGGGATCAACGTTGCCCGTGGGGACGTGGTGACGGTGGCCGCGCTGCCGTTCAATACCGCCGGTGCTGCCGATGCCAAGGCCGCCCTGGATGCGGCCAAGGCCGAGGCGGATGCCCAGCGCACGGCAGAGACCTGGAAGACCATCATCATTGTCGCCAGCATCCTGCTCCTGATCGCCCTGGCGCTGCTGCTTTACGCGCTGAAGAACC
This sequence comes from Arthrobacter endolithicus, assembly GCF_026627425.1. Taxonomy (GTDB): domain Bacteria; phylum Actinomycetota; class Actinomycetes; order Actinomycetales; family Micrococcaceae; genus Arthrobacter_M. The sequence continues at coordinate 80,463 of NZ_JAPNLH010000001.1, forward strand.
GGCGGCAGAGCCGGCAGCCCGTTGATCTTGGCGAACGGCTGGACCCGCTGGGGCTGCTGGACCCGGCCACCACGGCCATGGCGCTGACCCCTGCGCCGGTGGCTCCGCTGCCGGTTGCTCCGCTGGCGGTCCGGGAAATCCCGCGGCTGCCCGACGCCGGGCCCAATGACCTGGACGGCAAACGCGCCCGGATCGATTCTCTGGCAACCCACGAACCGGAGAAGACCGCCGGCTACCTGCGCAGCATGATGGATGACAGGACCCCGGTATGAGCGTGCCCGCCATGAACAGCGCCGCCATGAACAGCACGGATATGACGCTGACAGGGGTGCAGAAAGCCGCCATCATCCTGATGCAGCTGGGCCCGGAAAATGCCGTCCGGGTGATGAAGCAGTTTACCGAGGCCGAGGCAGAGGAAGTCGCCGCGGAGATCGTGTCTATGCAGCGGGTGGACCCGGCCCTGGCCGGCCAGGTGATCAGCGAGTTCCACGAGATGACCTTTCACACCACGTCGAACACCCGTGGTGGCCGCGACTTTGCCCGCGAGCTGTTGGAGGCGTCCTTTGGCTCCGAGCGGGCTGCGAACGTCATGGGCCGGCTGGAATCCAATATGGCGGGAACGTCCTTTGAGTTCATGGCCGATGCGGACCCGCGCCAGATTCTGATCTTGGTGGATGGCGAGCTGCCGCAGACCATTGCGCTGATCCTGGGGCACATAGGAGCGCAGAAAAGCTCTGCCGTCCTGGCCGGATTGGGCGAGCCGCTGGGCGCGGAAGTTGCACAGGCATTTGCCGCTATGGGCACGCCGACGCCCGAGGCGGTCAGCATTGTGGCCGAAACGCTGCGTGCCCGGGCCAACGCCGTTGTCTCGATGCGCGAAACGGCCGAGGTGATTGGCGGCGTTGAATCTCTGGTGGAGATCCTCAACCGCGCCGACGTCAGCACCGAGAAGGCCCTGATGGACGGCCTGGAGGAACGTGATCCCGTGTTGGCGGAGGAAATCCGTTCCCGGATGCTGACTTTCCCGGACATCGTGAAACTTGACCGCAAGGACGTCCAGCAGGTGCTGCGCGGCATCGACGCCGGGATCCTGGCGCTGGCCCTGAAGGGTGCCGATCCCGAGCTCATCGAGGTGGTGCACGCGAATATCACCGAACGCAACCTCGAAATCCTGCAGTCCGAAAGCAGCGCTGCAGGTCCCGTGCGTGCCTCGCACGTGGAGCAGGCACGGGCAGACATTGTGCGGTCCATCCGCGAGCTGGAAGCGGCGGGAACTATCACCGTGCGACGGGCTGAGGAGGATGACCTTGTCTACTAAGTTCACTGCTGCTTCCGCCCGTGATTTCGCGACTGATTCCACCCGCACGGACCGCTCCGGTCACCAGGTCCCACGCACGGCAGCCGGCGCTACCTTCAAGCCGATAAGCTTCGCGGCGGTGGACTCTGATTCCCCCGACAGTCCTGGTTCCCCGGGGTACATCCGCGGACACTCGATCGGCTACACCTTTGGGATGCGTGCCGCTGCTGCCGAGGCCAAGATCCGCCGTGCCGAGATGGATGACGAGCATGCCGCGGCGATGGTGCGCCAGCGGGCTGAGCTGGACCGTGTCGTTGGTTTGCTGACAGCGGCGCAGGCGGCGCTTAACGCCGTGGTGCTGCCGGTGGTCACCGAGGCCCAGGATGTGCTGCTGGCTGGTGCGGTGGACCTGGCCGAGGCCATCCTTGGACACGAGCTGGCCCAGGGCCCCGCCTCAGCCAGGTCCGCGCTGACACGTGCGCTGGGGCAGCAGACCCCAGCCGGGACGTATGCAGTGCGGATGAACCCGGCGGATCTGGCCGACCTCAACGAGCTGGATGACCCGTCACTTGGGCAGGCCGGTATTCGCTTTGTCCCGGACGCCGCGCTGGCACGCGGGGATGCCATCGCGGAATTTGAGCACGGCTACCTTGACGCCCGCATTGCTGCCGCCCTGGCCCGGACGAAGGATGCCCTGGTGGAGGACCAGCAATGACAGCGCCTGACCAGATGACGGCGCCCACGCCAATGGCAGCGCCCACGCCCCGCAGCACCGCCGCCTGGCGCCCGCATGCCCGGCGGTTCGAGGCTGCCCTGAGCGCTGCGCGCCCCGAGCGGGTCGGGTCGGTTTCCTCCGTCGTTGGCCTCGGCATCGAACTCGCAGGCCTGGACGCCGCCATCGGAGATCTTGTCACCATTGGGGAGAATCCGCGGGTGGATGCCGAAGTAGTGGCGACCACGCGGGCCGGCATCCGGTGCATGCCGTTGGGCCGGATGACCGGCATCGGAGCCGGCTCACCCGCCCGCAGCAAGGGAACACCGTTGCTGGTGCCCACCGGAGCGGGGCTGTTTGGCCGGGTTCTGGATGGCCTTGGCCGCCCGATCGACGGCAAAGGCCCGCTGCTGGTGGACGGCCGGGTGCCGGTGGATCACGACACTCCCTCGGCAATGCACCGCAGCCGGATTTCCGAGCGCCTGCAGCTGGGGGTGCGGGTGATGGATACCCTCCTGACCGTCGGCAAGGGCCAGCGGATGGGCCTGTTCGCCGGCTCGGGCGTGGGAAAGTCCTCGCTGCTGTCCATGATTGCGCGTGGGACGGATGCGGAAGTGTCCGTAATTGCGTTGGTGGGGGAGCGCGGGCGTGAGGTGCGGGAGTTCCTCGAGGATGATCTGGGCGCCGAAGGACTGGCGCGTTCCATTGTGGTGGTGTCCACCTCGGATGAACCGGCCCTGATGCGGATGCGTGCGGCCTTCACCGCGACGCGGATTGCGGAATCGTTCCGGGACCGCGGGGCGGATGTGGTCCTGATGATGGATTCACTGACCCGGGTCGCCATGGCGCAGCGTGAAATCGGGTTGTCCGTCGGTGAGCCGCCCGCCACCCGGGGGTACCCGCCGTCGACCTTCTCGGTTCTGGCACAGCTGCTGGAACGCGCCGGGACCGCGGAGCGCGGCTCGGTGACCGGCGTGTACACCGTGCTCGTGGACGGCGATGACCACAACGAGCCGATCGCTGACGCCGCGCGCTCCATCCTGGACGGCCACGTGGTCCTGGACCGCAAACTTGCCGTTGCCGGGCACTTTCCGTCCGTCGATGTGCTCGGGTCCATTTCGCGGGTCGCCTCCAAGGTGATCTCCGCCGAGGAAGGCCGCACGGCCACCTACCTGCGGCGGGTGCTGGCCGCGCGCAAGGGAATGCAGGACCTGCTGGACGTCGGCGCGTACCAACGCGGCACCAACCCGCTCGTCGACTCCGCGGTGGATAACGAAGCGGCGATCAATGCGTTCCTGCAGCAGCGGATGGACGATCAGACGTCCGGCGCCGATGCCTGGAATCAGCTGAACCGGCTTGCCCAGACACTCGGAGGCCAATGATGTCCCGCACTTTCCCCCTCGCCGGCCTGCTGCGGCTGCAGCATCTGCGCCAGGACGCGGCTGCGGCCGACCTGGCCAGCGCGAACGCCCGCGCCTCGGCCAATGGCGCACGGCAGAGTGCTGCCCGCCGGGACCTGCAGGAAACGTCCAGCGAAGTGGCCACGGCCGCCGCGCTCAGTGCCGTAGCCGCCGCCCGCTCCTCCTCCCGCAGCATGCTCGCCGAGCTGGAAGCGGCGTCCCTGGAAACGCAGGCGCACCAGGACCAGGCGCAGACGGTGTTCAACGAGGCACGGGCAGCGTCGGTCCGGCTGGAAAAGCTGGCTGCCAAGCACGACGAACGCGTGGCTGCCGAACTGCTGCAGGCCGAGCAGACCGTGCTGGACGAAATTGCCGTGACGTCGTGGCACCGCAACCGGGACCGGAACGAGCCTGCGCCTGATGCTGCCGTTAAGGGCGGGTCGGCGCCGACCGGGTCTGCTGCCGCGGGCTCTGCTGAGAATGCGGGGAACCGATGAGTCCGTTGATGGGATTGCCGACGACGACGGCCCCGGGCTTCCGCACGGGCGCGGGCGTTGCTGCCGGAGCGGCGGCAGGCCAGCGTGGTGCCGGTGCCGGTGCCGGTGCCGGTAGGCAGGGCGGGGCGTCCTTCGGCTCGGTCCTGCAGGGTGTGCTTGGCGGACCGGACCAATCGGCGAAAAAGGGAAACGGCAAGGCCGCGGATGCTGCGGCCGGCAGCCGTGACGTCCCCGAAACCGAGGGTGCTACAGCGGATGTCGCCGCTAACGTCCTTGCCGCCAATGTCAGTGCAAAAAACCTCGCGGGACCAGCAATTGCGTTCCCGTTCCCCGGCACTGCGCTGCCCGGTATTGCGGTGGCTGGTTCAGCGCTGGCCGCTTCTGAAGCGCCTGCGCCAGCTGACGCCACAGCACGCGCTACTGCGATGCCCGTCGTGGACATCCCACCGACCACCGGGCCTGCCGAGACCACCGCACCCGCGACAATGCCAGCACCAGCAGCAACACCAGCAGCAACACCGGCAACAGCAACGGCACCGACGGCAGCGTCCGGGCCTGTCGCACCGGCGGTAGTTCCGTCCGCAGTGCCAAGCACTAAGCTCGGTCAGGCCGTTCCGCCGTCGGAAGCGCCGCAGTCGGGCACTCAGCCGTCGGGCACTGAGCCGTCGGGCACTGAGCCGTCGGACGCGTCGCCGCCCGACGCGCCGACCACGCCTGCTCAGCCCGACCCCCAGTTTTTGGCCGACACGCAAAACGTGGTCGCAGCGCCAGCGATCATCGTTCCGTTGACCAACCCAACAGCTGCTGCCCCGGCAGTGATCGCCTCGGCAGTTCCCGCAGCAGCGGCAGCGACGGGCCAATCGGGCGCTGTGCTCCCGGCAGCGTCGGTTGCTACCGGCGGACTCCCGCCGGCCAGCGTTCCATCGGCGTCGGCTGCTGCAACACCTGCACCCTCTGCGACAGCTGCGATCGCCCCACCGGCTGCCGGACCGATCCTCGCCCCGACTGCAGGTCCGTTGCCCGCCCCGCCAATCGCTGCAGCGTCGTCATCCGCCGCACCGCTGGCGGGTCAGATCTCCGGTCCTCTAACCGATTTGGCCGCGGCAACGCCCGGCGAGCATGTCATGACGGTTCGTGTGGCCCCGGATTCGCTGGGGCCCGTGACGGTCCGGGCACATATTTCCCCGGACCACGTCCGGATCGAGCTTTACGCGCCGAACGACGCCGGGCGCGATGCGCTGAGGGCCGCTTTGCCGGAGCTAAAGCGTGATCTGGCTGCGTCCGGGATGAGCGCCAGTTTGGACCTGGCGTCCGGGAATCAACCCGAGGCCCGGGATGCGCAGGCCCGCGGCGGTCAAGGTCCGGGCCGCCAGACCTCCCGCGGCAACGGACACTTGCCAACGGCCGGTCCCGAGCCGGGATTCGCGGCCCAGCGTTCCAGAGCAGGATCCACCCTTGATGTCATCACCTGAGAAGAGGAGCACACGGTATGCCTATTGACCCGGTATCGGCAGTAACGGCAACCCCTGCAGCGGTCTCACCGCCAGAAGCGAGCAGCGCCAGCAATTTGTACTCTGCTCCTTCCACTAAGGCTCCCAAGCAGGTGATGGACGGCTCCATGTTCATGTCCCTGCTGGTGGCGCAGCTGCAGAACCAGGACCCGAGCTCGCCAATGGACACGAACCAAATGATCGGCCAGACCACGCAGCTGGCCATGATGGAAAAGCTCTCGGCGTTGGATACCACCAGCAACGAGAACTTTTCCCTTCAGATGCGCATGGCGGCCGCGGCCCTTGTGGGGCAGCAAGTCAGCTACGCGGGCAAGGACGGGGAGACCGTGACCGGCATCGCCAGCTCGGTGTCCTATGCCGGACCCGTTCCGCAGATCACCGTGGACGGCAAAACGCTCGCGCTGGATGCTATCTCCGGCGTCACCACGGCGGCGCCGAAAACACCGGTACCGACAACAGCGGTGCCGACAACAGCGGTACCGACAACGTAACCGGCGAAGATCCACCCACCGGATCCGTGGATCCGCCTATCCGGATCCTCGCACCCGCCTGATCCCCTCTTATCTTCAGCACCGCCCCTCCCGAAAGGAAAACACCGTGCTCCGTTCCCTGTACTCCGGTATCTCCGGACTCCGCGCCCATCAGACCATGCTGGACGTCACCGGCAATAACATCGCCAATGTCAACACCCAGGGCTTCAAATCGTCCTCGGTGCAGTTCCAGGACACGCTTTCGCAGCTGACTAAGAGCGCATCGTCGCCGCAGGCCGCGGCCGGCGGAACCAATGCCGCGCAGGTCGGGCTCGGTGTGCAGGTCGCGGGGATCGCCACCAATTTTGCCCAGGGCTCCACGCAGGCCACCGGCAAGTCCACTGACATGATGATCTCCGGAGACGGGTTCTTCATCACTAAACATGGTGGCGCTACCCTGTACACGCGTGCCGGCGCGATGAACCCCGATGCGCAGGGCAGGCTGGTGACCCCCGACGGTGGTATTCTGCAGGGCTGGATGGCGTCGCCGGACGGTACCGTCGGCACGGGAGCCCCGGTCAGTGACATTGTGCTCTCCACTGGGACAACCGTGCCGGCAGCTGCGACCAGCAGGGCGACGGCGAGTGGAAACCTGCCATCGGACGGAGCGGGCTCGCCGTTGACGCGTGATATTCAGGTCTACGACAACCTCGGAAAGGCCACCAACATCGCCATGACCTTTACACACTCCGCGGGGAACAGCTGGACGGTGTCGGCCGCAGGCTCGCCGGCAAAACCGCTGACCTTCGATGCGAACGGCGGCTTGCCCGCCAACACCACCATGACCGCGGCGGGGGTGACGGTGGACCTGTCCACTGTCACCGGATTCGCCGGCTTGAGCACCATCACCGCAAAGGCCGACGACGGCAGGGCAGCGGGAACGCTCAAGTCATATTCCGTGAGCCAGGACGGCACGATCGTGGGATCGTTCAGCAACGGGATAACCCAGTCCGTTGGCCAGGTGGCACTGGCTACCTTCACCAACCCGGGAGGTCTGGAAAAGGCCGGAAATTCCTCGTACACGGTGACCGCCAACTCCGGTGCGGCGACCACCGGGACCGCAGGTTCAGCGGGGATGGGGACGCTCGCCAGCGGCGTGCTGGAGATGTCCAACGTGGACCTTTCCCAGGAGTTCACTAATCTGATCGTGGCCCAGCGCGGGTTCCAGGCCAACGCCCGCATCATCACCACCTCGGATGAGGTCCTCCAGGAACTGACCAACCTGAAGCGCTAATGCACTAAAAGCCGTCCCCGGCAGCTAACAAAACGCCGGGGACGGCCGACAGTACCTTGCGACGGTCCACTGGACCTGAGAGGTGAGGATGAACCAATGATCGTAGTGACCCGGCTGGATAACCGCGAGTTCGCGATCAACCCTGACCTCATTGAGCGCATAAATGCCAACCCGGATACCACTTTGGTGATGGCCGACGGCGCCAAGTACATCGTTACCGAAACGCTGCCGGAAGTCATCGAACTCATTGCCCAGTACCGTGCCTACGTGATCGGGCTGGCCCGCGACACGCACCCCATGACCGCGCAGCACGGCGGCCGCACCCTCAGCATTGTTCCGCCCCCCGATCCCGGCAGCGATCGTCCTGGCAACTCCGTTCCGCTGCCCCCAGCAAGGTAGCGTCATGGATCCATCAACACTTATCGGCCTGGCCCTGGCCTTCGGCGCGCTCTTCGGTATGGTCACCCTTGAGGGTGCCCATATCCAATCCCTGCTGCTGCCGCCACCCATGATTCTGGTCTTCGGCGGAACCCTGGCCGTGGGGCTGGCAGGCTCCACCCTCAAAGATGTGATCCAGGCGCTGAAGGCGCTGCCGGGGGCCATTAAGGGCAAGAGCACACCGCCGCAGCAAAGCATTGACCAGGTGGTGAAACTCGCGGAAACGGCCCGAAGCGAGGGTCTGCTGGCCTTGGAGCAGGAGGCGGCCAAGGTGACCGATCCATTCCTGAGGGGGGCACTGCAGAGCATCGCGGACGGTACCGACGGAGACGAGCTGCGGATGATGCTTGAGGACGAAGTGGCGACCAAAATCAAAACCGATCATGGGGCCGCCAAGTTCTTTAATACCCTCGGTGGTTACGCGCCGACGGTCGGGATCATCGGCACGGTCGTTTCGCTGACGCACGTGCTGGAGAACCTCAGCAGCCCGGACAAATTGGGCCCCATGATCGCCAGCGCTTTCGTGGCAACGCTCTGGGGTTTGCTGTCGGCGAACTTTATCTGGCTGCCGATCGGCAGCCGGATGGGCAGGGTTTCTGAGCTGGAGGTGGAGCGGATGATGCTGCTGATGGAGGGCGTCCTGGCGGTCCAGGCCGGAAGCCAGCCCCTGGTGCTGCGGGAACGGCTAAAGGCTATGGTCCCGGCCCACGAGCTGAAGGCCCCCGGTTCCAAGAGCAAGGACGCCAACGGTTCCAAGGGTTCAAAGGGCTCCAAGAGCAAGGAAAAGGAAGCGGCGTGAGTGCCCGCCCGCGCCGGCGGAATTTCGGCAAGCCAGCCGAACAGCATGCCGATGAACGCTGGATGGCCTCCTACATGGACATGGTCACCGTGCTGATGTGCATGTTCATCGTGCTCTACGCCATGTCGTCGGTGGACGCGAACAAATTCGAGCGGCTGAAGAATTCGCTCGCCACGGGTTTTGGCGTTGAACAGACCACCAAGGTCGATACCGCGACCGGCGTCGTCGTTCCGCCGGACAAAGTGAAGTCAGAAGCAGAGGGCTTTGCCGGCCCGGCACTGGTGCAGGCCAGCGCCGCCCCGGCTGTGGCCTCGCCGGCTGTGTCGGCTCCGGCAGTAGCCGGGCAGCCGGAAGTCACCCGGACGGAGCTGGCGCAGAAGGAAGTCGCGCGGCTGACAGCCCTCCGGGACAAGATGGCAGCCAACCTTGCGGCCATTGGCATGACTGCTGCCGCGAAGTTCCAAATCGACGAACGCGGCCTCACCGTCCGGTTGGTAAGTTCTGAGACTTTCTTCATGCCAGACGATGCTCACCTGACGGCCCCTACGAAGGCGGTCCTGGACGCGATTGCGCCGGTCCTGGCGGAGGTTTCACTCGATGTTTCGGTGGAGGGGAACGCGGCACTGGTGCCGGAGTCGATCCCGAATCCGCAGTATTGGGAAATCTCCGCCGCCCGTGCCACCAATGTGGTGCGGCACTTTATTGACGCGGACGGCATAGCCCAGCAGCGCATGGCGGCAGTGAGTTTTGGGGCTGCACGACCGGTGGGCACGAGCACCGCTGCGGACGATCTGGCGAAGAACCGGCGGGTGGACATTGTGGTGCTCTCCGACCAACCAGAGAGTGTCCGCTCGCTGATTCCCCAACTGCTTAAATCTGCCGGGCAATAACTGCTAACGGGACGCGGATTTCGGCCGATAGTGGCAGAAGTGAGCGTTGTGCATGAAGGATTCCTTGGTGTGCCGGCAGGTGGCCCTGCCGGCGGTACGGCCGACGGTGAAGCGGTGCGGAGGGTCAAAAACGTCGAGGTTTTTGACTTTGGCCGTCCCACGACGTTGACGCGCGAGCACAGCCGTGTCCTGGAACTGGCGATGGAAACGTTTGCCCGGCAATGGGGGACGCACCTGAGCGCCCGGGTCAGGGTGAAATCGCTGATCGCCTCCACCACGGTGGTGATGCAGACCTACGACGAGTATGCGGCCTCCTTGCCGTCGACGACGGCGATGGTGCTGTGTGCCCTGGAAGGGAACTCCGCGCAGGCCGTGATCCAGTTTCCGACGGCGGCCGGTCTTGGTTTGGTGGTGCAGATGCTGGGCGGTGATGGGGGCCAGCGGCTTCCGCACCGAAAATTCACCCAGATTGAGCAGGCGCTGGTCATGGCCCTGATGGACGATGCCCTGGAGAACCTTCGCTATTCGCTGGATTCGCTGCTCAGCGTTCCGATCCGTCTGGCCGGCATTCAGTACAATGCGCAGTTTGCCCAGGCTGCGGGTCCCTTGGATCTGATGATCGTTTCCGCTTTTAAGATCACGGTCTCCGGTGTCACGGCACCGGCCACCGTGGCCATCCCGGCAGAAATTTTGCTCCCGCACCTGGGCGCGGCAAATCCGGTGGATTCCGCCGAGCACAGCCGGGAACGGATCCTGGAGCAGCTGATTCATGTGCCCGTAGACGTTTCACTGCAATTGACGTCAACTACCGTCCGACCCAGCACCATCCTAAATCTCGCCGTGGGAGATCTCATTGAGCTGCCGCATCCGAAGGACCGCCCGGTTGATGTTGCCGTCGACGGGCTGCCCTTGGCCCACGCGGCCCTGGGCTCCAAAGGATCTCGCTTGGCCGGCGTCATCGTAACTACTGAGGAGAACCCGCGATGAGCGCGAACCAGACCCTGCACACCACCGCCGCCGCCGCCTTGGCGGAGCTGCTGCCCACCATGACACCGTTGAACGCCACGGTGCATCCGGGCGGCATTCCGGCAGGGGTTTCGGCAGCTGAGGCCGTGATGGCTTCCTTTGTCGGGGCATTATCGGCCGATGTGGCGCTGGTGCTGACGGATGGATCGTCCATGGCCGGCGCGGGCGGCGGCGCGGCCCCGGGGTTTGTCTCGCTGCAGGATGTGCTTCGCCCCGCATTTGAGCGCGCGACGTCCGTGCTGGGAGCCGGCGTGCTGGGGGAGTCCAGGACCGACGATGCCTCCGCTCTCTTTGCGGACCAGGAGACCGTCGTCTTCGAGCTTGGCGGAGCCGGTCAGACGGCGGGCTGGTTCGCCATCCGCATCCGCGAGCACGCGCTGTCCGGATCCGGCGCCCGGACCTCGAATGAGTCAGTGCTCGGTAAGCTCGGGCGGATCAACAACGTCGAGATGACGCTGACCGTCGAGATCGGCCGCACCCGGATGTCCGTCCGGGACGTCCTCGCGCTGGAACCGGGCCGTGTCATCGAACTGGACCGGTCAGCTGGTGCTCCTGCGGATGTGCTGCTCAACGGGCGCCTGATCGCCAAGGGCGAGGTCGTCGTCGTTGATCAGGACTACGCCATCCGCATCACGAAAATCCTCGACGTGGTCGAAGCGGCCAGTTAGATGGACACACTCATCCTCGCTTTGCGGGTGGTCCTTTCGCTCGGAGCGGTGATAGCGGTGCTGTGGCTGGTGCAACGGCGCGTCAGCCGTGGCGCAGGGGTCCGCGGGACCGCGGATCCGCTGAAGGTTGTTGCCCGCAAGGGCCTGGGGCAGAAGGCCTCGGTGGTGGTCATTGAAACAGGCGGCCAGCGGTTTTTGCTCGGTGTGACCGAGCATTCGGTCAATGTGCTGCAGGAGTTGGCAGTACCCGCCGAGGAAGTGGCTGCTGCGGCGTTCGCGAACTCCCTGCAGCAGGCCCAAATGGCCGATCCGAACCTGACCACAAAAGATCTGACCATTGCTGATCTAAACGGCTCCGCCCGGCCTTTCCCGTCGCGCCGGGAGAGCCGGACCCCACCGGCGACGGGCGCCCTCGGCGGTTCAATCCTCGCCGGTGCCACCTGGCGGCAGGCTGCGGCCGCGGTCCGGAAAGGACTGACCGGGTGACGACAGTCGTCACAGCTCGGAGGGGCAGGCGCGTGGTGTTGGTGATGCTGGCGTTGCTGGCCGCTACGGCGCTGTTGCTGCTCGGCTCCGCCAGCGCGCAGGCCGCGCCGCAGCTGCAGGGCCAACCCGTGCAGACACAGCAGATAAGGACTCAGGCCGTCCAAGTCCGGCCGGCGCACCTTTTACAGGCGCACCTTCCACAGGCGCCCGGGGACCCAACCGATCCCACCGCTCCGGCTACTCCGACGGACCCGGCCAACCCGTCCTCACCCGACGGCGGCGTCACGGTTAAGATCAACGGGCCGGACGGCACGCCGTCGTCCGCCGTTGTCACGCTGATCGGCATCACCCTGCTGTCGGTGGCGCCGGCGCTGCTGCTGATGATGACCTCCTTTACGAAGATTTTTGTGGTGCTGGCGATGACCCGCAACGCACTGGCCCTGCCGAACATTCCTCCGAATCAGGTGCTGGCCGGGCTGGCGCTGTTCCTGTCCTTTTTCATCATGATGCCGGTGCTGACGGACGTGAATAATCTGGCGGTCCAGCCATATCTGCACGGCAGCCTGGATTTTGGCGCGGCGATTCAGGCTGCCTCCAAGCCGCTGCAGACCTTTATGCTGGCCCACACACGGCAGGAGGACATCGCCCTGATGACCCGGGCGGCGGGCATGGCTAACCCCGCCAGCGCCGCCGATGTCCCCATGACCACGCTGATTCCGTCCTTTATGATTTCCGAACTCCGGGCTGCTTTCATCATCGGTTTCGTCATTTTCATTCCCTTCCTGATCATCGACATTGTGGTCTCCTCGGCGCTGATGTCGATGGGCATGATGATGCTGCCGCCGGTGATGGTCTCATTGCCGTTCAAAATTCTGCTGTTCATCCTGGTGGACGGCTGGGGCCTGGTTATCACCGCCCTGATCCAGAGTTACCGGGGCGGCTGATGGATACCAGTGCAGTTATGGACATTGGAGCGCAGGCACTTTTACTGGCGGCCAAGCTGGCCGCACCCGTTTTGCTGACCGCACTGGCCGTGGGCCTGCTGATTTCGCTGCTGCAGTCCATCACGCAGATCCAGGAGGTCACGTTGTCCTTTGTGCCCAAGGCGGTGGCGGTGGCGCTGGTGCTGCTGGTCGCCGGGCATTGGATGATCAGCGAAACGGTGACCTTCACGCACGAAATGTTTGCCCGGATCCCCGGCCTGCTCAACGGCGGCGGCTAGGGTGGCCCTGACACTGAATCCGGCCTGGCTGGAGGCCTTGATGTTGGCCAGCGTGCGGATGATCGCGTTCTTTGTGGTGGCTCCGCCGTTTTCCTACAACGGCTTTCCGATCCGGATCAAGGCCATGCTGGGGCTGGGGCTGGCGCTGGCCGTCTCGCCGCGGGTGGCATCGACGTACAAGTCCCCGGATACTGCGGGTTTCATCACGGCAGTGGTCCTGGAGATCGTGGTCGGGGCGGCCCTGGGGTTTTTGGTCATGCTGATCTTTTCCGCCATCCAGTCCGCCGGCAGCCTGATCGATATGTTCGGCGGATTCCAGATGGCCCAGGCCTTCGACCCGCAGGCGATGCTCAATGGCGCCCAGTTCACCCGTTTGTTTCAGATGACCACACTGGCCCTGCTGTTCGTCTCGGACGGTTACCAGCTGGTAATTGGCGGCATGATCCGCAGCTTCACAGCGCTTCCACTGGGCGGCGGAATCGACCTCAGCCACCCGATCCAGGCGATGACGGCGGCCACCGGACAGATGTTCCTGGCGGCCGTGCAGATCGCCGGGCCGCTGCTGGTGGTGCTGTTCCTGGCCGACGTAGGGCTCGGCCTGCTGACCCGGGTTGCCCCGGCGCTGAACGCCTTTGCGCTGGGCTTCCCGTTGAAGATTTTCCTCACGCTGACCCTGGCCGGCGCGGTGTATGCCGCCCTGCCCCGGATTGTTTCGGCCCTTGCAGGCCAGGCCTTCACCCAGTTATCGGGAGGCTAGATGGCCGATTCCCAGGAGCGGACCGAGAACGCCACCGACAAACGGATGAAGGAAGTCCGGTCCAAGGGACAGTTATCACGGTCCCAGGACGTCACCGCCTGGCTCGGCGTGGGGGCGGCAGCCGTCATGCTTCCGGTCACCATTGCCCGGGCCGGGGATTCGGCGGCGGATCAGCTGTTCACGCTGCGCTCCATCGCCGCCAGCCCGGATCCGGGTCACGCGCTGTCGGCCCTCGGCGCTGGCTGCGCGTCGCTGGCCGGTTCGCTGACGCCGATGCTGATCGTGGTGGCGCTGGCCGTGCTGGCGGGAGCGGCGCTGCAGGGCGGTGTGCACTTCAAGAAATTCGAGGTGAAGTTTGACCACTTCAACCTGTTGAAGGGGCTCAAACGGGTCTTGGGCACCCAGGCGTTGTGGCAGGGGCTGAAAGCGCTGCTCAAGACTGCCGTCGTCGCGCTGGTGCTGTACGTTGTGATCCAGGGACTCATGCCCGTGCTGCTCAACGCCGGCGGTCTGTCCATCACCGCACTGACGTCCGCGGCGGGCGACGGCGCGGCATCGATGCTGGAGTTTGCGGTTGCCGCCGGTTTGGTGCTGGCCGCCGCGGACGTCATTGTCGTGATGCGGCGGAACCGGAAGAAAACCCGGATGACCAAGCGGGAGGTCAAGGATGAGAACAAAAACACCGACGGCGACCCGCTGATCAAGTCGCAGCGCCGTTCCCGGCAGCTGGCAATGAGCCGGAACCGGATGATCGCCGCCATCTCCGGTGCCGACGTCGTGCTGCTGAACCCGACGCATCTGGCCGTTGCGCTGAAGTACGAAGCAGGGAAATCCGCTCCCCGGGTGGTGGCCAAGGGGGCAGGCCACATGGCGGCGCGGATCCGCAAGGAGGCCGACGCGACCGGGGTGCCGATGATCCAGGACGTGCCGCTGGCCCGGGCGCTGCATGCAAGCTGCGCTATCGGTGCGGAGATTCCGCTGGAGCATTACGATTCCGTGGCACGCGTGCTGGCGTTCGTGATGGCGATGAAGTCCCGCGGCAGATTCGGGACCGGCGGTCCGCCAAAATCCGGCCCGGCCAGTACGGCACAACCCGGCCCGGCCGGCCCGGCACAGCCCGGTACGTCACGCACCCGCATTAGCGCAGAAGGAATCTAGAGTGAACCGCAACTTCTCCAAGCTCGTCGTCCCGGTGGGCGTGGTCGGCGTCATCATGCTGCTGATCATGCCGATCCCTTCGGCCCTGCTGGATGTGCTGATCATCATCAACATCTCGCTGGCGCTGGTGACGCTGCTGACCACCATGTTCGTGAAGAAACCGCTGGACTTTTCCGTCTTCCCCTCACTACTGCTGGTCGCCACGCTGCTCCGGCTGGGGCTCAATGTTTCCTCCACCCGGCTGGTGCTGGGCCAGGCCCACGCCGGTGCTGTCATCCAGGCCTTTGGCAAGGTCACCGTGGGCGGATCACTGATCATCGGATCGGTGATCTTCATGCTGCTGGTGGTCATCCAGTTTGTGGTGGTGACCAAGGGCGCCGAACGCGTCGCCGAGGTCGGTGCGCGCTTCACCCTGGATGCCATGCCGGGCAAGCAGATGGCCATTGACGCGGACCTCAACGCCGGTCTCATCACGGATGTGCAGGCACGCGAGCGGCGGGCGGAGGTCTCCGCGGAGGCGGATTTCTACGGTGCCATGGATGGCGCTTCCAAATTCGTCAAGGGTGATGCCATTGCCGGCATCATCATTATTGTCATCAACCTGGTCGGTGGCATCGCCATCGGCATGGCCCAGCGCGGGATGTCCATCACTGATGCGCTCAATACCTACGCACTGCTGACCATCGGCGACGGCCTGGTCACGCAGATTCCCGCGCTACTGATGGCCGTTTCCACCGGTATGATCGTCACCCGCTCCAACGCCGAATCGGATATGGGCAGCACGGCGTCCTCCCAGCTGGGCCAGTCCCGGACGGCACTGCAGATCGCCGGCCTGGCCGCCATTGCGATGGGACTGATTCCGGGAATGCCGGTGATTCCTTTCATGCTGGTGGGCCTGGGGCTGCTGGCCGCATCGCAGCGGATCAAGACCCAGGACCGTGCGGACAAGGCCGCCAGTGCTGCCGCCGCAGCTCTGGAAGCGGCCGTTCCCCGTTCGGAAACCACCGAGGACCTGATCGAAGCGATGCGGGTCCACGCGGTGGAGATTCTGCTGGCGCCGGATCTGGTGGACCTGGTCTCCGGTGCCTCCGATGATCTGCTGGCCAGGGTGCGCTCGCTGCGGCACAAAATTGCCATGGAGCTGGGCCTGGTGGTTCCGCCGGTGCGCACGCGGGACAGTGTGGAACTGGCCTCGGGTACGTATGTGATCCGGATCGCCGGGGTGGAAGCCGGGCGCGGCAGCGCGCCGGGGGGCAAGGTCCTGGCGCTCGGGGAGAACCTGGATGGACTGCCCGGGATCACCACGGCCGAGCCGGTGTTCGGACTGGCCGGCAAATGGATTCCCGCGGAAATGCGGCACAGCGCCGAGATGGCCGGAGCCACTGTCATTGACAGGGTCTCGGTGCTGGTGACGCATCTGTCCGCCATCGTCACGGACAACGCCGCACGGCTGCTCTCCCGCGAAGACGTCCGGGTGCTGACGGACGGCGTGCGCGCGGTCAATCCATCCGCCGTGGAGGAGCTCATTCCGGGCACCCTGTCGCTGGCCGAGGTGCAGCGCGTCCTGCAGGGACTGCTGGCCGAGCAGGTCCCGATCAATGATCTGCCGCGCATCTACGAGGCGCTGACCCTGCGGGCGAAGGCGGGCACAGACCCCGAGGGCCTGATCGAGGCCTCGCGGCAGGCGCTGGGCCCCGTCCTCGCGGCCAAATATCTGGACGGCCAGACGTTGTCCGTGATCATGATCGATCCGTTGCTGGAGCAGTCCATGCTGGAGGCGATCCGGGTCTCCGAGCACGGCACCCAGATTGTCATGGATGCCGGCCGGATTGAGCACGTGCTGGACTCGCTGAAAACGTCGGTCGACGCAGCCGGAGCGATGGGCCGGGACGTGGTCCTGGTCTGTGCACCCGCGTTGCGGCCGGCCATCCGGCGCCTCGTTTCGGCGCAGTCCGCCGGCCTGCCGGTACTGTCATACCAGGAGGCGACGGCGGCCAATGTGGCCATTGAAACGGTAGGGGTGGTGCGTGGTGCCGAGCAGATTTCAGCTTAGGGGGGAGTCGCTGGAGGGAATTGAGTGGCGGCTCTTCAACAGTCACGGCAGCACAGCGCGGATCATCTCGGCGGAGAAGGTCTCCGAGGGCGGCCTGGGCGGGTTCTTTGCCCGGCAGTTCTTCGAAGTTGTGGTGGAGGTGGACGACGGCGCCGTAGCGCCTGAGGGGTCAGTGCCGGCTCCGGGACAGCCGGGTTACCTGCCGCCCGCTTCCGGTAAGGCGAAGAAGCGTGCCGGCCGGCCACCGGCGTCCGCACCGACCCCGGCAGGGTCCGGGATCCCTGCCGGGTCCGGGATCGGCGCGCTGCTGCAGGATGCCGACGACGCCGATGGATCCTTTGGCGGCACGGCCGCCCCGCAGGAAAAAGAGTTCCCGTCCGTTTCCACCGCTTCGCAGGGCTTTGCCGAGCTCCTGGCTGACCTGGCAACAACGGTCCCTGCAGCAAATACCACGGGGACCCCGGACGCACCCGCGCTGCTGGCTGGGGCTGGGAAGGTGGTGATGATCGTTGGCCTGGCGACGGATCCGATGGACGTGGCCCGCTCCATGCGCCGAGTCCTCAAAAACGCGGAAATCAGGACAGCGGGGTCCATTAAAGCCGTCAGCGTGGACCACGTGGCCGGCCGTCTTGGCCTCGCCGCCGCGCGCGCAGCCGGTACGGCGGCCGGGCGCACGGTGATCGTCGCCTTCGGCATCACCCCCGGTGGACAGGTCCCCTCGGCCGCTCTGAGCGAGGTGGAAGCGGATCAGATCTGGGTGGTGGTCGATGCGGCACGGAAACAAGCCGACACCGCCGTCTGGGTGGATCGAGTCGGCTGGGCTGTGGAGGCTGACGCCCTGGCGGTATTGGGAAGCATGGAGACGCTCACGCCCGGAACGGTGCACGAGCTGGGGCTGCCGATCGGCTGGATCGACGGCGGACCGGGGACCGCCGCTGACCTCTAGCCGCGCGGTCCGGTGGCTTTCCCGGTGTCTGACGCGCCGCCGTCGCTCGTTATCACCTGTGCCGTTCCACAAAGTCTGCGTTCGGCAAAAACAAGATAGGGTCAAACAGTGCTGGTACTTACACGCAAGCTCGGTGAAAAGCTGCTCATCGGGGAGGACATCGTCATCACCGTCCTCGACGTGCGCTCAGACAGCGTCAGGCTTGGCATCGATGCCCCGCGCGGCATCACCATTGCCCGCGCCGAAGTGGTCGAAGCGGTCAGCCAGGCCAACATCGCCGCCGTCCAAAGTGATCCTGGCGCCGAGGAGCACATCAAGAACCTGCTTGGCCACGCGCTGCCCGCCACGAGGCCGCGCCCCGTGGAACCTGAACCCCGTAGAACCTGAACCCCGCGGAACCCGAACCCCGCGGACGGCCGGCCCTTGACGGAAGGGGCCCTGCGGGTTCTAGCGTAGGTGGTGGGGAACCGCTACGAGAAAAGGGCACGCCATGAGGAACATCGCATTGGGATCGCAGGGGCTCGAAGTCTCCAGACTGGGACTGGGATGTATGGGAATGTCGGCGTTCTATACGGGCAGCGGACAGGACGAGGCTGGTGCCCTGCAGACCATTCACCGGGCCCGGGAATTGGGAGTGACCTTCTTTGATACGGCGGAAATATACGGGCCGTATGCGAATGAGGAACTGCTCGGTAAGGCACTGGCAGGCTGCCGGGATGAAGTCGTGATCGCCACGAAGTTCGGCACCATGCTGCACCGTGGTGCCGGCGGACGCGGGTTGGACGGCAGCGCTGAGAACGTCCGGCTGTCCGTCGAGGGATCGCTGCGGCGGCTGAAGACGGACTACATCGATCTGTATTACCAGCATCGGATGGACCCGGACACGCCCGTCGAGGAAACCGCAGGGGTCTTGGCGGAGCTGATCACCGAAGGCAAGATCCGGCACTACGGACTCTCCGAAGCGGCGCCTGAGACAATTCGCCGCGCCCATGCCGTTCATCCGGTCACCGCGGTGCAGACGGAGTACTCGCTTTGGTCACGGGACCCTGAGCAGGAAATTCTGCCTACGGTGCGGGAGCTGGGCATCGGATTTGTTCCCTACTCACCGCTGGGCCGGGGCTTCCTCACCGGGCGGATCCGCTCGGTCAATCAACTGGACCAGGACGATTTTCGGCGCAACAATCCGCGTTTCGAAGGGGCAAACCTCACGGCCAATATCTCGATTGTGGAGCAGGTGGACAAAGTGGCCGCCGAGGCTGGTGCTACACCCGGACAGGTGGCGCTGGCGTGGCTGCTGGCCCAAGGCGACGACATTGCCCCCATCCCCGGGACCAAAAGGATCAGCTATCTGGAGGAAAACGTCGCCGCCGATGCCTTGACGCTGACCGGGGACCAGCTGGCGGCGCTGAACGGACTACCCGCCGCCGCGGGGGATCGCTACGCGGACATGTCGCCGCTGAACAAGTAGATCCCGTCCCGGTGCCCGGCCTGGTGCCCGGTGCCCGGCCTGATCACGGGGAACCGGCGGTGGTGACCATCCGCAGGACCGCCGTTCCTTGATCCTCCCCCGCCGTGAGGTCGACGTACAGGCCTCCGAGCTCCGCGAGGGAGGCAACATGGGTGCCGCCGCAGGCAATGCGGGCCTCCCCATCGGGCAGCGAGCAGACCCAGTACCGGCGGTCGGTGAGGGCATCGCCGTCGCGCTCTATCCGTACCGGCGATCCGGCCAGTACCCAATTGGCCAACGTTGCGTTGACAGCGGCGCTGACGGCGGCCAAATCCCCGGTCAGACCCTCGACGGTGAACCCTTTGCGGCGCAGTGACTTATTCAGCCGGAAAACGTCCACCGAGCCGTGCTCCTGAATGGTTGAGGACGCGATGGCGGCGGCGTCGAAGTCGGGGCTGCCCAAAGCATCGGCCCGGGTCTCCTTGGACCAGCGCGGCGCCATGGCGCGGTTCAACGCCAGCGATGCCGCGTGGCACGCCGTGTGGCCAGCGCTCAGGGCGGCGCGATGACCGGCATCGACGACAACCTCGACGACGGTGCCCTCCGGCAGCTGTGCCTCGGCGGGTAGCAGATGTGCCACCACGAAACTCCAGCCCTCTGTGTCCTTGCTGACCGGGATAGCGGCACCGATGAACAGCTTCTGGCCGTTTGTCGCCGCCACGACGCAGTCCAGCACCGGCCACTGCTGCCCGCCAGCCGCGGCCAGAATGCGGATCACCGCCCGGTCAGGCCCCTGGTCAGGCCAGCCCGCGTCCACCGGATGGCACGGGGTGACGTCCAGCAGAACCGCCAGCTTGCCGCCGTCGGACGTCTGCCCGTCGTCAATCAGCTGACTGCCTATAACGATTTCGGTGTGCAGGACGACGGCGGCACCGGCGGTTTGCGCGGCGGGGTAGGTAACGAGCGTGTCAGAAACGGGAAGCGTCATGAAGAACAGCCTAAGACACCGGGTGGAGGAATTTTCGGCGGCCGCTAGAGCCACTTCTTCCGCTTAAAAATCGTATACATCAGGGCACAGAGGATCAGCATTAGACCGATCGCGAAGGGGTAGCCGAATGTCCAGGAGAGCTCGGGCATGATGTGGAAGTTCATCCCGTACAACGAAGCGATAAACGACGGGGCAAAGAAGATCGCCGCCCAGGAGGAGATTTTCTTCAGTTCTTCGTTCTGTGCGGCGCTGGCCTCGTTCTGCCGGTTGGTGGTCAGCGTGCCATCGACGGTCAGTGCGTTCTGCAGCAGTTGGCGGAAGGAATCCGCGCGGGCCGTAACATTTTGGACGTGGTCCTGGACATCGCGCAGCGCGCGTTCCAGCTCCCGGTGCACGCCGGTATTTTCGAACCCAAGTTCAAGGTTGGTGAGCATGTCCGTGAGCGGATGAATGGCCCGTTGAAACTGGATCACCTCGCGGGAGAGCTCGTAAATACGGCGGGAAACGGTCGGATCGCCGGCAAAGAGCTGGTCTTCGATCTCATCGATGTCATTCTCCAGCCCGGCAACCACTGGCGCATAATCGTCCACCACCTGGTCAAGGATGGCGTAGAGCACGGCCTCGGGGCCCAGTGCCAGCAGCTCGGGATGGTCCTCGAGCCTGCGGCGGACGCGTGCCAGCCCGGGCGTCTCTGCATGGCGAATGGCAATGACAAAGTCCCGGCCGGTGAAGATGTGCAGCTCGCCGAACTCGACCACCTCATCGGCGTCAATATAGTGCGCAGGCCGAAGGACCGTGAACAGGATGTCGTCATAGCGTTCCATTTTGGGCCGCTGATGGGCCTTAATGGCGTCCTCCACGGCCAACTGGTGCAGTCCGAACTGGGCGGCAACTGAGTCCATCTCGGCCGCAGTGGGCCGGAACATGCCAATCCACACCATTCCGCCCCGTTCGGCGAGGATGTCATGGGTGTGTTCCAGGCTGAGCGGATCGGCGGTGCGAACGCCATTGACGTAGACCGCGTTGTCGATGATAGTCACCGGTTCATTATCCTTGTCCCGGCCCAGAACGTCCGCTTCTCGCCAGCTGCGGCAGCAGGCCGTGCTTCGCGGATGTCACCGGCCGTCACCGGTCTGTGGCCGTCACCGGTCTGTGGCCGTCATTCGTCTGTGGTCGTCATTCGTCCGCGGCCATGCCGACCAATAGCGGTTGAACCCGGTATGGGATGTGCTCATGCAAAGCCAGGGAGGTTTCAGTGCGGATAACCCCGCGGATGCGCAGCAGCGCGCGGAGGGCATTCTGCAGGTGATGAACGTCGGTGGCGGCGATGCGGCACCACACATCGCCGCGCCCGGAAATTTCGTAAACCTCCAGCACCTGCGGCTGCTTGCGCAGTGCGGTGATGACCCCGTCCAGCTCGCGGTGCGTCACCTCTATCGTCACAAAGGCGACGACGTCGTAATTGATCGCGGCCAGGTCAACTTCGCGTCCGCCGTCGCGCAATGTCCCGGAGCGCAGCAGGCGCCGCAGCCGTGTTTGTACGGTATTGCGCGCGATGCCGAGAGTCTCGCCAAGCTCGCCTATCTGGGCGCGCGGATCGCGGACCAACTCCAGCAGCAATTTCAGGTCCATGGCGTCAAGTTTGCTCATCGGGGTCACTCCTATTCGGTTGGCGGGAAGTTATTTGAGCAGAATGGTCAGTTCGGCGCTATTTGAGCGGTCAATTGAGCCTTGCTGCTTCAGTCTATAGAGGAAATAGTACAGTTCTCGGGCCGCCATAGGGGTTGCTGGAGTGAGCCGATGGGTGGGCAGTATGAGCGTCCTGAGTGAGTTGCGGATGCGTCCGGCGATGGTATCCCGGCGGGGCTGGGACGCCTCAATCTCTGCGCGGCTTGTCCTGGCGGGCGTCGTCATTTTTACACTCCTTGTTGGCGCCAACCTGGCCACACCGCTGTACTCCCTGCTGCAGGTTCGTCTCGGGCTAAGCCCGCTCGGTGTCACGGCCGCCTTCGCCAGTTATGTGCTGGCTCTGGTGCTGGGGCTGTTGTTGTTCGGCCACTGGTCGGACCATATTGGCCGGCGGGCCGCGCTGGTGTTGG
Organism: Arthrobacter endolithicus; assembly: GCF_026627425.1. Classification (GTDB taxonomy): domain Bacteria; phylum Actinomycetota; class Actinomycetes; order Actinomycetales; family Micrococcaceae; genus Arthrobacter_M. Next base: position 102,621 of record NZ_JAPNLH010000001.1, read on the forward strand.
CCGTGCTGATCGGATTGGCCGGTGGTCTGGTGTTCGGCACGGCGCAGAACCTGCCGATGCTCGTAGCGGGCCGCGCACTGCAGGGACTCGCCGTCGCCCTGGCCACGGGAGCCAGTGCCGCAGCCCTCCGGGACCTGCTGCCTACCCGGCCGGAGTGGGCCTCCCGGTTCACCTTGCTGGCCTCCTCCGGGGGAGTAGCGGCCGGGCCGGTCATCGGCGGCTTGCTCTCACTCTTGCCGGACCATACCCGGGCGCCGTTCCTGGTGCACTCCGTGTTGCTCGTGCTGCTGCTCGTTCCCCTGTACCTGCTCGACGCGCGTCCAGCCATCCGGCCGGCGGTCAATGGAACGGCATTGGCAGCGCTCAAGCCGCGCCGGCCTGGCGTTTCGCGTCAGGCGCGCGGAGCTTTTTGGCTGGCCTCCAGCGTTGGGTTTCTCAGTTTTGCGGTCTTTGGCTTTTGCCTCTCCCTGGCGCCTGGCTACTTCGCCCAAGTGGTTGAAGTAGATGCACGCCCGCTGATCGGGCTGCTCGCCGCAGTGACGCTTGGTGCCTCAGCCGCGAGCCAACTGCTGAGCGTGCGGGGTCGGCTGCTGGTTCCCGTTGGCCTGATCGTGCTCGGGGTGTCGGTGCTGCTGATCGCGGTAGCGGGCATTGCCCATTCGCCGTGGTTGCTGATTCTCGCCTCCATGGCGGCCGGTGCGGGACAGGGCATCGCCTTCCGCGTGGTCTTCAACGAGGTGGCCGGAAAGGTGGAACCGGCCCGGCATGCCCAGATCATCAGCGGAGTGTACGTCATTACCTATCTCGGCAGCGCGCTGCCGGTGATTGGAATGGGCGCCGCGGCCAATCTTTGGGGACTGCCCGTCGTGGTGACCGGCTTCGCGGTCCTCGTCGCCGCGGCATCCGCCACACTCGCCGTCGTCGCCTGGCCCCGAGCCCGCACCGTCAGCAAGCCAACCCCGCCCGGCCGCTAGCCCGCCCTGCCAAAGCTAGGTGAGTGGGTACGTCTGCCCCTTAAAAGCCGTCGCAGTGGGGCAGATGTACCCACTCGACGGCCGGGGTGCGGAGAATATTAGCCAAGAAACCCCGGGCCAGTAGCCTAGTGATCATGCATTTGATGCGGAAATTCGCATCAAAACGTTCATATATTCGTTTCTATAGCCAAACGCCGAACGTTGTCGGCATACTTAGGGAAAAGTTCCGAAGTAAGCCCTGATAGCCGGGGCACAGGTAAGGTGGCGCAGATGCTTAGTCCGGATTCTATGGCGGTACATGCAGGCCGCGAGGGGCTCACCGCCCAGGGTCTGCATGCAGTTCCGCTGGATATGTCCACCACTGCTCCGCTGACCTCCGTGGAAGCGGGTGGTCTGGCCTACGAGCAACTGGCGACCGGAGGAATCCCGGGGGACGGCCAGAGCACGGTCTACCAACGGCTCTGGAATCCCACGGTGGCGCGCTTTGAAACCGGCCTTGCCACCTTGGAGGGTGCCCCGCAGGCTGTCGCGTTCGCCACCGGGATGGCGGCGCTGACAGCGGTTCTGTTGGCGGTGGTAGCCGGTGGCCGTAAGCATGTGGTGGCTGTGCGTCCGCTGTACGGGGGGTCGGATCACATTCTTGCCACCGGAATGCTAGGGACGGAGGTCACCTACACCACGCCCGCGGAGGTCCATGCCGCGCTGCGGCCCGATACGGGCCTGGTCCTGGTGGAAACTCCGGCCAATCCGGACCTGCAGTTAGTGGATATAGACGCCCTGGTGCACGGCGCGGACGGGGTTCCCGTTTTGGTGGACAACACCTTTGCCACACCGGTGCTGCAGCAGCCGCTCCGGCATGGCGCGGCCCTGGTGCTGCACAGCGCCACCAAGTTTTTGGGCGGCCACGGGGACGCGATGGGCGGGGTCGTGGCCACCAGCGCCGAGTGGGCGGTGCGGTTGCGGCAGATCCGCGCGGTGACCGGCGGTCTGCTGACGCCCTGGCCGGCGTATCTGCTGCACCGCGGACTGGCCACTTTGCCCATCCGCGTCCGTGCCCAGCAGGATGGTGCGGCGAAGTTGGCATCCGGCCTTGCCTCGCACGAGCTCGTGACGCGTGTGTTGTACCCGGGTCTGCCGGAATGTGATCCGCGCTCGCTCGTGGGCGGGCAGATGTCCGGTCCGGGCTCGCTGTTGTCCTTTGAAGTGGCCGGCGCGGATCATGCGGAACGGATTGCCGGCGCCGTGAAGCTGATAATCCATGCCGTATCGCTCGGTGGGGTGGATACGCTGATCCAGCACCCCGCCGGTCTCACGCACCGGCCCGTTGCCGCCGAGGCCAAGCCGCATGCAACGATGCTGCGGGTGTCCGTGGGGCTGGAGGACCCGGCGGATCTGATGGAGGATCTGCTCCAGGCGATTGAATCAACGCGCTAGATCAGGACGGAAGCGGCCCTGTGTTGCCAGGCATATGCGCGAACACCAGCGTGGTCTCGGTGTGGCTGACCACCGGGTCGGTAGTGAGATTATCCAGCACCCAGTCGCGCAGCACATCCGTGTTGGGCACGGCAATATGCAACAAATAGTCCACCGATCCGGAAACGTGGAACGTGGACAGGACCTCGGGGAGCCGCGGAACCGTGCCGGTGAACCTATCGATCTGGTCCCTGTCATGGGCGCGCAGCCGGACGGCGATGAGCGCCTGTACGCTTCGGCCGACGGCGCTGAGATTCAGGTTCGCGTGAAAGCCCTCGATCGCGCCGCGGTCAATGAGTGCGCGGGTGCGCATGAGCGCGGTCGACGGCGCAATGCCCACCGCCTCGGCTAGGTCCCGGTTGGTGATCCGCGCGTCCGTCACCAGCGCGTCAATGATCTGGCGGTCGACGGCGTCCAACGGGTCCGCGGTCCGCGCGGCTGCGGGCGGGGAGCGCCGGGGGGATTTCGCGGCTGACGTCATGGAAGCTCCCTCACTGCTCGAACATTACACGCGAAATTCTATCAGTACCCGAATTTTCTGCACCCTTTCTCGTGCGGCGGATGGAGCCACAATCGCGCATCGGCCATCCTGCGCGCTTAGCCGTCCCGGCCGGGGACGCCGCTGGGCAGGAGCAGCAGCGCCGTCGCCGCGGCCAGCACGCCGAGAGCGGCCAGCACCGCCACCAGCGCGGACCAGCCGGCGGATTGGAAGACAAATCCCGAAGCCCAGCCGATAGCGCTGGAGCCTGCGTAGTAGCTCAGGTTGTAGATCGATGCTGCCTGCGCCCGTCCTGCCTGCGCCGGCCCGGTCCTTCCTGTCTTCACGCCTCTGACCGGGGCCAGGCCGCCGGTCCAGCCGGAAGCAACGCTGTGGGCGCCGAAGAACCCGGCCGTGAAGAACACCAGTCCCAGCAGGATCAGCGGCAGCGGCGCGAGCGCTGTGATCGACAGCCCGGCGGTCATCACTGCGATACTGCCGAGCAGAATATTCCGGCGTCCGGCCCGCACCGAGAGTGCCGCAGCCCACCGTGAGGAGACCGTTCCGGCAAGGTACGCCAGAAAAATCAGGGCGACGGCGGCCATCGGCAGCAGGTAGGGAGGTGCTTCCAGCCGAAATCCCATGTAATTGTAGACGCTGACAAAAGACCCCATGAGCAGGAACGCCTCGGTATAGAGGGCCAGGAGCCGCCTGTCCCGCAGGGCCGGCAGCAGCCGGGACAAGGCCCGGCCAAAGCCCACCCGCGGCGCAGGCGTGAAACCGCGTGGCGCTGGTGCCAGCACTAGAAAGCCCACAGCCGCGGCGGCGGACACAACCGAAACGCCCAGAATTCCGATCCGCCAGCCGGCAAGCTCGCCGATCGGTCCCGCGAGAAGCCGGCCCAGCAGGCCTCCCACCGTGGTTCCTGCCACGTATGCCCCAGCCGCCATCGCGGCATGGACCTTATTGATCTCCTCGTTCAGATAGGCAATGGCCAGGGCCGGGATCCCGCCCAGCGCCATTCCTTCCAGCGTACGCAGCACCAGCAGCACGGAAAAAGTGGGCGACAGCGGCGACAGCAACCCCAAGATGGTGGCTGCGATAATGGCGGTCCCCATCACCGGCACCCGGCCGAATCGGTCCGCAGCAAAGGACCAGGGGATAACGGTCACCGCCAGCCCGATAGTCGCCACGGAGATGGTCAGCCCCGCCTGCGCTGCGGTGATCTTCAATCCCTGCGCCAGCAGCGGTAACAGACCCTGGACGGAATACAACTGTGCAAAGGTTGCCACTCCGGCGCAGAGCAACGCCAACAAAATCCGTCGGTACGCCAGGCTGCCCTTGTTATGACCGAGCCACATCGGATCAGGTGCCAGGTTCCGGGAGTTCTGCAGGAGCTTCTTCACTCCTCTAGCTTAGAAACATCTTCGCCGCAGGACCGCGCCGATGTGCTGCGGCACTCACTGCTGGACAAACCGGATGCTGGTTATGCGAAGGTAACGACCGGATGCTGGTTATGCGAAGGTTCGGCCGCGGATGGCTAGTCTGAGGTGGTGACTATTGAACATGGCGGCACCGCTTCCCTCCCCGGAATTAACTCTGGCCGGGGCAGCATTATCGGACTGGATATCGGTGGTTCCAAGACCAGGGGGATTCACTGGGTAGACGGCAAGCTGCGCGCGGATGCAGAGGCCGGCAGTGCGAATGTGCAGAACGTCAGCCGTGCCGAAGCCTCGGTCAATCTGCGTGAGTTGTTCGCCCGCTTGGACGCCGCGGACGTGTCCCGGGTCTACGCCGGTTCCGGCGGGGTGGACACGGACGACGACGCCGCGGCGCTGGCTGCGCTGCTTGCCCCCTGGGCTCCCGACGCCAAGATCACGGTGGTCCATGACACCCGCCTGTTGCTGGCCGCAGGGGGTGCCGATACCGGGATTGCCGTGATCGCCGGAACGGGGTCCGCTGCCTGGGGAGTCAACGAGGACGGCGCTCAGGCCCGGGCGGGTGGCTGGGGCTACCTGCTCGGAGATGAGGGCAGCGGCTACTGGTTCGGACGCGAAGCCGTACGGCACAGCCTGCACCGGATGAACCTTGACCTGCCGCCCGATCGGCTCACGTCCGCGCTGCTGGCCAAGTGCGGACTGCAGAATCCGGGGGAGCTGATAGCCCACTTTCACGGCGATACGGGGCGGCGCTACTGGGCCGCCCTGTCGCCGGTGGTTTTTGCCGCCGCGGCCGAGGGACACCGCGGGAGCCTGGCGATGATTGACCGTGCGGGCACGGACCTGGCGGCGCTCGCAGCCCAATGCGCCGCTCAGCTGACGGTCTCCGGCCCAATAGTGCTCGGCGGCGGCGCGGGAATGCATCAACTACCGCTGCAGCAGGCCTTCAAAACTCATTTGGCCGCCGTCGGCCTGACCGACGTGCACGTGCTGGAGCAGGATCCGATTTTTGGCGTGCTCAAGCTCGCCGCCGGCTGAGCAGAACGGCCACTTGTGGCCTACGCACCCGGAACGGACGGCCGGGCCGGGCCGGGCGGCTGTGCCGCGCCGTGTCTGCCGTACGATCCCCTTTGGCTACGATGGGTGGCGGGCAATGAGGTCGTGTGGATACGGTAGGGCTATGACTTCATACAAGAGCGTCAACCCGGCCACCGGCGAAACGGTGCAGGAATTTCCGTCCGCGACGGATGCGGACATCCAAACTGCGATGCAGGCCTCGCATGCGGCGTTTGGGTCCTGGCGGACTACGGACGTGGCCGAGCGGAGCCGGATCCTCACCCAGGTGGCGGCGCTGTACACCGAACGCAAGGAAGAGCTCGCGGAGATCATTACCCTGGAAATGGGTAAGCCCGTCCGTGAAGCGCAGGGCGAGGTGGATCTGGTCGCGAGCATCTACAGCTATTACGCCACCGAGGGGCCCCGCTTCATGCAGGATGAAACGTTGGACGCGGTGGACGGCGGGGATGCAGTGGTGCGCACCGAGCCTATTGGTTCGCTGGTGGGGATCATGCCGTGGAACTACCCGTATTACCAGGTGGCTCGGTTTGCAGCGCCGAACCTGATGCTGGGGAACACGGTGTTGCTTAAGCATGCGGAAAACTGCCCCCAGTCCGCGCAGGCGATCGAGCAGATCTTCCGGGACGCAGGGCTGCCTGCGGATGCTTACATCAATATTTTTGCCAGCAAGGAACAAATTGCCGACATGATTGCTGACCCTCGCATCCAGGGTGTCTCCCTGACGGGCAGCGAACGGGCAGGGTCGGCTATTGGCGAGGTAGCTGGCCGCAACCTCAAACGCTACGTGCTGGAGCTGGGCGGCTCCGATCCGTTCATTGTGCTGGACAGCGATGACATGGACGCCACCGTGAAGGCGGCGGTGGCGGGTCGGATGGGCAATGCCGGCCAGGCCTGCACTGCGTCCAAACGCTTCATCGTGCTCGAGGACTACTATCAGGAGTTCGTGGAAAAGTTCACCGCACGCGCTGCCGCGATGCAGCCGGGGGATCCCTCGGACCCGGCGACGAGGTTGGGCCCGCTGTCCTCGCAAAGTGCTGCCGATTCCCTGGCAGAGCAGGTCGACGACGCCGTCGCCAAGGGCGCTACGGTGCACACCGGCGGCGGCAAGGTGGACGGGCCCGGCTCGTATTTTGCTCCGACGGTGCTCACCGGCGTCACCAGGGAAATGCGCGCCTACACCGAGGAGCTGTTCGGACCGGCGGCAGTGATCTACAAGGTCGCCAGCGCCGAGGAGGCCGTGGATTTGGCCAATGCGTCGCCATTCGGGCTGGGCGGTTCGGTTTTCAGCGCCAGCCCGGAGAAGGCCAAAGACGTCGCGGATCGGCTGGACACGGGGATGGTGTGGATCAATTCGGTGACCGGAACCCAGGCAGACCTGCCCTTTGGCGGAGTAAAGCGCTCCGGAGTGGGAAGAGAGCTGGCCAAGTTCGGCATGAACGAGTTCGTCAATAAGAAGCTCATCCGCCAGCCCGCAGCCCGGCCGGCCAAATAGCTCGTCCAGCCGGCACCTCCAGCCCATGGCGCTACGGGAGCGGCCGGAGGTGCCGGCTGGACGGGCAGGACGGTCCTGGCTGTGTGCCGAAAGCTTACGACCGGGCTTTACAGTGGAAAATCACTCTGCTTATGATCATCAGGCACAGGGAACAAATCCTGACCGCGATGGCCGCCAATAGTGAGGAACCCCACGATGGCAGTATCAGACGCCCGGATCTCCGTGCCCGATTCAATTGCTCTGACGCCGCAGATGGATGCGGCAACCGGCAAGCCCACCGCCGGATCAGGGGCGAAGCCCATGATCGAATTCACCTCAATCACCAAGCGCTATCTGGACAACCAGCCCGCGGTGGATGATCTGTCGATGACCATCGACAAGGGTGCCATCACCGTCTTCGTTGGCCCTTCGGGCTGCGGTAAAACGACCTCGCTGAGGATGATCAACAGGATGGTGGAGCCCACCAGTGGCACCATCACCGTCGATGGCAGGGACGTTTCCGCCGTTCCCGCCGCGTCGCTTCGCCGGTCCATGGGCTATGTCATGCAGTCCGCCGGCCTGCTCCCGCACCGGACCGTGACGGATAACGTGGCCACCGTGCTGCGGCTCAATAAGGTGCCGCGTGCCCAAGCGCGGCGCAGGGCAGAGGAGCTCCTTGACGTCGTCGGCCTCTCCGCCGGGATGGGCAAGCGGTACCCCAGCCAGCTCTCCGGCGGCCAGCAGCAGCGGGTTGGGGTGGCCCGGGCGCTGGCGGCGGACCCACCGGTGCTGCTGATGGACGAGCCGTTCAGCGCTGTGGACCCGGTGGTACGGGCGGAGCTGCAGCAGGAACTGCTCAGGCTGCAGCGGGACCTCGCAAAGACGATCGTTTTTGTCACCCACGACATCGACGAGGCCACCGTGCTGGGCGACAAGGTGGCCGTTTTTGCCACCGGCGGCCGGTTGGCGCAGTATGCTGCCGCGGAGGAGATTCTGCGGGCTCCGGTGGACGATTTCGTGGCGAATTTTGTCGGCCGGGACAGGGGATTCAGGCACTTGGCCTTCTCCACGGCGGATGCCGTGCAGATCCATCCGGTGCGCACCACTTCCGAGGCCGAACGCGGGCAGCTTCCTGCGCAGCAGCCACCTTCGAACGCCGCCGAGTGGGTCCTTGCGGTTGATGATGCGCACCGGCCCCTCGGCTGGATCTCCCCGGCGGACGGGAGCACCCTGCTGCCCGGCGGTTCCCTGTTCCACGAGGGGGATACGCTGCGCCGCGCACTGGATGCAGTGCTTTCATCGCCAGCCGGGCTTGGCGTCGCCGTCGACGACGCCGGCACTGTCACCGGCGTCGTTAAGGCACCTGAAGTGCTCGGCGCCATCGAAAACGCGCGGCGGCTGCGCGAAGGCGGCCTCTAGTGACCTGGTTGATTGCCAACCTCAGCGAGGTGCTCTCGCTGGCTGGGCTGCACTTGTATCAGTCAGTGGTTCCGTTGCTGATCAGCGTCCTGATTGCCGTACCGCTGGCCCAGCTGGCGCGGATGAATAAGACGCTTCGGGGCGTCCTGCTCTTCGCCGGTTCCATTCTCTACACCGTTCCGTCGCTGGCGCTGTTTGTGATTTTGCCGGTCATATTGGGCACCCGGATCCTGGACATGGCCAACGTCATGGTGGCACTGGTGATTTACGCCGTGGCCCTGCTGCTGCGATCGACGTTGGATGCGCTCGACTCGGTTGACGACGGCATCCGGCAGGCAGCGGTGGCGATGGGGTACAAGCCGTTCATGCGCTTTCTGACCGTGGACCTGCCGCTGTCCGTGCCGGTGCTTTTCGCCGGGTTGCGGGTGGTGTCCGTCAGTAACATTTCGCTGGTCAGCGTTGGCGCGCTGCTCGGGATCGGAAGTCTGGGCTCGCTGTTCACCGACGGGCTCAAGCGGGACTTCGTGACAGAGATCGTGGTCGGAATTATCGGTACATTGTTATTGGCCCTGCTGATGGACGCTTTTCTGGTGCTGGCCCAGCGGCTGCTGACGCCGTGGCTGCGGGCCGCCGGACGGCCTTCAAAGGGCTCAGCCCAGAGCAGGGCCCGCGAAGAGCGTGCGGTGGTAGGCGCATGAGCGTGCCGGCGGTGCTTCAGACGTACTCTTCGGATAATCCACTCGTTCAGGGCTACGAGTGGCTGATGGATCCGATGCACTGGCAGGGACCGGAAGGCATTCCGCTGCGGTCGCTGGAGCACTTGGGCTACAGCGGCCTGACTCTGGCCATCGCCGTCGCCATTGCGGTGCCGATCGGGCTGTATGTCGGCCACACCGGTCGGGGACGCGTCGTCGTCATTTCGCTTGCCGGCGTGCTGCGCGCTCTGCCCACTCTAGGCATTCTGACCCTTTTTGTGCTGCTGGCCGGGCTGGGGCTGATGCCGCCCATCTGGGCCCTGGTGTTGCTCGCTGTCCCGCCGATTCTGGCCGGAACGTACGCGGGAATCTCCGCGGTGAGTAAGGACACGGTCGACGCCGCACGAAGCATGGGGATGACCGAGCCACAGATCCTGTTCCGGGTGGAGGTCCCCAACGCCCTGCCGGTCATCCTGGGCGGCTTCCGTGCCGGTGTCCTGCAGGTGGTGGCGACCGTCGCGGTGGTGGCATACATCAATCTGGGCGGCTTGGGGAGATTCCTAATCGACGGATTATCCGTCAGCGATTACGGCCGTGTCCTGGGCGGGGCCGTGGTGATCGCTGCACTGGCCATTTGTGTTGATATTGTGCTGGCAGGCATTCAACGCCTGGCCGTCTCACCAGGTCTCAAAGCGCCCCGACGTCTACGGGGCGATTCACCGACTGGCCGTGAAACCATCACTGCCAGCGTACAAGGAGGAAATTCATGACGCATATTCAGCGCCGGATGGTTGCACGCCGTGCCGTTTTTGGTCTCGCAGCGGGGGTATCGCTGACCCTGGCCCTGAGCGCGTGCGGGGGCGGCGGCGGTAATCCGCTCAAGGACCCGACCACGAGCGCCGCAGCGGGATCCGGCGGATCGGTGATCGTGGGCAGCGCGGACTTCCCGGAAAACGCCACCATTGCCGAGATTTATGCGGGTGCGTTGAATGCCGCGGGAGTCACGGCGACCACGAAGCTCAATATCGGTTCACGCGAAATTTACTACCCGGCCCTCAAGGATGGATCGATAGATATCATTCCGGACTATAGCGGTAATCTCTTGGTCAAAGTCGATCCGAGCAACACGGCAACGGATGCCGCCAGCATCGTCAAGGCGCTCAAATCCAAGCTGGACCCCGGCCTGAGCGTGCTGGACCCGGCGAAGGCCGAGGACAAGGACGCCATGGTGGTGACCAAGGTGACGGCGCAGAAATACAACCTCAAGTCGATCGACGATCTTGCCAAGGTCTGCGACAAGCTCACCCTTGGCGCGCCCCCTGAGTTCGCCGAGCGGTCCAATGGCTTGGCTGGACTGAAAGCCAAGTACAACTGTGTCCCAGCGAATTTCAAAAAACTCCCCAGCGGACCCGTGACGGTGAAGGCGTTGACCAGTGATGACGTCCAGGTTGCCGACATCTACACTACGACCCCTGACATTACCGATCAGGATCTTGTGGTGCTGGAGGACCCGAAGGGCAACTGGGCCGCGCAGCAGGTCATTCCGCTGGTGAAGACAGACAAGGTCAGCGACGCCGCCAAGACGGCATTGAACAAGGTCTCCAGCCTGCTCACCACCGATGACCTGATCTCGCTGAACCGCATGGTCAGCGGCGACCAAAAGTTGGATCCGAAGGCCGCAGCCGCAACCTGGCTCAAGGATAAGGGCATCACGAAGTAGCCCAGATCTATAAATAGCCTGGGCCGATAAGTTGCCCGGGCCGATAACTAGCCCGGACCCGATCGGTGGTCCCGGCACCCGGACCCTTCGGCTAGCCGAAAGCCGGGTGCAGGGGCCACTTTTCGTGGATTGGCCTCTGCGGCGCGCGCGAGGACGACGTCTGCGCCCGGGAGGATATGCAATATTTGGTAGATGGCAGAATTCAGGCAATCCAGCAAGCTTCGTAACGTCCTCTACGACATCCGCGGACCTGTTTTGGAACATGCGCAGAAAATGGAAGCCGAGGGTCACCGGATTCTTAAGCTGAACATCGGGAATCCGGCGCCGTTCGGATTTGAGGCACCGGATGCCATTTTGGTGGATATGATCCGTCACCTGCCGCACGCCCAGGGCTACAGTGACTCGCGGGGCATCTTTTCCGCGCGCACCGCCGTCGTGCAGTACTACCAGACGCGGGGCATCAGCACCATCGATGTCGACGACGTCTACCTCGGCAATGGGGTCAGCGAACTTATCACGCTCTCACTGATGGCGTTGCTGAACAACGGCGATGAAGTGCTGGTGCCGACGCCCGACTACCCGCTGTGGACAGCCTCCGTAAGCCTGGCGGGCGGCCGCCCCGTGCATTACCTGTGCGACGAAAACTCTGCCTGGTGGCCCAATCTGGCCGACCTGGAAGCCAAGATCACACCCCGCACCAAAGGGATTGTCATCATCAATCCAAATAACCCGACGGGTTCGGTTTACCCGCGGCACATCCTCTCCGGCATGGTGGACCTGGCTCGTAAACACGGTCTGGTGGTCTTCTCCGACGAGATCTACGAAAAGATCCTCTACGACGAGGCCGTGCACATTAATACCGCAACGATTACCGGCGACGACGTTCTGTGCATGACGTTCAGCGGTTTGTCGAAGGCCTACCGGATCTGCGGCTACCGCTCAGGCTGGCTGGCGATCTCCGGGCCCAAATCGATGGCTGCGGACTATTTGGAGGGAATAAATCTGCTGGCGAATATGCGCATGTGCGCCAATGTGCCCGGCCAGCATGCCATCCAGACTGCGTTAGGCGGACATCAGAGCATTACGGATCTGATTCTTCCCGGCGGACGGCTCAAAGAGCAGCGCGACCTCGCCTACCGGATGCTCAACGATATTCCGGGCGTCAGCGTCGAGCAGGCTCACGGCGCGTTGTATCTGTTCCCGCGGCTGGACCCGGAGGTGTATCCGATCAAAGACGACGAGAAGTTCGCTCTGGACCTGCTGACGGAGCAGAAAATTCTCATCTCCCACGGAACCGCCTTCAACTGGATCCGCCCGGATCACTTCCGCCTGGTCACTCTGCCCAATGTCACCGACCTGGAAGAGGCAGTTGGCCGGATCGGCGAATTCCTCAGCCATTACCGTCCCTGACGGGGGACTAGGCTGGACCAAACCGATGCGGCGGGGCAGCTGCGGCAGATTCAAGTGCAAAGGTGTGGACCAATGGCGAAGCGGCATAAGGCAACGAAGTCCGGTTTTGTGAAGGACCCTCTCAAGATGCTCAAGGCAGGGGCGGGTTTTGTGCTCGCTGACGCGCCGACCGATGCAGCACCCGGATTCACCGGCAAAAAGCGCGACGGACAATTGCTGTTGGCCGAGCGGACCAAGGCCCTTGGGGTTCTCCAGGAGCAGTTGTTCGCCCAGGGTCAGTACAGCGGTGTCAATTCGGTGCTGCTGATTCTGCAGGCGATGGATACCGCCGGCAAGGGAGGCATCGTTTCCCACGTGGTGGGATCCGTCGACCCGCAAGGTGTTCAGCTGAAGGCCTTCAAAACGCCGACGCCGGCCGAGAAGCGGCACGATTTTCTTTGGCGGATCGAAAAGGAAGCACCAAAGCCCGGGATGATCGGGGTCTTCGACCGTTCGCATTACGAGGACGTGCTGATTCATCGGGTCCATCACTGGGCCACGACTGATGAACTGGATCGGCGCTACAAAGCCATCAACGATTTTGAGTCGAAGCTGACAGACAGCGGCACCCACGTCATCAAAATCATGCTCAATATCACCCCGGAGATTCAAAAGGAACGTCTGGCCGCCCGCCTCCAGGATCCCACGAAGTACTGGAAGTACAGGGAGAGCGACCTGGCCGAACGAGCGTTTTGGCAGGAATACATGGACGCTTACCAGGTGGCAATCGAGCGGACCAGTACAACCCTTGCTCCATGGTTCGTCGTGCCCGCGGGGAAGAAGTGGTATGCCCGGTTAGCCGTGCAGGAGATCCTGCTGGCGACTCTTGCCGGCCTGAAACTGACCTGGCCGGATGGTGACTTCAACCTCGACGAGGAACGTCGAAAGGTCGCCGAGGCCTAGCTTTGGACTTCGCCGGACGTGCCTGACCCGGAAGCGTCGCGCGCAAGCCGGGCCTTGGCGCCCTCCAGCCACTCCTCGCACTTCTTTGCCAGCGCTTCACCGCGTTCCCATAATCCCAGCGACTCCTCGAGGCTGGCCCCGCCGGCCTCGAGCTGGCTGACCACGCTGACTAACTGCTCCCGTGCCTGTTCGTAGCTCAAGGCAGCTACGTCCGTGTTTAGCGCCGGTGCAGCCTGGCTGTTCGGGTTGGTGCTCATGCGGATCCGTTCTTGGATATCGACAGTGGGGGAGGGGACGGCGGGTCGTGGAGGCAGTGGGTTTAAGCCAGCGGGGTTAAGCGGGTAGAAGTGTTTCGGTGGGTAGGGGCATGGAAGCCGGTCCGGCAACCACTGCGGCGAACTCGCCCGCCGCCACGCGAATCCGCAGCGCAGCCTCATGGGAGACCTGATCCGGTGAACGGACAACGGTTCCGTCCGCTAACTGCACCACGGCGTAACCACGGTTCAGCGTCTTCTGCGGTGACAGCGCCGTCACCTGGGCCAACAGGTGCCTGATATTATCCGTGTGCCGGTCCAGGCCCGTGCCGATGGCGGACCTGGCGCGTGAGCGCAGGCGGGAGATGTCCTCGCCCCGAACCGTGACCATGCCGGCAGGATCGGCCAACACCGGGCGCGAATGCAGTTGGTGCAGCCGTTCCGTTTCCCGCTCGATCAATGAATGGATTCTTCGGTGCAGGTGCCCCCGCGCCTGTTGGACGCGGGCTCGTTCCTCAGCGACGTCCGGAACTATCCGTTTGGCGGCGTCGGTCGGGGTGGACGCTCGAAGATCAGCGACGTCATCCAGCAGCGGGTGATCCGCTTCGTGGCCTATCGCGCTGACCACCGGGGTTCGCGCCGCCGCCACGGCCCGGACCAGGCGTTCATGGCTGAAGGCGAGCAGGTCTTCGAGGGAACCGCCGCCACGGGCAATCACGATCACGTCCACGGCCGGGTTGGCGTCGAGTTCCGCCAGCGCGCCGGTGACCTGCGCAACGGCGTTGACACCCTGGACCGCTACCTCCCGGATCTCGAACTGGACGGCGGGCCAGCGAAGCGAGGTGTTACGCAGCACGTCCTTCATGGCATCCGAGTTGCGGCCGGTGATCAACCCGATGCAGTGCGGGAGCAACGGGAGCTTTGACTTCCTGTCCGCGTCGAAGAGGCCCTCGGCGGCCAAAGCATGACGCAGCTGCTCAATCCGGGCCAGGAGATCCCCGAGTCCGACCGGCCGAATATCGCGGCTTTGCATGGACAAGCGACCGGTCTTGAGCCAGAACTCGGGCTTCAGCTGGGCGACGACCCGGGCACCGCGCTCCAGCGGACGCTCCATGGCTGCCATGACCGAGCCCCACACGGTGACGCTGAGCGAAACCTCGGCGTCAATGTCCCGCAGAGTCACGTAACTGACATTGGCGCGACGATTAAGTTCAATGACCTGCCCTTCCACCCAGGCAGACGGCGCCCGCTCGATGTGCGCTTTGAGCTTTTCGGACAGCAAATGCAACGGCCAGGGGTTTTCGGCGGTCGTCTCACCCGCCGTCGCCGGGATGGACATCTGCGCCGGTAATGCGCCATTGGTACTGCCGCCGGATCCGGTACTGCCGCCGGATCCGGAACGGCCGCCGGAACCTGAGCCGGCGTCGTCGGCCCATCCGGTGTCGTCGCCGCCGGATTCTCCGCGAAGCCTGCCCGGAGCAGGGCTACCGCTGGGCGGAAAGGATATTTCAGCCACGGGACGTACCTCCAGATTCGGTCACAATTCCACTCTAACCACATCATGCATCAGCCCACGGACACCGGCGCCCTTTTAGCTCCGTTGCCAGCGGAGACCTCGCGGCCGGATACAGTGGTGCCCTGACCTGCGTGGCATGCCTTGGCGTTCCCTGGCGTGAACGACTACGCACCGACGGCTGAACTTAGGGGAGATTGATGCGCACTCTTGTCGCCGCCATCATGGTCTTACTGGCGTTGGTTTTGACTGCCGTGGCCGTCCCGGCCATTTGGGCTGACCGCCATGTTGTCCAGGAAGACGGATTCGTCGCAATGGCAGCCCCCTTGGGCTCGGATACCGCGTTCCAGCAGGCACTGGCGGATGCGACGGTGAAGACCGTGGCGTCGCAGTTGAAGCTCAATTCCGGTCTGCTGACCCTGGTCCAGCCCGGCATCGAGTCGGCCGCGAAGGCGCTCAGCTCCGACCCGGGCTATCCTGGCGCCTGGACCGAAACCCTGCGCCGCAGTCACCGGCTCACTGTTGCCGATACCCCCGGCTCGGCCGGGCAGGACCGATTGACCTTGGATATTGCGCCGCTGCTGACACTGCTCGAGACCAAGGTGGCGGCGGGCCTTGGCGTGACGGTGACGCCGCCTGACCAGGTTTTGATTGAGGTGGGCCAGCCCGCCCAACGTACGGCCATCGTCCAGTTGAGCACCTACACGCCCCTTGGCTATTGGCTGGCCGGCGGCGCGGTGCTTGCACTGCTGCTGGCCTTGGTGATCGCACGACGGCGAACGGGCACCCTGGTCTTGGCCGGGCTCGGTCTCGCTGTGGTTGCCGGTCTATGGAAGCTGGCCGTGGACCGCGTCAGCGCCACAGTGCTGACGAGTAACAGCGGTAACCCGATCGCGGAGCTCTTCAAGGCACAATTTGTCGCCGCTGCCACCAAGGACTTCGGGCAATGGATCGTGGTCGCGCTGGTGGTCGCCGTATTCCTGATGGTGGTCGGCGTCCTGGGGAGTGTGTTGCGCCGAGAGCATGGTTCCTCCAGAGGGTCTCGGACCAGCACGTAGACTGGCTTTATGACCAGCACTGCCGTTTCCTTCCCCATGCCTGCGGTACCGCGCCGGCGCCGAACGCCCGCCCAGGTCGCGGCTGCTGTGCCTGTTGCGGGACCGAAGAAAGTTCTGCTGGCCGCGCCTCGCGGCTACTGCGCCGGGGTCGACAGGGCCGTGATCGCGGTGGAAAAGGCGCTGGAACACTACGGACCCCCGGTCTACGTCCGTAAGCAAATTGTGCATAACGTACACGTGGTCAGTTCGCTGGAGGCAAAGGGCGCGGTTTTTGTCGAAGAGAATGAGGAAGTTCCCGAAGGCGCTCTCGTTGTCTTTTCGGCGCACGGGGTTTCGCCAGCCGTGGTGGCCTCCGCCGCGGACCGCGGACTGCGCACGATCGATGCAACATGTCCGCTGGTGACCAAGGTCCACCGCGAGGCCGTGCGGTTCGCCAAGGATGATTTCGACATCCTGCTGATCGGACATGAGGGCCACGAAGAGGTCGAAGGAACAGCCGGGGAGGCTCCCGACCACATCCAGATAGTCAATGGACCTCACGAAGTGGGATCTGTCACGGTCCGCGACCCCGAAAAGGTCATTTGGCTGTCCCAGACGACGCTCAGCGTGGACGAGACGATGGAAACTGTCCGGCTGCTCAAGGAACGCTTCCCCACGTTGCAGGACCCACCCAGCGATGACATCTGTTACGCAACCACGAACCGCCAGGTCGCCATCAAGAATATTTCCCCGCGCGCGGATCTCGTGCTTGTTGTCGGTTCGGCAAATTCCTCGAACTCGGTGCGCCTGGTGGAGGTAGCCCTTGAGTACGGGGCCAAGAAATCGTACCGGGTGGACTTCGCCAATGAAGTGGATGAAAGCTGGTTTGAGGGTGTTGCCACGGTCGGGGTCACCAGCGGCGCCTCGGTTCCGGAGATTCTGGTGCAGGATGTGCTGCGGCTGCTGGCTGATTACGGGTACGCAGACGTCGAGGAAATCGTCACCGCAGAAGAAGACCTGCTGTTCTCCTTACCCAAGGAACTGCGCGCCACGCTGAAGGCCGCCGGTGATACCACCCGCGGGCTGGGCGGCAGAGGCACCCGCCCTTCCAACTGACCCAGTTGGGTGCTGCGGGCTAGTTGCGTCCGGCCGGGGCGGCAAGCAGCTCGGGAGCGCTCACTGACCGCGGGGAAACCTCCACCGACGGCGGAGTGGCCAGCGTCTGAGGGTCCAGTGAGTTCAGTTTGCGGGCAGTGGGGAGAACCCGGGCTTCCAGCGTTCCGACCAGCGCGTTATAACGATCTACCGAGGACTTCAGCGACAAGCCAAGTTTGCCTACATTGTCTCCGAGAGTTCCGAGCCGGGTGTACAGCGCGCTGGAGAGCTCGAAAAGTTCCTTGGCGCTCTCGGTCAGCACATCCTGGCGCCAGCTGAAGGCAACGGCCTTGAGGATTGCCAGCAGGCTGACGGGGGAGGCCAGCACCACATTGCGGGCTATCGCATGATCCAGCAGCAGTGGATCCGCCAGCAGCGCCGCGGACAGAATGGATTCCGCCGGCACGAAACAGATCACCAGTTCCGGTGTATTGGTGCCGGATTCCCAATACTTCCTGCCTGCCAGAGCGTCGACATGGGCCTTGAGCGCCTTGGCATGGCGGAGCAGCAGCTCTTCGGCGGTACCCCCGGTTGGGGCGGAGCCCGGGGCGGGGGAGGCACCCGGGGGGGTGCTCTCATGCGCCTGCAAATATGAGGTCAGCGGTACCTTGGCATCCAGGACGATTTCCTTGTTGCCGGGCAGCCGCACCACCATGTCCGGCCGGCTGACTCCGTCCGCAGTGGCCGTATGCACCTGTTCGGTGAAATCCACGTGCGCGAGCATTCCGGCGGCCTCCACCACCCGACGCAGCTGCACCTCGCCCCACTTACCCCGCGCGCTGTTGGACCTGAGCGCCGAGGCCAGGGACGTCGTCGTCAGCAGCAGCTGTGCATCGGCGTCCTTGGCATCGCGCAGCTGCTGGGAGAGCTGGCTGTATTGTTCCACCCGGTCCCGCTCCAGCAATGCGACCTGGCGCTGCACCTCAGAGAGCTTTTCCGCCACCGGTCCCAGCGCATTGAGCACGGAAGCGTCCGTGGCCTGCCGCTCCCCGAGTGCACGGTTAGCCGTCCCGAGCAGCCGGCGTTCGGCGTCGGCTCCGGCCAGCTCGGCGGTCACTTGCCCCAGCCTGGTGCTGACGCCGTCGAAATCCTTTTCCGTCTCCGCCAGCCGCCGGCGGAAGTACACCGCCGCAAGCGCAGCCCCCACAATCAGGCCAATCAGCAACATCAATGACGTTAGTAAAACCACGAATCCATCCATCTGACTACCTTCCCATGCGGCACCGACATCATCCCTGACGCAACGTCCGGGGTGGCTCCCGCGGCGGACCTGCCAGCGCTGAGGACAGCGCCGGCCAGCGCCGGACCGTGCAGGACCGTGCAGGGACGGTAAGCTTTCATATCGTGGCTCTTACTATTGGCATTGTCGGACTGCCCAACGTCGGCAAATCAACCCTATTCAACGCACTGACGCGCAATAACGTGCTCGCGGCGAACTATCCGTTCGCTACGATCGAGCCCAACGTCGGCGTCGTCAGCCTTCCCGATCCACGGCTTGCCAAGCTCGCAGAGGTCTTCGGCTCCGCGCGCCTACTGCCGGCCACCGTCTCGTTCGTCGACATTGCCGGCATCGTCAAGGGCGCCTCCGAGGGCGAGGGACTGGGCAACAAGTTCCTGGCAAATATCCGCGAGGCGGAGGCAATCGCCCAGGTCATCCGGGTGTTTGATGACCCCGATGTGGTGCACGTGGACGGTAAAGTCGATCCACGTTCCGACATGGAAACCATCAACACCGAACTGATCCTGGCCGATCTGCAGACCATCGAAAAAGCCATCCCGCGTATCGAGAAGGCCGTGAAGCTCAAGCAGCGCGAGCCGGCAGAGCTGGCGGCGATTCAGAAGGCCCAATCCGTGCTGGAGCGCGGCGACACCATCTTTTCCTCCGTCGCCTCCGACAAGCTGGAGCCCGAATACCTCAGCGAGCTGAGCCTGCTGACGGCCAAGCCGTTCATTTACGTTTTCAATGTCGACGACGCCGTGCTGGGCAGCCCCGAACGCCAGCAGGAGCTGCGCAACCTCGTGGCGCCCGCGGACGCGATCTTCCTGGACGCCAAGCTGGAATCCGATCTGGTGGAACTGGATCCGGAAGAAGCACGCGAGATGCTGGAAATGAGCGGCCAGGAGGAATCCGGGCTGGACCAGTTGGCCCGGGTCGGCTTCCACACCCTGGGCCTGCAGACCTACCTGACCGCCGGGCCCAAGGAGACACGGGCCTGGACCATCCACCGGGGCGATACAGCTCCGCAGGCCGCCGGGGTGATCCACACGGACTTCCAGCGCGGCTTCATCAAGGCAGAGGTAGTCAGCTTCGACGATCTGATAGCGGCCGGCACGATGGCGGAGGCCAAGTCCCGCGGCAAGGTCCGGATTGAAGGCAAAGAGTATGTGATGGTCGACGGCGACGTGGTGGAGTTCCGGTTTAACGTTTAGGGATATTGACGGTTTTCGTTTTACTCCGGTCGCTTGATCGCATCTTTCGGCAGTAGGAACACCGAGCGGATCTGGCACGAGCAGTCGGGGTCCCGCCCCGACGGATCAATGAGATCGTCCATGGCAAGCGCGGCATCACCGCCGACACGGCCAGCCGGCTGGCGCGGTTTTTCGGAAACATCAGATGAGTTCTGGATGAACCTGCAGTCTAACTTACGAGCTGCGGCTCGAGCGTAGGGACAAGGTCGCCTTGATCACGCCGCTGAAGGTCGCGTAGCCGAGGGTATCGAGGTGCGTTTGATTGCTCGTGATAGACCGCAGCCGTTCGGGATGTCATGGAGGCCAATCCCGGTTATGGGCTGCGTTTGGGAAGCACGAAACCACCGCCGGCTGCAGCGGATGATGCGTTGACGGCCCTACCTCTTGGCGTCGATGCTGTGGGCTGTTGATTACTCTGTGACGGAATGTGGTGGTGTTTAGATTTGACGTGTAGGTGAATTCTGGTCTTCTGTTTTTTTTGGGGCAGGCAGGCATGCAATTCTGACTCGATAGGAAATGTTATGTAAGCGCCTGCATCTGCTGTGTAGCACGGTGCTACCATGGGAGCATGACTAGGACCAGCCAGCCGACCCGTCTTCCCGCAGACGTGTACGATTCTGCGCTTGCAGCCACGGTTGTCACATCCCGCACCGTGCCTCAGCAGATTGCGCATTGGGCCCGCATCGGACGCGAGCTGGAGATGTCGCCGGGGGTGAACCACCGTGCGATCACCCAGGTCCTCGCGGGCACGAGCTCATACGACTCGCTCGGAGAGCAGGAGCAGGCAATAGTCCGTGAGGAATGGGCCGACCGCATGGCTACGCTGCGAGGCGAACTGGACTACGCGGCGCAGTTCGCCGCCGCAGGCGAATCGTACTCAGAGGTCGACGAGAACGGCAACCTCCTCGTTCACCCGGCTCGCGGCTGATGCCGCTGCTGCATCTGCTCGCTGGACCCAACGGTGCCGGGAAGTCCAGCTACGTCCATGACGTCCTGAAGCCGACGACAGGCCTGCCGTTCATCAACGCCGACGAGATCGCCGCTTCGCTGTGGCCCGATGGCCAAACAGCGCATGCTTACGAGGCCGCGCAGATAGCCGAAGCGCGGCGTCGCGAGCGGATCGCCGACGGTGAGTCCTTCATTTCGGAAACGGTGTTCTCACACCCAAGCAAGGTTCAGCTTGTCTCAGACGCCGTGGACGCCGGATACCTTGTGTATCTGCATGTAGTCATCGTCACTGTCGAGCTCACCGTCCAGCGCGTCCTCGAGCGCGTTCGCCGCGGCGGCCATGAGGTGCCTGAGCAGAAGATCCGAGACCGCTACGCGCGTCTGTGGGTGCATGTCGGCGCGGCGATCGGAATTGCCGATATGACCGCGGTGCTCGACAACAGCAGCGCACGAGCGCCATTTCGTCCGTGCGCTTCGTTTGAGCACGGCGTGCTCATCGGTTCACCGAGCTGGCCGACGTGGACGCCGCGCGCGCTGCGGGAAGCTGAAGGCGGTGGCGATGACGGCCAACGCGACGGCGAGTAGACCGGCGATCGGGGAGGCGTTGCACAATTTGTAGCGTTTCCAAACGCAGGAACGGGCCGAGTTCAGACTTAACTCCCGGTTGAGGCGCGCGGAACGCTGTTCGCGCTCATCGAACGCATCAACGAGGACCACGACGCGTGTCTCCGGGAGCCGTTCACTGGCATCGGGAAACCTGAGCAGCTCAAGTACGGTGCGCAGGGCGCGTGGTCACGGCGAATCACCGACGAGCACCGGCTCGTGTACCTCGTCGGCGGCGACGACCTGGTGATCCTTCAGGCCCGATACCACTACTGACATTAGGCTGCAGGCCACAGCTAGACTGGGTGAAACCGGATGGAGACGTATGGATGCTGACGTAATCGTCATCGGAGCGGGCCTGGCGGGTCTGCAGTGCGCACGTCGTGCGCAGCGAAGCGGCCACAGTGTCCTGATCCTTGAGGCTGAGGACGCCGTTGGTGGTCGTGTTCGGACCGACCGAGTCGACGGATTCCTGTGCGACAGGGGTTTTCAGTTGCTGAACCCGGCGTACCCGGCGGTGCGCCAATGGATCGATGTGCCCGCGCTCGAGCTGCAGAAGTTCGGCGTGGGGGTGGTGGTCCGCAAGGGTCAGACCGCCACCACTCTTGCTCATCCGATCCGCCATCCGCGACATGCCCTCGCCACCTTGCGTAGTCAGCTCACCCCCGTCTCTGACGTCGTCGCCTTTGCCCGGTGGATGGTACCGGCCCTGCTGCGTCACTCCACAGCCTCCACGTCCGCACGCGATGAAATGCTAGCTGCCTCATTTGACGCGGCTGGGTTTACCGGTCGGCTCCGACGCGACGTGATCGATACTTTCCTGGCGGGGGTTCTTGCCGATACTTCCGGGGAAAGCTCCGCCAACTATGTACGTCAGCTGATGCGTTTCTTCGCGGCCGGTGCACCGGGGCTTCCACGCGCCGGAATGCAGGCACTGCCGGAACAAATGGCAGCGTCGCTCGTCAAGCCAGTGCGGCTGGGGACTGCGGCGCGGGACCTGCGGGAGACGGCCGACGGCGTCAAGGTCATGACGGATAACGGAACGATCCGGGCGCGCGTCGCCGTGGTCGCCGTCGGAGCTCAGAATGTGGCTGAACTGACAGGACTGCCTACTCCGGTCACCCGAGGGTTGACCACGTGGTGGTTCCGGGCCCCGGCTCGTCCGCGGTCAGGTCCTTTCCTCATGGTGGACGCCACACGACCCGGCGGCGGACCGGCCGGACCAATCTGGCACACGGCCGTGGTCTCCGAAGCTGCGCCTTCGTACGCTCCGGGTGGAGAAAACCTCGTCGAAGCGACGACCTTATTGGACCGTCCTGACGGCCTTGCAGGAGAAGCCGACGTGCGCCGGGACCTTGCACGTCTCTATCTGACCTCCACTGACGATTGGGAGGTGCTCGTCCACCACGTGGTACCGCACGCGCTCCCGGCTCAGCCACCGCCGCTTGAGGCCCCCGGTCCCAAGTGGATGGGCCGGAGGATACTTGTCGCAGGAGATCACCGGGCCAGCGGCTCCATCCAGGGCGCACTGCACTCCGGAGAGCAAGCCGCCCGGACTGTGGAGAGTGTTCTGGCCTCTTGAGAGAGGCGGCGCGCCCGGCCACCCTTTTTCTGATCGCACGGGTTGACCCGGAACGGGCGAGCTGGTTCCGGGAGGCTGTCGAGCTGTGGGGACGGGTCTGCCGGCGGGTGACTAGCGAAGGCGATTGCGCGCTTGCGGCGATGCGAAGACGGTTGTGACCCCGGGGGAGTACAGCACCGAGTCAGGCGCCCGATCAGCCAGCCCTGCCAATCCCGCAGCAGCCAGCAGCCCGTCGTTGAAGTAGAGAAGTTCAGCATGCCGGAGCGGCCATGGTTCATGATGATTACGGCAGTAAATGGTGTGACCGACGTGACTTTCGTGAAAACCCCAGCGTGCCGTCAAAAACGTCGAGATCGGGTCGGCCGCGATCGCAGCGTTCGCCACGCAGTCATCGCCGGGGCGCACGATGATGTGAGAGGCTGCATCGGGTTGACCGTGCCGCCTCGTGAGATACGCGACTTTGCCGTCACGTTTATCGAGTTTCATGGCCGCCCACTGATATTTCAGGCCAAATGCCGCCCGCGCAATAAGGACCGGGATGAAGTGCGAAGCCTCAAGACTGAGGAAGACAACTCCTCGATGGCCTTTCTCGTCAATGGAATAGAGACGAACATTGACTTCGGGAAAGTCACCGAGCCACGGGATACTTGGGCTGCCAAAGAAGGAACTCTTGGACATCTGAAACGCTATGATCCCCACCCACGCACTTGAGTCAATCACGTCGGGAGAGCAACCCGCGGGCATAAAAGGTTCAAGGGCTCTCGGGTCTATCCTCCAGTGCAGGAACGTCACTTCACTCCAACGTTGCCGCAGAATAGCGGCACTGCCCAGTGCCGGGGCCTGCGTGCCTGGGGCAACGGCGTTCATTGTGACGCCTGCTGAAAGCGTCGGAATGTATACGGCGGCAGGCTCCGGTTGATTTCCGGTGAGCAAAACTCCAAGTCCCGCACCACCCATCTGAGAAATAACGCGCATCTGCGTCCGCTTCACGGTACAGGCGCGGGAGTTCGTGAGGATGAACCGTGCGTTCGCCGTTTCATCAGTGTTATGGCCAGAATAGCAGTGCTGTCGAAGCTCCAGGTTGGCCGGGTTGGCCGTCCTTTTGGCTGAACGCCGCTAACCGTTCTTTTGCGCGTAGTAGCGGAAGGGTGATGCGGGATCGGGGAGTAATCCATGGTGCATAGGAAGGGCCCGATCTGCCGGATCCTTGGGAAACTCGTCATAGAATGTCGACAGTGACATGTACTTGTTGCCATCCTCGTAGTGCTCGGCTTCTGCCTCCCGAGAGGCCGCGTAGATGACAGCTCTGGGCGCCGCATAGTACAGCGCGCCCAAGCACATGGGACAAGGATGCGCGGTGATGTAAACA
This sequence comes from Arthrobacter endolithicus, assembly GCF_026627425.1. Classification (GTDB taxonomy): domain Bacteria; phylum Actinomycetota; class Actinomycetes; order Actinomycetales; family Micrococcaceae; genus Arthrobacter_M. The sequence goes on from NZ_JAPNLH010000001.1 coordinate 126,649, forward strand.
TCGTATTCGCTGAGGTCGCGCAGTCCTTGTTCGGCGGCCAGGCGAAGCGCTTGAATTTCGGCGTGGGCCGTGACATCCCCTGTCTGCGCCACCTGGTTGGTCGCTTCAATGGCAACCTTTCCTTGGTGCACCAGGAGGCAGGCAAACGGCTTCCCGCCGGCGTCGACGTTCTCGTGTGCCAAATCCACTGAGCGCTGAACGAAGCGGCTTTCGGGGGTTACCGGCGAGTCTTCTGTGTCCATGGACACTCACCCTACCGGGACTATAGGCGAGGTGGAACAGACTGAGGTGCCCAAGTCAGGAGTACTTCAGCGCTGGACGTGGCGGCGGTGTGTCTGCTGGCAGGGTCTTTGGTGGAACGGACGGGAACTGCGGTGCGCGCGCTCCCGGAGTACCCTCCCGCTCCTGGCGAAACCGCTGTTCTGCGCACTCTCGGCCCCGTTGATGACAGGATGTACTTCATCTCGATAACGAGTTCCCAATGCAGGTTGTACCCGGCCGGCCGGCAGCAAGAACCCGGCCTAGGCTTGCACCGGCGCGGTGCCACAACACCTAAGGAGGAGAAATGCGTTTCGGACGTATTTCCAGAGCCGTGGGCGCGGCGGCAACAGCGGTGCTCATCCTGAGTGCTTGTACGGGCGCGCCGGGCAGCGTCAGCACCAGTTCCGGCACGTCCGGCGGGGCCGTCGGGGGTAGGGTGACACTGGCCGAGACGAATGGGTTCACCTCGTTCAACCCCAATGCCGGCACCGGCAGTGCGGACATCAATTCCAAAATTGCCTACGCCACGCACAGCGGGTTCAACTACGTCGACAACAAGCTTAACGTGGTCAAGAACGACAAATTCGGCAAATACGAGAAGGTCTCGGACAATCCGCTGACCATTAAATACACGATCAACGACGACGTTAAATGGTCCGACGGCGCACCGGTGGACGCCAACGATCTCATGCTCGCCTGGGCGGCCCAGTCGGCCTATTTCAATGACGCAGCCCTGGACAGCGGCGGGAAAGTGCTCAAAGGTACGCAGTATTTCGATTACGGCGGCGCGGCCCTTGGCAACGGCTCTGCGCTGGCCATGACGGACCTTCCGGAAATCGGCGACAACGGGCATTCCCTGACGCTGAAATACGCCAAGCCCTTCGCGGACTGGGAGATCGCGTTTGGTTCGCTGGTGGATATTCCGGCCCATGTTGTGGCCCAGAAGGCGGGCCTGAAAGATGCCGCCGCGCTCAGCGCCCTCTTTAAGGAGCTGCCCAAGGGCAACCCGGACGTCCCGGCAGCGCCGAATACGGACCTCGAGAAGATTGCCCAGTACTGGAATTCCGGCTTTGCTGCCAGCACCATGCCCACGGACACCTCGGTCTTTCTGTCCAACGGCCCGTATATCGTCACCAGCATGGTGCCCGGACAGTCGCTCACGCTAAGCCGCAACACGGACTATAAGTGGGGACCCACCGCGCAACTGGACGGTATCAACGTCCGTTTCATTGCCGATGCTTCCGCCCAGGTCACGGCCTTGAAGAACGGCGAAACTGACATTATTTCACCCCAGCCCACCGCCGACACTGCGGCAGCACTGCAGGCACTCTCCGGGCAGGGCATTGCTTTAGAGCAGTTCTCGAAGCTTTCCTACGATCACCTGGACCTGAGTTTTTCCGGCGTTTTTGCCGACCAGAATGTCCGCAAGGCGTTCTTAAAGACCATCCCGCGCCAGGACATAGTGCGCCAAACAGTCCAAAGGACGGATGCCAGTGCCCAGCCGCTGGAGTCCGAGGTCTTCCTGCCCGAGCAGCCGGGATACGACGACACGGTCAAGGACAATGGCTCGTCCGCGTTTGCCGGTGTGGACATTGAAGGAGCCAAGAGACTGCTTAACGGCGCGACGCCGACGGTGCGTGTCATGTACAGCAAAGCGAACACGAACCGTGCGGACGCGTTCACGCTGATTGCACAGTCGGCCTCCCTCGCGGGTTTTAAGGTCGTCGACGGCGGACTGGGCGCGGACTGGCCCCAGCACCTTGGTGACGGCAGCTACGATGCAGCAATCTTCGGCTGGAACAGTGTGGGAGTTGGCATCAGCCAGATTCCGCAGCTGTTCAGAACCGGCAGCGCCTCGAACTACAACAACTTCTCCGACTCGGAGGCGGACAAGCTGATGGACCAGTTGACCGTCATCGACAACAAGACCAAGCAGGAAGAGCTGCTCCGTGCGCTGGACAAGACCATTTGGGCCGCTGACTATGGTCTGCCCCTGTTCCAAACTCCCGGGGCCGTGGCGCACGATGCCGCCATCACCGGGGTGGAGCCGATGCCCGGCGAGACCGGCGTCTGGTGGAACTACTGGCAGTGGGCGCGAAAGTAGCGGTCGGTGTCAACAGTATCCTCGAGGAAATCAAAGGTTACATCTCGGTAACAAGATCAGCACAAGAGGCGTCTGCGTATCCTGCGGGATGTCATTGGGGTTTAGGCTCGTGTTTACGTGATGCTGGCCACATACCTGTGGTGAACGACCTCAGCACAAAAAAACTCCGGCACAAATCAATGCCGGAGTTCACTCGCACAGAAAATAGGAGGCGGAATGCGTTTTTCGCGTATTTCCAAAGCTCTCGGCGTTGCCGCAGTTGTAGCCATGGGCATAACAGCCTGCAGTGGCGGCGGTACCGGCAGCAGCAGCACCGGCGCCGGCTCGGGCAACACCAGCAAAGTTATCAACGCATATGGTGGAGAACCGCAGAACCCGTTGCTCCCGGCCAACACGAATGAGGTGTATGGCGGCCGTGTGATGGACATGATCTACTCCGGTCTGGTCAGTTACGACGCCTCCGGCAAGACGGTGAACGAGCTGGCGGATTCCATCAAAACCACCGATTCGCAGACCTACACCATCAAGCTGAAAACCGGTGAAAAGTTCAGCGACGGCTCGCCCGTTACGGCCAAGAACTTCGTGGATGCCTGGAACTTCGGTGCGCTGAGTACGAACGCCCAGCTGAACTCCTACTTCTTCGAGTCCATCGAGGGCTATGACGCGGTAAGCGCGATGGCTCCGGACAAGAAGACCGCAGCCCCTACGGCGCAGACGATGTCCGGTCTAAAGGTCGTCGATGACAGCACCTTCACGGTGAAGCTGACGCAGCCCGAATCGGACTTCCCGCTCCGTCTGGGCTACACCGCGTTCTACCCGCTGACCGAAGCAGCCATTGCCGATCCCAAGGCCTCCGGCGAGAAGCCGGTCAGCACCGGGCCGTACATGCTCAAGACCTGGACCCATAACTCTTCACTTGAGCTCGTGCCGAACCCGAACTACACCGGTCCGCGTAAGCCCAAGAACGCCGGTATCACGTTCAAGGTCTACACCACGGCAGATGCCGCGTATTCGGATCTTCAGTCCAACAACCTGGATGTTCTGGACGGCATTCCCGCGGCCAGCCTGAAGTCCTTCCAGCAGGATCTGGGCGACCGCAGCATCATCAAGCCCTACGCCGGCAATGCCACGCTGACCATCCCGAGCTACCTTCCCGCTTTCCAGGGCGAGGCGGGCAAACTCCGCCGCCAGGCGATCTCTAAGTCGATTGACCGCCAGCTGATCATTGACAAGATCTTCAATAAGACCAAGCAGATCGCCAAGGACTTCACCGCCCCTGTCATTGAGGGTTACTCCGACAGCATCCCGGGCGCCGACGTCCTGAAGTTCGATGCCACGGCCGCCAAGAAGCTGTGGGATCAGGCAAACGCCATCACCCCGTGGGATGACTCGACCTTTACGATCGCTTACAACGTTGACGGCGCCGGCAACAAGGAATACGTCGATGCGGCCACGAACGAGATCAAGAATGCACTGGGCATCAAGGCCGAGGGCAAGCCGTACGCGACCTTCAAGGAGCTGCGCAACGACGTGAACAAGAAGCAGCTGACCGGAGCTTCACGCGCCGGCTGGCAGGCAGACTACCCGTCGCTGTACAACTTCCTCGGGCCGCTGTACGGCACCGGAGCCGGTTCCAACGACGGAAGCTACTCGAACCCCGCCTTCGACGCGAAGCTGAAGGAGGGCCTGTCGGCCAAGAGCACGGACGAAGGCAATAAGATCTTCAACCAGGCTCAGGAGATCCTGTTCAAGGATCTGCCGGTTATCCCGCTGTGGTACCAGGAGCAGACGGGTGGCTGGAGCACCAACGTCACCGGTGTTGACTTCGGCTGGAATGGCGTTCCGCTGTACCAGAACATCACGGGCAAATAAATCTAGTCGTACACTGATGGGGCCCGGCCTTTTGGTCGGGCCCCATCGCATGGCTGAACAAGAAATCACTGCAAAGGTATCCATGTCACTCTTTGTCGTTTACTTCGATTCCACCAGGATCTCGTAATGCTACGGTTCATCCTCCGGCGGGTGCTTCAGGTAATCCCTGTCTTCGTCGGATCTACACTCCTTGTATATTTCCTGGTTTTTTCCATGGCAGGCAATCCAATCGATGCCTTGTCGGGGGGAAAACCCATTAGCCCGGCCGTGGTAGCCCAGCTCACAGCCCAGTATCATCTGGACCAGCCGTTCATTGTGCAATACGGCATCTTCATCAAAAATCTCTTCACTTTCAATCTGGGTACCAGCTTTTCCGGACGTCCCATAGCCGCCATCATCGGACAGGCCTTTCCGGTTACGGCGCGTTTGGCGATCATGGCTCTGGCCATTGAGGCCATTTTCGGTGTCACCGCCGGCGTGATTGCCGGCCTGCGCAAGGGCAAGCTTTTCGACGGCACCGTCCTCCTCGCCTCCTTGGTGGTTATCGCCATTCCGACCTTTGTGCTCGGCTTCCTGCTGCAGTTCGTCGTCGGGGTCAAGCTTGGCTGGGCCAAACCGACGGTCAGCTCCGGCGCTGACTGGGGGGACCTGATCCTTCCGGCCGTCGTTCTGGGTCTTGTCTCCTTCGCTTATGTCCTCCGCCTGACCCGGACCAGCATCCTGGAAAACATGAATGCTGACTACGTCCGTACCGCGACGGCGAAAGGCCTGTCGCGTCCACGGGTGATCATGGTCCATATTTTGCGGAACTCGCTCATTCCCGTCGTCACCTTCCTCGGTGCCGATCTTGGCGGCCTGATGGGCGGAGCCATCGTCACGGAGGGCATTTTCAACGTCCCCGGTGTCGGTAATACTTTGTATCGTGCAGTTCTCTCGGGCGAGGGTCCGATGGTCGTTTCGATCGTCAGTATTCTCGTGCTTGTGTTCGTGCTCGCCAACCTGCTGGTGGACCTGCTGTACGCCTGGCTAGACCCAAGGATTCGTTATGCCTGAAAATTCGCCTCTCAGAGATACCCAAAGTTTGCGCGCGTTGCCCAAAATGGAACATTTTGTTGCCGACATCGAGCAGACGCCGCTGCAGGCCACCGATTCGCTTAACGAACAGGCGGCGCCGCTGAGCATGTGGGCGGAGGCGTGGAAGAACCTGCGCCGGCAGCCGCTGTTCATAATTTCGGCGCTCCTGATTCTGCTGGCTCTGGTCGTGGCTTTCTTTCCGGGACTGTTTGTCCAGGTCTCGCCCACGCAGTGTGATCTGATCAACTCCAATGCCGGCCCGTCCGGTGGGCATCCGCTTGGCTTCACGCTCCAGGGCTGTGACGTTTATGCCCGCGTCATCCAAGGCACCCAGGCATCCCTTGCCGTTGGAGTCTTCTCCACGATCGGCGTCGTCATCATCGGCGGCATTTTGGGCGCCGTCGCAGGCTACTACGGCGGTTGGATCGATGCCGTTCTCGCGCGGCTGGCGGACATCTTCTTTGCCTTGCCTCTGATCCTTGGTGCAATCGTCATCAACTCCCTGCCGTACGTCCGCGAACACCGTAGCGTATGGACGGTGGTGGCCACGCTCGTGGTCCTGGGTTGGCCGCAGATTGCGCGCATCACTCGAGGTGCCGTCATCGAGGTCCGCAACGCTGATTTTGTGGTGGCCGCGAAGTCTTTGGGAGTTTCGCGGGTGAAGGCGTTAATCACGCACGTAATTCCAAACTCGCTCTCACCCGTCATTGTTATCGCGACGGTGTCGTTGGGTATCTTCATCGTGGCCGAGGCGACCATGTCCTTCTTGGGCATCGGTCTCCCGGGATCGGTGATGTCGTGGGGTAATGACATTGCCTCCGCGCAGACTTCCCTCCGGGATAACCCGACAACCCTGCTGTGGCCGGCACTGGCACTGTCGATTACCGTACTGAGCTTCATTATGCTCGGCGACGCCGTGCGTGATGCTCTTGATCCGAAGGCACGTAAACGATGAGCAAAGACCGAGTGCAGATCACCGAAGAAGCTACGTCCGAACCGCGTCCGCTGCTGGAGCTGCGGGACCTGGCCATCACGTTTGACACCTCCTCCGGAGAAGTCCCGGCGGTGCGCAATGCGAACCTGACCATCATGCCGGGTGAGACCGTGGCAATAGTGGGTGAGTCGGGGTCGGGAAAGTCGACGACGGCGCTGGCCGCCATCGGGCTGCTGCCCGAAAACGGCCGCGTCAGCGGCGGCAGGATTCTCTTTGACGGTGAGGACCTGACCAAGGCGGACAGCAAGCGCATCATTGAGCTGCGTGGACGCTCCATCGGGATGGTCCCGCAGGATCCGATGTCCAACCTGAATCCGGTCTGGAAGATCGGGTATCAGGTCAGGGAAACCCTTCGAGCGAACAATCTGGCGCGTAAGGATGTTGATGTGCAGGTGGCGGAGGTGCTGGCCGACGCCGGGCTGCCGGACGCGGCTCAGCGTGCCAAGCAGTATCCGCACGAATTTTCCGGCGGTATGCGCCAGCGGGCGCTCATCGCCATCGGACTGTCCTGCAGCCCCAGGCTGCTGATTGCGGACGAACCAACGTCCGCCTTGGATGTGACCGTCCAGCGCCAGATTCTGGACCACTTGGCAACCATGACAGCGGATCTGGGGACGGCCGTCCTGTTGATCACGCATGATCTCGGTCTGGCCGCAGAGCGCGCCGAGAAGGTTGTTGTCATGTACAAGGGACGGGTGGTGGAATCGGGGCCTGCGCTGGAGATCCTGCGCAACCCCCAGCACCCCTATACCCAGCGCCTGGTGGCTTCGGCACCGTCGCTGGCCTCGCAGCGGATTAAGTCGGCCAAATCGGCGGGCGTGAAATCCGCGGACATTCTGACGCCGGAGTCAGGGGCCACGAAGGCGAAGTCCGACGACGTCATTGAGGTCAAAAATCTGACCAAGGTGTACAAACTCCGGGGCGGGAAAGGTGCCGGCGCGGACTTCAAGGCCGTGGATGACGTCTCCTTCAACATCAAGCGCGGAACCACGCTGGCCGTGGTGGGAGAATCCGGTTCGGGTAAATCCACGGTTGCCAAAATGGTGCTGAACCTGGAGAAGCCCACCGGTGGAAACATTATCTTCGACGGCATTGACCTCACAGCGCTGGATAAAAAGGCGCTGTTCAACTTCCGTCGACGGGTGCAGCCGATCTTCCAGGATCCTTATGGCTCGCTGGATCCGATGTACAACATCTACCGGACCATCGAAGAACCGCTGCGGGTGCATGGCATCGGGGACAAGAAGAGCAGGGAAGCGAAGGTCCGCGAGTTGCTGGACCAGGTTGCCCTGCCCGCCTCGTCGATGCGGCGCTTCCCGAACGAGCTCTCCGGCGGTCAGCGCCAGCGTGTGGCGGTAGCCCGGGCCTTGGCGTTGGACCCGGAAATCGTCATCTGCGATGAGGCTGTCTCCGCGCTGGACGTTTTGGTGCAGGCGCAGATCCTAAACCTGCTGGCGGACCTGCAGGCGGAGTTGGGGCTGACCTACCTGTTCATCACCCATGACCTGGCCGTGGTCCGTCAGATTGCCGACCATGTCTGCGTGATGGAAAAGGGCAAAGTGGTGGAAGCCGGCACCACGGACCAGGTCTTCAATGCCCCGGCCGAGGCCTACACCCGCGCTCTGCTGGACGCGATCCCAGGGTCCCGGCTGGAACTGCGTCCCGAGGTGGCTTAGCCCCTCAGCGGTACATCCTTTTGGTCGGCAGTTGTGGTTCCTCGGACGTCCCTTGGAACCTCAGCTGCCGGCCAATTGGCGTTTAGGGGGCCGCAACGCCCAGGGCCGTGAGCCTGTGGACCAAGACATCGGAAAGGATCCGGTGGCCTGCTCCGGTGAGATGAACGCCGTCGGCCATCTTGTCCGTCAGTGAATAGGCGGTCAGCCAATCGCCGGCGGAAATGAAAGGAATGCTGTTTTTCTCGGCGAACGCCCGGAGCAAGGAATCCACTTGCGTGCGTCGGCCGCCACCATACTTCGGGCCCTTCGCGAGCGTGCCAATCATGACAAACCGCGCGGTCGGGTACGTTTGCCGCAGATCCTTCACCAGCCGCGACGCATTAGCCACGATCTGATCGTCCGTGGCACCGCGACCGGCATCATTACCTCCGCCCTCAATCACCACCAAGGGAGCCGGACCGTAGGGCACGTTCCAATTGCCCTTTTCCAACGCGTCCGGATAATTGCCGATCGGACCGTTCGCTGTAACAAAACCGGTGCCGCCGCGCCCGCAGAAGACGACGTTGTAGCCCAGTTTCGCCAGAGCCGTGTTCGTCCAGGTGTCCTTAGTGGACACTCCCGCCGCACCCTCGGACTGGGAGTCGCCAATCAGAACGGCAGTGCGCGCGATCGCGGCCACGACCCGTTCCTTCCGACCGGTCGCCGGATTCAGGTACAACGTGCCCGCCGGCAGGCCGGCAGGGCCCGTTGTTGGGCCCGCAGCGGTCGCCGGAACGTTGCTGGTCATCGACTGTCCGCTGGCTGATGGCCTGTGGGCCGCTCCCTGTATTCCAGCCGCTTGCACACCGGCTCCCGGAGCGGCCGCATGTGATGAAACAGGCGGAGAGGGAGCCAGAGCCGGGGCGCAGCCGGCGCAGAGCAACGAAAGGGCCACGAGAGGTATCGCCGTTTTATTTACTGCCCCGACGGCCCGGCCCACTGATCTGGCACTTCGTTGAGGGGCAGCCGCGGGTTCACCGCGCCGCAGGACGGTGGACGGAGCAAAATTTCCGCGCATTCTGACTCCATCATGTGCAAACATATCTATTAAGCGCTACTATCCGGCAAGGACGGGTAAAAATCCAACCGAGTCCGCAATGATGCGCGCGACTTTTTGTGCGGCGTTCTCCGGCACGCGTCCGGAACACAGCACGCGGGCCAAAAAAATGTCCCCGGGACCGGTAATTTAGGCCATCGATGGCCGAATCCAGTAGACTAACGTCATGTGCCCGTTTTGAGGGCCACCCGATGTCCGCGTTTAGTGCTGCGATGTCTGGGATTAATACCGTGACGGCCTACGGGTCTTCCACCGGGAACATACTGAAACGAGCCTTAGCGCATGTCTGAAACCACCGCCAAATTAGCCTCACGCAATGATCTGCGTAACGTCGCCATCGTGGCGCACGTTGACCATGGCAAAACGACCCTGGTCGACGCCATGCTGAAGCAGACCCATTCGTTTGCTGCCCACGGCAACGTGGCGGACCGTGTCATGGACTCCGGCGATCTGGAACGTGAAAAAGGCATTACGATTCTGGCCAAGAACACTACCGTTGCGTACAACGGACCGGCCTCCAACGGTGAAACCATCACCATCTCCGTCATTGACACTCCCGGCCACGCCGATTTTGGCGGCGAGGTTGAGCGCGGGCTTTCCATGGTTGACGGTGTCGTTCTGCTGGTCGACGCTTCCGAAGGTCCGCTGCCGCAGACCCGTTTTGTACTCCGCAAGGCGCTGGCCGCCAAACTCCCCGTCATCTTGCTGGTGAACAAGACGGACCGGCCCGACTCCCGCATCGACGAGGTCGTGCATGAGTCCATGGACCTGCTCCTGGGCCTGGCCTCAGACCTTGCTGATGAGGTTCCGGACCTGGACCTGGACGCCGTCCTGAACGTCCCGGTCGTTTACGCCGCAGCCAAAGTGGGCGCGGCTTCGCTGGACCAGCCGGAGAATGGCACGGTGCCGAACAACGACGATCTGGAGCCGCTGTTCAAAGCGATCATCGACCATATCCCTGCCCCGACGTACGACCCCGAGGGTGTCCTGCAGGCCCACGTGACCAACCTGGACGCCTCGCCGTTCCTGGGACGCCTGGCGCTGCTGCGCATTTTCAACGGCACCCTGCGCAAGGGCCAGACCGTGGCGTGGGCCCGTCATGACGGCGAGCTGAAAAACGTCAAAATCACCGAGCTGCTGGCCACCAAGGCCCTTGAGCGTGTCTCGGTCGAGTCGGCCGGCCCCGGTGAGATTGTCGCCGTCGCCGGTATAGAAGACATCACCATCGGTGAGACGCTGACGGACCCGGACAACCCGAAGCCGCTGCCGCTGATCAAGGTTGACGACCCGGCCATCTCGATGACTATCGGTATTAACACCTCCCCGCTGGCCGGCCGTGTCAAGGGCCACAAGGTCACTGCCCGGCAGGTCAAGGACCGCCTGGATAAGGAACTGATCGGTAACGTTTCCCTGCAGGTTCTGCCCACCGAGCGTCCCGATGCCTGGGAAGTCCAGGGCCGTGGCGAGCTGGCGCTTGCCATCCTGGTCGAGCAGATGCGCCGCGAAGGCTTCGAGCTGACCGTGGGCAAGCCGCAGGTGGTCACCCGGATCATCGACGGCAAGATCAACGAGCCGATGGACCACATGACCATCGACGTGCCCGAGGAATACCTCGGCAATGTCACCCAGCTGATGGCTGCCCGCAAGGGCCGCATGGTCAACATGGCCAACCACGGCACCGGCTGGGTCCGGATGGAATTCATTGTTCCCGCCCGCGGCCTGATCGGCTTCCGGACCCGCTTCCTGACGGATACCCGCGGCGCCGGAATTGCCGCGTCCATTGGTGAAGGTTACGAGCCGTGGCACGGCCCGATCGAGTACCGGACCAACGGCTCCATGATCGCGGACCGCTCCGGCGTGGTGACTCCATTCGCCATGATCAACCTGCAGGAGCGAGGCTCCTTCTTCGTCCAGCCCACCACCGAGGTGTACGAGGGCATGATCGTCGGCGAGAACTCCCGCGCCGACGACATGGACGTGAACATCACGAAGGAAAAGAAGCTCACCAACATGCGTGCGGCGTCGTCGGACACGTTTGAAAACCTGACCCCGCCGCGCAACCTGACGCTGGAGGAATCACTGGAATTCTCCCGGGAGGACGAGTGTGTTGAGGTCACGCCCGAGTCCATCCGGATCCGTAAGCTCATTCTGGACGCCAGCGAACGCGCCAAGGCGTACCGCAGCCGCGCCAAGGCATAGCAGCTTCCGCGCAGGCACCGCGCAACATTGCCGGAGCGTCGTCGGCCAGCCAGCGGCGGAAAGTCCGGCAAAATAGAGTCATGACCCCACAGCAGCCCGTCCCCGAACTTTCCAGGGGCGGGCTGCTGCCGTTAACGCAGGCGGCCGGCCACCGGTTGCTCTTCGTCCACGCCCACCCGGATGACGAAACACTGGTGACCGGGGCGACTATGGCGCTGTATGCTGCTGCCGGTGCCGACGTGGCGCTGCTGACCTGCACCCGCGGTGAACTCGGTGAAGTCATCCCGGTGGAACTGCAGTATTTAGAGGTCCACCAGCAGGGGAACGACGACGGCGGGAACGTCGGAGCCGGGCTGGCCGCAGTCCGGGAACTCGAGCTTGCGGCCGCGCTTGAAGAACTCGGCGTCCAGCAGCATTTCTGGCTCGGCCAGGGCCTTGCCAAGGCAGCACCCGGTCCGGATATGGTGTACCGCGACTCGGGCATGTCATGGGGTCCCGATGGCCGCGCCAGAGCAGCAGCCACCGTCCTTCCCGGCTCACTGTCCCGGGCTCCGCTGGAGGAAGCAGCCAGCCACGCGGCGCAGCTCATTCGCAGTCTGCGCCCGCACGCCATCATCACCTACGCGGCCGACGGCGGCTACGGGCACCCGGACCACATCCGCGCCCACGAACTGACGGTTCGGGCCGTGGAGCTGGCTGGAATGGAGGTACCGCCCTCGTTCTACACTATCGTCAGCGACCGGCCGGAACGGCCCCTGACGGAGGACGTCGCGCTGATTACCGTCCACGGTGACTTCGAGGCCAAACGTGCTGCCATGGCAGCCCACAGAACGCAGGTGTCCGTTCAGGGGGACCGCTATGCCCTGTCTGACGGCGTATGGAAAGACATCTCCGGAACGGAAACTTTTCAGGTGCTGCGCCAGTCTGCAGCGCCGGCTGGATTCCGTCCCCTCAGCTCCGAAAGCAGCAGCCACCCTCCGGTCCGGGACGAGCCTGCACAGGGTGGGCTGCTCCCGCCTGGTAAGCCAGCGCCTTCCCGGCGGCTCACCACCGCCGCAGCTACCGTCGGGCTGGGGGTGCTTGCCGGGCTGCTGGGTACCGCACTGCATGGGCATGCCTTTGCCGCGACCGGCCTGCTGCTTCCCTGGGGCTCCGCCTTGGCCCTGCTGCTGCTCCTTTGCCTTTCTCTCTTCATGGGTCTGTGGCGCCGATCGGCGTGGCTCAGTGCCGTCAGCGGATTCGTCGCCTACCTCGTCGCCGGGACTCTCTCTCTTCCCCGCGGCGACAACGCTCTGATCATCGGGAATGTGCAGGGGAACGTGTGGCTCTACGGTATCGCCGTCGTGACCCCGGTATCGGCCGTCATCTGCGCGTATCTCCTGCGCAGACAATCACGACGTCCCGAGACACGGCTTGACAGCTGAACGCCGGCTGCGGGAGTAGTTCCCAACGCAATGGTCGGATGGAAAGTCGCGACGAAGCTACTAAAGCTAGCGGGCTGGCGGCCGGCGTACCGGTGCCGGTGGAACGGACTTGGCCGCCTGGACATCCGCTAATGCAATGTGGACCTCGCCTGCTCGTGTCCCCACCGTGCAACGGTGGGCATCAATGGCAGTGAGGAAGCCTAAAGCATCCGTAAGGCCGCCGGGAATCCTGTACCGAACCACCACCCGAGTGCCGATCGGGAGATGCTTGAGGTTTTCCGCCGCAGTATCCACCAGTTCATAGTAGGTCTTCAATGTCTGGTGGATTGCCGGCGGTGGGGGATAATGGGAGAAACCCACTCACTCCCCGGGCATATGGCTTGCCCGGGCGCATTAAGTCTAAGGAAGGTCCGGACGTGACGTATGTAATTGCGCAGCCGTGCGTGGATGTCAAGGACAAGGCGTGCATTGAAGAATGCCCCGTCGACTGCATTTACGAAGGAGAGCGTTCGCTCTACATCCACCCGGATGAATGCGTGGACTGCGGTGCGTGTGAACCCGTCTGCCCGGTGGAGGCCATCTATTACGAGGATGACACACCGGAAGAGTGGGCGGAATACTACAAAGCAAACGTCGAGTTCTTCGATGAACTGGGCTCTCCGGGCGGTGCTGCGAAGATCGGCAATACGCACACGGACCACCCCATCATTTCGGTGCTCCCCCCGCAGAACCAGTGACGGGGCGGACTTTCGGGCTGGCGTTGCCCGAGTACCCGTGGGACGCCATGGCACCCTACCTCCGGACGGCTTCCGGACACCCTGACGGCGTCGTCAATCTTTCGATCGGTACTCCGGTCGATCCGACGCCATCGGTGATTAGACGGGCGCTGGCCGATGCCGCCGACGCTCCCGGTTATCCAACTACGCACGGCACGCACGCGTTGCGGCGGGCGATCGTGGCCTGGTTTGAGCGCCGCCGTGGCGTTCCGGGGCTGAGCCCGGCCGATGTCATGCCCACGGTGGGATCAAAGGAATTGGTGGCGTGGCTGCCGTTGCTGCTGGGACTGGGCGAGGGCGACGTGGTGGTGCGACCCTCTGTTGCCTACCCAACCTACGATATTGGTGCGACACTGGCCGGGGCTGCGTCGGTGGCAGCGGATTCACTGGATGACCTGGACGCCGCCACCCGGGCGCGGGTACGGCTGGTGTGGGTCAATTCCCCGGCTAATCCAACCGGCATGGTCCGGACAGCGGCTGAGCTGAAAGCCTTGGTGGACCAGGCCCGGGGACTGGGTGCCGTGGTGGCTTCGGACGAATGCTACGCAGAGCTCGGTTGGGGACCGTGGGATCCGCAGCGGGGCGGGGATCCGGTGCCCAGTGTGCTGGATCCGCGGGTCTGTGGAAGCTCCACGGCGAATCTGCTGGCCGTCTATTCGCTCAGCAAACAGTCCAACGTTGCCGGCTACCGTGCTGCGTTTGTGGCCGGAGATTCGGCCATAATGACGAATTTGATCAACAGCCGCAAGCATGCGGGAATGATTGTGCCGTATCCCGTTCAGGAAGCGATGCGGGTTGCCTTGGGGGAGGACGGCCACGTGCAAGCGCAGAAGGACCTCTACCGCAACCGTCGCGACATCCTGATTCCGGCGCTGCAGGCCTTCGGTCTGCACATCCATCACTCCGAGGCCGGCCTGTACCTGTGGTGCACCGCGGGCGAAGATACCTGGCTGACGATTGGCCGGTTGGCCGAACTCGGAATCGTCGCCGGCCCCGGTGTGTTCTATGGGGAAGCCGGGAACGGGTTCATCCGGGTCGCGCTCACCGGCTCGGATGAACGCATCGGGGCTGCTGCGGCGAGGTTGCATTCATCAGCTCATTAGTTTGTGAACCCGTCGTGCCCGGATAACCTGCGCGTGCGTGACGGTACTCTCGTTTTGGGCCATCCGTCGCCGTTGCCGGTCCTCAGGATTAGTCCTCAGGACCCACAGCGAGGTAGTTTCTTAACTGACCGCGGTAGTTTCTTCTTGACTGCGCGGGCAACCAGCAGCCACATCAATAAGGCCCCTGATGCTCCTAATGCTGCCAACGGGGCTGGGCTACCTCATGAAGGGGACTCCATGACTGAATCGACGGGCGCATCCCTGCGCTACGACGGCGGAGAGCTTGCGCTGCCGCGGATTGCTGCCGCACAGGGCAACGACGGATTTGACGTTTCCAAGCTCCTGACGGCCACCGGTGCTGTCACTTATGACCCGGGTTTCATGAATACCGCGGCGACCACGTCCGCCATCACTTACATCGACGGCGACAAAGGAATTCTGCGCTACCGCGGCTACCCCATCGAAGAGCTGGCGGCGCATTCGAACTTCCTGGAGGTTTCCTACCTCTTGATTTACGGCAACCTGCCCACGCCGGCGGAGTATGCCACCTTTGACCAGCGCATCCGCCGGCACACGCTGCTGCACGAGGACCTCAAGGGCTTCTTTGGCGGGTTCCCGCGCGACGCGCACCCGATGCCGGTGCTCTCCTCGGCGGTCTCGGCGCTCTCCACGTTCTACCAGGATTCACTGGATCCTTTCGATGACGAGCAGGTGGAACTTTCCACCTACCGGCTGCTGGCAAAGATGCCGGTCATTGCCGCCTACGCCCTGAAAAAGTCACTCGGGCAGCCGATGCTGTACCCGGACAACTCCATGAGCATGGTGGAAAACTTCCTGCGGCTGAGCTTTGGCCTGCCGGCGGAGCCCTATGACCTGGACCCGACGGTGGTGAAGGCACTGGACCTGCTGCTGATTTTGCACGCGGACCACGAGCAAAACTGCTCCACATCCACGGTCCGTTTGGTCGGCAGTTCCAATGCAAACATGTTTGCCTCGGTCTCCGCAGGGATCAACGCACTGTTCGGGCCGCTGCACGGCGGTGCCAATGAGGCCGTGCTCAATATGCTCCGCCAGATCCAGGCCAGCGGCGAACCGGTGGAGAAGTTCGTGGAGCGCGTGAAGAACAAGGAAGCCGGCGTGAAGCTGATGGGCTTCGGGCACCGGGTTTACAAGAACTACGATCCGCGCGCCAAAATTGTCAAGGAAACGGCCCACGAGATCCTCGCGAAGCTGGGCGGCAATGACGAACTGCTGGACATTGCCATGCGGTTGGAGGAAGTTGCCCTCACGGATGAGTACTTTATTTCCCGCAAGCTGTATCCCAACGTGGACTTCTACACGGGTCTGATTTACAAGGCCATGGGCTTCCCGGAGAAGATGTTCACGGTGCTGTTTGCCATTGGCCGGCTGCCGGGCTGGATTGCGCAGTGGCGGGAAATGATGAAGGATCCGCAGACCAAGATCGGCCGGCCGCGCCAGCTGTACACCGGCGAAGCGGAGCGCATGTACCCCTCGCGCTAGTTGGTCAGGAATGAGTACGACGGCGGCGGGTCACCTTCCCCAGGAAGGTGGCCCGCCGTCGTCGTCCGTTTTTCGAGACCGCTGCAGTCCCTCCTGCCGCCCCTCGTCAGGGCATCTGCGGCAGGCTCGACGATCAGGGGGCGGCGTAGCCGGTGGGGTTGTTCTTCTGCCAGCGCCAGTGGTCCTGGCACATCTGATCGAGCCTCTTATTTGTGGACCAACCCAGATCCGCCAAGGCAGCGGACGGGTCGGCCCAGAAGGCGGGAAGATCACCGGGCCTGCGTGCGGCTACTTCATACGGCAGGGCATGGCCCACGGCCCGCTCGAACGCGTGCAGGACGTCAAAGACCGACGAGCCGATCCCGGAGCCAAGGTTCCAGCGGTACACCCCGGGCTGCTGCGCCACATAATTGACCGCGGCAACGTGGCCCTCGGCAAGATCCATCACATGGATATAGTCCCGAAGGCAGGTTCCATCCGGGGTGTCATAGTCGCCGCCGAAGACCATGAGCTTTTCACGCCGGCCGACGGCAACCTGGGCAATGAAGGGCACCAAATTATTCGGAATGCCCAACGGGTCCTCGCCAATCAGCCCCGAATCGTGCGCCCCGACGGGGTTGAAGTACCGCAGCAGGGCGATGTGCCAGCGGCTGTCAGCGGCCCCGATGTCGCTGAGAACATCCTCGATCTGCTCCTTGGTGCGGCCGTACGGGTTATTGGCGCCGATCTCCATCTTCTCGACATACGGCACGGCGTTGTTCTCGCCGTAGACCGTGGCCGAGGAGCTGAAAACCATGGTCCGCACACCGTAGTCGTCCATCACGCGGAGCAGGTTCAGGGTGCCGGCAACGTTGTTGTGGTAGTACTTCAGCGGCTGGCTGACCGATTCCCCAACGGCTTTCAAACCGGCAAAATGGACGACAGCATCAATCCGGCTTTCCGAGCCGGCCTCGCCGCTGTTGAGGGCAAAGACCGTCCGCAAAGCGGCTTCATCGAGCAGGTCCACGGCGTGGAAGGCGGCGGCCTTGCCGGTGATGTGCTGCACCCGGCGGAGCGATTCCTCACTGGAGTTCACCAGGTTGTCCACCACGAGCACATCGTGGCCTGCCTCCAAAAGGCTGAGAACTGTGTGTGAGCCGATGTAACCGGTCCCGCCGGTAACCAGAACTTTCATCCCCCCAGCCTACCGGCCCGCGAATCGTGGGTCGGTCGTGCCAAGTAATTTGGTCTGTGTGTGCTAAAAAAGAGTATGCCCAAAATTGTGGATCCGCTGGTCCGTCGCGAAGAGGTGGCGGAAGCGCTCTTCCGTGTTGTCGCGGCGTCCGGCCTGGAGGCCGCGTCATTGCGTACCGTTGCCGCCGAGGCTGGACTGGCGGTGGGATCCGTGCGGCATTACTTTCAGGACCAGCCCGAGCTGATGATCTTTGCGTTCCGCACTGTCTCGTCGCGGATTCGCGGGCGGGTGGAAAAGCGCGTGGCGGCGTTGGAAGCGGTGCGGGAGGACGACGGCGGCGCCGGACGGGGCAACAAAGGACAGGGCAGCAACAGGCAGGGCAGCAAGGGGCAGGGCAGCGCATGGCCGGCTGCATCGTGTGCGGATGTCCTGATGGAGCTCCTGCCGGTGGATTCCGAACGCCGGGTGGAATCGAGCGTGCTGCTTTCCTTCGTCACGGCGGCCAGAACCAACAGTGCGCTCCGCGGCGAGGCCGACGGTGGCTACCGGCGAACGGCGATATTGTTGGGCCGGATCATCACGGTGCTGCTCGCCGCTCCTGACGCACGGGTGGAGCTCGAGCCCGTACTGGAGGCCGAGCGGCTGTTGGCGTTGATTGACGGACTGTGCCTGCACATGCTGCTGCAGCCGGGCTGGAGCACCGAGGATCTTAGCCGTGCCGTGCTTGAGACCCATTTAGCCTCGCTGAAGAGCAGCTGAGGAGAGTATTCTAGGTTCTGTTGTGGAGGCACAGGGCGGAGGGCAGCAGATGCATCACACCGGTGGCCCGGGCTGGCGCATCACCATGGACACCTCATCGGCGCTCATGGTGGCTCTCCATCTGCGGGACATGGCCGCGTTGGCCGGGGCGGGGAATCCTGCTCTGTGCGCTACTGAGCCGCCGGCGCGCACCGCGGATCCGCACCAGTTGACCGCCGGGGTAGGCGGCACGGCTTCGCTCCGCCGGGAATGGGAGCAATGGTGGGAATTACTGTTGCGGAGCCACCCGGCCAGCCACCCCGAGCTCCTGCCGCCGGAATTCCAGGCCTTCAGCGGATCTCCGGCCCTGCAACGCCTTCTGCAGGCACATTTCGGCACCGCGCTGAGCTGGGCCCGGGAGCGGCACAGTGAGTACGCCCTGCTCACGGCTGACCGGGAAGCGATGGGAAAGACAGGCATCCTGGCGCAGCTCGTGCAGGACCGGGAGATGGAGTTGGGCCGGAACGCCCGCGATTTCACGCTGACTATTATCGAATTGCCGCTGGCCGAGCCACGGGCGTGGTTCTTGGAGCCGGACCGGTTGTTGATGAGTTCGCAGCTTTTGGAAGACCAGCTCAATTTCCGCAGCTATGTTCAGCCCGTGGTTGAACTGCTGGTCTGAGAAAATTTCGAGGTGACCGGCCGGCTACTGGCCGGGGACGCTTACGGTGATCCGGACCTGGTCCGCTGGCGCGTCGGAAACTTGCCAGCCCTTGTTCACTCCGCCGTCGACATCCGCTCTGATCCAGCTCTTACCGTCGAAGGCGACGCCGGTGATCTGCAGCGACGCGGCATTTGCCACGGCCCATTGCGCAAAGCTCCAGCCGGCTGTGCCCGTGGCGCTAATGGTCAGAGTGTTGGTCTCGCTGGAGGACTGGACCGGTCCATAGACGAGCTGCAGCCCGCTGAGCACGGCCGCCGGATCGCCGGACCCGCTGACCGGATTCAAAGTGCAGTCCAAGGCGGCGGGGGAGAGTCCTGTCAGTGCTGAGGCGAACGCACGGCCCTGTGGCTCCCGCTGGGCATAGGCCTCCGGGTAGGCAGAACGCTGTACCTTCTGCGCGGCCTCGGTAATAGGCAGCGTTTCATACCCGCTGACCGTGACGAGCACATTGAAGAAAGCATTCGTGGAGTAGACCGGATCGAGTATTTCCTCCGCGGTGCCCCAATCCTGCGAGGGACGTTGCTGGAAAAGTCCGAGCGAATCCATATCCCCGTGCGTGATGTTGCGCAGCTTGGATTCCTGCAGGGCCACCGCAAGTCCGATTGAAGCGGCGCGCGCCGGAAGGCCCCGGCGGACGGAGATGGCAGCGATCAGGGCAGCGTTCTGAGTTTGGTCTACCGCGAGCGGGTAAGTAACGCCGGCCGAGGATGCCGTGCAGCCTACTGAAAGCGGCGCAGGCCCGGGTTTGAAGTAGCCGACGGCCCAGAGACCGGCAGCCACGACCAGCACAATGACCACGCCGATCGACAGAAGCCAGATCAGGGCGGCCCGGAGACGGGGTGGGGTCATAGTCGAAACTCGATCAGTTTAACGCCTGTGGACTGCGTCAGTTGGCGTGCAGGGCCGCGTTGAGTTCCACGTTCTGCCCGTGGCGAGGCAGGACCTCGACCTCGCCGGTCCCGGAGTTCCGGCGGAACAACAGATTTGCGACGCCGGACAGTTCGGCTGCCTTGACGACACGGGAGGTTTCCCCGCCGTCGCCGTTGCCGGCGTCGTCCTGCGGCCGCACCACGCGGACCCGGGTGCCGGCAGTAACATACAGCCCGGCCTCGACGACGGAGTCGTCACCGATGCTGATGCCCACGCCGGAGTTGGCACCCAAAAGGACGCGCTCTCCGAGAGTGATTTTCGCCTTGCCACCGCCGGAAAGGGTGCCCATGATGGAAGCGCCGCCGCCGACGTCGGTGCCGTTGCCCACAACTACCCCGGCGGAGATCCGGCCCTCCACCATGGATTCGCCCCGCGTACCGGCGTTGAAATTCACAAAGCCTTCGTGCATGACGGTGGTTCCCTCAGCCAGGTATGCGCCGAGCCTGACCCGGTCTGCGTCCGCAACCCGGACGCCGGAGGGCACGACGTAGTCCAGCATCCGGGGAAATTTATCCAAGCCGTAAACCGTCACGGGGCCGCGCCGACGCAGCTTGGCCCTGGTCAGTTCAAAGCCCTCGGGCGCTGTGGGGCCAAAGTTGGTCCAGACGACATTGGGAAGTTTGCCGAAAATACCGTCCAGATTCAGGCTGTTCGGTTCCGCAAGCCGGTGCGAGAGCAGATGCAGGCGCAGGTAGGCGTCGGCCGTATCCGCCGGGGCCTGGTCCAGGTCGATTTGCACAAAGACCACCTTCTGGCCAACGCCGCGATCCGCGTCGTTGCCGAGCTCCGCGAGAGCGCTCAGCTCGGGATCCGCCTCCGGCGCGTCACCAAGGGATCCGACGGCGAACCCCAGCGCCGGCGACGGGAACCAGACGTCCAGAACGGTTCCGCTGTCCGTGACGGTGGCCAGGCCGAAGCCGTGGGCGGTTCGTTCCGAGCGGGCATGCTGCTGCGGGACAGGGGGCATCGCGGGTGCGGTCTCAGTCATAAGTGAAGTTTACCGGTTGACCGTTCGTTGAGCCGACTGCAACCCGGCTCATGACCTCCGAGCCGTGGTTCCCTTCCCACGAAAGGACAAATCGTTGGGGAAAAGCTGCCCGAGACGGCCGTGAAACGGACGGGTGCTGCGTAGTCTGTAGCGGACAATGCTGCGGCGGAGGGTGGTTAGGCTGGGTTCATGACCTATGCATTGGACTTGCGGCAGGATATTGCCCGGTTGACCGCTGACCTGATCGACATCCAGAGCGTTTCCGGCGGCGAAGGTCCGCTGGCCGACGCGGTGGAAGCCGCACTGCGCGTGCTGCCGCACCTGGAGGTGCTGCGCAACGGCGACTCCATCATGGCGCGGACCCGGCTGGGACGGGCCGAGCGCGTGATTCTGGCCGGTCATCTGGATACGGTGCCGCTGCCGACTGTGGCAGGCTCGCGCGGCACCGTCCCGTCGAGTTGGTCCGGAGCGCCCGACGGCGGCGTGCCGGACGGTAAGGCGACTGCCCTCGGGCGCACCGAAGGTGTCCCTGATGACAACGCGTTGCTCTTCGGCCGTGGGACCACGGATATGAAGGGTGGGGTGGCCGTCCAGCTCGCCCTTGCGGCGGCCGTGACGGAACCTGCCAGGGATGTGACCTTTGTTTTTTACGATCACGAAGAGGTGGAGGCGTCCAAGAGCGGTCTCGGCCGGTTGATCCGGGACCACCCGGAGTGGTTTAGTGCAGATTTCGGCATCCTGCTGGAACCGACCAACGGCACTGTGGAGGGCGGCTGCAACGGCACCATCCGCTTCGAGGCCCGCACGCGGGGGAAGGCGGCGCATTCGGCCCGCGCATGGATGGGGGAAAATGCCATCCATGCCGCGGCCGAGATTCTGGCACGTTTGCGGGATTACCGGCCGCAAACGGTGATGGTGGATGGATTGGCGTACCGGGAAAGCCTTAACGCCGTCCGGATCAAGGGCGGTACGGCCGGAAACGTCATCCCGGACGCGTGCGTGGTGGAGATCAATTACCGGTTTGCCCCGGACAAGACCCCCGACCAGGCCGAGGCCGTGGTACGCGCGGTACTGGACGGATTCGACGTCGTGCGTACGGATGCTGCCGCCGGAGCCCGCCCGGGGCTTAACCATCCGGCCGCTGCCGGCTTTGTCGCCGCCGTCGGCGCTGAGCCCAAACCCAAGTACGGCTGGACGGACGTCGCCCGGCTCAGCGAGTTGGGCATTCCGGCGGTGAACTTTGGGCCGGGGGATCCGCTGCTGGCGCACAGCGATGACGAACACGTACGCGCCGGCGACATCAGGACCTGCCTGTTGGCTTTGGCCGGCTGGCTTTCCTAGCCGGTCTTAGCTGCCGGCGGAGAGACCAACGCCGGAGTCTACGTCCAGGTTCATGGGTGCGGCAGTCTTGAGCGATTTCGGCCCGCGGCGCAGGCGCCATTCCAGCCACCTGGCGACCCCTGAAAGCAGCAGGCACAGCACAATATAGGTGGCGCCGGCGACCATCAGAGCCGGCAGGACGGGAGACCCATACTGGGCCTGGGTGCCGAAGTAATTTGCCTGGAACAGGATTTCATTGAACGTGATGATGAAGCCCAGCGCGGTGTCCTTGAGGATGACCACCAGCTGGGCGATAATGACCGGCAGCATGGCGCGCACGGCCTGGGGCAGCAGGATCAGCCGCTGCACCTTGCCCTTGGAGAGCCCAATGGCAAAGCCGGCTTCCTTCTGTCCCTTGGGCAGCGACTCAATTCCGGCACGGAAGATCTCTGCGAGCACGGATCCGTTGTAGGCAATGAGGGCGACGACGACGGCGGTGAAGGGGGTGATTCCGTGAACGCCCAGCGGGGGGAGCCCGTAGTAGAGGATCATCATCATGATCAGCACGGGAATGGCGCGCAGCAGTTCGGTCACCCAGTAGCACGGCAGGCTGATCCAGCGGTAGTCGGAGAGTCGCCCAAAGGCGAGAATGATGCCGAAGAGCAGGCTGCCGACGGCGGCGGCGGCGAAGGCACTGAGTGTGATCCCGATACTGGACACGATGGTCTTTTGGACCAGCGGAAAGGTGAAAATTTTCCATTTCGCCGCGGTGAACTGTCCGCTTTGGGTAAAACGCACGATGATGAAACCGATTATGGCCAGCACCACCAGCACGGTGATGACGCTCAGGACCACATTGCGGGAGCGGGCGCGGGGCCCGGGGGCGTCAAAAAGAATCGAGGTCATCGTGCAACCCTCCACTTGTTCTCGAAATAGCGCTGCAACGGGGACAGGACGCCGATGACCAGGATGACAAAAATGAGGGCTACCCAGAGCAGCCCGGTGAGAGCCGGGTAGCCGCGTTCACTCAGATTCGCCCTGATGGCGCCGGCCTCCAAGACGGAAAAGCCCGCCGCAACGGTGGTGTTTTTCAACAGGGCGATGAAAACGTTAAACAGCGGCGGAATGACGGAGCGAAATGCCTGCGGAAGGATCACCAGCGTCAGAGACTGCATAAACGGCAGGCCAATCGCTCGGGCCGCCTCCGCCTGGCCGACGGGGACCGTGTTGATGCCGGAGCGGATCGCCTCCGCCACGTACGTGGCCGTGTAGAGGGAAAGCCCGATAGTGGCCGCCGTAATGAAATTGACCGGCACCAAGCCAAGCTTGGGATAGCCCAGGGCAAAGAACGCCAGGATCACCGTCAGCGGCATATTGCGGACGGTGTTGACGTACAGTGTTCCCGTGCCGCGCATGGCGGGAACGGGGGAGACCCGCATCGCCGCAACCACGGTGCCCAGGATTAAGGCAAAAAAAGCCGAGACAACGAAAAGTATCCCGGTGTTCTTAAACCCCGTCGTGAACAGCTCGAGGTTGTCGGTAAGTGTGTTCACAATGCCCTGTCTTCTTCAATTCCGTCCGGTACTGGTGGAACCGGTGGTCCCGGCCGCTGCCTGCGGCCGGGACCACCGGTTATCAATCAGGAATTTAGTACTGGTCGACCTTGGGCTGATCCACCTTGGTCCCGGACTTGCCGAGCGTGTCGTTGTAGATCTTCGTCCAAGTGGCCGAGCCATCGGTGAACATCTTGTTGATGAATGTTCGCAGCGCGGTGTCGCCCTTGGGCAGGCCAACACCATACTTTTCAGTCGTGAAGGGCTCGCCGACAACCTTGAAGGCATCCGGTTCCTGGGCGGCGTAACCGATCAGAATGGCCTGGTCGGTGGTGACCGCGTCAACCTGACCGCCCCGGAGTGCTTCGATGCACTTGGAGTAGGTATCAAATTCCGTGGTCTTTGTATCAGGGAAGTTTGTCTTGATGTTTTGGATCGGAGTTGAACCGGTAGCCGAGCAAACGTTCTTACCCGCGAGATCCTTCTCACTCTTGATGGTCGTGTTGTCCTTCTTCACCAGCAGGCCCTGGCCCGTGACGAAGTACGGCCCAGCGAAGTCGATCAGCTGCTTGCGCTTGTCTGTGATCGAGTACGTACCGACGTAGTAGTCGATGTCGCCGTTGGTGATGGCCGATTCACGGCTGGCCGAGGGGATCGGCTTGAACTCGATTTTGTCCTTGGCTACGCCCAACGATGCCGCGATCCACTCGGCGATCTGAATGTCGAACCCGGTGTATTCCCCGGTGGCGGCATCCTTGAACCCGAGCCCGGGCTGATCCTGCTTGACGCCGATCCGGACAGTGCCGCTGGACTTGATCTTGTCGAAGGTCGGGCTGCCGGTGAGGCTGACGTCCTTGGCGACGGTAAAGGAAGGGCCGGATCCGGCGTCGGCTCCCGGGCCACTGGCGCCCCCGCCGCCGGAGCCGCCGCCGCAGGCGGTCAGCGCCAATGCTGCCGCCGCGATAACGGCTGCGGCACCCAGCCGCTTTTTGGCAAAGAATGCCTTCATGATTTTCCTTTCGTTGTTCGGCCGCAACTGCGGCCTGGATGCGAGTTCATTGCTGCCGCCATGCGGTTGGACGCATGCGGAAAAATGCTCAGCGGCTGGATCAGGACCGGTGCACTGCTGCCGGGACTCAAAGCCGGCACCCGGCTTCGGCGCTTTGCATCGGGTTGCGTTAGTGCGTGAGGATCTTGGAGAGGAAGTCTTTGGCACGCTCACTCTTGGGATGGGTGAAGAATTCCTCCGGCTGGCTGTCTTCGACGATCTGGCCGTCGGCCATGAAGACAACCCTGTCCGCGGCCTTCCGGGCAAAGCCCATTTCATGAGTGACAACGATCATTGTCATCCCGTCCTTGGCCAGGCCGATCATGACGTCGAGGACTTCGTTGATCATTTCCGGATCCAGCGCGGACGTCGGCTCGTCAAAGAGCATGACCTTGGGCTTCATCGCCAGCGCCCGCGCGATCGCGACACGCTGCTGCTGCCCACCGGAAAGCTGGGCGGGCAGCTTCTGCGCCTGATGTCCGACACCGACACGTTTCAGCAGTTCCATCGCCTGCCCATCCGCTTCCGCTTTCGCCAGGCCCTTGACCTTGATTGGGCCGAGCGTCACGTTTTCCAGGATGGTCTTGTGCGCGAAGAGGTTAAAAGACTGGAAAACCATGCCGACGTCGGCACGCAGCCGGGCCAGTTCCTTGCCCTCGGCGGGAAGTTTCTTGCCGTCGATCCGGATTTCGCCGTCGTCGATGGTCTCCAGGCGGTTGATCGCCCGGCACAGCGTTGACTTACCGGAACCCGACGGGCCGATGACGACAACGACTTCGCCCTTCTTGACCTGCAGATTGATGTTCTGCAAAACGTGCAACGAACCGTAGTGCTTATTAACGGCGGTCAGTTCCACGAGCGCAGGCGCAGCAGCTTCACTTGTCATAAGGAGAATCTACCTAATCTTCTCAGCCGGTTGGAGGTTTGTGGGTGTACGGGCTTTGATCGTAACTCGAAAGAGACCTAAACCACGGCAACGGGCCGTACCGATGGTGGCATAGCCTTAGGGAATGAGCGCACCAACCGAATCAAACCGCCACAGATCCCCACGCCGCAAAGGCCCCGTCGAGCTCCGCCGTGACCAGGCACAGGGTTCCACGGCAGATGCCCGTCTGCTGGATTCACGCAATGGCGGGGACTTCACGCACACAGATCCATGGCGGGTGATGCGAATCCAAAGCGAATTCGTCGAGGGATTCGGTGCACTGGCGAACGTTGGCCCGGCGGTGAGCGTGTTCGGATCGGCGCGCACGAAGCCAGGAAGCATCCACTATGAGATGGGCGTCGAAGTGGGCCGCAGACTGGCCGAAGCCGGAATCGGCGTGATTACCGGAGGCGGTCCCGGTTCGATGGAAGCTGCCAACAGGGGCGCCTGCGAGGCAGGTGGGCTGTCGGTGGGCCTTGGAATCGAGCTCCCTTTCGAACAGGGGATGAATGAGTGGGTGGATCTGGGCATCAACTTCCGCTATTTTTTCGCCCGGAAAACCATGTTCGTCAAATATGCACAGGGCTTCATCGTCCTTCCCGGCGGCCTGGGGACGCTGGATGAGCTTTTCGAAGCCATGGTGCTGGTGCAGACGCAGAAAGTCACCTCGTTTCCCATTGTCCTGATCGGCAAAGAGTTCTGGGGCCCGCTGCTGGAGTGGATTTCCAGCAGGTTGGTGGCCGATGGACTAGTGTCGTCGAAAGATTTGAACATCGTCGCGTTGGCGGACTCCGCTGAGGAAGCCGTGGACATGATGCTGGCCGGCGGCGTGACCGGCCGGCATTAGGGCGCCATCTGCGGCGCCTGAAGGACAGCCAGGATTCAGCGGGATCTGGCACCATGGGTCAGTGACTTATTTCCTGATCTTTCTGGCCCTTGTGGTGGCCGGGGCCGTGGCCTTATACGTCGTGGGGCTGGCCAAGCCTGCCGCCAGAGACTCGGCCGCCGGTGGCCGTGCCGCGTTCGAGGACGGGTTCACCACGCCCGTGGCCAATTTGCCGCCCGTGCTGCTGCCGGAAATCCCGCAGCCCGAAGATGTGGACCGGCTGCGGTTCTCCCTGGGTCTGCGTGGCTACCGGATGGACCAGGTCGACGACGTCCTGGACCGGTTGCGGGACCAGCTGGCAGCCAAGGACGCGCGGATCGCCGAGCTGGAAGCACAGCCCCCTGTGGGCAGCGCACCGTGAGCGCCCTGATTGTCGGAACGGACGGTAAGGCACGCTGCGGGTGGGCCGGCATGAGTTCCGATTCGGACTACGAGCGCTACCACGATCAGGAGTGGGGCCGTCCGGTCACTGGCGAGCGCGATTTGTTCGAGCGGCTCAGCCTGGAAGCGTTCCAGTCAGGCTTGAGCTGGATCACCATATTGCGTAAACGCGAGGCATTCCGGAGCGCCTTCAGCGACTTTGAGCCCGCTGCCGTGGCGGCATTCGATGAAGCTGACGTCCAGCGCCTGCTCAGTGATGCCGCGATCGTCCGCAACGGCGCCAAGATTAGGGCCACCATTTCCAACGCGCAAGCCGTGGAGAACCTCCAGGACGGCGAAACGCTCACCAGCATCGTGTATTCATTTGCTCCGATGGGTGCATCGACTGCTGGGCCAGGTGCAGACGTGCCATCGTCCACCGTGGAATCCGCTGCCCTGGCTGTCGCTCTGAAGAAACGCGGCTTCCGGTTTGTGGGCCCGACTACGGCCTATGCGATGATGCAGGCAATAGGGTTGGTCAATGACCATCTGGTGGGTTGCTGGGTCCGTGGAGATGCCTGACCCCGAAACCTCCAGGCCCGAAACCTCCAGGCCCGAAACCTCCAGGCCGGAAACCTTCAGGCCGGAAACCCCGGGCGGTAAAACTCCGGGCCCGGGCAGCGCCGTGACGTTCAACGATCTCCTGTGGAAACGCCTGGCCCGTGGAACAGACGCGGCCCGGCGCTGGCCATGGTGGATCCGCATTGCTGTGATTTACTTGGCGGCGAGGTTCGTCTCGTACTGCATTTTCGAAGCCGTCTCACTGCATCAAGGGATCAGTCCCTGGGGCGGCGCGCAGCCGGATTATCTGCATTTTATCGGGATCTGGGACAGCACTTGGTACAGAGACGTCTTTGACAACGGCTATCCGAGTGTCATTCCACGGGATGCCGCTGGCGTAGCGCGGGAAAATCCGTGGGCGTTTTACCCTCTGTATCCTTTTTTGGTCCGTGGGCTGGGCGCCGTCACCTCCCTGGGCTGGCTGGTGCTGGCTCCGGCGGTCTCGCTGGCGGCCGGCTTGGCCGCCTCCCTGCTGATCTACCGGCTCTTTAGCCGCTTTGCCTCAACTTCGACGGCGACGTGGGGCACCGTCTTCTTCGTCACGTTCCCCGTTTCTCCCGTCCTGCAGGTGCCCTACGCCGAATCCCTGAGCCTGCTGCTCTTGGCCGCGGCGCTCTACCTGCTGGTCCGGCAGCGGTATCTGTGGGCGATGCCGGTCGTCGTCCTGATGTGCCTGAGCCGCCCGGCAGGCGTTCCGTTTGCCGCCGTCGTCGGTGCGCATCTTCTGTTCCGGTTTCTGCGTCGAAGAACCGTCCAGATCCGGACCACTGAGCTGCTCAGCGGCATGGCGCTGCTGTTCGTTAGCGCGCTGGCTGCATTTGCATGGCCGTTGATCGCCTGGGCCGCGACGGGTCAACTCTCGGCCTACACTGACACTGAGACTGCGTGGCGCGGGACTGGGCTACAGCTTTTCTCGCCATGGTTCGCCACCGGACGGCAGCTGTTTGGCCCGGTGCTGGGGCCAGTGGCGCCCGTGGTTCTGGTGCTGCTGTTCGCGTTGTACATAGGCTCACGCGGCGTGCGGAACATCGGCAGCGATCTGCAGCTGTGGTGCATCGCGTACTTCGGGTACATTCTGGCGGTCCTGCAGCCGCAGACGAGCACCTTCCGAATGCTGCTGCCGTTCTTTCCGCTGGCCCTTGCGGCCGCCTTCGTTTCGGATTCGCGGGCTTACCGCGGCACTGTTGTGGTCCTGTTCATCCTGCTGCAGATTGTCTGGGTCGCCTGGCTGTGGTCTTGGGCCGAGCTGCCTGGCGGGGGAGACTATCCGCCGTAGGGCCGCGCTCCAGACGGCGGGAGCTGGCGCCGTCGGCTGGTGCTGCGATTAGCCCCCGGCCCATTTCTGCAGGATAATGGTGTGAGCGAACCAACAGGGCAGCCGAAGATTGCCCCGGGTGCACGGCCCTACTGAGGGCTGTGCGGCCGACGTTACCTCGCGGTCGGGGGGATCTGCCAAGAGACCAGCGTCCGCATACTGTGAAGGGAAATTCCTTATGGCGGCGATGAAACCCAGAACCGGCGACGGTCCGATGGAAGTTACTAAAGAAGGACGCAGCCTGATTATGCGAGTTCCACTGGAAGGCGGCGGACGTCTGGTAGTAGAACTCAAGGTGGCGGAGGCAGTCAACCTTAAGGAATGCCTGATCGGCGCAACGGAGTAATCGCTAGGCGGCCGGCCCTGCGCTGGGGATT
Source organism: Arthrobacter endolithicus (assembly GCF_026627425.1). Classification (GTDB taxonomy): domain Bacteria; phylum Actinomycetota; class Actinomycetes; order Actinomycetales; family Micrococcaceae; genus Arthrobacter_M. Next base: position 155,708 of record NZ_JAPNLH010000001.1, read on the forward strand.
AGTACTTTCAATAGTGTTGATCCATCCGGAACTCCCAATCCGGTGCAGGCGTCCCAGCCAGGACCGGCAGTATAAGCCCCGTTGTTTCCGCTGGTGATATCCCGAAAACCGGCCGGAACGGCACCCTGGCCGGTTTTTCCGTAGAGGGCTGGCTGCAGGAGACCTAACCCGTGTCCGGCTGCCTGCGCCAGCCGGGCGATCAGGGCCGCCCACAATGGTGCCACGGCGCTGGTGCCGCCGATCACCATATCCTGACCGTCCACTCGGACCCGGTATCCCGTCTGCGGATCTGCGACCGCGGAGACATCCGGGACTCCGCGTCCGCTCTTCCCTGCCGGAGTCGGAACACCTACGCGGGCCTGCCATGGTGGGAGGGCGAAAGCTGTGCTGACCCCACCGCCAGTGGCTCCGCCGGAAGCTCCGTTGTTCCAGACTGTTTCGGATTTGACGGCACCGGTTGCCGGGGCTGCGTCCAAGCGGGTCCCGCCGCAGGCCAGAGCGTGCGGGCTGGAAGCGGGGAAGTCCACGTGTGCCTTCTTGTCCGTCGCGCGGTCGGTGCTGCCGTCATCGCCCGCCGCTGCCGTCACGCTCACACCCAGAATCGCCGCATCCTGCATTGCTTGATCCATAGCATTGCGCGCCTGTCCAGTCCAGGCGTCTTCGCTTTGTCCCCAGCTGATGCTGATGGCTGCCGGAGCAGGAACGGCGTGGGCCGCGGTGCTGACTGCGTCCAGGAACCCGGCATCCGTATTGGGCGCAAAATAGACAATAATCTGCGCTCCGGGCGCCAGCGCGCCAGCGACTTCGATGTCCAAAAGTACTTCCCCATCCGCGCCCGAAGGGTCCTGCCCCGGGCGGTTGTCCGCTCCATCGACTCCGACCGCGTGGACCACGGGGGCAGTGATGCCGAGGCCCCCGAAATACGTATCCAGATCGCTTTGCTGGTAGCCGCCACCGAGTTCGATGATGGCGATTCTCTGGCCGGACCCGTCGTAGCCGGTGGGGAACTTATAAACGCGGCCCAGATCCAGCGGCGTGTACGAGACCGACTGCGCAGCAGCCGGCACTAGCCGAAAACGCGTACGGGACTGCGGCCTGTCGTCGAGCCCGAGCACCGCTGTTATTACGCCGTCCAGATTGGCCGGGACGCTCAGCGAGCCGGTGCGGCGGCGCTGCGTTCCGCCTTTGCCGGGGCCCTCCGCCGCGTCACTTTGCTTCAGCTGGGTGCCGAATATGCGGTTCATGACTCCTGCGCTGGCCCTGACTCTCACACGCCGGGAGGCGGCATCGCTGTCAAGCACGGTAACCCCCAGCGAGCTGAGCGTTGAGGTCACGAGGTCAAGATCCTCCGGCGCCGCGCCGAAGGCGTCCGCGAGTTCCTGGGAATTCCGCGGTGTGGCGAACGCGTCTTGGCCTGGCTCGGCCCTGCGCCGCAGGATGACCGTAGCGTCCACTTGAACGGAGGGATGCAGGGGTTGTGCCGCGGGAGCCACCCCCGTGACCTCGGCCCGGTGGCTCCCGGGAAGCTCGCGCAGATCCAGCGGTTGGGCGCTGCCTGCTGGTTGGGTGGGATCTGCCGGCTGTGTAGCGTCCGTCGGCTGCGTGGGGTTGTCCTGATGATCCGGCTGTGACGTATTCATGTACCCGGTCTACCACCGGGAACGGACAAGGAGAAGAGGCGCCCCGATTCGGGGGTACCCTTTCGTGCCCGTGAGGACTGGTCAACCCCGCGAAGACGCAGTTGATTAGCCCCCCTTCGTGGGGCCGCCCCGTCGTCATAGTTCTTCACGGTCCCGCAGTACCTGCTTTGTGGGGCGGCCCCGCCGTCGCGGTGACGGAGCCTAGCGCTTGACGGCGAGCAGCAGTCCGTCGCCGGTAGGCAGCAGGGCACTCATCAGCCGGTCGTCCTCGCGGACAGTTTTCCCCACTTGGCGCAGGACCACGGTTCCAGCGTCGCGGATGGCAGGATCAGATACCCGGTCCTTATCCAGCGCGTCATTGACGATCAGCAGGCCGCCGGGCTTCAGCAACCGGATGGCCTGTTCGACGTACCCGGGGTAGGAGGGCTTGTCTGCGTCGATGAAGACCAGATCGTAGGCGGAATCCGTCAAGCGCGGCAACACATCCGCCGCCCGCCCGGAGATGGTGCGCGTCCGGTTGGCAGGAGATCCGGATTCGACGAAGGCCTCACGCGCGGCCTTGAGGTGGTCGACGTCGACGTCGATGGTGGTCAGAACGGACTGTCGACTCAGCCCCCGGAGCAGGCAGACGCCAGAGACGCCCGCCCCCGTCCCGATTTCCACGGCGGTCTGAGCCTTGGACGCTGCAGCCAGCACGGTGAGGGCCGAACCGACGCCGGGGCTGACCGGAAAAATTCCTAGCTCATGGGAACGCTCACGGGCGCGCAATAAAACATCGTCCTCGGTCGGCAGGCCTTCGGTATAGGACCAGCTGGTGGACTTGTCGGCACTCATGATTCTAAGTTTCCTACTCTGTTGCACGGATTGCTTCCAAGCCTACTGCCTGGCGGAATGCTGCCCTGTTACGCACTGGGTAAGCCTGTCAGTGTGTATTCAGTTTGATTTGACATACTTAAGACCCATCGAATATTACCGGCAGACGTGACACAGCAGCGGACCATCCGGCAGGGGAGCGGCAACGAATAGCCATAAAGACGCCGTCAATGACGGAGTCCTGACCGGACTGACAGCTCCGGCGGCACGTTTTAGCTCAACTGTGCCGACCCCGCCAAGCGGGGAAGGCCAAGGACAGAAAGGAGCGGCCATGACTGCAACAGCAGCGGCTGCGGTAAACGGACCGGTCCGCTCGACGTCCACGTCCGGTTCTTCAGGCAGGACCCCCGACGGCGGAACGGTAGAGCAGCAGGTGAATTTTGAGCCCGCGGGTGATCCCGCATGGGTGGCACCTTCCTGGGAGGAAGTGGTCACCAATCATTCCGCCAAGGTCTTCCGCCTGGCCTACCGGCTGACCGGAAACAGATACGACGCCGAGGACCTCACCCAGGAGGTCTTTGTCCGCGTTTTCCGTTCACTGGCAAACTTCAAGCCGGGGACGCTGGACGGCTGGCTGCACCGGATCACCACTAATCTTTTCCTGGACCAGGCACGCCGCAAGAGCCGGATCCGTTTCGATGCGCTGGGCGAAGACGCCGAGACTCGGCTGCCTGGCAGGGACCCCGGGCCGGAGCGTCTCTTCGAATACAACAATCTGGACATCGATGTGCAGGCCGCGCTGGAGGCGCTGCCGCCGGACTTCCGCGCCGCCGTCGTGCTCTGTGACCTGGAAGGTCTTTCCTACGATGAGGTCGCCGCTGCGCTGGGAATAAAGCTCGGCACGGTGCGATCGCGCATTCACCGCGGGAGGACCATGCTGCGCGAGTCGCTGGCCCACCGTGCGCCCGCCGGCACGTCCGGTGGGCAGGCGGATTCCGCTCGGAAAACCGCCAAGCCAAGGCTAAAGCTGCCGCGCATTGCCGGCATCCACTAGCCGTCGCTAACCCGTGGCGGGGATTATGCGGCGCTAAGTCGCTGCAATTGAGCCGGAGAGGGTAATCTTCCTAAGGTGTTTGGAATCAATACTCCGGAGCTGATCATCATTGCCATTGTGGCAGTCCTGGTGATTGGCCCCCAGCGGCTGCCCGAATACGTTGAAAAGCTCAAAAACCTGATCCGCGAGGTTCGTCGGATGGCGGCCGGCGCCCGGGAAACCATCAAGGACGAGGCCGGTCTCGATCTTGATGAGATCGACTGGAAAAAGCTCGATCCACGCCAGTACGATCCCCGCCGGATCATCCGCGATGCACTGATGGACGACGACGAAACCCCGGTCAAGCCGGTCAGTGCAGTGGGCCCCGCGGCGGCTGCAGTGGGCGCGGCAGTACCGGAGAGTCTGTCTCTGGAAAAAAACGGTGACTCCACACTCATGTGGGGCGGTCCGGGGAGTGCTGGCGCCGCCAACGGTAGGGTTCTGGACCGGCTGGCTGTCGGAGAACAGGCTCCTTTCGACGTCGAAGCCACCTAAAGCCCGAGTGTGAAGCCCGAAGCGAGCTGACGCTAGCCGGGCCTGACGTCGAGTTTGAGCCCGGCGAGCCCGCGCGGGCGCAGCGCCAACCGGTCTGCAATCCCCTGCAGAGCCGTTGCGCTGGCCGCCTCCGGAGAGGCCAGTACTATGGGCGAACCGCTGTCGCCGCCCTCCCGCAGGGCAATTTCCAGCGGGATCTGGCCCAGCAGCGGGACCGGCGCGTTCATGGTCTGGCTCAGCCTTTCGGCCAGGAGTGCGCCGCCGCCGGAGCCGAACAGGTCCATGGTGCTTCCGTCCGGCAACATCAGAAATGACATATTTTCGATTACTCCCGCGACTTTCTGACCGGTCTGCAGCGCGATGGCACCGGCACGTTCTGCCACCTCCGCCGCCGCTGCCTGGGGAGTGGTGACCACCAAAATCTCCGCCTTCGGCAGCAACTGGGCGACGGAAATCGCCACGTCGCCCGTTCCGGGGGGCAAATCCAGGAACAGCGCGTCCAGATCCCCGAAGTAGACGTCGGTCAGGAACTGCTCCAGCGCCCGGTGCAGCATCGGTCCCCGCCAGGCGACGGGCTGGTTACCGGTGATAAACATGCCGATGGAGATGACCTTGACGCCGTAGGCCACCGGTGGCAGGATCATTTCGTCCACGCGGGTAGGACTCTGGGTAACGCCGTTCGACGTCAATCCCATCAGACCGGGTACGGAAAAGCCGTAGATGTCGGCGTCCACAATGCCCACCCGAAGGCCCTTGGCCGCCATGGCACAGGCCAGATTCACCGTGACACTTGACTTCCCAACGCCGCCCTTGCCGCTGGCCACCGCGTAGACACGGGTGAGGGAGCCGGGGTCGTTAAAGACAATGCCGCGGGTTGCGCCGGCTCCCTGGAGTTGTTCTTTCAGCGCCTGACGTTGCGCCACAGTCATCACGATGAGCTCCACTTCGACCCCGGTCACGCCGTGGACGCCGGCAAGCGCGCGGGCAGCATTGGTACGAATGGTGTCCCGCATCGGGCAGCCCGCGATGGTGAGCAGGACGACGGCGTGTACCCGGCCGTCATCGTCGATGGTGACCTCTTTGACCATGCCCAACTCGGTGATCGGGCGCCGCAACTCGGGATCGATCACCGACGCCAAGGCGGCCTTCAGCGCGGCAGCCGATGGCAGAACCCCGCTTCCAGACGCCGTCAATCCTTCGGTTTCCGGCATACTAGTTTCCCGATCTGGACCGCGCGCCGGCATTCCTGCCCGCCGGGACGCGCGGAAGGGAGGTGGTTTTCGGGGAGCCCTTACTGTCCCGGGAACTTTCCCGGACCGGCTGGGCATCGGCGTCCGCCTCGTTATCTTGGGCCGTGAGCAGCTCCTCCAGCAGCGACCGCAGCTCTGAGCGGACAAAATCGCGGGTTGCTACTTCGCGCAGCGAGATCCGCAGCGCGGCCACTTCGCGAGTGAGGTATTCCGTGTCGGCGAGGTTGCGCTCGTCCCGGGCACGGTCCTGCTCGATCGTCACCCGGTCCCGGTCGTCCTGCCGGTTCTGCGCCAGCAAAATCAAAGGTGCGGCGTACGAAGCCTGTGTGGAGAAGAACAGGTTCAGCAGGATAAAAGGGTACGGATCCCATTGGAAGCCGAACAGCCCGATCACGTTGAAGGCGATCCAGACAATGACAAAAATCGTCATGTAGAGCAGGAAATTTGCCGTGCCCATGTATCGGGCGAAGCGTTCGGCAAAGCGGCCGAACGTGTCAGGATCGGACGCGAAATTAGGCAGCATCCGGGAGCGCAGCTCGCGGGGGGTGTCCAGACCGCCGAGCTTGGTAGGGTGCTTCTCAGCCAAAGCGGCCTCCTAGTTTTCTGATCGGGGCGCCGTCATCGTGGGTTCGCCAGTCGTCCGGGAGCAGATGGTCCAAGAGGTCGTCAACAGTCACCGCCCCCACCAAACGGCCGGCCTTATTAACCACCGGCAGCGAGTTGAGGTTGTAGGAGGCCATGATATGGCTTACCTCGCTGACACTGGCGTGGTCCGAAACCGGCTCCAGCATGGTGTCTACAATGCTTCCCAGCTGTTCTGGCGGGGCGCTGCGCAGCAGCTGCTGGATATGCACCACACCCAGGAATCGACCTGTCGGTGTCTCCAGCGGGGGCCGGCAAATGAAAATAGCGGAGGCGAGCGCGGGGGAGAGTTCCTCGCTGCGCACATGCGCCAGCGCCTCGGCCACCGTCGCCTCCGGCGGGAGGATCACCGGTACCGGCGTCATCAGACCGCCGGCCGTGTCGTCGTCGTACTGCAGCAGCCTGCGGACGTCGTCGGCGTCGTCGGGATTCATCAACGCCAGCAGTTGTTCCGCCTTCGCGGGCGCCAGATCCGCCAGCAGGTCAGCGGCGTCGTCCGGGTCCATTTCCTCCAGCACGTCCGCCGCGCGCTCATTGTCCAGGGCGGAGAGCAGCTGAACCTGGTCTTCCTCGGGGAGCTCCTGCAGCACATCGGCCAGGCGCTCATCCTGGAGCTCGCTGGCAACCTCGATGCGCCGCTTGTCCGACATTTCCTGCAGCGCGTCGGCGAAGTCCGCGGGCTTGAGGTCCTCATGCGTGGCAACAAACTGCCCGGCACCTTGCGGCTCGGTGTTCTCACCCTGATTCGCATCCGACCAGTCGATCAGCATGGTGTGCCCGCGGCGCAGACCCCGCAGCCGCGAGGTGGAGGATCCGCGGCGCACGAACAGCTGGCAGATCAGCCAGTCCCCGTTGCGCTGCTCTTCGAGGGCAATGTCCTCTACCACCGCGTCCCCGCTGCCATCGGTCAGTGTCACCTTGCGGTCAAAGAGCTCACCGACCACCAGCATTTCGGCGCCGCGCTGGTCAAAGCGGCGCAGGTTGACCAGCCCGGTGCAGATGATCTGCGTCTGCTCCATGGACGTCACACGGGTCATCGGCACAAAAACCCGCTTCTTGCCGGGAACCTCGACGACGATGCCGACGGCGTGCGGTGCGCCGGTGACGCCGCGGGCAAGCACGACAACGTCACGTAGTCGCCCCAGCCGGTCACCCAGCGGGTCGAAAACGTCGAGTCCGAGAAGGCGCGCAACAAAGACGCGCGAGGGATTGGTGCTCACTAGTACAGGCTACGTCGCGGGCCGCCGAATGCGGGAATTCCGGGCCGGATGTGGCCTTTGTTTCGGCCCCGAGGGCCTCCCGGCGGCGACGGGCGGGTCGGCGGCGGGGCGGGCGCGGGTTCACTGCCAGCGATATCCCTGCGCACCGTCAGCATCATGGGAGACAATGAAGTATGGCAAACCTTTTTGGACGCACCCGCGGCGTGGACTCAGCTCGTGCTGTTCCCGCCGGAGACACCGTAGGCTCTTACACCTCCTACCTTGATGCCCAGAAGGCAGTGGACTACCTCGCGGACCAGAAATTCCCCGTTCAGCAGGTCTCGATTGTCGGCAATGATTTGAAAATGGTGGAACGGGTCACCGGTAAGCTCAGCTATCCCCGCGTAGCGCTCTCCGGGGCTTTGACCGGTGCCTGGTTCGGACTGTTCGTTGGCGTACTGCTCTCCTTCTTCGGCCCCAGCTCGGCCGGCGGCGGGGTCTCTTTGATGACTTCGATCCTGATGGGCGCCGCGTTCTGGATGCTGTTCGGTATTGCCAGCTATGCAACACAGCGCGGGAAGCGGGACTTCACCTCGACCAGCCAGGTCCTGGCCTCCAGTTATGACGTTATTGTGGCCCCAGATGTTTCCTCCGACGCGCGCCGGCTGTTGTCCCAGCTGCCGATGAGCAAAGGCGCGGCGCATCCGGTCCAGGCAGCCCGGACGTATCAGCCGCCGGCTGCGCCCAACCAGCCGGGGCAGAACTACCCCGTTCAGAACTACCCCGGCCAGAATCAGCCGGCGCCGACTCCGCCGGACCGGCCGAATGGCTGGACCGATCCTTATGGCGCGTCCGGTGAAACGGGCCAGAGCGCACCCGGCAACTCCCACGGCGTCCCCGTTGACGAGGCGCCGGTAGAAGGGGCTGTCGTGCCCCCCTCCGGCAAAACTCCCGGCACCTACTCCGACCTGCCCGACGGCCGCCCGCAGTATGGCATCCGTCTGCCGCAGAACGCGCAGGACCAGCCGGCGGTGGAGGTCCCGCCCGTTCCGCAGCAGCAGCCGGCGGACGTTCCTGCCGAAGATTCCCGGCAGCCCGCGCCGCCTGCCGACAGGTAGCCGGTCAGCGCGAAACAGGGGCGTTCCCCCGAGGCCGGTTATGGCCCAAGACGACGGCGGCCCGCACCGAAAAGGTGCGGGCCGCCGTCGTCGTCGTGGCTCGGATGGGATGCGTGGCTTTGCCGAAACGTCAGTTGCCGGCTGCTGCTTCGGCACCGTAGATGCCGGCCATCCAGGATTCAACCTCGTCCGGGGTGCGGGGCAACGCCTCGCTCAGGTTAACCGGACCACTAGCGGTGATCAGGATGTCGTCCTCGATCCGGACGCCGATGCCGCGGTATTCGGCACCAATTCCCAGATCTTCTTCCTTGAAGTACAGTCCCGGTTCGATGGTGAAAATCATCCCCTCGGTGATGACGCCGTCCAGGTACAGGTCCCGCTTGGCCTGCGCGCAGTCGTGCACGTCCAGGCCAAGGTGATGGCTGGTGCCGTGCGGCATCCAGCGACGGTGGTGCTGGCCTTCATCAGAGAGGGCGACTTCGGCGGAAACCGGCAACAACCCCCACTCTTGGAGCCGTGCAGCGAGGACCTCCATGGCCGCGTTGTGGACATCGCGGAACTTCCGGCCTGGGACGGCGACGGCGAAGGCGGCATCGGCAGCGTCCAGCACGGCCTGGTAGACCTTGCGTTGGATTTCGGTGTATTTGCCGTTCACGGGAACGGTGCGCGTGACGTCTGCGGTGTAGAGTGACTCAGCCTCGACTCCTGCGTCGACCAGGATCAGCTCGCCTGCCTTGACCGCGCCGGTGTTCCGGGTCCAGTGCAGGATGGTGGCGTTGTTGCCGGCCGCGGCAATGGTGTCGTAACCGAGTTCGTTACCCTCCTCACGGGCCCGGGCAAAAAACGCACCCTCCACGACACGTTCCCCGCGGGCATGGGTGATGGCGCGCGGAAGGGCCTTGATGATTTCCTCAAAGCCGGCAACGGTCGCTGCGACCGCAAGCTCCATCTGGCGCACTTCCCAGTCGTCCTTGATCAGCCGCAGCTCGGAAAGCGCCTCGGTGAGCTTGTCGTCGAGGGCGTCGAGGGCGCTCAGATCCAGCTGCTCGGGATCTTTGGCCGTGTTGTATCGGGCGGTGTCAACAAGGGCGTCAATGTTCTCATCAACCTTGCGGACCAGGCGGATGGAGACTCCGCCGACGGAAGGCTCCCCAACGTTCTTGGTGACAGCGATCTCCAATTCATCAAGGTGAGCCGTGGCCAGTCCCAATCGAGCGGTGAATTCCTCCAGCGTAGGCCGCGGGCCGATCCAGAATTCCCCCGAGCGGGCGTCGGCATAGAACTGCGTGGTGTCCCGGCCGGCCAGCGGGCGGAAGTACAGCGTCGCGTGATGGTTGCCGCCGTCATCGCCGGTGCCAACATCTGCCGGCTCCATGACCAGGACGGCGTCCGGTTCGTGATCCACGCCCAGACCCGTCAGGTGGGCGAACCCCGAATGCGGGCGGAAGCGGTAATCGGTGTCATTGGAGCGGACCTTCAATGGGCCCGCAGGAATAATCAAGCGCTCGCCCGGGAACTGCACAGACACGGCACGACGGCGGCGGCCGGCATGGTCTGCGACCTCCGCACGCTCCGGCAGGGTGAGCGGGGACGGCGCCCAGTTGCTGGCCATGAAAGCGCGGAAGGCCTCCGATTGAGGCTTCTGCGACCGGTTGTTCACGCGGTCCTCAAGGGGCTGTTGTGCGGATGCGGACTCTGGGGTGCTCTGCTGGGACTCATTCACCCCTTAAGTCTCTCACCGCGCCCCGACATGGGGCCACCGGCGGCAAGAAGCGGTTACCGGCGGCCCAGCCATGCGCGGGCGCACGCATCCGGGAGCGGCCGGACGTAGGCTGTGAGGGTGAGGATCGATCTGCATACCCATTCCAATGTTTCGGACGGAACCCAGCCGCCGGCCGTTTTGCTGGCCGCGGCTAGAGACGCGGCCCTGGATGTGCTGGCGTTAACCGACCATGATTCCACCGCAGGCTGGGCGGAAGCTGCCGCGGCAGCACGAGAGCTTGGGGTAGTGCTGGTCCCCGGCATGGAAGTGTCCTGCCGTACGGCCGAGGGTATCAGCGTTCATTTGCTCTCCTACCTGCATGATCCGGCCGATCCCGGTCTACTCGAGGAAATCACCAAGGCCAAGGATGCCCGCCTTTCCCGCGCGACCCGGCTCGTGGAGCGGCTGGCCGAGGATTACCCGCTGAACTGGGATGACGTCACGCAGCATATTGCTCCCGGCGCAACAGTTGGACGGCCACATATTGCCGACGCCCTGGTGGCCGCCGGAATTGTGGAAGACAGGGCTGAGGCCTTTGGAACCATGCTCTCCTCCCATTCGCGGTACTACGTGTCGCATTATGCGCCGGACCCGATACTGGCGGTTGAGCTGGTGCGGGCGGCCGGGGGAGTGCCGGTTTTTGCCCATCCAGTCGCCTCGGCCCGGGGACGTGTGGTTTCGGACCAGACGTTCGAGGACATGATTGACGCCGGACTGCTGGGCGTTGAGGTGGATCACCGGGATAATCCGGAGGAGGGCCGTGTACGGCTACGGGCCCTGGCGGCGCGGCACGGTTTGCTGATGACCGGTTCGTCGGATTACCACGGTGCCGGGAAGCCTAATTTGCTGGGGGAAAACCTCACGGCGCCGGAGGTGCTGAGGCGGATTGAGGAGCTGGCCAGCGGCACACCGGTGATTCGCCCTTAGCCGGAATTGGTATTTCGGACTGGTCGTGTCCCGGGATCAGACGGCGATCACGCGGACCAGGTCTTCGAGGCCCGCGAAGTCCTCGGCGTTACGGGTATACAGATCGTGACCTTTTGCGTATGCGGTTGCCAGCGCGCCGACCTCCTCACGGGAGATGATGAAGTTTCCCCCGTGGCAGCCGCGAGCTCAGCTCAATGACGCCGCTGGCCAACACACCGAAGTGTGCGGGCCAGCACCGATGTCTCATTGGGTTTTGTGCTACTCAGTGGCCTGCGTTTCGGCGCCTGCCACGACCTCGCCGTTGCGCCGTCGCGTCCGGCTGCGGTTGCGTCGGGGGCGCGCCGGCTGGGCCAAGCCGTCCGCGTCGTTGCCTGCCGTCGTGGTGTCGGTTTCGGTGGTGCCGGGGGCTTCGGTGGACGGCCGACGGCGGCTTCGTTCCGCGCCGCTGCCTGCCGAACCAGCGCGCGCACGGCTGCGTTGGCCCTCGCCGCCGGACGTGCGGTCACTGTCCGTGGAACGCGCGCCGGAAGTGCGCCCGCCGGATCGGCCATCGGCGTCGGACTTCCTGCCGGCTTCACGTCCGGTTGTGCGGCCGGCATCCCGCCCGCCGGAACGGCCAGTCTGCGGTGCTGCAGTGCGTTTGCCCGTCTCGCCCAAATCCTCGAGGACCTCGGCATCGATTCCGGCGTGCGTGCGCTGGTTCCGCGGCAGCCGTCCCTTGGTACCCTCGGGGATATCCAGGTCTTCGTAGAGGTGCGGCGAGGAGGAATACGTCTCCACCGGCTCCGGAACGTTCAGGCCCAGCGCCTTGTTAATCAGGGCCCAGCGCGGCATGTCATCCCAGTCCACAAAGGTCACCGCGGTGCCCTTATTGCCGGCCCGGCCGGTGCGGCCCACCCGGTGCAGATAGATCTTTTCGTCCTCGACGCATTGGTAATTGATCACGTGCGTGACGTCGTCAACGTCAATGCCGCGGGCGGCAACGTCGGTGGCCACGAGCACATCGACCTTGTTGTTGCGGAAGGCACGCAGCGCCTGCTCGCGCGCTCCCTGGCCCAGGTCCCCATGGATGGCGGCGGCGGCAAAACCGCGGTCAATGAGCTCATCGGAGACCTTGGCCGCAGTGCGCTTGGTCTTGGTGAAGATGATGGTCCGGCCGCGTCCACGGGCCTGTAGGATGCGCGAGACAACTTCGGCCTTGTCCATGCTGTGCGCCCGGTAAACCAGCTGGCGGATGTCGCGCTTGGTCAGGCCCTCGTCATCCGGGTCGGCGGCGCGGATGTGGGTTGGCTGCGTCATGTACCGCCGGGCCATGGCAACGACGGCGCCGGGCATGGTGGCGGAGAACAGTAGCGTCTGGCGGACTGCAGGCGTGCCGGCGATCAGCGTTTCGACGTCGGGCAGGAAACCCAGGTCCAGCATTTCGTCCGCCTCGTCCAGCACGACGATTTTGACGCTTTTGAGGTTCAGGTGTTTTTGCTTATACAAATCAATCAGGCGTCCGGGAGTGCCGACCACTACCTCGACGCCCTTTTGCAGGGATTCTATCTGTGGCTCGTAAGCGCGGCCACCGTAGATGGTGACGATCCGCGCACCCCGCTGCCGGGACGCCGTTGCCAGATCGTTGGCCACCTGGACGGCCAGTTCGCGGGTCGGCACAATCACCATGGCCTGCGGGGCGCCCGGCGTGGTGAGCTTGTCGTACCCCGGGTCCTTGGGAGCCACAACGCGCTGCAGCGCCGGAATGCCAAAGCCAAGGGTCTTACCGGTTCCGGTTTTTGCCTGGCCGATAATGTCGTGGCCGGCCAGTGCGATCGGCAGCGTCATGGACTGGATCGGGAAAGGGTGGGTAATGCCGGCTGCGGTGAGCGAGGCAACGATGTCCTCGCGGACATTGAAGTCGGCGAAAGTCTGCGCCACTTCCTGGTGCGGTTCCGCCGTGGTGGTCAGTGTTGCTTCAACAGTGAGCTCGTCGTCGCTGTTATCGGCGTGCAGTCGGGTTTCGCCGCCGGTGTTCGTGGTGTCAGTTTCCAAGTATTTTTACCGCTCAATTCGTCTATTCAGGTGCCGCTAACCAAGGCTTCGACGCCGGCCCGGAAGGGGTCGAACGGAGCCAGAGGCGGCACGTCCAGCGGAAGCCGATCGCGGGCTAACAACTGCTTGCCGGCTGCCACTGCAGTTTTCCTGCGCAGCGCGCTGACATCTTAAGATCGCGTAGGGGCGGGCTTGAGAGAACTTTCGAAAAGGAAACAATCAACGACCGGGCATCCATGTCTACAGTCCAAGTCTAACCGGTCACCCGGTGTTTCACCGTGCTTTGGGCCGATTCGCGCCCGCTCTGACACCTCGGACGGTCCTCAAAGGGTCCTCAGCGGTTCCTCACAAGGTCGTGAAGAGAACGGTCCGGGTCGCAATGTCCGCCTGCAGCAGCCGCACACGGACGTTCGTGCCGGGCTCCAGCGCACCCGCGCAATACGCCGAAACGGCAGGATCCTTGAGCTGGATGATGCTCTTGGGACTGGCAGGTGCATTACCGTTACCGTTGCTCTTGGGACCGCTGATGACGACGGCGTCAAACTCGGCGCCGACATGAGCGCTCAGTACGGCAGCCTCAACGGTGTCAATGGCGGCCCTGTCCACCTTGTTGGCCAGCTGATCCGATGCCATCATGATCGACGGCAGCTGAGCTAAAGCATCGCGGGCCCATTGCGGAACGGATTCACCGGCGCACAAGGCGGCGCAGATCGCCAGCACAAACCGGTCCACCAGACGGCGCAGCGGCGCGGTGGTATGCGCGTACGGCGCGGCAACGGCGGCCTGGACGCTGTGCGGCGGCAGCTCGCCGTCGAAGGGGGTGTAGCCAGCTCCGCGAAACAGCGACGTGGCCGCGTGCATTAGTGCGAGTTGCTGGGGATCGGAGGTATCCAAGGAGCGCAGATAATCGCCATAAGGTATGTCCACGGGCCACGGTTTGGCCAGTACCACGGTCTGCCGCCGGTACCGGTCCACCGACGCCGCATCCGGCTCAGGCATGGTGCGCAGGATGCCGACCCTGCCTTCGAGCATCAGCGCCGCAGCGGCCATCCCGGTCAGCAGGGAGATCTGCGCGTTCCAGTCCTCTACCGGCAGCGCCGGCCGGAACACTAGCCGGTACCGGTCGCCGTCGAACTCCACCTCTTGCCGGGGAACATTTAGGCTTGCCCCGCCGCGCTTGTGCTCCAGGGCAATGCGCTTGAGCCCGATCTCCTTGAGCAGGCACAGCGTTTGGGCGACGGCGCCATCGGTCTCGTTCGCCAGTTCCGGGCTGGAGTCGCCGTCGATCATGGCCTGTGCCTGAGCGTAGTCGAGCCTTGCCACGCTCCGGATCGCCGCGCGCCGCACCGTCGTCGAGATTTCTTCCCCGGCGGCGTCCAGGGCAATCTGCCATACAAACGCGGACCGGAGGCGGCCCGGCAGCAGGCTGGCCGCATCCTCGCTCATGCGCGCGGGATGAAGCGGTACACGGCCGTCGGGCGTGTACACCGTCTGCCCGCGGTGCCTGGTTTCCGAATCCAGGGCACCCGCCGGTGGGACGAAGGACGGGACATCCGCGATGGCATAGTGCACAAGGTAGGTCGGTGCAGGGCCGTCTGCCGTGTTCCGGCTGTCTGCCGCGTCCGGCACCGGATCCGGGCCGGCGAACGGCTCCAGAAACATCGCCTGGTCCAGGTCCATTGAGCCCGGCGGATCGATGCTAAGAAATGGCTGGGCCGTCAGATCGAGTTCGGGGAGCCGATGGGCGGCAATGGCGGCGCTCACCTCTGCCAATACCTCCTCGCTGAACCCTTGGGGAAGCTTGAATTCCGTCTTCAGGTTCGCCAGCGCCAGGGCAAGTTCCTGTTGGGCGGCACTGGAGTGCACATCAATGTGAGAGTAAGGCACCCGCTAAGCCTAGCGGCGAGGGCCCCGCCCCGCGGCTTTTTGGCGGGGTGGGTAGGGCGACGGCGCTAGCCCGAAGGCCCCGCCCGGCGGCTTTTGGCGGGGTGGGATCCCCCGTTCCACCGGTAGCGTACCGGACCCGTTACCCTAGGTTCTATGAGTATTCCGCCGGGTGAGTCCGCCCCGAACGTCTCCGTCGGTGAGCTGAATGCACGCTATGACAAGTTCGTCGTAGACCTCTTAGGCGTCATCGCTTACGGAGAACTTTCCGCCTTTGAGCGCTTGTCCTCCGACGCCCGGTATTCACCCACTCTGCATGACCGGGCCGCTCTGGGCCGGATGGCCGTGACAGAGTTCGAGCATTTTGAGGTGGTCCGGGGCCGGTTGGCTGAGATGAACATGGACGTAGAGCTCGCGATCCGCCCGTTCCAACCATCAATTGACGCTTTCCATGACCGCACCCGGCCCGCGGACTGGTACGAATCGCTCATGAAGGCATACGTTGTCGACGCCATTTCCGAGGACTTCTACCGCGCCATCAGTGAATTTTTGGACCCACGCACACGCGAAATCATCAAGGCGGTCCAGACCAATGAGGAGTCCGGTAGGCTGCTGCAGGAGCGGCTGAAGAAAATGCTGGCCGACGACCCCCGGCTGGCCTCCCGGCTGGCTTTGTGGGGCAGACGATTGGTCGCGGAGGTGCTGACCCAGGCACGGCAAGTGGGGACGGAACACACCTTCCTGCGTGGCTTAATGGCCGACGACGACGTTCCAGCCGCGCGCGACGAGGTCAGTACGCTGATGGCGCAGCTGACCAAGAACCACTCCCGGCGGATGAGTCTGTTGGGCCTGACTGCCTGACTGCCTGTCTGCCTGACTGCCTGCCTGACTGCCTGTCTGCCTGTCTGCCTGTCTGCCTGTCTGCCTGACTGTCGTGGGCCGAGGAGCATCTCAGGCCATGCCAGGCGGCGCCGGCGGGAGAGTCTATCGAGCGAAAGGCGGCAGAGCCAGATGGCGGTAGTCCGCGAGTTTTTTCGGCTGGGTCCGGCCCGGGACGACCACTATCCGGCGCTACGTTGCGCGATCGGAGTGGCCGTGCCGCTGCTGGTACTGCTGTTCCTGGGGCGTTCGGACCTTGCCATTTACGCCGTGTTCGGTGCCTTCACCGGGATCTTCGGCAGGGGTGAAAGCTACCGGCTCCGGATGGCGCACCAGCTGCAGGCCGGCCTGCTGATCCTGACGGCTGTAACGCTGGGCTCGCTCAATTCCCTGGCCGGGGCGGCGCCGTGGTGGATCATCTCAACGACTGCGGCGGTAGGGGCAGTTGGTGCGGTGGCCGCTGAGCGTCTCCGGCTGGGACCGGTAGGCCCATTCTTCTTCATCTTTCCCTTCGCGGCCACCTCCTACATACCCTTGACCGTCCCGCTCTCAGTCCCGCTGCTGACGACGGCGCTGCCCGTGGTGCTGGCCGTTGTCGTCGGGATTTCCGGTTGGTTCATCCGTCGGGCATTGGGCAAACCATCACGGCCGAGGCCGGCTACGGCGAGCCGGTCGGTCAACTCGCCCGCGGTCAGGCTGCAGGCGATGCGGTATGCGCTGGCCATCGCGGCAGCAGGCGCCCTGGCGACGATCACCGGGGTAGGGCACAGCTACTGGGCAATGGTGAGCGCGGCCGTGCCTCTGATGGGACCTGACATGGCCAAGCGGGTGATCCGAGGAGTGCACCGGATTCTTGGCACGCTGGCCGGACTAGGGGTGCTCTGGCTGGTATTGCTGCTGGCGCTGACGCCATGGCAAGTGGTGCTGCTGGTGGTGGTTCTGCAGTTCCTGGCGGAAGTATTCGTCGCCCGGCACTACGGGCTGGCCCTGCTGTTCATCACGCCGCTGGCACTGCTGATGACGGAACTGGCGCACCCGGGCAATGTGGGTCTTTTGATGCTGGAGCGGGCCGTGGAAACCGGCATCGGCGCGGCGGTGGGCATCGCCGTCGCCCTTCTGTTGCGGGACCGGAATCGGCCGCGCGGCATGCCGCGCACCGCCCGCCGGCTCCCATAGTGGCCACCGCGGCCCCCGATGCCCGGAGCTGCGAAATATGCCGGGCCTGCTGACGGTTAGCACTTAGGAGCCCACCGAATTCGGCGCGTATCCCAACGAAAGGTCCACACCTGATGACTGTTCCCCTCTCCATCCTCGACCTGGCCCACATTGGCCGAGGCGAAGCCGCCGAAAGTTTTAAAGCCAGCGTGGCACTGGCGCAGCGCGCGGAGGAGTGGGGCTACCGACGGATCTGGTATGCAGAACACCACAACATGCCCACCATCGCCTCCTCGGCCACCAGCGTTCTGATTGCCCATGTTGCTGCGAATACAACGAAGATCAGACTGGGCGCCGGCGGGATCATGCTGCCGAACCATGCGCCGCTGACCATTGCCGAGCAGTTTGGAACACTGGAAACCCTGCACCCGGGGCGCATTGACCTTGGTCTGGGCAGGGCGCCGGGAAGTGATCAGAAGACCATGCGTGCCTTGCGCCGGGACCCGATGTCCTCGGACACGTTCCCGCAGGACGTTATGGAGCTGCAGGGATATCTCACCGGCAACACGCGGATCCCGGGCATTAACGCGATCCCCGGCCAGGGCACCAATGTGCCGCTGTATATTTTGGGATCTTCGTTGTTTGGCGCCAAGCTCGCCGCAGCGCTGGGACTACCGTATTCGTTTGCCTCGCACTTCGCGCCCAGTGCCCTTGAGGATGCGGTGAAGATTTACCGGCGAGAGTTCCAGCCTTCAGAGCAACTCGCCGAGCCGTATGTCATCGCCGGTGTCAATGTGATCGCAGCCGATACCGAGGAGGACGCACAGCGGCAGTTCCTGGCCGCCAAGCGCAACAGAATTTCCCAGATGGTAGGCCAGGGCCAAACCTTCACGGACGCTGAAGCGGACCTGCTGCTGGAATCCCCGGCGGGCCATCAGGTGCTGCAGATGGCCAGGTATTCCGCTGTCGGGACGGCCGCCCAGGTGAAGGAGTACCTGGATGACTTCACCGCAGTAGCTCAGGCTGATGAGCTTATTGTGGCTACCCAGGCGAGCAGTGTGGACAGCTGGCTGCGGTCCTACCAGCTGTTGGCCGAGGTTGCCGGACTTGTGCCGGGAAAATGACCTCTGCCCGTGAGATGACGGCCGCCCGTGAAATAGGCGGCTGCGGCGCGCGTCGTTGTGCCGGAGGGGCGTTATTCGGGCTAGGCCGGCGCCATGCTACTGTCACGTCGGTAGGACGGATCCGGCGGCAGCAGTAAAAGGGCGGGAAATTGATCGGTTCATCGGCAGCGCTCTGGGGAACGCAACTACTGTCCCTTTCTTTCGCTTTGTTGTTATCCACCGCGATCGGCTTCGAGCGGCAGCTGAAGAGCAAGTCCGCGGGAATGCGCACCCACGCGCTGGTCGGCACCGGCGCGGCGCTTTTTATGGTGGTCAGTAAATTTGGCTTTGACGACGTTTTGGTCAAGGACCTGGTCCGATTGGATCCCTCCCGGGTCGCGGCGCAGATCGTCTCCGGCATCGGCTTCATTGGGGCCGGTCTGGTGTTTGTCCGCCGGAACAAAGTGCGCGGATTGACGACGGCGGCGTCCATCTGGCTGACCGCCGGTGTTGGTACCGCCGCGGGAGCCGGCCTGATCATCCCCGCCGTCTTTGTGACGTTGGCGCACTTTTTGGTGGTGTTTCTCTACCCGTTCATCGTCAGCCGCACCCGGCTCGGAAACCTGAACGAGCACACCATCCACGTCCGCTATCTCGATGGGATCGGGGCGTTGCGGGTGATCATGCTGACCTGCACCGAACTTGGTTTTGCGATCATGGGATTCACCACCCGCGCCAGCGAGGACGGGACTTTGTACCGGGTGCTGGGGAACATTCCACCGGACGACGGCGGCGGGACGGACATAGCGGAAGTCACCGTCGAGGTGGAGCTGGAAATCAGCGGCACCACGCCTATTAGCGTGTTGACCCATCGGCTGGGTTCAGTAGCCGGGGTGCGTGGGCTGTCCATCGACGACGACGCCGAATAGCGTCAGGTGCGTGGCCTGCGCAGGAATCTGCGCGCCGGCTCCTCGACGTAGTTGTAGAGCAGGAACGTCGATAGACCGATAGCGGCCAGTGTCGAGGCGGCCAGGACGTTTTGCATGTTTGTGCCAGCCGGAGTGAGTACCTCAACGATGAGCCAGTGGTAAAGGTAAATGAAAAGCATGTGCACCAGATACAGGCTGTAGGACGCGCGGCCGCCGGCCAGCAGCCAGGGGTGGCTCAAGAAGGCCTGCACCCGGCCGCGGGCCACGCTGAGAAGCGCTAAGAGGGCGGGAAAGAGCAGAACGACCAGCCGCCCAAATCCTCGCGACGGGCCCAGGACCAGCACACCGGTAATCAGCACAACAATGAGGATGGCGGCGGGACCGGCGCGCGAGGAGTTGAAATGGATCCGTCCCCGGTTGCGGACCGCCAGAAGTGCGAAGGCACCGGCGGTAAAACAGCAGAATATTTGCACCAGCCAGCTGTACGGGTAGGGATGGACAGTGTCCAGGAGCTGGCCCGGTCCGAGCAAAGAAACCGGGAGCAGTACCAGCACCGACGCGGTCATGGCTGCCAACGGATGCAGTTGGCGCAGCCGGTAGAACCCCAACGCGGTCACCGGAAAGGCCAAATACGCCAACCATTCCGCGCTGACAGTCCAGCCCGGCCCAAACCAGCTGGCGCCGTCGGTGAACGGCTGAAACCACAGGTGAATCATCAGCAGCTGCTTGATCAGTCCCCAGGCGGAGATATCAGGGGACCGCGCCTGCAGGGACCAGGCCAGCACCGAATGCTGTGTTGTGCCGAGCAGGAACCACAGACCCACTAGACCGATCAGCAAAGCGAACGCCGGCCACATCCGGGCAAACCGGGCCCAGACAAAGTCACGGTAGCCAGCCACGCTCAGCTTGGGCCCGAGGCGCTCCAGATACGTGTACGAGATGATGAACCCGCTGAGCACGAAAAACACGTCCACACCGAGGTCGCCACTGACTATGAGCGGATGGAACGCCGTAAAAACGGGTTTAAGGAACGTATTACTCAGGAGCTGGAGGTGGAACAGTACCACCCAGACGGCGGCAATTAGCCGCAATGAGGTTAAAGCTCCGATCTGCGGTTCTGCACCTGCCAGGCTTGTCTGCCGCGCAGGGCGTGCCTGTTTTGCCGCTGGTGGCCGGGGGAGGGTGATCTGGGCGAGCATTGACTCCACGCTACGTTACTGGTCCGCAGGGCGGCTGAGCGAAAGCTGGGAGTTGCGTGAACGGCCCTGCGGCGCCGGCAGGGCACAGCAACTGTGAACCCGGCTCTAGATATCCGGTATGGCTCCCGCTGAACGGTACTTTCCCGCTGAACGGTACATTCCCGCTGAACGATATTAGGCGGCGCTGAAAGCCGCCTCGCCAAGAGCGGCGCGCAGGGCCTGCGCGGCCGCCGTCGGATCCGTAGCCTCGGTAATGGCGCGTACGACGACGACGCGGTCAGCCCCCGCGGCGACGACCTGTTCGATGTTGCCGAGGTCAATGCCGCCAATCGCGAACCAGGGAATCCGCGTTTTCAGCGAGGCGGCGTACCGCACCATTTCCAGCCCGACGGCGGCGCGGCCGGGCTTGGTGGGCGTGGCCCAGACCGGGCCGACGCAAAAGTAGTCCACGGCGCTGCCGGCTTCCGCGCGGGCCTGCGCGCCGTCGTCACCCGTCCAGCCCCCCGGGCCCGCCTGCACGCCGGCTGCGGCACTGGCCTGTTCCGGCGTGTGGCTGGAAAGACCAACCGCCGTGCTGTGCGGCAGGAGTGTCCTGGCATCAGCCACCGGCAGGTCCTGCTGACCGATATGAAAGACCGGCGCACCGGATAATGCGGCGATGTCCGCGCGGTCGTTAACGGCCCAGAGCCTGCCGTATTCGGCAGCAACGTCGCGTAACACAGCCAGCAATTCCAACTCCTCGGCGGCCTGCAGGGTCTTATCCCGCAGCTGGATGATGTCCACACCGCCGGCGTACGCTGCTCGCACAAAATCCGCAAAATCTCCTTGCTCCGCGCGGGCATTGGTGCACAGGTACAGTCTCGCGTCGGTGACGGAGGGCTGCGTGGCAGGGGCCGGATCCGACGCGGTTAAGGGATTGGAATAAAGACTCGTCATGTCTCATAGACTAGTTCAGTACCGCGGGAGCCGGAGAAGCCGGCTGAGAGGGCACCTGGCGTCACGCCGTGTGCCGACCGAATTGTTCCGCTGGGCTTGGTCCCAGCGGACGGAACCTGATCCGGGTCATGCCGGCGTAGGGAAGGAAAGCACGCGAGTGGACACTGAACGACTGGTCACTGAACGGCTAGTCACTGAACGGCTGGGCGAGGAACGTCTGGGCGAGGAACGTCTGGGCGAGGAACGTCGCGCCGAAGAACAGTGCATCGAAAAACAGTGCATCGAAACGGACGTCGCCGTGATCGGTGGTGGAATCGTTGGACTGGGCATCGCGTGGGAGGTTCAGCGGTCCGGCCGGTCTGTGACGGTTATTGATCCCGGTCCCGCCACAGGAGCGACCTTTGCTGCGGCAGGGATGCTGGCACCGGTCAGCGAGCTGCACTATCAGGAAGAGGAGTTGCTGGGGCTCACACTTGCCTCGGCCGCACTGTGGCCCGATTTTGTGGCGCCGCTGATTGCCGCCGGACATGTGGACACCGGGTTCCGGACGACGGCGACGCTGGTGGTGGGCGCCGACGCCGGCGATAGGCAGGCGCTGGCGGATCTGCGGCAGGTGCAGCTTTCGCACGGCCTGGACGTGGAGCAGGTGAGTATCCGGACAGCCAGGGTGGAGGAACCGTTGCTGGGCCCGCAGCTTTCCTGCGTATACAGAATTGCACAGGACCACCAGGTGGATCCCCGCGCGGTGGCGACGGCGCTGAGGGTGCAGCTGAACATCGTAGCCGGAGCGGGCGGCCGGCTGCGGGAAGAGCAGACGTCGATCCGCCGGATGGCGACCGGATTGCTGCACGAAGACCCGGATAATCCATCCTCCCAAGTGAACGGGGTGCAGCTCGATGACGGGCGGACGGTGACCGCCGGGGAGGTGGTGGTGGCCAACGGGCTCGGTGCATCAGCGCTGGCGGGGCTTCCGACTGGACTGAATTTACCGCTGCGCCCGGTATACGGCGATATCCTCCGGCTTCGCGTCCCGGAACATCTGCGACCGTTGCTCACTGCCACAGTTCGCGGGCTGGTCCGGGGCGTGCCGGTATACATCGTCCCGCGCAACGACGGCACCGTGGTGATTGGGGCAACCCAGCGCGAGGATGATCCCGGCGGGCCAGGCGGCGGAAGTCCTGGCAGTGCAGGTCCGGGGCGGGTTTCGGCCGGCGGCGTGTATTCGCTCCTGCGCGATGCCCAGACCCTGGTGCCGGCCGTTGCCGAGTTGGAACTGCTGGAGACCACCGCGCGCGCCCGGCCCGGAACGCCGGACAATGCGCCGCTGCTGGGCCGGGTTGCCGGAGTTGACGGGGACGTTGCGGGGCTCATTATTGCCACCGGATTTTTCCGGCATGGAGTACTCCTCACACCCATCGCGGCGCAGATCTGCCGGCAGCTGATGGACGGTATCACCGCACAGGACTGGACGGGTTTTCGGCCCGGCAGGTTTTCGGACAAGGAGAAAAAATGATTCAGATCCGGCTCAACGGTCAGCAGCACCAGGCTCCGGCCGGCCAACAGGTGGCTGACCTGGTGACTTTGCTGACAGGCAGGGCTATCGACGCGGCAGGGCGAGCGTGCGACGGCGGACGGCTGGGTGTTGCTGTTGCCCTCAACGCAGCCATTGTTCCGCGCAGCAGCTGGTCCGCCACCGAGCTGGCGGATAACGACGAGGTGGAAATCGTGACGGCTGTCCAGGGCGGATAGCGGTATGGGTGCGGCCTTCCTTGGCTGCTCGAGGACAGATCCGGTCAGGAACGCAGCGTCACGGACGCCATTAGAAGCGAAGGAAATATGAAGTAATGAACACGACACTGAAAACCACGAGTAGTGCAGGCGCATTGATGCCGGCGCCCGCTCCGGACTCCCTGGTCATTGACGGCGTGGCGCTAGGCTCCCGGCTGATCATGGGAACCGGCGGAGCGCCGAGCCTGAACGGACTTGGTGCGGCGCTGTTGGCCTCCGGAACGGAGCTGACCACTGTGGCCATGCGGCGCCACAGTGTGGCGGCCCCGGCGGGCACCTCGCTCTTTGATCTGCTGCTGCAGCAGCAGATCCGAGTGCTTCCCAATACCGCCGGGTGCTTCACCGCGCGGGAAGCCGTGATGACGGCGGAACTGGCCCGAGAGGCACTGGAAACGGACTGGGTGAAGCTGGAAGTCATTGCGGACGAGCACACCCTGCTGCCGGACGCCGTCGAACTCGTTGATGCGACCGAGCAATTAGTGAGTCGGGGATTCAAGGTCTTCGCGTATACGAACGATGATCCGGTGCTGGCGCTGCGGCTGGAAGGCCTGGGAGCAGCAGCAGTTATGCCGCTCGGATCACCGATCGGTACGGGGCTGGGCATCCTGAATCCACACAACATCGCGTTAATAGTCTCCCGAGCCGGCATCCCGGTGGTCCTGGACGCCGGCATTGGAACGGCCTCCGACGCCGCGCTGGCCATGGAGCTGGGCTGCGATGCCGTTTTGCTCGCGACGGCGGTCACCCGGGCGCAGGATCCGGTACGGATGGCCGAAGCTTTTAAACATGCAGTGATCGGCGGTAGGCTGGCGGCGCAGGCTGGTCGAATTCCCAAACGCGACCATGCCTTGGCATCCTCAGCGTTGGAGGGCCGGCCGGACCTGTAGCGGCTTCGTTCGGGCACGGCGGCCGAGCAGGCCAGTTGGCAGCGGGGCGACTAGCGGCTGCGGAGAATGGCCGTCAGTCGGGCGGTGTCCCGTGCTGTCCGGCTGCGTCCGAGCAGCAGCGAAGCGGCCATCGAGAAGACTATTGCGGCAACCATCGAAGCGATCCACGGGACCCAGGTGAGGCCCGGCTGATAGCTCAGCCCCGCGGCGACCGTAATGATCCAGGTCAGCAGGGCGGCCAGCACCGCGATGCCGGCCGGCAGCAACTCGCCGTACGCGTGGTGGTGTTTTTTGTCGGTCCCCCAGACGATCGCGCCAACCATACCGGACATCAAAGCGATAATCACCAGATCAACCATTTGCGCGGTCTTCCTGCTCGGCGGCCGGGTCAGAGGGCGCCGAAGCCGACGCGGCGTGATTCCTCGGCGCCGATTTCGACGTAGCCCAGAACGTTCGCCGGCACCAGGACGACCCGGCCTTTTTCGTCCGTGAGGCGAAGCTCGATGCCCTTGGCGATGGCTTCGGTCACCTTGGCAGCGACCTCATCGAGGGTCTGTGTGGATTCCAGCACAATTTCACGGCCGACGTTCTGAATTCCGATTTTAATTTCCACCGCGGTGTCTCCTTAATATGCCGCCATATTGGCGTAGCACTGAATTGAAACCAAACCCACCGGGTTCAGCTGGTACGAACTGGCTAGGGATCAGTCTAGGGCGTATGGCCTAGGGTTCCTTGGGGAACCGGCTGATTCCGCGCCAAGCTAAACGGTAGATCAGCTCACTGGCCACATCCAGGTCCAGACTCCCGTCCGTCTCCAGCCAGTAGCGGGCGCTGACCTGCGCCATTCCTGCCAGCGCGCGTCCCAGCAGGGTCGCTTCAATATGCGGGAGTTTGGTGTCCTCTGAAATGACGCAGGCAATGGCATCGGCGTAGGCGGCGTTGAAGGCCTCCAGCCGGGCAGCGACCTCGGGATCGTTGACCAGGTCGGATTCGAAGACCAGCCGATACGCTTGGTCATCCTTGGCGATGAACTCAAAGTAGGCCCGCATGGTGGCCTGAACGCGAAGCTTGTTGTCCGTCGTCGAGCCCAAGGCTGTGATGAGGCGGCTGGTGAGCTCAGCCAGATGAGCGTCCAACAGTGCCAGATACAACTCGCGTTTGCTCGGGAAATGCTGGTACAGCACCGGTTTACTGACCCGTGCTGTTTCCGCGATCTCATCCATGGCGGTGCCGTGGTAGCCGTTGGCGACAAAGACTTCCTGGGCCGCGGCCAAGAGCTGGGCGCGGCGTTCATCGCGGGGCAACCGGGGCAGCCGCGGGCGGACCGGCGTTTGCGGAGTTCGGGATTCCTGGGTCATGCCGTGGCGCCTCTCATCTCGCACGCCCCACCGGAGCGTAACCCTCACTTTACCGGCCGGTAATATGACTGAGTACACCTCCCGGGCATAGATTAAGGCTATGTCGCCATCATTGCGGGCCGGTACCGCGCAGCATGACCACGATTTCCCGGCACTTCCCCCGTTGGTTGATCCCGGGCCGGAGCTGACCCGAACGGAGATTGAACGCTATTCGCGGCACCTGATTATCCCGGAGATTGGCGTTGAGGGGCAGCGTCGGCTGAAGAACGCCCGGGTGCTGGTGATCGGAGCGGGCGGGTTGGGTTCCCCGGCGCTGCTATACCTGGCTGCCGCCGGAGTCGGAACCATTGGCATCGTGGACGACGACGACGTGGACCTAAGTAATCTGCAGCGGCAGGTAATCCATTCGGTGCCGGACGTGGGACGGAGCAAACTCGAATCCGCCCGGGATTCGATTGCCGCGCTGAACCCGCTGGTGACCGTGGTGCTGCATCCGGTGCGGCTGGATTCCACCAATGCGTTGGAGATCTTTGCCGACTATGACCTGATTCTGGACGGCGCGGATAACTTTGCCACCCGGTATCTGGTCAATGATGCGGCGGCGCTGCAGGGAAAGCCCTACGTGTGGGGTTCGATTTTGCGTTTTGACGGTCAGGTCAGCGTGTTCTGGGAGGAATTCGGTCCCAGCTACCGGGATTTGTACCCCGAACCGCCGGCCGCAGGAACCGTACCGTCCTGCGCGGAAGGCGGTGTGTTCGGCATGCTCTGTGCCGCCGTCGGCTCGATGATGGTGATCGAAGCCGTGAAGCTGATTACCGGCGTTGGGCGGACCTTATTGGGCAGGCTGCTGATATTTGACGCGCTCGGCTCCAGCTGGCGGGAGATCGGCATCTCCAAGGATCCGGAAGGCTCGCCGGTGACGCAGCTGCTGGACTATGCCGATTTCTGCGGCGTGCAGGGGCCGGATTCCGACGCCACCACTGCTGACAGTTCCGCGGATACGATTTCCGCGACGGTGCTGGCCGCCCGGCTGGCCGCACGGGAGCGGGGTGCAGACAGCTTCGAGCTGATCGATGTCCGCGAGCCCGGCGAGTTCGGGATTGTGCGGATCCCGGGCTCCGTTCTGGTGCCGCTCGGCGGGATTCAGACCGGCACCGCCCTCTCCGGGATCCCGCGGGATGTGCCGCTGGTACTGCACTGTAAATCCGGCGCCCGCTCGGCCCAGGCACTGGCGAGCCTGCGGGCTGCCGGGTATGCCGACGTCGTCCATCTCGACGGCGGCATTCTGACATGGGTGCGTGAGGTGGAACCCGACAAACCCATTTACTGACACCCCACAGGCAGGAGCAAACCCGACAGGAGGAGAGATGGACAACGTGGCAGACGAATTCACCGCTCAACATAAGATCAACTCGGGCTTCGGTCCCGCGTCAACGGCGTCCGACGTGCTGCGGGGGATTGACCTGGCGGGAACCGTGGCCATGGTGACGGGCGGCTATTCGGGGCTCGGCCTGGAAACAACCAAGGCCCTCGCGGCGGCCGGGGCCTCGGTGCTGGTACCGGCCCGACGTCCTGAACACGCCCGCGAGGTTCTGGCGGCAGCCGGCCTCGCCGCTGACCGCGTGAGCGTCGATGCCCTGGATTTGGCGGATCAACAGAGCGTCAAGGAATTCAGTGCCCGCTTCCTCGACTCCGGGCACGGGCTGGACGTCCTGATCAACAATGCGGCGATCATGGCCAGCCCCGAGGCCCGGGTTGGCCCCGGGTGGGAGTCTCAGTTCGCCACTAATCATTTGGGTCACTACGCCCTGACCAACCTGTTGTGGCCGGCCCTGAGTGCCGGAACCGGGGCACGCGTCGTCGCGCTCGCGTCCACCGGACACAAGCTTTCCGGCATCCGGTTCGATGATCCTCAGTTCAGCACGGGCTACGACAAATGGCAGGCCTACGGTCAGGCGAAGACAGCAGACAGCCTCTTTGCCGTGCAGCTGGACCGGCTGGGACGCGACCGCGGCGTGCGGGCCTTCGCGGTGCATCCGGGCGCAATCATGACCGAGCTGCAGCGGCACCTGCCGGCGGCGGAAATGATGGCCGCGGGATGGATCGATGACCAGGGCAATGTCGATCCGCGGTTCAAGTCCCCGGCACAGGGCGCCGCTACTTCCGTTTGGGCCGCGACGGCACCACAGCTGGCGGGGCTGGGCGGGGTTTACTGCGAGGACTGCGACATCGCCGAACCAACGGACACCGCTTCGCCGACCGCCCGGATGGCCGGAGTAGATGCCCACGCCGTGGACCGGGACGCGGCGGCCCGACTCTGGGATCTTTCCGCGGAGCTCACCGGCATCAACGCCTTCGCCTAGGTGCCGCCTTCGATGGATGGGTGGACGGGGAACCTCCTCCGCGCCACGGTCCAGGGCCCGCCGGTGGAACCGCCGCTGCAGGTCTTAATCCTGATCCTGGCGGCCGCCGTGTCGCTGGCGGTGCCCGGTGTCCTATGGCGGCACTTTGGGATTTACGTCACCGTGGTCCACGAACTAGGGCACGCCTTCGCCGCCTTGCTGACCGGGCAGCGGCTGACCGGTATCCGGATTCAACGCGACCAATCCGGGACAACGCACAGCGTGGCCCGTGGCCGATGGCCCGCGGTGTGGTCCGGGTTCTGGGGCTATCCGGCCCCCGCGGTAGTGGGAGCGGCCATGGTGCTCTCAGCCCGCACCGGCTGGCAAAGCGCCGCGCTGCTGATCGGCGGGGCTCTCATAGTGCTGGCGCTGCTCTTTGTCCGTAACGCCTTCGGCGCAGTATCGGTGCTGTTCTGTGCCGGGGTGGCAGTGACGCTGCTGTATCTGGCCGACGCGCAGGTCCAGGGCTACGTACTCCTGGTACTGGGCACGGCACTGTTGGTGGGTGCCGCGCTGGCGTGGTTTACGGTGCTGAGCGTCCATGTCTCGCACCGGGACCGGCTGGCGACCTCGGATGCGTACCTGCTCTACCGGCGGACCGGAATACCGTCCGTGGTCTGGCTGCTGTTGATGGGCGCGGTGATCGCGGGGTCGGGGTGGGCCGCCGTCGGGGCCGCGCTCCCGGCTGGAACCGGCTAACGTCGATTCAGGCCGTCTCAGCGGCAGGATCCACGGGGCAATGCGCCGGTACGATGGCCACTGGCTCTTCGACCGTAATGCCGTACAGGGCTTCGAGGCCAGCAAGATAGCTGTCCTGCTCGCCGGCCGCCGCGAGCTCACGTGCCCTGACCGTAGGGATGTGCAGTAGAGACTTGACCATCCGACGCATCGCGAATTCGACCTCTTCCGCCGCGGCGGTGCAGCCGTGTTGGGCCCGCACACGGGCAATTTCGGTGTCGAGCACGCTCATCGTGTGCCGGCGCAAAGCCACGATTGCGCCGTCGACCGAGCGCGCCTTGTGCTGTTCTTCAAAACTGTGGGCCGCTTTTGCCACAATGTCCGCCGCCTGGTTCATCGATTCTGTCTGCTCCGCGGGTGCGGCCAGCCGGACGGATTCCAGCGTCAGCAGTTCCACCTCGTCCAGCTCGGCAACAGCGGGATCAAAATCACGCGTCAAAGCCAGGTCAAGAATGACCAGCGGCTGCGGTGAGGCGCGGCGGAGACCGGCAATGTCAGCGGCCTGGACGCGGTTTTCGGAGCCGCTGCAGCCGATCAGGATATCCGCCGCCGCGACGGCGCTCTCAAGGCTTTCACGGCTCAGTGCGGTGCCGCCCCGGGTCGCCACGAACGTCTGGGCCCGGCCGGATGCGGAGAAGACCGAGATGTCAGTACAGCCGCGCCCTGTCAGCTGTGCCATCGTGGTGCCGGCATAGGCTCCGGTTCCGAAAATGACCACCCGGGAGTCCGTGAAATCAGCACCTGTAGCTGCCGGGCCGCCGCGCAGTTCGGCTGCCAGATCCAGCGCAACGGAAACAATGGATAGGCCCCTGCTGCCTAGCGCGGTTCGGGCGCCAACATCTTTGGCCGTCTTGGATGCGGCCTGGAACAGCCGCACCAGGGCCGGGCTCGCGGTGGAATCCCGCTGCGCGCCGGTCAGAGCGCGCCTAACCTGGCCGGCAATTTCGCGTTCCCCGACGACGGCGGAATCGAGTCCGGCGCTGACGGCAAAAAGGTGCCGGCTGACGGCTGGTCCGCGGCGCGTTTCGAAGGCCCGGGAGACAATATGTTCGGTCAGCCCGCTGCTCTCGCTGATCCGTGAGATGACGGCGGCACGTGCCGCCTCGACGTCGTCTTCCGTCCTTGCTTCCGCATAGATCTCGTAGCGGTTACACGTTGCCAACGCCACCGCGCCAAGGATTTCCTGCTGGCGTCCGAGCACGGAAAGCGGGACCTCGGAGGCGCCGGCGCTCAGGCGGGCGACTGTCTCGAGATCTATTTCGGCGTGCGACGCCACGAGAGAGAAAAGGACCACAACACCTCTATAGTACCGACTTCGCACCCGCGTAGAACAAGCGAGGGTAGCCAAACCTGGCGTCCGCCGGGGTGATATTCGTTACCACTGGCCGCCTACAGCTGCGGCGGTTATCCAATTAGGCAGAACTTGGGCAGAATCAGAACCATGACACTTAGCTCCAGGCACCCCCTGATGGATGGCCGCACCGGCGATTCGCCGTTGATCACCGCTTACCGCGGCGGGAAACCGTCACGACGGCCGGTCTGGTTCATGCGCCAGGCGGGGCGCTCGCTGCCGGAATACCGCGAGCTGCGCAAGGGCGTGGCGATGCTGGATTCGTGCCTGGACCCGCAGCTGGCCTCGGAAATCACGCTGCAGCCCGTCCGCCGGCACGATGTGGACGCCGGCATTTTTTTCTCCGACATTGTCATCCCGCTCAAACTGGCCGGGGTAGGGGTGGACATTGTCCCCGGGGTAGGCCCGGTGCTGGACACGCCAATCCGCACGGCCGCTGACGTGGCAGCCCTTCCCACGCTGACCGACGAGGCGCTGGAGCCGATCCGCGAAGCCGTCCGGCTCACCGTTGACCAGCTGGGGAAGACACCCTTGGTCGGGTTCGCCGGCGCGCCGTTCACACTAGCGGCCTACATGGTGGAAGGGAAGCCATCGCGTGATCATTTGGGCCCACGCACCATGATGCACGCCGATCCGCTGGCCTGGCGGGCGCTGACCCAGTGGGCGGCGGATGCTTCCGGGATGTTCCTGCGTGCGCAATTGGAAGCCGGGGCCAGCGCCGGTCAGCTGTTCGATTCCTGGGCCGGATCGTTGGGTTTGGCGGACTACACCCGGTATGTGGCTCCCGCATCAGCACGGGCACTTGACCATGTGCGCGGTCTTGGTGCGCCGCTGGTCCACTTTGGTACCGGCACGTCGGAACTGCTGGGCGCTATGCACGACGTCGGCGTGGACGTCATGGGGGTCGATTACCGGCTGCCGCTGGATGAGGCGAACCGGAGGCTGGGCGGAGCCGTGCCACTGCAGGGGAACATCGATCCTGCGCTGCTGTCCGCACCGTGGGAGGTCCTCGAAGCCCATGTGCGTGCGGTGATCGCGGCAGGGGAGGCCGCGCCCGGACACGTGCTCAATTTGGGTCACGGGGTGCCGCCGGAAACCGATCCTGATGTCCTCACCCGGATGGTGGAACTGATCCACTCAATTCAGCCCTCATGATGGACAGCCCGATGCACAGTGCTGCTGCGCCGCGCGGACGGCGGCAGCGGCGTGCCGTCGTCGTCGGTGGCGGAATCTCCGGACTCGTGGCTGCCCGGGACCTGGTTCACGCCGGCTACCGGGTCACGGTGCTGGAGGCGTCGGGCGTTTTCGGCGGCTGCGTCGGTTCGCACATGGTGGCCGGCCTCTCGCTGGACAGCGGGGCGGAATCATTTGCCACGCGTTCGACGGCGGTCGCAGACCTGGTCACGGAGCTGGGTTTGGGGGCCCTCATCAGATCGCCGGACCCGTCCGGTGCCTGGGTTCAGCTGCCGACGGGAGCGCTGCCGCTGCCACGGACCGGGGTGTTGGGCATTCCGGCTGACCCCTGGGCGCCGGAAGTGCGCAGGGCGCTGGGGTTCGCCGGTTCGCTGCGGGCTGCGCTCGATGCGTCCCTACCGGCGTCGGTAGGGACGAGTGCGCAGGTGTGCAGCGTCGCGGACCTGGTCCGGGCGCGGATGGGCGCTCGTGTCCTGGAGCGTTTGGTGGCGCCTGTGGTCGCCGGAGTCCATTCGGCGGATCCGGAAGTTCTGGACGTTGACATGGTGGCGCCGGGGCTGCGCGAAGGCATTCTGAAACACGGTTCCTTGGCGGCCGCAGTGGCGGCGCAACGGGGTGCCGCCCGGCCGGGTGGTGCGCAGCCGGGCGGGGCACAGCCGCGCAGTGGCCCGCAGGGTGACGTCGAGCCGGGCGGTGCACAGCCGGGTATGGCAAAGGCCGGGGCGGCGGTGGGCGGCCTGGCCGGGGGGATGTTCATGCTCGTCGGGGCGCTGGCAGAAGATCTGCGGAAGGCGGGCGTTGAGATGCACACGGGGCACCCGGCGACCGGGCTTTCACGCACGGCTTCGTCCGGTGCAGGCACTGAATGGACGGTAACCGCGGGGAAGTGGTCCGCGCGGGCAGAAGTTCTGGTGGTGGCCACGAATGGTCCGGCGGCGGTGCAACTGCTGGCCCCTGTGATCCCGGAGCTTGCCGGTCATGCCCCGGCGGCCGGGCCCGACGTTCGGCTGGTGACCCTCGTGGTGGATTTGCCCGGTCTGGATGTGAAACCCCGCGGTACCGGCATTCTGGTGGCGCCGCAGACCGCCGGGATCATGGCCAAAGCGCTGACACATGCGAGTGCGAAATGGGCCTGGCTGGCCGAGAAAGCCGGGGCCGGGAGGCACATCCTCAGGCTCTCCTACGGCAGGGCAGGAGACGGTGCAGGCAGGGCCGGAGACGGTGCAGGTCGATCCCCGCAACTTTCCGCAGCGGACGATGACCTGCTGACCGCTGCCCTCGCGGACGCTTCGACCCTGCTGGATCAGCCGATCACTGCGGATGTTCTGCTGGATTGGGACGTCGTGCGGTGGCCCGGTTCGCTGCCGTTTGCCGCGGTGGGACACCGGAAAGAAATGGCAAAGGTCCGCGACATTGCCCGCCAGCAGCCCGGACTGCTCCTGCTGGGTGGTTGGCTGGCCGGAAATGGTCTCGCCGCCGTGGTGGCGGATGCCCGTGCGGAAGTGGCGGGTGCACTCACGGCTGAGCAGACGGACCATACCGAAAAAAGCCTGTGAGTTTCGTGACTTCTACCACCGGTAGAGGCTTTCGGTTTCAACTTTTGCGCCCGGAGGGGCAAACTTGTAACCATGAGCCACACTTCTGCGGAATCTGTCACTAAAACTTCTCAGACATCCACTTCCCTGGCACCCTCAGCAGAGCCGTCCCCTTCGGCGGCGACGCCATCTTCGGCTCCCTTCACGCTCTGGACGGTTTTTAAGCGCGCCGGCCTCCCGAGTGCGGGCAGTGAACAACGGGTCGCAGCCTTTGAGGAACTTGTCGCCGGGTTCGCCGGGCAGAACATCACCCTTCGCGGCGCCTACGATGTTTCCGCCATGCGCTCGGACGCAGACGTCATGTTGTGGCTGATCGGTCCAACAGCTGACGGCCTGCAACGCGCGGTGCGGGATATCCGCCGCAGCGATCTGTTCACCGGGACTGAGATTGCCTGGTCGGCGATGGGTGTGCACCGCGAGGCCGAGTTCGCCAAAAACCATGCGCCGTCATACATGTCCAAGACCGAGCCCAAGGGCTGGGTCTGCGTGTACCCGTTCGTTCGCTCCTACGAGTGGTACATCCTCCCGCCCGAAGAGCGCGGCACCATGCTCAGGGACCATGGCCTGCTGGGCCGGGATTTCCCGGGCGTGTTGTCCAACACCGTTTCATCGTTCGCACTCGGTGACTGGGAATGGATTTTGGGCCTGGAGGCCGACGACGTGCTGGACCTGGTGGACCTGATGCGCCACTTGCGCTCTACCGAAGCCCGCCTGCACGTCCGGGAAGAAATCCCGTTCTACACCGGCCGCCGGATCAGTGCGGCAGAAATCTCGGAGGTTTTGCGATGACAGATTCTGCAGCGACGGTTTTGAACCCCGTCACCGAGGCCGGCCGGATGGCACCGCGCCGCTATGACGGCATCCTGCTCGCGTCCTTCGGCGGACCCGAGGGCCAGGACGACGTCATTCCGTTCCTGCGCAATGTCACGCGCGGACGCGGCATCCCGGATGAGCGGCTGGAAGAGGTCAGCCACCACTACCGCGCCAACGGCGGCATCAGCCCGATCAACGCTCAGAACCGCGCGTTGAAGGCCGATCTGGAAGCGGAACTGAGTGCCCGCGGAATATCACTGCCGGTGCTGTGGGGCAACCGAAATTGGGCGCCCTACATCCCGCAGACCCTGCAGAGCGCGTATGACGACGGGCACCGGCGGCTGCTGATGATCACCACCAGCGCATATTCGTGCTACTCCAGCTGCCGCCAGTACCGAGAAGATATCGGAATGGCGCTGACCGACACCGGGCTCGACGGCAAGCTGGCCGTGGACAAGGTACGGCAGTATTTTGACCACCCCGGCTTTGTGGAACCGTTCATTGAAGGTACCGCGGAAGGTCTCACCAAGGTCCGCGCCGAACTCGCCGCCGCCGGGACGGCCGAGGCGCCGGTGCACGTCCTGTTTGCCACGCACTCGATTCCGATGCGCGACGCGGAAGCTGCCGGAAGGTCCGACGGCGAGCCCCGCGACTTTGCCGAGGGCTCGGCCTACGTTGCCCAGCACCTGGCCAACGGTGCTGCGGTGATGGCGCAGGTCGATGCGCTCAGTGCGGATGCCGCCGGAACCGCCGTCGCGACGCCATGGTCACTGGTGTACCAGTCGCGCTCCGGCGCGCCGCATGTTCCGTGGCTGGAACCGGATATCAACGATGCGCTGGAGGAACTCTCCGGCCAAGGCGTCAAGGGCGTAGTGATTGTGCCGCTGGGCTTCGTCACGGACCATATGGAGGTGCTCTGGGACCTGGACACCGAAGCGCGGGAAACCTGCGAAAAGCTGGGGCTGGTCTTTGACCGGGTACCGACGCCGGGAACACACCGGAAATTCATCACCGGACTGGCGGATCTGATCTGTGAGCGGACGGCGGACAACAACATTGCGGACCGCCCCGCAATGACGGACCTGGGCCCGTGGTACGACGTGTGCCGCCCCGGCTGTTGTGCCAACTTCCGCGGTGCCAAGCCTGCCATTGCAGGAGCGGACAGCACCGTTGGACGGTAGCCGGGTGGACACGGTAAAAGTAGGCACCCGGGCCAGTAAGCTGGCGCTGACCCAGACGCAGCAGACCGCTGACAGGCTCGCCGCCGTCGGAGGTTTCACCGTCGAGCTGGTACACGTTAAGACGGACGGTGACGTCCTGACCGGACCGCTGTCGCAGATGGGCGGCACCGGGGTTTTTGTGACCGCACTG
Organism: Arthrobacter endolithicus; assembly: GCF_026627425.1. Taxonomy (GTDB): domain Bacteria; phylum Actinomycetota; class Actinomycetes; order Actinomycetales; family Micrococcaceae; genus Arthrobacter_M. Next base: position 190,263 of record NZ_JAPNLH010000001.1, read on the forward strand.
CGCGACGCACTGCTGACCGGACGCTGCGACCTCGCGGTGCATTCGCTCAAGGACCTGCCGACAGGCCCCGCGGAAGGGCTCAAACTGGCGGCAATACCCGTTCGTGAAGATGCACGGGACGCTCTGTGCGCCCGCGCCGGACTGAGGTTCGATGACCTTCCCGCAGGCGCGAAGGTGGGGACGGGCTCGCCGCGCCGTGCGGCCCAGCTGCGCGCCGCGCGGCCGGATCTACAGATCGTCGATATCCGCGGCAACGTCGATACCAGACTGGGTCGGGTCGCAGGTCTGCCTGGTAACGCTGACGTACCATTTCTGGAGGGAAAAGCGGGCGACCTGGACGCTGTGGTACTGGCGGCAGCCGGGCTCGGACGAATTGACCGGCTGGATGTGGTCAGCGAGTTCTTCGGCCCGGAGATCATGCTCCCGGCCGCGGGGCAGGGCGCGCTGGCCGTGGAGTGCCGCAGGGCCGATGCCCCCGGAAGTTTTGGTCCGGTGACTGGAACCGCCAGCGGTGTGCCCGGAGAGTTGGCGCGGGCATTGGCCGCGCTGGACGATCGCGACACCAGGCTCGCCGTCACTGCCGAACGGGCCCTGTTGGAGCGCCTTGAGGCCGGCTGCAGTGCTCCGGTCGGTGCCCTCGCGCTCCGGAAGGGCAGCATGTTGTATTTGGACGCGGTGGTCTGTGCCGTGGACGGCACCGCATCGGTGCGCCGCAAAAAGGCAACCGACGGCCTGACCGAAGTCGGTGCCACACTGCTCGGTATTGATCTGGCCGAGGAACTGTTGGCCCACGGCGCCGGGGATCTAGCCGACCTGGCCGGCAGCGGGAAATGATTCCGAGGGATCAGGCACCGCGGTCAAACGTGTCGGGCGACTCCGCTCTGGGCGGACTCCGGGTCGCCATCACGCGCAGTCCCGACCGGGCGGACGCCCTGGTTCGGGCACTGCAGCAACACGGTGCCAGCCCGTACCTGGTGCCGCTGATCGACTTCGAGCTTGCCGGGGACCAAAAGGCCTTCTCCGAACGGCTGGAAGCGCTCGCGGCCGGGAAATACGACTGGCTGGTGGTCAGCAGTATCAGCACGATTCGCGCACTCAAGCAGTGGTGCGCCGCGCACGCCACGACCCTGGCCGAACTGGTTCCGGACGGAACGCGGATCGCAACCATCGGTCCGTCCTCGCGCCGCGTGCTCGAGGCCGAGGGCCTGGCTGTGGAGCTCGCGCCGGAGGATAACCAGTCCGCAGCAGGGTTGGTCGACCTCTGGCCGCCGGGTGCGGCGCGGGTGCTGTTGCCGCATTCAAACCTCGCAGAGCCGTCGCTGGCTGAAGGCTTGTCCCGAGCCGGGGCAACGGTTGACGCTGTCACCGCCTATGTCACGGTTGACTATCCCGCCCATCCCGAGCTGCGGCTAACCGCGGTGCTGGCTTCCGGTGACCCTGGTGCCCACGGCGGATCTGCTGCCAGTGACGGCCCGGGCAGCAGTACACGCGTTCCGGAGCTGACGCCGGCGCAGGCGAAGACGCTGATCGGCGCCGGCGGACTTGACGCCGTCGTCGCCGCGTCCGGCAGCGCCGCCCGCAGCATCGCCCGCCAGTTGGCCCCATTGCCCAAAGGTTGCCTGCTGATTGCCATTGGCAGGCCCACTCATGACGAGGCCATTCGGCTGGGTCTGAGCGTCGCCGCTACGGCCCAAAAAGCCACTCCGGCCGGCATCGTGGAAGCACTCAGCTGTGCCGTTCCGGGCCGGATGGCGAGCATGCCTGCAGTGCCCGCTATTACTGCCTATCCCGTCGATTTATAGGAGTCCTGATGAGTTTCCCGCAGCACCGTCCGCGCCGCTTGCGCGCCACCAACGCACTGCGCCGCCTGACCTCCGAAAACCGGCTGGCACCCACCGAGTTGATCCTGCCGGCCTTCATCCGCGAGGGGCTGAGCGAGCCGGTGCCGATCAGCTCCATGCCAGGAGTCGTCCAGCACAGCACCGAGTCGCTCAAACGCGCGGCGGTTCAGGCGGTGGAACGCGGGGTGGGCGGCATCATGCTCTTCGGCGTCCCCGCTACGCGTGACGCCACCGGCTCCGGTTCACTGGACCCGGAAGGTGTGCTGAACAAGGCCATCCGCGATGTCCGGGCCGAGGTGGGGGACGAGCTGGTGGTGATGAGCGATCTGTGCCTGGACGAATTTACCGATCACGGCCACTGCGGAGTGCTCAACGCTTCCGGCGGGGTGGATAACGACGCGACGCTGGAAATATATGCGGACATGGCCGTGGCACAGGCGAGGGCCGGTGCCCAGGTGCTGGCGCCGTCGGGCATGATGGACGGTCAGGTGGGGGTGATCCGGCAGGCCCTGGACTCCGCCGGATTCCAGGAACGGTCCGTGCTTGCCTACGCGGCGAAGTATGCGTCCGCGTTCTACGGCCCCTTCCGGGAAGCCGTTGACTCCCAGCTGGCCGGCGACCGACGGACCTACCAGATGGATCCGGGTAACCGGCGCGAGGCGCTGCTGGAGGTGCAGCTGGATCTGGCCGAAGGGGCGGACATGGTGATGGTAAAGCCTGCCATGAGCTACCTGGATATCCTTGCCGACGTGGCTGCGATGTCCCCGGTTCCGGTGTCCGCCTATCAGGTCTCCGGCGAATACGCGATGATCGAAGCCGCGGCCGCGAACGGCTGGATCGACAGACGCCGTGCCATTGAAGAATCCGTGCTCAGCATTAAGCGGGCCGGGGCTTCCATGGTCCTGACCTACTGGGCCGCCGAACTGGCCGACTGGCTGAAAAACCCTTAAGCCCATCTGGGCTGGAAGAATGGACGTATGAGCAGCACAGACATCTCAGCACAACTCTTTGACCGGGCCAAGGCCCTGATGCCCGGCGGGGTGAATTCCCCGGTGCGCGCCTTCGGCTCCGTGGGTGGAACGCCGCGGTTCATGGTTTCAGCCAAGGGCGCGTACCTAACCGACGCGGACGGCCGGGACTATGTGGACCTGGTCTGTTCCTGGGGTCCGGCACTGTTGGGGCATGCCCACCCGGACGTACTCGCTGCGGTGCATGCCGCCGTCGACCGCGGCCTCAGTTTTGGCGCATCGACGCCGGACGAGGCCGAACTGGCCTCGCTGGTGCAGCAGCGGGTGCCCGCCGTGGAACGTCTGCGCATGGTGTCCACCGGCACCGAAGCGACAATGACGGCCGTCCGGCTGGCCCGCGGCTTCACCGGCCGGAACCTGATCATTAAGTTTGCCGGCTGCTATCACGGGCACCTTGATTCGCTGCTCGCGGCCGCCGGCTCAGGTCTGGCAACCCTGGCGCTGCCCGGCTCGGCAGGGGTGACGGCAGCCACCGCCGCCGAAACCCTGGTGCTGCCGTACAACGATCTGGGTGCGGTCGAGGAAGCCTTCGCCCGGCACGGCCACAGCATCGCCGCGGTGATCACCGAAGCCGCACCGGCGAACATGGGCGTGGTAACCCCGGGGGAAGGCTTTAACGCCGGACTGTCGCGGATCACCGCCGAACATGGTGCGCTGCTGATACTCGACGAGGTGCTGACCGGATTCCGCACCGGGCCAGCCGGCTATTGGGGCCTCACCGCCAGCCCGGCCGATGCATTTTCTGCTGCCGCGTGGACGCCGGACCTGTTCACCTTTGGCAAGGTTATTGGCGGCGGGCTCCCGACGGCGGCACTGGGCGGCCGCGCGGACGTGATGGACTATCTGGCGCCGCTGGGCCCGGTCTACCAGGCCGGGACGCTGTCCGGGAATCCAGTGGCGATGGCTGCCGGGGTTGCCACCCTGAGGGCAGCGACGGCGGATGTTTACAACACCGTGGACGCCCGTTCGCTGCAGCTCTCGGCAGCGCTGTCGCAGGCGCTGGCCACGGCCGGGGTGGACCACTCCATCCAGCGCGCCGGCAGCCTGTTTTCCGTCGCCTTCGGGACCTCCGAACGCGGCGTACATAACTACGAGGATGCGCAGGGCCAGGAGTCCTTCCGCTATGCGCCGTTCTTCCACGCGATGCTTGATGCCGGGGTGTACCTGCCCCCGTCGGTCTTTGAGGCCTGGTTCCTGTCCGCAGCGCACGACGACGACGCCATGAACCGGATCATCGACGCTCTCCCGGGTGCCGCGAGGGCTGCCGCAGCAGCCTAGTGCGTATGCGGGCCAGGCACATCCGGTGCCGATGCCGCTGAAATGGACCGATGCCGTGGAAATTTCCACGGCATCGGTCCATTTGTCTGGCATCAGGCCGTCCCCGGGCGGGGTGTGAACCGATTCCCGGACTATAGAACGTCGGAGAGGAACCTCTTGAGGCGATCAGTCTCCGGCGCGGTAAAGAGCTGGTCCGGGGACCCCGTCTCCACCACAACGCCGGCGTCCATGAACGTCACGGTGTCCGAGACGTTGCGGCAGAACCCCATCTCGTGGGTTACCACCACCATGGTCATTCCCGACTGGGCCAGATCCGCCATCAGCGCGAGCACGCCCTTGACCAGCTCGGGGTCCAGAGCCGAGGTCGCCTCGTCAAAGAACATCACCTCGGGTTTCATGGCCAGCGCCCGGGCAATCGCCACACGCTGCATCTGTCCGCCGGAGAGGTCTGCCGGGCGGGCCTCGGCCTTGTGCCTGAGTCCCACCAGATCCAGCTGCTCAAGGGCCTCGGCACGCGCCTGGTCCTTGGGCATCCTGCGGAGCTTGTGCAGCGCGAGCGAGACGTTCTCCACCACGGTCTTGTGTGGGAAAAGGTTGAACTGCTGGAACACCATGCCGATGCGCCGGCGCAGCTCGTCCGGGTTGTCCTGCAGGACCGAGCGGCCGTCCAGCAGTATGTCACCCTGGTCCGGTTCGATCAGCCGGTTCATCACGCGCAGCAGCGTGGACTTGCCCGAGCCCGAAGGGCCGATCACGGAAGCAGTGGTGCCCTGCGGAACGTGCAGGTCAATTCCTCGCAGGACATGGTTGTGCCCGAAGGACAGGTGCAGGTTCTTGCCGGTCAGGGTGCCGGAGGTCAATACGGTCATGGTCTAAACGCCCTTTCCGACGGCGGCGGCAACGTCATCCGGCTCTTTTTTGGCGGGCTTGCCGATGCGCAGTCGGTTGTCGATGAAGTTGACCAGATGTGTGAGCGGTATGGTCAGGATCAGGTAAAGGACGCCGGCGGCCACCAGCGGAGAGAGGTTGCCCGAGTTGGACATTGCGTCGTTGCCGATCCGGAAGATTTCCCGCTGGCTGGCCAGCAGGCCAAGCACGTAGATCAGGGACGAGTCCTTAATCAGCGAGATCAGTTGGTTTACCAGCGCCGGCAGCACTCTTCGGATACCTTGCGGGATCACGACCAGGAACATGGCCGAGCCGTAGCTGAAACCAAGGGCCCGGGCCGCTTCCAACTGCCCCGTGTGAACGCTTTGAATGCCCGACCGGAAAATCTCACCGATGTAGGCGCCGGCCATCAACGTAAGGGCCAGGATACCCAACGGAAACGGGCTGGTGCTGCCGGTCAGCATCCGGAACGACGGCCCCAGGCCAATGCCGATCACCAGGATGACCAGGATGGCAGGCAGACCGCGCAGGATGTCCGTGTAAACGCGGGCTATCCAGCGGGCCACCCCGTTGCGGGAAATGCCCATCACAGCCAGGATCAGGCCGAGGATGCATCCCAGGACGCCGGAGATGATGGCGAGGATGAGGGTGTTGGGCAACCCGACTGTGAGCATCTGGGGAATGACTTCCCCCATCGCCTTCCAGTCAAAAAACGTCTTGAGGAATTGCTGGAATGCATCCATATGCTAGCCCTTCGGGAAGACGACAGCCTTGGAGCCGGGCTTCCAGTCGGTCGGGATGGCCCGCTCCGGGTACCAATGCTTGGACAGACTGCTCCATGTGCCGTCGGCGACGACGGCGTCAAGGCCAGAGTTCAGGGCATCAATCAGCGGCTGGTTCTTCGAATTGACCGCGTAGGCAACAAAGTTCTGCGTGTTGATAATGGATTCAACGATCGCGGTGCCGTCGCCGTCCTTGACCTGCCCGGACGCCTGCTGTGACGGGGCCACCCAGGCATCAATCTGGCCGGTCTTCAGGTTCGCATACACAGTGTTGTAGTCGGTGAAACGGACGGGTTCGATCTTCAGGGTGTTGGTGACGTAATCGTCCTGCACGGAGCCCTGCACCACGCCAACACGAGTGTCGTTCGTCAGGTCCTTGAAGCCCTTGACGGCAGCGCTCGTCTTGGCGACAACGGCCATGTAGCCGAAGTCGTAGCCGTTCGAAAAGCCAACGTTCTGGCGGCGCTTGTCGGTGGTCGAAATGGACGACGATCCAACGTCGAACGTCTTGTTCTGTACCTGGGCCAGCAGGCCGGCGAAATCGGTGGACTTGAACTCCACCTTCAGCTGCAGCTTGGCGGCGACGGCACGCAGCAGTTCGTTGTCGAAGCCCGTGAACTTGCCGTCCTTGTCGATAAAGATGTTCGGCGGGGCGTCGGAGAGCGTGCCAACGGTGATGGTTCCGGGAACGATCAGGCCCAGCTTGGACTTATCGATCGCGTCCACGGCGGTGACATCCTTGGTGGTGTACTTGTCCAGGGACTGCTGATCGCTGCCGGCCAGGGCATCCGTGGGCGAGGCTCCGCTGCCGGCGCTGCCGGCACTGCCGCCGCAGGCGGAAAGTGAGATGGTCAACGCGATGGCGACCGGAACGGCGGAGAGCCACTTGAAGGCTTTGAATTTCATGGGGGCATTCACTTTCATAGACAATTTGGCCGCAGCGATGCGCACGCTGTTTACGACTGGAGGTGGCCAAAGCTGCGCCTGGCGGCACGACGGCAGGGCCCGGCTGGCCGAACTAAAGTATGTCACTGGGCCCGGGATATCGTGGCACACAAACTTTGCACGCTTTTTGGAGCAATAGACCGAACAGAATTCGGCACGGGCGCAATAACGCCCTGCTGCGGGCTGTTCGGGCGCGACCGTTCAAAATCACCGCGGCATCTTCAGGCGGTCCGGCGACCGCCCTGTACATGTGTGAGATATGTCCTACCGGACCGCAGGTAGTTCCCGTCGGGGCCTAGATGAGGACGGGCCAGTGCCCCTCGATAACGGCAGCGGGGTCTTTGCGGCGCAGATAGTCCTGAAAATCCGCCGCCTGCGCCGCGGCCCAGCCTATCTGCGAGGCGTGCAGGGCCGCGGCCTCGAGCTGCAGCTCGGGGAACTGCGCCGCCAGGGCATCGGCGAGTCGGATCGTGGCGAGGGCGTCGGCGGCCGAGGTATGCGCATCCTCAAGGCCGACGCCGTATTCCTTGCACAATGCCCCCAGCGTCCGCCTCCCCTTGCGGTATTTATGCACCTGCTTGTTGCAGATATAGGGGTCAATCACGGGCAAGGCATTGAGCGGCAGCACCCCGTACCGGAAGGATTCGCGGGCCAGCACGGTGAAGTCATAACAGGCGTTGAACGCGATCACGGGGATGCCGCTGGCAAACAGGCCGGCCAGCACCTGTGACACCTCAGCAGCGGCCCGTTCGGCCGGAAGTCCGTGACGCCGCGCCCGTTCCGTCGTCACACCGTGAATTGCCGTTACCTCATTGGGAATCTTGATGCCGGGATCGGCAAGCCACTCGTGTTCGGCAGTTACGGTCCCGCCGTCGTCGACCACGACAATCGATGCGGTGACCAGCCGTGCCTCCCGCGGGTCCCGGCCCGTGGTCTCGACGTCGAACGCTGCCCGTGGACGTGTATGCCAACTGTTCATAAATCCACCGTACGGGGTGCCACCGACACGATCCGGCGGAACCCGCCGTCCGTCCGGGTTCTGCGCCGTGCCACGGCTTAGCCACCAGCAGATACGCGGATGCCGGACCGCGCGCCATTAGGCTGGTGGATATGCGTGCTCAGTACATAGATGCGGTGCTGGAAGTGGTGGACCTCATCCCGGTCGGCGCCGTGCTTGCCTATGGCGACATTGCGGTTCTGCTCAATGACGGCGGTCCCCGGCAAGTAGGTGCGGTGATGTCCCGCTACGGCAGCGCCGTTGCATGGTGGCGGGTGATCAGGGCCGGCGGACAGCCGCCGGCCTGCCATGATGCACGCGCCCTGAAACACTACCGCCAGGAGGGGACCGCGCTTCGTCCGGCCAGGACACCCGGCGACCAGGAGACCTGGCGGGTGGACATCGCTGCCGCTCGCTGGCAGCCGACGGACCAGGAATTTGTTCTCCTGGACCGTATCCGGGACGGCTTGACCGCCCGCACGGCGGCGGCCGCTGATACGCCCGGCGCCACAATGTCAGCACCTCATGATGGAGTGGTTTCATGACGCAGACATCGATTCTCGAACTGGTCCGCCCCGACGCCGCGCACCGGAGCGCTGCCGGGAGCGAGCCCGTGCTCAGCCCGGACCAGGATGCCGTGGTCCGGCTTGGAACGGGCAGCGGGCCGGTGCTGATCTGGGGTGCCCCGGGGACGGGGAAATCCACCGTTCTGGTGGAAGCAGCAGTAAAAAGGATTGAGGACGACGGCGTCGATCCGGCGGGCGTGCTGCTGCTGGGTCCATCGCGGCTGGCGGCTGCGCGGCTGCGGGACGGGCTCAGCGCCCGGCTGGACCGGAGCCTGAGTACGTCCCCGGCCCGTACCTGGGCCTCCTATGCTTTTGATGTGCTGCGCCGTGCCAAGGTAGAAGGCCGGTTGCCGCACTTGGAGCGCGCGCCGAAGCTGCTCAGCGGTCCGGAGCAGGACCTGATCATCAAGGAGCTCCTCGACGGCCATCGCCTGGGGTTGGGCACCGCCCCGACATGGCCCGAGGATTTGCGTGAGGCGCTGGGAACCCGCGGCTTCCGGCAGGAAGTCCGGCAGCTCTTTGACCGCGTTATTGAATATGGCCTGACGCCGGCCGATCTCGCCGGGCTGGGTCAGGAGAACGCGCGGCCGGACTGGATAGCGGCCTCCGTGCTCTATGGGGAGTACCGCGACGTAGTGGACTGGGGTAAGTCAGGTTCCTTTGACCCCGCCGGCATTATTACCGCCGTGATTGGACTCTTCGAAGCGGATGCGGAGTACCTTGACAGGGAACGGAACCGCCTGCAGCTGATCCTGGTCGATGATATCCAGGAAGCGAACCAAGCGGTGCATCGCCTGCTGGCACTGCTGGGCCGCGGCAAGGATGTCCTCATCACCGCTTGCCCGGACACCGTGGTGCAGGGGTTCCGCGGTGCCCGTCCGGACCTCGCGGGGCAGGTCCGCGAGCGCCTGGCCGGCAGCGGTTCTGTCGCTGAGGCCGTCCTGAGCACCTCGCATCGGCTGTGCCCGGAACTCGCACAGGGGTGGGGCCGGGTTGCGGAGCGGATTTCGCAAAGCAAGGGCGGCCATAAGGCGCGGGTCCTGGAAGCGACGCCTGTTATCGCGGCAGACCAGGAGGACGCCGCAGTCACGGCGCACCCCGGGGGAGCAGCCGTGCGGGCGGCATTGACCGCCCATCTGGTGGCATCCGAGGTCCACGAGCTCCGATTGATTGCCGAGCGGATTCTCGACGCGCAGCACCACGAAGGCCGGCGGCTGGCGGACATTGCGGTGATTGTCCGCACCGGCACGCAGCTGGCCCAGCTGCAGCGGTACTTGGGCGGCCAGGGGATTGATGTCAAGGTGCCCGTTGCGGAAAATGCAGTCCGCGACGAGGCCGCCGTGCAGCCTCTTCTGGACGCGTTTCGCGTGGTGCTCGACCCCGATTTGCTCGATGCCGAGCTCGCCGTTTCCCTGTTGACCTCGCGGCTGGGGCGATCGACGTCGATCAACCTGCGGCGGCTTCGGCAGGCGCTGCGCCGTCAAGAGCGCAGCGGCGGCGGCGGGAAGGCCAGTGACGCCCTGCTCGTGGAGGCCTTGCTGGATCCGGGCGCGTTCTCGCAGTTGGGCTGGGACGGGAAGAACGCCGAGAGAATGTCAAGGATGCTGGCCGCCGGGCGCAAAGCTGCTGCGGATCCTGGGGCAAATGCCGAAACGGTCCTTTGGGCGCTGTGGGACGAGGCAGGCTGCTCCGACTACTGGGCGGCCCAGGCGATTGCCGGTGGTCCGGCAGGAATACGTGCGGACCGCGATCTGGATGCGATCATGGCGCTCTTCCAGACGGCGGAACGCTATGTTGATCAGCTGCCCGGCTCAAGTCCGCGGCAGTTCCTGGAATATCTGCTGAACCAGGAACTGCCGATGGACACCCTTGCGGCACGTGCCCAGCGCAGCGATGCCGTGGAAATTCTGACGCCGGCCAGCGCCGCGGGACGGGAATGGCCTGTGGTGATTGTTGCGGGTCTGCAGGAAGGAATCTGGCCGGACACCCGGCTACGCGGTGAGTTGCTCGGCAGCCAACTGCTGGTGGATGTCTTGGAACGCGGACCGGCAGCGGCGCGGCAACTCGGCCCTGCCACGCGCCTGCGGGAGATCCGTTATGACGAATTACGCAGCTTTTCCACTGCGATTTCGCGTGCCAGCGAACGATTAATCTGCACCGCCGCCTCGTCCCCGGACCTGCAGCCCTCGCAGTTCCTGGACCTAGTTGCGCCCTGGGAAGCTCCTCCGGCCGGTCCGGAACCGGCCAACCCGCTGCAGGGCCGGCCGGTGGAACAGGTCCGCCGGCCCATGACCTTGCGTTCGCTGGTGGCGGAATTGCGCCAGGAATCGGAGGCCGGAGCGCCCGCAACAGTGCTGCCGGCAGCGGTTCCAGCTGTTGCGGGGCAGACTGGATCGGCGCGGGCCCAACCGGCAGCGGAAGCTGCACGCATGCTCGCGGTCCTCGCTGCAGCTGGTGCACCGGGAGCGGCACCGGATGCCTGGTGGGGGCTGGCTCCGTTGAGCTCAAGGGCCCCTATCGTTCCACCGGATGAAACGGTGAAGGTTTCCCCGTCGAAGGTCGAAGCCGTCCTGAAGTCGCCGCTCAATTGGTTCGTTCAGGCGGCCGGGGGAGAGGCGGCGACTGACTTCGCGCGCAGTTTGGGCACCTTGGTGCATTCAATTGCCCAGGAACACCCGGACGCTGCAGGGCACGAATACCTTGCTGAGCTGCAGCGCCGATGGCCGGCGTTGGGGATGAAGGAAAATTGGGAAGGGAAACTGGATTTCAAGCGTGCGGAGGAAATGGTCCGCAAGCTCGCGCAGTATGTGGTGCAGATGCGAACCGAAGGCCGCAGCCTGCTCGCTGTGGAAAAGGATTTCAGTGTGGACCTTTGCGCTGCCGCTGATGAAGCGCACCTCCCCGGAGGGGCGGGGCCCGAAACGGAGGTTCACCGCGCCATTACCCTCCGTGGGCAGGTGGACCGGCTGGAAATCGATGCGGAGGGAAACCTCGTCATCATCGACCTGAAAACCGGACGGCGGAAGCCCAAGGCCGCCGAACTCGCTGAGCACCCTCAGCTGGGCGCCTATCAGGCAGCCGTGGCGGCTGGCGCTTTCGCAGGCCTGGCGGGTGTCAGCAGCGCAACCCGGACCGGTGGAGCGCGACTGGCCCAACTGGGAGACGGGACCAAGGGACTGAACGTTCAGGAGCAGGAAGCCCTGAATCCACGGGACGACTGGGCGACGCCGCTTGTCCGCAAAGCCGCCGGATTGATGTCCGGCGCTACCTTCGAGGCCGTCCATGATCCCGGAAGCGGCAGCATGAACGGGAGCTGTCCGGTCCCGCAAATCTGTCCGCTGTGCAGCGCAGGAAAGCAGATCACCGAATGAGTATTGATGTCACGGACAAGCCAGTCCACGATCGGCAAACGCACGTCTCGCCCTATGAACTCGCCGGGCTGCTCGGGGCGTTTCCGCCCACCGAAGAGCAGGCCAGGATCATCTCCTCGCCGCTGGAGCCGCTGCTGGTGATTGCCGGTGCTGGTTCGGGAAAGACCACGACGATGGCGGACAGAGTGGTGTGGCTGGTGGCCAACGGCTACGTCCTGCCGGAGGAAATTCTGGGCGTCACCTTCACCCGAAAGGCGGCGGGAGAGCTCGCCGGGAGGATCCGCCGCCAGCTGGCGAAGCTGACAGCACTGGCACGATCAGGAAAGGGCGCCCTTGCGCTCGGTTCGGTCGCTGCCGAGGCGTTGGAACCCAAAGTCAGCACTTACCATTCCTACGCCAGCGGCATCGTCACCGATTACGGCCTGCGCCTGGGGATCGAGCGGGACGCTGTGGTCTTGGGAGGTGCGGAGTCCTGGCAGTTGGCCAGTCACGTCGTGGAAGCCTATGACGGCGGGTACGAGCATTTCTCCGCGGCCAAGTCGACGCTGGTCAAGGCCGTGCTGGATCTGGCCGGGGAATGTTCCGAGCATCTGCAGGATCCGCTTCATGTGCGCGCCACCGTGGAGGCGTTGGCGGAGCAGCTTGCGGCCCTGCCGTACTTGGAAGGCAAGGTTCGTGCCTCCACTAAAGGGGCGGCAGATTTGGTCGATGTGCTACGGACCAGAGGCAGCGTGGCGGAGATGGTCGTCCGCTACACGGTGGCCAAGCGCAACCGCAACGCCCTCGATTACGGAGATCTGGTGGCACTTGCGGCGCAGATTGCTGATCAGGTGCCGCAGGCAGCTGAACTGGAGCGCCAACGCTACAAAGTGGTGTTGCTCGACGAGTTCCAGGACACATCCCATGCGCAGCTGCAGCTCTTTGCCAAGCTCTTCGGCGACGGCCACCCCGTAACGGCAGTGGGCGATCCGCATCAGTCGATCTACGGCTTCCGTGGCGCATCGGCCGGGCAGCTATTCCGATTCCCCGAGATCTTCCGCACCAGCACCGGAGGCTTCGCTGCTACGGCGGAACTGACAACTGCCTGGCGGAATTCCATCAACATCCTCAATGCCGCCAATGTCATGTCCGGCGAGCTGAACGCGGTTCAGCGTCGGAAGTCAGCCCAACGCCGGAACGCCGGGCCCGCAGTGACCGTCTCACCCTTGCGGCAGAAGGACGATGCCGCGGCCGGCACGGTGCTGCTGGCACGTTACGCCACCGTGGTGGATGAGGCGGACGCCGTGGCCGCCAGCATTTTGTCGCAAAAGGACTTCCGTGCCGAACGGGACGCAGGAGCTGGCCGGCGGCTGGTGTCGTCGGCTTTGGAGCCGACGACGGTCGGAATTCTGTGCCGCCGTCGCGCGCAGTTCCTGGCGCTGCAAAGTGCCCTTGAAGCACGCGGCATTCCCTATGAGATAGTCGGCTTGGGCGGACTATTGGAGACGCCGGAAATAGTTGATCTGGTCGCTACCCTACGGGTGCTTGCTGATCCAGGGCGCTCGGATTCACTGATGCGGCTGCTTACCGGTGCACGCTGGCGGGTCGGGCCATTGGATCTGATGGCTCTGGCGGACTGGTCGAGGTACTTGGCCAGGCAGCGCGAATATGCGGCGGACGTCCGGGAGGAGCCTGACGCGGACGCCGCGGCATCCGGCCTTGTGACTGACCGGTCGGGGGAACACGTTCCGCGCCCGGCCGCGGACACTGCTGTTGAACTCGACCTGGTGGATGGTTCCAGCCTGGTCGAGGGCCTGGACCAGCTTAAACGGGATTATTGGCCGGCCGGGCTCGTCCGCACGCTGACGCCAGCGGGATTGGAGCGACTGCTGGCCCTGCGGGACGAGCTTCGGTATCTGCGCAGCTTTGTCGGTGATGACCTGACAAGCCTGCTCGGCGAAGTTGAGCGGACCATGCTGTTGGATATCGAACTGGCTGCCAAACCGAATTCCAACATTCACCACGCCCGGCGGAATCTTGACGCGTTTGCGGACGCCGCCGCGGACTTCATGCAGACCGCTGATCGAGTGGATTTGCTGGCTTTTCTCGGTTGGCTGGAAACGGCTGAATCGGAGGAGAATGGCCTGGAAATGACCCAGCCGGAGGTGAACCCGGACGCGGTGCAGCTTCTGACAGTGCACGCCTCCAAGGGGCTGGAGTGGGACGTAGTCTATGTCCCGGGACTTAACGAGGGTGCGTTCCCCAGCGGCCGGGTGAACCGTTGGTCTCAAGGTGCTGCCTCGCTGCCGTGGCCATTGCGCGGCGACAGCGAGGACCTGCCGGAATGGGACCTGTCGATGCCTGACCAGAAGGGCTGGCTGGACACTGAGAAACTCTACGCGGAGGACGTCAAAGCCCATGGCGAAGAAGAAGAGCGGCGGCTGGCCTATGTAGCGTTCACCCGTGCAAAAAATTTCCTCATGTGCTCCTCCACGGCCTGGAGCGCCGGGCGGGCAAAACCGACGGCTGCCTCGATTTTTTTGACCGAGTTGTTGCCGCTGACCGAGCTGACCCCCCGGCAGGCAGTCCTGGGCGATTGGTTTCCAGAAGGTGAACCGGGCGAAGGAAACCCGCTCACAGCCGGAATTGAAAGCGCGCAGTGGCCCTATGATCCGCTGGAAGGACCTCGGATCACCGGCCGGCAGGTATCCGGGCAGAAGAAAACCGGACGCCGTAATGCGGTGGAAGCTTCGGCACGCGCGGTTTACGCCGAATTGGCCCGGCTCGCGCAACGGGGACAGAATCAGTCTCCTGCTTCGATAGCGGCAGACGCTGATTTCCTGTCGCTGAATCCCCGCTGGGGAAAGGAAACGTCGCTCCTGCTGGCGCAGCGAGGTCTGCAGTCCCGTACGGCACCGGTTCAAATGCCGGCCCATATTTCCGCCTCCCTGCTGGTCGACCTCGGAGACGATCCGGCCGCAGTGACGCGCAACCTTCGCCGGCCCGTGCCCCGTAAACCCGGAATGGCCGCCCGGAAAGGGACGGCCTTCCACGCATGGGTGGAGGAATATTTTGGCACGTCCGGTCAGCTGGACCTCGACGAAGTCCCGGGTGCGGACAGCTACGTCGATGAAGCTTACGGGTTGGAGCTGATGCAGGCGACGTTCCGGGCTTCGCACTGGGCCCAGCGGACGCCGGAAATGCTGGAAGTACCCGTAGAGACTCGTGTCGGAGATGTTGTAGTCCGGGGCAGAATCGACGCTGTGTTCCGCGACGCGGACGGCGCCTGGGATCTGATCGACTGGAAAACCGGCCGCGTGCCGTCCGCGGCGGCGCTGAGCGTCCGATCAGTGCAGCTCGCCGTCTATCGGCTGGCCTGGTCCCGACTCAAGGGGGTTGAGCTACGGGACGTCCGGGCCGCGTTCTACTTTGTGGGACAGGACAAACTGATCCGTCCGCATAATCTGGCGGGCGAAGTCGAGCTGGAACGCATCGTCAGCTCGGCTTACTCAGCTGGCGCGTCCGGTGCGGTCGAGGAACCGGGCACTGTGGATCGGCGGGACGCGTCAGCGTGAGTGCAGTGGAATAACCTTCATCGTGGCGGTACGGGTATCGTCAGCGGCCGCCGCGGCCGCTGGATCCACTGCATGGGGAACGCCAGCGGCGGCGGCGGCAGCTGCGGCAGTTTCCTGAGCAGCAGTCCCGGGCCCGGCCGTCTCCCGGGCTGCGGCTACCTTCGGCCCGCTGAAGCCCTGGTTGGCGCCGCCACCGGCTGCAGCGGTGACCTCGGCTGTGCCTTCGGTGGCGGCTGTGCCTTCGGCAGGCACCGTAATTTCGGCAGGCACTGTGACATCGGTGGCCGCGCTGCCGGTGGTTGTAGCACGGGGGCCACTCGTGCCCGCGTCATTTATGGTACCCACCGTGACCTTGTTGCTCGCCTCCGCGCTGCTGCTGACTTCCACAGTGATTTCAGCTACGGGAGCAGCGGGCCCCACGGCGCGCGAGCCGGTTCCGGCAACACCCGAGGCAGTCCCTGCGACGCCCGCAGCAGTCCCGGCCTTAGCTGCCGAAGCGGTCGCGTGGATTTCCGGCTCTGTACTGATCGGCTGGCCACCAAATGTTGCAATGTCGTTCTCCAGCGTCCGCAGCATGTCCTCTGCCTCGGCCACCATCCGTTGGTCATTGGCGGCTACTCCCTTGACCAGCCACTGCGCCAAGGCAAATTCGGCCGAGAGTGCTGCACGGCGCAGCAAGTGGCGATCCGTGATGTCTTTGCGCGCGGCAGCGTAGGATTCCTGGACAGCATCCACGAACGGCTGGTTATTAATGGCCACCAGCCAGGCAAAGTCGTCGGCGGGATCGCAGACCTTCAAATCGGTCCAGCCGGTAACGGCCATTACTCGGCGTCCCTCAATAAGAACGTTGTCTTCGTGCAGGTCACCATGCACCACGCACGGGCTGAACCGCCAGAGCGCTACGTCTTCCAGAGCGTGTTCCCATCGACGCAGCAGTGCGGGGGGAATTTTACCGGTCGTTGCGGCCTGATCCAGCTCGTTCAGCCGACGCTGACGGAATTCGTTGGCGGTATAGCTGGGCAGGTCCGCCCCGTCCACCAGGCCCGGAGGCAGGTCGTGGATCGCGGCCATCGCGGCGCCGATTTCCTTCGCCAAAACAGCCCCGCCTGCGGCTAACTCTTCCACTGACTGCGCTACGCCGGACAAGTGGGAATAGACAAAGGTCGTCAAGTCGCCGCGGCGTACGGTGCCGGCCACTGTCGGCAGCAGGAACGGAAGCTCGGCGCGCACGCCCGGGGGAAACGCCCGCAGTACCAGCAGCTCCGTCTCGAGCCGGGCGCTGGCTTCCGGATGGCGTGGCGACCGGACACGCCAGCGTTTGCGGTCCCCGTCCAGCAGCACCGCAGAATCAAAATCCGCCGCGTCGTCCGGTTCCGGGGCACAGGCGACAGGGGATAGACCGGGCACGGCTGCAGTCGCTACCGCGGCCAATTCGATGGGTGTCATTCGTCTCACCCCTCCACCGTAAGGCGGCCAGCTGTGAAGAGGGGCGTTTCAGCGCGGCGAGTCGCGCGAACCGTTATGCATCCCACATCCACCGGATCGGCAACTTCCGGGAAACCGCAGGGCTGTGCGGCGGGATGCAGCCGGTGCGAAGGTGCGCCTGCGGAATGTGCAATGTCGGTCTGACTGCGTACGGTAGATAGATGATCCAAACCGAACCGCTGCCGTGGACCGAAGCCGTCTTGGACCGGGGCTGCGAGCGCCGGTCGGCTCCCGGTTTTCTCGAGGGCCTGCGGGCCTCGGGTGAGAGTCGATGCATGATCCTTGTCGATGGCAAAACCCTTATCCACTCGGACAAAATAGTATTTGTGGATGCCCGCCGGCTCCCGACGGATGGGCTGGCGGTCTATTTAGGGCGGGCGACGGCGGCGGCCGCCAGGGTGTTTGGCGTGGAGCCCGCGCAGGTGCAGCGACCAGGCCCCGCTTCGGTGTCGACGGGGCTGTCGCCGGAGGACGATGTGCTGCTGGTTGTCCTGCCGGCGGAAGCTGCGGCAGCGCTGCTCAGCATGGCGCCGGCCGGTACGCGTCTGGCGGGATACCGCGAAGCTGCCCTTAGCCTGCCCGCAGCGGACGCGGGTATCTTCATCGAGGCGAGCGCCATAGCCAACTGGCACCGAACCCACAAACATTGCCCGCTCTGTGGTGCAATCACCCGCGCCGAGGCTGCCGGCTGGGTCCGGCGCTGTCCGCAGGATAATTCGGAGCACTACCCGCGCACGGATCCGGCCATAATTGTCGCCGTTGTCGGCCCGGATGAGCGCATCCTGCTCGGCGGTGGATCCAAATGGGAAGCCAATCGCTATTCAACATTGGCCGGATTTGTTGAACCCGGTGAATCGCTGGAGCAGGCCGTAGTGCGTGAGATCGGCGAGGAGGTCGGGGTGCGGTTGCATTCGCCGAGTTACTTAGGTTCACAGTCGTGGCCCTTTCCGGCTTCGCTCATGCTCGGCTACCTGGCCCGTACGGACGACACGGAGGCCGTTCCGGACGGTGTGGAGATCACGCGGGCGCGCTGGTTCAGCCGCGACGAACTTCAGCAGGCGGTCAGCCGCGGGGAGGTCGTGATCTCAGCACGGACGTCAATTGCCCGCGCCCTGATTGAGCACTGGTACGGCGGCAGGATTCTTGAAGCCGGGGAGGTGGCTGAATGACTGAAGAACTGGCGCCGGTTCTCGATGAGCGGACGCTGGAGGAACGGATTCTGGCCGGTCTCGACGACGAGCAGCGAACCGTCGCGACGACGCTGACGGGACCGGTGTGTGTACTCGCCGGAGCCGGCACTGGAAAGACCAGGGCTATTACCCACCGGATCGCCTATGGGGTGCACAGCGGTGTCTACAACCCGCAACGCCTGCTGGCTGTCACATTTACGGCACGAGCAGCCGCTCAAATGCGCGCCCGGTTACGAGATCTTGGCGTAGGCAGTGTCCAGGCGAGGACCTTCCATGCGGCCGCTCTGCGCCAACTTCAGTTTTTCTGGCCGCAGGCCGTAGGTGGTGTTATTCCCGGACTGCTCGACCACAAGGCGCAGCTGATCGCAGAGGCGGCTCGTCGGCTGCGGCTCGCGTCAGACCGCGCTTCGATCCGGGACCTTGCCGCCGAAATTGAGTGGGCTAAGGTCTCTATGCTGACGCCGGAAACGTATCTGACGCATGCGCAGGATCGGGGGGAGCCTGGCGGGCTGGACCGGACCGCCGTCGGCCGCCTCTTCCAGGCGTACGAGGACGTCAAAACGGACCGAAACGTCATTGATTTCGAGGACGTGCTGCTGATTACCGTGGGAATCCTGCAGGAGGATCCGCGGGTAGCGGCTACGGTGCGGGAGCAGTACCGCCATTTTGTAGTGGACGAGTACCAGGACGTTTCCCCGCTGCAGCAACGCATGCTGGATCTCTGGCTCGGTGGCAGGGAGGACCTTTGCGTGGTCGGAGATGCCAGCCAGACCATCTATTCCTTCACCGGAGCCACCTCGCGGCACCTCCTTGACTTCCCCGCGCGGTACCCCAAGGCTCAGTTGGTAAAGCTGGTCAAGGATTACCGCTCCACGCCGCAGGTCGTGCAACTGGCGAATTCACTGCTGGCCGCACGCCGCAGCGCCGGTCCCGCGGCGGACGCCGGCTGGTCCGCGCCCCTGCACCTGGTGGCGCAGCGGGCAGCCGGTCCGGTGCCCGAGTTCGTCGAGTGCAGCGATGATGAAGCGGAAGCAGCGGCGGTGGCAGTGCGGATCAAGGCCCTGGTCCGCAACGGCACGCCTGCGAGTGAGATCGCTGTCCTCTTCCGCACTAACGGCCAGTCGCAGGCCTATGAGCAGGCGCTGGCGTCCCTCGGTGTTGGCTATCAATTGCGCGGCGGCGAGCGGTTCTTCGCCCGCAAGGAGGTCCGGGATGGCATCCTGCAACTGCGGGCGGCCTCACGCGCCACCGCTGGGGAGCCGGTGGGCCAGCTGGTCAGGGATGTATTGGCCACCCTGGGGTACACCGACGATCCGCCACAATCAGGGGGTGCCGTGCGCGAACGATGGGAATCCCTGGCCGCGCTGGTGGCACTGTCCGATGAGCTGGTGGCAAGCAGAGGTTCGGCGGAGGGCGGGTTTAGCCTGGCTGACTTCGTGCTGGAACTGCAGGAACGATCCGTCGCCCAGCACGCTCCGACGGTGCAGGGCGTGACCCTTGCGTCCTTGCATTCAGCCAAGGGGCTGGAATGGGATGCAGTGTTCCTGGTCGGTCTCAGTGAAGGGCTAATGCCGATCTCCTTTGCGGATACAGCTGAGAGTGTTGATGAAGAACGTCGTCTTCTCTATGTGGGCATCACGCGTGCCCGCGAGTTTTTGGGCCTGTCCTGGTCGACTGCCCGGACGCCGGGCGGTCGGGCCAATCGCAAGCCATCCCGTTTCCTCGACGGGCTCAGACCTAATTCGGCTCGCAGTCCTGGAAGCTCGGGGACGGGCTCCGCACCCAACCCGACACGTAAAACCCGTAAGGAGGCCGCGCCGTCCACTTGTAGGGTCTGCGGGAAGATGCTCTCCTCCGGGGCCGAGCGCAAGGTGGGCCGGTGTGGCGATTGCCCGCCCAGCTACGAGGAAGCGACGTTTGACGCGCTTCGCCAGTGGCGGCTGCAGGAGTCCAAACGGGCCGAGGTTCCGGCCTTTGTCGTCTTCACCGACGCCACTCTCGTGGCGATCGCGGAAGCCAGGCCGCAGTCCACGGCGGAGCTCTCCGGGTTGCCCGGCGTTGGTCCAGCCAAACTGGAACGCTACGGCGAGGCCGTCCTTGAAATCCTCACGATGGACTCCGCCAGCTGAACGCCACAGCCCTGGACGTAGAGATGCAGCTCAGTGAGCTTCCAGTCCTGCAGGGTCCGCGCTCTGAAACTGTCGCTGAAATTGACATCCGCAGTCCGGATGGCGTGCGTACCGGCGGTGCAGCCAGTTACCGTCGGATGCCCGGAAGGTGAGAACGGCGGACCAGCTTGCCGGCCGGTTGACGCCGTCGAGAAACAGCAGCGCCTGGCGTGCGGCTGAGCCCGCGACGCAAAGGGCCATGGAGCTCTCCTCCGGCGGCGCCTGCCTGTCTCGCCCCGGGTTGCCCAACTCGGCGCAGAGCCGCGGCCACTGCGCATCAGCCTCGGCGCGGTATCGTTCCACGCATTCGCCGCAGGCCGTTTCACCGGGGATGACCAACGGCCCGATGGTGGCGTCTTGTTCGCGCTGCAGGACCACAAGATGCGGGTGGTCACGGCGCATCAGCTGGGCCGAACCTTTTGGATCGACGGCGTCCCGCCCGGTGTAAATCACCAGATCCAACGTTTGAGAGTCAGCCCCGTCATCGGGCATTTGCCGGACCACATGGGACTGGCAGGCTGGGTCGAGGCTGTTCAGGTGCCGGCGAAGGGCCGCGGCGCGATTCATGCCGATGTCCGTCATTTTGAAGGCGCCGGGCCCGACGTCGGCCGCCAGCACCGCCCTGCCGTCCTCCAACAGCAAAGTGCCGATACCGGCAGAGACAAGGACCTGCGCCAGCGCAGCGCCGGTAAGGCCCAAGCCAACCAGCCGCAGCACGCAACGTCTGCGGGCTGCCACGAGGTCCTGTGCCGGAACACGGTAGAGGGCTGCTGCCAAGGCCGCGTCTCCTGCCTACCGTTCGCCCCGGTATCCCGGCAGCGCCAGCGGTGTGGCATCGTCGAACAACACGGACGAGAGCGAACGGATGATTTCCTCCGCTCGGGTCCGGTCCAGAGCTGCCAGGGCCGCGGTCTCGGGCGTTGCCGCGGTGCCTGTACCGCGGCGCAGTAGGGCGACAAATGTCAGATCCGCTGCGGTGAGCCCTTCCAGGATAAAGCCGCCGGGTCCCATGCCGACCTGCAAGGTCTGCGCGTCCCTGGCAGCCACTCTCAGGCCTGGATTGATCTTCATGATGTACCTCGGAGTTCTTGCTGCACGTTCTTCATCGATCGGTAGCTCGATGCTGGCACAATCATCCGGTCCCGGTGACGTTATCCACAGCTGGCAGCTGTACACAGCCCCGCCGGCCGGATGGCAGGTTGTCCAAGGGTGGTTGTAACGTGCAAGTATGCATTCCGATCGAACCCCCACTGCCCAGCTCACAGCCGGTGGCGCGCCCGTTCTCGTCCGCCGGTCAGCGCGGCGCCGCCGCACAGTGGCCGCATTTTGGGAAGGCGGAACGGCCGTGGTGGCAATTCCGGCTCACTTCAGCGTCGCGCAGGAACGTCTTTGGGTCGCCAAGATGGTCGGAAAACTGGAGACCAAGGGCTACGGTCCGGCAGGCGGCGCGGGCAGGAGTACGGAAAAGCGCCGCGGCAGCGTCGACGCAGAATTGATGACCCGGGCTGCTGCACTTTCGTCGCGCTATTTGGCCGGAAAAGCGGTGCCGGTAACGGTTCGATGGGTGAAAAATCAGCATGCGCGCTGGGGCTCGGCAACTCCCGCGCAGAGGTCCATCCGGCTTTCCGACAAGCTCCAAGGAATGCCCGACTGGGTGGTGGACTACGTGTTGTTGCACGAGCTTTCGCACCTGCTCGTGGCCTCCCATGGGCCGGAGTTTTGGGAGCTGCTGCGCGGCTACCCGCAGCTGGAGCGGGCCAAGGCTTTCTTGGAGGGAGTCAGCTATGCGACGTCCCGCGGGTTGCAGGGCGGCGACGGTTGCGGGCCGGACGAACCAGACCCGCAGCCAGCCTCTCACCGGCAGCCCGCCGTGAGTAATGCAAAGTTGCTCAGCTAGGTGCGCCGGAGCCGTCCTGGCCCTTGTCCGTTGCGCCGGACTCGCCGTCGTCCTTCTGATCAGCCTGCGCCGCAGCTTCCGGACTTTGCTCAAAATCGCCCTTCAGGAGCTTTTCCAGCGCCGCATCCACATCGGAATCCGAGGCATCCAACAGTTTGCGTCGGTCGCCAAAGCCGGACGGATCGTCCAAGTCATCGGCAGTGGGCAGCAGATCCGGATGCTGCCAGATCGCATCCCGGCCCGCTATCCCGCGCTGTTGCTTCAAGGCAGCCCACAGGGTGGCGGCTTCCCGGAGGCGGCGCGGTCGCAGTTCAAGTCCTACCAGGGCTCCAAAAGCATGCTCGGCGGGGCCGCCGGTGGCCCTCCGGCGCCGTACCGTCTCCCGCAAGGCCGCAGCCGAGGGCAGATTATGCGCAGCTTCAAAACTGAGTTCATCTACCCAGCCCTCCACCAGCGCCAACGCGGTTTCCAGCTTGGCCAGCGCAGCGTCCTGCTCCGGGGTGCGCTGCGGCATGAAGACGCCCTCGGAGAGAGCAGCCTGGATGGCCTCCGGATTGCTGGGATCCAGACCCCGGGCAAGTTCCTCCATCCGGGACATGTCAATATGAATGCCGCGGGCGTAGGATTCGATGGCGCCCAGGAGATGGCCGCGCAGCCACGGAACCTGAACGAAGAGCCGGGCATGGGCCGCCTCCCGTACAGCCAGGAACAACCGGACATCCTGCTCGGGCAAATCCAGTCCCTCCCCGAAGACAGCGATATTGGCCGGCAACAGGGCCATCTGCAGATCGGCCAGCGGGACGCCGATATCCGTGGAGCTGACCACTTCGCGGGCCAACGCCCCAACCGCCTGCCCTAGTTGCATGCCGAAGAGTGCGCCGCCCATGTTCTGCAGCATGGACGAAGCCCCACCCATCATTGCTTTCATTTCTTCCGGCAACTGCTCGCTGAGCGTATTTGACAGGGCAAAGGCAATACTGTTCGCCACCGGCTCGGTGAGCCGCTTCCACGTCCCCAGCGTCTCTTCTACCCACTCCGCACGGGACCATGCCCGGCCGATCAAACCGGTACTGGGCAGATCCGTAACCGGATCCAACCACAACTCCGCCAGACGCAGGGCCTCGTCCACTTCCCGCGATTGCGCCGCAGTGATGGACGGATCCCCGCCGGCCACGGCCTGCCGGGCGTTGTCGTGTGCCAGCTCCCAGTTCACCGGCTCATCGCTCTGATTGCTCATCATGGCCTGGACCTGGGCAAACAGCGCAGACAGGGCCTTGGGATCATCCGGAAAGCCCGCAGCCTTCGCAAGCGCCGCCGGATCGAACCCTTCCATGCCCTGGCCACCCATCAGGTTGGCCAGCATTTCCGAGAGTGGATCTTTGGGTGTTTCATCATCGTTATTTGCTGGGGTCGATGTCATGTGTGGCCGTTCCTAGGAGGGCTAACTTCTTACCCTCACGTTACCGCCGCCTGCGCTTTCTTGTCTGCCCGGCGGCGGCCCGTTCGCTACCGGCCAACCGGCCGCAGACGGCAAATCCGTTCCCCGTTCGCTGCCGGCATAGCGGCCCGTGCCAATGGCAGTCAAACCGTTACCGGCGAACCTCCGCCGGAGCACGTAGGCTAGGGGTTTGGACTCGCTGGCGGGTCCAGCGTCGCCGGTGTTGGCGGAGCGGTCCGAAGACAACGTGGTCAGGCAGACAGATCTGTGCATGGTTGCCAAAGAATGAAACAGGTGTGGACAGCGGGGATGGGTAACAGGTACGGGCAGCATCGGGCGCAGGAGAGGTATAAGTTGTGAGCGATCCGAACACGGGGGGACCCCTGGAGGGGGCACCCGCCGGCGGGCGTGCCTCTGCCTGGACTTCCTGGACGAAGCCGCCCGCACCCCAGCGGCCCCGCGATGGGCGCTTCATCACCATGCTCGTCTCGGGTGTACTGGCGGCGGCATTGTGTATCGTGGCCCTGACGCTGCCCGTGCCGTATGTGATCGAATCCCCAGGCCCCACTTTCAACACGTTGGGCAAGGACGGCTCCAGACCCGTCATCCAAGTCAGCGGCCATCCAACATATCCTGCCACCGGGCAGCTGGACCTGGTGACTGTTTACGTCAGCGGCGGCCCCGGCACCAGCGTCAATATCGTTGAGGCGTACCGGGCCTGGCTGGACAGCAGCCGTTCGGTGATTCCCGAAGAACTGGTGTACGCACCGGGGACCAGTCAACAGGATGTGAACAGCCAGAACGCCGTCGCCATGACGACATCGCAGGAGGATGCAACTGCGGCTGCCTTGACGCAGTTGAAGATTTCTTACCAGACCACGCTTGCGGTTGCAGCGATTCCGCAGCAGTCCGCTTCTGCAGGCCAGCTGGAGCCCGGTGACGTCCTGGTGTCAGTCAACGGAGCGCCGGTTACGACTTTGCAGGTCATCCAGGACGCATTAGCTGCCAGCAACGGTATGGCCGTCAGTGTTCAGGTGCGGCGCGGCTCCGAAACGCTGACCAAGAGCATCACGCCGCAGAAAGGCGCCGGCGGCAAGTACCTGCTCGGAATTGCCCTGCAGTACAAGTTCAGTTTCCCCTTCGACGTCAATATTGCACTCAATAACGTCGGTGGTCCCAGCGCCGGAATGATGTTCGCGCTGGGGATTATCGACACCCTGACGCCGGGGGATCTCACCGGCGGCAAACACTTTGCCGGGACAGGAACGATCGAACCGGGCGGCACGGTCGGTGCGATAGGCGGGATCGTGCAGAAAATGATTGGTGCACGGCACAGCGGCGCCACCGTCTTTTTGGCTCCGGCCGCTAACTGCGACGAGGTGGCCGGCCATGTCCCGGCCGGTCTGCAGGTGGTCAAGGTTCAAACCCTGCAACAGGCTTACGACGCGCTCACACACATCGCCGCCGGCAAGGACAGCTCCGCACTCCCGGCCTGTCAGGCCGGGTGAGAGCGGCTATGATCTCTAATCTTCATTCCACACTGACATCAGCACTCCCATCACCAGCTAAGCAGAGGTAAGCGTGACTTCCCGTCCTGCCAGTCCCAACAGACCCACCAACTCCCGACGCCGGCGAGGGCCGCTGTTGCCAACCCTGATTGTGGTGGCCGTACTGGTCATTGCCTTCGTCTTCTTCGCCAACGTCTACACGGATGTCCTCTGGTACTCCCAGCTGGGATTCTTGGAGGTCTTTTGGCGTGAGAACGCCTCCAGAGTACTGATATTCCTGGCCGCTTTCCTGATCATGGGCGGCGGAATCTACGCCTCCGTGCGCGTCGCATACCGGGCACGCCCCATCTACGCACCGGACAGCCAGACCCAGGACACGTTGAATCACTATCAGGCGCAGCTGGAACCGGTCCGTCGCCTGGTGATGATCGGTGTGCCGGCGGTGTTCGGCCTGTTTGCCGGTACCGCGGCCGCAGGGCAGTGGCAGAAGGTCCTGCTGTTTCTCTATCAGGTTCCCTTTGGCCAAAAAGATCCGCAGTTCGGACTCGATCTGAGCTTTTTCATCAACACCCTGCCGTTCCTGGGGTTTGTCGTCGGTTTCCTGATCAGCGTCGTGATCATCTCGGCCATCGCCGGAATCCTGACCCACTACCTCTATGGCGCTATCCGGCTGCAGGAACGTGGCCTTTTCACCAGCCGGGCTGCGCAGATTCAGCTCGCCGTGCTGGCCGCGGCCTTCCTGATCCTGCTGGCCGTCAACTTCTGGCTGGATCGGTACTCGACGCTGCAGGACAACAGCGGCCTGCGCTCCGGCGCCCTGTACACGGATGTCAACGCCGTCATTCCCACCAAAACAATCCTTGCCGTCGCCGCGGTCATCGTTGGCGTGTTGTTTATCGTGGCCGCCGTGATCGGCCGCTGGCGCCTGCCGGTCATCGGTACGGCCATGCTGATCATTACCGCCATCCTGGCCGGGGGCATTTACCCCTGGGCAGTGCAGCAATTCCAGGTCAAGCCCTCGGAGGCTGCGCTGGAGAGCCCGTACATTGGGAAAAACATCAATTCGACGAGGTCTGCTTACGGGCTCGATAACGTGGAGGTCACGCCGTATAACGCAACGACAGACGCCACACCGGGCGCGCTGCGGCAGGACGCGGAGACCGCGGCCAATATCCGGCTGCTGGACCCGAACCTGATCTCCACTACTTTTGGTCAGTTGGAGCAGTATCGTCCGTACTACAAATTCCCCAGTACGTTGAACGTGGACCGATATAACATCGACGGCAAGGTTCAGGATACGGTTATTGCCGTCCGTGAGCTCAATCCCAACGGGATCAGTCCGGATCAGCAGACCTGGTACAACACACACCTCGTCTACACACACGGTTACGGCATCGTGGCGGCCTATGGAAACACCGCCACCGCGGACGGAAAACCGGTGTTCATGCAGTCCGGTGTTCCGTCCGTCGGCAAGCTGGGCACGGATACGAGCTACCAGCCGCGCATCTATTTTGGTCAGTTCTCCCCGGACTACTCCATCGTGGGTGCGCCGGAGGGTGCCCCGCACGTGGAACTGGACCGCCCGCAGGGTTCAGGGACCAGCGGTGAAGCGTCGACCACTTTCTCCGGAAACGCCGGCCCTAACGTCGGGAACTGGCTCAACAGGCTCTCTTACGCCATCAAGTTCCAGTCCTCCGATCTGCTGCTGACCAACGGAGTCAACGACAAGTCGCAGATCCTTTACGACCGCTCTCCCGAGCAGCGGGTCGCCAAGGTGGCACCGTACCTGACCATCGACGGCAATCCGTATCCGGCCCTCGTCGATGGCCGTGTCAAGTGGATCGTGGACGGCTACACGACCAGCGCAGCATACCCCTATTCCCAACAACAGCAGCTCGAATCCGCCACCACGGACTCGCTGACGTCCAAGACAGGGTCCGGCGCGCTGCCCAATAGCTCCATTAACTACATCCGGAACTCGGTCAAAGCAACGGTGGATGCCTATGACGGTTCGGTGTCGTTGTACGCGTGGGATGCTCAGGACCCGATCCTGAAGGCGTGGCAAAAAGCCTTCCCGACGACGGTAAAGCCGTTCTCCGAAATGTCCGGTGACCTGATGAGCCACGTGCGCTATCCGGAGGACCTTTTCAAGGTCCAGCGCGAGCTGCTGAACCGTTATCACGTGACGGACCCGGGTGAGTTCTACAAAAACACCCAGGCGTGGAGCATCCCGAATGATCCGACGGCCTCGGCCGACGTCAAGCAGCCGCCGTACTACCTCTCACTGCAGATGCCGGGACAGGAGAAGACCGCTTTCTCCTTGACGACGTCGTTCATTCCGCAGTCGGTGAAGGGAACGGATTCGCGGAACGTGCTGTACGGCTTCATGGCGGCCGACGCCGATGCGGGGAACCAGAAAGGGGTGAAGGCGTCCGGCTACGGCAAGCTCAGGCTGCTGGAGCTTCCGGTGGACACGCAGGTGCCCGGCCCCGGCCAGGTGCAGAATACGTTCAATTCCGATCCGACGGTGTCTACGCAGCTGAACCTGCTGAAGCAGGGTCAGTCGAGTGTCCTCAACGGCAATCTGCTCACCCTCCCGGTGGGCGGCGGGCTGCTCTACGTCCAGCCGGTCTATGTTAAATCCACCGGTGAAACGTCGTACCCCACGCTGCAGCGCGTGCTGGTGGCCTTCGGGAACAAGATCGGTTATGCGGCAACGCTGAACGAAGCCCTCGATCAGCTCTTTGGCGGCAGTTCGGGGGCAGTGGCCGGGGACAAGCAAAAGCCAGGCGGGGCGACGACGACGCCGGGCACGGGCGGCACCGGTGCCAGCGGAACCCCGAACCCGACGGCCCAGGCTGCACTGACACAGGCGTTGCAGGATGCCAACCAGGCCATCCAGGACGGGCAGGCTGCGCTGGCCAAGGGCGACTTCGCTGCCTATGGGGCGGCGCAGACCAAGCTCAATGCTGCGATTGCTGCGGCGCTGGCAGCTGAGGGGAATTTGACGGGAGCCGGTGCGGGTGCGCCGGCCGCTGGCTCTGCCGGCACCTCGACGGCCTCGCCGTCGTCGTCTGGTACCTCGACGGCATCGCCGTCGTCGTCCGCCAAGCCGACCAAGTAGCCCGGCAGGCTCCGGGGCGGTTCCACTGGGAATGCGCCCCGGAACCTCGGGCGGCGCCACGCAGCTCACGGCCCACTGATGTGCTCTCAGATTAGGTCCTGCGGGAGGACCTAAGGTAGAGTGAAGATCACGACGCGGGGTGGAGCAGTTCGGTAGCTCGCTGGGCTCATAACCCAGAGGTCACAGGTTCAAATCCTGTCCCCGCAACCACAAAGAGACCCTGACCGGTGGAAAATCCGGTCAGGGTCTCTTGCGTTAATGCCACTGTTCTCTCAGCGTCCGGACCGGACCGTGCCGCGGGCACAGATGCGGGGCTCTGCCCGCAACCAGGCAAGCGCCATTTGCCGATCCGCATTGGAAGCGGTCTTCGGGCCGGAGGAAAGCGGGTATAGTTGATCACGCGACGCGGGGTGGAGCAGTTCGGTAGCTCGCTGGGCTCATAACCCAGAGGTCACAGGTTCAAATCCTGTCCCCGCAACCATGACAAGGCGCTGACCGGTGTAGACACGGGTCAGCGCCTTGTATTTTGCCCGCCAGCGGCCGCGGGCCCCGACAAGCAGCGAATACCACCAACGTGTCATCAGTCCCGTACTAGGGCCGGCGAACATCAACGTAAACGGTCGTAGTATCACCGGAGCGTATTAGCTGCCCGACCTTGAAGCCGGCTTTGGTGGCTTGCCCCAAGGAGATCGATAAGACGCCTTCCCAGTCACCGGTCTCGGCGTAGGAGAGTAGGCCTGGAAGTCCGGTTGAAACCGGGGGATTTGGCCTGTTGGGAAGCGTCGACTGGCCTTCCCCGTCATGAGCGGAGGCCCTAAACGACAGATGCAGGTAAGCTCCCCCGTCAAGGTCAACCTTGTCACCGGACGCATCGTGGAAAACCTCCGGGACATAGTGGGCGTGCAGTTCCGGGCCATTTTGGAAGTCGAGGGAAATTCGGTCGAAGTTGCCTTCGGGATGGCCGGCAACTCTGATGTTCGTCAAAGACGAACCTGTGTTAGCAGCACCGGTAGCCGGCAGGGTGGCATCGGCGGTCGACCAGGCCTCGGGGCCAGGGGTGGGAGCAGGCGGTGCGCCGCTGCTTGCCGGTGCGCTCGGCTTGGGAGAAGGCACCGGGGTGGTCGTGGGGGCTGGTGTGGGGGCTGGTGTGGGCGTGCAGCCGCTTAAGGCGACTCCCACTACAAAAGCAGCGACGGCAGTTCGGTTTCGTGGACGCGACATGATTGTCTCCCTACAGGGGCGCAAGCTTGATGGTCGGTGCGATGGCCGCGAAGACAATGCAGAGGAGGCCCGCGCTGAAGGCTGTCGGCTGGGCCATTCCTGTCTGCAGACCCTGGCATCCCCCGGGGCGCGCACCGACCCGGACGGCTGTCTGTTGGGCGGGAATGGCTGCGGAAGTACGGCAAAATTCGGGGCGCCAGTGGACATGCCGGGATCCTACTCTTGGCGCACTCACCGCGCCATAGGTAGATCTGCAGACGGCGCCCACCAGAGGTCAGCAGACAACTTCTCCACGGCGGCTAAAAGCCCGCAAGGGCGTGCGGAATGTAGTGCTCTTCCAGTGCGGAGAGCTCCTCGGCAGTGAGGGTGATGTCTAAGGAAGCGATCGCGTCGTCCAGATGGCCAAGCTTCGTGGCCCCGACAATCGGCGCACTGACGCAGGGATTAGCGCAGACCCATGCCAGCGCGACTTGCGCGCGGGGAACTTCGCGGGCCTGGGCCACGGCGGCCACGGCCATGGAGACCTTCCGGTCAGCGTCTTCGGCCTGCCGGTAGAGGGTCTGGCCAAACACATCCAGGCCTGCGCGTGTTGTCTCTTGGTCCCAGTCCCGAGTCAGCTTGCCCCGGGCCAGCGGACTCCAGGGCAACACCGCGATCTTTTCTTCCCGGCAGAGCGGATACATTTCGCGCTCTTCCTCACGGTTGATCAGATTATAGTGATCCTGCATGCTGACGAAGCGGGCCCACCCATTGGCCTGTTGGGCATGCAGTGCCTTGGAAAACTGCCAGGCGTACATCGACGACGCACCAAGATAGCGAACCTTGCCGGCGCGGACGACATCGTCCAGGGCTTCCAGCGTTTCCTCCAGCGGGGTCAGCGGATCCCAGCGGTGGATTTGATACAGATCGATGTAGTCGGTGCCAAGCCGGCGAAGGCTCTCATCTATCTGCCACAGAATGTGCTTGCGGGACAGGCCCGCCCCGTTCGGTCCTTCGGTCATTCTGCCGTGGACTTTGGTGGCAAGGACGAGTTCTTCGCGACGGCCAAAGTCCGCCAGTGCGCGTCCGGTGATTTCCTCGCTGGAGCCGTCGGAGTAAACATTGGCCGTATCGAAGAAATTGATGCCATGCTCGATGGCCCGACGGAAGAACGGCCGGGATTCTTCCTCGGACAGGGTCCAGCCGTGGTTGCCGCGGTGCGGCTCCCCGTAGCTCATGCAGCCCAGAGCCAAAGCAGAGACATCGGTGCCGGTATTTCCAAGTTTGACGTATTTCATCTGCTTCTTCCTGGCCGTTTTGAATCCGTACCAGTGATAGTAGTCCCGTGGCGCCGTCCGCTGCTGGCGCCGTCCGCGCGCCTGCTGCGGCAGCGGCCCGCGTGCCTGCTGCCGCAGCGGCCCGCGCGCCTCCTGCCGCCGCAGCCATCCCGCAGGCTGGGGGCACCTGGCCAAACAATGCAGAAGGATTGCATAAGCTGGTCTAATGACTGCAACACTCGTGGCCAAGGACCTTTCCGGCGGCCACGCACACCGGACGCTGTTCGCCGATCTGAATCTGACCGTCGCGCCGGGGGATGTGGTGGGTGTTGTAGGTGCTAACGGCGCCGGCAAATCGACGCTGCTGCGCCTGCTTGCCGGCGTGGACGAACCGCTGGCAGGGACGGTCAGCCGCGCGCCGTCGGACGCGTTCATCGGTTGGCTGCCGCAGGAACACGAGCGCCTTGCCGGCGAGACGGTGGCCGGCTACATTGCCCGCCGTACGGGCGCCGCCGAAGCCACTGCCCGGATGGAGGCCGCGGCTCAAGCGCTGGCGTCAGGGACAAAGGCAGCCGACGACGACTATGCCGCCGCGCTGGATCATTGGTTGGCGTGCGGGGCGGCGGATCTCGAGGAAAGAATCCCCGCGATGCTCGCGGAACTGGAGTTGGGGACGGGGGCGGCCGCGCAGATGACGTCGCTCTCCGGCGGTCAAGCCGCCCGGGCTGCGCTGGCAGCGCTGCTGCTGAGCCGGTTCGACATTGTGCTTCTGGACGAACCTACCAACGATCTGGATCTGGCGGGCCTGCAGCGGCTGGAATCCTTTGTCCAGGGGCTGCGTGGCGGGGTCGTCCTGGTCTCGCATGACCGCGAATTTCTGGCCCGCTGCATTTCCGCCGTGGTGGAACTGGATCTGGCGCAAAACCAGGTCTCTGTGTATGACGGCGGATACGACGCCTATCTGCAGGAGCGCGCCACCGCACGCAGGCAGGCCCGCGAGGCTTACGACGAGTTTGCGGACAAGAAGTCCGATCTGGTGGCGCGTGCCCGGACGCAGCGGGAATGGAGCTCGCAGGGGGTGCGCAATGCGATGAAGAAGGCGCCGGATAATGACAAGATCAGGCGCCGGGCCAGTACCGAGTCCTCCGAAAAGCAGGCGCAGAAGGTCCGCCAGATGGAGTCACGGATTGCGCGGCTGGCCGAGGTGGCGGAGCCACGAAAGGAGTGGGAGCTTCAGTTTAGTATCGGCGCCGCGCCGCGCTCCAGCTCGGTAGTGGCAACGCTGAACCAGGCTACGCTCCAGCATGGCGCATTCACTTTGGGCCCGGTATCACTGCAGGTCAACGCGGGGGAGCGGATCGGGATCACCGGTCCCAACGGAGCGGGGAAATCGACGCTGTTGCGGCTCCTGCTCGGATACCAGGCGCCCGACGGCGGCACGGCAGCGTTGGGCGCAAACGTCGCCGTGGGCGAGATTGACCAGGTCCGCGGCCAGCTGGCAGGGACGGACGCACTCGGGGCTGCCTGCGAGGCCCGGCTCCCGGAACTGAGCAGCTCTGAGGTCCGCACGTTGCTGGCGAAATTCGGCCTGAAAGCGGATCAGGCAAGGGCTGCGGTCGGCAGCCTCTCACCGGGGGAGCGCACGCGGGCCGCGCTGGCACTCTTGCAGGCCAAGGGCGTGAATCTGCTGGTACTGGATGAGCCCACCAACCACCTGGACTTGCCGGCCATTGAGCAGCTCGAGGAAGCGCTGGAAAGTTACGACGGCGCCCTGCTGCTGGTTTCGCATGATCGCCGCCTGCTGGCGAAGGTCCGGTTGGATACCCGTTGGGACGTCGGGGACGGTCAGGTCACAATCCGCTAAAGGATCTTAGCCGCCCTATCCCGTGGTCTGGAGGGGGGTGGGCTGGGTTGAAGCTCTGACTGCCATTGTGGTCAGCGTACGGCCGCAGTATGGTGGTTACGCGAGTTGGAGGCGGTTGCCATGCAGCCTGGCGGTTTTGCACGGTGGATCATGATTTTGTCGGCGGCGGCGATGGCCGCATCGACCCCGGCGACGGCCTCGACGGCGGCGGCTACCCCGGCGCAGGCGCCAGCCGCCGACGCACAACTGTGCGTCTCATCGGTGCTCTCGCAGATGACGCTGGAACAGCAGGTGGGCCAGCTGTTCGTGATGGGCGTCAGCGGCACCGCGCCGACCCAGCTCCAACTGGACACCATCACGACGCAGCATCTAGGCGGCGTGGTACTGATCGGTCACACGGCGGCTGGGCTGACCGCTACCCGGCAGTTAACCGACGCCCTGCAGGCGAAGGCTACCAGCACCGCCGGCGTCGCGCTGTGGGTATCAGCGGACCAGGAGGGTGGCTACGTCCAGGTGCTGAACGGTCCCGGTGTATCCGCTATACCGACCGCCCTCTCGCAGGGCGGCATGGCGCCGGCGGATCTGCGCTCGGCGGCCACCTCGTGGGGCGCGCAACTGCTCTCGGCTGGTGTAAACCTCAACCTCGCACCGGTGCTGGATACCGTACCGGCCAGCCTGGGCACCGGCAATATCCCCATCGGTTATTACGACCGCGAGTATGGCTACGACCCCGGGGCGGTAACCGCGCACGGTACCGCGTTCGCGGCCGGCATGACCAATGCCCGGGTGCAGACCACCGGCAAGCACTTCCCCGGCCTGGGCCGGGTGGTCGACAACACGGACACCACCTTCGGAGTTACCGACGATGTGACCACGCGCGGGGACTCCTACCTGCAGCCGTTTGCCGCTGCGGTGGCACAGGGCCTGCCGGTGGTGATGATTTCGGAAGCCCGCTACAGCCGGATCGACGGCCTGCGGGCAGTGTTCTCTGCGACGGTGATGCAGACGATGCTGCGCGGGGACCTCGGTTTCTCAGGTGTCATCATGTCCGACAGCTTGGACGCCGCCGCGGTCAGCGACCTTACCCCGGCCCAGCGCGCCATCGGGTTCCTCGCCGCTGGCGGCACGGTGGTGCTGGACGGCTCGTCGGCTGACATCCCGCTGATGGTCAGCGCTGTGCTGGCGCAGAGCCGTCAGGATCCGGGGTTTGCCGCACAGCTGCAGGCCGACGCTAAGACGGTGCTGGAAACCAAGTACCAGGCCGGCTTGGTCTCCTGCCCGGATGCCGCCAACCCGATCGCGCAGCACTACGCGGCGCTCGGCGGTGCCGCCTCAGTGCTGGGCCTGCCGGTCGGGCCCGAATATCCGGTGGCGGGCGGACGCGGGCGCAACTATCAGCGCGGCTCGATCCTATGGTCGGCACGCACCGGCGCTTTCGAGGTCCACGGAGCCATCGGCGGCCACTATTGGGCGCTGGACGGG
This sequence comes from Arthrobacter endolithicus, assembly GCF_026627425.1. Classification (GTDB taxonomy): domain Bacteria; phylum Actinomycetota; class Actinomycetes; order Actinomycetales; family Micrococcaceae; genus Arthrobacter_M. The sequence continues at coordinate 224,146 of NZ_JAPNLH010000001.1, forward strand.
CCGGCCGGTTTCCTCGGCTTCCCGGTGACCGACGAGACCGCGACACCTGACGGGGTGGGCCGGCACAACAACTTCGACGGCGGCACAGGCGGGTCGATCTATTGGACGCCCGCCACCGGCGCCTGGTCGGTGCATGGCGGAATCCTCGCGCACTGGGGGGCGCTGGGCTGGGAACGCGGCCCAATTGGATATCCGGTGAGCGACGAGACCGGCTCCCCTGACGGGGTAGGCCGGTACAACAACTTCGACGGCGGCATTGGCGGGTCGATCTATTGGACGCCTGCCACCGGAGCATGGTCTGTACAGGGTGCGATCCGTGCGCACTGGGGGGCGCTGGGCTGGGAACGCGGCGTGTTGGGATATCCGGTCAGCGACGAGACCGGTTCTCCGGACGGAGTGGGACGGTACAACAACTTCAGCGGCGTCGGCGGGAGTGCGTCCATCTACTGGACGCCGTTGACCGGACCGCATGACGTGCTCGGAGCGATTAGGGCGCGGTGGGGCTCATTGGGCTGGGAGCGCGGTGCGCTGGGTTACCCCGTGACCGACGAGTATGACATCACCGGTGGCCGGCGCAGTGACTTCCAACATGGCTCGATCATCTGGGACAGGGCCAGCAATACCACCATCGTCATTTATGCGTAGCCGGGCCAGGCGGATCTACGCTGAACCAGGCAAGAGGGCGGGACGGATACGACTGGACCGCGGAATCTAATTGCTGCCGGGTACGCGGCCCCACAATCGGTGCGGGGATCACGGAATCAGCCCCAGCCCATAGTGCTGTGCAGCGGGGATCACCTCAAGTTTCACGTCCGCGCCGCAGGCCGCCTTGGTCAAACCACCGGCCCACAATGTCTTCCATCCAGCCGCGATAAACTTTAAGGCCCGAACGGCCCAACTGGGCAGATTGCATGCCGCCAGTCTGCTCTCAACGCGTCTAGGCTGGGTAGAGGGTAGGGGAACATACCGCTGCCGGTGGGACGAGACTGGAGAGGCAACATATGTCTAATGAGCTGAATGCTAAAGTCGCCGAGCTGACCCTCAATAACGGCGTAACCATTCCGCAGTTGGGGTTCGGTGTTTTTCAGGTACCCCCGGAGGACACCCGGAAAATTGTCCAGGATGCGCTGGAAGCCGGCTACCGCCACATCGATACGGCCGCTGCCTACGGCAATGAGGCGGGAGTCGGCGAGGCCATTGCAGCCTCCGGGATTCCGCGCGAGGAGCTGTTCATCACCACCAAGCTCCGCAATGGCGAACAGGGGAATGCCGCTGCCGCCTTTGAGAACAGCAGGAAGGCGCTGGGCCTGGATTTTGTGGATCTTTATCTGATCCATTGGCCGGTGCCGTCGCAGAACCAATTTGTTGGCGCCTGGACCGCCATGGAGAAGCTTTACGCGAAGGGGGAGATCCGAGCAATCGGAGTCTCCAACTTCAGGGTCGAGGATTTGGACACCCTGCTGGCCGGCGGGAATACGACGCCGGCGGTCAATCAGATCGAGTTGCATCCCACGTTCCAGCAAACGCACGTCGCGGCGGCCAGCAGGTCCCACGGCATTGCGGTGGAGGCGTACAGCCCGCTGGGCCAGGGCAATGACCTCTCCGCCGATACGGTACGGCAGCTAGCGGACAAATACGCGGCCACCCCTGCGCAGATAGTGCTGGCCTGGCACCTGGGCTGCGGGAACATTGTCATTCCGAAATCCGCGGATTCGAACCGGATGCGCGAAAACCTGGCTGCAGCATCGCTGACGCTTTCCACCGAGGAGCTTGCCGCCGTCGGTTCGCTGGAATCGGGGCAGCGCATCGGGGCTGACCCGGCGACGGCGGCGTTCAGCCAAATGTAGGCCACTGCAGGCGATTTGGCCCGGGAACCTGTCGATCCGACAAAGCGGACAGGCAGGGTCCCGGACCGAGGCCCGTCGACGTGGCTAGGAGGCTGGGAACGTCGCGTGCTCCTCATGCGCCCGGCTGACCAACCGGCGGATCTGTTCTACATCCTTCGCCCGATCGCGGTGCTTGAGCGGCATATAGCGGATTTCCTCCTCAGCGGCCGTCATTAAGGCGTAAACCCGCTCGCGCTCGCTGCGGTCCGCTGTGTAGGACAGATCCAGATACTCAGTGGCGTGGTGACGGATCCCGGATACTGCCGCCTGGGCCTTGCCTGCCGGGCTCAGCAGGGAGGCGATCACGGTCACGGCCAGCACGCCCATTATGACAGTCAACGACGCGCCGGTACTGATTTCGACCACCGGCACGGGGTCGCCCCCATTGATAAAGAAGAGGTTGTTCTCATGCAAAGCATGCAGCACCAGCTTGACGCCGATGAAGGCCAGGATGGCAGCTAGGCCAAAGGAAAGGTAGATCAGACGGTCAAGGAGGCCGTCGATCAGGAAGTACAGCTGGCGCAGCCCCATCAGCGAGAACGCTGTTGCTGTGAAGACGACGTAGACATTTTGCGTCAGCCCGAAGATGGCGGGGATGGAGTCCAAGGCGAACAGCAAATCCGTTCCGCCGATCGCGACCATCACCAGCAGCATCGGGGTCAGGACGCGTCTGCCGTTTTCCTGCGTGAATAGCTTATCTCCGTCGAAGTTCTCGGAGGTGTGGAAGAAGCGCCGGGCGAGCCTGATGATGAAATTGTCCGCGCTGCCTTCGTCCTCCTTCTCGGGCCTGAGCAGGTTGCCGGCGGTGACCAGCAGGATCAGCCCGAAGATGTAGAAGACCCAGGCGAACGAATTGATCAGTGCCGCGCCGAGGAAAATGAATCCGGTCCGGGCGATCAAGGAAAAAATAATCCCGAAGAGCAGAACTTTTTGCTGATCTTCACGCGGTACGCGGAAGCTCGCTATCAGGATCAGGAAAACGAACAGGTTATCGACGGAAAGGGCTTTTTCCGTGACGTAGCCGGCAAAGTACTCAGTCCCCATCTCCGCCCCGCCGAAAGCCCACAGCAGTATGCCGAACAGCAGTGCCATCCCGACGTAAATGCCGGACCATAGGGCTGCTTCTTTGAGTTTGGGAACATGAGCTTTGCGGATGTGAAAGAAATAGTCGAACGCCAGAAGTCCGAGAATGAGGACGAGGGTAAGACCCCAGATAAGGGGAGAGACAGTCATGACGGCTGCTTTCGTAGGGTGGTGAGGACAGGTGAAATCACCATAAGTCTCTCCAATCAGCTCAAAGCTGACAGCTGCACCCGGCAGAGCGTCATTGCCCTACGTGTTGACGTATGCAGCGTAACGGATACTCCCCTACGTACTTTCAACCCTATCGCATTGTCCCGCCGGTCCCAACCGGAGGGCGGCTGCGGCTCCCGGGGCGCCCGAAGAGCCGAAGCCGCAGGTCAAGCGCCCTAGAGGTTGTCGAACTCCGCCTCGTCCAGCTGTGTCCCTGCTGCGGCAGCATCCTTGGACAGACCCGGCCCCGCAGGGAGGGCGGCAGGAGGTGCCACGGGGCCGGACTTGAGGGCAGCGAGGCGGGCCTCAATTTCTGCTTGTTCGCCCAAGTCCTCCAGACTGTTAAATTGAGCGTCGAGGCTGGAGGCCTGCAACTCGGCCTGGCCGCGGACCTTCGCCTCTTCCCGGCGGATCTTGTCTTCGAAGCGGCTGACTTCGCTGGTTGGATCCATGATGTCAATGCTCTTGAGCGCGTCATGAACCTGAGTTTGCGCCTGGACCGTTTTCGAACGAGCAATCAGTTCATTGCGCTTATTGGAGAGCTCGCCCAGCTTCGACTTCATCTGGTTCAAGCCGGTCTTGAGCTTCTCCACGACCTCTGACTGCGAGGAGATGCTGGGTTCGGCGGACCGCGCTTCGTTTTCCGAGCTCATCTGGCGCTGCAAAGCGATTTTGGCAAGGTTGTCGAATTTCTGCGCGTCGGCATCGTTTCCGGCGCCGCGGTATTCGTCGGCTTTGCGGCTGGCTGCCAAGGCCTTGGTGCCCCAGTCTTGGGAGGCTTTTATGTCCTGCTGATAGTCATCTTGGAGCATGCGCAGATTACCAATGGTCTGCGCCACAGCGGACTCGGCCTCCGCGATGTTGTTGGTGTAGTCCCTGACCATTTGATCCAGCATCTTCTGCGGATCCTCTGCCTGATCCAGCAGCGCGTTGATATTGGCCCTGGCCAGTTGTGAGATGCGGCCGAAAATGGACTGCTTTACCATCGTCTTACCTTCCGTCGTGCTCTTGATTGAGTTCCTCTGAAGAACGAATTTTTCGAGCTGAAGCAAGCGTGTCAAAAAACCGCTGGGCCGGCTACCGGCAGCGCAGGCTAGAAATTGCCGCCGCTGCCACCGAAGCCGCCTCCTCCTCCGCCAAAGCCGCCCCCGCCGCCGCCGAAACCGCCAAAACCGCCGCCACCCCAGCTGCCGCCGCCACGCCCGCCACCGGAGAGCATGCCGCCTAGAATTCCGCCCAAAATAGCGCCGCCAAAGCCGCCGCCCATGCCACCGCCGGAGCCATAACCGCCGTAACCGCCCCCGCCAAAGCCGGAGACGTCAGACTGGGCGAGTTGGACGGCCTGCTGGGCCAGGGCGCTGGCCTGCTGAGCGTATGTCAATGCCGACACGGGATCGGTCCGCTGGATTGACAGAGCGTAGTCAAGGTTGCGTTGCGCTTCGGCGATGCGGGTCCTTGCCTCGGATCGAACTCCGCCGCGGCGCGCCGCAATGTAGTCCTGGGCGGAGGATATCTGTGCCTGCGCCGCCCGGATGGTCTGCGCCAGTGCTGCCAGTGCCCGGGTGGTCTGTTGCTGCTGATCCCGGATTCCAGCGAGCATTTCATCCAGGTCCGCATGGGCCTTCTCCAAGCGGGCAAGAATGTTGATTGGATCCGGCAGCCCTGCGGTGAGCTGCTTCTGGGCTTGGCCCAGTGCAGCGTCTGCGGCCGCGATCTGACTGGCGAACTGTGGGTTCGAGCCGGCGGAGATAAGGGCTCTAGCCTGAGCGAGGTCGGAGGCGGTGTCCGTCATGGATTCCTTCAGCGCCGCCATCGCCTGGTCCAGATCCCCAGATACCTTTCCCACGGCGTCGAGCAGGAGTTTGGCCTGATGCAGGCTTTCCTCGGCGGCCCGAACCGCGACGGCGGCGCCGCTGACATCCGAGGACGCGATTTTCTCCTGTGCGCTCTGCGACGCGGTCTGGACAAATTCGAGACGATCCTGGGCCTGTTCGACATTATCTGCGACGGTGCTCAGCGCTGATTCCGCGTACCGGTGCTGCAGGTCGGTCAAAGCGGCCCGGGCCTTGGCAACAGACAATTCGGTTTTTTTGCGGCCTTCCGCCACGGTCGCCAGAGCCTGCGGAGCGTTCTTTTCCAGTTCGCGCAGCGAATCAAATTCAGCTTTCTGCGCTTCCAAGGACGCGTTAACGGCTTCACAGCGCCGGATGATGTCCCCGTACCAGGCGCGCTGGTCCTCTATCGTGTCCGGAATGGCGTCGTCGAGCTGCTGCTGCAGTTTGAATGATTCCTGTAGATGCCCTTTCGCCTCAAGCAGGGCTTGCTGGAAAGGTTTGACCGCTTCATCTCCGTAGGCCGCCTGGGCGAAACCGATTTCCTGTTCGCTGGACTTTATCGCGTCGTCGGCTGCGATCAGCAAGGACCCGGCGCTTTGACGCAGCTCGGGAATACTAGTTCCCGCCATCGGATCCAGCTTTTCACCCTGGGGCCCGTAACCTGATTCGGTAGCGGCCTGGGCGGTCTTCCGGCGATTACGGCGGATGGCGAGCGCTGTGCCGGCACCACCGAGGACGACGACGCCGCCGATTCCGAGGGCGACGTAACCACCGGTGGGGTCGGGAACGGTGCCGCTGCCGCCGCCGGCGGCGTCCCCGAGTGCGGCCGCTGCGTTAATAGCGGCCTGCGCCCAGTTATGCTGGCTAAGTTGCGGCTTGATCGCCGTGCCGGTGATACTTTCACCCTGTTTGGCGGTCAGTGCGGTGTTCTTTCCGCCGAGGAACGCGAACTGACTATCCTGTGTGGCGACGGCGAGCAGAGCATCGTGGCTGCCCATGCTCTTGCTGTCGACCACCTGCTGGGCCCATGCCTGTGGAGCCATGGAATCGAAGGACTTCACATAAACGACGAACAGGGTATAACCGTGATCCTTACCCAGTTTCGTAATGGCATCGTTGACATCCCCGGCCCGGCTGCCGAGCACCCCTGCATCGTCGACCACGTGCTGACCGGCCGGAATGGTCACCGGCGGTTGGGCATAGGCGGCTGCGCGCGGAACCAGAAGTAACGCGCCAAGCAGCAGTGCAGCTAATCCCGCGGCGGCGAGAACGCGAGTGAAGAAACTGAAACCGGACCGCATCTGTATCCTTTCGAAGAGTACTTGCGAACCCGTCAGCCGTGGAGGGCAGAGGTGCAACCGTGGTGATTTCCTTTGATTCTATTGGGGGTACGACGAACACGTCCACACCGCAGCAGCGGGCCCTCGCCCTGCAATCACGTCAATTACACCCGCGCAGGGGTGGCGGACAAGACGCACCCGCACGCGGGATACTGGAGACGGACTCGCGCCAACGTTCACAGGAACCTTCCAGTGAACGTTCGCGAAGGATCCAGCTCCACGGCTCATAGTTGAACTACCGACGAGGAAGGAAGTCCAATGACCGAACACAATGGCGGCGAGTCCGGCTTTGGCAGCGATGCCGTCCATAATGACGCCCGCACGCCCGAGAACAACGCCCCGGTCCCGCCGGCGACGCCGCCTACCTACCCAGTAGGATCGCCGTCGTCCCCGCAATCGGGCCAGCCAGCGGCCGATCCCACCCAGCAGTACCCAACTCAGCAATACCCCACCCAGCAGCACCCCGCGGCGCCGTATCCCGTCCCGTACAACTCCGTCCCGTACAACTCCGGTCAGGACAACGCCGTTCCGGGAACTGGGCACCATGCAGAGTCCTCTTATGGCGCAACCCCGTATCCCTCGGGCCAGCCCCAAAGCAGTTCCGCGTTCTATGGCGCCGGCCATGCCCCCGTGCGGCGTCGGGAAAAGCGGAAAGTCGGCGCCGGAATTTTCGTTGCCGGGATGGTCGCAGCGGCATTGATCGGCGGCGGTACGGCCGCGGGAACCTCAGCCCTGTTGGGCAACCAGACCTCGGCGGTCTCCAGCAATCAGGCAGCTCCCAATGTCCCGCTGATCGTCAATAATTCGACTGACGTTAATGCGGTCACCGCTGCTGCCCAGAAGGCCTCGCCCAGTGTGGTGACCATCTCTGCCGTTTCGGGTAATTCCGGAGGCACCGGGTCGGGCATCATTTTGGATACGGCCGGCCATATTCTGACCAACACGCACGTTGTGACGTTAGACGGGGCTGTGGCCCATGCGACGCTGGAGGTCCGGACGAACGACGGCAAGGTCTATTCGGGCACGGTGGTGGGTACGGATCCGCTATCCGACCTGGCGGTCATCAAGATCGACGCGCCCGGGCTGGTCCCGGCCGCTCTGGGAGATTCGACCAAAATCAATGTCGGCGACACCGTCATTGCCATCGGCGCCCCCCTGGGCCTGAGCGGCACAGTCACGGACGGCATCGTCTCCACCCTCAACCGGACCATTCAGGTGGCATCGTCGGCTGTGCCGAAGTCACAGAGCGATTCGGGCAACGGGAACGGTAATGGCGGAAACGGCTTCAACTTCGCGCCGCCGGACGGCTCCAGCGGTTCCAACAAGGCCGCTACCGGGACGGTCAACCTTAATGTGATTCAGACCGATGCGGCCATCAATCCGGGGAACTCCGGCGGTGCGCTGACAAACACCAAGGGAGAGATCATTGGCGTTAACGTGGCAATCGCCTCCGCTGGCGCCTCCTCCGGTACGAGCACCCAGTCCGGCAACATCGGGGTCGGTTTCTCTATCCCGATCGATACGGCCAAGCGTATCTCCCAGGAAATTATTGCCAATGGCACGGCCACTCACGGCCAGTTGGGCGTCTCGGTCAAGGGCAGCGCGGCCGGTAATTCCAATACCGGCACCTTCTCCAACGGTGCCGTTGTTGGCTCGGTGGTCCCCGGTTCCGCTGCGGATAAGGCGGGCCTAAAGACCGGTGACATCATCACCAACTTCGGCAGCCGCACCATCGACGATGCTTCGGCTCTGACCGCAGCGGTTCGTGAGCAGGCCGCCGGGGCGACGGTCAAGGCGACGTTCCTGCGCGACGGTAAGCAGCAGTCCGTGGACGTGACCTTGGACGCGGCGAGCTAGCGGGCGGTACAGCGACGGCCTTCAGGACGATGGCCAGGACGACACCAGAATAGGGGGCCGGATCCGCAGCAGCGGATCCGGCCCCTCACGCGTGAGCGTCCCCGGTTCGATCCGGCTTAATCTTCACTCAGCATCTTGCGCAGCGACCTTTGCGCAGCGACGGTGCCGGTGCTGACCAGCACTTCACCGGCCCAGCCCGCTGCACGGACGCTGCCGCCGTCGCGCATGACACGGCAGGTCAGGATGGCCGGCACAGATGGCTTCCCCGAACCCTGGCATCGCTGCCGGCGACGGGATGGCCGGCGGCGAAGCGCTCCCTGTGGGCGGCGGCAGCCGTCCATGGCAGAGGGAAAATACCGGCCATCGGCCTGAACGCACTAAGCTCGGGGAGGAATCTATAACACCGGCAGGATGAAGGGCAGCAGTGGAAACTTCGGCACTGAACATAGTAGTCCTCGTCAAACATGTACCAGATGCTCAGCTGAATCGGCAATTGAGTGCCCAGGACTATACCGTCGTCCGCACGGACAGTATCCTCTCGGAACTGGATGAATACGCCCTCGAAGCGGCACTGACCCTAGTGGAGGAACGTGGCGGAGCGGCGGGAGGCAACAACATCACCGCGCTGACGATGGGGCCGCCAGCGGCAGTGGCCGCGGTCAAGAAAGCACTGCAGATCGGCGCCTTCGAGGGGGTTCACCTCAGCGACGAGGCTCTGGCCGGATCCGATGCCGCGGCCACGTCCCTTGCGCTCGCGGCATTGGTACGCCATCTGTCAACGGCGGAGCACCCGGTGGATCTGATCATTACGGGGATGGCTTCCACGGATGGGGAAAGCTCGCTGGTCCCCGCCCAGCTCGCCGCACGGCTGGAACTGCCGCAGCTGACCTTCGCCGCGTCGCTGGAGATCCTATCCGAGGGCGCGGAGGCCGACGGCGGTGCGCGGAAGGCCGTGATCCGCCGGGACGGCGATACGGAGGCCGAGATGATAGCGGCTGCGCTGCCCGCGGTTGTTTCCGTGACGGATCAGATCAATTCGCCCCGTTACCCGAACTTCAAAGGCATTATGGCCGCGAAGAAGAAGACGGTGACCACGTTGAGCCTGGCCGACATCGGTGTGGACCCGGCGCACGTTGGCAGCGCCGGATCGTGGACCGCCATCGATTCCGCGCAGGCCCGGCCGGCGCGGACCGCAGGGACCATCATCACGGACGAAGGAAACGCCGGCGTACTGCTGGTTGACTTCCTTGCCGCCCAGAAACTGCTCTAAGCCGGAAGGACCAGAATATGTCTGCAGTTCTCGTTTTTGTTGACCAGCACGGTGCTGCCGCTGATGCCGGGCTTTCCAGGCGCACGCAGGAGCTGCTGACGCTGGCCCGGGCGGCGGGGGAGCCGGTTGCGGCCCTTGCAGGACCGCTCTCACCGGCTGCCCACGCCTGCCTCGGTGCTTATGGCGTTGGGCGGATCTATCAGAGCGAACAGAGCGAATTGTTCGACTATCTCGCAGCGCCGAAGGCAGATTTCCTGGCGCAAGTGGCAGGGGAACTGCAACCTGCCGCGGTGTTGCTGGAGAACAGCGCCGAGGGCAAGGAAATAGCGGCCCGACTTGGCATCGCGCTGTCCGCCGGAGTGATCTGCGATGCCGTGGGGTTGGACGCAGGTCTGCACGCGCAAAAATCCGTACTGGCGGGTTCCTACACCGTCACGTGCCGGGCGACGACGGCGATTTCCATCATCACGGTAAAGTCCAACAGCGTCCATGCCGAAGCGGCGGTAACCCCCGCGGAACCCGTGGTGGAAGCCGTGAGTGTGAGCTTCGGTGCGGCGAGCCTGGCGGCGAAGATCATTGACCGCAGCGCCACGCCCGCCAGCGGACGTCCGGAGCTGGGCGACGCGCGGATCGTCGTGGCCGGTGGGCGTGGCGTGGAAGGAAACTTTGGTCCGGTGGAGGAGCTGGCGGACGCACTCGGCGCCGCCGTGGGGGCGTCCCGCGCTGCTACGGATGCAGGCTGGATCGAGCACTCCGCGCAGGTGGGACAGACGGGCAAAACGGTCTCTCCGCAGCTGTACATTTCAGCGGGGATATCCGGAGCCATCCAGCAGAAGGCCGGCATGCAGACGTCCAAGGTCATTGTCGCGGTGAACCGCGATGCGGAATCTCCGATTTTTGAGATCGCGGATTTCGGTATCATCGGTGACCTGTTCACCGTGCTGCCGCAGGCCACCGAGGAAATTAAACGTCGTAGAGGCTGAGGCGGGGCTTCATGGCCGGGCAACGAACCAAAGGCGACCGGGAAGTCACCAGGTGCCGCTAACAGGACGTTTCAGCGGCACCGGGTGACAATTCCATTCGGACCCGCGCAGAGTCCAGCGGCCGAGCCGAAAACCTAAGCGCTCAGCGGCAACGCGGCCAAGGGAGGCAGCGTCGGCTGTGCTGATCCACCGTCCGGTTCAACCGTGACCGCGAAGGCCGATGCGTCGTCGACCCCCTTGATGGTGGCGGGCTTGGACAGGGCCGCTGCGTCCATGGTTCCCTGCGAGATCGGTGCCGAGCCGTCCTTGGGGAGCAACCACATCTGATAGACCTTGCCCGCAGGCGGGGCCGAGACGCCATTCATCGTGACAACGGCGCCGTCCTTCGATCCGGAAATGGCAAGTTTGGCGCTGCCGCCTCCCGGGAAGTCAAGTGTTTTGGTCTTCACATCAGCGGCGTTCAGGATCTGGTGGCCGGGGTCCTGATTGGTGATGATATTTGCGCCGACGCCGATGCCGCCAACTATGAGGGCGGCAGCGGCAGCGGCCCCGATCAGCCAGCGGCGGCCCGTCGACAGTCCGCCGCGAGCCGCTTTGCGCTCGCGCCGGACCGATAACTCATCGGTAGGACCTGCTTCTACTGCAGCCACCGATTCGGCAGCCACTGCGCCGGGAGTCCGTGACACCTGGGGAAGCTGTGCCAGGATATTCTCCAACAGGGAGGCCGGCGGATCGGCTTCCTCCAAGGCGAACGCACTCACCAGGGTTTCCCGCGTCTGCCGAACCCGCTGGTCGAAGCTCGCCCGCTGCTCCGCAGGGCCGGTCGAAACGAATTCGTCAATTTCGTTGCGCTCGGCGTCGGTCAGGGCGTCGATGGCGTAGATTTCTGCTAGTTCCAATAGCCTGCCCTGGGCCAGATCAATGGCAATGACTTCCGCGAACTGATTGCTCGGCATATCTTTCGTGTTCACCTCAACTCACCCCCAGACAGTTCTTCAAGCGTAATAATCCGTCCCGGATACGGGACTTGATGGTCGGTACGGCGGCGCCTAGTTTCTCCGCGACCTCCCGATACGTCAGGCCGCCGTAGTAGGCCAGATTCACCGATTCCTGTTGCGTCGGCGTGAGCGTAGCCAGGCACTTGACCACCGCTTCGGCGTCGAGCCGCTCGCTGACCGTGTCGACAACGTCGTCGTGCTCAATCACCTGACTCGTCGCGCCGTAGCGGGCCTCCCGGTCCGTCGCGCTCTGCGTTGAACGCACCTTGTCGACGGCGCGGCGATGCGCGATTGTCATCAGCCAGCCCAGCGGACTACCGGCCGCCGGATCATATTTCGCCGCGGATTGCCAAAGCTGAAGGTATACCTCCTGTGTGGTGTCCTCGGCCAGGTTGGGATCGACCAATACCCGCCGGGCCATGCCGTACACGCGCTTGGCCGTCAGCTGGTAAAGCTGGGAAAACGCGCTCTGGTCGCCGGCGGCCGTGAGGGAGATCAGCCGGACAAGGTTGTCCCGCTCGGAATCACCGGACTCGCCGGATGCATGCAGCTGCCGGGAAGGCTCTGGCAGTCGTGCGATCTGTGGGGTATCCATTAAGCCCAAGCATAACGGTTTCGCGTACCTGAACGTTGGATGACCGGCAGTGCTGCGTTCCCTGTGTCCGCACAGTGCGGGCAGTGCCGGTGCTGCGGGCCATTGAAGGTCAGCTGACATCTGCTCGCCTCTATTCCGCTGTAGGCCGGTTACCCGGGTTTGTGGTTCCACTAGCTATTCGGAACCGGGGCGGGAACGGATGGGTGCGGCGGCTGGACTAAAGCTCTCTACCGGCGGTAGCCCATGCCCACGAGCGAGTCAGAATTCATTTCCACCTGCGGCCCTACGGACCGGATAAAAAGTTTCCGCACCCGTTCTATGGCTTCCGGGTCCCTCGGCAGGTAGGTCCGCCAGCCACTGCCCATCACCAGGGTCCAGGCCATTTCGTCATCCACCGTCAGGGACAGCTTGCGCTCGGTCACCGTGACATCCGCGAGGCCGCGGTCCTGCAGCCATATTGTCAAAGCGGCTGCGGACGAGACCTTGTTCATGTTTCGGTTGGGTCGCGGAATCACCCCGGCCAGGCGTGGACGTTCGGTGACGGCGGCGTCTAGGATTCGTCCTGCGAAGGGTTCCAGCGCCCCGGCAAGCCAAGTGCTGGTGACGAATCTGCCGCCGGGGCGAAGCATGGACGCCAGGTGTTCCACGCCGGCTTCCATATCGGAGAAGAAGAACATGCTGTAGGAACACAGCACGGCGTCGAAGGTCCGGTGCCCACGCCATTGCGTGACGTCCGCTTCGGTGAGCGTGGTGTTCAGCAGCTTCGCTGCACCCACCCGTGCTGCGGCGAGGCGCAGCAGTCCGGTGGAAAGGTCGACGGCGTCAACGCTGCCGTCCGGGCCGACGGCCGCGGCAGCGGGAAGCGTCGCGGCACCGGTACCGCAACAGGCGTCCAAGACCCGCTCGCCCGGCTGCAGGGCGGCGGCATCCGCGAGGGCACGCCCCACTGGGTCCCACAGCTGGTCGGACCACATCTGAAACTGCAGGGCGCCGTCGGTGAAAGCCAGGCCAGGGTCACGTGCGGACATGAGTACCTTTCGAAAATGGGACGGGATTCAGAGCCGGGCGCCGGCAAAATCGTGCTGTCGCCATGCCTCATAAACGGCGATGGACGCCGAATTGGCCAGGTTCAGCGACCGCAGGCTGGGCAACATGGGCAACCTGACCCTGGCCGTGACGTGGGTGTCGTGTTTGATGTCTTCGGGCAGCCCGACGGATTCCGGGCCGAACATCAGCACGTCGCCTTTGCGGTACTGGATCTGCGTGTAGGAGCGCTCGCCGTCGGAGGTAAAAGCGAACACGCGTTCTGGTGCCAGCGCCTGCCAGGCGTCCTGCAGGGTTTTGTGCACATGGAGAACAGCGAGGTCATGGTAATCGAGACCTGCCCGGCGGAGTTTTGAATCTTCGAGATCGAACCCCAGCGGTTCCACCAGATGCAGCTCGGTGCCGGTAATAGCGGCAAGCCTAATCGCGTTGCCGGTGTTGCCGGGAATTTCGGGAGTATAAAAAAGAATGCGGAACACTCCTCCATCTTAGGCGCCAAGGACTCTGCCATTGACTATGTACTTGCCGGTGCTACGTCGCTAGGGTCGAAAGCATGGGACGAAGTGAGTTGCGTCTCATGCAGGAACGATGCGGAGGACACCATGGATCATTTGACCAAAAGCCAGCTCGAGGAGCTCGCAGCGCAGGAAACGAGCGGCATTCACGTGTCGCTTTTCATGCCCACGCACCGGTCCGGCAGCGGTACGGAAGCGGACCTGCTGGCGTGGAAGAATCTGCTCGCCGGCGTGGCCGCGGCGCTGTCAGACAAGGGCCTGCGTAAATCTGAGATAGACGAACTACTTGCGCCGGCGTGGGCGCTGCACGAGGACGGCAGAGCCTGGCAGTACATGAGCGACGGGCTGGCGGTCTTTCTGCGGTCCGGCTGGCACCGGGAATTCCGCGTCCCCATCGGCCTGCCCGACCTGGCCACCATGGGGGACCATTTTGTCATCAGCCCGCTGCTGCCGGTGATTTCCGGTGACGGCGGCTTCCTGTTGCTGACCATCAGCCAACGGCAGGTCCGGTTACTGGAAGGAACCCGGGACCGGGTGACGAATATGGACATCGGCGAAATTCCCGTGAGCCTGCGTGATGATTCTACGCCGCGTGAACCACGTTCGGACACGATGAACCGCTCGCTTTCCGGCGGACCTTCCGGCGCGGCCGTGTTCTTCGGACACGGTGGACCGGACGATGATTTCAAAACCGATGAGGTCCGGCGTTTCCTGCAACAGGTAGGAAAGGGACTGCATGACATTCTCGCCGACCTGGATCTGCCCATGGTCGTCGTCGGGCTGGACAAAATGCTGGGCATCTATCGAGAAGTGCGGACCTACCCGCATGTCGTCGGTACGGTCCGGCAAAATCCTGATCAGCTCTCCGATGAAAAACTCCACGCAGCCGCTTGGCCCGTCATGGCGGAGCATCTCAGTACGGTCAAGCGGCGCGCCATTGAAGGGCTTGCCCAGCTCCAAGGCACCGGCCGTGCCTCGACGGACGCGGAGGAGATCGGTGCGGCTGCGGCGACGGGACGAGTGGAAACTCTCTTCGTGGATCCGCAGTGTTGGGGACGAGCGGGGGCTGACGGCCCCGCCATCATCGAGCTCGGGCAAGCTGCTGACTACCTCTCGTGCGAGCAGTTGGACCTCGCCGCCGTCGGCACGCTGGCCGGCGGCGGACGGGTTCATACGTGTCAGGATGCCGACCTTCCGGGCGGCAGCCCAATCGCTGCGGTTTTCCGTTACTGACCTTCTAGTACATACCGCCGAGTAGGCGGCTGAGCACGGACAGATCCACCACATTCGGCGCCGGGCCGGCAGCAAGAAAGTGCCTGACTTCGCGGATCAGCCGCGACCCATTGACGGCGTTGACCAGGGTGGAACCGTCCGGCTCGGCGCCCGGGGCGTAATCGATCACCGGCTGGTACAGGTTGCCCTCGGGGCTGTGGACGCAGATCCAGCCCGTGACATTGCAGTCGGGAAAGACTTGCTGCATGGTCCGCACGGCGGGGAGCATCCGGGGTGGTTCGATCACCTTGCCGCCGTGCAGCAGCGAGCTGCCGTTGAAGCGGTACGCGCCCTCCGGCAGCAGCATTGAGCCGATCAGCACCATCCGGTAACCGGAGAGCAGGACATGGTCGACATAGCCGTTGTCCGCCGGGGAGAGAAGCCCGTTGACGAGCCGTGCCGCTGGGATCTGCGGCAGAATCTGTGCCATCACGAGCTGAATGGTTCTGGCCTCCCGCGCCAGCCGTGCCTGCGCACCGAACACCCCGCGCTTTCGCGGCGCTTCGTGGACCTGCTGGGCCGCCCGGGGGAGCGGCAGCAGCGGCGTAGTTCCCGCCGCTAAATCGGTGAAGGCGGGAACATAGACCGCAGGATCGCTGGCGTTAACCTTCGGCGCCCGCTGTGCGTGGCCCATAGCGAAGGAGGTTGCTGACGGGGGCCCGGCGGCGCGGGTAGCGGAAGCTCCGGCGCCTGCCGGTGAAGAAGGCTGATACCAGCCTGGCCGGCGCTGTGAACCAACCCCGTACGAACGGTCATAGGCGGCGCGGCGTTGCGGATTGATCAAAGTCTCATACGCGGCCGTGACCAGCAGGAACGCGGCCGGATCCCCACCATGATCCGGGTGCGCGAGCCGCGCAGCTTTGCGGTAGGCGGACTTGATATCGCGTTCCGTTGCCGTGGCCGCAATGCCCAGCACCTGATAGTGCGTGAGGAGGTTCTCGCTCACCCATGGCCCTTCCCGTGTCTTTGCCTTTTTTGCAGTCTGCGCCGCACGTTGCCGCTGGCGTTGCGGGTATCCCGATGATTGTACCGATTCCAGCTCCGACGATCCCGGTGGGAAGGCCCGGCCCGTCAGTGGCGCGGATGGCGCAGGTAGCGCAGGAACAACATTTCCTCGCTGTGCAGCACATGCGCCAACCACATACCCGTGGGGGCAGCCGGGGGGTTGTCACCGGAAAGGGTCGCGCTGATTCGCGGTTCCTGGCCACCGACGAGCAATGGGGAAAGGGTCAAGCACAGCTCGTCCACGCGCCCGGCTTCCTGGAACGAGCCGAACAGGTGCGGGCCGCCTTCACAGTGAATGTGGTTCAGGCCCCGGGTCGTCAGCTCCGCAAGGATGGCGTTGATGTCGAGTACTTGCGTCCCTGCGCTGATTACATCAGCGACTCTTTCAAGGGCTTTCCGCTGCCGGGCCGGGGCCGTGGCGGTGGTGAAAATCAGTGGCCGAACGGGCGCCTGGGTGAAAAAGTCGCTGGCCGGGTCAAGACGCAGCGAGCCGGACACAATCGCCACCGGCGGATGGGCGGCCGAGCCGTGCCCCACCCGCCAGCGCTGTGCCTCACCGTCCAGCAGCTCACCGGCGTAGCCCTCGGCCCGCACGGTCGCAGCGCCGAGCAGTATTACATCAGCGTGTCGGCGCAGCAGTTTGAAAATACGCTGGTCGGCGGGACTGCCCAGGCCCCCTGATCGTCCATCGACGGTGGCCGCTCCGTCCAGGCTGGCAATAAAATTGAAACTGACGCGAGGTTCGTCGGGAGCGGACCCGCCCGCGTTCGGCGCGGCGTACCACTGCAGCAACTGCTCATCCGTGGCGGCGCCGGCTGGATCGGGGAAAATCCGGCTGATCGGCGGGTTCATCGGGATGCCGGCTCATTGTGCTCGCCCATATTATGCAAAAGGTAGGCCGGCGGCCGCCAGCCCAGCACTGACTCGGTGAATCTGACGGCAGAGCAGGCCGCGGCCACATCGTGCATCCGCACCACCCGGGCCCCGCCCAGTATGCAGATCACGGCGGCGGCCAGCGAGCCCTCCGTGCGGTCCGCTTTCGCCTGGTTGAGCGTCTCGCCGATGAAGTCTTTATTCGACACGGCGGCAAGAGTGGGGAAGCCGATTCCGGCGATCTCATGGAAGCGCCGGGTAATTTCCAGCGAATGCAGGGTGTTTTTGTTCAGATCATGGCCCGGGTCAAGAAGGATCTTGTCCGCGCTAATGCCCAGTTCCACGGCATAGTCCGCCTTCCGGCGAAGGAAATCAGCCACCTCGGCCACCACATCGGCATACGCCGGGCGCGGAAATACCGTCCGTGGTCGGGCAAGGCTATGGGTAATCACCAAATGGGCGCCGCTGGCGGCGACTACGGCCGCCAACTCTGGATTTTGCAGTCCCGTGGTGTCATTGATCACATGGGCTCCGGCGGCGATACTCAGCTCTGCCACCTCGGGCAAAAACGTATCGACGGAGATGATCACGTCGCTGCGGGCCGCGACCGCCTCGATGACCGGGACCACCCGTTCGGCTTCCTCCTCGGCGCTCAGGGCCGGACCTGGGGCGAACGGAACGCCACCGATATCCAGCCAGTCCGCGCCGTCCTCGACGGCCTGCTGGGCGGCGGCTACCGCAGCCTGCAGCGCAAACGTCCGGCCGCTGTCGTAAAACGAGTCCGGTGTGCGGTTGATGATCGCCATAATGGCCACTCGCCGGCTGAAATCAAAGGTCCGGCCGCCGAAATCGTGGATCGCGTACAGCAGCGGCGGTTGATAAATGGACTGCCTTGGCAGTGGCTGTGCTGTCCCGGAAAGAACGGTCATACCTTCCATCAAAGAGTATCCAGCTCAGTTTTCGGGTCAGCCAGCCGCAGCGTGTCCACCGGACGCCCGCTGCCGATCAGCTCCTTGATGGCATCCTGGACCTCCCAGACATTGACGTTCATTCCCGCGACCACCCTGCCGTCGAGGACCCAAAAGGCAATGAACTCATGATTTTCCAAACTGCCCCGGATCACCAGCTGCGCCGACTTCGCCAGGGCGGCGTAGCCGGAGTATTCCATTCCGAGGTCAAACTGGTCCGTGTAGAAGTACGGGATATCTGCCAGCGCCGCTTTCTGGCCCAGCATGGAGCGGGCTGCGGTCTGGCCGCCGGCTATGGCGTTGGCCCAGTGCTCGCTTCGGGCGTATTCACCGGTCACTGGATGCATGGCATTGGCAACATCGCCGGCCGCGAAGACGTCCGCGGCGCTCGTGCGCAAACCGGAATCCGTACGGATGCCGTTGGTGATAGTCAGGCCGGCGGTTTCGGCCAAGGCGGTGTTCGGGAGGACACCGACCGCGATCACTACCAGATCCGCCGGCAAGTTTTCCCCGGCACTGGTCACCACGCCCGTGACCCTGCCGTCGTGGTTGCCCTTAATTGCAGCAGCGGAGGCCGGCACGCGAAATTGCACGCCGGCCTGCTCATGCCGCGCCATAAAGACCCGGCCCAGCTCGGCCCCGATGACATTGCTCAAGGGGACCGCTTCAAGCCCCAGTAGTGTCACGTCGTTGCCCAGCGATCGTGCAGATGCGGCAATTTCCATCCCAATCCAGCCGGAACCAATCAATACCAACCGGCGCCCACCGCCGGCCAGCTCGCTGCGCAGCGCCACGGCGTCCGCGCGCGTGCGGAAATACTGCACGCCCGCCAGGTCCGAACCCGGCAGGGACAGCTGGCGTGCAGCCGCTCCCGTGGCCAGTAAAAGCTTCGCGTAGGTGAGCACTCGTCCACTGGTCAGGGTCACGGTGTGTGCCGTTGGATCAAAGGACAGGGCGGCGTCGGAGATGATCAGCTCCACGCGGTGCTCCTCGTACCAGGTGTTCGGATAGACCGGCAGGGAGTCGGCAGTTTCGGTGCCGGCGAGGAAGCCCTTGGACAGTGGCGGGCGCAGGTACGGGATCTCATCCTCGCCACCAATCAGGATCACGGGACCGGCAAATCCTTCGGTACGCAGGGTGGCCGCTGCCATGGCTCCGGCAAGCCCGGCTCCAATAATGACCATGGCGTTGTTTTCCGGCCCGTCGTCCGGAACCGGGGAACGGGGGGTGGCTGGTGCGGACATGGTGTGCTCATTTCGGTCGGTTGCGGGGACGACGGGTTGTTCGGTGCGCGGGGACGGGGGAACCGGCAGCTGGGGGAGGTACGGAATCAGCCGGGGAACTGGTCCCGAAGCGGTCCCGGCACATCGAGGTCACCGTAGAAGGTAGCGGTGCGAGTTGTGGTTCCGCTGCTCTGGACTCACCGCAGGGACATGCACAGGCGCTCTTCCTCCAGGACAACACCGGCACTACGGCGACACCGCGGAAAGGGAGCAAATGGTGTTCGTCGCGTCCCAACACGCGCAGAAATTCGGCGATGGCGCGCTCGGCCGCCGGCAGATCGATGACGTTGCTAAGGTCGGCCCGCCCGCCATCACCGGTGAGAAATTCTGGATCCAGCGCGCGGTGGCCTTCGACCGGTGCGGTGGGTGCTTGTCTTTGCGTCAGCACTTTTGTGGTGCCCTTCTAGCCCTGGCAGCCGCCGTGGTTGTCCCGCGCCGCCTGCGGATTCCGCAAAATATGGCCCTTGCTGCACTTCTAAATCTTGTATTTCTGACTTTAGAAGTGCACACTCGATATGTCAAGGATGTCAGCGCAAAAAGGAAGCCATGCAGGAACCGAATCAGGAAGCACGGCTAATGGCCGTCGCGGCGCTGGGAGATCCCGTCCGGCGCACCCTTTACGAGCTGTTGCGGCGCAGTCCCGGATCGATGAGTCGGGACGAACTGGCCGGATCCGCCGGGATCCCGCGCAGCACTGCCGCTGTCCAGCTGGAGCGTCTCGTGGCCAGTGGACTGCTGAGCACCGAGAATCGGAAACTGAGCGGCCGCAGCGGGCCCGGGTCCGGGCGCCCGGCGAGGCTGTACCGCACCGTCCTCCCCGAAGTTGCGGTTTCCGTACCCGAACGGGCCTACGATCTCGCCGCCCGGCTGATGGCCGCCGCCATTGAGAAATCCAGCGCCGACGGAACACCTGTCCGCGACACGTTGGAGCAGGTGGCCTTCGAGGCCGGCAACGAGCTTGGATCCGCGGCCGGGAGAATCGACGGGATGCTGGCGCAGACCGGGTACTCACCGGAACCCGATGGGCAGGGCGGGTACATACTCGGTAACTGCCCCTTTCACCGGCTGGCCCACCGGCACCGGGACGTTGTCTGCGGGCTGAGCGCGGCCCTTCTCGCCGGTGCCTTGAGCGGCTGCGCCGACGAACTCCATCAGGTGTCATCCGATCCGGACGGCCCTTACTGCTGCGCCCGGATTGCCCGTAGTCCGACATTGCTCGGACCGGCGGCGCTGGAGCCGAAGTTGTAACTGCTGCCCGCACGGCGTGCGGACCGGACGCAAATCCAGGGCGAATGGGCCGCGGCGAAACGGCGCGGTAGAATTGTCCGATGCCCGTGTACCTCGACCATGCGGCAACTACGCCTATTTCAGGGCCCGCGTTGGCCGCACTGACCAGTGAGCTCAGCCGTAGCGGCAACCCCTCGTCGCTGCACGGCTCCGGCAGGCGTGCCCGCGCCGTGGTGGAGCAGGCCCGGGAAACTCTCGCCGCCGCCGCCGGTGCCCATCCCTCGGAAGTCATCTTCACCTCCGGCGGCACGGAGGCGGACAATCTGGCGGTCAAGGGACTCTTCTGGGCGCGCCGGGCGGCGGATCCACGGCGGAACCGGATTTTGGTCTCGACGGTGGAACACGCCGCCGTGCAGGATACCGTGACCTGGCTGGAACAGCATGAGGGCGCAGACGTGCGCTGGCTGCCGGTAGATGAGTCCGGCACAGTTCGGTTGGACGTGCTCAAGGCGGAGCTCGACGGCGGTGCGGACTCCGTGGCGCTGGTTTCCGTGATGTGGGCCAACAATGAGGTGGGCACTATCCAGCCGGTGGCAGATATCGTGGCGCTCGCCGCCCGGCACGGGATCCCCGTCCACTCGGACGCGGTGCAGGCCTTCGGCTCCGTCCCGGTCGGCTTTGACTCCTCCGGACTGGCGGCGATGTCCGTCAGCGGGCACAAAATCGGCGGCCCCGTCGGGGTAGGGGCCCTGCTGCTGGGCCGGGCGGTGACCTTGGTGCCGGTCCAGCACGGCGGCGGCCAGGAGCGTGAGGTGAGGTCCGGCACTTTGGACACCGCGTCGATCGCCGCGTTCGCGGCGGCCGCCCAGGACGTCGTCGGGCAGTTGGCTGCGGAACGTGCCAGGATCGCTGGCCTGCGCGATGCGCTGATCACCGGAGTGCGCTCGGCGGTCCCGGCTGCCGTGCTCCGCGGCGTGGACCCGGCCAGTGGGCCTGATCGTCGGCTGCCCGGTAATGCGCATTTCACCTTTCCGGGCTGCGAAGGAGATTCGCTGCTGTTTCTGTTGGACATGGCGGGCATCGAAACCTCTACCGGCTCGGCCTGTACGGCGGGCGTACCCCGTCCCTCGCACGTTCTGCTGGCCATGGGGCTAACGGAAGAGGTGGCACGGGGGGCCCAGCGCTTTAGCCTGGGGCATACATCCGGGACTGCGGACGTTGAGAAATTCGTGACCGCTCTGCCGGATGCCTATGCGCGGGCAAAGCAGGCCGGCATGGCCTCGCATGTTTCCAGCATTCAAACCGCCAGTACCGCACACGCCGGCAGCGCACACGCCGGCGATAAGCCTTAGGGCACCGCCGCGCCCATCGCGGCCCAACCCCAACGTACAAGCACAGTAGGAGAGGTAAGAAATGCGAGTTTTAGCCGCCATGAGCGGGGGAGTGGACTCGGCCGTAGCAGCCGCGCGGGCCGTGGACGCCGGGCATGACGTCGTCGGCGTTCACCTGGCGCTGTCCCGGATGCCGGGGACGCTGCGGACCGGCAGCCGCGGCTGCTGCACCGTCGAAGATTCCAACGATGCCTGGCGGGCCTGCGACAAACTCGGTATTCCCTACTACGTCTGGGATTTCTCCGAGCGCTTCAAAGAAGACGTCGTGCAGGATTTCATTGACGAATACGCCGCCGGCCGCACGCCGAACCCCTGCATGCGCTGTAATGAGCGGATTAAGTTCGCGGCGCTGCTGGAAAAGGCCGTTGCGCTCGGTTTTGACGCCGTCTGCACCGGGCATTACGCCAAGGTGGTCGACGACGGCAACGGCAATATGGAACTGCACCGTGCGGCCGACTGGGCCAAGGACCAAAGTTACGTGTTGGGTGTGCTGACGCACGAGCAGCTCAGGCATTCGATGTTCCCGCTGGCGGACACCCCGTCCAAGGCAGAGGTCCGCGCCGAGGCCGAGCGCCGCGGCCTGTCGGTGGCCAAAAAACCGGACAGCCATGACATCTGCTTCATACCCGACGGCGACACTTCCGGTTGGCTGGCGGAAAAGATTCAGATGACAACTGGGGACATCGTCGACGAGTCCGGTGCCAAGGTTGGGGAGCATCCGGGAGCCAATGCGTTCACCGTCGGTCAGCGCCGCGGGCTTAAACTGGGGACTCCGGCAGCGGACGGCAAGCCGCGCTTCGTGCTGGAGATCCGGCCCAAGGAGAACAAGGTGGTGGTGGGGCCGCAGGCGCTGCTGGCGATCGATGAGATCCGCGGCATCAAGCTGTCCTGGGCCGGTGAGCCGATCCCGCAGGCTCTTCCGGGCGTTCCGGTGGGCAGCGAGGGGGAACCTGCGGTGTCGGAAACCTTCGATTGCTACGCACAGGTCCGTGCGCACGGGGACCCCGTGCCGGCGCGGGCACGGGTCGAGATGACGGACGACGGCGGCGGCGGCCTTCGGTCGGAGCTGCTGGTCACGTTGATCGAGCCGCTCCGTGGGGTGTCGCCGGGTCAGACAGTGGTGCTCTACCAAGGTACCCGCGTGCTTGGACAGGCAACGATCGATGCCGCCCGTTCGCTGGCCCGCCCGGCACTCTGACACGAACGACGCCTGATTGCCGCTCCAATGGACGGGTGCCGTGGAAATTTCCACGGCACCCGTCCATTTCCACGGCACGCGCGGAGCTCCAGCGCTACTCGTCCGGAGCCTCTTCGGGCGGATAGGTGACACTGGTCCCCGATGTCTTAGCGAAGGGCGTCAGCATATGGGGCTTGGCGGACTTTTCGGTCATGATGTCCAGCACCTGAACGCCACGGACCAGCAGTGCATCGCCAATCAATGACCGGTGGCAGCGCCACGGCACCGCTTCCGCACACATGATCGCCGTCGGCGTCGTTTCCGCAATCGCCATGAGTTCCTCCATACCGGCGGCGAATTCCTGCGTTTGCATGTAATCCGCGTAGCCCCGGAACGAGGCGTTACGCCAGGCGCCGTTAATTCCCGTAGCGCTGTCTTTTTTCGTGTGCCGCAGCCCGCCAAGGGCTGCCAGCCTGCGGTAGGCGATTCCGTGCCCGGGCAGGGATGTGGCCAATGCATCGGTCATGAACTGTGGATTGTGCCTGGATTTGGGAACGGTACGGACATCGACAACGGCTACAACATGGTGGGCGGTCAGCAGGGAGACAAATTCCTCCAGCGGATGGGTCGAATGGCCAATGGTGAAGATCTGCAATCTTGTGATGGGTTCCTCCAGCCCTGGGGGGGTTGTTCTGCGATCCTATCGTCTGTATTCCTGACGGCTCTCCGGGGCCCGTGCGGTAACCATCTGATTGCAACTTTTGTTGTTGTGCGAAAAACTTTGCCCTGATCTGGTAGAAACAAGGGATAACGAATGTGCCCCCGCTCACAATGATGTGTCCGCGGGTGCGATCGCACTTCCGACAAGAAAGATCCCAGATGGCTAAGAAAAAGACAGGCCTGCGCTACCTCGTGGCCTTCGCCGGTGTCTCGGCATTGGCACTGACAGCGTGCACCGGGCCTACCGGCGGTTCAACCAGCAGCAACAGCGCCGGCTCTTCCGGTGCTCCCATCACCTTTGGCACGACCGACAAGGTGACGTTCCTGGATCCCGCAGGATCCTATGACAACGGCTCTTTTATGGTGATGAACCAGATTTATCCGTTCGTCCTCAATTCCAAGCCCGGCAGCGCCGACCCGGAGCCTGACTTGGCTGAGTCGGCGTCCTTCACCACGCCCACCGCCTACACCGTGAAGCTTAAATCCGGTCTCAAGTGGGCCAACGGCGACACCCTGGATTCCACCGACGTGAAGTTCAGTTTTGACCGTCAGCTGAAGATCAACGATGCCAGCGGTCCCGCGTCACTGCTGGGGAATCTGGCCACGGTGGATGCGCCGGACGCCACCACCGTGGTCTTCAATCTCAAGAAGGGCAATGACCAAACCTTCGCACAGGTCCTCAGCAGCCCTGCCGGCCCCATCGTGGACCATAAGGTATTCCCGGCGGACAAGGT
The DNA here is from genome assembly GCF_026627425.1 of Arthrobacter endolithicus. Classification (GTDB taxonomy): domain Bacteria; phylum Actinomycetota; class Actinomycetes; order Actinomycetales; family Micrococcaceae; genus Arthrobacter_M. The sequence goes on from NZ_JAPNLH010000001.1 coordinate 248,412, forward strand.
GATGAACGATGAGGACATCATCGCGGCCAAGGCGTTTGCCGGCCAGTACACCATTGAGTCCTACAAGAAGAACGAGCTGATCAGCTTCAAGTCCTACCCTGACTACAAGGGCCTGCTCGGCAAACCAAAGACGGACAACGTCAACGTCAAGTACTACGCGGACTCCAATAACCTCAAGCTCGACGTGCAGCAGGGCAACGTCGACGTTGCCTCCCGCAGCCTGACGGCCACGGACATTGAAAATCTTAAAAGCTCCAACAAGGTCAACGTGGATGTCGGCCCCGGCGGCGAGCTGCGCTACATAGTCTTCAACTTCAACACCATGCCGTTCGGCGCCACCACGCCGCAGGCCGACCCGGCCAAGTCGCTGGCGGTGCGGCAGGCCGTAGCGGATTCCGTCGATCGTCAGGCCATTGCGGACCAGGTCTACAAGGGCACCTACCTCCCGGTCTACTCCTACGTCCCGCAGGGCTTTGCCGGCGCCATTGAGCCGCTGAAGGACATGTACGGGGACGGGACCGGCAAGCCCAGCGCGGACAAGGCCAAAAATGCCCTGGCCGATGCCGGTGTCAGTACGCCGGTGACGCTGAATCTGCAGTACAACCCCGATCACTACGGCACCTCCTCCGGAGATGAGTACGCCGCGGTCAAGGACCAGCTCGAAAAGACCGGCCTCTTCAAGGTGAACCTGCAGTCCACCGAGTGGGTCACCTACAGCAAGGACCGGGTCAAGGATGCTTACCCGCTTTACCAGCTGGGCTGGTTCCCGGACTACTCGGATGCGGATAACTACCTGACCCCGTTCTTCGGCGGAGATGCCTCCAGCTTCCTGAAGAACCATTATTCGAATCCAACGGTGACCAACCTTATTTCCGAGCAGGTCACCACAGTGGACAAGGCCGCACGGCAGAAGATGATCGAGCAGATCCAAACGGATGTTGCCAAGGATCTGTCCACCCTGCCGCTCCTGCAGGGCGCCCAGGTGGCGGTTTCCGGCAAGGACGTCAAGGGAGTGAAGGATACTCTCGACGCCTCCTTTAAGTTCCGCTTGGGAGTATTGTCCAAGTAGTCCCTGGACGCAGCTCAACCCTGAATTACATAACGGACTGCTGATTGGGGAGGCGGGGCGTCTACCGGCGCCCCGCCTCCTTGCGCCGGAACCGGCTGGCCCACGAAGCCGTCCGTCGCGGGCCAGCGGAGACAAGAGAACTTAGGTAGTTATGACAACGTTGATTGACGCACCACCGCAGGAAGCCGACGGGCTTCTTCCCACCAAAAAATCCAGATCCGGCGGCGGACTTGGCAAGTACTTGGTTGTCCGATTTTTCCTGATCTTTCCGACGATATTTATCCTGATCACTCTGGTCTTCTTCCTGATGAGGATCACCGGAGACCCGATTACGGCCGCCTTGGGCGGACGCCTGCCACCGGATGCGCTGCAGGCCCGGATCCATGCGGCGGGATACGACAGGCCCATTTGGGTGCAGTATTTCGAGTATCTGGGGCAGATCGCCACCGGGAACTTCGGCCGCACCATCTCGGACAACCTCAAGGTCACCGACATGCTCGCCACCTACGGTACGGCGACCTTGGAACTGGCCATCAATTCCCTCGTTGTGGCACTGATCATCGGTATCCCGTTGGGAATGGTGGCAGCGAAATACCGGGACAAATGGCCGGACGCCGTGCTGCGTATCTTTGCGATCCTCTCCTACGCAACCCCGGTTTTCTTTGCCGGCCTGCTGCTGAAGCTGGTCTTCGCCGTCGGGCTGGGCTGGCTGCCGGTGGCCGGGCGGGCGAAATCGGGAAACGAGATCGCGCTTACATCGCTGGCCAATCCCACCGGAATCTACTGGCTGGATGCCATCCGCAGCGGCAATATGGGCGCCCTCGGTGATGTGATGGCACACGCCGTGCTGCCTGCCATCGCACTCGGCCTGCTGACCGGCGGCGTATTCCTGCGGTTGGTCCGGACCAACGTGATCGGTACGTTGAGCAAAGACTACGTCGAAGCGGGCAGGTCCCGCGGGATCCGCGAATTCCGGCTGGTGACCAAGCACGCCTATAAGCCCGCACTGATTCCCATTATCACCGTGATGGGCCTGCAGATCGCCTTGCTGCTCGGCGGTGCGGTGCTGACCGAGACGACCTTTGAGTGGAAGGGCCTGGGCTTTCAACTGGCCCAGTACCTCACCGCGCGCGACTTCGTGGCGGTCCAGGGCATTGTGGTGCTGCTGGCCGTGATTGTTGCGCTCACCAACTTCATCGTGGACGTTATCGCTGCGTTGATCGACCCGCGAGTGAGGTACTGACCATGAGCAGAAACGAAGGATCCTTGTTCCAACGCCTCCCGGTGGTCTCCCATTTAGGCAAAAGCGTGGGACTGCAGCGCGGCATGCTGGTCACCGGCCTGGTGATCACCGCACTGTTCCTGCTGACCGCAGCCCTTGCGCCGCTGATCTCCCCTTACGGCTTTGCCCAGCACTTCGATTCGCAGCTGCCGCCCTCGGGCACCCACCCGTGGGGGACGACGTCGGGCGGTTATGACGTGCTTTCCCGTGTTGTCTGGGGCACGCAGACGGCCGTGATCGTCATTGTGGTGGCCGTGATACTTTCCATCTTCCTCGGCGTCGCACTGGGCCTGGTGTCCGGTTACATCGGCGGCTGGCTGGACCGCATCCTGGTGGTGATCGCCGACGCGATCTATGCCTTCCCCACCCTGCTGCTGGCTATTGTGATGTCGATAGCCATCAGCCATGGCCGCTCCAGCATGCTCGGCGGAATTTTTGCCGCGGCCATTTCCATCACGGTGGTGTTCATTCCGCAGTATTTCCGGGTGATCCGCGCCGAGACGATCCGGCTTAAGGCCGAACCTTTCGTGGAATCCGCCATGGTGGTCGGCGCCTCGTCCGTGCGGATCATGGCCCGGCACATCTACAAAAATGCCACCCGGACCCTTCCGCTGATCTTCACGCTCAATGCCTCCGAAGCCATTTTGACCCTGGCGGGGCTCGGCTTTCTGGGGTTCGGGATCGAGCCATCCTCCGCGGCGGAATGGGGCTATGACCTGAATAAGGCGCTCTCCGACACCACGGCCGGCATCTGGTGGACGGGTGTCTTTCCGGGTGCGGCCATTGTGCTCACCGTGCTGGGCCTGACTTTGGTGGGCGAGAGCATGAACGACCTGAATGATCCGCGGTTGCGCGGCCGGCGGCGTGCCGGCAGGAAACTGCCGCCAGCGCCGGGAACACCGGGCAGCAACACTGTTCACACGCCGGGGACCGAGACAGCTGGGAATGGGGTAACCGTATGAGCCACGCAGTAGAACAGCCGAAGAACATCCGGCAGGAAACGGGCGGCCCGGTGCTGAATATTGAGCATCTTAAGGTCACCTTTGCCACCGATACCGGTGACGTCAAAGCGGTGGACGACGTCTCCCTCACCGTGGCTGCGGCGGAGATCGTCGCCATCGTCGGTGAATCCGGATCCGGCAAGACCGTCACGGCGAAGACCATATTGGGCCTGCTGCCGGAGACGGCCATCAGCTCCGGGGCCGTGCTGATCAGCGGGAACAATGTCATCAGCGTGACGCGTAAGCATCTGCGGCAGATCCGCGGGCTGGAAGTGGCAATGGTCTTCCAGGAGCCTTCAACCGCCCTGAATCCGGTGTTCACCGTCGGTTGGCAGATCGCCGAGGGCCTGCGGGCGCACGGCAAGGTGGGGAAGAAGGAAGCCCGTGCACGCGCCATCGAGGCGCTGGGCAAGGTGGGGATTCCGGAGCCGGAAAAACGCGTGGACTACTATCCGCACCAGTTTTCCGGCGGCCAGAAGCAACGCGTGGTGATAGCCGCCGCACTGGCGCTGAATCCGGGCCTGATCGTCGCCGATGAGCCCACCACCGCCCTGGACGTGACGGTTCAGGCGGAGATTCTTGAGCTGTTGCGCGACTGTCGGGACATCTACGGCACATCCATCGTCCTGATCACGCACAACATGGGTGTGGTGGCGGACCTGGCGGACCGCGTGGTGGTGATGTATCAGGGCGACGTGGTCGAGGAAGCGGATGCCACAACACTCTTCGCCTCCCCGAAGCAGGATTACACCAAAAAGCTGTTGGCTGCGGTGCCCCACCTGGGGCGTAACTCCGCTTCCGCCGGCCTGACGGAGCGGGCACATCAGGACGCCGAGGTCCTGGTCCAGGCAAAGAATCTGGTGATTGAATATCCGGGCCGGCTGGGCACCCCGGCGTTCCGGGCCGTGGATGAGGTGAACTTCAGCATTTCCGCCGGAGAGGTCTTCGGGCTGGTGGGGGAGTCCGGCTCCGGCAAGACCACCATTGGCCGGGCGATCGCGGGCCTGAACAAGACCACGGGCGGGTCGCTGAAGGTCCTGGGCTATGAAATGCTCACCTACCGCGAGCGCACCTTCCGGCCGTTGCGCAAGGACATCGGGTTCGTTTTCCAGGACCCGGCAGCATCCTTCAACCCGCAATTGAGCATTGGTGAATGCGTTGCGGAGCCGATCCTGATCCATGAAAAGCGTTCCCCGCAGGAGGTGGACAAGCGGGTCGGGGAATTACTCGAAGCGGTGCAGCTGCCCAAGATCTACGCCAACAGGTATCCGCATGAGCTCTCCGGCGGCCAGCGTCAGCGGGCCTCGCTGGCCCGGGCGCTGGCGCTGAATCCGAAGCTGCTGATCGCCGATGAACCCACGTCCGCCTTGGACGTTTCGGTGCAGGCCAAGGTGCTGGAACTGTTTAAAGAAATCCAGGCAGAGTTTGGTTTCGCGGCCCTGTTCATCAGCCATGACCTGGCGGTCGTGGACATCCTCTCGCATTGGGTGGGCGTGCTCTACAAGGGCAAGATGGTAGAACAGGGAATCGGCAGCCAGGTGATGGGTAATCCGCAGGATGATTACACCAAGCGGCTCATTGCCTCGCTCCCGGTACCCGATCCTGCCGAGCAGGCCAAGCGGCGCGAGGAACACCGGGCGCTGCTGCACAGCTAGGACCGCAGGGGCCCAACGGGCCGGCAGCAGTGGCGCCTCGAAGCTTTCATTCGCGCCACAGCTGCCGGCCTGTTGGGGATACGCCTGGGCCGCACCACTTAGACTAAATCCATGACTGAACCGACCCCCAGCTACGAGGCCGATCCCGATTTCGACCCCACGGCCAGCTCACTGGCCGGGCACATCGATCCTGCCGTGATGGCGGAATTGCTCGCCATGCGCTCCAGCATCGATAATATCGACGCGACCTTGGTGTACCTGCTCGCGGAACGATTTAAAGCCACCCAGCGGGTCGGATTCCTCAAGGCCCAGCATCAGCTCCCACCGGGGGATCCGGGTCGGGAAGCGGCGCAGATTGCCCGGTTGCGGGCACTGGCCGAATCGGCCCATCTGGACCCGGCGTTCGCGGAGAAGTTCCTGAACTTCATCATCAGTGAGGTGATCCGCCATCATCAGGCGATCTCCGACAGCCATAGCGAAGCACTGCGGACCGGCGCTACACCGGTGGTGACGAGCGCCGGACTGGCCGGTACCGTGCGCGACGGCGGCCGCTCAGTACGGCCGTGACGGGTACCCTGATCCCCACCGAGGTCACCGCCACCGCGCTGGGCAGCTGGCCGGGCACCGACCCGGTGGAGGCTGCCTTGATCACGCACGGGGAATTGGGCGATCCGCAGCTGCCATACCTGGTCCAGCTCCCGGACCGTGGAATAGGTTCCGACGCGGTTGGCCGGACCGCCGCCGTGCTGATCGAGCTTCCCGTTGATGTGCAGCCCTTCGGCTGGCGCCTGGTGGACCGCGCCGGCGCGGATCAGCGCAGGGCAGTGTCCGCGCTGTCAACGGACATAAATGTTTTGGCGGACGTCATCGGCGCCCAGGAGCAGTCCGGACCCGAGCTCAAGGTACAGCTTTGCGGGCCCTGGACCATGGCGGCGTCCCTGTACATGCACTACGGGGAGCGTGCGCTCCTTGATCCGGGAGCACGGCGCGACATCGCCGAATCTTTGGCGGCCGGAATTGCAGAGCACCTTGCCCGCGTCCGTGCCGCGGCGCCCGGCGCCCAGCTGACGCTGCAGCTCGATGAACCGGAAATCACCCGGGTCCTGGCCGGAACCATCCCCACCTCAAGCGGCTACCGTACGCTGCGCTCCATCGGGGAGCAGGAGGTTTCCTGGGGTTGGGAGTTGGTCCTGACCGCGGCGAAGGCGGCCGGTGCCGCGCAGGTGGTGCTGTGCCTGCCGGGGGCTCAGGCGCCGGTCCGGCTCGCGCTGGCTGCCGGTGCAGACGGCATAGCCGTTGCGCTGCGGGACCAAAAGATGCCGGACTGGGAACAGTTGGCGGCCGCCGTGGAAGACGGCAAGAAGGTGTGGGCCGGCATCAGCGGAAAGGGACAGCGCGGCGGCCAGCTCCCGCAGGTGTCTGCATTGGTTGAGGAGGTCATACGGCCGTGGCGTTCGGTGGGCCTGCCCTCGCGGTCGCTCGGCGCCCTGCGGTTGACGCCCGACGGCGGATTGGCCACCTACACGCCCGCGACGGCCCGCGCCGTTCTGAACCGTCTCACCGATACGGCGCGGGCGCTGAACGACGTGCGGATGGAATGACGCCGGCCCGCGGCGCGCATTAGCCCTTAGGCGGTCACACTCTGGCCTCCCACTGCACCGGTTGGGCGTATGACGGCAGGGAACCAAGCACACCGTGCGCAGCGGCTTCGTGCGCCGGGTACTGCACTAGTTCGTAGTCAAAGCCGCCGGCGTAGACCAGCACCAGGCCCAGCTGCGGTTGAATCACCTTGACCTGAATCCGATGACGCTGCGCAGCCTGGTCCCACCACTGCTGTGCGTAAGCCCGGGCGTCCAGCAGGCCCGGCAGCGGAAGCCGGATCCTGCCGGCCAGCAGCCGGGAGGCCTGCGAAACACCGCGCAGCATGCCGTCATCGGTGGCAGTGACGTCCAGATCAGTGACCAGGCGGCGGTATTTACCCACATAGTCCAGCAGCCGGTTGCGGCCATCGTCTGTTTGCAGGCTGGTGGTGTCCTGGAACAGCCGGGTGATATGCGGGAAGCTGATTTCCCGGCGGGCGGTCAGGCTGGATCGGCCGAAGGGATCGAGATGGGCATGGTTTTCAATTCTGAAGGGAATCTGGGTCCCATACTCGGGGAAAAAGGCTTCCTCACCGGTGCTCAGCTTCAGCAGCGGGCGCAGCCACGGCTGGGGGCAGCCGACGACGTCAAAGGATCCCTTGCCGACGCCGTAGGTTCCCGAGCCGGGCTCCAGCGAAAAGTACTCTTGGACCTGAGGCTGGAGGCGGTGAAATTCCTGGCCCATGGCTAGTTCGTAGATGCCGCTCATGCCTCAACCCTACTGCGCGTGGACCTCCGGTGACTCGATCGGCCGCGGGTCCGCGGAGCTGACGTCGTTTTAGAGCCGGCCTGCGGCTTTGAGCCGGATATACAGATCCGCAAGTTTCGAGGGCAGCTCGTGCGGTTCGGCGTCCACCACCTCCACGCCCTGCCGGCGCAGCAGTCCGGCGAGTGTCTCGCGGTCCAGCAGTGCGCGTTCGGCTGCTGCCGCGCGGTAGATATCAGACGCCGTCGCCCGTTTTATCCGCAACCGGCCCAGCAGGGGATCGCGCACCGAGGCAACCACCACCAGATGCCTGAGCGCCAGTTGGCCCAGCATCGGAATCAGCCCTTCCTCGGGCGCACCGGAATCCAGCGAGGTCAGCAGGACCAGCAGGGATCGGTGCGCGGAGACCGACCGGACCTGGCCGGGGATCTGCTGCCAGTCCATTTCAATCAGTTCAGAACGCAGTGGCGCCATCGCGTGCACCAGCGCACCGAGCAGGTTGCCCCTGCTGGCGGAGCTCACCCGTGCGCGGACCCGCCTGTCGAAGGCCAGGAAATCCACCCGGTCACCGCCGCGCTCCGCCAGCACCGCCAGCAGCAGGGCAGCCTCGATGCCGGTATCCAGGCTCGGCTCGTCCTTGATCCGGGCAGCGGACGTCCGAGAGGTGTCCAGCAGGATGACCAGCCGACGGTCCCGCTCCGGGCGCCACGTGCGTACGACGACGTCGCGGCGCCGCGCGGTGGCCCGCCAGTCGATGGAGCGCACATCGTCGCCACGGACATAATCGCGCAGCGAATCGAACTCGGTCCCGGCGCCGCGGATCTGCACGGCCGCCCGGCCATCGAGTTCGCGCAGTTTCCGCAGCTTGGCGGGAAGTTGCCGCTTGGAACGGAACTCGGGCAGCACCCTGAGCCGGCCCGGGGCAGCGACTGTCAGCTGGCGCGCGGCCATGCGCAGCGGGCCGAAGGACCGGATCGTAGTAGTCCCAATGTGCAGATCGCCGCGTCGTGTCGGCAGCAGCGCCACCGTGATCCGGCCCCGTTCGCCCGCCGGGACGAGGATCTGCTGGCGTGGATTCACGGCGCCGGCTGAAGGCTGCCAGGCTTCGCGGACCTGCGCCCGCAACATCCTGGCCGACCCGTTGGCCAGCGTCAGGTGCGCCTCGGTGCGTTCGGTGAGCCGGACGTTTTCCGGAAGCGAGCGGTGCAGGCGAACCGTCCGTGCCGATGCCGCCAAGGCCAGATCGATGATCAGCACCACCGCCAGCAGGGCAAGCCAGAGAAGGATGGTCCACCCGGTGGGGAAGAGCATGACGGGGATCAGCCCGGCCAGTGCCAGCAACACGAACCTTCCGGTAATGGCCATCGGATGTCCCGCTCAGCGAGGCACTGGAACGGTGGCCAGAATGCTGCCCAGCACATTGTCGACGCTGACGCCGTCCATCTGGGCTTCGGGCCGCAGCCCCACACGGTGGCGCAGCGCCGGCAGCGTCAGCGCCTTGACGTCGTCGGGCGTGACAAAACTGCGTCCGGACAGCCAGGCCCAGGCCCGGGACGTGTTCAGCAGGGCCGTGGCACCGCGGGGTGAGACGCCGAGCTGGAAGGACGGTGCGGCGCGCGTGGCGCGGACCAGATCCACAATGTAGGCCAGCACCTCGGAGGAAATGCTGACCTGGTTGACCGCTTTCCGGGCCCGTTCCAGCTCCACGGCGCCGGCCACCGGGCAGACACCGGCAGCGGCCAGATCCCGTGGATCAAACCCGATGCTGTGCCGGCGTACCACCTCGATTTCATCATCGCGTTCCGGCAGTGGCATCGAAATTTTAAGCAGAAACCTGTCCAACTGCGCCTCCGGGAGCGGATACGTCCCCTCATATTCCACCGGGTTTTGGGTCGCTGCCACCATGAACGGGGCCGGCAGTTTTCGGGAAATGCCGTCTACCGAGACCTGATGCTCCTCCATCGCCTCCAGCAGCGCGGCCTGCGTTTTCGGCGGCGTCCGATTGATCTCATCCGCGAGCAGGATGTTCGTGAACACCGGGCCCTCCCGGAAGCTGAATTCGCTGCTGTGTACGTCATAGATCAACGAGCCGGTCACGTCACCGGGCATCAGATCCGGGGTGAACTGTACGCGTTTGGTCTCCAGGCTCAGCGCCGCGGAGAGCGTGCGGACCAGTAGGGTCTTGGCCACCCCGGGGACGCCTTCGATCAGCACATGACCGCGAACCAGCAGGGCGATCAGCAGGCCGGTGACGGTTGCATCCTGCCCCACGACGGCCTTGGCCACTTCGGTGCGCACATCCAGCAGCGCCTGACGTACCGGATCGTGCATCCCGGCTGGGGCCTGCGCAGGGGGTCCCGCCGGGGGCAGGGCAGCGGAAGGCCAAACAGGCTGCAGGCCGACGCTGACGTGTCCGTCGGGATACGTTTCGCTCATCTGGAGGTTACTTCTTTCTCTAGCGTGTTCAGTTCCGTGGCCCAGCGCAGCAGGGCAGGCGCGGTTGTCGGCCGGGTGTGGAGCAGCTCGGCCACCTGTCCATGCGAACGGCCGGTGTGGCGGGCGACCGCGGCAAGCACGTGCGCGTCGGACGCCGCCCGTCCGAGCCGCAGATGCCCGGACATGCGCAGCATCGCTCCCGCTCGCAGAACGGCTGCGGCGGTTTCACTCGCGCCGGCGTCCTCGTAGAGGCGGGCACGCCCGGCCGCCGTCTCGGCCGCCTTAACGGTAACCGGGAGCGGCTCCGTCACGATCGGCCCGTCCCGGCGGCCCTTCCAGAGCATGCCAAGAACAGCGACAATCAGTAGCCAAATCCCGGCAGGCACCCGCCACGGCGGAGTGAGGGCGGAGAGATCCTTGGGCGCGGCGTCCTGCGGCAGGTCCTGCAGGGACGGTGTATACCAGAGCAGATCCGGGTTTTTCCCCAGCATCCGCAGTGTCAGTGCCGCGTTGCCGCTCGTCGCCAGTTTGTCATTGCTCAGGATTTTGTGGTTGCCGATCACCATGATCCGGCCGTTCGCGCTCGCCGCATACAGTCCCGCCGGCGTGTTCGTCCCGCCATGCGCCGTTCCGCCGCTGGAATTCTGCGCATCCGGAAAGCACATTACCGGTCCGCGGTACACCGTACCGGCGTCGGAGCTGATGCTCCCGGCCGCCACGGCATCGGCGTTTTCGCAGGCAGCCGCGGCGGTGTCCGCCGGAAATGCTGCCGATCCGGCCGCGGTGATGCCGGGACCGGTGCGTGCTGCGGTTCCGGACGGTGCGGTGAGACTACGAAGGGACAGCGGACCGGGTTCCACCAGGACCAGTGTCGCGTCGGTTTCGGCCAACTGTTCGATCTTTCCGCGGTCCAGAATTCCGGCCGGATCGTAGATTAGAACGGTTGGCGCGGAAGCATCCGTCTGACGCAGCCGGGCCAGAGTTGCCGCCAGGGAATTTGTGGCCGCGACTTTGACGCCGTGCTGGGCCAGGATGCTGGCCGCTGCCATTGCGCCCTCCGGAGCCGGATTGTCGATAGCCAGCGTACCGTTACCGTGCCGGCCCAGATTGCCCAGGGCGAAAAGGGTAACGGTGACCAACACGGACACGGTGCCGACGATCAGCCAGAAGCGGTGCCTCCCCAGCCGTTCCCTGACACGTTGCCGGACAGCGCTGGTGCCGCTCATCGTGGTGCCGCCAGGGCGCCGGGACCGCCGTCGTACTGCGGCCGGTGCTCGAGCAGAACATGGTCCAGCTCCTTCAGCCGCACAAAGTCCGCCGCGGCGGCAACTACATCGCCGTACCGTACGCCGTTGAAGCAGCCGGCCGCGGCCAGCAAGCTCCCGCGGTGGGCGCCGAAGGCCCTGATCAGTCCCGCAGTGGCTTCATCAACGGTCCGGCCGGGCTGCGATTCAAGGATGGCGCGTTCCTCCGCCGTACGGACCAGGGCCCGGAACTGGGCGGTAACCGCGCCGGCATAATCCCCGACCATCGCAGCTTGCTGTGCAAGCTCCCGGTGTTCGCCGGCCGTCAGGAGCGCTTCGGGGCCGAAAATCTCTGCTTCGAGGTTCGGCTGCCGGCGATTCAACTGCGGACGCACCAGCCAAATGGCCACGGCAACCAGCGCCAGCAGCACAACCCCCAGCAGGACAACGCCGAGGTTGCCGTTGATCCCCGAGAGCTCATTGAGGACATCGGTAAAGAACTTTACGACCCGGGCCCAAATCTGCTCGGCCAGGCCCGGTTTAGCGTCCTGATAGATTTTCCGGGAAAGTTCATCGCGGGCCCAGCGGCGGGCCTCATCGGCACCAGGCAGGACGGGAACGTCCGTGCTCCCGGAGGTCGGGGCGAGGCCGCCGGATACCGTCATTTCCCGGCTGCGCTCCAAGGTCCGTTCCGGGGCTGTCCACCGGGAGGCAAGCCGCCCGGTAGGCCGTCCGGATCGGTGCCGGGCCCACCATCATGTTCCTTCATCAGGACGATGTCGAACCCCTCTTTGCGCATCCTCAGGTCCACGTAGATCAGCGCGAGCACGCCTGCTTGGAAAGCCAGCGCTACTGCCCCGATGACACTGGTGATGATTAGCGATATACCCTGCCCCAGCACTGCCTGCAGAATCTGCTGTTCCGGCGTCGGATTCGAATTAATCAGCATGCCCACAATGCCGACCACAAAACCCACCGCGGTGGATATTCCGCCGGTGATGGCCCCGACAATCACGCCGGTCACGATCCAGATGCCGAAAGTCCGCCACCAATTGTTCCGGGTCAGTCGCCAGGAACGCGCGATGGCGGGGAAAATGCCTAGATTCTCCACCACGATTGCCGCCGGCGCCACGAGCAACTTCACACCGATCCAGAGGAAACCGGCGATCATGGCCAGCACCAGTGCCAAACTGAGGAGGGCGCCGCCGACGCGCAGATCAGCAATCAGGAGGACAGCAGAAAAAACGACGACGGCGAGCACCACACCGACGCCGAGCATGTACAGCAGCGACAGCCCCACCAGCGGGCCAATCCGGCGGCGGGCCAGGTACCACATCTGTTTAAAAGTCGTGGTCCGGTTCAGTACCGCGCGGGACACCGGAACCACCAGGACACCCTGCAGGATCATCTGGGTCACGGTCTGCAGCAACGCCGCTATCAGCAAGGTGGCCCCGGCACCCACGGCGAAGGACGCTATTTGGCTTCTCGATAGGTCCCCTTCCGCAATCGACATGATCGGGATGCCGCCGCTGAGGAATACCGCCAGCAAAACGACCGTCAGCACCGCCGAAAACGCCTGTACAAGCAGGGCGGAGCCAAACATCGCCTTGCCGTTACGGCGGGCTGCCTGAAACGCCCCGTCGAGGATCTCTCCCAACCCCAAAGGCCGGAGCGGGATGACGCCGGGCTTCGGCGGCGCCTCGTACTGCTGGTAGCCGGGGTACTGCTGCTGTGGCCAGCCATAGTGCACGTGCGGCGCGCCGGACTGAGCCGGTCCCGGCGGTGGTGCGTATTGGCCCCACAACGGTGCCTCGCCCCATCGGGGTGCCTGGCCCGGCGGGGGTGCCTGGCCCGGCGGGGGTGCCTGGCCCGGCTGGGGTTCGGGGCGCCCCAGCGGCTGGTCGGGTTCCTGCGTCATGTTCATCTCCCCATAGCTGACGGCAGCCAATCCTGCGGCTGCACCGACGGCTGCCGGCCCCAGTTCTGACTCTGGCTTTAGCCTAGCGGCACCCTACGACGTCGGCCATTATCGCGGCGACCGTGCAGCTGACCGCTGTCTGGTCGGAGGACGCGGACCCAGGGTACAGGGCTGCCAACAAGACATTGTCCGGGGGATAGGCGAACATATAACTATGAAGGCACGCATTCTGGTAGTTGATGATGATGAAGCACTGGCCGAGATGATCGGTATAGTGCTGCGCAATGACGGGTTTGAACCCTTCTTCTGCGCCGACGGGGCGCAGGCGCTGGCAGCCTTCCGCTCATCCAAACCCGACCTGGTCCTGCTGGACCTGATGCTGCCGGGCGTGGACGGAATCGAGGTCTGCCGCCAGATCCGTGCCGAGTCCGACGTCCCGATCGTGATGCTGACGGCAAAATCGGATACCTCCGACGTAGTCCGCGGTCTCGAGTCCGGTGCTGACGACTACGTCCCCAAGCCGTTCAAGCCGGCGGAGCTGGTGGCGCGGGTCCGCGCGCGGCTGCGTCCGGGCGACCAGAAGGCGCCGGAGACTCTCACTATCGCGGACGTAAGTATTGACGTTGCAGGCCATGCCGTGCATCGTGCGGGGAAGAAGATTTCCCTGACGCCGCTGGAATTCGATTTGCTCGTCGCGCTGGCCCGCAAGCCCTGGCAGGTCTTTACCCGGGAGCTGCTGCTGGAACAGGTCTGGGGCTACCGGCATGCCGCGGATACCCGTCTGGTCAATGTGCACGTGCAGCGGCTGCGTTCGAAAATCGAGCAGGACCCGGAGGCGCCGGAGGTCGTGCTGACCGTGCGCGGCGTGGGCTACCGGGCCGGGCAATAGAACACGGAGCCGGCGCGCACGGATGACCAAGCTAGAAGAGCACAAGCCGCAGCTCGGCGGCGGATCCCGGGCAGCGCTGCCCGCCGCAGGCAGCGAACCTACGGACGGTCCCGCCGATTCCCCGACACCCCGGCTCGCGCGCCTGCCCATGATCCTGGGGCGGATCAAGGGTTCCTTGCGGCGGTCCGGAGTCCTGCTGCTGCGCTGGGTGCTGCGCCCGGCCGGACACTGGCTGGACCGCCGCCGGCGTGGGGTTCGACGTCGGTGGCGCACCTCACTGCAGTTCCGCACGGTGCTGGTCACCCTGCTCATTGCGTTTATCGCCTTGGTCGGCGTCGGCGCCTACCTGTCCAGCCAGATTGCCAACGGACTTTTCCAGGAACGGCTGCAACAGGCAAAACAGGAATCATCCCGCGGTATATCCCAGGTCCAGGAAAGCTTCGACAACGCCCAGCTCAGCGACGTCCCGGCCGCCTCAACCTACGTCCGTGACACGCTCAAACTACTCGAGGTCGGCGGCACTGACGACACCCGCAGGTACCTGATGGTCTTGGTGCCGGGGCAGAATAATTCTTTGTTCGTCGCCACAGTGAGCTCCGGCGGGATCACCCCGGCCATCATCCCCGACGAATTGCGATCGGCGGTGCAGGGACATTCGGGCCAGTACTGGCAGTCAATGTCCTTGAGTGCCGGAAGCAATGAGGAACATCCTGCTCTGGCCGTCGGCAGTAATGTCAATCTTCTCGGCACGCATTATGAGCTGTATCTGATCTACGATCTGAACAATGCGCAGGCCACGCTGAACTACATCCAGTCGGTGTTGTGGCTTGGCGGCGGCATTTTGCTGCTCCTTATTGGCGGCATCGCGCTCTACGTGACCCGCAACGTTGTCCTCCCGATCAGCCAGGCAGCCGCTGTGGCGGAGAAACTCGCATCCGGCCAATTGCAGGAACGCATGGTGGTCCGGGGTGAGGACGAGGTGGCCCGACTGGCCTCGTCGTTTAACCGGATGGCCAATTCGCTGCAAGAGCAAATCAATCAGCTGGCCGCGCTTTCGCATATGCAGCAGAGCTTCGTGTCCGACGTCTCGCATGAACTGCGCACTCCGCTGACCACGGTCCGGATGGCCGCGGAGGTTCTTTTCGATGCCAGGGACAGCTTCGATCCGGTGAACAAACGCTCCGCGGAGCTGCTCTACCACCAGGTGGAGCGTTTCCAGGCCCTGCTTGCCGACCTGCTGGAAATCTCCCGCTTCGATGCCGGAGCAGCCGTCCTTGACGCGGAACCGGGCGATATTTACGCCGTCATCCACAACGTGATGGAGGGAGCCCAACCCTTGGCCGAACGGTGCGGCTCTGTCCTTAACCTTGCGGCGGCCACCGATATCTATGGCAGCGTGGTGGACATGGACCCCCGCCGGATCGATAGAATCCTGCGGAACCTGGTGGTCAATGCCCTCGAACACGGAGATGGGAAGCCAGTGGAGATTTTCGTGGCATCGGATGCGGATACCATTGCGGTGGCCGTCCGGGACCACGGCATCGGGATGTCTGCCGGTGAGGTGACCAGGGCGTTTGACCGTTTCTGGCGGGCCGACCCTGCGCGTGCCCGCACCACCGGCGGCAGCGGTCTGGGCCTGGCCATCGCCACGGAAGACACGCGGCTGCACGGCGGTCTCCTGGAGGCTTGGGGGAAGCCCGGTGCGGGGTCCTGTTTCCGCCTCACGCTGCCGCGCCGCAGCGGTGCGGCGCATGGGCCTTCGCCGGTCGGCCTTCCGCCGGGCGGGGACGACGACGCCTCGGGTAACCTGCACCTGACGGGCGAGCCGGCGCCCGCTGCCGAGTTCGAAGCCAAGGTCACCGGGACCGATCCGCTGTCCGGAAGGGCGGTTTTGTGATGAACGTCCTTCATGTCCCAAAGGCCCGTCACGCACTTGACCGTCGCGGACCCGCAGCGGTCCTGCTGCGCCTGCTGGTCGTCGTCGTCGTGGTACTGCTGTGCAGCGCCGGATGCGCTGTCATCCCCAGCAGCGGAGTCGTGGGCAAAAGCGATCCGGTGGCCGGCCGCAATAACCCTGTCACCATCGATTTCCGGCAGAACGCGCCCGTCCGGGGTGCCAGTCCCACGAGCATCATCGAGGGTTTTATCGCCGCCGGAACCGGTGTCTCGGACGACTTCCAGGTGGCGAGGCAGTACTTGGACCACAAGATCGCCGGGACGTGGAAGGCCGATGCGCGCACACTGGTCTACAAAGACAGCTTTAAGGTCGTCAGTACCGGCAGCGAGGTTGACCCGGGGAATGGTCCCAACAGCAGCGCCGGCAGTGATTTCAAAATTGACTTCGCCCTGCAGTCGATGGTCGATGCGAACGGGATTCTTACCCCGGCGGACCCCGGTGCCGTGCAGACCGTTAAGTTCTCCCTGGTCAGGGAAGATGGTGAATGGCGAATCAGCAGCGTGCCGGACGGGATCATGCTGCAGTCCGCAAACTTTGCCACACTGTACAGCCCGTACTCGCTGTACTTCTATGACCCGACGTTTGCCTACGCGGTGCCGGACATCCGCTGGCTCGCCGGGAAAGCCACTACCCGGGCGACGTCTATTGTCCGGGCGATGCTCAACGGCCCAGCACCTTACCTCAAGGGCGCCGTCGCCAGTGCCTTTCCGGACGGAATCAAGCTGGTACGCGATTCGGTGCCGATCAACAATGGGGTGGCCCAGCTGGATTTGACCGCGCAGCCATTGTTGGATGCCACGGTCAAGGCGCGGCAGCAGATGCAGGCTCAGCTGCTGCTGACGTTGCAGCGTAACCTCAATACCGTCACATCGGTCACGCTGCGGGCCGATACCCGCGAAATTGACCTCGGGCCGCAGGAGGCCGGGCAGCCGGCATTAGTGGTCAACAACCAAGTGCCGCACACGCAGGTAGCGGTCGCCAAAAATGAATTGGTGCATTTCGATAATGGACAGACATCGCCGATAGACGGGCTCGCGTCCATGGCCAAGCACGGGCCCTCGCACCCGGCGCAGTCGTACACCAAACCGCTGTATGCCTTCCTTAATGCAGACCACAGCCAGGCCTTCAGCGTGGCTCCCGGACAGGCTGAGGTTCCCGGAGCCACGGGGATTAATCTCACCGCGCCGTCGTTTTCACCGCAGGACTGGATCTGGACGGCCGCGGGCGACGGCGGCGGCCAGATCATTGCCTTCCACCCGGACCTGAGTAAACCAGGGCAGCCGCCGGCCGCCGTCGTTCTCTTTGTCCAATGGCTGGTGGGACGGACGGTAACTGATTTCAGGGTCTCACGGGACGGCAGCCGGGCGCTGATCATTTCCACCCTGAACGGCGTCAGTTCGGTGCAGATTGCCGGTATTTTACGAGCCGGAGACGTGCCAAAGGACCTCACGGTTCCCATCACCGTGGTGTCATCGGTCAATCCCGGCGTTGGCGATTGGGTCAGTGAGACCAGTATGGCCGTTATGCGGCCGTCCGCGACCGGCCCGGTGGTGGTGGAGATACTGGATCTGAAATCGGATCCGCAACAGCTCGCGCCGTTGGAAGGGATGCGGTGGCTCAGCGCGGGCAATAGCTGGCTGGACCTGTATGCGCAGACCGACAAGGACATCTATGCGCGTCTGGGCAATGGCTGGGTTATTCAGGCCAAGGACGTCACTGACGCGTCCTTCGCGGGTTAAGCGGTTGGGTTTTCTCACCGCTGTTCCCCTGCACAGATAGGAACCGGGCGGTGGTTGTTCGCATGCTGGGACCGCAGACCTGCCAACCGCGGCAGGACCGGCCAGCATGGGTGGATGGACAACCTGACCAAACCCGCCGTTGCCGCTCCGGCAGCGGTCGCGGCGTTCCACCCGGGCGTAGTTCCGGCGCTGCACCGGGGCAGGGCAACGCGATGGTGGGTCCGGTCCTGGCTATGGCTGGATTCCGCCGGGCGTGAAGTGGCGGCCCTGATACTGCCGGCGGAGTGCGTGGTCTGTGGTGCGGAGGACTGCTCCCTGTGCCGGGATTGCGCCCGCGCACTGCGGGCCGCCACGCACCATCCGTACCGTGCGGAAGAGAGCGCTCCGGCCCTGATGGACGTAAACGGCACCGTGCTGTTGCCGGTGGTCGCGGCGGGATGCTATCGCGATGAGCTGGCTCTGGTGCTGCTGGCCTTCAAAAATCACGGGCGCACCGATCTGGCTCCTTCGCTGTCGGGACCCCTTGGTCGATCCCTGTCCGCAGCGCTGGGGGCGGCGCCGGGTCCCGCACCGCACCGCCGGCGGGGCAGGCCGCTGCAAAACGGGGTAGTACTCCTCGTTCCGGTGCCGACCAGCGGGAGGGGCTACCGTAAGCGTGGCTACGATCCACTCTGGCGATTGCTGCTGGCGTTACTCCGGCGTTCAGCGTTGCCGTCGGGCACGATGCTCTGCCGTGCGCTGAGGCTCAAAACCCGGCCGCCCTGGCGGCAACGCAGTCAGAAGGCTTTGGGGCGAATGGCACGGCGCGCCAATGTGCGTAATTCCATGTATGTGCCGGCGAGCCCCTGGTCCGGGCGCAGTCGTGGGCATCGTCCCACCGGGAATTCCGCGGTGGGATGCGCATGGCGGCCGGTGCCCGGCCTAATGCACGGCCCGCAGCTGGCAGGACGTACGGTCGTGATTGTCGACGACGTGCTGACCACGGGCGCCACTGTCGCCGAAGCGGCCCGCGCGCTCCGGGCAGCCGGCGCCATCGTATGCGGAGCGGTGGTCATCGCAGCCGCAGGAGGTTTGATCCCTGCCGCGTCGGCAGCCTCTCGAACAGACGCCAGGTGACGGTAAATGCCCCTCTACTTTTCGGGCCAGCCGTCTTGGAACCCAGCGCTGTTAACGGCCATCCGCTACGAAGGCAGTGACGTCCCGACCCAGGCACGCAGCAAGTCGGTCCAGCGCCGACGCGTCCTGCGCGACGGGCCGCGGTGGTCCAAACGGGCTGCGCTCGGGCGGAACATCGGCGAGCCTCATTTCGGTGAAGGCTAATTCCTGCTCAGCAAGTTCCTGGTCGAACGGCGGCCGTACGCCAACGGCATGAGCCAGATCCCATCCGTGCACCAACGCCTCGACCAGCCGCAGATGCAGCGCGATGAGTCCTGGAACCGATCCGAAGGGCACCACGACGACCCTCTCCAGCGCGCCGGGGGAATTAAACGCTGCAAGCAGGGCAGTGACGGAGTCCCGATGCGCTGCCGCCCGTTGCCCTGGCGGCAAATCCGCGGCCAGCGGAGCAGCCGACGGTGCGGCCACTGCCGGGTCTCCGGCCAGGGCGTACGCGAACAGTTGATTGCCCGCGCTGAGATGGCTCACCAGCTCGTAGACGGACCACTGCGTGCACGGGGTGGGCAAATCCCATTGGTTGTCGCGGATACCCTCGACCAACTCTGAAATGTCGGCCAGCGAGCTGGCCAGTTGTTCCACGGGTGAACGCGACATGGTTTCCTCCCTTGGTTCCGCGGATGACTTCTGCGCCGACCATTCCACCGCACGATGTACGGTGTCAATACTCCGCGGTGCCTGAGAGGCTCCGGGCTCCCTAGGGCACGGAGGTATTGGGTCCATCGGCGGGACGAACGCGCTCGCTACGGACAACGCCAGCGAAGAAATGCGGGTCAGAAGATGAATAACAGGCATGAGTGGACTAGCGTGGGTAAACGGGTACCTCGTAGAGGTTGACCACCCGTCGGCGGTCAGGCAATGGTGAACGGCATTGCGGACCGTCGTGTCACCGAAGTCATTTGGAGGGCACCATGGAGTTCATGATCACCGGCCGCAACGTCACCGTTTCGGACCGTTTCCGCGAGTATGCCGGCGAAAAAATGTCCAAAGTTGAACAGCTCGGGGACAAGGTTCAACGCATCGACGCCAAGGTGTCGAAGGAGACGAATGCGCGGGCGGCAGATGCCCAGCTCACGGTCGAACTGACCGTTCAGGGCCGCGGCCCCGTGATCCGCGCCGAAGCGTCCGCAGGCGACAAGTTTGCGGCTTTCGATGTTGCCTACAACAAGCTGCTCGAACGACTCCGACGTGCGAAAGACCGCAAAAAGGTTCACCACGGCCGGCACGCTCCGGTGGGGGTGAACACGGCCACGGCCGCACTCCCCACGGTCAGCGCAACCGAACCGATCTACGCCCAGTCCACTGCCGAAAACGCCGCCGTTGCGGTTGAAGAGCGTTCCCCGTACGAGATTGACAATGATATTCCGGCCGGCGATTCACCGGTGCTGATCCGCCGTAAGGTTTTCCCGGCAACTGCTGTCTCGATGGATGATGCCGTGGACAATATGGAGCTTGTGGGTCACGACTTCTACCTCTTTGTCGACTCGGCCACGGGAGCCCCATCGGTGGTATACCGTCGGAGCGGATGGACGTATGGTGTGATCTCACTCGATGCTGACTGCGCCGATATGGACGCCGTCCCCGCCGAGGAGATCACCGCATATCGTTCCCCGGACAAGGCATCCATCGCCTAATCACTGGAGGTTCCATGGCAGCGGACCTCAGCCTCTCGCAGGCCCGACGGATTGCCTTGGGAGCCCAAGGACTAGCAAAGGAACGGCCCACCGGACCCATCAGCGCACGGGCGGTGGGCCGGACCTTTGCCCGGATCCAGCTGGTCCAGATCGATTCGGTAAACGTGCTCTCCCGGAGCCACTATCTGCCGTTCTTCTCCCGGCTGGGCAGCTATGACCGGGAAATCCCGGATCGACTCGCCGGGATCGCGCCTCGGGCCATGATGGAGTACTGGGCCCATGAGGCAAGCTTCATCCGCCCCGAACATTTTGAGGATCTGCGGCAGTGGCAGAGACGTCAATGGGTCGGCGCCCATGTGCTGGAGCCGGACCTGCGGACCTCGCTGGAAACCCGGATCCTGGCTGTACTGGCGGATGGGGCTGCCCTGACTGCACGGGAAATCACCGCGGCCATTGACCACCGGCAGGCAAAGGTGACCGATGGCTGGGGCTGGAACTGGAATGCCGCAAAGCGCGTGCTGGAAGATCTTTTTGAGCGCGGAACGCTCGGCGTAGCCTCGCGCACACTCCAGTTCGAGCGCAAGTACACGCTGACAGCTGCCATTTTGCCGCTCTCGCGCACCCAGCGAGATCCGGACGCTTCGCTGCGCCGGCTCATTGAAGCCGCGGCGGCCGCGCATGGGATCGGCACGGTCAGGTGTTTTGCCGACTATTTTCGGCTCCCGGCAAAACCAGCGGCGCGGGCGGTGGCCGAGCTGACGGAAAGCGGAATTTTGCTGCCTGTCACCGCACATGGCTGGGATGCTCCGCTTTTCCGGCACGTAAACGCTGTCCTGCCGCGGCAGGCAACGGGGCGCGCCCTGCTGAGCCCCTTCGATTCGCTGGTTTTTGAGCGGCGCCGGCTCGAGCAGCTCTTCGGCTTCCACTACCGGATCGAGATTTATACGCCGGCAGCCAAGCGCCGTTACGGCTACTACGTGCTGCCTTTCCTCCTCGGTGAGCGATTAGTCGCACGGGTGGATCTTAAGGCTGATAGGAGCAATGGGGTGTTGCTGGTCCGCGGCGCCTACGCCGAGGCGGATGCACCGGACGAAACGGCCGCCGAGCTGGCAGCTGAATTACGGCTGATGGCCAGCTGGCTCGCGCTTGCCGACGTCGTCGTCGAGCCCGTTGGAACGCTGGCAGCCGAACTCGCTGCAGCGCTGCGCTCCGGCGGGGAGGGAACCGAAGAAACGTTCCGTTCGTCTGTTCACGTAGACTGAAAAGGCCAGTTTTAGGCAGCCACAGATTGGGAGTAACATCCGTGCCATCACTTCTCGAGCGAGTCCTCCGTACCGGTGACCGCAAGACACTGAAGCGCCTTCATGTCTACGCGGACGCCATCGAGAGGCTGGAGGAGCCGTTCCAGACCTTCACCGATGCCGAACTCCGTGAGGAAACGGACAAACTGAAGGCGCGCCATGCCGACGGCGAGCTGCTGGACGAACTGTTGCCGGAGGCCTTCGCTGCGGTCCGGGAGGCTTCGTCGCGCACCCTCGGCATGCGCCACTTCCGCGTTCAGCTGATGGGTGGTGCGGCGCTTCACCTGGGCAATATCGCCGAGATGAAGACCGGTGAAGGTAAGACATTGGTAGCCACCGCTCCGGCGTATTTGAACGCGCTCGGCGGCAATGGCGTGCATGTGGTCACGGTCAATGACTACCTTGCGGAGTACCAGTCCGATCTGATGGGTCGTGTCTACCGCTTCCTCGGCCTGACGAGCGGGTGCATCCTGTCCAACCAGGACCCGGCCGTCCGCCGCCAGCAGTACGAAGCGGACATCACCTACGGCACCAATAATGAGTTCGGGTTCGATTACCTGCGTGACAACATGGCCTGGTCCGCCGAAGAGCTGGTCCAGCGCGGACACCACTACGCCGTGGTTGACGAGGTGGACTCGATCCTGATCGATGAGGCCCGGACACCGCTGATTATTTCCGGGCCGGCCTCCGGGGACGCAAACCGCTGGTACGGCGAATTCGCCAAGATGGTACTGCGTCTGAACAATGAAGACGACTATGAGGTGGACGAGAAAAAGCGCACGGTGGGCGTGCTGGAACCCGGCATTGAAAAGGTCGAAGACTACTTAGGCGTCAGCAATCTTTATGAATCCGCCAATACGCCGCTCATCGGGTTCCTGAACAACGCCATCAAGGCCAAGGAACTGTTCAAGCGAGACAAGGACTACGTCATCCTCGACGGTGAGGTGCTGATCGTTGACGAGCACACCGGCCGTATTCTGGCAGGCCGACGCTATAACGAGGGCATGCATCAGGCCATAGAAGCCAAAGAGGGCGTGGAGATCAAGGCGGAAAACCAGACGCTGGCCACCGTCACCTTGCAGAATTACTTCCGGCTGTACAAGAAGCTTTCCGGCATGACGGGCACTGCCGAGACGGAGGCCGCGGAGTTCATGGGGACCTACAGTCTCGGCGTGGTGCCGATCCCGACCAACAAGCCGATGCGGCGGATCGACCAGTCGGACCTCGTCTACAAAAACGAAGTGGTGAAGTTCGACGCCGTCGTCGAGGACATCGCTAAGCGGCACGATACGGGGCAACCCGTTCTGGTCGGTACCACCAGCGTGGAGAAGAGCGAATATCTGTCCAAGCAGCTGGCCAAACGTGGCATCAAGCATGAGGTCCTCAACGCGAAGAACCATGCGAGGGAGGCCGCCATTGTGGCGCAGGCCGGCCGCAGGGGAGCCGTGACTGTAGCGACGAACATGGCCGGCCGCGGTACGGATATCATGCTGGGCGGCAACGCGGAATTCAACGCCGTGGCCGCGCTCGCGGCCCGCGGACTGGATCCGGAAGAGACGCCGGAGGAATACGAGGCAGCCTGGACGGAGGCCTTCGAGGACGCCAAGAACGCGGTGTCGGAAGAGCATGACGCCGTCGTCGAGGCGGGCGGGCTATATGTGCTGGGCACCGAGCGGCACGAATCACGACGCATCGACAACCAGCTGCGCGGTCGCTCCGGTCGCCAGGGCGACCCGGGCGAATCCCGCTTCTACCTCTCGCTCACGGACGATCTGATGCGCCTGTTCAACTCCGGAGCGGCAGAACGTCTGATGTCCCGCTCGGTCATGCCTGACGATGTGGCGCTGGAATCCAAACTGGTGTCCAAGGCGATCGCCTCGGCCCAAGGCCAGGTGGAGGGCCGCAACGCCGAACAGCGAAAGAATGTGCTCAAATACGACGACGTCCTGAACCGACAGCGTGAAGCCATCTACGGAGATCGTCGGCGGATCCTCCAGGGCGACGACCTGCATGAAAAGGTCCAGTTCTTCCTGGAAGACACCGTTTCCGAGTCCATCGACGCGGCGACGGCGGAAGGTCACAGCACGGATTGGGACCTAAAGGCGCTCCTGGGCGGCCTGAAGACGCTGTACCCGGTCTCGGTGAGCACGGAAGAACTCGAAGAGGAGGCTGGCGGTGAGGACCGCATCACGCCTGAATTGCTGAAAACGGAGTTGCTCTCGGACGCCAAACTGGCCTATCAGGATCGCGAGGAGAAGCTGGGCTCGGAGACGATGCGCGAACTGGAGCGCCGGGTGGTGCTCTCGGTGGTGGGCCGCAAATGGCAAGAGCACCTTTACGAGATGGATTACCTGAAGGAAGGCATTGGCCTGCGGGCCATGGCGCAGCGCGATCCGCTCGTTGAATATCAGCGCGAGGGTTTCACCATGTTCCAAGCCATGATGGGGGCCATCCGCGAAGAAAGCATAGGGCTGCTGTTTAATTTGGAGGTCCAGGTGGAGGAGCCAGCCGCTGCGCAGGTCGGCGTCGTTGCCGATCAGCCGGCGTCGCTTCTTCAGCGCGTCGCCGGGGCAGCATCCGACGGCGCAGCGCCCGTCGGAGTGCAGGACGGCCATTCGGTGGCAGCGACGGAAGAACACGCTGCCATGAAGTTCAATGCGCCGGGTCTGCAGGCTCCTGAACAGCCGGCCTCGCTGCAATTCACTGCCCCTGATGTCTCCGGTGAAGCGGAGACCCATACCGAGCGGAGTTCGCGCGGAACCGGTCTGCCTCCTGCGGCGAAAAACACGGGCGGGGTTAAGAGCGGTGCGGCGAAGTCCGGTGCGGCGAAGACGAAGAAAAAGAAACGCCGCTAGGGCTGCGCAGCGGGCCAACGGCGGACGTAACGGTTCGTCGGCCTAGGCCGCCTGTGGTTGGCGTAGCGCCGTTGTTGACGTAGGCCGCCGGTGCCCCGGCGGGACCGGACCAGTCGTGCCCGCGTTACCCTATTTCGAGTGCAGTCACTTTCCAGACACCGTTGCGCTCTTCCATGCGCATGGCGAGGGCACGAATTCTCCGGCGTTCGGCGATAACTAGCGAGGATTCGTAAACACCGGGTCTGACGGCGCAGCAATGCAAGGATCGGACCGATGGGTTGCGGTGTAGTTCATGGACGTTGCTGTGGACGCTGCTGCGGTCCAGTGTCCGCTGCACCGATCTGGTCAGCTCCGCCCGGACCTGCAGGGCTTCGAAGCTGCGCGCATCCAGCCAGCGCGCCAGCTGCTGCACGGGGCGGCTGCCGGCGAGCACTTCCACGGCGGCCTGCCCGATCTTAGCGGTCATGGACCGGACCAGGGCCGCCTCGTCCGCTTGTGCCCTGGCGAGATCGAGTTGAAATTTTTCTGCCCGGGTTACCGATCCGTCGATCGCGCCAGCGCACAAACTGGCCTCTGCTTCCGGGTTGACGGGGGCCCTCAGTGCCCCTGATGAGCTTCGCGAGCCAATGTCTGCCGGGCTGGCGGACCAGGCCAAGGGACCTGCTGGTACACGGTTGTTTCGACGGTGGGGCGGCATCGGAATGACGGGTGCGATGTCCCCGCTGGCGTCGTCCTGCACGGGGGCCGGGCGACACCGTATGGCGGGGGAAGCGAGCACAGCTGGAGCGGCGCTGCCGGGCACGGGAGCCCCATCGGTTAGGGCGGCACTGGGGGGTAAGGCAGCACTGGCAAGAGCTGCTTGAGTCTTCATGGTTGTCTCCTTGTTTGAAATGCACTGGAGTTGCTTGGCTGCCGTCAGCTCCATGCTGTGGGGACTGCCGGAGCGCTGAAACCGGCAGATAGCCGGCTAGGTCCGTACTGCCTAAACGTCCTGCCTGCGGAAAATCTGCACTCATGGAGCACGCAGGATCTGGCCGGGAAGGATTAACGCTGGGTCGGAGCCAATGATGGAGCGGTTAATCCGGAACCAGGCCGGCCACTGTCGGGCAATCTCGGAATCGGTTGCCAGCGGACCAAGCTGTTGCGCCGCCAGGGTCCAGAGACTGTCGCCGGCCTTCACAACCACCGTTTTGCCCTCTGGCGGTGTGTCCGGTGGCAGCACTGAATCGGGCTGCCCACCAGCAGCCGCACCCTGCTGGTCCAGGAGCGGGCCGAAAACCGGCGATGCGCGGCTGGGAACGGGGGCAAGCAGACCTGGAGCAACCATGGGTGCCTGCGGCTGCCACTGCGGACTGATCGGTTCGAGGGCGGGCCCAGTTGCCGTCGTGGGGGTAGATCGTCCGGGTGCATCGGGTATCGGACGCTGCGGGGGAGGTAGCAGACCCTGTCGTACCGGCAGGACGGCCGAAATGGAGGGCTGCCACAGCGGGTTTATCGGTTCATCAGCCGCGTGGGCCAGCGGGGTGCACAGAAGATTAACTCCGAGGAAGGCCAAAACCAGCCGTCGCATAAACGCCGGAGCTAAACGACCGGTTGCATCAGCAGCCTCCGGCCGGCCGGTGCGCTGGAGGAGTCCGGCGATGACCGCGAGGACAAAGGCCAGGAGCCACCAGAGGACGACGGCGAATCCGACTGCCGCCGAGACGGCACCGACAGCTTCCTCAAAGCGGGGTGGGTGCAGGTATCCGCTACCGCTGAACCAGCGCAGCACAAGCACCGACCCGGTAAAGGCAAGGACTGCCCCGAGCAGCAGAATCGTGGCGGCCATCGCCGCATCGGCCCGCAACTGTTTGCGCATCATGGCTCCTTAGCAACTACTTGACGAACTATTTAATCCAAAAGTAAAGACGGGAACGGCAGGGACGGGCCTGCCTACAATGCTCCGTCTGAAACTTTTTGACGATGTTTGATGCTTTATAAGTTATCTTGAGCCTGTTTAGTTATTTTTGTCCATACCTCGGACTTAGATGTGGACAAGTGAAGGGGTCGTTGACCACGGGCAGCGGCGCTCGTAGGCTGACCGGATGCGATGGGACGCACTTTTTCGGGACATGGAGAATCAGTTGGCGGCCGGACGGCTGCTGGAATTGGAAACAGACGTCGCGGAGCTGATTCGAATGGAGGAGTCCGCGATATCACTGGCTGACCGGATCCGAGGCGCCGCCGACTCGCCGGTCACCGTCGTTCTGAGCGGTAACGTCCGGTTCAGGGGAACGGTCTCCTACGTCGGACAGGAGTGGCTTCTGCTAACCGAGGGGGAACGGTCCGTCCTGGTTCCGCTGCGGCACCTGACCCGCATCTCGGATCTGCCTAAAGGAGTGCTGAAACCTTTGAGTCAGGTTCCGCACACACTGGCGGCGGCTCTGCGGACCCTCGCACGGGAGCGGGCCGCTGTCCGGGTCTATCTGGTGGGTGCAGATATGGCGGGCAGTGGTCTACCGGTGACGGGCGTGCTGGACAGGGTCGGCTCCGACTTTGTGGAACTGGCGGTGGTCGCCGATGGCGAGCCGCGGCGGGAAAGCAGTGTACGCGCCCGCTTGGGGATTCCTTTCACTGCCGTTGTGGCCATAAGTTCACGGGCCCAGGCGCAGAGCTAGGCACCCTCGAAAATCTCAGCTGCGTATGCTGCGGCAGGACTGGGGAGAGTTCCCCCATCAACGGCAGTTCAGCTGTCTACCGGCCCTGCGGAAGTCTTGGTGCCCGGGAGGTGGGCGGCTTTCGAATCCGCCAGTAGTTGCTCTGTTGCGGCGTACCGGCGTTGGATAAAGTCTTCGAATTTGGTTTCTTCCACCCGCCATTGGCCGCGTCCGCCAATCTGAATTGCGGCAAGCTCCCCGCTACGGACCAGCGCATAAGTGGCCGCCGCGGAAAGCTGCAGTTGCTCCGCTACATCGGCAAGAGTCAGGAAGCGTGGCATGGCACTATCCTGCCACGTTTGGTCGCCGTTGACACGGTTATGCACACCCCGCTGCAGATACCGCTCCGGACTCGATATGTGGCCTTACACCGCGCATCTGGCGGGACGGTGCGGAAGCGGGTTGTGCACAAATTTTGGGTTGGCCCTTTCCTTCTTGGCCGCGAACCACTAGAACTAGGAGCACGATCACAAACACCGGCACCGCACCTACGACCAGAGGAACCATGACAGCCGGAAGCACAACGGCCTGGAAAATGCTACGGAATACACGGGGGAAGAACAGATGAGCTTTGACGGGGCGGCAAACGGTGGCTCGCCCTATGGCCCTTCTATTATCGGAGCCGTCAATAATGGTCTGCGTCCGGCAGCGCGGCTGAAGAAGCCGTCCTGGAAAGACCCGCGCCTGCTGGTGGGCATCTTATTGGTGCTGGCGTCCGTTGCGTCAGTGACGGCTCTGGTGGGTAGCGCAGATCAGACGGCTGAAGTTTATGCTGCCCGGGACAACATCGTGCTGGGGCAGAAAATTACTACCGCAGAATTGACCACCGTTCGGGTTCGGCTGGGCGATGCTCAGGGACTATATGCCATGGCCTCCGATACATTGCCGGCCGGGCAGGTGGCGGTTCGGCTAGTGCCAAGTGGTGAATTGCTGACCAAATCCAGTATGGGAACGCCGGATACATTAGGCCGCAAACCGGCGGCTCTGACCCTGGAGGAGGCCTTGCCGAAGGAGGTCGGGGTCGGTTCCCGGGTGGATGTGTGGGTATCCCTTCCCAACGGGAAGAACGGTTACGCCGAGCCGTCGCTGCTCTTGCCCGCGGCTGAGGTTGCGGGGCTGACTCCCGGATCATCCGCGTTGGGCGGCACCAAATCCACCGCCCTGCACGTCCTGGTCAGCACGGCGCAGATGCCTAAACTGCTCGGTGCCTTAGCCAACAAGGCGAAGATCGCCGTGGTCTGGAACCCGGCCGGCGGACCATGATGCAGATTCCCGTTGTGACAGTGGGGCAGAGCACCCAGGATCTTGTCGGCGAACTGGAGAAGCTGCACGGTCCGGTGACTGTAGTGCGGCGCTGCGGCGAACTTGCGGAGCTGCTCGCGGCCTGCCAGAGCGGGTTGGCGCGCGCCGCCGTCGTCCTCGGTGACGCCACGGAACTCACCGCCACGTTGGTCGACCGGCTGTCGGCCGTCGGTGTCGTCGTCATCGTACTGGCCGACGACGACGAGGCCGCCAGGTTGCGCGGGATTGGCGCGGTAGTGACGGCCTGCAGCACCGACCCGGCGACGCTGGCCAGCCAAATAGCGGCGGCAGTGGCCACGGCGGCCGGTACGCCAGGCACACGCGGATCAACGGACCGCTTCACCGGACATGCTGTCACCGCACCGCCAACGGAGCGATCGGTTCCGCGGACGGCCGCGCTTGGCGTTCCGGCGGTGGACTCCGCGGCCTGGACGGAATCCCCCGCCGCGCTTCCCGCCGCGCTTCCCGCCGCGCGCATTCTGGCCGTGTGGGGACCAACGGGAGCACCCGGGCGTACGACGGTCGCCATGAACATTGCGGCCGAGCTTGCCGCGTCGGGTTTGTCCGTGTTGTTGGTGGATGCGGACAGCTATGGCCCGAGCATCAGTGCCAGCCTTGGCCTGTTGGATGAATCAGCGGGTCTGGCGCAGGCGTGCCGCCTCGCCGATCAGGGTCTCCTCACTGCCGATGGCCTGCGGAATGTGGCAACATCGGTAGTTTTCACCGGTGGTCAGATGCATGTGCTGACCGGTTTAACCCGAGCGGACAGATGGCCTGAGCTGCGGTCCGCGGCGCTGGCGGGTGTTCTGGGTCTGTGCCGGGAAGTTGCCGACGTAACGGTGATCGACTGTGGGTTCGCTCTGGAAACGGATGAAGAACTGAGTTTTGACACGGCCGCACCGCGTCGGAATGCGGCCACGCTGCGGTCGCTGGCTGCTGCGGATACCATCTACGCCATCGGTGCCGCGGACGCTGTCGGGCTTCCGCGACTGGTGCGCGGCCTTGCTGAGCTAACGTCACTGCTGTCTCCGGCAGACCTGGTCGTAGTGCTGAATAAGGTCCGCAGCGCTGCGGCGGGCAGGGCTCCGGAACGGGCCCTGAAACTGGCATGGGATCGGTTCGGTCCGGAACTGGCGATCGGTCATTTTCTGCCCTGGGATCCCGCTGCCGCGGATAAAGCACTCAGTGCTGGGCAGCTCCTCCGGGAGTCAGGGCCGGAAGCGGCGCTGCGAGCTGCCATTGCTGCAATGGTTTGTGCACCCGCCCAGCACAGGCGCAGATCCGCTGTCGGAAGGACCACAGCGCGGCTGGGCGTTTCACGCTAGGCTCGATTTTGGGCCGCAATGAGGCGGACTTCAACAACTCTCACGGAGGCGTTACTTCATGTCGTCTGGAATCAACTCGGTCGAAACCGCCCTGGATGCAGCGGTGTCAGATCCAGCGGTGCTGGAAGCGTTCATCGCCGATTATTACCAGCAGCTCGCTGCCGAGGATTCGCAGTCCTACGATCCGCAGACTTTGAAGAACCGGGTGCTGGAGCACCGGAGCCTGGCCCATGACCGCTCTCCGGGCGAAGCCAAGGTTCATATCACCTCGGAGATTGATCGCAGCGTCGTCTACATTGTTACCGACGATATGCCGTTTCTTGTTGACTCTGTCAACGCTGAACTGGTCAGGCAAAAGACTGCCATCCATCTGGTTCTGCACCCGATGTTCGTCGTTACCCGAAACCGCGACAGCCATGAGCTTGTCAACGTGGCACGCGTTCCCTCCCACGTCGGTATCGCCAGCGGTGACACTGCCGCGCTGCCCAACATGTCCCACCTTATTGCCCAGGGCGATAACGCATCTTTCATGGAGTCGTGGATTGCCGTCGAGATCGATCTGGTCGGCGACGGTGTCAAAGAGGCCCTGTGCACGGGCCTTACCAAGGTTCTCGGCGATGTCCGGGCCGCGGTCGAGGACTGGCAGCCGATGCGCCAGCGGGCACTGAGCCGAGCCGAGCTGCTGGGGAAGGTCCGCGCCGCGGAGTCCATCGTGGATCTGCGCGAAGCAGAGGACCTGCTGCACTGGATGGACGCCGGCAACTTCACGTTTCTCGGTTACCGGGAATATGACCTGGTCCGTGAAGACGGCGAGGACGTCCTCGTCAACAGGGACGGAAGCGGGCTGGGGCTGCTGCGTGATGACCGCGGCAATAAGCACGTCCAGCATCTGACGGACACCGGCCGGCGCAAGGCTCGGGAGAAACGTGCCTTGGTCATTACCAAAGCCAATTCGCGTTCCACCGTGCACCGTGCGGCGTATCTGGACTACATCGGGGTAAAGTCCTTCGACGCGGCGGGGAACGTTAACGGCGAACAGCGGTTCATTGGCCTTTTTGCCTCCACGGTTTACACCGGAAGCGTACGGAACATTCCGGTAGTGCGGGAAAAGGTCGACGCCGTGTTGCGTCACTTCGGCTTCCCCCCGGATTCGCACTCCGGCAAGGACCTGTTCGCCGTGCTGGAGACCTATCCGAGGGACGAGCTCTTCCAGATCGAGGTTGAGGATCTGATCAACACCGCACAGGGGATCCTGCGTCTGCAGGAACGGCGCCGCACCAGGCTTTTCCTTCGGCCGGACATCTACGGCCGGTTCATGTCCGCACTGATCTATATTCCCCGCGACCGTTACACCACGGCCGTCCGGCACCGGATTGAAGCGGAGCTCACCAGCACCTTCGACGCCGTGTCCATCGACTTCGAGGCCAGGATGAGCGAATCCGCTCTGGCCCGTCTCTTTTTCCGGATCAGGCTGCCCAAGGGCGGGGAACTGGGTTCAGTGGACGCCGCGGCGTTGGAGCAGCGACTGGTGATGGCGGCGCGGTCTTGGCCGGAGGGTATCAGCGAGGTGCTCCGCGGAGCGCACCAGCTCGAAAGCGCCAACCAGCTGGCCGCACAGTGGTCCGACGCCTTTCCCGCCGGATACCGGGTGATTTTCGAGGTCGAAGAGGCACTGGAGGACATCCGCCGCTTTGAAGAATTTGATACCGCCTACAAGGCGCTGAAGGCGACCGGCACCGACGCGGGCCACTGCGTGCCCGGAACGTACGTCTACCTCCCGCAGGGCGGCGAGGCGGAGCGGGAGGAGGACGCCCGGATTAAGCTCTATATGGCCGATCCGAAGAGCCTGAGCCAGATTCTGCCGTACTTCCACAATCTGGGACTCGAGGTCTTGGACGAGCGTCCGTTCGAAATCCGGACGGCGGATCAGCGGGATTTCTTCCTCTACGATTTGGGCCTGCGGTATCCCAAAGGAATTGACCCGCTCGCCACGGCCGGCCTGCTCGCAGAGGCCTTCGGCGCCGCAATCACCGGGGCAAGCGAGTCTGACGCCTTCGACCGTTTGGTGCTTCGCGAAGGCATGGGCTGGCGGCAGATCGTGATCTTGCGCAGCTACGCCAAATACCTGCGCCAGATGGGCAATGCCAACTCCTATGGCTTCGTCTCCAACACGCTGCTGGCCAACGCCGGGGTGGCCCGTTCCTTGGTGGAGCTCTTCGATGCCAGCTTTAATCCCGAACTCAGCGCGGAGGCCCGGGCCGACCGGCTAGAACAGGTGCGCGCGGAACTTTCCGCGGGATTGGAAAACGTCCCAACACTCGACGCCGACCGGGTGTTGCGGACGCTGGCGAACCTGATTGAGGCGTCGCTGCGGACCAACTATTTCCAGGACAAGCCGTACCTGAGCATCAAGCTCAACCCGGCCATGATCGAAGGACTGCCCTTCCCGCGGCCGATGTTCGAGATCTGGGTCTACTCGCCCCGGGTTGAGGGCGTGCATCTGCGTTTTGGCAAGGTGGCCCGCGGCGGCCTGCGCTGGTCCGACAGGCGCGAGGACTTCCGCACCGAGGTCCTCGGGCTGGTCAAGGCGCAGACGGTTAAGAACGCCGTCATCGTCCCCACCGGGGCCAAGGGCGGGTTCTTCGCGAAGTCATTGCCGGATCCGGCCGTTGACCGTGCCGCATGGATGGCGGAGGGCGTGGAAAGCTACAAGACGTTCATCCGTGGCCTGCTCGATATCACCGATAACCTGGTCACCGGTGAGAACGGTGAACAGTTGGTGCCGCCGGAACGGGTGGTACGGCACGACGACGACGACTCTTACCTTGTGGTCGCAGCCGACAAGGGAACCGCGTCCTTCTCCGACATTGCCAACGCGCTTTCTGCTGACTACGGCTTCTGGCTTGGCGACGCCTTCGCCTCGGGCGGCTCGGTCGGCTACGACCATAAAGCCATGGGCATCACCGCCCGCGGAGCCTGGGAATCCGTCAAGCGGCACTTCAGCGAGCTGGACGTGGACACGCAGACCGAGGATTTCACCGTCGTCGGCGTCGGGGACATGTCCGGCGACGTCTTCGGCAACGGGATGCTGCTCTCCGAACACGTTCGATTGCTCGCGGCTTTTGACCACCGGCATATTTTTCTGGACCCGAACCCGGAGGCCGCCAGCTCCTTTGCCGAGCGCCGCAGGCTGTTTGACCTGCCGCGTTCCTCGTGGGCGGACTACGATTCCTCGCTGCTCAGCGAAGGTGGCGGCATCTACCCCCGCCAGGCCAAAACGGTTCCGATCTCCGCCCAGGTGCGCACCGCGCTGGGCCTGCCGTCAGGAACCACGAAGCTGAGCCCGCCGGAGTTGCTGCGGGCCATCCTGCTGGCGCCCGCTGACCTGCTCTACAACGGCGGCATCGGCACATACATCAAGGCCAGTACGGAAACCCATGCCATGGTGGGGGACAAGGCGAACGACGCGATCCGGGTGGATGGCCGGGACCTGCGCGTTAAGGTGGTCGGCGAGGGCGGAAACCTCGGCATGACTCAGCGCGGGCGCATCGAAGCCGCGCTCGCCGGAGTGATTCTCAACACCGATGCGATCGACAACTCCGCCGGTGTTGACTGCTCGGACCATGAAGTCAACATCAAAATCTTCGTGGACCGTATGGTCGCGGCAGGGAAGCTGGTCCCAGCGGAGCGGGCGCAGTTCCTCGCGGACATGACGGATCAGGTCAGCTCGCTGGTGCTCACCGACAATGTGGAGCAGAACATCCTGCTGCTCGTGGACAGGGCGCGCGTGGTTGAGGCCAGCCCCAGCTACGAGCGCCTGATGGACTGGCTGGATACCTCAGCGGACCTCAAGCGTGATATCGAGGCCTTGCCGTCGACGGCTACCCTGCAGACCAGGCTCGAAAGCGGGCAGGGGCTCACGTCGCCGGAACTTTCGGTCTTGCTGGCCTACGCGAAGATCGAGCTCGCGGGTGCCCTCACGGCCAGTGATCTCGCCGACGATCCCTGGTTCCGGAAAACCCTGCGGAGCTACTTTCCGAACCAGCTGGCGGAGCGCTTCGACGCCGAGCTGGACAGTCACCCGCTGCGTCGGGAAATTATCGCCACCGTGGTGGCCAATGACATGATTAACATCGGCGGCATCACGTTTGCCTTCCGTGCCATGGAGGAGACCTCCGTGAGCGAGGCGGTCATTGCCCGTGCTTTCGTCGCCATGCGGGAGATCTACCAGTTAGATGGCATGCTCGACGCACTCAATGCCTTGCCGCCGTCGTTCCCCACCGCACACTGGACCGGTATTCAACTGGATATCCGTCGGCTGCTGGACCGCGGGGTTCGCTGGCTCGCCAATCAAGGCACCGACGGCCGCCGGATTGACGACGTCGTTGCACAGTTCGGCCCCGTAGTGACTGGTTTGCGTCACGAACTCCCCGGTTTCCTGGACGGCGTAGACAAGTCACGGATCGAGACGTTGCAGGGACGCTCCGACGAGTGGGACGTCCCCGGAGAGTTGGGGCAACGTTGGGCCCAGCTGTTCGAAAGCTTTGCGCTGCTGGATGTTGCCAAGGTCTCCGGGCGGATCGACGAGCCGGTGGACAACATAGCCGGCGTCTACTTTGCGCTGTATAGCCACTTTGGGGTCGACGGAATGTTGGAGCGGATTACCGCCCTGCCACGGGATGACAGGTGGCAATCGCTGGCCCGCGCGGCGTTGCGCGACGATCTCTACGCCACGACGGCGGACATGACGGTTGCCGTGATGAGTGGGACTGAGCCGGGGCTGCCGGCCGCACAGCGAATCGCGGGATGGGAGGCACAGAACGCCGAGCAACTGGGCCGGGCCCGGAAGATGTTTGACGAGGTCAATGACCTGGAACAAGATGACATGGCGTCCTTGTCGGTGGCATTGAGGCTTCTGCGCTCCATCGTGCGGCACTAGCGAAGATGGCACTCTTCACCGACCCCATGCGGGAACATGCCAATTTGGGCCCGGGGGATTCGGAGTGGCTGCACCTGTTAGTGGGGGACTGGCAGCTGGTGGCAGATCTGGCCTTTGCGGACCTCGCGTTATGGTTTCCGGACCCGGACCCGGCGCACGGTTATGTCGCGTTGGCCCACGTGAGGCCATCCACCACGCATACCGTCTTCCACTCCGACATTGTCGGGGACCGGATCCGCAGCGATCTCTCACCCCTCGTGGCTAAGGCATGGGCGAGCCAAGTCATTGAGCGTTCGGCGGATACGAGCGGGTGGAACACCGATATGGCCATGCGGGTGGAGGCTGTGCCGATGGTCCGCAATGGCCGCACGCTGGCTGTCGTGACGACGCACATGGACCTGTCCAGTTCGCGGATGCCATCTCGGCTGGAGTTGACCTACCGGCAGTGTGCCTACGATCTGCTCAAAATGGGCACGCTGGGTCTGTGGCCTGATTTTGCTTCACCGACCGGGTCCCGTCGCGGTGCCCCTAGAGTGGGCGACGGCCTGATCCGGCTCGATGCCGAAGGTATTGTGCAGTACGCCAGCCCCAACGGCGTTTCCGCTTTCCGCCGGCTGGGCGACGTGGAATCACTGGAGGGCAGGTCTTTGGCGGAGGTAACCACAGCGCTGCTGCAGGACCGCCGCATGGTAGATGAGACACTGCCGCTGGTGGTTACCGGGCGGATGCCGTGGCGGACTGAGATCGAATCCGGAGGGGTCAGTCTGTCGCTGCGGGCTATCCCGCTGCGCGATGCCAACGAGCGTTTCGGCGCCGTCGTGTTATGCCGTGACGTGTCCGAACTGCGGCGCCGGGAGCAGGAGCTGGTGACCAAGGACGCCACCATCCGCGAAATCCACCACCGGGTGAAGAATAATCTGCAGACCGTGGCGGCTCTGCTGCGCATGCAGTCGCGCCGGATGCAAAGTGAGGAAGGCAAACAGGGGCTGGAACAGGCCATGCGCCGGGTGGGGACCATCGCCCTGGTGCACGAGACGCTGTCCCAAGGGCTGGCCCAGAGCGTCGATTTTGACGAACTGATCGGACGCCAATTCCGGCTTTCGGCGGAGGTGGCCTCACCGGCCCAACGAGTCCGCACGGAGCGGGAAGGTGTTTTCGGCGAATTGCCCAGTGATTTTGCGACGCCGCTGGCCTTGGTGATCAACGAACTCGTCACCAACGCGGTGGAGCACGGGCTACAGGGCAGAGAAGGCACCGTGTGGCTCAATGCCAACCGGAGTATTAGCGGTACCGGCGACGAAATTCTCAATGTCCAAGTATCCGACGACGGTGTAGGCCTCCCGGCGGCGCCCTACAGCGAGGGTTTGGGGCTGCAGATCGTCCGCACCCTGGTGACCAGCGAACTCGGCGGTTCCATTCACTGGTCGTCCCGGGTGGGGGGAGGCACGACGGTAGAGCTTGAAATGGCCCTGATCAGCCGCGGTGGCTGATCAGGGCCCAGGCAAGATCCCGCTTTCGGTGATCGGGTCACGCCGGCTAAGGCCGCTCGGCTCTCTTAGCTGGCGCGGCGGGCACGCGCGGCGCGGCGCTTGAGGGCGCGGCGTTCGTCTTCGCTCATGCCACCCCATACGCCCGCATCCTGACCCGATTCCAGGGCCCACTGAAGGCAGGTGTCCATGACCTGGCAGCGACGGCAAACGCTTTTCGCTTCCTCGATTTGGAGCAGGGCGGGGCCGGTGTTCCCCACGGGGAAAAACAGCTCCGGGTCTTTGTCGAGGCAGGCGGCGCGGTTGCGCCAGTCCATGCTGATCACTTTTCTCCTTCTGATTTGAGGGCGGTGGACTTTGTGAAAACATTCACGTGCCCCCACATAAAAAAGGGGCCTATGGGGCCCCCTTGGTCACTTCAACAAGCGTGTCATGTTAACGAAGCGTAAACAAGGGGTGGAAGGCGTTTTGACCGTGTTGGTGGATGAGCGATGCATCACACCGGGTGCTGAATCCGAAGCTTCCGATCAGCCTCGATTCAAGTTTCTCAGGTAGGGTGCCCTTGTGCCAATACCTGCAGCCAATGAACCATTTCGACCCGGCGACACCCCAGCGGAACCGTCCAACCCGTCCCCCGAACTGCCGGATGGCTTAATCAGGCCGGCTGGCGTTACCTTCTGCGCTGCTGTGCTGCTGCTGGAGTCGCTTTCCCTGCTGGCCATAGGTGTTTGGTATGTGGTTAACCTGCTAACGTCCGTTCCGCTGTCATTGGGGGGTTCGATTTTCATGGCGGTGCTACTTTTCGCCTTGGGTGCGGGCCTGTTGGCCGTGGCCGGCAATCTTTACCGTGGCTACCGTTGGACCCGTGCGGCCGCTTTCGTTTGGCAATTGCTGATGCTGACCATCGCCGTGCCGATCCTGCTCAATGGACTGGCTCTGCCCGGATTGCTTCTGTTGATTCCTCCACTGGCGGTCCTGGTCTTACTCTTTAGCCCCAAAGTCGTGGCGTTCACGTTGCGCTCCGCTGGCGGGCCACCCGCGCTGTAGATGTGGGAAGCGCTGTCGTTGCGGGAGGTGCTGTGGCCACGGGCCCACGTAATCATCGGCGGCTACGTACCGGCTGGGGTCGGTAAAGTAGCCGGGTGCCTTCCCGCAGACCTCCTGGGCAACTGCAGCCAGGTTGGACTGCCGTGGTCGATCAGTACGGCCCGGCCGGCCGGCAGATGTCCGTCTGTGTCCAAGCGGCAGTTGAAGAAGTCGCCATCGGCCGGGCGCCGTGGCGACAGGACCAGTCCGGTTCCGCAATTTCTGGCGGCCGAGGCAAGCTGAAATCTGCCAGCGCCAGGCGAACGGGAGTCGACGGCGGCAATAACCGCTGCCCCAGCGACGTGTAAACGAAGGGCCACGTCCTGAACCTCGGCATGGAGGCCGTCAGCATCGTCGATGAGCAGCACCAGGATCCGTCCGTTCGCGGCGCTCCGTTCGACGAGCGTCTGACAGCTCAATGTCCCGGTGCTGCCGGAGTCGAGTTCGATCCCCAGACGAAGCCAATCAAAGTGGCCGGGGTTCAGCTCCACGAGCGTTTCCAGCAGAGTGGTCTTTCCGCTGCGGGGTGGGCCCATCGCGAGTAAGACCGACCCCGAGTCGAGCCGAAGGTAGACCGGATCATGGTTGTCGCCGCCCAGTCCCAGCAATATTTCTGTCGAATTAAATGTCCGGTCATCGCTGCCGTCCGGGCAGTCAGAGGGCCTGCTCGCTGAAATGGCATGCGCCCGGGCGGAGACCTCGCTGACGGTAAGCTCCGAGGGAAGGGCACGGACCGTGAACGGTGGTTTCCCTTGCCGTGCCGCCGCGGTGCGAGTGCCACGGTCCGGGTCGTGAAGCGCCAGCTGCGCCGGGTGAATGCCCGCATCCAAGGTGCCCGCAGTGCCCGCATCCAAGGTGCCCCCAGTGCCCGCGGCGTCGTCGGCAATAGTTCCGGCTACCAGTACCCGCCCCGGATAGCGCGGGACCAGCGGCAACCTTGGCCAGGACAGCATGGATTCTGCGCTGGCACCCAACGGGAAAAAGATCCGGTTTGGAATTCCCGCGATGAACCGGGCCGTCATAAGTTCCCGTTCGCCGCTGATCATTAATACCGCTGCGGATTTGCGGCCGTCACGAACCACGTCCGCCAGCAGGTCTTCGCACCAGGGCCAGGGAGAGGATCGGATGGCGGAAAGCCAACGCCCCCATCCCGTTATGACCAGAACCAGCAGGTCCGTGCCGTCCTCCGGCTCATTGGGGAGGTCGGCGAAAAGCTGGAAAAGGCGTGCCGCGGAGCGCAGATCCACCGGCTCTAGATAGGCACCGACGTCCG
Source organism: Arthrobacter endolithicus (assembly GCF_026627425.1). Taxonomy (GTDB): domain Bacteria; phylum Actinomycetota; class Actinomycetes; order Actinomycetales; family Micrococcaceae; genus Arthrobacter_M. Next base: position 287,019 of record NZ_JAPNLH010000001.1, read on the forward strand.
CATGGACGGCCAAGGAAGCAAGCGAGCCGTCCCCGTCGAGGCAATACAACCAGGAGAACAAATTGTGGTGCTGTTGCAGCTGATCCACCAGGAGCCGACAAAGATCGGTCCGGGCCCCCGGCGTCGGACCAATCATCGCAAGATGTGATTGCCGCCGCGGAGCCCACGTCAGCGGGAGCACGCATTGAAGTTCCGGCACGTCCAAGAGCCCCAGGGAGAGCTCTCCGGGAGCCAGATCTGCCAGGTCCCGGCATGCCAGCACCTGAGGCAATTCCGGTGCCAGCGCCGCAGGAGGCAGGTTTTTCCCGGACAGGATTTGTGCCGAGCCCAGGATCCGGCTCCATTCGCGGGCCGGACCTGCAGAAGCGGTCCCGCGTTTAGCCAGTGGCGCTTCCTGTACCGCGTGCCGGGCCGATCGAATAACCGGATCTGCGACCCGTGTCTGAGCTGTCCACAGCACTGCGGCCTGAAACTCAACAGGAAGTTCGCCTCCACGGCTGATGTAGGCCCGTCCCGGCGACGCAAGGGGGATCCCGGCGGCCGCCGGAGTTCCGAGGACGTCCAGGGATTCGTATCCGGACTGCACCCGAAGGCAGATGTTGGTGGTGACATTCGCGCGGATGTCCGCCGAGATGGCTCCCTGCGGACGTTGCGTGGCAAGCACCAAGTGAATTCCCAGCGAACGTCCGGTCGCGGCAAGCCGCATCAGTTCGGGCAAAGCATCAGGGGCCTGTTCCACCAGCATCCTGAACTCGTCAACAACAATCACCAGCTGCGGAACCGGTGGGCGGGCCCGGGATTGTCCGCCCGGCGGGGCAGTGGCCGCGTAGCAGCGGATATCCTCCGCTCCTTCCTGGCTGAACAGACTCTCGCGCCTGCGGGACTCGGCCCGCAGAGATGTCAGCACCCGGTGCAGACCATGCCCGGAGATATCCGTGACCAGCCCCGCGCAATGCGGCAACTCAACCAGCGGACCCAGGCCCGAACCCCCCTTGAAATCGAGGAAAAGCAGCTGCAATGCAGACGGTGGATGGGTCGCGGCCAGACTGGCTACCAGCGTTCGCAGCAGCTCGGATTTGCCCGATCCCGTGGTGCCTGCGACCAGTAAATGCGGTCCATCACGTTCCAGGTCCAGCAGCAGCGGGCCACCGTCTGCGGCACCGATCACAATCGGCTCCAGGGCGGCAGCACAGTGTTGCCCCCAAATACCCAAGACTTCTTCCGGCGTAGGGAGCCCGGGCAGTGAAAAAGCCGCAGGAATACCCTGGATTCCGTCTGCCGCCGCGCCTGGGTGTGAGGAGCATGCGGTTCCTCGTTGACGGGCGAATCGTTCGAAAGTCACTGCGCTGACAAGATCCGGTACAAACCGTTCGCCATCCAGCAGTCCCTGCACACCGTCATCGGACGCAGTGAGACGGATCCGACTGCCCATTGGTGGTTCGCCTGCTGGTACCCAACTGTCGGCTCCGGGCCACTGCGCGGCGCTTTCAAGGAGGGGCTCCAGAGACTGATATCGGTGGACGGCGCTGACAGCCTGCGGTACGCCGTCCACCGCTCCTCGGGCCGCGGCGGGCACCGGAACAGCGGTCTGCACCACGGCCGTTGGGCCGGAAAGACTCAGCTGCACAGCCACTGTCGCAGGGTTGGCCGTCAGCACAACATTGGGCAGAAATCGGGCAGCTAATGGCAGTGTGCCGACCGGACCAAACACCACGGTCCGCACACCGGCTGCGTCGAGCTGCATGAGTAGGTATCTGAGCAGGCCGTTCACCGATTCCCGCGCCCCGGAAATGGCCAGCCCTCCGTTCGGGCCCGCTTCCCGGGGCTCCTCCAAGGCCACGAGCACCGGCATGCCGGACACCAACGGCGGGGAAAAGTTTTCATCCGCCGGAACCGCGGCAAGGTTCGCCGGGAGCGTTGCCGTTCCCACCCGGAGGCGCGCGAGGGACCCCGTGCGTACGCCTGCTCCACCGCGTCTGCCAGTGCCGTCGTCGTCCTTCTGGTGTGCTGTAAGAAGCCCCAGCCGAAGTACCAGGTCCGCCGCCGACGGGTACCCCGCGAGCCGTCGCAGGCAGTCTGCCTGGACAGCAGAGGTTAACTCGGAGCGGAAGGCCTTGCGGCGGCGGCCCGCTAAAAGGGGAAGCCAGACGCTCATGGCCGACATCGAGGCAAAGGCCATGAACATCCACTGGCCGGTCCCCAGGGCCAGGCCCGTCCCTAACAGAAGCGGCACGCCGCCCGTGACCGCCAGTGCCCAGGAACGCCCCGGCCGCTGCTGCGGACGCCGGACAGGCAGGGCGACCTGCGGCTCACCATCGTGAGGCGCAGGCTCTTCCGGATCCGGGACGAATACCAGCCGTACCCTGGTGGCACCGAAACTGATGGTTTGCCCGACAGTGATCGCGCCGCCGCGCGACCGCATCCCGTCCACCCAGAATCCAATAGCTCCCACCGGACAACGCAGCGAAATCAAGTGCTCGCCCACCTCCAACGCGGCGTGAATCCTGGACATTTCCGGATCCCGGATGCTGATCTCCACCCGTCCCCGGCCGATTCTGTACCGGCCGCGGCTGAGGGCAAACACAGCACCGGAATCAGGGCCGGCCAGCACCGCCAGCACCAGCGTCGGGCACTTGCGTTCCACCGGTGTCCCCATGGAACCGGCAACGACGACGGCGCCGCTGGTCAGCGGGGGAGTACCAACCGTCAGCACCGCCAGCGGCCGGGTGTTCAGTGAGAAGTCCGTCTCCGGCCAGCGCCGGGCCAGGCCATTTTCAATGACAGTACCGCTGCATCCCCGCGGGGCATCGATGGAAAGTTCGACAGGTTCCGCGATGGTGCAACCGGGCGCGGCCACCACGGTCAGTTCGAGTCTCATGGTGCGTTTCACACCTCCTGACTGCCTTTGTATTCGTCCCTAACCGTAAAATGCGCGGGCTGTGCCAGGGGAGCGCCGGCGGTGATTGTGGCTATCGCGGCTGCACCGGACGGGTGTGGAGGACCGGCAGCGAGACAAACCTTGATGGGGCCCGCAATGGCGGGGAACACAGCCGCGCAATGGGTGCGGAGCCGGCGCATCGGGTAACCTTGGCGAGTAGACGTGGGCACTATTGTGTCCGCACGCATATACACAGGAGAGTTTGTGAACGCTGATCTCGTCATCGTCGGCTCGGGTTTCTTTGGCCTGACCATCGCGGAACGTGCTGCCACCGAGCTGGGCTTGAAGGTCGCCGTACTGGACCGCAGGCACCATATCGGTGGAAATGCCTACAGCGAGAAGGAAGCGCAGACCGGAATCGAGGTGCACCGCTACGGGGCGCACCTCTTCCACACCTCCAACGAACGCGTGTGGGAGTATGTGAACCGCTTTACGGAGTTCACGAATTACCAGCACAAGGTCTACACCAGCCACAACGGCGAGGTCTACCAAATGCCGATCAACCTCGGCACCATCAACCAGTTCTTTCGCGCATCGATGGGGCCTGCCGAAGCTCGGGCCTTGATCCAGGAGCAGGCAGGGGAACTGGCCGGCACGGATCCGCAGAACCTCAATGACAAGGGCATTCAGCTGATCGGGCGTCCGCTTTACGAGGCCTTCATTAAGCACTACACGGGCAAGCAGTGGCAGACGGACCCGAAAGACCTGCCTGCGGAGATTATTTCCAGACTGCCCGTCCGCTACAACTACGATAACCGTTACTTCAACGACGCCCACGAGGGTTTGCCGGTGGACGGTTACACGGCGTGGATCGAGCGCATGGCGGACCACCCGAACATCGAGGTGGTCCTGAATACCGACTTTTTCGACGACGGCGAGTTTGGCCGGTCGACAGTCCTCGGCCAGGTGCCGGTCGTCTACACCGGACCGGTGGACCGCTATTTCGACTATGCCGAGGGTGATCTCTCCTGGCGCACGATCGATCTGGAGGAAGAAGTGCTCCCGACCGAGGACTTCCAGGGCTGTGCGGTGATGAATTACCCCGACGACGCAGTGCCGTACACGCGTATCCACGAGTTCCGGCACTTCCACCCGGAACGCGACTACACCAAGGACGCCACTGTGATCATGCGCGAGTTCTCCCGGTTTGCGCAGAAGGGCGACGAGCCCTATTACCCCGTCAACACCTCTGACGACCGGGCAAAACTGCTCGCCTACCGGGACCTGGCGCAGGATGAAAAGTCGGTGCTGTTCGGCGGCCGGCTGGGAACCTACAAGTATTTGGACATGCACATGGCCATCGGGTCTGCGCTAAACATGTTTGACAATAAGATCAAGCCGCACTTTACCGGCGGAGCAAAGCTCGAAAGCGGAGGAGTGGACGCATGAGCGTGGAAACAAAGGCGGAAGTCGAAGTACGCACGGCAGATGCCAGAAACTGGCGGACCCTGCAACGGGTGATTCTGCCCAGCCAAAGCCAGATGGACACCGTAGCGTTGTATATGGACACCGGCAGCGCCACAGGGGTTCAGCTGCCGACCATGGGCCAGGATCCCCGCGATACGGCGCGGCCGCAGACTGACGGTGGCGCGGGAGCGGATGTCCATGTTGAGGACTTTCTTTCCCGAAGGTCAACCTCAGTCCGCTCCGGGGAACGGGTATCCTTCGGAACGTACTTTAACGCTTTTCCCGCCAGCTACTGGCGGCGCTGGACCACCGTTGAGAGCGTTCGCTTATCCGTTAAAACGACGGGAAGCGGAGCCGTGATTGTCTACAAGTCCAACGCCCGCGGTTCGTTGCAGCGCGTCGACACCCGCCAGGTCGACGGCGACGCCACCAGCACTTTCGACCTTACGCTGGCCCCCTTTGGCGACGGCGGCTGGTACTGGTTTGACTTGGTGGCAAGCACGAAGCCGCTGGTGCTCAAGGAAGCCGAGTGGCAAAGCGAGGGGGAGGGAAAGCCCGCCGGTTCCGTGACCCTCGAAATCACCACGCTCAACAAAACCGATTTCTGCATCAATAACCTCCGCCTATTGTCCGATCATCCCGCAGCGCTGGAAAATGTCAAGGAAGTTATCCTTGTCGATCAGGGCACTCAAAAGGTGGAAGATGCGGACGGTTTCGCGGATGTAGCAGCAGCCTTGGGTGGGAAACTGCGCATCATCAATCAGGGCAACATCGGCGGTTCCGGTGGCTTCTCCCGGGGCATGTATGAAGCGGTGGAGAATGGCAGCGACTACGCCCTCCTGATGGACGACGACATCGTCGTCGAACCCGAAAGCATCACTCGGCTGCTGACGTTCGCGGACCTCTGCAAGAGACCAAGCATCGTGGGTGGGCACATGTTCGATCTCTACAATCGGACGGTTCTGCACACCTTCGGTGAGATTGTCAATCCCTACCGCATCCAGCCGGCGCTGCCTCATGAAGACATGATCCTTGGTCATGACTTCATGCGGTCAAATCTGCGCCAGACTTCGTGGCTCCATCGGCGCTGCGACGTGGACTACAACGGATGGTGGATGTGCATGATCCCCACCAAAGTCATCCGTGAAATCGGGCTGTCGCTGCCCATCTTCATTAAATGGGACGACGCCGAGTACGGACTCCGGGCCAAGGAAGCAGGCTTCCCCACGGTGTCGTTGCCCGGGGCAGCTGTCTGGCACGTCTCTTGGATCGACAAGGATGACCTCGTCGGGTGGCAGGCATACTTCCACGCACGGAACCGGATTATCACCGCCCTCATCCATAGCCCGTACGAGCACGGCGGAAGAGTTGTGCGGGAATCCAATTACAACGACATCAAACACTTGGTGTCGATGCAGTACGCCACCGGTCGGGGGCGGAACATGGCCTTGGAGGACCTGCTTGCAGGACCGGAAAAACTCCACGCATTGCTTCCAAAAAAGCTACCCGAAATACGCGAGATGATGAAGGACTATTCTGATTCACAGTTCGCGGCTGAACCTGACTCGTACCCGACCCCAAAAATGGCCAAACCTCCGCGCCACGGGCACGGTGTCCGCCAACCGTCAAGGATGTCCTTGATCCCCTGGGCCGCCAAGACCATCGTCCGGCAACTGACGAAACCCGTAACCCCGCTGAGCAAGGAAAGGCCGCAGGCCAGCGTTGCCCATCAGGACAACCGGTGGTGGCGGATGTCCCAGTTCGACAGTGCCTTAGTGACCAACGCCGAGGGAACTGGGGCCTCCTGGTACAAGAGGGACCCCAAGCAATTGAGGGAGATGCTCGCTGAGAGCACGAGGCTGCACGCGGTCCTCTTACGCGATTGGCAGAAGCTCAGCGCCACCTACAAGGCAGCCGTGCCGGTGATTACGTCCTTCGAGGAGTGGAAGAAGACGTTTGATGCCCAAAGCGAGAAGCAGAGCCAATGAGTTCCAGCGTTGATGCGCTGGTCAGGCCTGGCCTGGGCGGTGGTCTTGGAGATGTAGTTCGTTCGCGGTTCCTGCTCAAGCTTTTGGTCCGCAAGGAACTCAAGGTCAGGTACCGCGGATCGATACTTGGTCTGCTGTGGTCCTATGTTAAGCCCGGCGTCCAGTTCATCGTTTTCTACATAGCGCTTGGCGTGTTTCTCGGCCTGGAGAAGAGTCCGCGGAATCCGGATGGCCTGCCGAACTATGCTGTCTATCTGTTCTCCGGAATCGTACTGATAAACTTTTTCACCGAAGCATTGGGCAATGCTGCTCGGTCTATTGTGGGCAATGGCGGCCTGATCAAGAAGATCTATCTGCCCCGGGAGCTTTTTCCTGTCGCCTCCGTATGGGTTTCTGCAGTGCACTTCTTTCCCCAATTAGTGGTTTTAGTGGGGGCCTGCTTTGTAGCGGGGTGGCATCCCAATGTGATTCAGTTGGGAGCGGCATTATGCGGATTCATACTCGTAGCCCTCCTTGCGACCGGGCTGGGCTTGTTGTTTGGAGCAATTAATGTTTATTTCCGGGATTCGGAAAACTTCGTGGATATGCTGCTGATGATTGCTACGTGGGCTTCACCGGTGATGTACGCATCGACCATGGTCCAAAGCAAGCTCGGTGACGTGTGGTACAACATTTACCAAACGAATCCCATCACCATTGCCGTAGAGGCATTCCACTATGCCTTCTGGCTTCCGACGACGGACGGCAGCGCGGGTATCCCGCCGCACCTCCTCTCGTTTTGGATACCTGTAGGCATCGTCGTGTCGATAGCCGTCTTGATTCTCGGACAGCTGACTTTCCGTCGGCTCGAGGGCCGCTTTGCCCAGGAGCTCTAAGATGGCTACAACGACCTTCAACGTGACGACGTCCATTGAAGTCAAGAACATCAGTAAACAGTTCGTGCTGCGGCACACCCGGTCGATCAAGGAAGCTGTGGTGTGGCTCGCTAAGGGCCGCAAAGGCGACTTGGTGGAGAAATTTTTTGCGCTCGATAACGTATCCCTGGACATCAAACAGGGCGAGACCGTCGCGCTGCTCGGTCTGAACGGTTCTGGTAAATCGACGCTACTGAAGCATATTTCCGGGGTGATGCTGCCGGACTCAGGATCAGTTCATACGCGTGGACGGGTTGCTGGTCTGATTGAAGTGGGGGCAGGATTCCACCAGGACCTGTCCGGCCGCGACAATGTTTACCTCAACGGCGCGATTCTCGGGATGACCGAGGAGCAGATCAACGATCGATTCAATTCGATCCTCGAGTTCTCCGAAATCGGCCAGTTCATCGATACGGAGGTCAAGTTTTACTCCTCGGGGATGTACTTGCGGCTGGCGTTCTCGGTGGCCGTGCACACAGATCCGGAAGTCTTCCTCGTCGATGAAATTCTCGCCGTCGGTGACGAACCCTTCCAGAAGAAGTGCCTCAAGAAGATCAAAGAGCTGGCAGAGGCGGGGAAAACGCTGGTGGTAGTGAGCCATGACTTGGACGTAGTGTCCAAAATCTGTTCCCGCGGAATATTGCTTGACCACGGGAAGATTGTTTTTGATGGAGCTATCACCGATGCCGTCGCGACACTTCGCAGCAACGGCTGATATGTCCGCCCTCAGGGTAACGCGGACTTCCCGGGCAGACATTCAGGGGCTGCGGACCCTGGCTGTTGGGCTCGTTGTTATTTACCATCTTTTTCCGGGCGCACTACCGGGTGGATTCGTGGGCGTTGACGTTTTTTTCGTCATCTCGGGTTTCTTGATAGTCGGCTCCTTGGTCAGGGAAGCAGTCAAGACGGGCGGAGTCGACCTGCTGGGTTTTTACTCCCGCCGCATACGTCGACTGCTGCCGGCTGCCACGGTCGTCTTAGTGGCTACCATCGGCGCAGCAGTCGTACTCTTGCCCCAGGGACGGTGGCAGGGGGTGGCCAGGGACGTCGTGATGTCTGCTCTCCAGGTACAGAATTGGAACCAAGCATTCAGCGCCGCCAGTTACGAGGGTGCTACGTCGTTGGTTTCCCCTGTGCAGCATTACTGGTCGTTGGCGGTGGAGGAGCAGTTCTACATTATTATTCCGCTGGTACTGATGGCGGCAACGGCCTGCGCACACTTGCTTAAGTGCGGAAAGGAAATGACCAGCCTGGCACTGTTAGTCACAGTTACCGTTGCATCGTTTGTCCATTCTGTCATCTTCTCCGCTGCATCTCATGACGTTGCTTATTTCGCAACAACCACGCGAATGTGGGAACTGGGGCTTGGCGGGATCCTGGCAGTTCTCGTTCCGAAATTCACGGTGCGCAGCCTCCCCGCCGTTATTGCGGGCTGGGCAGGATTTGCCTTGGTGGTCGTTTCTGCTGTGTTCTACTCGACGGAGATGCAGTTCCCGGGGTGGATTGCCGTAGTTCCCGTAGCAGGGACCATGCTGATCCTGGCCGCTGGCTCACTTTCGGCTGGCGTGCCTGCCAGATACTCTATGACGGGCATTCTCGGGCTTAGGTCCGTGACCTATATAGGGGATATTTCTTATTCCCTATATTTATGGCATTGGCCCGTCATTGTGTTTTACGTCTTCGTGCTTGGCCACGCTCCCAACCTGTACCAAGGAGCCATCATTTTGGTTTTGAGTATGGCGTTGGCCGTGTTTTCATATCGGTGTATTGAAGGTCCGCTGCGCCGCGGACGACCGGTCAAGACACCTCTGGGCCAACATTTCAAAGCGACTGTGCCACGCTGGAGTGCATACTCGCTGGGTGTGACGCTGGTGGCGTTGTCCTGCCTCACAGCTTGGGCCCCGTGGACTATTGTCCAAACTAAAATTGACCAGCGGAACTCCGCCATAGATTCCGTAGACTATCCCGGCGCATTGGCTTTCCAAGCCGGAAATCCAGCGAACGTCAAGCACGGGCTGCCCGTTCGCCCGGACCCTACCGTTGCAACGATGGACGGTCCCGTCACTAGCCAAGACGGCTGCAACGCCTATGATCCTGCAGCCGTAGCAGATACCGCGTGCTGGTATGGGGATCTTTCGGGTACCTCCACCGCCGTCGTCGTCGGTGACTCCCACGCGGCCCAGTACGTTGACCCTCTAATCGATGTGGTAGCGCCGATGGGGTGGAAGGTCCGGGCCATGGTTCGCAACGGCTGTCCTTTTTCCGCTACTCCGCCGGCCTCCGCGGACACGACGTACACTAATTGCTCGGGGCAAAACAAGACGACGCTGCAGAAAATTCTTGACATGAAACCTCAGCTGGTTGTGGTCGGGGGAATGACTGCCGACGGATATGAACAAGCGCTGCATTGGAACTGGGCAGGAGGAACACCGGACCTGGTCCGTGGATATGTGTCCTTGCTTAAACCCCTTGTGGAAGCGGGCATCAAAGTGGAAGTCGTTTTGGACAATCCTTATCCATTGGTTTCCGTACCTGATTGCGTTCAGATGAATGGGGCGGACTCTCCGAAATGTCAGTTAAACCAGCCCGACGAGGCTCGGACGACGGACCCGCTTGGGGAGGCGGCGGCAAAGATACCCGGTCTGGGCGTCGTCGATCTTCATGACTATTTTTGCGCGGACGGCACCTGCCCTGCTGTTATCGGTAATGTTCTGGTCTACCGCGACAACCATATGACCAACACCTTTGCTAAGACATTGACCGGCCCACTTGGCGCCGCCCTTGGCTTTTAGCCGCGCCCACGTTCGCCCGCCGCGCAAGTATGATCAAAAGAGGTTGCCCACCCGCTGCGTCATGTCCAGCGGTTTGCACGGCATCCTGCAAATGAGTTTTTGGGAAGGTTATTTACGTGTCTTGGTGGTCTACAGTTCCGCTGCTCGCCGCCGCGGCAGCGATCTTTTTTGTGCCCGGTGCGGTCATCGCCTGGGCCAGTCGCGTCCGCGGATTCGCACTGGTTGCCTTGGCGCCGGCCCTGACGGTGACTTCAGCCTCCGTGGCGGCCATGGCGGTACCATATCTGGGACTGCAATGGTCCGTTTTTGTAGTCCTTGGGTTCTCTCTGGTGCTGGCGGCAGTGGCGTTTCTGCTTTCCCATGGCACAGCCCGACGCTGGCCCGGCCCTCGCCGTCGAGGATACGGCTGGGTCGTGCCCCTCGCCGAAATGATAGCGGTGGCCCTGGGGGCGCTGTTGGTGGGACGGCGGCTGGTCTACGCTTTCGGAACGCCTGGAGCCATTTCACAGACTTTCGATAACGTTTTCCATCTCAACGCCATCCGTTACATCGTAGACACCGGCTCGGCTTCATCACTGTCCATTACAACATTGACCGGTGGAGGCTTTTACCCAGCGGCTTGGCATGACATGGTGTCCCTCCTGATCGATGTCACGGGGACTCAGATTCCGGTCGCGGTAAATTTAATAAACATCTGCATAGGTGCTCTCGTTTGGCCTGTCGGCTGCATCTATCTGGTCCAGCAGATTGTCGGGCGAAGAGCATTGCCCAGTATCATCGCTGGAGTCCTCTCGGCCGCTTTCGGGTCCTTTCCACTCCTGATGCTGGACTTCGGTGTGCTGTATCCGAATGTGTTGGCCATTAGTTTGCTGCCGATTGCTCTCGGCGCCAGCCTGCAGGCCCTCGGCGTAGCCCGCGAGCGGACTGCTTCTCCCGTCGTGAGCTGGCTCCTCCTCTTAGCCGTGTTGCCCGGGATGACCTTGGCGCACCCGAGCAGCACAATGGCCCTTGTCGCACTGCTGGTGCCGGTACTGCTGGGGATCTGGTGGCGTGAGGTTCGCCCGCGCCTAGGCCGATGGCGGGCAACCTGGAAGCAGCTGGCCCTGTACGTCGTGGCAGTCCTCGTGAGCGCTGCGGTACTCCGGGTCGTATGGCAGTCAGTTCGTCCGCCAGAGTCGGCTTCCACTTGGACTCCCGTGGAGACGACAGCCAACGCTATCGGCGAGCTGATAGCGAGCGCCCCGTTGGGGCGTCCAGTGTCCTGGCTGGTCTTGATCTTGGCGGCAGTGGGGATCACCACCTTGCTGGCCCGCCGCCAACACCAGTGGTTGGTGGGCATGTATGGAGTGTTGGGGGCGCTTTTCGTCATCGTCGCCTCGTTCCCCGTCGGTCCGCTGCGCACGTTCTACACCGGGGTCTGGTATAATGATCCGCCGAGGTTGGCGGCCTTGCTGCCCGTTGCCACCCTTCCCCTAGCTGTGGTTGGTGCCATGACCGTGCTGGAATGGGCCTACGGACGATGGGGAGAGCAGCTGCTGACAACCTTTCACAACAGCCGCCCAAGCCAGCAAGGGAAGTTTGATGGGAAGCTCGTGACGCGCTGGGGAGGTGTCGCTGCGCTGGCGGTGTTGACGGTGGCCCTGATGGCAGGGACGCAGCAGACTAATGTCCGAGTGGCGGCCAAGCACGCTGCCGCTTCCTACCAGCTTTCTGCAGAATCCCCTCTGTTGTCCGTGGACGAGAAGAAGCTTCTGGAACGGCTGGACGAGGAAGTTCCCGTTGGCGAGGTTCTAGCGGGAAACCCATGGAATGGCAGCGCGCTGGCATATTCTATTGCGGACCGACGGACGATCCAGATCGGTATTCTAGGCAAACTTCCGGTCGGTGCCACTGAAATTTATGATCGGCTCAATGACGCAAAAACCGACCCTGACGTATGTCCAGCGGTGCGGAGCCTGGGGATACATTACGTGTTGGACTTTGGCCATCAAGAGGTCCACGGGCAAGACCATGGCTTCCAAGGACTGGACAACTTGGGCACGAGGGGCGTTGCAACGCTGATCGACCACGAGGGTCAGGCAAAACTCTACAAATTGACGACCTGCTGGTAAACGGCCCCTTGTCCGCTTCGGCCGCGGTCTTTGGGGGCGCAACCGGGAGTGGGGGTGCCCCGCAGGCTTAGGAGCCGACGGCGGTCCAGCCAAGGTATTGCTGGAGTCGGCCGTCGGTTCCGATGCCGAAGAGGGTCAACGTGCCATCTGTCTGGGCCAAACAGGCGGGCAGGCCGATGATGTTACTGGGTAGCTCAACCCATTGCGGGGCAAGTCCCGTCACGTCAGCCGCGCTTACAACCACAACGGATCCGGTCGCGGTGCGGGCTGCCAGGAATAGGCACTGTTTGGTCCGCGAGTCTGGGGCTGCTGTAGGTTGACCTTGTCCGGCAGGGCCGCCGAGGTTCATAACTACAGGGAGCCAGCTCCCATCGACGACGGATTGGACCGAAGCTAATAACGTACCGTCGACGGGACGGCGGTAATAGACCTTGAGCAGGTCAGCACTATCTCTGATTGCCTGCGGCGCCCCAGCCGGAGCGGAGGAGGGGAATTGGGGGTCGTAGCGGAGCGGGCCGTTCGGAAGGTGCTGGTACCAGTGAGCTATCCCAGAGTTGCTGCCGGCAAAAAGCTCGATCCTGTCGTCGGCTGTCAGAACGGGGGAGGAACACTCGTTGAGCAGACCTGAGCCATCCGGCAGATCCTGCCATTCGCCAAAGCTACCGTTGGGAACGGTCTGCGAGGTGATGCTCATCCCGCCACGGGCATTCCGGCTAAATAGTACTAATGTACCGTCCTGGTTGTTGCTGGCGGCAGGGACGCCCGTTGCACCTCCGGCAGCAGCGCCGTCGGCATTTCCTAGCGTCAGCCAGGCAGAGAAGGCTAGATCGGGGCCCGTCTGGTAGGCGGTGGTGATGTCATGCGTGTCGAGCCGCAATCCAAAGACCTGAAGACGTCCGTCCGCATTGGTACCGACAGTCAGACAGGGTGAAATTGGGCCGCCGCCGATCCCCTCCGGTCCACTCCACGGTTGGTCCCCGGAGTCCTGATGCCAAGCCAGCACCTGGTTGTTTTGGACAGCGAAGGCCCAGCTCCGTCCCTGCGGGTCACGTCCTATCCAAGCGTTGCCAGGGGGCCACCGGTAATACATTGACGCCGTCCAACCAAGATCTTGCGCGAGCGGATCGGACTGCTGGTAGGTGCTGAAGACACTGGCTTTTCCAGCCGAGGCCTCCACGGTCAGGTTGGACTGGGAATCCTCGATACTGTAGCAGCGGTAATTTATGAGCAGCGCATGATGGTTACCACCGGGGCCGTTATATCCGTTCACTGCCTCGCCCACGAACCGGGCGGCCGCTACGTGGTCCGCGTGTTCCAGCCGTCCCAGCTCGTCTGGTAAAGGATCCTGGGCCCTTATGATCGTGGGCTGGAACATATCCATCAGCGATGTCAGCATGCCAACGAGCGCTTCCCTGGTGTAGGTGCAGCTCAGACCTACCGGACTGTCATCTGGAACGATCGTTGGAACAGTGGCATAGCTGCCGTTGAAGAGATTTGTCAGGGCCTGAAGATGATTCTGGTCGCCGCCATCAGGCAGGCAGAGGAAGACCAGCTCGACTGGACTTACCGACCCGATGAGGGTGGCCAGCTCCACGGCCCTGCCACTAACTGGCAGCGCCCTGCGCTGCCAGTTGTCCGGGAGGCCAGCCATCTGGGCGTATGCGGCGCGTTCGCCGGCTTGGCGGTCACGGGCGTATTGTTCCCTGGTGCGGTCGGGCAGTCCATTATTTTCACCGGCGGTCAGGTATACAGTGCGGTGCGGGCGTCCCGCCGCAATCCAGTCGCTAAGGTCTGGATTCTGGAAAAATAAGTCATCGTCCTGATGGGCGACGAAGCTCAAAGAACTGCCCGCTGGCGAACCCTCGAAAATCGGGTAAACCGAAGCGCCCATGGCCTTCCTCTGTTCCACTTGACAGCAGTATGCGCTTTCGTGGGAGCCAGTAACTGACCATCGATTCCGGAGCACAACGCATTATCACCGAGATTATATCGCAAATCTGCTCATATTACTGGTACTGGATAGTGGCCGATTTTACGTTTCCTGCGGTGTCTGATGGTAGCGAGCGGGTTCTCACACGGTTCCGGTGAGTGGGAAAGAGGGCATCGCCGGCGGAGTACGCGCCTCGCCTGGTCAGTGGCGCGTAGCGACTTCCACCGGTCCGTCCACATGGTGATCGACGGCGGTGACGTACTCATCGCCACCAGCGCTGTATACAGACGAAATCTTGGCGCAGCGCACTTGTGCGGGAACGAAATACTGGCCAGTGTCTTCTTGTCGGATGACGTGGTGCCAATCAAGACGTCAACGTAGGGATGAGTGCAGCGTCCGCAGGTTTCTGGCACGTGCTGCGATTAATGTCCGGCTTCTGGGCCGTCGCGGTGCCAATTACCAAGCGGGCCACAGCTAAAGAGATTCTTCCCGTTGGGCACGGGGGCGACAGTTGTGGGCGATTGCCCGGTGCTTTGCGCTGCGTGTTAGCCGGAGGCACCTATTTACCCTTACGAGGATTTCGTGTCTCAGGGTGCACTGGTTATTGATGATGAATCCAGGTGGGGTGCACGTCTCGAATATTCGGGGTCGATACAACGATCGCTAGAACTCGTCGGGTTGGCGTGGGTATCGGCGTTAACATCGGACGCGGAGACGCTCCCGGTATCGCCGTATGGACACACATGTGGGAATGTGCGTGTTTGGACAAGCTCGAACCGCGGAGCACGGCGATAATGGATGTTTCGGTCTGGTCTCTGAACTACTTCGGTTCAGCTATTATGGCCTTGCGCTGTCACATTTGGTTACAGCGTGAACAATCGTCATCAACGCATCTGGGGAATACATGAAAAAGTACAGAAAAGGGATTGCTGCGGCCGCCGTTGGCGCTGTGTTTGCAACTCTGATCATTGGAAGTGCAGGGCCAGCCATGGCAAAAGGAAGCGAAATTGGCGGCTCCGGCAACCGTTTCTTCCTCAACGACCAGTTTTCCGGCAACGCCAATAATGTCTTTAGTTATGGCGACGCGGGCGACCGCATATATGTGGGCGACTGGGACGGAAATGGAACGGACACCATCGCTATCCGCCGGGGCAACAAATTCTTCGTCCGCAACTCCAACAGCAGCGGGCCAGCAGATTTTGTCTTTTCATATGGCGACCCCGGAGACGAGATCCTTGCCGGAGACTGGGACGGCAATGGAACGGACACCCTGGCCGTCCGGCGGGGTAACACGTTCTTCATCAAGAACAGCGTCTCCTCCGGGTTCGCGGACAGCGTCATCAGCTACGGTGATGCCGGAGACACGGTTCTGGTCGGAGACTGGGACGGAAATCGGACCGACACACTTGCCGTCCGACGCGGTAACGGTTTCTTCGTCAAGAACAGCATTTCCAGTGGCTACGCGGACAGGGTCTTCAGTTACGGTGATGCCGGAGACACGATCTTGGTTGGAGACTGGGACGGGAATAGGGCCGACACCCTAGCCGTCCGTCGCGGCAACACCTACTTTCTGAAGAACTCCCTCAGCGGTGGCTACTCCGATACCGTGTTCGGATACGGTGAGGCTACTGACACCGTACTCGTTGGAGATTGGAACGGGAACGGAACAGCGACTATCGGCGTCCGTCGCGAAGCTCCGTCGTTTACGTATTCCGGATACGGCGACTCGGTAATTAACATCAGCAAACCAGGAGGAATTAACGCCTCCGCGCTGGCCAGTATTAGTTATTCTGGCGGTGGCTACTTTAGCATTTGGACACTTGATGCCCGCGGGCAGGCAAATGACCTCTTAGTTAGCGCCTTCGGCTCGTATTCCGGAACGGTTATTTTTGATAATTGGGACTGGATGGCTAAGTCGACCAGCCTTGAAATCCATGCTTCCGGACCTTGGACGATCACAATCCGCTGACCATCGGTAGTGGCCGGTGATGGCACTCAAACCATCGCCGGCCGCGGGCGTCCCTAACGCGGCTCGGTCCGTGGGTTCCGCGTCCACCGTGTCAGCTCCTCGATCAGCTCCGAGTACCGCAGCTCGAATCAAACCCAATATCTGCACGGCGTCCTGCAGGCAGACACCGAATCCAGACAGGGATCACGCCATCAGCGCCTCCCGAAAATCTGCGCGGCTTAGGCATTAAAAGCATCGAAGGATTCGACTACTCAAATGCCCGATTCCCTGAGGCCGAAGGGTCCGCAGCCTTTGGGTGCTTCAAGTTCACCAACCAGGCCCGGGACCTGCTTCTATATGAGGATGTGGGCACTGGCACCGGGACACCGCTTTAGCGGCACCCGCATGCCAACAGGGCTAAGTAAATACAGTCCAAGCCGGCAAGGAGCCGGCAACTGCGGCGCTGGCTGGACGATAACCAGCGCTAGAGTCAGGCTCCGAGGCCGTGCCTCAATAGTTTGCCGAGCGTCCGACTATCCCGGGAGAGTCCGGCCCGCGGGGCGAGGAGCAGTGCGTGGGCCCTTGAGGTCAACCGCAGCCTGGCTGCGGCTGAGGCCTTTCGCCAGCCCAGTGCCTGGACCTGAAGACGAGCTTTTTTGTAGTAGTCGCGTTCGCCATCGAACCGCGACCCGTCCACCAATTTCTCAGATGAGGCGCTCTTTGAATGCCGGCGATAGGAAAAACACAAAGTCGGTTCCAACAGCAGGGAGGCACCCTTGGCGAGCATGTCGACAATTAAGGCAAGGTCCTGGATCACGGCGTAGTCGTCATTAAAATCAACGTCGCGTATTTTTGACGTACGGAAGACCAGCGATGGCCAGTAGAGCCAGTCGCCATACATAAGGCTGCTAACTAGCGGTTCACCTTTAAGAATGCGGGGACCCACGCCGCGGGGCCGGACAAGCCGCTGTTTCACGGTATCGGCGAGCGTGCTGACGATCCTGCCTCCGTCGTCAATGATTTGAACGCCGGGCTGGACGATGTCCGCGTCCGGAAACTGCCGGAGGGCATCGAGAACTGTACTGACATAGTTCGGCAGCAGAACGTCGTCGCAGCCCAAGATGGTAATGAAATCCTCAGAGGCGAGTGCTACACAGGTACGGAAGTTCGCCGTTATGCCTTCGTTTCGATCCTTGCGGATATAGGAAACGCGCGGATCGCCGAGCGCAGAGAAGTAGCCGGCGATTGACTCGTCGGGATACGCGTCGTCTACAACAGTCAACAGCCAATTCCCATTGTGCTGGGCGAGAACGCTTTCGACTGTCTCCTTGAGGAAGGCCGGAGAGCCCCAGAATGGAATAAGTATGTGAAGAGGCATGTGGAAATATCACGATTTCTTTGTGGACGAAGACCGGACGGACGACTAGGGGGACGGGCGAGGCGGGACTGAACCTTGAGCCGTGGACGAATCCGCGCCGTGTTCCAAACGCTCAACCTGGGTGCGAAGAATTGCGACTTCTTCTGCCAAGGTCCGCGTTTCGTCCTCTGCACCGGAAATCTCCCACGACAGGTGTAGGCAAACTCCCAGCAGAAGCAGGATGCTCAGGATGAAAATCAGGTTCGATGGAAGAGCGATACCGACCCATTGAGCGACTATCCCGAGCAGCTGGGGCCACGCGGCCAGCACCAGCGTGGCTAGGCCGACCACCAACCACAGCAGAGCATATTTTTCCCGAAGCTGCTTTCGACGGACCATCTCGAGGACGACTGCAACGATAATGAGGCACAGAATAAACGCGGGCAGATTCCCCAATTGCTACGCTCCTTCAGCCGTAAAAACGGTAGATTTTTTGCGGGCCAGGGCAAAAAGCAGCGCGAAGACTGATCGGCCCAGATAGAGAGCGGCCTTCAAGGGATTGTGACTGGGTTGCCCGCCTTGCCGCGGTCGCATCTCAACGGGAACCTGAACGACGGAACAGCCAGACCGGACGGCCACGACGAGTGAATCTATCGTGTCACCCAAGTACTCAGCAGGGTAATGGTCCAGATACTGTGCCATTGCGTGTTCATTAGCCGCACGGAAACCCGACGTTACGTCAGTCAGTTTTGTTTTTGCCAGCAGGGAAATAGTGCCGGCCAACATGGCCATCGCCCACTTTCGAGGGCCCTTCACCTGATAGTCACCGCGCTCAGCGAAGCGGGCGCCAATGGAAATATCGGCCTGGTCCAATCCTGCCAGCACGCGATGGATGTCGCGCGGATCGTGTTGGCCATCGGCATCAACTTGAACAACCTTCGGATATCCGAGCCGGGTTGCGTATTTAAAGCCCGCCCGCATGGCTCCGCCTACTCCGAGGTTGAACGGCAACGTCATAACCGTCGCTCCGGCATCTCGGGCAACGTCGGCAGTGCGGTCGGTGGAGCCATCGTTGACGACCAGCACCGCGTAATTCTCAGCCAGAGCCAGCACTTCACGTACTGTGTTTCCAACGGAATCGGCTTCGTTCCAAGCGGGCATGATCACCAGTGCGCTGGCCCGATCAGAATTTTCCATAATCTAAAGATCATAGCAAGCCAGAGAGCGACACTGTCAGCGGGAAGGCAGCCTGGATCCGTGGAGGCTGTGCTCGGGGCCGGTGCTTTTTGTTATATCGATGCAGGCAGCTTTAAACTCGTCAAACGTGCTGGGCGGCCTCGTCGGGTGCAGATGACCCTTTTAAGGGTGGCGTTCGGCCGCAGACCCTTTGGGTTGTGTGGACCACGCGCCGATAGATGACAGGAAGAGGACTGCCTTGCGCCGTAACCAGAGCGGAGACTCAATCGGGCCAACAAGCCTGGCTCCGGCCATAACGGTTCGCAGCGCTTCGGGGGTAGGAATTTCCTCGCTGGTCGCAGCGATCTCCAGCTATCTCATACTCTTCGTCACCGCGCGGAGCCTCAGCCCTGCGGACAACGCAAACTTCCTGGTTTTCTGGTCTGCGCTCTTTGCCATTATCGGTGTGCTTGGCGGCGTGCAGAGCGAGTCGACGCGTGCGGTTGGTAGTGCGGCAACGCATGGAGTAAGTCCGGGGATGGACAGGCCGGCATCGGTCCTCGGCAACGGACTGGCGATCGGCGCCGGGCTTGCGGTAGCGCTGTCAGCGACATCGATTTTGTGGGCACCTAATCTCTTCCCCAAGGGGGGAATGCTTGGGTTAGTGGTCATCCTGGCCATTGCCGCCGTGGCATACTCCGGTCATGCCTCCATTGCTGGAGCAGCAGCCGGGCGGCAGGACTGGACCACGTACTCCCGCTTGATGGGCGTGGAGGCAGCATGGCGGCTGGTCGCGGTTGGTGTGGTGGTGATTGTCGGTGCCTCGATCCGCAGCTTCGAGATTGCGTGCATTCTGAGTGCCGTGGTGTGGCTGCTCTTCTTGCTCTTTTCCGGTTCGGCAAGGACAGCCATGGCAGCACGCGCCGATGTCACGCCCAAACGCCTAGCCCGCCAGTCGGGGCATGCCTTGCTGTCCGCCGCTTCCACAGCGGTCCTGATCGTAGGTTTTCCGATTTTGCTTCGATTGACCACCTCCGACGCTGAATATGCCACGGCAGCCCCTTTAATTTTGGCGATTTCGATGACCCGCGCGCCGATTATGATCCCGCTGCAGGCTTTCCAAGGCGTCTTCATTACGTCATTTCTCCGTCAACGGTCCAAGGGCATGCTCGCATTGGTCCGACCGGGCGCTGTGCTCGCCGGCATTGGTCTGGTGGGAGCGGTCCTGGCGTTCTTTGTGGGGCCCCCCATCATGACCATTTTTGGACCTACGTACCGGATGCCGGGCTCGATCCTGGCTGGATTGACGATTGACGCCATACTGATGGCATTTTTGACGCTCACAGGAACTGCCGTACTGGCAGCAGGCAGGCATCGGGCATATTCTTCTGGTTGGCTTAGCGCTACGGCAGTCTCGCTCGCGCTGCTGTTTCTGCCGGTGCCGATAGACTTGAGAGCATTCCTCAGCCTCCTGATCGGGCCGGCATGCGGCATCATTGTCCATTGCCTGGCCCTTTCGGCAAGGGCGGCACGACGAGAATCCTCCACCGCCGATTCCTGAATCCGGTATGCAGCCGGAGTCTTTTAGCACTACCCCGAAGGAGAAGCCTTGCCTACGATGTCAGTCGTACTGCCGGTTTATAACAGTGCCGAAGCCGTAGAGGCAACCATCACCAGTGTTCTCGCCCAAACTGATGGTGACTTTGAGTTGCTCATAGTGGACGATAAATCCACGGATGGTTCGCTGGAAGTCGTGCGGGCCATGGAGCAACGCCTTCTCGATCCGCGCATCACAATCTTGGAGCATGAACGGAATGCTGGCGTTTCGGCCGCACGGAACACGGCGCTGCGGCGCGCTACCGGGGAATTCGTGGCCTTCATTGACAGCGATGACGAATACCACCCCGATTTCCTCCGTCTGATGCGGGCCGCTATGGCAGGGAATACTGATCTCGTGGTGTGCGGCAGAGAGGTACGCGTCGCAGGGCAGGCGTCTTACACACGGGCCAGCCCGCGCCTGGGACTTTTTACCGGAACCCAGGCGGCCACCATGGCGATGGTTGACCGCATCACGCCATTCGCATGCGACAAGATGATCCGACGGAGCCTATTTAGAAAGTTTGGATACCCTGAAGGCGCTGCACGTTTTGAGGACATGGCGACCAATATTTTGCTGCACGCCTGTGCGCGGAAGGTCCGCGTGATCAAAGATCCGTTGTACGTCTACAACATCGGTGGTTCCTCGGCCACCTGGGGGCGCATCCCAACGATTTCAGACACCGACGCCGCGCTGAATCACCTCGACCGCCACTTGCCTGCTGAGCTCAAATCCGGCAAGTACTCCAGGTTCTACAACGCTCTGCATACCTTCGTTCTTTTACAAGTGGCCCAAAGCGCTATCGCCCGACCGGTCACCTCGGCCGAAGCTAATTCAGTCCTCATCGCGTGCCGGAAGCGCATCACCGTTGCCCGGATTTTGGGCCTCTTGCGCAGCAATGCGGTGCTCGGCCTTGCCGCTGGGGTCTTCAAGGTTTCTCCGGCCTTCTACTCCGCCTTGTATCGCCGCCACATTGGGCGTCAGTTTGGCATCCGTACCAGCTAGAGTTTCCCGGCGGCCCGGCGCCCCTGATAACCCTCGTCCGTCATCCCGGTACCTGCGAGAAACCACAAGCTACCATCGTCTTTCCGCACCGCTAGATCGGGCTTCTGGTCCAAATTTCCATCGTGGCCGCCGAACCAACCCGTCACGCCACTCCAACCCGTCGCGATTTTTTTACCTGCCAGCAGCGATGCCTTTCCGGATCCGGCATAAAACCAGACCGTTCCATCGGTCTTCTTGGCCACAAGACCGGTCGAATGAACGCCGTCGAATGCTCCAACACCGGTGAGGGTATTAAAGGAATCCCAGCCAAAGTCGCCGATGCGCCGCGGCGGCAGATACCCACCAGCAGCGGTACCGGCACGACCCGTGCCCGGAAACAGCCACAGGGTCCCATCCGGCTTTCGCGCGACGAGGTCGTTCGTCCCGTTGCCGTCGAAGTCGCCGACATTAACAAAGGTATTAAAGGCGTCCCAGCCGAAGTCACCAATCTTCTGGCCAGCAGCGTAGCCCTCGTCTGATCCCTGGACGCGACCTGTCCCGGCGTAGAACCACAGTGACCCGTCCGGTTTGGTGGCGATGAGGTCACTCCTGCCGTCGCCGTTGATGTCGCCAACTCCGACGACCTCGGTGTAGATGTTCCATCCAGTCCCGATTTGACGTCCAGCGGTGTACCCGCCGCTGCCGTTGCCGGGATAAAACCACAGGGCCCCTCCGGGCGTCCGCGCGACCAAGTCCTCGCGTCCGTCGCTATCAAAGTCTTTGACTCCGGTCAGCAGGTTGAAGGCGTTCCAGCCGAAATCACCGACGCGCTCTGCCTGAGCATATCCATCGTTCGTCATCTGCGTGCCGGGGTAGAACCACAGCGTCCCGTCCGCAGAGGTGGTCTGGAGATCAGGTTTCCCATCCCCGTTTGCATCGCCGATCCCCAGCACGTCGCTGTAAACGTTCCAGCCGGTCCCGACCTGGCGGCGGGCTTGGTATCCCTCATTTGTCCCGTTGACGCGGCCGGTGCCGGGATACAACCATAGGACTCCGTCCCGGGAACGTGCCAGTAGATCGTTCTTACCGTCTCCGTTGTAGTCTCCTGCACCTATGATCCGGTCGTAGACGTTCCAGCCGGTGCCGATCTGACGGCTCACCCCGATTGAGCCGTTGCCGGCCCCCGGATACAGCCAGAGCGACCCATCTGTCATTCTGGCCAGTAAGTCCGGCCTGCCATCACCATCAAAATCGCCGGGAGCGATCAACGAATCAAAAGCGCCCCAGCCGAAGTTTCCGATCTTTACTCCTGGGCGGTATCCCTCATTGGAGCTGGAGACGACCCCAGTTCCGGCATAAAGCCACAGAGTTCCGTCGAGCTTGCGGGCAACAAGATCCTTCCTGCCATCGCCGGTGAAGTCCCCCGATCCTATGATCCGGTCGAAGACATCCCAGCCGGAGCCAATTTGAGACGCCGGAGCATAGCCACCGTTGCCATCGCCGGCGTAAAACCACAAGGTGCCATTCGGGCGACGAGTGATCAAATCGGGACGTCCATCGCCGTTGAAGTCACCGACCGGGGTGGTCAACAATGTTGTATCCCGCGGTGCTGCATCCGGGACGACGGGGAGCTGGGGTGCGGGCCCGGCCAAAGCTCTCAGTTGCGCGCTTGTGCCGTTGAAGACGTTCTGGTCTCCGTTATCGCTCGTGTATTGCCAGAAGGTGTACTGTGGCCAGTTGCCCGGGATCCAGACGTTGTTGGCTGCGGCGCCATATGCCGCGATCCATAGCGGATTGCTGGTGCTGAAAGCGGAAGAGTCTCCGAGGCAGGTCTGCCAGAAGTAGTACCCCGTGTAGATTCCGGCGTCGCGTCCCGTCAGAGCCTTGTAGGTGCTCGTGAAGTCCGCGGTCCACGACACCAGCTGCGCCGGGGTCTTTCCGTAGCAGTATCCGGACGTTCCGTCGGTTCCGGCCTCAAGATCGAGAACTCCCGGTAGCGTGCGTCCGTCCGCTGACCATCCGCCTCCGCTGTTGACGAAGACCCGGGCCTCGTTGGCTCCGCTGGAGAGATCCGGGCGGGCGTAGTGGTAGGCCCCGCGAATCATGCCGGCATCAGCGGCCCCGTTGTACTGCTGACCGAAGTAAGTGTTCATCGCCGAGGTGCCTTCGGAGGCCTTGATATAGGCAAAACGGACGCCGTTGTTCCATTGGACGGACCAATTGACGTTCTGCTGCCAGCCGCTGACATCGATGCCCATCGGCATCCCGGAGGTTCCCGCCGGCTGACCGGTGGGGGAGGCGGACAACCCGCGAGACGAGAAGGCGCCGGACGGACCCTCAGGCGAGGCCTCGGAGGAGATGTTGAGCGGGGATACCCGGCCTGCACCAGAGCTGAGCTTCACAGGTGCATTTTTGCCTGCGTTTCCCATGACATGGCCGGGATCCGAGGATGCACCCGCGTCGGCGATGGCAGGAGCCGAAGGGGTGGGTGAGGGAGTCACTGTGGCGGTGGACAGCACCGTCGGCGGTGCTGCCGGAGTAGTCGACGGTGCTGTTATGGCCGATGGCGAGGGTGAGGCAGTTGATTGAGGTGCAACCGAGGGGCTCGGCTCGGGCGTCCCCTGCAGCGCCGATGCCGGGGCAACTGCCAGGGACGTGCCGACGAAGATGCAGGCGGCAGCGGCGATGGAGGAGCGGAGCAAGGTCGCGCGCAAGGGCAGACGGCGGTAGGGCTGGAGCATCGTTGTTCCTTTGGTTTACGCCACGGGTGGGTAGCGAAATTCATCCTGTGTTCCGCCCCCAGGCAGTTCGCAGTCGATGGCGATCTAAGGGTGCCGGTGCTACAGCCGGGCCCGGCCCTACCTAGCCGACACAGGATATCAAGGTGTTGCTGATGTGTCTAATGATGCTAACGGGGCAATTGTTCTGTCGTTGTAGGCGGTCGGCACGGAGGCTCAGCGGGCTTTCGCAGCCGGTAACCTTGGAACCATGCAAAAACTCCTTGTCACCGGCGGAGCCGGCTTCATCGGTTCAAATTTCGTCCACCATGTCGTGAACACAACTGAGCTGCACATCACGGTCCTGGATAAGCTGACGTACGCAGGGAACCTGGCCTCTTTGAACCATCTGCCCGCTGAGCGTTTCAACTTTGTGCATGGTGACATCGGCGATGCCGGACTGGTGGACCGGCTGACGGCGAGCGTTGACGCCGTCGTGCACTATGCAGCCGAGTCCCATAACGACAACTCACTGCACGACCCGCGGCCGTTCCTGGACACGAATATCATCGGTACCTTCACGTTGATCGAGGCTGCACGCAAGCACGGCACGCGTTTCCACCACATCTCCACGGACGAGGTCTACGGGGACTTGGAGCTTGACACTCCGGAACGCTTCACCGAAACCACCCCGTATAACCCGTCCAGTCCGTACTCATCCACCAAGGCCGGCTCGGACCTGCTGGTGCGGGCCTGGGTGCGTTCCTTCGGGCTGCAGGCCACGATCAGTAACTGTTCCAACAACTACGGCCCGTACCAGCACGTGGAGAAATTTATCCCACGGCAGATCACCAACGTCATCGACGGAATCCGCCCCAAGCTCTACGGAGCGGGCGAGAACGTCCGCGACTGGATCCATGCCAACGACCACTCCTCGGCGGTCCTGCGGATTCTGGATAAAGGCGTGATTGGCGAAACATATCTGATCGGGGCCGACGGCGAGAAGAACAACAAGGATGTGGTGGAGCAGATTCTTACGCACATGGGCCGGCCTGCGGACGCCTACGATCATGTGACGGATAGGCCCGGGCATGATCTGCGCTACGCCATTGACTCCGGAAAGCTCCGCCGCGAGCTGGGCTGGACTCCGAAGTTCTCTAACTTTGATGCAGGAATCGAAGACACAATTGCCTGGTATCGGGACAACGAAGAATGGTGGCGGCCGCAGAAGGCCGAAACGGAGGCCAAGTACCAGGTGCAGGGGCAGTAGCGATGAAGATGGAATTTTCGAAGCAGCTTCAGGCCACCGAAACGGCGATTCCCGGCGTAGTGGTCTACGACCTGCCCGTGCACGGCGACAATCGGGGCTGGTTCAAGGAAAACTGGCAACGGGAGAAAATGCTGGCGCTGGGACTGCCGGATTTCACCCCGGTCCAGAACAACATTTCCTTCAATGAAAAAGCCGGCACTACCCGCGGTATTCATGCCGAACCGTGGGACAAATATGTTTCCGTGGCGACGGGGCGGATCTTCGGCGCCTGGGTGGATCTGCGGGAAGGCCCATCGTTCGGTGCAGTGTTCAGCACGGAACTGGACCCAAGTCAGGCTATTTTCATTCCGCGCGGAGTGGGCAACGCCTTCCAAACGCTGGAGGACAACACCGCGTATAGCTATCTGGTCAATGATCATTGGAGCGCGGACGCGCAGGGTCAATACACTTTCCTGAACCTTGCGGACGAGACCGCCGATATTCCGTGGCCGATCCCGCTTCGGGACGCAGAACTTTCGGACAAAGACAAGCTGCATCCCCGGCTGGCTGGCGTGGCGCCGATGCCGGCCAAGAAAACGTTGGTGCTGGGTGCCGACGGGCAGCTGGGGAAGGCACTGCGGAAAGAGTACGACGGCGACACAACAGTCGAGTTCGCTGGTCGAGCTGAGTTCGACCTCGCCAGCGCTGCGTCCTACAGGGATCGGAA
Organism: Arthrobacter endolithicus; assembly: GCF_026627425.1. Lineage (GTDB taxonomy): Bacteria > Actinomycetota > Actinomycetes > Actinomycetales > Micrococcaceae > Arthrobacter_M. Next base: position 312,854 of record NZ_JAPNLH010000001.1, read on the forward strand.
CTGGAAGAACTACTCCACGATCATTAATGCCGCTGCCTACACGGCCGTCGATGAAGCTCAATCGCCGCAGGGACGGTCCGCGGCGTGGGCCGTCAACGTCGCTGCCGTGGCCCAGCTGGCCAACGTGGCCAGCACACACGGACTGACCCTGGTGCATATTTCCAGTGACTATGTCTTTGACGGGTCCCATGCCGAGCATCCGGAGGATGAACCGTTCACACCGCTCGGTGTGTACGGGCAGACCAAGGCTGCAGGCGATGCCGTCGTCAGTGTGGTCCCGAGGCATTACATCGTCCGTACCAGCTGGGTGATTGGAGACGGCAATAACTTCGTCCGCACGATGGCGTCCCTGGCCAAGCGCGGGATCAAACCGACCGTGGTCAGTGATCAGATCGGCCGATTGTCGTTCACGGCGGACATCGCTGCCGGGATACGGCACCTGCTCGATAGCCAAGCCCCGTTCGGCACCTACAACCTCAGCAACGAAGGCGAACCGCAATCATGGGCAGACATCGCCGCTGACATTTTTGAGCTGGCCGGTTCCACGCGTAACGCTGTCACCGGTGTCAGCACAGCCGAATACTTCAAGGACAAGGCCGCGTCCCCCCGGCCGCTCAACAGCGCTCTGGACCTTGCCAAAATCAGGGCCGTTGGATTCAGACCTTCTCCTGCAGCCGATGCACTCAGAGGGTACCTCAACGTCTAAGTATCCAACAACCCGAGCAAGTACGCGCCGTAGCCGCTCTTGACCAGCGGCTCGGCGCGTGCACGCAGCTCCTCGTCCGTGAGAAATCCCTGGCGCCAGGCTACTTCTTCGGGCGAGCCGATCTTCAGTCCCTGCCGGCTTTCCACCGTGCGAATGAAATTGGACGCGTCATTGAGGTCACTAAAAGTTCCGGTATCCAACCATGCTGAGCCCCTGGGCAAGATCTCCACCTGAAGTTTGCCGCGTTCCAGATACCTGCGGTTTACGTCGGTAATTTCCAGCTCCCCGCGCGGCGATGGCTTTAGATCGCGGGCAATTTCAATGACATCATTGTCATAAAAATATAGGCCGGGAACCGCGTAATTGCTCTTGGGGTGGGCTGGCTTTTCCTCCAGCGACAGTGCCTTGCCGCCGTCGTCGAATTCCACCACACCATAGGCAGAAGGTTCCCTGACCCAGTAACCGAAGACGGCGCCGCCGTCGACGTGGGCGTAGCGGCGCAGCTGCGAACCCATTCCGTGGCCGTAAAAAATGTTGTCCCCCAACACCAGCGCCACCGGGCCGGCTCCAATGTGGTCCGCGCCCAGGGTGAATGCCTGAGCGAGACCATCAGGGGACGGCTGCTGGACATAACTGAGGTTAATGCCGAATTTAGAACCGTCTCCCAGCAGGCGCCGAAACTGTTCCGCGTCATTTGGCGTCGTGATAATGAGAATGTCCCTGATCCCGGCCAAAATAAGCGTCGATAGCGGGTAATAGATCATGGGTTTGTCGTAGACGGGTACCAGCTGCTTGCTGATTCCAAGGGTGATGGGATGAAGTCGTGAGCCGGTACCGCCGGCCAAAATAATTCCGCGCATACAGTTGACAATACCTAATGTTAGGGGGTCGGAAGACGTTGGCTGGCGGGAATGGGATGGTGGGTCTGCTGCGTATTGACGGCAGGAATAATTGACCGGCGTTGTTCACGGCCAACCAAACTCCCGGACGCCGGGTCGACCGATCGGCAGGGACGCGGGGAAGCCTCGAAGCGGACGTCCCCGGTCACGGAGACGAGTTGGATCCGTTCCCGTTTCGCTGCGCCTGCCTTCGGGGCTATGAACCAGCCCCTTATCCACAAGGGCGGGAAGCCTATAGACCCCCATCCGGATCTGTCCTAGGCTCACACCCAGAACCCCGCATTGGGGTCCGGTTTGTTGGAGGGAACGCCGGAGCACATCATGGATGCTGTCAGTGTGGTCGAGGACGAGGTCCGCGAGCTGATCCGCCGCCGCGGATTGGATCCGCTGCGGCAGGTCGCCGAGGTCAGGCGGCTAGTGGAGGCCGCAGTCAATGACTACGACCAGCGTTCCCTGCTGGGAGCCGTGCCTCCGCTGGCGCAGGGCAGCTCCGCCCGGCAGATCGTATTCGACGCTGTGGCAGGCTTCGGGGCGCTGCAGCCCTTTCTGGATGATGATTCGATCGAGGAAGTCTGGATCAACGCGCCCACGGAAATCTACGTGGCACGCAACGGCGAGTCCGAGCTGACGTCCCTGACGCTGACAGATCAGCAGATCCGGGACCTGGTGGAGCGGATGCTCAAGAGTTCCGGGCGCCGCCTGGATCTGAGCAGCCCGTTTGTTGATGCCGCCCTGCCGGACGGCTCGAGGCTGCATGTGGTGATCCCGGATGTCACGCGAAGGCACTGGGCCGTCAACATCCGCAAGTTCATCGTCAAGGCCAGCCGGCTGGAGCATCTGGTGGGGCTCGGTACGCTCAGCCCGCAGTCGGCCCGGTTCCTGGGTGCAGCGGTGAGCAGCGGGCTGAACATTCTGGTTTCCGGTGCCACGCAGGCGGGCAAGACCACGATGCTCAATTGTCTGGGTGCCAGCATCGGATCGCGGGAGCGGGTGGTGACGGTGGAGGAAATCTTCGAACTTCAGCTGCCACTGCGGGACGTGGTGGGACTGCAGTGCCGCCAGCCGAATTTGGAGGGTCAGGGCGAGATCCCGTTGCGCCGGCTGGTCAAAGAGGCCCTGCGGATGCGCCCTGATCGGCTGATCGTCGGGGAGGTCCGGGAGGCGGAGAGCCTGGATATGCTCATCGCTTTAAATAGTGGCCTACCCGGCATGTGCAGCATTCACGCAAATTCTGCCCATGACGCGGTGACGAAGCTCTGCACGCTCCCGCTGCTGGCCGGGACCAACATCAGCGCCTCGTTCGTCGTGCCGACTGTCGCCTCCTGCATCGACTTGGTGGTTCACTGTGTCAGGTTACCCAACGGACGCCGGCTTGTCTCGGAGATTCTTTTCCTTGGACGGCGGGTCGAAAACGGTGTCATCGAATCCGGGACCGTCTTTGCGATGACCGGTGGGAGCCTCCGATCGGTGGCCACCTCCATGCCGTCCCCGGAGAAGTTTGCCGCTGCTGGATATGATGTGGCCGGACTTTTGGAGGCAAGCTGATGGCGACCGCTGCAGGTCTGCTGGCCGGGCTGGGGCTGTTTCTAATCTGGTGGTCCTGCTGGCAGCTGCCGCAGGGCGCTCCGCGTCCGGACCGAGTGGATCGTCTGCATGAACTTCTGCTCCGTGCTGGAGTGGAAAGGGTCAGCTCGGCTGGACTGCTTTTCAGTTGCGCCTGCCTTGGACTGTTGTCAGTAGTCCTCTTCTACCTGCCGACGCGCTCGTTACCGATTGCCCTCTGTTTCGGACTGTTTGGGGCTTACCTTCCGCTCGCCGCAGTACGGTGGAGGGCCCGACGACGAACGGCCGTTCTCCGGCAACTCTGGCCGGATGTGGTGGATCATCTTCGCTCCGCCATCCGCGCCGGTCTGTCCCTGCCTGAGGCCTTGACCCAGCTCGGGGAAAAGGGGCCCGTTGAACTGCGGCATTTCTTCATCGACTTTGGATCTGAATACCGGGCCGGAGGCCAATTCGAGCAATCGTTGACTATCCTCAAGGACAGACTGGCCGATCCCGTGGCAGACCGGATTATCGAGGCACTACGTCTTACCCGTGAGGTAGGTGGCTCCGATCTGGGCCAGCTGCTGGGCACCTTGGCGGGATTTCTTCGGGATAATGCCAGGACGCGCAGCGAGCTGGAGGCGCGGCAGTCCTGGACGGTGAACGCCGCACGGCTGGCCGTGGCGGCACCGTGGCTGGTTTTGATGCTGCTGGCGACACGCACGGAGGCGGTCGCCGCCTACAATTCCTCGGCCGGCTGGCTGGTTTTGTCGGGCGGCTTGCTGGTCTCGGTAATTTGTTACCGAGTGATGCTCGGCATTGGAACGCTACCGGCGGATGAGCGGGTACTTCGATGAGTACCGTCGCTGCCCTGGCCATCGTTGATGGTGTTGTCCTCGGAACAGGACTTTGGTTGGTACTCGTCCGCCTACCGTTCATGCGCCGCCCCAGCTTCGCCGAGCGGATCGAGCCGCAGTTGCGCTTCGTCGCCCCGCAATCGAGGCTATTGCGCGATCTTGACGGACCTGAAGTGCTTTTTGGTCCGCTGGAGAGAATAGTGCGTGCGCTCACCGCCGATGCAGTCCGGTGGCTGGGCCGATTCAACATCGGTGCTGCTGCGTTGGCTGTGCGGCTCAGGCAAGCCGGACGGAACCAGACCCCGGTGGATTTTCGTGCCCGCCAGGTGCTGTGGGCGGCGGCTGGCCTGGGCATGGTCGTTGCTGCCGTAGTGCTGTCCGCGGCGACAGGCCGTTTCAACCTATCCCTTGCGCTCTTTGGTGCAATTGCGCTGCCTGCAGGCGCGTTCGTTGCCAAGGACTATTTCCTGACTGTGCGGATCAAACACCGGGAGCGGCGCATCCTGGCTGAATTTCCCAGCCTGGCGGAACTGATGGCGCTCGCCGTTGGTGCGGGAGAAAGCGCTACCGGTGCCTTGGAAAGAGTCTGTAAGTCATCTCACGGCGAGCTGTCCGGCGAATTCAGGACCGTCTTGGCTCAGACACGTAGCGGGATCCCTTTGATCAAAGCCTTGACGGGATTATCTGAGCGGACCCGGTTGGTGCCGCTGGTGCGATTTGTTGACGGCATTATCGTCGCCGTGGAGCGCGGCACGCCCTTGGCGGACGTTCTTCGCGCGCAGGCTCAGGACGTCCGGGATATAGCCAAGCGGGAGCTGATGGAGTCAGCGGGACGAAAGGAAATCGGCATGATGGTTCCGCTGGTCTTCGGAGTATTGCCCCTGACCATTATTTTCGCCGTGTTCCCCGGGCTGGCACTGCTCCAGCTGGGATTCTAGGACCAGTATTTGAGACGAAAGACAATTGGCAAGGGGTAAACCGATGAAACAACCAAAACTGGCACCAATGGCACTGCTGATCGCGCTTTGGACACTCGGGACAACGTTGCTCCGGCACGGTTCGGCGCCCTTCGCCGGCGGATCGGCCTTACCAGCTGCCCAGGACGACGGCGGCAGAAGGGACCCAAGCGACCGGGGTGATGTTCCGGGCTGGGTGATGATCACGCTGATGTCTGCGGTGCTGGTCGCAGGTTTGCTCGCCATAGCCGGTCCTGCGTTGGAGGGCCTCTTCAATCAGGCAATCAGCCAGGTCAACAAGGGCGGATGAAATCCACATGATCCGGCGCGGTGATGACGAAGTCCCTTCGAGTGCTGAGTCCGAGGCGCAGGCGGGGTCTGCCGTGGTGGACTTCGTGCTGGTTGGGGCTTTGCTGACGGTCCTGTTTCTGGCCATTATGCAACTGACGTTGGTGCTCCACGTCCGCAATACGGTGGTCGATGCGGCAGCGTCCGGTGCTCGCTACGGAACGCTGGGGGACAGGAACGCCGCCGATGCGAAGGACCGGACGGAGCAGCTGATTACGGGTGCGCTGAACGCCGACTACGCCCGCGCGGTGGCTGTTACCGAAGAAGTCTATTTGGGTGTGCGGACGCTCAAGGTGACAGTCAGCAGTCCGCTGCCCGTGCTGGGACTGATCGGCCCCGGCTCCGCCATGGAGGTCTCCGGGCATGCCGCGCTTCAGCCTTAACCCGCCCTGGCCAGCGCAGAAGAGGCACCGGCTGCGGGAGGGCCGGTCAAGTAGTGGTTTCCGGCCAGAGAATGGAGAAGCTGGGTCGGCGCTGGTGGAGTTCGTGTTCCTGGCCGTGCTGCTGATGATTCCAGTGGTGTATCTGGTGATTACCGTCGGGCAGCTGCAGGCCGGGGCCTATGCCGTGGCCGGAGCTGCTGATCAGGCCGCCAAGGTCTATGTTGCAGCGGCGGAGCCAGCTGCGGCGCGGGCGGCTGCGGAGGAAGCTGTGGTGCTGGCCATGGCCGATTATGGCTTTAACAGAGGCGACGCACGGCTGGACCTGCGCTGCGATCGGGGCGAATGCGCGAGTCCCGGCTCGCTCATAACAGCCACCGTGAGTTTGGCGGTGCCGTTGCCGCTGGTCTCGTCGTTGCCGGGCGTTGCCCTGACTGCGGCCACCGTGGATGCCTCGACAAGCCAAGTCGTGGGCCGTTTCCGATGAGGGGTGAAGGGCAGCGCAGGCGCCGGGAAGCCTTGCGTGCGGAAAGGGACCCGGAGAATGGCGAGCTGATGGTGATGATTATCGGCTACGTTCTTTTGTCGCTGCTGCTGATCACCGTCGTCGCGGCGGTTTCGAGTGTCTATATCGGGCATAAGAAACTGCTTTCCGCGGCCGATGGCGCAGCCGTGGCTGCAGCGGACAGTTTCACCCTCGGCGGGGTGGCCGGAAACGCCGGACCGCCGGTGACCACGTTGTCCGATGGTGGGGTACAGGCTGCAGCGGTGTCGTACCTGCATCGGAACTCCGATCACCTGAACGTGACCGCGGCCGCCGTCGATGCCGGAACAGGAACTGACGATGGTCGGAGCGCAAAAGTGACCTTGACCGCCGTCGTGCATCCGCTCTTCATTAATTTCCTGGTCCCGGACGGGATCCCTATCACGGCAACCAGCACGGCCAGGTCCCACTTGGCCCGCTGACGACCATGACACCTTTAGGCGCCTCGGACGGACAGGGAAGCAGCCAACCTTCGAATCCTGTACCTGTCGATGCCGTAGGCTGGATTATCATGGCTGAAATCGATTTTGCTGCAGAGATCCGGGCGCTCCGGGCCACCTACCTTTCCATCGAGCAGGTATCGGAGGTCGACGCGCTCAAGGAGAGCATCGAAGATCTCAGTGATCAAGCCGGTACGCCTAATCTGTGGGACGATCCGGCGGCGGCGCAGAAGATCACCTCCCGGCTCTCACATGCGCAGTCCAAGCTGGAGAAGCTGGAGTCCCTGCAGGCCCGGATCGATGATCTGGAGGTCTTGGTGCAGCTGGCGCAGGAAGAGGACGACGCCGACACGCTGGCCGAGGCGGCAAAGGATCTGCCTGTGCTGCGCAAGTCGCTGCAGGAGCTGGAAGTCGTCACCCTCTTGGCGGGGGAGTACGACGAACGTGAGGCCGTGGTGACCATCAGGTCCGGCGCGGGCGGCGTGGATGCTGCGGACTTTGCCCAAATGCTGCTGCGGATGTATCTGAGGTGGGCCGAGCGGCACGGTTATCCGACAACGGTGATGGATACTTCGTACGCGGAGGAAGCCGGGCTGAAATCCGCCACGTTTGAGGTGAAGGCTCCGTATGCGTTCGGCACCCTCAGCGTCGAGGCTGGAACCCACCGGCTGGTCCGCATCAGCCCGTTCGATAACCAGGGACGCCGGCAGACTTCCTTTGCCGCTGTCGAAGTTATTCCCCTGATCGAGCAGACGGACAGCATTGACATTCCGGACAATGAGATCCGCGTCGATGTGTTCCGTTCATCCGGACCGGGTGGGCAGTCGGTGAATACAACGGATTCCGCCGTTCGCCTGACGCACATTCCCACGGGGACCGTAGTGTCCATGCAGAATGAGAAATCCCAGCTGCAGAACCGGGCCGCGGCGCTGCGGGTGCTGCAGTCGCGTCTGCTGCTGATTAAAAAAGCGGAAGAGAACGCTGAAAAGAAGCTCCTGGCCGGTGATGTCAAGGCGTCGTGGGGGGATCAGATGCGTTCCTACGTGCTGAATCCTTATCAGATGGTCAAGGATTTGCGGACCGAGTACGAGGTGGGGAATACGGCGGCAGTGCTCGACGGCGACATTGACGACTTCATCGACGCCGGGATCCGCTGGCGGGCCGATAACCGCAACGCCGAAGCGCAATAAATCCGTGCCCTATAATTTCCGAGCCCGATGAAGCCGATGCGCAATACACTGATGCGCAATGCAGCAGTAAAGGCCTGGCAACCACCACTTAGCCGGCGGTCAGCGAAGCGCTGAACAGGTCCAACAGCGCCGGAAGGCCACCCTGATCACGGGCCCGGCGCTGGCGGACGGACCCGGTTCCGCGCTCTACCATCCGCGCCAGCCCGTCGGCTGCGAACTCGGAATCGCCAGCTTCGACCAGTGCGGGCTGCACCAGCGCCAGCAGAGCGGCGGTAACATCCGCTGCAGGCGCCAACCGGCCGGTTGCCGGGTGAATTAAATCCTCGGAAAGCCCGTGCCGGGCAGCCTGCCACAGGGCCGCGTCGAGGAGTTCCGGGGTCAGCTGCTGGCCCGCGTACGCTGAACCGGCTGGCGCTGAACCGGCTGGCGCTGAACCGGCTGGCGCTGAACCGGGATGGGCCGGGTCGGGCTGTGATGGGCCGTTCAACGCGGTAGTCACCAGGGCACGGATCAGGACAGCCAGCAGTACGGAATCGCGTGCCTCGAGTTGTGCGTCGCAGGCCCGGACCTCCAGGGTGGGATAGTTCTCGGACAACCGTGCCACCCACGTGATCACGCCTCGATCAATGATGACGCCGGTGTCGATGAGGTGCTGGACCCGGTCTTCGTAGTCGGCAGCGCCATTGAAGACGGGCGGGATTCCCTGGACCGGCCAGCGCCGGTAGCTGATCGTCCGCCAGCTTTCGAAACCGCTGTCCCGGTCCTGCCAAAACGGCGAGTTGGCGCTCAAAGCCACCAGGGTCGGCAGCCACGGCCGGATCCGGTTGAGTGCTCTGACCCCAGCTTCCTTATCGGGTACGTTGACATGGACGTGCAGCCCGTTGACGTACTGGTCCGCAACGATGGCACGGGCGCTGCCCCGAAGCCGGTGGTAGCGCCGGTCGTCCGTAATCTCCGGGGGTGCCTCGTCCATTTTTGGCGCGGCTCCGGTGCTCGCGGCGCGGGCCAGTGACTTATGGGCTGCCTTGGACAGCTCCCCGCGGAAGGCCAGCAGGGATTCGAGCGCTTCTTGAGCCGTGTGGCACGGGGGAGTGGATGTCTCCAACTGGCATGCCAGCAGCTCATGCTGGATGTCGCCGTCGTCCACGTGCACGGACGCCTGCAGCCTAGCGCTGACCTCAGAGCTGATGAACTTGGGCAGCCCCGTTGCCGGGTCCACCAACAGGTACTCTTCCTCTATCCCGAACGTGACCATGATGCTCCTGAAGTAGCCGACCCCACGAGCCTAGTCGAGGGCTGCCGGCGACGTGCTTGTGCGTTCTTGGCTGCTCTGCGCAGCGACACGCCCCCGCGTTGCGGCGATTGACTACTAGGAATGTCTATAGTCGATAAGCCGGTGGATTCTTCCCCCCACCCAATACCCGAGCACCGGCATGTCAGAATCCTTCGCTGACTGGGTCCAGAAGAGCCATGATTCGTTTCGATAACGTCACCAAGATTTACGACCAGAAGACCCGTCCGGCACTGGACTCGATCTCGCTGGAAATCGACCGTGGGGAGTTCGCCTTCCTGGTCGGTGCCTCCGGCTCAGGCAAATCCACGTTTCTGCGTTTGGTGCTCAAAGAAGACCACGCCACCCGCGGCGTCGTGTACGTAGCGGGCCAGAACGTGGCGAAGATTTCCAGCTGGCGGGTGCCGAAGCTGCGCCGCGGCATTGGCGTTGTCTTTCAGGATTTCCGCCTGCTGCCCAATAAGACCGTCTTCGCAAACGTGGCCTTTGCCATGCAGGTGATCGGCAAAAGCCGCGGGATCATCCGCGAGACCGTGCCCGAGGTATTGAAAACCGTCGGGCTTGAAGGCAAAGAAAACCGTCTGCCGCATGAACTCTCGGGAGGAGAGCAGCAGCGGGTGGCGATTGCGCGCGCCGTCGTGAATAAGCCCGGGATCCTGCTGGCCGACGAGCCCACCGGAAACCTGGACCCCACTACATCGCTGGGGATTATGAAAGTGCTGGACAAGATTAACCGCAACGGCACCACTGTGGTGATGGCAACGCATGACGACGACATCGTCAACGAGATGCGCAAGCGCGTCATTGAGCTGCGCAACGGCGTTGTTCTACGGGACGAGGCGAAGGCCCTGTACACGTCGATGATCCCGGTAATTCCGGCGGCTGACTTTGGGTCCGGATTGTCCGCGGAGGCCAACAAGTGAGAGTCGCCTTTATCCTCGGCGAAATCGGCGGCGGTCTGCGCCGGAACGTTTCGATGGTGGTTTCGGTCATTTTGGTGACCTTTGTGTCGCTGACGTTCGTCGGTACCGCCGGGATGCTGCAGATGCAGATCAATCAGATGAAGGGCTACTGGTACGACAAGGTACAGGTTGCGGTCTTTTTGTGTGTCGACACGTCCACGTCTCCCACCTGCGCCTCCGGACCGGCCACCGATGAGCAGAAAAAGAACATAGAGACGCTGCTGGATTCAGCCGCGGTGAAGCCCTATGTGACTAGTTGGGCCTATGAGTCGCAGGCCGATGCGCTCAAGCACTTCAAGGAGCAGTTCGCGAATTCGCCGATCGTCGATTCGGTCACCGCGGATCAGCTCCCGGCGTCCTTCCGGGTAAATATGGTCAATCCGGAAAAGTACCAGATCATCAACGAGACCTTCTCTGCCACCCCGGGCGTGGAAACGGTGATTGATCAGCGTCAGCTTCTAGAGAAACTCTTCTCCGTGATGAATATTGCCTCCCTGGTGGCGGTGGGGATTGCGGGTCTGATGATCATTTGCGCTATCCTGCTCATCGCTACCACTATCCGGCTTTCGGCGTTCAGCCGACGGCGGGAAACCGGCATTATGCGGCTGGTCGGTGCGTCCAAGGCGGTGATCCAGCTGCCCTTTGTGCTGGAGGGCGTTATCGCCGCGGTGATCGGGGCCGTGCTGGCCTCCGGCACGGTCTGGGCCGTTGCTAAGTTCTTTATCCAGGATTACCTGGCGAACCAGTACAAAGACACGGCGTTCATCTCGGCCAATCAGGTGCTGATTCTGACACCGGGACTGCTGGTGCTGGGCATTCTGCTGGCGGGTATTTCCTCGCTGCTGACTTTGCGCAAGTATTTGAAGGTGTAAGGATTTGACCATCGAGGAGACACAGCGCATGGCTAAGATGCTCGAGCACGGACGCCTGGGTGCCCCTGGTGCTCCGGCGCTGCGTGCCCGGAGTCTGCGGACGCGCAGGCGCACCAGCGCCATCAGCGCAGCCATGGTCGCTGTTCTGGCGGCGGCGCTGCTCAGCGGCGCCCCCGCAGCGCAGGCGGACAACCTCGATGACCAGGCTAAGGCGCTGCAAAGTCAGGCCAACGATGTCGAATCGTCGCTGGAGTTCCTCGACGCCGGCATAGCCACTGCCGCTGCCAATCTCACCCTTTACCGGGGCCAGCTTCCGGGAGCGCAGGCTGCGCTGTCGGATGCCCAGACGCGCGTCAGCGCTGCCACCGGCGCCGTCGACGCCCTGGCCGCACGGGTAAGCCTGGCGCAGCAGAACAAGGACAAAATTACCGGTCAAATCCAGGCCGATAAAGATAAGCTCACTGATACCAAGAAGCTGATCGGTCAGATTGCGGCTCAGTCCTACAAATCCGGCGGGGTACCTTCCAACCTGAGCCTGTTCTTCGGCTCCAGTTCCAAGGGCAACCTCGCGGACGGGATGGACCTGGCGGATCAGGCCATGCGGAGCCAGAATTCCATGCTTGACAAGCTCTCGCAGCAGAACGCCACCAACGTGAACTCGCAGGCAAGGCTCGTGGCCGTGGAAGCGGAGATCACGGACCTTAAGAGCAAGGCGGATGCTGCCCTAGCTGCCGAGAAGACAGCCCGTGACGAGGCCGAGGCCAAGAAGGCAGCGGTGGACAAGCTCGTTGCCGATGCCGCGGCTCTGGACGCGGAGCTGACGGCCAAGAAACCGCAGATCCAGGCGAAGATGGCGGTCGTGAAGGCCCAGCAGGAGGCCGTGGCCGGTCAGATCGCGGAGCGGCAGCGTCAGGAACTGGCCGCGGCAGCGGCGGCAGAAGCGGCCAGGGTTGCAGCGGAAGCGGCTGCCGCAGCGGCGGCCGGCAACAATAGTTATGTGCCCCCGGCGCCCCAGGCCCAGGGCAGTCCGTCCGCTTTCGGCCTCCGGCATCCCTTTGCCGCCAACATTGAGATTACTTCCGCATTCGTCAAACATCGTCCCGTCCCGCCAGGAACGATCGATTTCAACGGGACCGGGTTTTACGACCACACCGGCATTGATTTCGGTGCACCCTGTGGCACGCCCATCTACGCACCTGCCGCCGGAACTGTGACCACCGCGGGCTGGACGCCGTACGGCGGTGGTTACACGGTAATGATCAGCCACGGCGTGATACAGGGAAATGCCCTGACCACGGTTTACTACCACAATGCCTCCGTGACAGTCCGGGCCGGACAGCACGTGAATGTGGGAGACCTGATCGCAAACTCCGGCAACACCGGAAACTCCACCGGCTGCCACGCCCACTTCGAAACATGGCTCAACGGCAGCCCCGTGGACCCTATGCCGCTGCTCGGCTGACGACCTGCTCGGCTGCCACGCTGCTTGGCTGACGACCTGCTCGGCTGACACGCTGCTTGGCTGAAACCGGATGACTACGCCTCGATCAGGCCGGACCCGACCGTTTCTGCCAGCTATCGTGCCCCTGCGGCATAATGGATGCGCGTAGACTGGGAAGTCCTGTGTTAAAACCGCTATGACGTCCGAGGAGTAATGCCGTGCCGAAAGAAAGTGGCCGCAAGGTGGTGGCCACCAACCGTAAGGCCCAGCACGATTACCACGTCATGGACACCTTCGAGGCCGGGCTGGTCCTGATGGGTACCGAGGTCAAGTCGCTGCGCGAGGGGCGGGCCTCTCTGGTGGACGGATTCGCCACCCTTTACAACGACGAATTGTGGCTGGAATCCGTCTACATTCCTGAATATCTCAACGGCAGCTGGACCAACCACTCCGCCCGCCGGCGCCGGAAACTTCTGTTGCACCGCGAAGAACTGGAAAAAATCAGTCACAAGACCAGGGAGTCAGGCTTCACGATCGTGCCGCTGCAGCTGTATTTCCTGGATGGCAGGGCAAAAGTGGAAATTGCCATTGCGAAGGGCAAAAAGGACTACGACAAGCGCCAGACGTTGCGCGAAAAGCAGGACAACCGTGAGGCGCTGCGCGCCATGCGGGAGAAGAACCGCAGCTAGATGCCTGGACTGCAGCAATTCTTCGGGACCTGGGCGCTGGATCCGTGGGCTCTTGTCCTCCTCCTGATGGCCGGTGGCCTGTATGCCTTCGGCCTGGCGCGGGCCAGGACGGCCGGAACCCGCTGGCCCGTGTGGCGGGTGCTCAGCTTCTATCTGTTGGGCCTGGGAACGTATTCATTCATTTCCTTCGGTTTTCTGGGGACGTATTCCACCGACCTGCGCTGGGCCTTTTCCGTCCGTTTGGCGCTGCTGTTATTTGTGGTGCCGATTCTGCTCGCCCTGGGATTGCCCCTCGGGCTGGCGCAGGCGGCCATTACCAATCCCGGTTTGCGCCGTGGTCTAAGTGCCGTGGGACGGTGGCCGATGAAGTTTTTCGGCAACGCCGCGGTCGCGCCACTGGTGGGCCTGCTGCTGTTCTCTGCGATGCTGACGCCGCTGGCCGGATTTGCCAGGCTTAGCCCGCCGTTGGAAGGGCTCCTCAGCGTAGGCATACCGCTGCTGGGGCTATTGCTGGTGCTGCCCATCACCGAGGCCCGCACCCGGACCACCACGTCGCTGCTGATGCTGCAGTTTGTCTTCGCCTTTATCGAGCTGCTGGCTGATGCGATTCCGGGGGTTTTGCTGCGGCTCAACAGTGCCGTACTCGACGGCGCCGCGGCAGTAGCCGGGGTGCATCCGGCCTGGTTTCCCAACCCTTTGCGGGATCAGCAGCTCGCGGGTGACTGGCTCTGGTTTATCTGCGAGGCAGCGGATCTGCCGATCATCATCTTGCTCTTTGTCCGCTTTTCCCAGACCGACAAGGGCGAACGCAAGGTGTTGGACGAGATGAGCGATGACGAAATGGACGCGCTGAACGAGGCACACCTGTTCCGGCATGGCTAAGCGAATGATCCGCCGATGGTGGCTCGGCCTGATTGCTGCTTTGGCCGCAGTGCTGGTGCTGCTGCTCGCCGTCAACTCTGCCCCGCCCCGGCCAACGACAGGCCCTTCAACAGCCCTCCCTCCAACAACTGCCGCTTCAACGACAGGCCCTTCAACGACAGGCCCTTCAACGACAGGGCAGACGACGACGGCGCCAAACCGGCCGCCGTCATCCGCTGCCGTTCCGTCCCCGGTTCAGGAAGCCCAACGGACGCTGGCGGCGCTGACGCCGGAGCAGCGGGTCGGACAGGTGCTCATGGTAAGTTCGCCCGTGAGCGGGCCGGACGCGGCGACTTTGGCCGCACTTAGCGACAACCACGTGGGCAACGTCTTCCTGAAGGGACGCAGCTACGCCGGAGCGGACGCGGTGGCCGGCGTAGCTGCGTCCCTGCGGGCCCAGGTGTCCGTGCTGAGCACCGCGGGCGTTCGGCAGTTCATTGCGACCGATCAAGAGGGCGGCATGGTCCAGATTATGAATGGACCTGGCTTTTCAGATATTCCGGCTGCCGTTGATCAGGGTGCCGTGGATCCGGGCCAATTGCGGGCGGACGCAGGTCTCTGGGGGCGCGAACTGGCGGGCGCGGGCATCAATGTTAACTTTGCACCGTCGCTCGATACCGTTCCCGGCGCGGCTTTTGCACCGGCTAACGGTCCGATCGGACGCTTTGGCCGGGAGTATGGCTACACCCCGGCGGACGTGTCGGCGCACGGCGTCGCGTTTGCCCAAGGTATGGCGGACGCGGGGGTGGCGTCGACCGTCAAACACTTCCCCGGATTAGGGAGGGTCCGAGCCAATACGGATGACAGCGCCGGCGTCACGGACGTCGCCACGGTACGCAATGACCCCTTCATTGCGCCATTCCGTAATGCGGTGCGCGCCGGTGTGCGCTGGCTGATGATCTCTAGCGCGTCTTATCCTTCGATAGACCCCGGACAAATTGCGCCGTTTTCTTCCGTCATCATGCGGGACATGGTCCGTGACGACCTCGGATTCACCGGCATCATCGTCTCCGACGACATCTGCGACGCCGTTCAACTCTCTTTTGCGGCGCCGTCGGACCGGGCAGCGGACTTTATCGCCGCCGGCGGGACCATGGCGTTATGCACCAACCAAAACATCCTGCCGCAGCTGTATCAAGGGATCCTGACACGGCGGGCGGCAGACCCGGCCTTTGCTGCCGTCGTCGACGCAGCAGCACTTAAGGTCCTCCAGATCAAAGCCGAAAGCGGGCTGTTGCCAGTCCGTTGAGGAACGCAGCGTGAAAGGCGAGGGAGAATACAAGTCGGTGCAAGTGCGATAGACTGAGTGATCCGGTAGTTCTTGAACGTTTGAGGGCCGCTGGACTTTGATAAAACAACATGGGGATGACTGGTTTCGACGGTGTTCGTCGCGACAGGTGAAGCGGGCCGAGGATACAGGGTTATCTCGTAAACGCTCTCTGTAAACCAATAAGTGCCAAAACATCGCGCACTGACTTCGCTCTTGCTGCCTAAGCAGTAAGACAGTCCGTCAGACCGGGTCTGCTCTCGCCCCGGATCCTGGCGTCATTTAGAGGGCCACTGCTCTACGCCTTTGTTACAGGGGCATAGGGGACACTTATGTAACTGAGCCTGGCAGCTACTCGTTTGCAGGATAGCTGGGGCTGAGAAAAACCGACGCAAACTGCGCCCGGAGAAGACCTGACAACACAACATCGGACGGGGGTTCAATTCCCCCCATCTCCACTGATTTAGCCCCGGATTTCCGGGGCTTTGTCTTTGCCTGCTGACATTTTTGGCGGATCTGCTGACAAAAAGTGGAAGAATCAGCGCTATGGCATGGATCAAGGAGCGCCCGCGTAAGAGCGGAGCAATCTCCTATCTTGTGATGTGGCGCGATGCGGACAGCCGCAAAGGGGAAGCACTGACCTTTCATGATGAGGGTGAGGCCCGAATGCTTGTGCGCCTGCTGAACGCCAATGGTCAGTCATTCAAGATTGCACAGGCAGGCATCCTCAAAGTCCACGACAAGTCACCAACGCTTGAATCCGTGATGCAGCAGCATATTTCGATGCTGACCCGCGCCAGTGCCGGCACGGTGGGAAAATACCGTGCGATGATGCGGGACCATATTGTTCCCCGCATTGGATACCTTCCGGTCACGGCGGTCGAGTATCCCCACCTCACGGACTGGATCAAGTGGATGCAGTCCAAGGGCTGTTCTGCCAAGACAATTGCCAATGTCCATGGCCTGATTTCCGCGACCATGACGACTGCCATCAAGCTGAAGCTGCGCCCCGATAATCCCTGCGCGGGAATCAGCCTCCCGCGGAACGACCGGACTTCCGATCCCGCGTCGTTCCTTACCCATGAGGAATTTGAACTCATCTATAGGAACGTCCGTCCCCATTACCAGCCGTTCGTTCAGTTCCTGGTCGCCACCGGCCTCCGCTTCGGGGAAGCCACCGCTCTCACCGTCGGTGACGTAAACCTGCTGACTTTGCCAGCAAGCGTACGTGTGGAGAAGGCCTGGAAGAGCGGTGCCCGCGGAGTCATGTACGTCGGGCCACCGAAATCCGCAAAGGCGCGCAGGACGGTTTCTCTGCCGTCTGGCCTCACGGAGATTTTGCGGCCGCTGGTAGATGGACGCGATGACGGCGAGTTGCTGTTCTCCTCCCCGAATGGAGGGGCGATCCGTTCCGGTGGCATGCACAATTGGGTATGGCAACCGGCGCTCAAGGCAGCTCACGCCGAAGGGCTCCGAAAACAGCCCCGGGTCCACGACCTCCGCCATACCCATGCATCATGGTTAGTTCAGGAAGGCGTCAACATTTTCACGGTGTCCCGCCGTCTCGGGCACGAATCCATCACCACCACGTTGGACCGGTACTCGCATGTAATGCCTGACGCGCTGCGAGATGCGGCAGAGGCGATGGAACGGGCCATGACCCCAAAACCACACATCGGCTAGGCCTAGCCCTGTCGCCGGAAGGCTTCGCAAGAAGACGGGTCAGAGATTCCGTAGCCTGCTGGCCCGTACTCCAATGAACCGGGGCGTCTGTTCTGCCGGCGGCAACGGCGGTACTGCCAGCATCTTGGCGATTGACTCAATGTCCTCCGACGTGAAAACAACCTTGCCCTTTCCCCATTTCTCGTGGGGGAATCGGCCCTCGGCGGCTCCGGCCCGAAGCCACGCTTCCGTGCATTTCATGACGGCGGCCGCCTCGGCCGGCTCAAAGAATTCCAAACTCATTTCATCACCTCATTGTCCGGCCCATACCAACGGCGGCGTGAACGTCTCCTCATCCTTGACCGCGCTCTCATGCTTCCCGTAACCGAGGCGCTCGGTCATTTCCTTATCGAGCGCCGTCGTGATTGACGCCCTCGTTGACTGCGTCGTCACGGATCTGACCGGAGGGAGAGCCAGGCCTCGAAATCGTGCTTGCTCACGCGCAGGTGCCGCCCAATCCTGTAGGCGTGCGGGCCGATGCCCTTGGCCCGCCACTGGTAGAAGGTTTGCAGTGGGATTTGCAGGTCGTGACAGATCTCCATGGGGGAGAGCCACTGGGTGACGTCTGAATCGACGTGGCCATTGTTTTGGCTGTAGATGGTCATCGCGGGTGCCTTCCCTCGGTCCTGCAAATGCTCGTTTGCCGGTGAGCTGGATTTGATACCTAACCATGGCTGGAATTGAGCATAACTACGTGACCACAACGAAGAAGGGGTCTTCGTCGTATCAGCTCACAGCCATGGAGCAAAGAAGTGGCGCACCTGTGCCAGTTCATCGAATACCTGGGGCGAGTCGACGGCATATGCGGGGCGGAAGTCCGCCGAAGTGGTGTCCGTGATGCCGACAATGCCGGCCTTCGAGAGGAGGTCAAGTGCCCTCGTAACTGTGACCGCATTGAGCGACAGGGCAGTGGATATCTCTCGGACGGTGGCAGGGCCGCCGGTGACCAGCATGTGCACGATTCGGCCGCGGGTCAGATTCATCAATACTGAGGGTTCCATGGAAAACGCTCCCTGGCGGCGTGCGAGACGCTTTTTGGATCTGTCTATTTTAGAAGTTACTCCGACTTAGTCATGGTGTAAATCCTGCCAATCGACATGACTGTGGATAACTGGTTGTGGTCATGGGCCGCGCCGACAGGATTCAGCGGGAGGTGACGTCGTGAACGAACATCCGCAAATTGAGGCATTCTTGGAGGCTGCGGCAAACATGCGCGACCACCGGTACTGGGTGAGAAACCAGCAGGAGCAACTCGCTTTTCTCGGTGCACTCCGGGACGTCATGACCGAAGTTTGTTTTCACCTTGACCGCAATCAGGTCCTGGACCCTACAGGACTGATGGCCTTTGCGACTACAGCCGGAGTCCAGAGTGGCGCGCCGTGGTTGGAGGCCAGCGCAGAATCGGTACTTCTGCCATGTATCGATGAAGTGATCCAACGATACCTTGCGGCGCTGTAGCCCACGGACAATACTGGAGGAGACCCGGAGGCGTGGCCGAGCAGTATTGGCCAGCCGGCCCCGCCATCGTGAGGAGTCCGTCGTGAGTGCTGGAGGCGGCACTACATCTAACCAGCCGTCGCCTCAACTGGTTATGAGCAGGCGCATTAACCTGCTCTTGGACGCTGCCGCAGAAAAGCGCGGCCACACTGTGCTCTTCCCGGAGATTAAAGCTGAGCTAGCCGCGCGAGGGGTGGGCATGTCACGGGCCCGATGGTTTTACCTGAAGGACGGCACGGGCCCGTTGGTCAAGAATAAGAAAGTCTTGACGGCTATTTGTGGCATGTTCGACGTTGATCCGTCATATCTGCTGGACTTGGATTCAGTCGAACTTCCCGAGAGTATCCAGGCTAGGCTGGAATTCGTCAAAGCCCTACGGGCTGCCCGTGTTCAGGCTTTCGCTGCCCGCACGTTGGGTGACGTTTCGCCGGAGACCTTGAATGCGATCACAGAGTTCCTAAGCAGTGACATCTTGGCAAGAACTGATGGCGCTAAAGGTTCGGGGCCGTTAAGTACTGCAGGTGGGCTTCCAAAAGAACCCTAATTCGGTCCGGATTGACTGAATACCTCGGTGCGCGGCCGTGCCGCCGCCCCGGTTCAACATCTGCACTGACAATTCCGGCATCTTCGAGAAGCACCAAGTGCTTGGCAACGCTGGCGTCACTGGCATCCACGTGGGTCACGATTTCGCCTCGTGGCTCCGGGCCGTGTTCCAGCAGGTAGCGGATGATTTCATTGCGCGTGCGGTTGCCAAAGGTGGCGACTGCCAGCTCGACTTCGTATGACCAGTCGGTGGCTACTGGATGCGTGCTTCGGGGCATGTCTTCATTCTGCCCCATAGATGTCAACAGGGTAAGAATGACCCCTTGACAATATATTCCTGATACTTGGACACTATAAATATTACTTTTTGAAGAGGGTTGTCCGTGATTGTTGACCACGCCCAGCCCGCTGTGTCCGGCACCTGTCGGAATGATCTTGCCGCCACCAACGGTGTCCCCAAGATCTTCCGCGTAACGTCCAACGGCGTCGCGCTCGATATTCAGGCAACACACGAAGCGGTGATCATCATGGGTCCTTGGACCAGCGAAGCTCTTGAAACACCTGACACCACCACAGTTGATCTGTCCCTCACCCGTTCACCCGACCACGACATCCCTGTCGACCAGCTGATGCGGGCTGTCGAGGGCGTTCGTCCCTATGTGAAGATTCATCTGGGCAAGTTTGGGTTCTGTGACGACGTGGACGACGTATTGCAGGACATCCGCTTTGCCGCGTGGCAGGGTACTGTGCGCGGCACCTACCGAGCCGTTCCTGGGGTGAAGTTTGATGCTTGGGTCCAGGGGATTGCCTGCAACCTGTGCGCACATCATGTCCGACGCAGCATCGCCAAGTCGGCGCTACCGCTGGACGAGCAGTATGAATCCGGCGTCAACAGTCTGACGGACATCCACATGATGCGTCTTGATGAGCAATCAATCAACCACGTCTGGGCCACGGAGGTTTTGCAGTTTGTTAAAACGCGTGTACCTGAACGCACTTGGGAACTCGCCCTGAACAATCTTTCCGGTCGGAAGACTGAACCACTCACTGCGCCGGCCATCGGCGCATCAGCCCGCACGTGCTGGCACGCCATCTTCGTGGTGCGCCAGATGGCACTGACTGTGAGCCACGCCCTGGATGTCGATCCGCAGCAGATTGTTGACCTCGCAACTTTGCGAACCTCTACTGTTGCTACACTTCCGAACCCTCTGCTCCAGCTCATTGCCGGCGACGTCGTTCTGCCGGCTGTGCTGGGCAACGCCCGAGCCGCCGCCGTCGCCGGTGTAGCCGAAAAGGCTGGCGTCAGCGTGCGCTACGTCAAGGTGCAAGTCGGGTTGGTACGCAGCCTTGTGATGGCCGCCGAGGAAATTCTGCGCGCTGGCACCGGGATTGAAGATTCCGTCATCGAAACGCCTGTTGCCTCGACAGTACACTCCCTGTCCAAGGCCTGATCAGCACAGGACGATGAGGTGGAACCATGAACGTGGGGTGGTTGACACGCAGAGGCAAGCCAAGCCGACGTCGGGCATGGATCCTGTTGCTGGTGACTGTTCTTGCTGTTGCCGGTATAGCAGTGGTGCTGTCGCTTCAGATGCCAGGGGCGGCTCCCGAGACGACTGACAAGGCTCCGTCGAGTACGCCCCTGACTTCACATTCACCCGCTGCACCCACTGCAGTGGCGCAGGCTCCGGCAACAAGCACGCCATCGGAGCCGCCGGAAGTTTCAGCTGATGAACCGTCCGCCCTGGACTTTCGCCAATTGGCCACAACGGCTGCCCGCACGATCTACACATGGGATACGCGCAGGGCCACCTACTCGCAAACTTATGGAAGGATTCGCGCCTGGTGGCATGTACTGCCTGATAGCTCAAACCCGTTGACAGTCTTTGCCGAGCAATTCGAAGCCACGGGGACCAACGCCGCAGCATTTGCGTCCCTCACCGGGGCTCATGGATACCGCACAGCCAAAGCCATAAATTCGACGTGCGACGCGCAACTGGTCCAATTAGTCCAGTACCCCGCGCCTTGGGATGGCCTGCATGTCTGCACGGTCACCTTGGCCGTGACGGAGCACGCAACCTCGGGCACTAACAGCTATACGGCTCCCATAAGCGTCGTCGTGAACTGCCCGCCTGCCACCACAGCTCCGGCTGATCACTGCGAGATGGTGGCGTTCTACGCGTCGCCCGACCGAATCGTGTACTGATGCCGGTCCCGGCGCTCCTTCTGGGAGTCATCAAGAAGCGAGCAGCACTGCGATTGCTTGGCGCGACCGCCAGCGCGTTGGTGCTGTGTTGTGTCATGGCCTTCTGCGGGTCAATAGCTTTGGTGGCGTTCGCCTCTCAAAGAACGACGGCGGGATGTAACGTCGCCGCTACCGGTACGGGTGCGGCGGTATCCATCGCGATACCTGGCCAAACTCCGGTTATGTTGAGCGCTTCACAGGCAACTGTGGCGAAGTCCTACATTGCCGTCGGCCGCACCCGGGCAGTCCCAGATGACGGCATCGTGATTGCCCTTATGATGGCGCTGCAAGAATCTGGGCTGCAGATGCTGGCCAACGCCTCTGTGGCCGAGTCCCTGAATCTTCCTCACGACGGCGTGGGCAATGACCACGATTCCGTTGGCAGCGCTCAGCAGCGACCTTCAGCAGGATGGGGGAGCGTCGCTGAGCTTATGCAGTCGGCCTACAATGCTGAAGCCTTTTATGGCGGACCGCAGGGCCCCAACCGCGGATCCCCGCGGGGCCTTTTGGATGTCCAGGGCTGGCAGCAGATGGATAAAGGCACCGCAGCCCAGGCGGTTCAAGGATCTACGTTTCCAGAGCGGTACGCCAAGTGGAGGCTCGAGGCTCAAGCAATTCTGGAGGGGCTTGGTGCTTCTATGGCACCGGTGGGGTGCAGTCCCGACAAATTAGTAGTCGCCCAACCCACGGTCCCGTCTAGTCTGAGTCAGATTCGACGTGAAATCCTTGCCTATGCCCAGCAAGGAGTTGGCGGCGCATACGTCTGGGGCGGCACGGCATTCAAAGCCTGGGACTGCTCCGGATACGTCCAATGGGTCTACGGCCAGGCCGGCGTCCAGCTACCTCGAACAGAACAGTGGACGGCGGGGACACTCACCACCGTCCCGCAGCCGGGTGATCTCGTCGTACAGAATCCCGATGGTCCCAACCACTGGGGCCACGTCGGCATCTACGCCGGCAACGGCATGATGTACAGCGCATTGAACCCTGTTGTGGGGACATTGCTGCATCCACTCGCGTGGAATGGAGGCACGGCCTACTTTGACCTAGGCTTGCTGTCTGGCAAATAGGAGGTCATTGGTGACGCTGGTGAGTTGATGTCGGGAAAATAAGTCGTTTGGAGTTCGGCACATTGAGGCGGCGTTCTGTGTTCGCTTGGTGGCGCTTGGGCGTTGCCATTGAGACGCCAGCGGTCCCGCGGAATGCGGCTGGCGCCGCGATCGAAATGTCGACACCGGCGTCTGTGCAGAGCCCCGTGAGCTGGACCGCCTGGCACGAGACCAGGAGCCGGTACCGGCTCCGCAATGACTCAACGCACTCCGGCGCGACCGCGAAACTGACCGGATTCAGGGACGTCACGCCTGGCGGCGACGCCGCCGCCAGCTATCAAGGCGCTCTGCCGATTGACCTTGCGGCCAACGAGTCGATCCCGTTCACGATCGATAAGTCCCTCGTCAGCCCAAGCGTCACCGCAATCGAGCTGACCTGGGAAGACAGCGACGGCACCGAACGCAGGCGCACGCTCTACATCTAGCCGTATCGTGACGAACCGTCGTCACGCCCTGCGGGGACCAGCATCGGCTACCCGTATGCTGAACCTATGCCAGGCATCATTGGTCACACCTCCGGTTCAGACAGCCATCGTGGCCCAGATGAGACCGGCAGTGCACACGACCAGGCCGACTGTCGCCGCGACGAGGGCCCAAGAGGTGATTCGAATTCGCTCGGACATCTGCTGATCGAGTCTGGCACGCTGCTCTATTACCCAGACATCTAGTGATGCCTGTGCACCCCAGGAGACCTGTTGGCCACCGATGTGACGCAAGAGCGCGCCAATTCTCTCCAGGTCCTCGGCCGTGGGCTCGGAAACCCGGTGGGATATCTGTGTTCGTCGCATGCTCAAGGATCGCTTTAAGCCGACGAACGCATCCTCGGATGACCATACGTGCGCCATGACTGTACATCAGCGGTCAGCCCAAGTTGAAAGCTGACCTCAGTTGGCCCCCACCGCGAACTGTGGCCCAATAGTTGGCTTCGGGGCCGCTGGCCGTCGTTGTCATACAGTCATACTTGGTCGACTTTGGCCTGGTCAATCCAACGGGCTAGCAGGCTGAAGGCTGCCAGTTGCTCAAGAGCAAGTTGCTCCTCGCCTCCTTCGCTTTCCTGTGGCTTGTGCATGCCAGGATTACGGATCCCTGTGTAGAGCCCATCCGCAAAGGATCGAGCGCCCCGGTGAAGATTCTGATATGTCTTTCCCCCGTCGTCCTCCGTAAGTCTGAGGCGCGGTGCACCTTCTTTTGGCCCGTCCATCGAGAACGCCTCATTGAAAAGCGCCGTCTCAGATACGTCCATACGCCCCAGCTTTGCTTGAGTCTCAGCGTTGACGCGGATCGCGGCCTGCATCACAGCTTGATGATAATGCCCTGTATTCCAGTAGGTCCTGCCGTTTTCCCATGCCCACGGGTGCAGATTAGCCGCGTCCATATCCGGAGCGTTATCCCCTAGATTCTCGGCAAGCTCCGCCGCCCTCTGCACCGCAGCCCTGGCTCTTGAGGCTTGGTCTCGGAGCCAAGTAAACCTCACGTCCTTCTCCGGTCGATCTTGTCTCCAACCAGGCAGAACACGGTCGAGAATCTGCTCCACCACGTGCGCGCGCTGTGATGCTTCAGTTTGCGACCCGCGCATGTGTGTTCCAAAAACTACGACTCCACCGCCGCTATTGTCGTAGCCGACCTGGTCGGTCACACGTAGAAACTGGTCAATTTCCTTGGTCGCCCATTCATGGTTCAACTTGGTCATACAACCATCCTGCCCTGTCATGCCGACTCGCTTCGACGGGCTTGGTTCGGAGCGCGAGTAGAAGGAGGGCGATGCCCCGCGAAGGTTGCCTAAACACTACACGCCAAACCGTCTCGTATCCCTATGGATATAAGACATCGCACCGACCGAACGAGGCCGACGACGGAGTGCTCCAATTTTCGAGGAGTGGCATGTTCGCCCTCGGCCGGCGATTCCCATAACTATGCCTCGAAACTAACTATGTCTCGAAACCTTCCGGCTGAATTGGGGTCTCCACCGTTGGTTGCGAGACACATAGGAGGAGCCCCTGATAAAGCTGATCGGATACACCCGATATGTGGGCATGAGACACGTCCAGCCTGGTGCGTGCCTCACGGTTTCTACACTGACGCTTTAGGCCTAAGGGCGGGTTTGGCCGGTTGTCTGCATTGCCCGGTACAGCGTGGCTCGGCTCCATCCGACGAGTTCAGCGGCTTGCTGCGCTGTTTTGCCTTCGGCGCGGGCACTGGCCGCGATCTTCAACTTTTCGGCCGTCACTACTGGATTGTTCGGTGGGCGGCCAAAAACGGTACCGGCGCCCCTGGCTGCTGCGATGCCGGCATTCACCCGCTCCACGATGAGTTCCCGCTCGTACTCGGCCAAGGTGGAGAGCATGTTCAACATCAGCCGGCCGGTGGTTGTGTCCGGGTCAATCCCGTCGGCGATCGAGCGGACCGTGATTCCCTAGGTCCGGAGCTCGTTGACGGTGTTCAGGACATCGAGCAGGGATCGGCCGAGCCGGTCGATGCGCCACACCACTATGGTGTCCCCGTTTTGGGCGTAGCTCATGAGTTTTTGCATGCCGGGCCAGCTTTTGGCTTCCTTGCTTCCGGAAGTCACATCGGAGTAGATGTCCCGGGCCTGGACACCTGCGAAGGTGAGGGCATCACGTTGGAGCTGGTCGTCCTGCCCGGCGGTGCTGATCCGTGTATATCCCAGATGTGTCATACAACCCAGCGTGCCTCATCAATCCTGAAAATCAGGGCGGAGACGCGCCAACCCATGAGACGACTTACCAAGACAGGCGGAGTCCCCTGAATCTCGGGAGAATGTGTCATTTTCAGAAGGCGAGTGCACAAACGTCAGGAGTCATGTTCACTGGCCTGATTTTTCAGAAGTGCTCTGCACAGAATTTCAGAAGTCGGCAGCACATTCCTCCCTGCCCGTAGGGGGAACGCTCAGCGGGACTAGTACGGCGCGGCGTTTCTCAAAGGGATCCTTGACCGGACGCTCGCTGTCCGGCGGCATGACCAGCTTGACAGCTCGAGGTGACGGCGGCGCAATAACGGCTTCCTCGGAGGTCCGGGCCGTCGATGTGGGTGAGCCACCGGTTGATCTCGCAGCCCAGCGTGCTGAGGCCGAGCCGGGCGATGGCGCTACAACGACACACGCCGTACCTCATGCAATGCGCCGCTCCGGCGGCTCGGCGCGGGAGGATTGGACTGTGACTGACAGCCAGCCAGAGAATGCCGCGTCCGTGGCGCTGTCCACGGCCTCGAGCTCGTTATCGCAACTCGTCACACGCATCCTTGAGCAGTTGGCGCTCAGCGCCTGGCTCCCGGCCGCGGCACTCACGCTGCTGGTCACCTTCATAATGCAGGTGGGTGATGTCCTGGGAGGAAACGACACCCTGGAGAGCAAAGGGGAGCCAGTCCGACTTGACCCGGGCGCAGTGATCTCATCAGCGTTGGAACAGATGGCAAACATCAGCATCGGCGGGGCTGTGCTGCTGGTGATGACCGTGGTCGTTGTAACGATGGTTACTCAGGCTTTCACGTTCGAGTCGATCAGACTACTCGAGGGCTACTGGGGCGTCTGGAGACCAATTGAACGGGTTGCACAAGCGCGGGCGAAACATTGGCGGAACGCCAGAAAGCGACTCGTGAAAAGTCAGAGACGGCTGACCAAGCGAGCCTGGGAGAGAGCGCAGTTTCGCATTGCGGCGGAAGACGAATATACGAACGACATGGTCCAGGCGCTCGGCGCCCAGGTGCTCGGAGGGGAAGCGCCATCAACGCTGAACGACGCACAGGTTGCTCTTGTCGACTCAACTGACTGGTGGCGCTACGCGCCATCCGACTTGCGCAGGCGGCATGTGAATGTAGAAAAGGCGCTGGATGATTTTCCGCACTCCAAGCACATAATGCCAACCCGGCTAGGCAATGTGCTGCGTCGCTTCGAGAATGATACTGGCTACGAGACAGTTCAGGACCTCGTAGACCGCTCATTCCACCTTCTGCCACCATCATTGCAATCGTCGCACGACGAGCAGCGTGGACGACTAGACCTATACTGCTCCATGTTTCTGGTGGCAGTATCGTCCGGACTCATTGCTGCCCTCCGATTCAACTCTACGCACGCGATCTACACTGTTGTATCGGTTATCGTCGCTTCCGTGGCGGCATTGAGTCTTTACCGGGCCGCGGTCGCAAGCGCGCGATACTACGGGTCTCTCCTCGTTGCTATCGCGGAGTTCGTGCGCGAGGCGGAGTCGCAATCGTTTGGCCATGAGGCGCCTGCACAGGTAGATAGAAGTTGGCTCGCGAAATTGCGACGCAAGACGCCTAACGGGCAGCGCCCTTGAGGGGAACCATCATCTCGCCTTTGTGCTTCGGGCATTCTGGGCTTCGGGCTCCTCGAAGCTTCACGGTCTTATCCCGCGGGCAGACCCAAACGAGCTCGCCCTTCTGGGCCCCGGGTACACGGCGGTCATTCATTGGTCCATAATGCTCCTCAAGCGGCGATGTGTAAACGCCAGCGCCCCCGGCGCACTCAGACTGCGGCCGCGTGGTGCGCTGCGGCATCGCCACGGAGGGTGAGTCACCGACACCCGCACCGTCGATTTCCTCTCGACCGGACGGGACATGTCCACGACCCACGCCCCTGCCTACAGCAACTACAGGACGGCGCCGCGGGCCGCGTGTGTGTGATCGACTATCTGTAGGCCGTTTCAGCCAGGAATTTGGGCCATGTTGGTGGCTCGTTTCAGGCCAATAGAGCGGTAAGAATCAGGCCAGTCATTTCATCCCGGAATCAGGTTTCGGGGGCTGGCTTGGAGATAGAGATCACCCGGTGGCCCGGGCCCATATCCAGAGTGTTGGTGACATGGGCCCGCCACACCCAGATAAGTTCCTTACGGTGCTGCCATTGCGAAGCGTATGCGCCGGAAGGGCTGGAAAGCAGATGACGGTACCCATGTCCGTACAAGAAAATATCAGAAGACTCGACTCCCAGGGAGTCCCAGTGCGTCAGATCGCCCGAAGGCTTGGAGTGAGCCGGGCCTCGGCGGCGAAGTACGCCGAGCAGGAGGACTTCTCCCCGGCGCCGCGGGCACCGCTGGCCAGGCCGGGGGCCTCGGTGCTGACCGGGTTCGAGCACATCATGGAGCGGTGGCTCATCGAGGATCAGCGCCGGAACCGCAAGCAGCGGCATACGGCGAAGCGGATCTTCGACCGGCTCGTTGACGAGCATGGTTTTACTGCCACCTATTCACCGGTCCAGCGGTACGTGAAGAAATGGTTGGCCGCCCACCGCCAGCCCGGTGAGGGGTTTACCGAACTGGTCTGGCCTGCCGGCACCGTGCAGGTCGACTTCGGTCAGGCCGAGGCCATCGTTGCCGGGATCCGGCAGGTCCTGCATATCCTGGTGGTGACCTTCCCGTTCTCGAACATGCGCTTCGTGCAGGCGTATCGGGGCGAGACCGCCGAATGCGTGGCCCACGGGCTGCGGAGGGTGTTTGAACACATTCGGGCTGCGCCGCGGCACATGGTCTTTGATAACGCCACGGGCATCGGAAATCGGGTGGGAACCCGGGTGACCGAGACGAAGCTGTTTGGCGCCTTCAAACTCCACTACAGGTCCGAGTCACGCTATTGCAATCCGTACTCGGGCCATGAGAAGGGCAACGTGGAGAACGCGGTAGGGTTCCTGCGCCGGAACTTCATGGTCCCCGAGCCGGAGGCCGCCACCCTGGAGGGGTTGAACAAGGTCCTCATGGCGCGCTGCGACGCGTTGGCCACCACCGTGCACTACCGCAAGGGCGTGCCCCTGGGTGAACTGTTCGCCCAGGACGTGGCGGCGTCCATGGAGCTGCCGGGGATCGGTTTCGATGCCGTGCGCTACGAATCGCGCAAGGCCGACAAGACCGGGAACCTGCTCATTGACGGGAACACGTACGCCGCCGGGCCCGCTTTCCACGGGCGGATGCTCACGGTGGGGTTGGGACACGACGTGGTGCAGATCCTTGATGAGCATTCCGAACCTGTCCGCACGTTTCCGCGCGTCTTCGGCAAGCAGGCCGAGACGGTCTTCGACCCTGCTTCCCTGGTGCCGTTGCTGGTGACGAAGCCCGGGGCGTGGTCCCATTCGCCGCTGCGGGCCCTGGTGAGCGACCCGGTGCGTGACTGGTTGGACCGGGCCACGGCCACGGATCGGCGCCGGCTGCTCAACGCGGTGGACGCTGCCTCGTCGGCGGCGGGATTCGATGCCGCGGTGGCCGCTGCCGACACCCTGATCCAGCGCGGGGATGCACCGGACATGGCCATGCTGGGCATGCTGGCCCGCCGTCTGGCTGATGGCACCGAACCGGAGGCAACGAACGTGGACCTGAGCGTCTATGACACCTTCACCACCCTGAACACCACCACAGGAGAAATAGCATGAGCACGATCACCGTCCAGGACCTCCTTGAGGCGGGCAAGCACGCCTCGCTGACCGGCAGCGTGTTGACCGATTGGGCCGAGAAGGGCACCCCGAAGCAACGTGAATACCTGCACGGGGTACTGGTCGCCGAGCACGAATCCCGGCAGGAGTCACGGCGCCAGCGGCTGTTGAAGGCCGCAAGGTTGCCGGCCATGAAAACCCTCACCGGGTTCGACTACAGCAGTGTCCGATTCCCGGAGGACTACGGCCGAGGACCTCTCGAATCCCTGGATTTCATCAACCGGGCCCAGGACCTGGTCCTCTACGGCGACGTGGGCACCGGCAAAACCCACATGGCCACCGCCTTGGTGGCCGCCGCCTGCCGGCAGGGCATCCCCGCCAGGTTCTTCACCACCTCCGCCTTGGTCATGATGCTGCGCCGCGCCAAGGACGAAGACCGCCTCGACAAGGAACTGGCCTCCCTAGCCAAGAACCAGCTCCTGGCCATTGACGAGCTGGGCTACCTCCCGATCGACGCCGAAGGGGCCAGGCTACTCTTCCAGGTGATCGCGGACGGGTATGAAAAACGAAGCCTGATCATCACGACAAATTTGGAGTTTTCCCGCTGGGGCACCGTGTTCGGAGACGACAACATGGCCGCCGCCGTCATCGACCGGTTGGTCCACCACGGACGGCTTCTGCAGTTCCGCGGCGAGTCCTACCGGGTCAAAAATGCCCTCATGAAATAGCCAACCGCTGAAATGGACCAGAAAAGAGCCGACGTGGCCTAATTCTTAGCGCTGAAACGGCCTACTTAAACTTGACGAAACACACCGCGCCTTGCGGCTGTACTGAGGGAAGTGAAGAGGCTGCAGCGTCGACACAACCAGGGCAGAGCATGGGACCCAGTACCAGCCGGTGCGCTCCGCCCGGGCAGGCGCACTTTCGCCGAAGAGAGGCACCGGGCCAGCAAATGTGTAGCGGTGAGGGATCCCCTAACGGGCCGGTTACCTATCCTGGGACAACGGGCTAGGGGGAACCGCTGCTTCAAAAGCTCTGTTGACTCCCGGGCAATGCGACAGGCAACGATCGCAGTTAACAACTACTCCAGGATGGAAGGCGTCCCCCAACGACTCCCGAAGGTCTCCCCTGTCAACACTCATTGCCCAGAAGCGGGCATCCGGATGCGCCGGTCGAGACACGATGCTCATCTCAATCACTTCTGCGTCAATGATATGTCTTGTGCACACTTGCCCGTCATACACACGGCCTTTGATATGCATACAGTCCCAGGGATCCATTCCGCAGATTCCGCATTCTGACTTTTTTATGACGTAGGCAATGCTCATGCCAACTCGGCTGTGGGCCAGCGAAATGGGGCACGTGTCGTAATACTGCCCATCATCCCTGTATTCAAGAACACATGCCTTGGGGAATACGGTTCTGGCAAGTCGCCCGATTCGATCTAGAAGCCCGTGAGCAACCTCAAATTGTGGCGTATCCTCGAGCCAATCCAAGGCTGAACGTGCCAGGATGCGGAGCGATCCCAGGTCAGCGATTTCAACCTTGCCCGCCGAGATATCCTCTTGGATTCGGTCGAACGCTTCGGACGCCTGAGCGAGGAGCATATCTCCTCGCCGCTCAATCGGTGGCATTTCCATCGCTCGGCCGTAGGGCTTGGCCAAAAATCTCGGCGCTCTGGATCGCGCCGTTGACGGGTCCATCGTAGTTGAATTCGCTCAAGGTCCCGTCACGATGCCTTACTCTCCAGCTGATATGGATTACTTGTGACGTATCGGTGCCGACAAAGAAACTCTGTATAAGGTTGGCGAGCAGTCCGCCGGCAACTCCCGTTGCAAGATTGGAAGTAAATTCAAGAATGGGTAGCCAAACATCGAATGCTTTGTGGGAGACGAGAGTTCGTTCGTCCTGGTCGACGAACTCGGATTCGAGCCCATATTCTCTGAGGACCTTGACCATGTCGATCGTGGTGTCCGGATACAGGGCCTGCTCGCCTGCAGGTTTCGTCAAGTTCCGAGGCAGTCCGGGTAGCACAAGTACTTTGCTGTCGGTCATGGACCAAGTCTCGCACGCCTGGGCCATGATGGATCGTTGCGTAATGCAGGCAGCAGACGCCGCAAAGGCGAGGCCAGCGGCCTAATCTAAAGGAGGGGCGTTTTGCCGGCTAGTCATCGTCGTCGGAACCCAACCATTTACCTCTACGAGTCAACACGCACGCTTCACAACGGGAGATTGAACCCACAGAGAGCCGCCCGTAAGCCGGTCATTCACCAGTGCGGGTGCAGACGACTTCTGAAATTTTCGAAACCGCATTGTTCCGTAGGCCTCACATTCGCGTATACCGTGCCCGAGAAAAAGCCCGGTCATGGGAGGCTAAACGGTACACTCAAAAACCATGACCGGACTCCTGATCGGATACACCCGATATGTGGGCATGAGACACGTCCAGCCTGGTCTCTGTCTCATGCCGAGCATCGATTCTTCAGACGCCGTCCTGGTCTACCTCTGACTCGCCGGTCGGGACGAATACCGAAGAGCTCCGCACAGGCGTCACACTCGCCACTCTAGGAATGACCACCGAGATTTCCCGGAAAAAATCAATTCCATGGCCCCAGCAAACCCTCTCATGAGACACGGCCAAAGCGCCCACATAACGCGCGCGTATCCACCAATGACCAAGACCTCACCGCCCAAAAGAATGCCTTGCTTGCCCTGGGGGTGTCACTGGAGCAAACCTTCACCGACCAGGGCCTTACTGGTGCGAACAGGGCGCGGCCTGGGCTTGGGCAAGCGCTAGCGGCCTGCCGGCGTGGGGATACCCTTGTCGTGACCAAGCTTGACCGTCTGGCTCGGTCACTGCGCGATGCGAAGGACATTGTTGATGAACTCACCCGTCGCGAGGTCAAGCTCAGCATCGGTGGTTCCGTCCATGACCCCACCGATCCCGTGGGTAGGCTACTGTTTAATGTTCTGGCCGTGGTTGCAGAATTTGAGGCAGACCTGATCCGTGCGCGAACTCGTGAGGGGATGGCTGTCGCCAAGGCAAAGGGCAAGCTGCGCGGAAAGCAGCCCAAACTCTCCAAAACGCAGGAAGCCCACCTAGTTTCCACCCATCGGGCGGAAACATACACGACTGTTGAGATTGCCGAACTCTTCGGCGTAGCCCGTTCCACCGTCTACCGCGCCATCAAACGCGCAGGCGACCCTACATAATTCCTTAGCGTGACTTTGCGTATCGATCCTCCTTTGAATCCAAGCTTCTCAAAAAGTCACGGTTCGTGCAGAGGACTATTGAGCAGAACGCCGTTTTGTGCAGGGCACTTCTGAAATTTTTATGTCAGTACTCGTCTGCACAACACCGGAATTCCGTGGGAGCGTGTGCAGACGAGTATTGAAAATGACAGAATGACCGGCATCTTCCCGGGCCTGTTCGGGTGTCTTGAAAAACAATAGTTTTCTAAGACAACCGTCCAAGCGTTCCGCCGCTGAGTGTCATCACGTCAGATGACCTGAAAGCGGCGTGATGATGGTCGTGTCGATGGCATTAATGTACATTCTCAAGATTTCGGCTGCATCTTGGGACTGCTGATGGACGTCACGTATCGTGACGCCGAAAATCATCGATGTTTGGACTTCATCGGGCCCGGGTGGCTTCTGGAATGTAAATCGGCCGAACTCGTCACCGGGTTGTGGCGGCGATGTGGGCGTGGCGGGTACGAACTTTGTGTTCTGAAGCTCCATCGGCCAGTCGGTCGTTGTCATCACAGGCTGACGCAGACCCAGTCGTACCTCTCGGTGCTTGTCGATATTGTCGAGTTCCGCGAGTTGCCAGAGCAAATATTGCTCGGGGTGGTCTGGGATGACCGCGTAGGGTTGCCGGGCCTCAATGAAGTGGCGCGCATCGGGGGAAACGAACTTCAGTCGCCCGTTTCCTAGGTTTCTCAGGAATGTCTCCTCATCAAGGTAGACCGGGAACTGCAGCTGACGCATTTGAGTAGGCTTGATCTCTTCCTGTCGCCGCTGCGCCCCTTGCGTCGCAAGAGCATAGATGAGGTGGTCGAGCGCGGCTCGTACGTTGTGCACGGCGTCGCCGACCAGGAGCGCTAAGTGTGCCGGGGGCTCGGCGAATGATGTCCACCGCCAGACGTGCTGCCGTCCGCTGTCTTCGAGATCGAGATGAACCGCGGCATCGCCCGACCCCATAAAGATGTCAATTTCACTACGGAGGGATTCGACGTGTTCACGGGCGCGTGCGAGCTTCAGGGCGACGCTGGTAGGAACACTCATGCTCTGATTATCGATGGCGGAGAACAACGCGCGCCACCGACCACAAGACCGAGGCGTCATGATTCACCAGTCATGCAATATTGACCGTCTCTACAAGCAGCACCTTCCACCCCGTGAGACACAGCCAAAGCGTCCACATAATGCACGCGTTTCGAAGCGGCAGTTGTCCACCGACCGGCAGCGGCGGACCTGGCAGAGGGCCGCGTAACTGTACTTGTTGACGTGGGTCATGTATTTTTCCCTTCCCATCGCCATGAAGCAAGTGAACAAAACGTCCACGCCTGTGGGCAACCAGCGATTGGAGTTCACAATGTTGTATCTGGCGGTCGTGGATCCGGGGATTACCCCGAACACAAATTTCCCGTTCCTCGAATCACTCAAGCAGATTGGCGGCGGCATCCTCGTGGGGGCGTTCATAGTGATCGCCATCGTGGCGATCATTGGCGCTGCCATGCTGCTGGCTGGCAAGCTCAGCCAGTCCTCCCGCCTGGCTTCCGGCGGCGGGATGATCCTGCTTTGGACGGGGCCGGTGGCCGCGATTCTAGGTGGCATCAATGGCTACATCCTGTGGTCACAGAACGCGTTCAACCTCGGATTCTAGGCTCCGGTTATGCTACCGATGGTCAAATGCAACCTGGATGGCTGGTGGCCGCCCGGCTGCGGCATCGTCTCCCAAGCGAACGATAACTTCGCCTCGGCCGTCACCTCCTACATTGCCGGCATCCTGGAGAGCATGGCGTCCTGGATGTGGTCATTCATCTCCGGTGCCTTCGGCGTCTCAGACATCGCCGCGTCGGAGTGGGACATTGTCAGCGGCCTAACCAATTGGTGGGTTGTCGTCATGATGACGCCTCTTGTGGTGGTCATGATCGTCCAGCTCATCGCAGGACTGGTCAGTCAGCAGCCCCGCCGCATTGGCCGTGCACTGCTCGGCGGAGCTCTCGCCGTCCCGCTGGTCTACCTGGCCACGAGCCTCATGAGCAAGCTCTCCAGCTTCACTGACTCAGCGTCCACGGCCCTCCTGGCCACGCTAGGCAAAGATCCCTTTGTCGTGTTCATGAGGCTATTCGGCTTCCAAAAAGCTGGGGCTGGTTCAGGCCGTGAATGGGACGTCGTTTCGCTCAGCTCTGGAACAGCGGATGGCCCGACCGGTGCAGTGGTCGTCACGGCTATCGCGGTCCTCGTTGTATGGATATTGTCGTTCATCCTCATGTGCTCGATGATTTTTCGTTCGTTCGCGCTGCTTGTCCTGGCGGCCGTGGCGCCGGTGGCTCTTATGCTCCTGCCGTGGGAGAGAACCAAGTCCTGGAGCAGAATGTGGTGTGAGACGGTCATTGCGCTGTTGATTGCGAAGCCGCTCGCCGCGACTGTCCTGGCAGTTGCAGTCAAACTGTTTGCGAATTCGACGTCGTTCGGCGGGCTTGCGTCCGGCGCCGTCGGGATGGTCTTGGCCTGCGGGGCGCCATTGATGGCCCTAAAGCTAGTCAGCTTCGCCGGTGGTGAAATTGCCGGAGCTGCCCAAATGGCGGGCGGTGGCCATGTTGCCAGCCGCGTTGGAAGCTTCACGGGTCGTCAGCTCGGCCGCCAGTTCGGCGGCAAACTGCACATGCCAGGTTTAGGTAGCAAAGGGCCGACACCAGTGGCATCCAGTCACTCTGCAGCGCCCATACACCCCGCCGCCATGCACGCCGGCGCAAGCAAGGCGTGGATTGGAAACCCCACCCAGACCGCGGGGCCAACTGCGTCGAGTCCTCAAGCACATGGTTCGACTTCTGGAGGTTCACCGAGTCCAGGGCCAGCCACTTCAACAGCCTGGCCGATGCCGCCGGGCCCGGCGGCGAAAGCCGGACATGCAAGCGCGCCGGCAAGTGGCACCCAGCCACCTCCACAACCAGACCGCCCAGACTCGACACCGCCGTCATCGGGCAGGGAACCAACCTCGTCTCGCTATCCGCGCAAGATCCATGACTCCTAAACCAGTGCTCCAAGGCAAGGTCCGTCCAGTCCGACCGCGCCACCCGTGAATCAACCAAGTCCAATGCCACCAGCTGGCCCCAATAATCGACCTCCGCGTACACCGACGACCAACCCCACCCGCCCGGTTGACCCGTCCAAGCACCTACCGAAGAACCCGCCCAGCAATGGAGATGGTCACCATGACTGATGACACCCGCATTCTGCAGCCAGTCCGCTTTCCGCGCCACGAACGGCACGGCCTGTTTATGGGGCTGCAGTGGTACCAGCTTTCGTTGGTCGCCCTGGGAATGCTTCTCGCTGCGCTCGCATCCGCTACAGGTGGGCCCCTGGCCTTCATGCTGACACTGCCTGTTTGGGTGGGGCTGATGCTGTTAGGCGTCCTGCACTACGCCCGGATTCCGTATCCGGTGTGGGCCCTTACGGCGTCGGTGTTCTTCCTACGCTCGGTGTTGAACGAGACCCGCTACCTGGCGCGGCCGGAGCAACCGCAAAAGGTCGGCACCATGGCGTTGCCGGGTGGGCTGGGCAGCCTGGAACTGTGCAAAACATCAAAAGGTGAGGGGTTCATCGTTGACCGGAGCGGGCACGAAGCCATGGTCTCGCTTCGTTGCACCACGACGTCGTTTGCCCTGATGGACAGCGACGACAAGGCGTACGCCGTCCAATCCTGGTCGCGGGTGCAGGCTGCCATGGCAAGCCGGCCAGCCGTCGCCCGCATTGCAATTCAGGACTACACCGTGCCATACCCGTCGAGCGCCCTGCGGGCCTACTACGAGCGTGCCGTGCCGCCGGAGCGCATCGCAGACGCACAGTGGGGCGACCAGTCCTATCTTGATTTGATCGCAGCTGCCGGATCATCCATGAGTCACGAGATCATCATGACGATCGTCCTGGATACGGCCAAGGCACGCCACCGGATCAAGGACGCCGGGGGAGCGATGGCTGGCCTGGAACATGTCCTGCGCTCCGAGGTTGAAGCCTTCGGCACCGGGCTGAAAACACACGGTGTGACGGTGACCGAATGGTTGTCGGACACCGCAGTGACGGCAGTGCTCCGTGGCTCCTTTGACCCTGCCGCGGTGGCGAAGTGGGCGGCAACAACCGGGGGCGGCGACGGCAATGCTCCAGTGTCGCCGGGCCCGATGGCCACTGA
Organism: Arthrobacter endolithicus; assembly: GCF_026627425.1. Classification (GTDB taxonomy): domain Bacteria; phylum Actinomycetota; class Actinomycetes; order Actinomycetales; family Micrococcaceae; genus Arthrobacter_M. Next base: position 349,083 of record NZ_JAPNLH010000001.1, read on the forward strand.
CGAGCATTGGACGTACTTGCGTACCGATTCTGGCTTCCACCAAACGTTTTGGGTCGCGGAGTGGCCCCGCCAGCAGGTCTACCCAGGGTTCCTGCAACCGCTGATCTACGTGGGGGAGTTCCGGCACACCATCTCCCAAGTCATCCGGATAGTGCCCACCGACCAGGCGTTGCGGGACATCCGTTCGGCGCAGGAAGCCCATGACACCCGCCGCCGCATCAATGCGCGCCTGGACCGGCCCCTAACCCGTGAACAGCGCGCAGAAGAGGAGGAAGTCGCCCAGCGTGAGGAGGAGATCGTCGCCGGTCATGGGGATGTCCGCCCCGCAGCCTATGTAACTATCACCGCGGACACTCTTGATGAACTGTCCCGCTGCAGGCAGGAGCTTGAATCGGCCGCTGCAGGAGCGTTTGTCGAGTTGCGGCTCATGGCCGGGCAGCAGTGGCCGGCGTTCATCGCCGGGGCGCTGCCCTTGGGAAGGGGCCTGAAATGAACAAGCACGTTGCCGCAGTGAGCATCGCCCCAACCGGTGAGACTCATAACCAGCGGCAGGAACGACGGCGGCGCGAACGTTCCTTGGACACGGCACCGAGCCTGTCGTTGCGTGAGCTGCGGGCACAACGAGCAGCGGAAACCGGAGGCAGCGGCTCGGCCGGGGATTGGGGTAAACGGGAAGGGGCAACGCTTTGGGGCCCGCACAGGGTTCACCCATCTCCTCACCGGGCCTCGACCCTGACCATGGCGGCAGCTTATCCGTTCCTCACCGAATCAGGGCTCGGCCCGGAGGGAACCTACATCGGTACCGACCTGTTTGGTTCCGGCGCGTTCTGCTACGACCCGTGGGTCATGTACGACAAAGGCTTCATCAGTGGCCCGTCCATCGTCGTCATCGGCACCGTGGGCACCGGAAAGTCCATGTGCGGCAAATCGCTGGTCACCCGCTCCATCACCCTCGGACGTAAAGCAGCTGTGGCCTCGGATCCGAAGGGCGAATGGGTTCCCGTGGCCAACGCCATCCCTGGTGGCAAGGTCATCTCGGTAGGACCCGGACGGGCAACCCGGGTCAACCCGCTCGACGCCGGCCCCCGTTCCAGCGCGCTGTCCGACGCACAGTGGCTGGCAGTGGTCCGGCAGCGCCGCCGCCACTTGCTCGTGGCCCTGGTTTCCCTGATGCGTCCCGGTGTTCCGCTGAGCCCGGTGGAGCATACGGCACTGGACATGGCGCTGACGGATGCAGTTGCCGCCAACAGCACCCCGACACTGCCCATGGTTCTGGAGTACCTGCTCAACCCCACCCCAGCGACAGCCGCACTCGTCGGATTCAACGGTGGGTCCGGCGTCGGACATTCACTGCGCAGAACAGTCTCAGGTGATCTGGAAGGAATGTTTGACGCCCCCTCAACCGTGGCTTTTGACGCCGATGCCCCCATTATGGTCATGGACACCTCAGCCCTCATTGGAGCCTCGGAACAAGCGCTGTCCCTGGCGGCTGCCTGCGGTGCCACGTGGCTGGAAGCTGCAGTAACGAACCCCGGCGGAGCCAAGCGGATCGTGGTCTATGACGAAGGCTGGCGGATGCTCGCCGATCCCTACATGCTCGCAAAGATGAGTGAGCAATGGCGTCTGGCCCGTGGCTATGGCATTTCAAATCTGCTCATCATGCACAAGATTGCCGACCTAAACGAGATTGGCGACAGTACCAGCGGTCTTCGGCAAAAAGCTCTCGGCCTCCTCACTGAAGCGGACACCAGAGTCATCTACAGGCAAAAGCACGACGCCATGCGCCTGACAAAAGAAGCGCTGGGGCTGACCGAAGCCGAGTGCGAGCACGTCGAGAAGCTGCCCAAGGGCGTAGGCCTGTGGAAGGTGGGCAACAGGTCCTTCATCGTGGCGAACCAGGTCACCACCGACGAGCTCGCCGTCTTCGGCACCGACGAGAGAATGCTCTAATGCCGCGGCGCCTCGACGACGGCAACCCGATGGTCTCCATCGGGCTGATCGCAACGTCCGTCTACATCGTCCTGAGTCTCCTTATCCAAGGCGCAGCCCACATTGCCTATTCATCACAATGCGGGGCTTCTGCCCCTTGGGACTTCAGCCCCGCCGTCCTGCCTGGACTCATCAGCGGACGGATGCAATGGATCCTGCCCGCACAGGGCACCTGCACTATAGGCACTGGCCAAATCTGGCTCATCATCGCACCCATCATGGCTGTCATGGCCGTGGCCGCACTCGCAGGCATGCTCGGCTGGCGCACGTGGCGGCAATCCGGCGCCTGGTTGCGGCAGGACATCCTGAGCCGCGACGGCGTCGCAAGGCGACCAGAAATCACCCGCGAGTTCGGTGCCAAGGCTGCACTGAAGCGCGGCCGCTATACACGCCCCGGAGCCAGAGACCCCAAAGTCGAAGAAGTCTCCTGGACCATCGGAAAATCCCGCGGAGTCACAGTCCACGTCTCCACCGAAGAATCACTCGTCATCCAAGGCGCACCCCGCTCCGGCAAGGGCCTGTACGTCATCATCAACGCCATCCTCGACGCACCCGGCGCCGTCGTAACCACCTCCACCCGCGCCGACAACCTCGTCGTCACCATGAAAGCCCGCGCCACCAACGGCCGCCCCGTCACCGTCTTCGACCCCCAGGGAATGTCCGGACTGCCCTCAACACTGAGATGGTCGCCTGTACGGGGCTGCCAAGACCCCGACGTCGCCACCCGTCGGGCACTCGTCATCTCAGCTGACGCCGCCCTCAAGGGTGAGAACGCGGCTTGGCAAAAGCGCTCGCAGATAGTGCTGCAATGCTTGCTGCACGCGGCCGCTCTGTCGGGTGAGGGCGTTTCATCGTTTCGCCGCTGGGCATCAAACCCAGTGCTGGCCAGGGAAGCCCTCAACATTCTCGGCCGGCCCGAGGCTGCGCTGGGCTGGCAAGCAGACCTAATGGGCATCATCGACGACGACCCTCGCAACACCTCTAATTCTTGGATCGGCGTGACGGCTGCCGCAGCCCCGCTATCGTCGCCCAAGGTACTCGCCGCGCTAAACCCGAAAGGGACAGGCGAGCAATTTGATCCCAAGGCCTTCATCGAACAACGTGGCACCTTGTACTTGATAGGAACGAAGAGCGGCGCAGCTGCCGCTGGCCCCTACCTGTCCGCGCTGATCGACGACATCGACTACGCCGCCCGGGAGATGGCGTTCGTCTGTGCGGGTGGCAGGCTCGACCCTCCGCTGTCGCTGATCCTTGACGAGATCGCCAATCTTTCGCCTTGGCCGGGGCTTCCGGTGGTGCTCTCGGACGGCGGCGGCATCGGCATCTCCACCCTTGTGGTTCTGCAGTCACTGTCCCAGGCCCGGTCCGGTTGGTCCATGGACGAGGCCGCCACCATCTGGGACGCGGCCATCATCAAGGTCATCTTCGGCGGCGGTTCCGATGAACGCGACCTCAGGGCACTCGCGGGCCTGATTGGGGAACGGACGTTGACGTTCAACACCCGCTCTTGGTCGTCACAGGGCCGCCAGGATGGCGAACAAATCAGGGAATCACCGGTAATCCCGCTCCATGAAATCCGCCGCCTCCCCGCCGGTACTGCCATCATGCTCGGCCGCCGCAGCCGCCCCATTCTGCTGGACCTGCGCGAATGGCACAAACGCAAAGACGCAGCGCAATTGGGCCGGTCTAAGAAGCAAACAGAGTTGGAACTGCTCACCGGTCACCTCAAACGACAAACGGACCAGCAAACGGCCATCGCGGCAGAAAAACAGGAGTCATAGCCATGGGCGAGAACGAATCCTTTGAATACGACGTCGAAAACGGTGCCGAAGACAATTTCGCGGCCCTGCTCTTCGGCTCAACGCGCGGCCTACGGTCCGAGCGGGTACCCATGACATACCGGTGGCGGGACATGGACCCCCGCACAGCAAAGGCCGTCTGGGACCACCTCGGCAGCTGGGTCCGCTGGCTCGTGGAAACCTACCACCTGCCCACCTCCGTGGTTCCCGACTGCTGGTGGCGGCACTCGGACATCGTCGCCGAGTTGTATGCGCTCCAACGCGCAGAGCAGGCTTCCTACACTGAGGACGACGGCGGCTACGGCCCCTTGGGCTTCCATGAACGCCTCGAACGCGGCATCGCCCGTTTGAGGGATCAAACCAGGGCTGCGGGCTGCGTCAGCTTGCAGCAGCACCGCGAGCCGCCCGTGCGCAGATTGCCTGACGAAGGTCCCGCTATGTCGGGGAACTTGATTGGCCGGCCGGGTTCAGGCTCGGACCTGCCAAAACGGCATGGTTCGGACAATCCCGGTGATGCCGATTCGGGCAACGCGGATTCTGGACAGTAATGGAGGAGTGGTGCCATGGAAGCTAAACCAGAACCAATGTCGCAACGGCTGGCCGCCGTCGATGTAAACGGGGGAGTTCCGTCTGCTTCCCACCCCGGTCCCGAGCAGCGTGTTTCCGAACTTACGGAAGGGCTATACACGCTGCTCGCGGAGGCGGTGGACCACCCGAAGCAATGGCACCTGCTGCTCGATGCCTCGGCAACCATGTGGCGATACTCCGGCGGCAACGTGGCACTGTTGATGATGCAAATGGCGCAACGCGGCCCAGTCCAGCCGTCCCTCATTGCAGGGTACAAGGAGTGGGAGCGTCACCGTCGTTACGTCCTCAAAGGTGAACATGCCCTGTATGTCATCGCGCCACGAACAGCCCGAATCACCAACGATGACCAAACGAGGCGCGACCCGGCGACGGGCGAACGGGTGCTGGATGAGCCAGGTGATGGGACGAACCGGTCCCGCATTGTTGGATGGCGAGGACAGGCAGTGTTCGATGTATCGCAAACTGAAGGTGAGCCGCTGCTCGTTCCAGTTCCCGGCCAGCCCGAGGTGCCGCTCCAAGCCGATTCATGCAAGCAGCTGTGGAAGTCTCTCACGGGAACGGCGCGAAACGCACGCTACAACCTCGTTGTCTCGGAGACGCAGGTAGGACTGGCTGACGGCTATACCGACCACGCTCGTCGATTGATCAGCGTCGGGTCCTGGCTGGACGCCGAGGAGCGCGTTGCAACACTGGCGCACGAGCTCGCCCACGCCTCATTGCACGTCCCTGGAGACTCCGTCGGCGCCCTCTACGGCAGCAGTTCCGAACACCGCGGTCTCGCTGAGATTGAGGCTGAGTCCGTTGCCTATGTCGTCCTGCGGGCTCACGGCATCGACCGCGGCCGGCAGTCAGCTGCCTATTTGGCCGGATGGGCCGACGCAGTGCTGGAAGCTGAAGCTGACTCCATACTCCGGTGCACAAGGGACCGAAAGCCGATGTCCCGCGTGGATATTGCCAAGTCTGTCCTTGGCCGGGTGACTTCCGTGGCCAAGACGGTACTGGAAACGACAAACCCGCCGGGGTCTGGAGGTAAATTGGGGGCGGAGATCTCCGTGCCAGGAGCAATGACGAAGAGAATCGATCTGGAAGCTGGACTGGCGCGGCGAGGGAGGACTGTTCAGAGTCGGGGCACATCTTTGTAGCCCAGCGTTTCCAGATTCTCGGGAGACTCGAAGGCCGCGATTGTGATCTCATTCATCTGTTCTGAGGCGAAACTAGACAATGACGACCAGATGCCCATCGGAGTGTAGAGCCGTTTGTTTGGCCCCGTAATTTTGACGTCCTCGATGCTCACAGAAGAACTCCCGGCCGCCCACCGTGGCCAACTCCACCGGCATCCAACGCCGGATGGTTTTAGAATCGAGGTATGTCTCCAGAAGTCCGGGAGAGCCTTCACCCGGAATGGGATCTGATGTACCGGAAAGGCATCTCCTTCCGCCGAATCGCAGACCTATGCGACGCTCCGGTCAGTACCGTCCACCGCCACCTCCAGCGTCGGACCAGTCTTGATCCTGGTTTGCGGAATGACTACCTGGCCAATAAACCAAAGCTAGTACGTGCCGAACCTTCGAAGGATTGGTGGAGGGGCCTGCAGCAGCTGGAGACCTTTATGAAGGAAACCTGCCGGACACCAGTCACGACCGGGCTCACAAAGGGTGAAAAGGGCCTTGCCCACTGGTTGAGTAGACAACGCCTGCAAGAGCGGCGCGGCCAGCTCACCGTGGCGCAGAAGAAAGCCTTGGATGAAACAGGCGAGTGGAGAACCACAGTCAGGATGCAACAGGACACTGCCCGCTGGCACTACAGACTCGGCCAGACGCAAGAATTCCTCAAAGATCAGGCTCGATGGCCCCGGTACCACGGGTTCGACACTGAAGAAGAACGTGTTTTAGGTGTCTGGTTGCACGGCCAACGACAAAACAAACACCGGCATGCTATCCCCGGAACAGCGACACCAACTAGATAAAACGCTTCCTGGTTGGAATAAGCCACACCGCGGCCTTATTACCAGTCTGGGGCTTGAGGACCAATGCTCGGGAATGTCATGCTAAGGCACCAAAGCCCATCGCTCCGATCGCGGCAGAACTAGGAGGAACGTGGGAGTTCGCCGAGAATGGTTTCCGGGATGCGAGCCGGGGTCGGCGCCAGCTGCCTCAGAGTGCGCGGATTCGGATCCTGTTTGTTCGCCAGCAGGGCCAAGGAGGATGTGCTCTGGTCCTATGGAGCTGGACCTGAGGGCTTGGGTTTCCTTCAGGGATTTCTCCAGAGCCCTCGTGGCCTAATAGCTGTCGCTCCCGATGATTCCGCTTTCGGCCATTCGCCCCAGTAGTCGCAGGAGAACGGCTCCTTGACGGTCGGAGGGGACCTTCCCCTGCCGGAGGCCAAACATCTGCACGAGATCCTTCTCGGTGGGGGACATCGGGACTTGCGCGCGATGGACCGTTTCCCAGACCTGCGGTTTGATGGCAAGGACGCGCTTGACCACCTCGAAGCCAGTGTCCATTGCGCGTTGCTTGCGGTCGTCGGTGGCTTGCCCCCGTGCCTCGTCGCCGGTGACCAGGTCATTCCCGATGCCACCTTCGAGTCGAACGCTGACCTTCTTGAATTCCTCCCAGCAGGCCTGCTGCTTCGCCCATTGGGTCACGTTTGCTTGGGGGCGACTCGGGTCGGTTAGGTGCTGCTGCGCCGCGTGAGCGATCTCGATGAGCGCGGTAAGTGTCGAGTCACTTATCGCTTGGCGTTGCCAGACTCGACCGAAGTCGAAGTTGGCTCCGCGGAACCGGACTCCAATCTCGTGGGCAAAGCGAGAGATCGCATACGCAACTATGTTCGCGAGATAGCCCGGAGCCGCCTTGTACCAATCCTGCTTGAGCACCTGGGAGCGCAGCGTCTCGTACAGAATCGCCTTGCCGGTGCCTGTGCGGAAGTAGCCGTCTCCGTAAGCATCCGCACCCTTGCCATAGTCCTTGGTCCACTGCGTATCCACCTTCGTCGCATAGTCCGCGAAGACGGACTGGGCACCCTTGCTGACAAGGTCAGGGTGCTGATTCCAGCAGTAATCGTACTTGGCCCAGTCGGTCTTTGTGATGCGTTGTGTCTTCGGGTACTCCACCTCGAATTTCGCCTGTTCACCGGCGGATCCACGCGCAGTACGGTCGTTCTCCCATTGACCCCTCGCCCGCTCGTAGAACCATCCGGTCTGGTACTGCTGACCCTCTTTCGCCGGTGCTTTGAGACGCCGACTGATTTGTTCCATGCGGATGTGGAACTCGTGGGTGGAGAATAGGTCCGCTGCGCTTACCCTGTTCTGGCTGTTCGCGTATTTGGCGACCGCCTGCACCACGGTTGCCGAGTCGGATTCGCTAACCGTTACGAGTTTCATCTGGATGGAAACCTCGTCGATGATGTCTTCGCTCTTGTTGTTGCGAAGGAAGTGTGCAATGGAGGCGGTCGTTTGGCCGCCGTTCACGATCTGCCAGCGGTCGAGGCTACGGATCGTCGGTCCGTCCGGCGAGCGACCGAGTTCGACCTCACTCGCTGTGGTCGTCAGCCCGTTGTTGTACGCCAGGAATCGTGCTGGCTCCTGAGCCAGGGTGCTCTGGATGCCGCGGTTCACCTGGCCCCTTGCGCTCAAGAAGGTCCGGACATTCGATTCCAGGAGCAGGCTGCCGTATTCGTCGAATACGTCCGCGAGGACCCGAGCTGGGATGACGGCAAGGTAGGTCCGGGTGGTCTCATCGTTGCTGGGGGCGACCAGGCACGGGAGACCATCGGACAGCCACTTCGTGAAGTCGACGCGGATGTCTTCGCTGCCGCGCTCGGGAAGCGTAGCGTCTATGATTCGCCGCTGGTCCCAGATCTCATAGCTGGTCTTAAGGCCAGCAACAGTGCCGCTTTCAATCGTGCGAATGCGGCCGCTCATTAGGCCATCGGTGATGAGGATGACCCGGATCCTGGCGATCTTGTTGCCAGCGACCTGCTTCGAGAAGTAATCTGCGTACTCCCATTCGCGCGACGACATCTCCAGGTTCGTCGTCAGCCAGCCGTCGACAGCCGCCTCGATGAATCCAGTCGCGCGTCCGATGGCGTCCTTCGCATCGGTCATCGTGAGGGTCGCGTCCCTGCCGAAGTACCGTCCGGCAAGAATAACGAGGGACTGCTCGATTGGACTCTCTGCGTACCCAAGCAGTTCGAGACGCTTCCTTCGCGGTCCGTTGCAACGAAGTGGCTCGACATTGAGATCCGCGGCGGCTTCCGCATCTTCGAGCCTTCGGGCGAACACCGCGGCGAATGCCGCAATCTCGAAGGCGCCGTCGCCGGCGACGGCCTCGACCTTGATCTCGTTGCGAAGGTCATCGACTTCGATACTCACGGCAATTCCATCTCGCTGAGGAGTTCGCTGAACGGTGCCGCGAAGGGGGTCAGCCTGAGTAGTTCGAGGGAGTAGTGGACGTCGATTATCCCGGCGGGAAGGGAAGGGATGTCGAGGTGCGGGAACCCCTGCTTCACTGCAAACCGTCGCCATTCGCCGGGCAGGAAACGGTACTTGTCGTACCACTCGTCGGAGAGGTCAAGAGTAAGAGCTTCCAATGCTGCATCCCACTTGTCCGCGGCACCCGGTCCGGCAGCCGCAACGACTTTGCCGGTTTCTTGCACGTACGCACGGAACGGAATCGCCACGGTGGGGTCATCCGGGGCGTCTTCGACTGGCAGCACGAGGAGATCGAGCGGTTGATTGGAGGGCACGAGTTGGCTCGGGGACGACACTCGGATTCTTCCGGGCGGCTGGTGAGTCGACTTCACCTCGATCCCGCGTCCATTAGCGAACGTAAAGTCATGCACGCCGAGTCCCGCCTTCGCCCAGGGGCCCCGCCAGGACGTGACGGCATCCTCGACGCACATGCCACCAGCGATGATTGTGCGCAGGAACAGGAGTTCCGCGAAGGTGCCGCGCACAAGGGCTTCAGAAAGACGGCCGCGTCGCTGACCGACGAAGCGCCGATATTCCTCGATCGATCGGATTAGCACCTCAGCACCTTCATCGACTGACATCGACGTGGACACTCGATCTAGAACGTACTCGACCAGCTTTAGGAACAGGGGAGGAAGTTCCCGGTCAATGGCCGTGATCTGGACATAGTCGTTGTTCCCGCTACGCGTCGTCTTCACCAGGAAGCCTTGGCCGTCGCTGACGATCTGCGACGGGGTGAGTGAGACACGGACGAGTAGGGCTGCTCGGCCATTGTCATTGACGGCGGCGAACATGAAGGGCGCCTGGGCGATGACTATCATCCGCCCGCTCTCGGCCGCGAGCACCTGCTCGTACCGCGATCTAAGGAAAGTGGCATCCATCAGAGGTCGTTCTCGTCGACTTCGTCGTCGCCCTGGTCTTCAACGAAGCCGTTGTATGCCCGCCAGAACACCTGGTTGACCTGGTAGGTTTTCGAGTCACGAGTCGCGTCCTCGATGTCCTCCTGAGTCATTTTGGGAAATGCAATTGCCACCGCGATCCGTGTCAGACCTGTTTCAACCGGTGTGAGATCCGGGGAGTCAGGGGCCGCCGGTTCCTTAGCGGTAACAGCGTAGATCATCAGGATCGGGTGGTCGATCCAAGAGAGTGTGCGCGCCTGCGATGACAATGGCCTGCCGTCCCTTGTGAAGCGCGGCTCTGTCTTCATCGCGTCGCGCTCCGACGATAGGAGCGAGCCGATGACGTCCCCCCCGGAGGATACGCGGCGGCGGTCGAGGCGGATGTGCCCGTCAAGGCGGCTACGCCCCATCTTGTTTCGGACGCTCTTGGTGACTTCGAAGTCTTTGCCGAATTTGTGAGGTTTCCCTTCGCCGCCACTCACCAACACAACGCTCCAGCGATCGCTTCCTGGCGTAACCTTCAAAGCATCCGTGATCGGCAGAGTCCCGTCGCGGCCCCTGCTGAAGGGTTGGTTGGCTGGTCCGCCTGGTGCGCCCTGAAAGGTTCGGAAGAAGTCCAGCACTGCGTCGAGGGGAACGTTCTGCCATGAGTCGAACTCGCCGCTCGTCTTTCCCGGTTCTGGAGCGCCGAGCCGAGCGATCAGCGCCTCGACGGCTGCCTGATTTGTCTGATCAACATCGGCGTCGCCGGTGAGATCGTAGGATTCCGCGAGTTTGTTTTCCCAGACGGTCGGTCCGATCTCGATGACCTGGGTGTCGCGCCCCTTGTTTGCCGCGACAATATCGACGCTGTCGGGATGGACGCGAACCCGCAAACCGAAGTCCCGAGGTGTGAGCCTGCGGGCCTTCATGTCTAGGAGCGTTTCCCGCAGTTCGTCGCTGACTTCGGCCGAATGCGTGAAGTCCGCGCGGGTCGTTTCCGGCATCCAGATGCGCACGAGGTCATCGAAACGGGGGCGATAACCGAACCAGCGCCCCATCTGCATGAGTGTGTCCATCGTGCGGGGTTCCCGGACGAAGTAACTCACTTGGAGGCCGTCCAGGGTGAGGCCGCGAGAGAGGATGTCGCCGCCGACCACGATCTTCGGGACGAGGTCGTCGGTTTCCCTCTCGGCGACGGTCATCAGTTTCCGGCGCTTCGCGCGCTCCTTCGCAGTGTCGCCGTTGATGAGGTCGATCCGGAACTCTGGAGCGATCTCGACGAGTTTTTCCGCCACCTGATGCCATGCGATGTCGGTCACGTTGGCGAATCCCACATCCCACACGTCCTGAATCCTCTTGGCTGCGACGCTTCTGGTTGCGGTCGGCCGGGCGAACTCACCAAGGATTATGGCGGCTGTCCGCCGGAGAAACTCGTCTGCCAGTACCGAAACCTGGCGTTCCACGCTCTTGAACCGAGAAACGTTGATGAGCATCGACACAGTCTTGACCTTCTGGTCGCGGAGACGGCGCACCGCCGTTCCAAGAAGGAACTCAATCATCGCGGTCTCCATCGACTCCGGGAGCGCGGGGACAGGATGGTGATTCTTGTGCTTGATCGGAATGATCGCGAGACAATCGTCGACTTCGGTGTTGATCGCCGCGTGGCCGCCCTCGGGGAAGTACGTTCCGATTCCACGGTACGTGCTCGGCGGGAACATGACTCTGATGTAGTCACTCGGGAATAGGTCATTGAGCACGGTTCCAGGGCCGTCCGTTGCCTGCTCTCCACGCCTCGGCTTCTCGACGAACTCAAAAGCTGCCTGGTCGTCGATGAAGATGTTGGCAAATGGGGTGGCCGTAATTGCCAAGTACGAACTGCGCGTCGAGACATCCAAGAGTGCACGGATCGCCTTGTTGACGCTCGTCGGGTCTGCTTTGTCGCGTGTGTTCGGGCTTCCCCAGTCTGATTCGTCGTCCACAACGATGAGGGGGATGTCCAGCCGGCCACCTGGCGCCTGGCTCTTGATGTATGTCCGGATGTTATTCAGGAGTGAGGGGGTCTTCTTGGTGATGAATACCGTCGGGAGCCCGCCCTCTACCCACGTGATACTTGAACCGCGCTTCGACTTTGAGAAGTCGTGTCGGACGGTCGTCATCAAGTGGGCGCGGAGCCCGTGAATCTCACCGACGCCCACGTTCCGGATGGCGGCATGGCTGATGCCGTCTTCCCATGTTTCCGAATCAATCCCAAGCAGGTCGGTGTCGAATCTCGTCTGTGTCTGCTGCCGCAAGTCTTCGGTGTGGCCCCCGATGACGACGATCACTTGGTAGCCGTAGTCGAGCGCCTTGTTGAGTACGCCGAGGTAGGTCGCTGTCTTTCCGGACTGGACCTCACCCATGAGAAGGCCACGTCGAGGCCATGTTCCGTCGACCTGCATCGGATCGCCCAGCAGCTCGACCATGTCGTCGGTCTGCGAGTCGAGGGTGTTTATGACGTTCCGCTCCCAGTCCCGACTGATGAGTAACTTCTTGTAAGCGTCCCAACGCCGCGTCTTGACCTCTTCCCGGCGCTGCGCTATCCAAGGCCGGAAGGTCATTGGGTCGACGATTGAGCCGCCCAAGGTCATCTCGACAGCGTTCTCCTCGGTCAACTCCTGGAGGACCTCTGCGATCTCGATTGCGGTGAGGTCCTCAAACAGCAACGAAGCAAGCCCTCCGGCCTTCGTCTCCAGTTCGTCGAATGTCAGCGGACGGACTGTGTTGAATAACTGATCCTTGAGGTACCTCTTGAAATCTGTCTGACGGTCATTCAGCGGCATCGGCGTCCTTCCAGACATGATCGACAAGCGTGTTTAAACCTTCAAGGCTGTTGAACGGCTCTACACCGGCCAGTTGCGTTACGGCGACTTCAGGGTCTGTGCTGAAAAGCCCTGACCGTCGAATGTTCCGGAGGCTCGCGATGAGTGCCTCATGCTCAGGTTTCGAGGTGATCGAAGGGACGTTCGCGGCGACCTCGACGTAGGCGTCCATGAGAGGGAAGGTACTCGCGATGGTCTGCAACAGGCCGACCACCCGTTCGGCGTCATCGGTGTCGAGGCGGGACAGGACTGACTCGACGAGCGGACTTTCGAGGTTCACCTCGTAGCCGAAGCCGTCGCGGGTCTTCAGCTTCGTCCAGACGTGCGCGACTTCCGTGTTCTCTCGCCTCCCTCGAAAAGCGTGGACCCTGCGCCCCCGGTTGAGGATCGGGTCGATGAGTTGTCGGAGTCGCAACTTGAAAGACTGCGGTGGTTCCGCCCGAGACTTCTTGATGTCGAGTTGCCAGAGCGCGTCCAGTGTACTCGGCACGTCGACTTGGACGCGGGTCTGCTTCGACAATTCGTTCATGCGTGCCAGGCCATACCAGTGACCGTGGGAGATAAGCCTGCGGTTCCTGTACACGTAGAACCCCTGGGCCTCCCGCATGCCCTCACCCAGGTCTGGCCGTTGCCGTTCCACCGGCGAAAGACCGGAGGGGTGTGGCAGCGTGAACCCTTCTACGCGTACCTCGTCGCCGCCGATGCGGAGAGTCTCGGGTGCAGTGCGCTGGGTCTTCGGGTTGTCGGCCAGGAACGGGTCCGTCGGCCGCAGGGGGACCCCGTTGACCGTGATGCTGATCCGGTCGCGCCGGTCAGCGAGAAACCGGTGAAAGACGAGCGCGAGACTGGAACGGACTCCGCCGAGCCGTTCGGCGAGAAAGGGGCCCGGCGAGGTTGTGTCGCCGAGCAGAAGGTCCAGTTCGTTCCAAAGTACGAGCGTCCCACTGAGCTGGGCATCAAACTCGGCCCACAAGGGCAGGTCGCTGAGATCGGTTTCATCAAGGACGATGAGGAGCCACTGACCCGATTCGCGCACGAAGTCGATGTCCCAACGTAACGCGGTGACCATGTCAGCACGCTTAGTGATTAAGGTCAGGCAACGCGCCTGTGACAGCGACGCCGTCTTGAGACCAAGTCCAAAACGACCAAGGTCCGAATCCTTCCGATCTCCGACGGTGCCTGCCAGCCGCAACGCCTCGCGAGCCTCCCCCGCGGTCATGCCGCATCCATCATCCAAGATCGCGAGGTACTGGCCGTCGACAACATCCGCGTCGATGACGATGTGATGCGCTTCCGCCGTGATGCTGTTGTCGATGAGGTCGGCGATAGAGGCTTCGAGTGAGTAGCCAACAGAGCGCATTGATTCGAGCAAGTTAACGCCCGGCGCTAGAGTCTCCGGTTCCATTTCCCCCCTTGGTATAAGGCCACTCGTAGTAGTCAGGCTGCCGATGCTTCGACTACCTCGTCTTGGTCTGTTCTGATTCAAGAACCTTGGGGACCTCGATGTTCGGCTCTATCGACGGGTATGGGATTCCGGCGAATGACTTGAACAGCGCGGTGAAGATAGCCTCTGCAGCCTTCACCGGAACTGCCATGCCGACCTGTTTCCTGACGCTTTCTTTGAGTCCCTCGAAGACGAAGTCGTCTGGGAAGGACTGGAGGCGAGCCCTCTCACGATTCGTCAATGCGCGGTCCAGCACCCAATGATAGACGTAGGAGCCGCCACCGCCGGCCCCTGTCACTGTGTACGCAGGCTTGTCCGGATCCAGTCGTTTGTAGGTCGTACTGATCGTCGTGCGCGTCTTGATATGAAGCCGCTCAGGCATCTCATGAAGAGCGCGAGGAGAGAAGGCATGCTCACCGGGCCGCAGGTAACTGAGCCGCTCGACGACCTGTGCAGACAGACGGGCAACCTGGTGATTGGGAGTGCCCAGAGCGATCGGTGGAACCGTGAGGGCCGATTTCGCACTTACGTCGATGTCGTTGTAAATGTCCGGCGACGGGACACGAAACTCGGTCTCAAGGTCCTCACGGATTCCAACGATGACTATCCGTTGCCGTCGTTGTGGAACACCGTACTCGTCAAACGAATAAAGGTGCGGGACAAGCCGGTAGCGAGGGCCATTGTCGGGGGCCTGAAGGTGCTCCAGAATCTGCTTGAACGCCTTGCCTTCGTTCGCGCCGCGAAGACCTGACACGTTCTCGGCGACGAACCATTTGGGCTTCTTCGAGGCCAGGACCTTTACCCCATAGGTGTACAGCGGGCCGTAGTCGCCGCGTAGCCCCTTCCATTCCCCGACGAGGCTGTAGTCGTTACATGGGAAGCCGAAAGCAAATCCGTCGATCTCTCCGAGGGCCTCGATGTCGAGAGTGTGAACGTTTTGATGGACGACGCCCCCACCCGTCGCTGGAAGGTCACCCGCGGCTTCAACTAGCTTCGCGTCCTCGCCATACTCAGGCACCAAGATGTTCCGTTTGTAAGTTTTGCAGGTGTCGAGGTCATAGTCGTTCGCCCAGGCGTGCCGGAGGGCGACGCCTTCGACGGCCTGCGTAGCAAGCCGCGCACCGAGTGCCATGCCGCCGGGGCCACTGAACAACTCGCCCATGCGGTAGGTCTGGCTGATCATCTGCGTTGTTCCTTGGGGTCGGATTTGGGGGGGGCGACCATCAATCGTTGTTAGCCCGGTTGACAACGCCACCGACTCCACTACGTAATTCAGTGCGGTTCTGCAACCCTGATCGCTTCCCCGCCAGTGTATTGGTCCTAACAGACATTCAAACATGGCGCGCAACGCACGGTCGTGAACGACACAGGTGATCTCTGCTCAGCTGCTGGCTAGAAGCCCCAGGTCTAGTTGTCGTTGATGGCCTCCAGTAGCCACTGTTCAGACGGGGGATCGCGGCGCAGCTCAAAGGTCCGTAGCGCGGAGGCAGAGCTGAGACGGACCTGGACCCGCCAATGTTCGATGTCCATGACGTTTCCCACGCCGACCCGAACGGTCCTGTCCTGCCAAGAGCGATTGTTGAGCTCACGAGCGTCGTCGTCCATCCAGTCACCGTCACGCTTCGGGTGTTTGTATCGACCTTGCATAGCCGTATCAATTGCATCCCTTATGGCGCGTTGGTCGACCAGTCGCCCTCGATGGTGTCCACGACGACTGCGCTGGTGAAGGGCTTCTTCGAGGATGCCGACAGGAACGAGTCAATGTCGTGCTTCTGGATCCTGTAGCCGGGCGCGTAGAACTTCACTTGGATGGCAGTCAGTCCACCGTCGGTACAGGCCGCGACCAAGTCGATGCCGTTGTCCTTGTTGGTGAAGTTCTCCGGACGGTGCGGCCAGTCCTTCAACAACCACACATCCGTGTACTGCGGGGCGTGAACGCCGTCGTTCTCCAGATACTGCTCGACAAGCTGCTCCAGATAGCTGCCCTTCATCCGTTCCGAGTCCGAGAGGTCGTGGTAGGTGCCAAGAAGCTCATCAAACGTAGTGGTCACAATTTCCCCAAGGTGGTACGGACATGAAAGAGGAAGCCTCGAAAGGCCTCCTTTGATTGTATGGGGCGCTAGCTTTGTCCGGCTGATGCAGGCGTTCCTATGCTCTGAGCACCTCGACTGTATGCGTGGGAGACATATGGGCACCAGCCGGGATGAAATCGCGCTTGCAGTTATGTTGCGGCGAGCACCGGGGCGATGGCTAGACAGGCGTGGGAGCGCAGGTAGTAAGTTGGCGGCCAGGGTGCGCCAACCCGAATTTGTGTCGGGTCGGGGCGGATGAGTAGGACTGACTCTGGCCAGATAGCAAACGTTCCGTTCTCGATCCAGCCTGGCTGAACGTAGCCAAACTTGTTCCAGCGGATGGTTGCCCAAGAGCCAGTCGGTTGGATTTCTTCGAAACTGAGGACGGTGATCTCAGCGGTGGCTTCGTGTTCACCTTTGATCCGGGATAGGTATTCCCACTGCCTGTTGGCAAATTGCTGCCACTGTCGCCGATTCTGAATGCGTCGAGACCAACGCCAAGCGGTAAAACCTGCGGCTAGGGCTACGACGGCCAGCGAGATCCACACGCCGGTAGGCGGAGGCCAAGAAAGAGCAACCACGGCGAGTACATACACGAGAACCACGCCGGCGATGGTGGTCATCGCGACGAGGAGGCCGCTGCTGAGCTGTGGCTTGACCATCGGATTAACCTCCATTGCCGCCTCCTCCGACTTCATTCTAAATTTCCCATCCGACATTGGTAAGGGCGGGACTGACAGGAACTTTCACGGTAGCCGCTCCATTGCTGGCGGCTGCGGTGTTCTGCATCCGGGCAAGTTCAGTTTCGAGTTGTCGCCGGTCGTTGGAGCGTTCCCATTCGTAATTCGCCGGGGGTGGCCCCAATGGTTCGGGGTCCTCCCCGATGAGCCAGCGGTCTCTGTATATGGCGATACGTTCCACCAATGTGTTTCGGTCAATCGCTGTACTGCCGTCGGGGAGCGAGTCTGTTAGCCGCCTTGTCCACGGCGAAGTGCCAGCCAACGCCTTCACCGTCAGGTCCTGAACTCTGGAGGCCGCGAGGCTGCGTACCTGGGCAATCATGTCCGTCAGGTCTGCCCGGCTACTGGCGACGTCCTCGTGCAGCCAATCGTCGAGGCTAGACGACTTGCTGTTACTGACCAGGCGTAGCCGTGAATGCAGGACAGCCATAACGTCCTTGGATTCGCCGGGACGCCGAAGCGTGTGCTCAAGCGTCACCGCGGCCGTATGTGGCTGGGTAGCGATGGCCCGTCTCCATGCGGCGACGCCCGCACCCCACGACGGCGCAGATTCCAGACTGCTCGAAACGCCCGGATGGAAACGTTCGACGGCGGCGCGCAGGTCATCTGCCGCGGCGATCTGCGCGAGGTAATCGTACTCGGCGGCAAGGCGGTGCAGCGAGTTTGTGTTCTCGTGTTCGTCGGCGACCTCGTGGGCGGTCCGCTCGGCACCTTGGGCTGCCAGGACTTCACCCAGGATGTCCAGCCAGGTCGCTTCGGGCGCTTTGTGCAGCTCGTCGTCGCGAGCGGGACCGGATTCACAGACGTAGGCGCTGTTGCTGTCCCGCCCGCGTGTCATGCCTACGTAGAACAGCTCACGCGTCAGGCACCCCTGTGTCAGCAACGTGTGGCTGGTATCGACTGTGATGCCCTGGGAACGATGCGCCGTCGTCGCATATCCAAGCTCGGTTGCCTCCACGAGGTACTCGCTACTTAGCCGGATGCTCCTGCCCGTATCGAGCCGGCGGCCCACAGTTGATCCGTCATGGCTCGGCCTCGCAGTGATCCTGATGAGAGTGCCATTGCGGATGAAATCGCCGGAATCATCGATGAGGCGCCGGTCGTTCTTCCGGGCAATAACGGTGTCACCCCGGCCGGCGCTGAGCCCGTCGCTCAGACGCACTGTCCGCCCAGCATCAACCCTGCCCTGATCCACCAGCTCGGCATGGGCGCGTTCATTGAGGACCGCGACGGTCTCGTTGTCCGGCGCAATGAGAATGGAAGAAACCCCGGCCTGGATGTCCGATGCCCACCGCTCATATGCCTGATCGATCATCTCCAGGTATTCGCCTTGGTGGAAACGCCCATGCGACGCGTATGCCTGGATCGCCCTAAAGTCACCCACGCGCAGCAGGAGTGACGCAGGCCCTTCCCACTCATTACTGAACCTGCGCACACTGGTCAATTGAACCGCCTTGCCCTGCCGGTCCAACCAGCCCAGGATCCCACCGGCATCGATCGCATCGAGCTGCGCAGGATCACCCACCAGAACGATCTTCGCGCTGGCATCACGCGCCTGATGTACCAGGGCCGCCAGTTGCACGGTCGAAACCATCGACGCTTCATCAATGATCACCAACTGATTGCGCCGGAAAGTCCACTGCTCCTGGCGCATGGCCAAATCAGCCATCCGCTGCGCCGCCCTGATCCGTTGCCACGGGGACGGCGAATCAGCAGCTTCCAAGTCCCGAAACTGTTCCGCCCGATGGGCGGCACCTTGTCCCACCGTTTCGTACAACCATTTGGCCACATTCTCAGCCGCCAAGCCCAGCTTCCTGCCGAGCACCTCGGCGCTCGCGGCTGCCGGGGCAAGTCCGACGACGCTGCCCGCACCGTAGGCCTGTTCCCAGCCATCGCGGATGGCGGCCATGGTGGTGGTCTTGCCTGACCCTGCGGGGCCGACGACGGCGTCAAGGAACCTGCCGCTGGAAAGCACCTCATGTGCTGCGGCGCTTTGATCTGGGGCTAGCGCTCCCCGGCCCGGGCCGTTGTGGTTTTGGGCGAGGAACGTGTCGGTGAGGTCGGGCGCGATGGCGGGTCCGCCGTCGTCGTTCCTGGCGTCCATGACCAGCTGCTCATCGGCGAGGATGCCGATGTCGGTGTACAGGCGGGTGCCGTGGAATTCGAAGACGGCGTGACCGGCGAAGGCGAGGTCATCGCCGGCTTTGAGCGGGACCTTGTAGCGGTAGGCGTTGAGCGCGACGCACTGGGACTCGCCGGCTGTGGTGACGGCGTCAATCATGTGGCGGCGGTCAGCAGGGGAGGCACATCGGATTTCGGCGCAGATACGCTCCGCCTCGGCCAGGAGGTTCCAGCGGTTCCAAGTGGCTCGGCGATGAGCCACTGCCAACCGTGCGGCGGCGGCAGCGGCGTTGACCCACGGTTCGGTGAGGTCTGCGGCGGTAACGGGGCGTTCATGTGAGCGGTTGATGGTGTGGCGGATGACCTGGACGGGCTCAAAGTCAAGCCGCACGGCCCGGGACCGCCAGCCTGCGGCAAGGTCGCTTAGGGGTCGCGGTTCCTTGCCCTTGGCTAGTCTGGTGGACAGTGTGGCCTGCTGGCGCAGCTTGACGACCATGGTGGGGGAGGGTCCCCGGCCGTGTTCCATCGTCCAAGCTTGGATGAGGCGGTCTTTCTCCTCGTCGATGCGCCGGGACCGGTTGGAGAATTCATGAATTAGGGAGTCATCGACACCCACGAGCTCATGGCGCGGGTTGCGCTCGCGGTTGGCGGGTGGGCGAAAGCCCGGGACCGCGCCCAGCCGTTCCTGCAACCGGTCAAAGAGCAGGCCGTTGTAGTGTTCACTGGCCGCCACGGTCGCCTTGTAGAGCGTACGTGAATCCACGGTGGACCATGCGCCGTCCGTAGCCCGCTGCACCCTGTTGGCGACGACGAGATGCGTGTGGAGCTGTGGATCGCGGGCACGCGATTCCCAATGGTCAAACGCAGCGGCGACTGCGCCTTTTGTGGCAACGTGGGAGACACCGCCCCGACCGGTGCGGGTGTGGATGGCAGATTCCTCAAGCCACTCGAGGACCTGGTTTACGGCGTCGTGGTGGGCGGCGAGGACCTGCTGCTGAACGTCGTGCGGAGCCAGCGCCCACAAGACGGAAACGGACTTGGGGACGCTGAAGGTCAGGTCGAACCCGGCAACGGCGACGCGTTGAATTTCCTCGCCATTGCGGTGGGCGACGGTGGTTTCGCCGTGGTGTCGGCCCAACGGCTGATGCGTGTCGGGGTGGTTTGCGTCGGTGAAGACGGCGCTGGCGTCGTCACTGGTGACGAGGTCGAGCCTTGAGCGGTTGACGCCTTCAAGACCGCTGCCGAGCCAGCGGCCCGGGGGAGTGCCGGTCTTCATGTAGTAGCTGGTGGCATCGCCTGGGGTGAGGGGGACGTCGTCGTGCATGGTGGTTTTCAGCAGGTACTTGACGCCGCTGTGCGCGGTCAGCCGGGCGATGGAGACCGTCATCGGGAGTTTGCCGGGATTTTCGTGTTCCAGCTTCGACGTCGGAAGATCTCCGCGGTGGGCCGGTCGAGGGGGATGCCGAGATGGTTGGTGAGCTGGAGCATGCGGACGGCGATCTGCATCAGATCCTGCAGGTCTGCCTTTCGGTCCTTCAGAATTCGCGAGACCTCTAGCTTCAGTTCCACCGTTTCAGCCTTGGTTTCTGCGAGTTGACCACACAGGTCTAGGCGCTGGGCGCTCATAAGGTGCAGCTGGGACCGTTGTTCGTCGATGACTTTGTCTCTGGCAAAGATGGTTTCATGGGACTTGGACAGGACCACGGCTGTTCCAGATTGCAGGCTGTGCCGGTATTGCTTTTCGGCCGTTAACAATCGTGCGTTCCCACTGGCGCGTTCGACGGCGACCAGCGTTTGGGTGCTTACTCGAGCTGTGGTTTGTCGCGTGTAGCGGCGGCGGCGTTCGCGGGCGCGTCCGGAGCACTTTGCTGAACAGTACAACTGTGTAGCCCGTCTTGGTTCAAATGGGGCTTGGCATTCTGGGCACTTTTGCGTAGACACATAGATTCATGGCCGCTTGGGCCGTGGCCACCATGACTGCCCGTGGGACTTCCTGCCACGGGCGCGGCCTTGGGTGCCAGACGTGTGACGCTCTTACTGTGACGATGGCATGCCTCTAAATCGATGATTTTCCTGAAGCGGTCAGCTGCACGGTGGCGCGTTGGCAAATGCGCCTGGTGATCTCGGCGGACGGAGCACGGCATGGTGGCGGGCGGGGGAAGTGTGGCAGAGGGGAGGGCTACAGGGTGGGATTCCGGCGGCTTGTCTTCGTGGGGCTGTCGGTGATTGGATTTCGAGTCGGAGCCATTCGGTTTTCCGCGGGGGGTGAATTCTGACGCTCGGGGTTGGTAGTCTCCACTTCATGGCTAAAAGCGGCCCTGAGGGTGAGACGGTGCGGATGTTCCGTGCTGGCATCCCGGCTGCCACGATTATTAGACTGACCGGCGTCCCGCGGTCGACGGTATTTCGGCGGATCCAGGTCGCGAAGGAGCGTGATTCAACATTGCGTTCTGATCACATCGCGAGCTGGAAGCCGACCCCGGAGCGGGAGACCAAGGCCATTCCGTCGGGTTGGGAGACACGGGCCCAAACGATCCGTGAATATCGAGAACGGACGGGTTGCTGGCCAGACCAGCATTCGCAGGACGCCGAGGCGAGGGCCATGGCCCGATGGCTGGCGGAGCGGCTGGCCGCGTGGCGTCATCTTGAGTTGCCGTGCGGGCACGAGGCGTGGCTTGATGAGCAGATTCCGGGATGGAAGCAACCATCTCGGGCTGTCCGGGATGCGCAGCGTTGGGTGGAACGACTCGACCAGTTGGTGACCTTCACGTCGCAGACAGGATCGTGGCCGCGGTACCCGGGGGCAGCTGATGACCATGAGCGGGTTCTTGGTGTGTGGCGGCATGTGCAGCGACAAAAGCTCAGCCAGGGAACCCTCCCTCCGGAGCAGCTCGCCGCTCTTGATTCACAAGCTCCAGGCTGGCAGGGGCCTAAGGATCAGGGACGGCGGAAGTCTTAGCACCCTCCGGCCTTACTGTTGCCGGTCGCGTGGGTTTTTCTTTCGTTCAGTCTTTTGTTCGATCCTTGTGCGTTGTCCCGGGCGGAGGGCTCCGGGACCGGCTCCTTCCCAGGGATGGCCGTTGTGGTGTTTGCGTTGGATCCGGCGTACTTCTTTGAGCGTGGCGGCTTCGATGAGTTCGGAGATCGACGCGTAGCCTTCGGCGTGGCCGGCGGCCAGGAACGCGGCCCGTACCTGGTCCGCGTCTTCACGGGTGAAGTAGGGGGCGAAGGAGGAGGGTTTGTTTTTACTCATCGGTTCCTTTACTGTCCCAAGGGACGGGGCCGCCCCGGTAACTGCCGGAGACGGTGCTTGCCCTGGCCCGGCGGACCTCTGCCATCGTGAACGTGTTCGCCAGTTCCGCCCTGATGTGCCGTTCACAGTCCTGGAGGATGAGCTGGCGGCGCGCGGTCAGGTCAGCCAGGCTGTCCATTCCTGTCTTCTCGTCGTGGTGGCCTTGGGCCAGGCCGGTCTCGTACCCTGACATCCAGATCCGCCATGCCAGCGGATCGGCGGTGATGAAGGCGGCCAGTTCTTCCTCTCCCATCATGGCCCCTCACTTCCCCGCACCAGCGGTCGCTGGCGTGCTGGCCTTGGTGTGGAACGCTGCGATGGCCTGGTCAATCATGTCCGGGCGGAGTCCCGACCAGTGGAAGTGATCATCCACGATAACGATGGGGGCCTGGGAATACCCGAGCTCTTCGGTGACGTATTCCAGTGCGGCGGGCGTCGTGGTCAGGTCGACGTCCCGGAAGGGAATCCCCGCGGTGGTGAATTTCTCGGCCGTTTTGCGACAGCCGAAGCAGCCGGGCTTGGAATAGAGGGTGATGGTCAGCATGGTCAGTACCTGGGTTTCGTATGGTCAAAAGTTACGTTCGTCTGTGCTGCTGTATAGGTTTAATTGTACGCTTCATTCATATGAATGAACAGGTGTTTTGGTCTGATGTGACGGGGTTTTGAGAGGATAGGTGGGCTGTTTCGGGTGTCGTTTCTGGCGTGCGCGGCGCCCGGTGGGTGTGGTGCAGGAACGGATAGAACCTCATCGCCAATCCCCCCAGCCGCCTGAAAACCCCGGCTCCCCGGCCAAAGGCTCCTGTCCCCACTCACCCTTCTCCCGTCTGTTCATTGGGTCGTCCATGCTGCCTGACACTGGCCCTGAGCTTTCGGTGCATGAAAGTCATTGCCGCTTGTCCCGTTTTTCGTGTCTGGTCTTTAGACCATCCCCATCCCGCCGATTTCGGGGCCGCGGATATGCGGCGGTTGGTATGCCGTCTGGCGGCTGGTGGCCCAGTCGGAGACGATGCCTTGGCAGACGAGGAGGTCTGTGAGTTGAGCCAGGCGGTAGTCCGGGTCTGCTTCCAGGGCGCGTTCGAAACATTGGTGGGCTTTGCTGCCGTGGCCTTCCCACCACTGAATGACGCCCAGGCTGGTCAGCACGGGTGCGGCGTCACGACCGTCAGTACGCAGGTAGAGCTGGAACAGGACCTCGGAGGCGCGGTCGACGCGTTGCCAGCGCGGGATTTGTTTGGTTTGCCCCAGGAGGAGGTCGCGCATGCTGTCGTCGATGCCAGGGATATCGGCGAGGAGCCTATCTCGGACCGTGATGAACTTCAGGTTTGCGATGAGTTCGGCGGCCTCGTCGTCGGTAGGTTCGCCACCGCCGTCGAGCATCTTGTTCCACAGTGTCCTGGCCCGGGTGATGGCGGCCCGCGGATTCATGGCTTCGATCCTGAAACAATGCCGCAGGACTTCGGTGCTGAGGTCCGGGCGGCCTACGACGGGGATGCGGAAACCCGGTGATGTCTCGATGCTGGATCCGCGGAAGACAAGTTCTGCGTTGAGTTCGCTGGACAGGATTCCCTCCAGCGGATGGCTGGTCGCCGCGCCGGTTCCCATGTGCAGATAGTTGGTGAAGGTGGTTTCCCCGATAAGCCAGCCATCCCGAACCATGACTCCTTGTTCGCTGAGCTTCCCGGTCAGGGATTCCATGACTTCTTCGTGCGGTCGCAGTTGGCCTGGAGCCCAGGGGGTGCTGGTGAAAATACCGAAGACGACGCCGGTTGCTTCACGATCTGCGCCGACGTTGCGCAGGATGTGCTCGACCAGGTGGTCTGTATTTGTGCCGGGCCGGGGCAGATCGATCCGGAGGGTGCCGCCGATGCGCCGGTCGTCGATTAGGACGCAAACCAGGCTTTCTTGAGGCCAGAAGCCCAGACTATGGCCTATGAGGGCGATGAAGTCGTCAGGGGTTTTGATACTGAGCTTTTCCATGATGCCTCCGCGCGCCGGTACCGCCGGCTAATGCCAGCTGCACCTACTCATGGCTAGTGGGAGCGCCGACTACCTGACCGCGCAGCCGGTGCGTGCCGTCAGGTCCGGAGGAGCGTTAAGCCGCGAAACTGGTAATCGAAGATCGCAATGAGCCATCGGTGCAGGCGGGCAGCGGCTATCTACACAGCCGTTTCCAGTAGGCTCAGATTCTGGTTTGTCACGTCAACGCGGCTGGTAAAGAATCCGGCAACGACGCAGCTCCCGTATACAGCGGCCGGCCTTCCTGAACGTATACGAATAACGGCGCCCCTGAGGAGGGCTTTTAGAGCCTGGAGCCCTTCTAGGCATGCCGAGTGAGAACGTCCTCAGCGTGTTCGAGGAGGGACAGGTCACGGGGCGTCATCGCAGGAGCCATATGTCCTCGGGCCATTTCGCAGTCGCGGATCTCAATGACGCGGCGGTGCAGCTGTGTTTCGGGATGACGCCGAAAGGTGTTCAACGCGTTCCTAATGGGCGGCTCGAGGACTAGATCCGGCCGCTGGGCGGTCTGTTTGCGCCAGAGTGGAAATAATTTGATGAGCAGAATCCAGGACCGGAATCCCAGCCTTTCGCGGTGCAGTTGTCCTGGCATGCGCACAATGATGAGCCCGAGACTGACCATGAGCACGGCTAGGGTTTCACCGATGGAGTAGAAAGCATCTAGGGCACCGATGTCTGCGCCGTGCGGACCCTCGTTATGGAGGACTGCGCCGTAGGCGAGGCGGTCCACCAGGACAAGGGCGAACGCGAGACACCCGAGTCCGATGAGCGCGAAGCCTGCCCTAAACGCTCTGGAGCGCATTTGCGGGACGTTATGTCGGCATACCCGAGCGATGTCGAAGCAGACCCAGATAATGAAGGCCGAACCGGACCAGAGGAATACGGCCATTCCGGGTTGGTTGCCGTAGGTGAGCGGGAAGTTCTGATCCGACGCATTCGTGCGGCTTGTGAAGAATCCGACGGCGACGGCGGCCCCGGCGCACGCGATAGCCGCGCGGCCGACGGTGACTTGCCGTCGTCGTCGTTCTCCGTTGGGAACCATAGCCAGCACGATGGCTGTGCGGAACTGCCAGAAGCCGCAGAGTAGGAAAAGCAGTAGGAGCAGTCCGGCATAGTTAAGGCCGCCCAGGCTGGGGTCGATGAGCAGGTAGATCCTAGGGACGTAGAGGGTGCATGCAACGGCGGCCAGAACGGTGGCGCGGAAGACGCTTCCGCGCTTGGCATCGAACATGGTGGGGAGGCGGATTGCGGAGAGAATCCAGAGCGTGAGGGCGGGCACGAATTCCATCAGCCGAACACTTCATTGAAGGATAGCGGCTCCTGGCTTCCGCTGGTGGTGCTGTGGATGAGGCGGGTGGCCAGCCGGTCCGCCAGCGCCTCCGCTGTCAGTTCGTCGTCGTCGCGGTAACTGCTGCGGTTCAGCGTCGACCGTATCCTGCTGATATCCAGCCCGGGCAGCTGGACGGGTGGACATGGACTGGTTGCGTGGATGTCGTGATGCAGGATCATGTGGCTGAATTCGTGCAGGATGAGGTGTTGGCGGTGCCACGGCGAGCGGGTCGGGGCGTGGATGATCAGGTCCTGGTCGTCGAGAACGAGCCACAGGGCGCAGACGTCCGCGCCAGTGAGGCGGGGAAGTTCGACGATGGTGATGGGTTGGCAGCGTGAGGACTCAATGGCTTTACGGATTGAGTCTAAGGTGACTTCGGATGGCAGGTTCAGGCGGCAGTCAGCGGTTCTGGCGATCTTGCGGGCCTCACGGTAATTCACTGCTGGCCGCCTCTGCCGGGCCCATGATGTTCATTGGGCCGATCTGATCGAGAGTGTATCCATCGGGGTAGAGCGAGGTCGCGGACTTACCGGGGGAGAAGTGCGGTTCTGGGTTGAGCGAACGACGACGGCAGGCTGCGTTGCGGATTGCCAGTCCCGCGCTGAGCGCGGCCTGCATCAGCCGGTTGGCGCGGGGGAGGCCGAGCGCTTCGGTGAGTCGGTCGTCGTCGAGCATTGCAGCGATCATTGGTCGGGTCACCGGCCGGAAGACGCGCGGCAGCCGGCTCTGCAGGACCTGGATAGTTGAGTCCATCAGCTGGCGCCCCGAATCGGATCCGGTCACGTTGTTAGCCTCATAGGCGTCGAAGAGGACTGCAGCGGCTTCGAAGGTCCTGGGAAGGCTTTCGAGGTGCATTCGCTGGCCAAGTTCAAGGAAGAACCTCGTAGCTGCCTCAATCTCGGAGCTGATGGGTTTCCGCCAGCCGTATTTTTGGGTCCAGCGGATCGGGACGACAAGGAGGGTCAGCAGGACGTAGCGGAAGTCATCGCTGGTGCCAGGGACGTAGCGGTGGACGTGGTTCAGTAGCGCGGTCATATGTCGGCCGCGGTCGCTGTCCAGGCCTGCGACGATCATTTCGTAGATGATGATGGCCGTGTCGTAGGAACGCTTCATGGGCCGTTGCGGGATTTCACCGTTGGCATTGAGGGTTTCCGCGATGCTGGGGACGGCGAAGTTGCGATAGTAGGCGAGGAAGAAGCCGAGCTCCATGTCGGCGGCCAAATCGAAGAGGACCATTTCCCGGAAGGTCTCTTCCCAGGCTTCCGGGCGTGCCTGCTGTTGGAGTCTGAGGCTTTCGGCGAGACTCGCGTGCATTCGCATCTTTGAGACCTCCACACTTGTGGCACCAACGCAGGCCGAGTTGGGACTGGGGGCGATGTCTCCAATCGTAGGCCCGCTCGACATGGGTTTTCAACGGACACCGCGGCTCTGCCGTGGGTCCTAATTCCCGTTACGGGTCTTTACTGCCGCCAACTCTGCCCTTAAGCCTCTTTCGCCCTTTATCATCAAGTGCCGGTGGGCGGCAGTGAAGGCCGGAGCCGCGATCGGGGTTAGGAGTCGCATCCATCGCTGCGTCGGACGGACCCGCCACTCGATCTGCATTTTCGTTAGGAGGCCATCTCGGCCCGCGGGAAACAGTGCCACTCTCCCGGTTCCCACCAAATCGCCTCCCGCAGCGAATTCGATCCGATGCGGCGGCTCGACCAGCGTTGGATGGACTGTGATGCTGAGCGTGTAACCCAGGACTGCTCGAAATCTCAGTGGCGCAGTCGTGGCTAATAAAACAGCGGCAGGCGTCTCGCTGGATATCGCTGATCGGGTCAGCGGTCCTCCGAACGAACACCCAGGCCACCATGTTGGCCAGCTCATATTCGGGTCCGCTATGACGGACCATACGGATTCTGGAACTGTATCCAGCAGCCACGTGGACATCAGATCATATTGACGCTCGATCATGTCATCAGCATTCCACACGGCGTACCGTGCAAGGAATGCTGGTTGAATGTAGGGGGATCGAAGCCTCGGTGATGCGGCGCAAGCTGCGCCGTTGCCGAACCTTAGCCGAAGCGGAAGCCAAGGCTAAACCTGACCGAAGGGGTGACAGGCGAATTCAGATCCCTGGCATGCCTCAGAAGAACCGTTGAGTCTGGCCGAGTCTGTAGTACCAGCGAGCAGTGTCCGGTCATTCCCGAGCGGTAGTTCTCCACTCCCCCGTATCATCCAAGGCTTACTGCTGTGACGCGGCGAGATTCCGTGCCGTTCTTGAATACGGTGTCTACTCAACCACTGGACAAGGCCCTTTCGGTGTTGTGAGCCCGGTTGCCGCAGGCCCTACCACTCCTTTGAAGGTTCAGCGCGCACTTGTGTGGCCTTATTTTATTGGCTCCCTGCCCGTAGGGGGATTTCGATTCGGACGCGGATGGGGCAGCCCTGCATTGCTGAGATCGGTACGCTTAACGAAGTACACAGTGAGGGGAACTGTATGGGACCGGATCTAGTAGTTCGGCAGTGCACCGACGAGGATTTGGCTGCCTTGGAAGAGGCTGAACCGCCAGGATCGGGCATCCCACGCTACTTTCTTAGTGAGCAGGCCCCAGGAAATATGGCGGCGCATCAGGGATCTGTACGCGCGGCCGACGTCACCGGCGCTGGCATCGGGGCCCAGGTGCAGAACGGCATAGTAATCCGGTGACGTCGTCATGAGATCTGACGCTTCCTGTCGACAGCTTGTGGCGCCGGGCGCCTGCGTCGGTGCCGGCATTGCTGTGGTGGCAGTGGTTGGGGTGGGATGGTCCCCGGCCGCTGGGGCCGGGGACCATCGGTGCCGGAGGCAGTGCCACTAGCCGTCTCTCCGTTCGGCCTCCGGCGAGGTTGACGTGCCGTGGAGGCTACCGCCCTGCTCCCTTTTTAGAACGGGTGCTGAGGGTGCTTTCCCTCGTGGTTTAGGAGTTGATGGATTGGCGGTCTCCTTCTTTGGTGGTGGTGATGGAGATCTTGCGGGGTTTGGCCCGTTCCGCCACCGGGATGCGCAATGTCAGCACGCCGGAGTCGTAACTGGCCTGGATGTTTTCTGTATCCAGGTTCTCGCCCAGGACCAGTTGGCGGCTGAACACACCCCGGGGCCTTTCAGCGGCGAGCATCTCCTTGTTCCCGTCCAGGCCCGGGCGTTCGGCCCTGACGGTGACCACGTTGCGTTCCACGTCCAGGTTGATCGAGTCCGGGCTGACACCGGGCAGGTCAAACTCGACGTCAAAAGTGTCCCCTTCACGCCAGGCGTCCATCGGCATGGCCGTCGGCCGGGCCGCGGTCCCCAGTACCTGCTGGGCCAGTCGGTCAAGTTCACGGAACGGGTCTGTACGCATCAACATGGCTATTCACTCCTTGTCAGTGTCACTTGATGCCATCTTCACTTGCTTACTGCCCATCAAGACCTGTCATGATGGGCATAGATTTTTTATAACACGGCTGCCACACTGGTGCAAGAGGATTTTTTACAGACTAAAGATTCTGCAGGGCCGGGGAACTTTGCAGGACCAGGCACAGGAAGGGGGATGCCCGTAGTGATCCGGGATCAGCGGGCGCGTGGGGTATACGCTATCTCAGTTGCGGCTGAACTCGTCGGGACCGGTCAGCAGAACCTTCGGCTTTACGAACGCAAGGGTCTGGTGGTGCCCGGGCGTGCAGAGGGCGGTACGCGCCGGTACAGCGAGAACGATCTGGTGGTCCTGCGCCGGATTGCGGAACTCCTCGCTCAGGGACTTAACACCTCCGGTATCCGCCTGGTCCTGGCTCTGGAAACTGAAAACCAGGCCCTCAAGACCGAACTCTCACACCCCATGGACCGCCCAGATGGGTAACGCCACACGACAGCCAACCCAGAACCCGGTCACCACCGCTGGCGTTGCGGGAGTATCCGTGGAATAGGGGAACCGGGCGTGGCACGCATCAGGTCGGCCTGAGGTGACGGGATAGGGAGTGCACTGTGGCAGGTAAGTTCGAACTCCACAGGGACAAATCCGGCGGTTGCCGGTTCCGGCTCAAGGCCGGATACGGCGAAATCATTGCCTCATCCGAGAGCTACAAGACCAAGGCCGGTGCGCTGGGCTCACCGTTCAACGTTAGCGCCTGGGCCTCGCCCTTGCGGCCGTCATACTGGCGGCGGCTCGGGCGAGGCTGGCGGCTGGGATCGCTGGTGGGCATCGCGGCGCGAGAAGAACGACCTCTACACGTTCTTCGGAGATGTCTGGACGGCGCAGGTCATAGACGAGATTTGGACGTACTACGAGACGACGCTCCCCTCGGCGATCCAAGAGCTCACTGACGCAGAGCCCCTACGGGTTAGGCTGGAACGGTACCGCCGAGTCATAGCACGTCGGCTTCGACGTCTGAGGCAAGAACCAGGGATCCAGCTACTATTTCCCGACCCGTTCCCGCCGGTAACCAGCACGCCCTCCCGGACGCAGCTCAAGATCCCCCCGCCGCAGGGCCCGATGCGCCACCGGCTTGCGGGCGCCTTGAATGGCCTCCGTTGGCAGCTCTGGTCCAGCAGATTTCCCTTTTTCAGCCGGGACGAGTCGCTGGGAAAGTATGCCCACGCTGATGTTGCCTATGGCCGATCCGTCGTTGGCCCTCGACGTAGTCGAGCCCGAGGTGCCTCAGCATCTCCGTCCGGGCATGCCGTCCGCGATCATTCCCATGACGTCGAGAAACAGCGAGCCGGAGAGCCGAGCAGCTACTCTCACAGTCATGGAATCTAAAGATGGGGCGTCCGAGTCGATCGAAGCGAAATTGCGCGCCCTGCAGGGAGAAGGCCGTGAACCTGACCAGGCGAGCCGCTACGACCTCCCGTTGAAACTGAGCCACGGCTCCCTCGGTGCGATCGAGGAGGTTTTCGGCGAACAGCTTGTATTCGGCAAACGGGGCCTGAATGCCAAGGACGTCGCGGCCGCCCCTCAAGCCCGTCTCAACGAGCTTGTCGAACTTCACGAGTGGGCATCGTTCTGGGGTGCACAGGGTATTGACGCGGATAGATGGATGAACACATACCGATCGGAACTCTCGGGGCGTCTACTCGTGCCAGCTGCCCGCACGCTGAACGCTGGCGTTTCGATGGCGATGTACGCCGACACGGTATTGTTGCCCGATTGTTAGCGGCCATGAAAAACTGCCCATAGGCGGCCACGTAACTGCCCACTGATGGCCAGCAGAAATGCCCATTGGTGGCCATGAGATCTGCCCACTCATATTTTCTAGCATCGCCGTGTTGTTAACGGCGGGAGCCCCTTCCTGGGGTTTGATGTCGGTGTCTAGTCGCACCAAACCAAACCAGGAAGAGGCTCTCTATGAAGTCTGACGGAGAAATCATGGAAATTCTTGAAGCGTACGATCTTACGAAGTCGTTTCGCGCCGCGGCCGTGCTCGCGGGCTGTTCCCACCACACGGTCGCCAAACACGTCGCCGCCCGGGAGGCCGGCCGACCCCTGGCTGAACCAGTGGCCAGAGACAAGATCACCGATGAGTACCTGCCCAAGATCGAGGAGCTCGTGGAAAAGTCACGAGGCCGGATCCGAGCCGATATCACCCACCAGAAGCTGGTAGGCATGGGCTTTGAGGGTTCTGAGCGTTCCACCCGCCGAGCGATGGCCCAGGTCAAGGCCGAGTGGAAGCTCGGACGGGTGCGCGTGCACCGGCCCTGGATCACCGAGCCTGGCGGATGGCTTTTATGAAGAATTCTTCATAAGAGCCACTATGTAGAACGCGCGGTTATGCAGAAACCAGGTGGTCCTGGCCGGGAAATGAGTTGCCGTCGTGCTGATCTGTTCTGGTCGGCTTTCTACATAATTACAGCCCTTCCAGGAATGCCAATAGGTCATCGGGTGGCCGGTACCGGCCGGGCGTGGTGCTCGGGGGCGCCGTTCGGTCGAGAGCGCGCTGCTTCAGGTCGAGATCGGCGTGCAGG